>NZ_JBWDNI010000002.1:0-1237753 GCF_056269105.1 Paenibacillus sp. J31P316 | reverse complement strand
TCACGGGCACGCCCTTCATCAGCGGCGTATCGAACTTCCCGGAAGCGAACAAGGACAGCGGCCATTTGGTCGGCAACGGCGTGGGAGACGAAGTGCCGGTCGGTTCGATTAGCTATAACGAAGACGGCACGGTGAAGAACTACACCACGCTGAATCCCGATCCGTACGCGCTCGACCTCGAGAGCATCAGTTACGATAAGCATACGAATACGTTTTGGATGAGCGAGGAGTACCGTCCGAGCATCGTGCAGGTGAAGCGCGATGGAACGATCCTGCAGCGCATCGTGCCCGCGGGGCTGAAGCAGAAGTTTATCGACGAGGACGCGACGGCGGTACCGATCAACGAATCGCTGCCGGCCGTATGGAGCACGCGCATGCCGAATCGCGGCATGGAAGGCTCGTCCTTGACGCCGGACGGCAAGTACCTGTTCGCGGCGATCCAATCGCCGATGATCAATCCGATCTCTGCGACGGGCGCGGTGAATAAGGCGTCCCGCGCGGTACGCATCATTAAGCTGGACGTCACGCAAGCGGTGCCGACGGCGGTCGCGGAATATGTCTACGTGATGGATGATGCAGCGAACGTGAGCAACTATATTTCGGACCTGATCGCGGTGGACGAGAACCATCTGATCGTCGACGAGCGCGACGCGAACTACGAGTACAAGAAAGTTTTCGACGCGGATCTGACGAACGCGACGGACTTCCTCGGCAAGCTGGATAACGTCGGCGCGGTAGGCGCGGCGGCAAACAGCACGCTGGAGGGCGTAATCGTGAAAGGGGCAAGCGCGCCGTACACGGTGACGCCGCCGAGCGCGGAAGCCGTATCGGTCACGCCGATTACGAAGACGTTGAAACTGGATACGAAGCAGTTCGGCTATCCGAACTCGAAGCTGGAAGGCATCTACATGCCGAACGACCACTCGATTCTGATCGCGAACGACAACGACTTCGGCGTCCTGGATCCGGACAAGATCCAGATGTGGCTGTACACGCTGAGCGTGCCGGCCGAAGATTCTTCGACCGTAACAAGCGCCGCGGGCACCGTAAGCATGAGCGTCGCGAATGTATCGGCTTCGACGAAGGATATTCATTACGCGATCAAGCTGAACGAAGCTTCGACATTGGGAACGCTGCTTTTGCAGCTGCCAGCGGGACTGTCGGCAGCGGCTTCGGACAGCGTATCGTTCGGCGGTTCCGCTGAACGCGCGCTTCGCGCAAGCGAAGTGAAGGAGAACGGCTCCTATGTGGTGCTGGATGGCTTATCGCTTCCGAATGGCGGTACGGTGAACGTAACGCTGAAGGCGAAGAGCGCTTCTGCCGACGCGACTGCACTGCCTGGCATCTGGGTGGATACGGACGGTCCGGAAAAGGCCAAGTCGCTGAGCCAAGCGTTCACGCTCGCTTCCGACACCTCGGGCCCATACTATCCGCCGGTAGGCACGCCGGAGAACCCGGAAACGCCGGCAGCGACGATCGACGCGGATAAAGAGGGCCAAGTGGACGGCAAGCAATTGACGGCTTCGCTTGCGGCATTCAATGCAGTCACGGTCAACCTGGCCACCGATTCGGTCGTTCTCCCCGCTTCGAGCCTGACGGCAGGCATTCAAGGCGGCAAATCGATTCATTTCGTTTCGGCGGCCGGCAACTATGAACTGCCGCTTAGCGTGCTGGACGTGGCGCAATTGGCCAAGGGTTTGGGCGTTAACCCGGATGATTTGACGATCAAGATTACGATTGCGAAAGCAAGTACGGACAACGTTCGTGAGGCAGCTGAACTTCAAGGAGTTACCTTGGTTACTAACCCGGTAGAGTTCAACGTTCAAGCCGTTGGTACCGACGGCAAAGCGATCGATGTGCCTTACGGCCATTCGTATGTTTCCCGTTCAATTGTTTTGAGCGGCAACGTGGATCCTTCCCACGCTACAGGCGTCACTTATGATCCGACTACGAAAACGCTGAAATTCGTGCCGACGGTATTCCAAACGACCGGCGGACAGACGACGGCTACCATCAAGCGTAACGGCAACAGCATTTATGCCGTCGTCACGAATCACAAGCCGTTTACGGATACCGCTTCATATTGGGGCAAAGACGACATCGGGCTGCTGGCCGACAAGCTGGTTATCGACGGTACGTCGAATAGCAAATTCGAGCCAAACCGCAATGTGTCCCGCGCGGAGTTCGCGGCAATGGCGGTTCGTGCGCTAGGTTTGTCCGTGGCGCCGAGCAGTAGCGAGTTCGCGGACGTAGCGGACGCTGCTTGGTATGCGAAAGAAGTCGGCGCAGCGGTCGATGCCGGCATCATCACGGGTTACAAGGACGGGACGTTCCGTCCGAACGCGCAAATCTCGCGCGAAGAAATCGCGGTCATTCTCGTTCGTGCTTTGAACTATGCGAATGTTCGTCTCGCCGTATCGTCGAATGATCAAGCAGCGATTATCGGCGCGTTCCAGGATGCAGCCAAGATTGGCTGGTCAAAACCCGAAATCGCGGCGGCGGTTCAAGCCGGTCTGATGAAGGGTTATGCCGATGGAACCGTCCTGCCGCAAGGCAAGGCGACTCGCGGTGAAGCGGCAGCCATGATCAAGCGCATGCTCGTCAAGGCGCAATTTATTAACGGCTAATGTCGACAAGCAGGCAGACGCGCCGGTAGCTCGGTCGCAAGCAGCTCGTTCCCGCGTCGGGAACGGGCTGTTTGCGTTTCGTAGCGTTTTGGCGATTTTGTGCAGATACGGCTTCTAGTGTAGAATAGACGTCATAGGTTTACATAAGAAAATAAGTGAACGTTGAATAACAGGGGGACATAGAACGTGAAATGGCATGAAATAACGATCGAGACGACGGAAGAAGCAATCGAAATGATTTCGAACTTCCTGCATGAACTGGACGCGGACGGCGTATCCATTGAAGAATCAGGTACGCTGAACAAGCAGCGCGACACGTCGTTCGGCCAATGGTACGAGCATCCGCTGAACGATATTCCGGAGGGACAGGCCGTCATAAAAGGCTATTTCTCCGAGCTGGACTCCGATCTCGACGCTCTTGTCGCATCGCTCCCGCCTCGAATCGATGAGCTCCGCACGTTCGATATCGATCCGGGCGAATACAAGATTACGACCGCATTGGTCGACGAAGACGATTGGGCAAATGCTTGGAAGCAATATTTCAAGCCGATCCGCGTTACGGAAAGACTGACGATCAAGCCGACCTGGGAAGACTACACGCCTTCGCCGGAAGAGCGAATCATCGAGCTGGATCCCGGCATGGCTTTCGGAACAGGGACACACCCGACGACCGCGCTTTGCCTGCGCACGCTGGAGTCGGTCATTAAAGGCGACGAGGAAGTCATCGACGTCGGCACGGGCTCGGGTATTTTGGCCATCGGCGCGATGCTGCTCGGCGCCCGCCGCGTGCTTGCGCTGGACCTGGATCCCGTGGCGGTAAGTTCGGCGGAGGAAAACAGCCAGCTAAACAATCTCCAAGGTGACATCCAAGTACATTTGAGCGACTTGCTCGGTGTTTTGAACAATCAGGAGGAAGGCGAGGCTGCCGTTCCGCTGAACGTCACGGTTCCGGTCGATATCGTCGTAGCTAATATTCTCGCGGAGATTATTTTGCTGTTCCTCGATGACGTCTACGCGGCGCTGAAGCCGGGCGGTATCTATATCTCCTCCGGCATCTTCAAGAACAAAGAGGAAGCGGTAGAGAAAGGCCTTGAAGCTGCCGGCTTCAAGATCGTGGACCGCCAGCGCGAGCAGGACTGGATCGCGTTCGTGGCGCAGAAGCCGGAATAATTATAGATTCGCACAAAACTTGGCGTATGCTTCCGATGCGAGTTTTGTGCTCGCAATGAAGGTTGCTCAAGTAGATTCGCACAAAACTTGGCGTATGCTTCCGAAGCGAGTTTTGTGCTCGCAATGAAATTGCTCAAGTAGATTCGCACAAAACTTGGCGTATGCTTCCGAAGCGAGTTTTGTGCTCGCAATGAAGGTTGCTCAAGTAGATTCGCACAAAACTTTTAGGAGGTTGAAGCGTGTCGGATCTTTTATGGTATCCGGTCAAGGATATCCCGTTCATTTTTCTGGTTATCATGCTGGCGTTCACGGTGCACGAGTTTGCGCACGCGTACGCTGCTTATAAGTTCGGAGATCGGACGGCGTACGACGCCGGCCGGGTGACGCTTAATCCGCGGATGCACCTGGATGTGCTCGGCATGGTGCTCATCTTGATTGCCGGCTTCGGATGGGCGAGGCCTGTTCCCGTGAACCGGGGGAACTTCAAGCATCCTCGACTCATGGGCATCGTCGTATCGGCGGTGGGGCCGATCAGCAACTTGATTTTGGCTGCCATCGGCGTATTGGCGGTCCATGTATTGAATCAGACCGGGCTGCTGGATGCAGGCTCGATCGGCGCTCACCGCGCAATCGTGCATTTCTTGTATTATCTGATCACGATCAACATCATGCTCTTCATCTTCAACCTTATTCCGGTTCCGCCGCTTGACGGTTATCGCATCATTCAAGATCTTGTGCCGACGAACGTACGCATCCGAATGGATCAGAACGCGCATTGGGGCATTTTCGTTTTCCTGCTGATCGTGTTTATTCCATCGCTGCGCGCGGAGACGCTGGATCCGCTGTTCGCGTATTCCGGCGATATTATATCGTGGCTCATCCGCACCTGCGAACTGGTGTTCGACAACGTCGACTGGGCTAAATTTTCTTACGATGCTTCACGTTAACCCTTTGACGGCCCGCTGGAAAATGTTTAAGACGGCTGGCGGAGCGTGGGCAAAACGTGTATGATGTAGGTTGGAGTTTTCACGTAGACCGATGATAGGTCGGCCTGCGATTTGACGGGAAAGGTAATGCCAGCCATGCAGCGATATTTTGTAACGCCAGAGCAGATCGAAGGAAGCCGGATTGCGCTTGCCGGAGACGATGCTCATCATATAACGCGCGTCATGCGCATGGAAACGGACGACGTCATCATGGTGAGCGACGGCGTTTCCCGCGTGGCGGAGGCGAAGATTGTCTCGTTATCACCTGGCAAGGTGGAAGCGGAAGCAGCGGAGTGGCTGCCGATCAGCGGAGAGCCGGAATGGTCGGTAACGATCGCGCAAAGCCTGCCGAAGGGCGATAAGATGGAGCTGGTCATCCAGAAGGGCACCGAAATCGGGGCAGCGGCATTCGTGCCGTTCGAGTCCCAGCGGATGATCGTCCAGTACGACGGGAAGAAAGAAGCCAAGCGGCTGGAACGCTGGGGCAAAATTGCCAAGGAAGCCGCCGAGCAGGCGCATCGGAGCCGTATTCCGGCCATCCATGCCGTCGAGCCGTGGAAGGCGCTGCTGGCATTGATCCCTGCGTTTGATTTGGCGTTGTTTTGCTATGAGAAGGAAAGCGGAGGTCGGGGCTTGCGAGAAGCCGTCGCCGATCAATGCGCAAATTGGGGTGACGAGGCGAGACGCGTTCTCCTCATCGTCGGCCCGGAAGGCGGCTTCACCGAACGGGAAGCCGAAGAAGCAGAGAAGGCCGGCGCGGTTATCGTCGGTCTCGGCAAGCGAATCTTGCGCACGGAAACCGCTGCGATGGTTGGGCTCGCCTGCCTCATGTATGAATCCGGAGAAATGGGAGGCGTTTAACGACATGCCGTCGGTTGCTTTTTACACATTGGGCTGTAAAGTTAACTTCTACGATACGGAAGCGGTCTGGCAGCTGTTCAAGAACGAAGGTTATGAACAGGTTGATTTCGAGACGACGACCGCGGACGTTTATTTGATCAATACATGCACGGTGACGAACACGGGGGATAAGAAAAGCAGGCAGATCATCCGCCGCGCCATCCGCCGTAATCCGGACGCGATTATCGCGGTGACGGGCTGCTACGCGCAGACATCGCCGGCTGAGATCCTCGCGATCGAGGGCGTCGATCTCGTCATCGGCACGCAGGATCGCGACAAACTGATGGGCTATATTACGGATTTGCAGAACGATCGCAAGCCCGTGAATGCCGTTCGCAACATTATGAAGACGCGCGAGTTCGAAGAGCTCGACGTACCGGACTTCGCAGAGCGCACGCGCGCTTTCCTGAAGATCCAGGAAGGCTGCAACAACTTCTGTACGTTCTGCATCATTCCGTGGTCGCGCGGTCTGTCCCGAAGCCGCGATCCGCAGAGCGTGCTGGAACAAGCGCGTCAGCTTGTGGCCGCAGGGTACAAGGAAATCGTACTGACAGGTATTCATACCGGCGGATACGGCGACGATATGGAGAACTACCGTTTGACGGATCTGATCTGGGATCTTGACGCCATCGAAGGCTTGGAGCGCATTCGGATCAGCTCGATCGAAGCGAGCCAAATCGACGACAAGATGATCGAGGTACTCAACAAGTCGAGCAAAATGTGCCGGCATCTGCATATCCCGCTTCAAGCGGGCGATAATGACGTCTTGAAGCGGATGCGCCGCAAATATACGGTCGAACAGTTCGCGGAAAAAATCCGCCGGCTTCACGAGGCGATGCCGGGCGTCGCGATCACGACGGATGTCATCGTCGGGTTCCCCGGCGAAACCGAAGAGATGTACAACAACGGCTTTGCGTTCATGGAAGAGCTCGGCTTCGCGGAAATGCATGTCTTCCCGTATTCCAAACGGACGGGAACGCCTGCCGCGCGCATGGAGGATCAGGTTGACGAGGAAGTGAAGAACGAACGCGTTCATCAACTGATCGACTTGTCCGAGCGGATGCAGCTGAAATACGCCGAGAAGTACGTCGGCCAAGTGCTGGACGTCATTCCGGAGCGCGAGCTTAAGGGACCATCCGGTGAAAGCCGCGTCATGGGCTACTCCGACAACTACATCCAAGTGGTGTTCGAGGGTTCCGAATCGCTGCTAGGCGAGCTGTGCCGCGTGAAAGTCACGCAGGCCGGCGTCAACGAATGCTACGGCCAGCTGGTTCGCGTCGTGGATGAGCACACGTCCGCCGCAGTGCGTCCGGAAGGCGCGGCGCGCGCGGAAGAAGCGAAGCGCAAACCGCTGCCGCAGGCGATGCAGGCGCAAGCCTAACGGAATAGTGTTCGCTGCAAGGATTCTGAAGCCCCTGTTCGATGGCGGCGGAAGAATCCTTTGCTCTACATAATGAGCCAATCACGATAGGGCGGAGGGGAGACGCGAAATGAAGGAAATTTCTGCAGGCGGCGTCGTATTTCGCCGGGTAAACGGCGAATTGCAAATCCAGCTTATTCAAGACCGTTACGGCAAGATATCGCTGCCGAAAGGCAAGATGGAGCCGGGCGAGACGGTGGAGCAAACGGCTCTGCGCGAAATTGTGGAAGAAACCGGCATACAAGGCGCCATCGTGTCTCCGATCGATCAGATCAAATATCGCTACAGCCATGAGTCTAAAGGGCTCGTCGATAAAGAGGTCCATTATTATCTGGTCGAAGCCATCGGCGGCAAGCTTCAGGCGCAGGTGGAGGAAATCCGCGGCGTCGAATGGTTTGCGCCAACGGAAGCTTGGAGACGTCAGAAGCAGTCCGGTTATCACAATAACGACCGGATCCTGGGCGGCGCGCTGCGGCTGCTCGGGCTGAAAATCGCGGAAGAATCTTAACGGCCCGTTCGACGCTGATCATTAAGCATCAAGCGGCGTTCAGCTTCCTGATGCGCGGGTGATAACAGAGCGGCAGCGCGAGCAGCGAGCAGGCGACGTTGAACAAGGTCTGCGCATGGGCGATCTGACTGACAGGAGATGAACTCAGCCAAGCTGCAGCCGCTCCCAGCTGCGGGGTGAACGGCGCGAACAGAGCGGCGCCGCCGACGTTGAGCAGCACATGCGACCAAGCGACGAAACGGCCGGAGCGCGTGCCGCCGATGGCCGCGATGACGGCTGTGACGCAGGTGCCGACGTTGGCGCCGAGGACGATGGCGACGCCGACCTCGACCGGCATGGCGCCGGTTTCCGCCAAGCCCATGACGATCCCGATCACGGCGGCGCTGCTGTGAATCGCGGCCGTCAGTACGATGCCGGCCGCCAGCCCCCAGAAAACGCTGGCATCGGCGCGGGACAGGAAAGCGTCGAAAAAGGCGGTAGACCGCACGGCTGGCGCAATGGACTGCATCATGCTGATTCCGATGAGCAGCAGGGCGAACCCGCCCGTCACGACGGCCCATGTACGCAGCGGGGCGAGTAGACGTGCAGTTCCCGTACCGGAGGTGCGGCTGCGGGCGAATCCCATTTCGCCGAAGAGCGCCGTCAGCAGCCATAACGCGACGGAGAAGCCTAGCAGCGGCAGGCCGTATCTGCCCAGGTTCAATCCGAGCAGCTCCGTTGTCAAGCAGGTGCCGATATTGGTGCCAAGCACGATTCCGAGCGTGCGCGGAAACGTCAGAAGTCCGGCATTCACCATTCCGATGGACATAACCGTAACGGCTGTGCTGCTCTGCAGGACAGCCGTTGCTGCGGTTCCGACCGCAAGGCCGTGCAGCGGCGTGGACGTGAACCTTGCCAGAATCCGGTGAAGACGACGGCCGACGGACCGCTGGAGAGCGGATTCCATCGTCCGCATGCCGGACAGGAACAAGACGAAGCCGCCGATCATGGGCAGCGCGATCGCATAGAGCATAACGATTTGAACTCCTTTACAATCAGGTAACGATACATATGCGCACAAGAAGACAGGCATGACAAGCATTCAGCAGCGAAAAGGGCGGAGATCACGAAATGGAACGCGCAAAAGCGGTATTAAAGAAGGAACGCAAAAAGAGAACGGAATCCGGCCATCCTTGGATATTTGCCGGTGAAATCGATCGGATGGAAGGCGAAGCGGCTCCTGGAGGGCTGGTGGACGTCATCAATCATCAAGGGCGTTATCTGGCGACCGGGTATTGGAATCCCGCCTCTCAGATTACGATCCGCGTGACGGCTTACAAGCCGCTGGAAGCGATGGACGAAGCGTTCTTCACGGAACGGCTGCAGCGGTGCAAGCAGCATCGCGACAGGTTCGTGAACGGCAGCGATTGCCGCCTCGTCTACGGCGAAGCGGATTTTCTTCCTGGACTCATCGTCGACCGCTTCGGTGAAGTGCTCGTCGTTCAGCTGCTGACGCTCGGCATGGAAGTCCATCGCGAAGCGCTTGTAGCGGCGCTCGTCGCGGTCTTCGAGCCGAAGGGCATTTACGAGAGAAGCGATGTTTCCGTTCGCGGCTTGGAAGGGCTGGAAGAGCGCACGGGAACCTTATACGGCGAGTGTCCGCGGATCGTAGAGATCATCGAGAATGGACTGAAGCTTGAGGTCGATATCGTGGAAGGGCAGAAAACCGGCTATTTCTTCGATCAGCGGGAGAATCGCGCCTCGATCGCTCCGCTTATGAAGGGCTGGGGCGTACGAAGCGGCATTCGTCTCGTCGACCGGGCCGGTACCGGTCAAGCGGCAGCGGAAGCCGACGATACGGGCGTCATCGACGAATTGAAGGAGCCTGCGCTCGTGCCGGTCAATGCCAATGGCAAAATCGTCACCTTCCCGTATTGGGACGGCGCCACGGTGCTGGAATGCTTCGCGCACACGGGCAGCTTCACGCTCCATGCATGCAAGTACGGCGCGAAGAAAGTAACGTGCCTGGATGTCTCCGCCCATGCCATCGAGACGGCGCAGCGCAATGTCGAGCGCAACGGCTTCACGGATCGCGTTGAGTTTGTCGTCGCGGATGCTTTCGAATACTTGCGCACGCAGGTGAAGGGCGTCGAGGAGCGGATAGATCGCGGTAACGCGGCGAATGCCAAAGGGGCGAAGCTGGACACCTCGAAGCCTCTGAGCAGCGACGCGGGGCGGAAGTGGGATGTCGTCATCCTGGACCCGCCGGCCTTCGCGAAATCGAAGCATGCGGTCGAAGGAGCGGTCCGAGGCTATAAGGACATCAACCTGCACGGGATGAAGCTTGTGAACGAAGGCGGTTATCTCGTGACGGCAAGCTGCTCGTACCATATGCGTCCAGAGCTCTTCCTGGAGACGATCCAGGCAGCGGCCGCCGATGCGGGCAAAATTCTGCGTCTCATCGAGTGGCGTGCCGCCGGGAAGGACCATCCGCAGATTCTAGGCGTTAACGAGGGTCATTACTTGAAATTCGGCATTTTCGAGGTTCGCAGCAAAGCTTAGCAGGAAGAAGCGGGTTGCTCCGGCAACGGGTGAGACGGTTATATCGGATAACTCGGTTAGATCGGATAGAATGGTAGTTCGAAAAATAGGCAAAAGATGAGGCGGCTCCTTGAGGGGTCGCTTTTTTTGTTCCTGCTTTGATTGCTTCCACGCTGCTACGGCTGGCGGAACAGGATTTACCTGCTCCATTAACGAACAAACATTCGTATTTCTAATGAACAGATAGCAGCCGGTATGCTAGAATAGAAGAATCGAAGAATGAGAATGGGGAGGTGAGCGCATTGGCGCTTCGTTTTGTAATCGGCCGCTCGGGGGCTGGCAAGACCCATCATTGCTTGTCGGCGATCACGAGCCGGATTTTGGAGAAGCCGGACGGCGCTCCGTTGATCATGCTCGTACCGGAGCAGGCGACCTTCCAAACGGAATACGCGCTGCTCGGGGGGCGAAAGTCGCCGCTAACGGGAACGATCCGGGCGCAGGCGCTCAGCTTCCGGCGGCTCTCCTTTCGGGTGATGCAGGAAACCGGGGGCACGGCGCTTACCCCGATCAGCGAGAACGGCAAAAACATGCTGCTCTACAAAATCGTGTCCCGGCTGAACGCGCAGCTGCAGCTATTTCAAGGCAGCGAGAGCCAGCACGGCTTCATTGAACGGCTGGGCGAGCTGATGACGGAATGGAAGAGGTACGGCATCGACGCCGAGGCGCTGCAAGGATTCGGAGAGCATCATCTCCCTGCGTCCGGAAGCTCGCTTCTGAGACGCAAGCTTGGCGATCTGGAGCTTATCTCGAGCCGGCTGGAGGAAGAACTCGCCGGTCTGTACGTCGACGCGGAGGATTATTTGGGCTGGCTGGTACGCGGCTTCGGCGAATCGCCTTCCATGAAAGATTGCGAGATATGGGTCGACGGCTTCCACGGCTTCACGCCTAAGGAGCTGGAAGCGCTGGAAGCGCTCATGAAGCATGCCGGCAATATGACCGTGACCCTCTGCTTGGACAAGCACTATGATAACGGGGAAATGCCGCATGAGCTGGACTTGTTCCGTCCGACGGCCGAAACGTTCTTGAAGCTCCGCGAGCTCGCCGTGAACAATGGGGTGGACGTCGAAGAGCCGCTGCTGCTTGACGGCACGCCTTACCGCTTCAAGGACAGCCCGATGCTTGCGCACGTGGAGCGTTATTACGGTCATGGCGGGAGGAAGCCCCTCCAGCTGACGGAATCGGAGCTTGAAGACGGAGCGATCTCGCTTCATGCCGCATCCGGCCGAAGGGCTGAAGTGGAGGGCGTGGCGCGCGACATCGTACGGCGGGTACGGGACGAGCGTCTCCGGTACCGGGACCTGGCAGTCATGGTCCGCAATGCGCCGGATTACAACGATTATATCAAGGCCGTCTTTTCCGATTACGAAATTCCGTTCTTCCTCGATCAGAAGAATGCCGCGCTGCACCACCCGCTCGTCGAATTTATCCGCTCCGCGCTGGAGATCGCGACCTATGGCTGGCGGTTCGAGGCGGTTTTCCGCTGCATCAAAACAGAGCTGTTCCTGCCGGAGGACGGCAGTCTAACCCGGGAAACGTTCGACCTGCTGGAGAATTACGCGCTCGCAACGGGCATGAACGGGAACAAGTGGCTGTCTCTCAGCCAGTGGAAGCCGCTTGCGCGCGATACGCTGGACGGCGATCCCGTGCAGGCCGGCGAACGGGAGCTGCGCGAATTTCAAGCGGTCTTGGCCGCGCGCGAAGCCGTTGTCCCCGTATTGAAGAAGTTTATCAAGGAGCTGAAGAAAGCGGCGGATGTCCGCGGCATGTGCGAGGCGTTGTACCGCCTGCTGATGAACGTAGAGGCGGCAGACCGTCTGGAACGCTGGAGCCGCAAGGAAATTGCCGCAGGCAACACGCTGCGCGCGAGAGAGCATCGGCAAATCTGGGATGGCGTCATGGAGTTGCTGGACCAGCTGACCGAAATGACCGGATCGGAGGATCTGGGCATCGAGCTGTTCGCCGGCATGGCGGAAACGGGACTCGAAAGCCTGAAGCTCGCTTCGGTGCCGCCTTCGCTGGATCAGGTGCTGATCGGCAGCATGGACCGCACGCGCTCCGGCGACGTGCTCGTCTGTTACCTGCTGGGAGCGAACGACGGCGTTATGCCGCAGCGGATGAAAGAGGACGGCGTGCTGACGGAGCAGGAACGGGAGAAGCTCGAGAGCGGCGGGATCGTCATGGCGCCCGGCGTCCGCAGAAAGCTGCTGGACGAGCGGTTCATGATCTATAACGCGCTGACGACGCCGAGCCGGCATCTGTGGATCAGCTGGCCGCTCGCGGACGAGGAAGGCAAGAGCCTGCTCCCGTCGGAGGTTATTCGGCATGTGAAGGGGCTGCTGCCCGGACTGGAAGAGCACGGCACGGCCGTAGAGCCGGTGCCAGGCATGCCGGAAGAAGAGCAGCAGTCGTTTATCGCTCACCCTGATCGGACGCTGTCGTATCTGATTACGCAGCTGCGGGCTTGGCGGCATGGTACCGTCATGGCTCCCCTCTGGTGGGAGTCGTACAACTGGTATGCGGTCAGACCGGAGTGGCAGCACAAGCTGCAGCGGCTGGTCGGCTCGCTGCGTTATACGAACGAGGAGCCGGCATTGTCCCGCGAGACGGCGGATATGCTGTACGGCAAGCTGCTGCGGGGGAGCGTATCCCGAATGGAACGTTTCGTGTCATGTCCGTTCCAGCATTTTGCCATTCACGGGCTTCGCCTGCGCGAGCGGGATCAGTACAAGCTGGCCGCGCCGGATATCGGGCAGCTGTTCCACGCCGCGCTTACCCGGCTGACGGAGACGCTCGGCGACCGGTGGGGTTCGCTGACGGCAGAGGAACTGCGCGTGCACTGCACGGGAATCGTAAACGAGCTGGCTTTGCGGCTGCAGTCTCAGATTCTGTTCAGCAGCAGCCGCCATCAATACGTGGCGCGCAAGCTTAGCGATATTGTCAGCCAAGCCGCGGTAATCCTCGGCGAGCATGCGCGTCGGGCGGAGTTTCGCCCGGTGGGGCTGGAGATCGGCTTCGGGCCCGAAGGTCCGCTGCCGGCGGTAACCATTCCGCTTTCGGAAGGACGGACGCTTGAGATGGTCGGCCGAATCGACCGCGTCGATGCCGCGCAGACCGCGGACGGACTGCTGCTGCGCGTCATCGATTACAAATCCAGCGCGAAGCAGCTGCGGCTGGAGGAAGTCGCCTACGGCATGGCGCTGCAAATGCTGACGTACCTGGACGTGCTGCTGACGCACGCGCCGGAATGGCTGGGGCAGCCGGCCAAAGCGGCAGGCGCGCTTTATTTTCACGTGCACAATCCGCTGCTCTCGTCTTCGAACGGCATGCCGCCGGCGAAGGCGAGATCGGAGATGCTGAAACGTTTCAAGCTGAAGGGCCTTGTCCTCGCGGACGAGGAGACGGTCAAGCTGATGGACAATGCGCTCTCCACCGGCTATTCCGACCTGCTTCCGCTGGCGCTGAAGAAGGACGGCGGCTTCTACGGCAGCTCTTCCGTCGTATCGGACGAGCAGTGGGGCACGCTGCGCAAATCCGTGCGCGGCACGCTGCGCAAAATCGGCGACCGGATCGCGGGAGGCGACGTGTCCATCTCGCCTTATCGCCTAGGCGGTAAGACGCCGTGCCAATTCTGCGACTACAAGCCGGTTTGCCAATTCGATCCGTTGATCGAAGGCAACGAGTACAACAAGCTGCAGAAGACGGGCAAGGACGAGGTGTGGACGCTGCTCGCCGCGGGCCAAGACTCGGATGAAGCGAATGAGACGGATCTGGCCGATCCGCAGCAGCAGGGACGAACAGATAATGAGGAAGGAGAACGATGACGATGAGTGAGCAAACGATGCCGGTGCCGGCCAAGCCGCCGGGCAGCACCTGGACGGACGATCAATGGCGCGCCATCGTGACGGGAGGCAGCAATATTCTCGTCGCGGCGGCGGCCGGGTCGGGCAAGACGGCCGTGCTTGTCGAGCGGATCATACGCAAGATCGCCGCCGATACCGACGTGGACCGGCTGCTCGTCGCGACCTTCACGAAAGCGGCAGCCGCCGAGATGAAAGAGCGAATCCGGATCGCGCTCGAGAAGGAGCTCGATAAGAAACCGGACTCCGACCATCTGCGAAGACAGCTCGCGCTCATGGGCCGCGCATCGATAACGACGCTGCATTCCTTCTGTCTGGACGTTATCCGACGATACTATTCGCTCATCGGACTTGATCCGGGGTTTCGGATCGCGAACGAGACGGAAGCGGAGCTGCTGCGCATGGACGTGCTGGACGAGCTGTTCGAAGAACGCTATGCCGAACTGGACGGACCGGAAGGCGGGGCGTTCCTATCGCTTGTAGACCGGTTCGGCGGCGAGCGCGGGGATGAGCCGCTCTATGCGCTCGTGTTGAAGCTGTACAATTTCGCGCAGAGCCATCCCTGGCCGAAGGCGTGGCTGCAAGACGCTGCCGCCTCGTTCCGCGTGCAGGATGCTGCGGAGCTTGGACGCTCGGAATGGGTGTCGAGCCTGGGCAGCGCCGTCGCGCTGACGCTGCAGGGTGCTGAGAGTCTGCTGGAACAGGCGCTGGTCCTGACGCAACTGCCGGCAGGTCCCGATGCGTACGGCGAGACGTTTCAAGATGACCTCGGAGTTGTGCGCGCGCTGATCGGCAAAGTCGGGAACGGCTCATGGGATAGCTGGCATGAGGCGTTTGCGTCGGCGAGCTTCGGCAAGCTGAAGAGCCAACGCGGCGATACGTTCGACAAAGCGCTGCAGCAGCAGGCTAAGGATCTGCGCGAGCAGGCCAAGAAGATGATCGGCGGCTTGAACGACGAGCTGTTCATGAGGACTCCGGAACAGTTTGCCGCGGAGCTTCGGGAATCCGCGCCGCTTATGGAGACGCTGGCTGGGCTCGTGGATGAGTTCGGTACCCGGTTTGAGGCGGCGAAGCTGGAGAAAGGTCTGATCGATTTCGGCGATATGGAGCACTATTGCCTGCGGATTTTGCGGGACGCCTCCTCGACGCCGGACAGCATGACGCCGTCTCCGGCGGCATTGGAGTACCAACAGCAGTTCGATGAGATTTTGCTGGACGAATATCAGGATACGAACATGGTGCAGGAAGCGATCGTGACGCTGATCAGCCGGCCGGGCCGAGGCAACCGTTTTATGGTCGGCGACGTGAAACAGAGCATTTACCGGTTCCGTCTGGCGGAGCCGGGTTTGTTCCTGCGCAAATACAAGTCTTACGCGGCGGCCTCGGAGATTAAAGGGGTTAAGGAGATTAGGGATGCTGGGAATTTTCCTGTCGGAAAAGCAGCTGCGGCTAGCGAAAATCCAGATGCGGAATATGGCGTGCGTATCGATCTCGCCCGCAATTTCCGCAGCCGCCAAGAGGTCGTGGACGGCGTCAATGAAGTGTTCCGCGCGATCATGCGGGAGAAGGCGGCCGAGATGGACTATGACGAGCGGGCCGAGCTCGTATGCGGCGCCTCGTATCCGTCTGCGAGTGACGGCGGGCCGCCCGAGCGGTATGCGGTAGAATTTGCGGTGCTCGACCGCGGAAACGGCGAGGACGGAGAGGAACGGACCGAAGCTGCCGACGTTGACGCGATTTCGGAAGCCGAAGACGGCGAGTCGCCGACCGAAAACGCAGAGGATCTGCAGGTCGTGCAGCTGGAAGCTCGCTGGATTGCCAGTCAGATTTTGCGGCTGAAGGGGATGGCCGGAGCGGAAGCCGAAGAACCTTTTCTCGTCTATGACGGCAAGAAAGGGCGCAAGCGTCCGCTGGCATGGCGGGATATCGTCATATTGCTTCGGGCCGATAAGCAGTGGGCGCCCGTCATTATCGAAGAGCTGCAGCAGCAAGGCATTCCTGCTTACGCCGAGCTGAGCAGCGGATACTTCGAAGCGACGGAGGTCGAAACGATGCTCTCTCTGCTGCGCGTTATCGATAATCCGTACCAGGACATTCCGCTCGCCGGGACGCTGCGTTCGCCGATCGTCGGTTTATCCGGCGAGGAGCTGGCTCGCATTCGTATCGCAGGCGGACGCGTGTCTTATTTCGAGGCCGTACGGACAGCTGCGGATGATCTATCGGTGCGTGACGAGACACGGACCAGGCTGAACCGTTTCCTGGAAGCGCTCGAAGCATGGAGGAATGAGGCACGCCAAGGGTCGCTGGCCGATCTTTTATGGCGGATCTATCGGGAAACAGGTTATTACGATTTGGTAGGGGGCATGACCGGAGGCCTGCAGCGTCAGGCCAATCTTCGCGCGCTGCACGACCGCACGCGCCAGTACGAGGCGACGACGCTGCGCGGCTTGTTCCGTTTTCTCCGGTTTATCGACCGGATGCGGGACAGCGGCGGTGACCTTGGTACGGCACGGGCGCTCGGGGAACAGGAAGATGTCGTGCGCATCATGTCCATTCATAAGAGCAAAGGGTTGGAGTTCCCTGTCGTCTTCGCGGCCGGTCTTGGCAAGTCGTTCAACCGCCGGGATTTGCATAGTCCGTTCTTGATGCATAAGCAGCTGGGCTTCGGCCCTCGTTACGTCGATACGGATCTTCGAGTCGCTTATCCGACCTTGCCGTATCTGGCCATCAAGCAGCGGCTTGCAATGGAATCGCTGGCGGAAGAAATGCGAATTCTGTACGTCGCCCTGACGCGGCCCAAGGAGAAAATGTTCCTCGTCGGCACCGTCGGCGATGCCGAGAAGCAATTGCAGCGATGGCAGTCTGCGCTTGACGCGGAGGGCCAGCTGCCGGATTTCCGCATCGCGGGCGCTGCGCGGTTTCTGGATTGGCTCGGTCCGCTTGCGATGGGAGCGGGAATTCCGCTCTCGGTCGAGCGCGTGGATGCGCTGGAGATCGGGGATGACGCAGACGGAGCGCTCAAGGCAGGCGAGACCGACGATGGAGCTGCCGGATCCATTGTGGCTGGCGATGCCGTTATTGAAACGGCAGGGGCGATCGTCCAGCCTATGGAGGACGGCATCCTGGCGGGCACGGAAGGTATGTTGTCAGAGAATGAAGCAGCAAGCGGGACTTCGCCTTCGGCAGCCGCAGAAGGGACGGTTATTGCGTTCCGCGATTGGCGTACGTCGGTTGTCCCCGCGGCATTGCTCGGCTTAGAGGCAGCCGCAGCTTTGGAGGCAGACGAGGCGGCCAGAGCCGAGTTCGAAAGCCGGATGACTGCCGTTCAGCATCTTGCTCTCGTTGACGAAGCGGCTGATTCGGGTACCGCGGCCGAAATCGACCGGCGGCTCAGCTGGCAGTATCCGTTCTTGCAGGCGGCAATGACCGCCGCGAAAACATCGGTCACGGAGATGAAGCGGCTCCATGCGGAAATGGGCATGGATGAAGATGCGCTGCTCCTTCCCGAGGTTGCAAGCGCAGATGACGATGCGGTCTTGGAAGAAGTCGAAAGCCATTCGCTGGTTGAGGATGCAGCGGCTAAAGAAGCAGGAAGCGGAGAGGCAATGCCAAATGCAGAGGCATTGCTGACGAAGCTTACTGACTCTGAGCTGGTGCTGGAGCAGCTGGACTTATTCAGCAGCGACTTTTCGTTGTCAGAGCCGCTATCGGTTGAATCTGGGGATGGGCTAGCGGAAGGCGTGCAGCATGAAGCGAGTATCGATGCGGAGCCGGGCCAGTCGAGCGGCGGATTTTCCGCTCGAAACGCTAACCGAGGCGGAGAGTATACGTTCCGGCTGCGGCGTCCGCGGTTCATGGAGGAGGTATCGCTTACGCCGGCGGAACGAGGCACGGTCAGCCATCTGGTCATGCAGCATATACCGCTCGGCGCACATGAAGGCGTATCGGATGATACGATAGCCGCTTCGGTCGCTGGTCTTGTGGAGCGCCGCATGCTTACGAAGCAGCAAGCGGACGCGGTGAACGTTGCGGGAACCGCAGCCTTCTTCCGCGAAGAGGTCGGGCGACGGTTGCTCGCGGCGCCATGGGTGAGACGAGAGACGCCGTTCAGCTGCACGCTGCCGGCTTCCCGCGTCTATCCGGGACTGTCGGAAGGCGTAAGCGATGAACCGATCCTGATTCAAGGGGTCATCGACTGTCTCTTCGAGGACGACCGCGGACTCGTGCTGCTCGATTACAAAACGGATCGCGTGCGCATGGGACGCTGGACGGAAGCGGCGGAGCGCCATCGCTTCCAGTTAACGCTTTACGCAGATGCGATTGCAGGCATTCTTGGCCGCAAGGTGGATGAATGTTATGTCTTTTTCCTGGACGGCGGGAAAGCGGTCAAATTGTTTTAACTTACAAGCATGCCGAGTATGACGAATATAAATTGGCTTTGTATGTCCAAGGATTGAACGACGCTGCGCCGCTTTGGGACGACGTCAGCCGCGTCATCTTGGATCATGGGATGGGGGAACGAATACACATGCGCATATTGCATACGGCGGACTGGCATTTCGGCCGTTCGCTGGAAGGCCGCAGCCGGATCGAGGAGCAAGCGGCCTTCGTAGACGAGCTTGCCGCGCTGGTGAAGGACGAGGGCATCGACCTCGTCCTGCTCGCCGGCGACGTCTACGACTCCGTCAATCCGCCCGCCGCGGCGGAGGGGCTCTTCTATGAAGCCGTTTCGCGGCTCGCGGACGGCGGACAACGGACGATTGCCGTTATCGCGGGCAACCACGATCATCCGGACCGCGTAGCTGCTTCCGCGCCGCTAGCCGCGCGCAGCGGGATCCGGCTTGTCGGCATGCCAACGGATATACCGCTCATTATCGACGTACCTCGAACCGGCGAGCAGGCGGTCATCGCGGCGCTTCCGTATCCGTCGGAATCCCGCTTGCGCGAGCTGCTGAGCGAAGCGACCGATGAAGGTCAGCTTCGGAGCGCCTATTCGGAGCGGGTCGGCCGGCTGATGAAGCAGCTGGGATCGGCTTTCCGCAGCGACACGGTCAATTTGGCCATGAGTCATATTTACGTGCTGGGAGGGTTGGAGACGGACTCCGAGCGGCCGATCCAGATCGGCGGCGCTTATACGGTCGATCCGTCGGCACTCCAAATCGGCGCGCAATACGTGGCACTGGGCCATTTGCACCGACCGCAGCGGGTAGCCGGCGATGAAACGATGCGTTACAGCGGTTCGCCGCTCGCCTACAGCTTCTCGGAAGCCGGGCAGGCCAAAGCCGTGACCGTTTTTGAAGCGGAGCCGGGCAAGCTCGTCGTGCCGCGCGAAATTCCGCTCAGCGCAGGCAGGCCATTGGTCAGCTGGAATGCCAAGGGCGGCCTCGCCGAAGTGTACGGCTGGCTCGAGGAGGGGCGGGATGCAAGATCATGGATTGATCTCAGCATACATATGTCTGAGGCGATGACGCTGCAGCATATTCAGCAGCTTAGGCGCCAGCACGAAGGTCTCGTCCACATCCGACCGGTTTATCCTGAGATGGAGGCGATGGTCGAGTTGGATGCGAGAGCTCGCGAGCAGCTGCCCGCCGAGGAGCTGTTCCGCCGGTTCTTCTCCAGGCAGACTGGGGGCGGAGAGCCCGATGCGGAGACGGTTCAATTGTTTCTGGAGCTGATCGCGGAAGATGTAGAGAATGAAGCGCCGACAGCCGCCTCGGACGAGGATGGCCGCGAACTTCAGGCAGGAGGTGAAGGCGCATGAAGCCGATTAAACTGCGATTGAGCGGACTGCAGAGTTATCGCGAGGTGCAGGAAGTTGATTTCGAGCGCCTGTGCGAAGCCGGCGTATTCGGTATTTTCGGTCCTACGGGAAGCGGCAAGTCCAGCATATTGGACGCCGTGACGCTTGCGCTCTACGGCAAAGTGGAGCGTGCGGCTAACGGGACGCAGGGCATTATGAACCAAGCCGAGAAGACGCTGGCCGTGGCGTTCACGTTTGATCTGTCCGGCGGCGGAGAGCAGAAGCGGTTCCGCGTCGAACGGCAGTTCAAGCGCGGCAGCGACGTGTCCGTCAGCAATACGCTGAGCCGCTTCGTGGAAGTGACGGATGCCGGGGATGTCGTCATCGCGGACAAGCTGGCTGACGTCACGCGCTGCGTGGAAGCGCAGATCGGGCTTAACATGCAGGATTTCACGCGGGCGGTCGTTCTTCCGCAAGGGAAATTCGCGGAGTTCCTGTCGCTGACCGGCAAGGACAGGCGCTCCATGCTGCAGCGCCTGTTCCATATGGAACGGTACGGCGACGGGTTGGCGCTGAAGCTCAGCCAGCGCATGAAAGCGGCGGATGCCGCGCTCCAGGAGGCAGCGGCCGAGCAGCTGGGCCTCGGCGACGCCTCCGACGCGGCCGTCTCCGCGGCTGCGGACCGGTACCGCGAAGCGGCAGCCGCAGCCGCCGAGGCGCGGGCACTGTTCGCGGAAGCGGATCGGCAGCACGCGGAGCGTGCGCAGGTGCGCGAGCGGCTGGCGGCGCTGCGCGAGAAGGAAGCGCTGCACGCGAAGCTGCAGGCGGAAGCTCCGCGCGTAGCGGAGCTGGAGCGCGAGCTGCAGCGCCTGGCGGCGGCGGAGCGGCTGCTGCCGGCGCTCGCCGCCGCGGGCACGGCCGAAGCGGCGCTGCGCGCAGCCGCTTCGCGCCGCGAGAACGCCGCGCTGGCGCATGCCGCGCGGCAGGAGGCGGCCACGGCCGCGGCCGCAGCCTGGTCGGCCGCCGCCGCCGAGGCCGCTGAAGGCGAGCCGCGTCTGGCGCGGCGGCTCGACCAGCTCTCGGGCGCGCAGCGCCTCGAGGGCGAAGCCGCCGCGCTCGCGGAAGGCATCGCGGACGTCGCGCAGCGAGCGGACAGCGCAACGGAACGCCAGCGCAGCTTCGGCGAGCAAGCCGCGAAGGCGCAGGAGATGCTGGGCCGCGCAACGGCCAAACAAACGGCGCTGCGCGCGGAGCTGAAGGACGTGGAGCTGACAACCGCGGACCGGGAGAAGCGCAGCAGCTTGACGAAGCGGCTGCAGCAATATAACGGGCTCGCAGCGCAGACTGAAGCGGCGCGGAAGGAACAGGGCGCGGCTGAAGCACTGCGCGATCAGGTAGGGCGGGCTAAGGATGCCGCCAAGGCCGAGCATGAACAGGCTGTCGCAGCCCTAACCGCGCAAGCCGAACGCCTGCTGCCGGTACGAAGCATGCTTGCCGATATCGGCGGCAAGCTTCGCACGATGCAAGCAGCGCTTCCCGGATGGATGGAGCGCGTCCGTCAAGGACTGCGCGAGCAGCAGCGCTTGCAGTTGGCTGCTCAGTTAGCCGCAGATCTGAAGGACGGGGAGCCTTGTCCAGTCTGCGGCTCCAGTGAACGCCACGTTCGCCACGCCGCGCCATCGGCGGCGAACGAGTCAGACGACGCGCTGCTTCAGGCATGGGAAGCACTGGGCGGCCGTTATCAGCAGCTGCAGCTGGAGCTCTCTCCGCTGCAGGCCAAAGCGGAATCGGCTGTGGAACGCGTGCTGGAATCGCTCCAAGAAGCTGGACGCGGCGAAGAAACCGCCAGCTCTATGGACAGTCAGTCGTTCCGGCTGGCAGAAGCGGCAGCGGCTGCAGAAGCCGCGATTCCGGCTGGCATCGTCAGCCTCGAAGCGCTGGATCCGGCCGGGGCTGCGCAACCCTCGGAGGCGCTTGAGCATGGCGAGCAGGTGCTCGCCTCGCTGCGGGAGCTGATCGACCAGAATGGGCAACAACTCGCCGCGGCGGATAAATCGGCTGCGAATGCGCGAATGCGCTGCTCAGAAACGGCTCGCCGACTGGAGCAAAGCACGGCGGCATTATCGACGCAGCAGGCGCTTGCAGGCCGCGCGTTGGCTCAGCTCGACCAATGCGAGGCAGATTTGGATCGCGAACGCTCCGCATGGCTGACGCTGTTCGGCCCAGAGCTTCAGCCGACTGCGGCGGAAGAGACGCTGCAGGAGCTCGACCGGAGGGAGGCAGCTGCTGACGAGCTGCGCGTTCGGTTGGATAAGAGCGTCACGTACATCGAGGAGACGGCGCAAGCACTGCAAGAGAGCGGCAGGCTGGCTCAAGAAGCACAGCTGGAAGCCGTTCAACTGACAGCGACGCTGACCGCCCAACGGCAGCAACTGGCCGAGAAAGAACAGCAGGTCAACGCCGTCACGGATGGTCAAGCCGCGGTCAAGCTCATTCAGGACGCCGAGCGGGAGCTCGCTGCTCTCCGCGATCGGAACATGCAGCTGACGCAAAGCCATGAAGCGGCCCAGCAAGCGCTGCAGCAGGCGGCCGAGCAGCGTACGGGCGCCGCGGAAGCGGAGCGCGCTGCGCTGGAACGGAACCGGGAAGCAGCCGGCGAATGGGAAGCCGCGTTGGCACGCTCGCCGTTCGACGGCGCGGAAGAGATTGCCGCTCTGGAGCCGCTGTTGCAGCAGCAAGCTGCGATGGCGGACATTATCGCCCGGCATCGCGAGCAGGAGCAGCAATACGCCGCGCAGATCCGGCTGCTCCGCGACCAGCTCGGCGGGCGTACGCTGACCGAGGAGGAGTGGGAGCAATCGACCGCGGACGTGGAGCGGTTGAAAGCCGAGAACGAGCAGCTTCTTCAGCTCGCGGCCAAGGCCGATCGGGACTTGGAATCGCTCCGAGGCAAGCAGGAGCGGTGGAACGCGTTGGAAGCCAAGCGCCTGGGCATGGAAAGGCTGACAGGCCGTCTCAAATCGCTGCAGACGGTATTCCGCGGCAATGCGTTCGTGGAGTACGTCGCGGAGGAGCAGCTCGTTCAGGTATGCAGAGCCGCATCGGAGCGGCTCGGCTTCCTGACCAAGCGGCGGTATGCGCTCGAGGTCGACTCGGCGGGCGGCTTCGTGATCCGCGACGACGCCGGAGGCGGCATCCGCCGGCCGGTCTCGACGCTCTCCGGCGGGGAGACCTTCCTGGCCTCGCTCGCGCTTGCGCTTGCGCTCTCTAGTCAGATTCAGCTTCGCGGCAAGTATCCGCTGCAGTTCTTCTTCTTGGACGAAGGCTTCGGCACGCTCGACCCCGAGCTGCTTGATACGGTGATCACCGCGCTCGAGAAGCTGCATCACGAGACGCTCGCGGTCGGCGTCATCAGCCACGTGCCGGAGCTCCGGGCGAGACTGCCGCGCAGGCTGATCGTCACGCCGTCGGAACCGTTCGGCAGAGGAAGCTCCGTCGAACTCGAAACGATGTGACGGATCTGTTAACGTTGCTTGCCCCCGGTTGCTTTCTGGGCGGGAAACCGCTAACGTAGGGAAGAGAATGCCGATGGGACGGGCATTAAGCCCGCCGATGGCGGAACAATCGATGTAGGGGGCAGCTTTGTGGAAGAGCCGCGCACGAAACGGCCGATATTCACGCCGGTCGTACTTCTGTTGCTGACATTCAGTTTAATCGGCAACGTGTTTTTATACACCAGAAACCTTCAGAACGCGCAAACGGACCGCGTCGATCAAGGAACCGGGATTCTGCAGTCCGCTCAAACCGCGAAAGTCTTCCTGAGCGAGGCGGAGAAGCAGTCGGCGGCAATGGCAGGCGCGACGGATGCTGCCGGCCGCATGACAGCCAAGAGCAAGTTGCTCGCGTCTTACGTGAATGCATCGGCCGTGACGGATTTCATCCGGGAGGCGGAGGACGTGAACGGCAAGCCGTTTCCGGCAGCCAAACGCAGCGCAGCCGATTTCATGGATCAGACGCTGGCGTCGCTGCAAGCGATCGGCAATCATGATGGGCCACTGAACGATGGAGAAAAGGCTTATCTGCAGAGCTTGGTTCAAATCTATCAAGCTTGCGAGAAAGAGCTGTCGGCTTTCCAGCAGGACACGATCAATCAGGAGCAGGCGCTCATCATTCTGGTCAACAAGGAATGGCCGCCGATCGCCGGCAAGCTCCTGGAGCAGATGAACGCGCCAGCCGATTTGAGCTTCAAAGGCTGATTCAAACGACCGTCAATATCGCCATTATCTTTAAGCACGTAAACACGTAGCAGTAAACACGTAAGTACAACAAAGAACGGCCGCGGTATCCCTCGCAGGATACGCGGCCGTTCTTTTGTTAATTCCCATTTCACTTCCACATTCCTCACACCCGGGCCAATTCCTTCGCCAGCAGCTCCGCAGCTAGTCGCCCGCTGGAGAAAGCGCGCTCTGCCAGCTCGCCTTTGCCTTCGCAGCCGTCGCCGCAGAAGTAGAAGGGCATGTTCTCGATCCGGATCGGCAGAAGCTTGTTGCCGGCAACGTTCTTGACGCTCTGCACCATGGCCTTCTTGGATACGCGCTTGACGGCAACGGCATCTCGCCAGCCGGGATAATGCCGGTCGAATAGGGCCTCCATTTGCTGCGTCCGCTCCTCCAAATACGTTTTGCGGTCGCCTTCGCCTCCGGCGTTCTCGTCGCTTAGATACGCGATTCCTTGCAGCAGCTGTCCGCCCTCCGGAACGAGCGTATGATCCGTCGCGGATACGTCGGAAATGAACATTTTATGGTTCATGTCGCTGATGTAGCTGAACGGCCGGGCGACGACGCGGCTGAGTCCGACGTCATAGACCATGACCTCCGTCGCGGAGTTATGCTCGTACGGCTCGAGGAAAGGCTCCCATGGCGTGCCTCGCAGCAGCTTGACGACCTGTTGAACGGGCATGGCGAACACGACGCGGTCGAACGCTTCTTCGCGTGCTTTCGTCTTCAGCACGTATTTGCCGCGATCGTACTGAATGCCGTCGACGCCTTCCTGCATGGCGATCGACCAGCGTCCCGCCAACTCGATTTTGTCGCGGAGCTGGTCGGTAATGACTGCCCAGCTGCCCAGCACGTAATTGACGGGCCGGTTGGAGAGAAACAGGTTATGATAGTATTCGCTGATGACGGCGCCCGGAACGCGGCGTGCGTCTTCGGGCGCGATGAAGAAATTGCTGCATACCAGATGCTCCCACAGCTCTTTGACGTCCTCGGCTGCGCCGGATTCCGCCAAATAGTCGCCAAGCGTCGCATAATGCTTGATTTGATGAATATTCGCGATGATGGCCGTGATTTCCCCGACGAACCGCACCTTCTGCATGCCCGACAAAATATCCGTCTTGACCAAATTTCTGAAATCGAGCGGGGCCGGCGTTAGATGCTCGCCTTTCTCGTACATCACCTTGCGCTTGTCGACCTGCTTGCTGCCGAAGCGCAGATGCAGCTCGCGCTCCATGACGGACAGCGTATGGCGGTCAAGACCATAGATGGCATGAGCCCCGTAGTTTAACGTGAAGCCTGCCTTCTCATACGTGAATGCCCGTCCGCCGAGCTGAGGGCTCCTCTCGAACAATACGCCTTCGGTATCCGGCTGTTCCGATAAATAAGCGGCTGCAGTGAGCCCGGCAAGTCCGCCTCCGATAATCGCTATTTTCATCGTGAATCTTCTCCCCCTGATTTTGACGGCCTCTTGGGCCTGACCGCGCGCAAGGCTTGACGAGCAGCTCGTCCTTACCTCCCAAGCGCCGCGCCGCGCTTGGATCTGTAACCCATTATACGTCCGGCGTTTTGGCCAATCCATCTCATTTTGGACGGTTCGTCCTATCAAATCGGCATCGATTCTCACCCGTCAAACGCCCATTTTACGCGTTCCCAGGCGCCATTTGCCCACGGGCGAATATCATGGTAGGAGAATAAAGGAGGTCATGTTGAGCATGGAGAAGAAGGTGTCCACTTCCCCTGTCGGCGCCAAAGCGTCCACAGGAACGGTCGTCTCCCCAGCGGGCAAAAAGTCCACGGGAACGGTTGTCTCCCCATCGGGTAAAAAGTCCACGGGAACAGTCGTCTCCCCGGCGTCCAAAACGCCTACAGGACCAGTCCCGGGCAAACCGGCAACGAACGATAAGCATGATATGAAAAAATGGTGTCACGACCATATGCATCGTTACGTGCTCGTTCAAACGCACGACGGCTGGTGCTGCGACGGATTCGTCGAGCATATCGACGAGGAGGTCGTCTGCATCGCGGTACCGCATTGCGGAGGGATGGACCGCGCGTTTTTCCCTGGCCCGTTCTACCCGCCGATCTATCCTTATCCCTACTTTCCGCGCCGCCGTTTCTACCGGCAGGTGTTTCCGCTTGGCGCCTTGCTGGGCTTATCGCTTCTGCCATTCTATTGAACCGCCCGCAGTAAACTTCGCGCTGCGCGAATAGAACCAGCGTGCCCCGGCGGACGCTGGTTCGCGGCATTGGACTTGCTGCCTTTTTTTCGTTATGATGGAAAATAGAAGGCAACATTTCGATGGAAAGGAGCAGTCATGCATGGATTGTATTTTTTGTAAAATCATCGAAGGCAGCATCCCGTCGAAGAAAGTGTTCGAGAACGAGCGCATCGTTGCGTTTCACGACATTCAGCCTGCGGCACCCATACATATTCTTGTTATTCCGAAGAAACATATCCCGACCATGAACGACGTGACGGCCGAAGACGACGCTCTGATCGCGGAATTGTTCACCGTCGCCCGCCAGATCGCGCAAGAGCAGGGCATTGCGGAATCCGGTTATCGGCTTGTCAATAACGTCGGCAACGAAGGTGGACAAGTCGTCTATCACTTGCATATTCACGTGCTTGGCGGGGCCAAATTAAAGGGCTTAAACTAACGTGCAAAAAATAGCATGTCCAATCAAGTTGACACTGCCTTTCTTTATCCACTATAATTAAATTTGATGAACCGTGTTAACTTTCTTGGACGGTCTGATTCGGAGGGAGGGAAAACTGGTGTCTGAAACAAAAGTTCGCAAAAACGAGACGATCGATGCTGCACTCCGCCGCTTCAAACGTACCATCGCAAAGGATGGCGTATTGGCCGAGGTGAAGAAACGCAAGCATTATGAGAAGCCTAGCGTGAAGCGTAAGTTGAAGTCCGAGGCTGCGCGCAAGAGAAAGTTTTAGGAGGATCCTTCCACAATGAACCTTAGCGAACGATTGAACGACGATATGAAGCAGGCGATGAAGAGCCAAGAGAAGTTCAAGCTCACTACGATTCGGATGATTCGTTCATCCATCAAGAATCAGGAGATTGATCTGAAGCGGCCGCTCGAAGACGCTGAAGTGCTTGATATTTTAAGTCGTGAGATCAAACAACGTAAAGATTCCCTCCAAGAATTTGACAAAGCCGGCCGCGATGATCTTGCGAAAGATGTCGCAGCAGAAATTGAAATTATTAGTGTATACCTGCCTCAGCAGCTGACCGAAGAAGAGATCAAGTTGATTGTTCAGCAGACCATCCAGGAGACCGGTGCTTCTTCGAAAGCCGAGATGGGGAAAGTCATGAGCGCACTTTTGCCTAAAACAAAAGGGCGTGCTGATGGTAAACTAGTAAACACATTTGTGCAGCAATTTCTGCAATAACATAGGCTACAGCCAAACACTCCTCTACGTGGGGAGTGTTTTTTCGTTTTTCCTGCAATTGGAGGCTATTGACATATCGTCTCCGGCTGGGGGACAATTAGGGCTAACCTACAGAAACGAGGCATCCAAGCACATGTTACGTAATTGGAAAGAGATCCTGCTGCTGGCCATCCCTTCCTTGGTTTCCTTTGCAAGCGCTACCGTGGTCGGGACGATTAATCTGATTATCGTCGGTCAGCTCGGTTCGCTCATCATCGCGATCGTCGGCGTCTCCAACATCATCATGTATAATGCGTTCGCGCTGTTTTCCGGTATCGGTCATACGGTTAATTATCTCGTTGCGCAAAATCACGGCGCGGGCGATATGAAGCGGGGGATTCAGCGGACCTATATTGCCATGTATATGTGTCTGGCCTTCGCGCTGTTAATCGCTTTCGTCGGATTCGTCGGCGCGGATGACGTGCTGCGATGGACCGGCGGCTCGGCGGACCTCGTGCGAACAGGCAGCTTTTATTTGGAGCTGCGATTCTATGCCATGTCCTTCGGAATCATTAATTTTGCTTTTCATGGTTTCCTTCGCGGCATTGGGGCAACGAAGATGTCCATGGTCGTGTCCTTGATGGCGAACGTACCGATTCTGCTCCTCACGTATGCCATGACCTATGGCAAGTTCGGACTGCCTGAACTTGGGTTAAAGGGTGCCGGGATCGCCATACTAATCGGAGAAAGCGCCCAGACGCTCATTTGCGCATTTATCTTCTTCGTCATTTTGAACAAGAAGTTCCAGACGCGCAAATATTTGACGCTAACCTTCAAATGGGTGGAAATGAAGCTGATCATGCTGGAGAGCGGCAAGCTGGGCATGCAGGAATTCTCCCTCAGCTTATCCATGTATATCTTTACCGCGTTCGTAGCGCGGCTCGGCGACCAGGCGCTGGCAGCCAACGAGGTGGCTCTGAGCATTATGTCCTTCGGATTTATGCCGGCCTTCGCCTTCGGCTCCACGGCGACCATTCTGGTCGGCCAGTTCGTGGGCAAGGGTACGCCGTTGCTCGGAAGAAGAGTCGGCACCGATACGGCTATCCTCGGATCGATCTTTCTCATTGTGCTCGGAACCGTTGAATTTATTTTCGCGGATCAAATTACGCATATGTATACCGATGATTCAGAGGTGTATGTGCTGGCCGCCTACCTCATTAAGGTGTCCGCCTATTTGCAAATTTTTGACGGGCTGCTTAATTTCTATGCCGGCGGATTGCGCGGAATCGGGGATACGACGTTCCTTCTTCGCATATCGTTTGTCGTCAGCTGGCTTCTCTTCGTCCCGCTCGCGTATTTGTTCATTTTCGTCTTCCATTGGGGCAGCATGGGAGCTTGGCTGGCGCTCTATTCGTTCTTGATGGTCTTCGGTCTCGCCATCATGATCCGGTTTTACCGGACGGATTGGACGGCGGTGCGGCTGAAAGAGGCGTCGCACAGCTAATTGGAACGTTTTCACGCATCAGCCGTAATAGAGGATCGAGTAACGTCGTACGTTCAATCGCGAAGGAGGGACATCTGTGCGGCAATTCGTTCGGCGCAAAATCAATTGGCTGCTGCCCGTCATGGTTCTGCTCGGTCTCGTTCTATCGGGCATATCCGCATCGGCGGCGGACGGAGGGACATCGTCGTCCGCGGGTGCAACCGTATATGTCGTCGAGGCGGACAGATCGGTAGATTCGGGGCTGTATCACTACTTGGAACGGGCTTATGAAGAAGCGGAGGAAGCCAAAGCAAGCCGGGTGCTGCTGGTCTTGAACACGCTCGGCGGAACGGTCAGCAGCGCGCTCGATATCGGCGAGCTCATCCGCGAAAGCAAGGTTCCGACCACGGTGTACGTGCAAGGGAAAGCAGTGTCCGCGGGAACGTACATTTCGTTGAACGCGCAGCAAATTGTCATGCAGCCGGGCAGCACGATCGGCGCGGCCGCTGTCGTGGACGGGAGCGGCACGCTCATTGATAATCCCAAGACGATTTCCGTCTGGACGGAGGAGATGAAGGCGGCCGCGCTGCTCAACGAGCGCGATCCTAATATCGCAGCGGCCATGGTTAACACGTCGCTCGTCGTCGAGCTCAAAGAACTCGGGCGGACGAAGGAGAAGGGCGATATTCTGTCGCTGTCCGCGCAGGACGCGGTCAAGGTAGGGTATGCGGAATATACGGCTGCAACGGTGGAAGAGGCGCTGAATGGCCTGCACCTCGATCAGCCGAACGTCGTCACGTACGAGCCTAGCGTTATGGAGAAGATCGGCGAATTTCTGACGCATCCCGCGGTGATGACGATCCTGATGATCATCGGCATTGCCGGCATTGCCATCGAGTTCATGGTTCCCGGCTTTGGAGCACCTGGCATTATCGGCATGCTGGCCTTCGTTGTCTATTTCTTCGGCCATTACGTATCGGGGTTCGCCGGATTCGAAGACGTCGCGCTGTTCATCATCGGGCTGCTGCTGCTGCTCTCGGAGTTTTTTATCCCGAGCTTCGGTATACTTGGCATTCTGGGAGCGGCCTCATTAGTCTCTGGCGTCCTGCTCGCGGCTCCGAATCCGAAGTCGGCTCTCCTCTCGCTTGCAGCTGCAGTCGTGATCGCGGCCGTCATCGTCATCATCGTCGCGAAGCGATTCGCGCACAAGGGAGTTTGGCATAAATTCATTCTCCGCGATCAGCTCACCAATGAGCACGGCTACCGTTCTTCGGTGAACAAATCCGATTATTTCGGCCAGCGCGGGATTGCGATTACGCCGCTTAGACCCGCAGGTACGATCCGAATCGGAGAAGCACGGGTCGACGTCGTCACATTGGGCGAATTCGTTCAGCCGAATGCGGAAGTCGTCGTCATACAAGTGGAAGGCACTCGCGTCGTTGTCAGGCAGCTGCACGAAAACGAATAAATTGGAGGGGTTCAATTGACATTAGATCCGACAGTAACCGTTATTATCATCGTCGTATTGGCTATAATCGCCATTTCCGTATTTATGAGCTTTTTCCCGATCATGCTTTGGATTTCCGCATTGGCATCGGGCGTGCGCGTCGGCATCATTACGCTTGTAGCCATGCGGCTGCGCCGCGTCGTGCCTAGCCGGATCGTCAATCCGCTCATCAAGGCCACCAAGGCGGGTCTTGGCTTAACGATCAATCAGCTGGAAAGCCATTTTCTCGCGGGGGGCAACGTCGACCGCGTCGTCAACTCCTTGATCGCGGCGCAGCGCGCCAATATCGAGCTTGAATTCGAGCGTGCCGCGGCGATCGACCTTGCCGGCCGCGACGTGCTTCAAGCGGTCCAAATGAGCGTTAATCCGCGTGTCATCGAAACGCCGATCGTTGCCGCGGTAGCCAAGAACGGTATCGAAGTGAAGGTTAAAGCACGGGTAACCGTCCGCGCGAACATCGACAGACTCGTAGGCGGCGCCGGCGAGGAAACGATCATAGCCCGTGTCGGCGAAGGTATCGTCACGACGGTTGGTTCTTCGGAATCCCACAAGGACGTGCTTGAAAATCCAGACCTCATCTCCCGTACGGTGTTAGGCAAAGGCTTGGATGCCGGAACGGCATTTGAAATCTTGTCCATCGATATCGCGGACGTTGACGTAGGCAAAAACATCGGCGCGCATCTGCAAACCGAGCAAGCCGAGGCCGACAAACGCATCGCGCAAGCGAAAGCGGAAGAACGCCGCGCTATGGCCGTCGCACATGAACAGGAGATGAAAGCACGCGTCGTCGAGATGCGCGCGCTCGTCGTGGAAGCCGAGTCCCAAGTCCCTCTCGCTATGGCCGATGCGCTGAAGCAAGGCAAGCTCGGCGTACTGGATTATATGAACTTCAAGAACATCGAAGCAGATACGAGCATGCGTAATTCCATCGGCAAAGGCGACGGGCCCGAGAAGGAAGAACGGTAATGACTGCTGGTCATGAGCGTGTCCATACTCGGCTGGAGGTGAACGCATGCAAGAGCTGTTGAAGCTGCTGTTGTCCAATTTCTACGTTGTGATCATCATCGTCGGGTTTCTGCTAACGATGCTGAACAAAGCGCGCGGCAAGCAAAAACCGGGTGGGAATCGGATGCCGCCGTTTGGCGGCGGACCGAACGGCCGGCCGGCGGCCGGACATCCTCAGACCGAGCGCCCGCCGCAGCCTGAGCGCCCGCGTCCTATCCCTGCGGAGGCGGAACGGCGCCCTGCGGATCAGCGCAGGCAGGCACCTGAACAAAGCCGTCCAGTCGGCGGCACGCTGAATACGTCGCAGACGAAGCCTTCCGGCGAAGGCGTCAGCATGGAGCACCCAGAGTTGGGAATCGCGATGTACGACTGGTCTGTAGAAGAGGAGAAGACTCCCGTTCCGAAACCTAAACCGGCCAGCAGTGCCATGACAGTTGCTTCGAAGAGGCAGGCGCCGCAGGGCGCTTCCTTCCATATGCCGAAAGGCAATGAATTACGGCAAGCTTTCATCTTGTCCGAGATCCTGGGGCCGCCTAGATCGAAGAAGCCGTTACAGCGCAAATAAACGAAACTATTTTTGAAAGCATCTGTTCCTTCGGGGCGGATGCTTTTTTTATTTTTTCATCATCCTGCGAGCTGCCTGGCGTTTCTCATATTTCCTGCCGCTCCCGCATAGTTTGGTACAGTACGGGAAGGGGGCCTCTGATTGGATGCGCCGCATTAACCGCAAACTTCGAAAAATGGCTGCCGATTTGCTGGACCTGCCGCAGGACGTCGTCATGGATCTTCCAAGGCTTACGATGATCGGCGACCGGCAGTTGTATATTGAAAACCATCGCGGCGTCCTTCATTTCTCGAGCGAGAAGCTGCGGCTTGCGCTCAGCAAAGGAGAGCTCGAAGTGACCGGCAGCGATCTGATCATCCGAACCATCTGGACGGAAGAAGTATTCATAGAGGGCTTAATCAAGAATATCGAGGTGCGAGAATAAGGGGGCATAGAGGAATGGATGCGACATGGATGCACTGGCTGCGGGGTTTCGTTACCATTACCGTTCGCGGCCAGGCGATTGAAAGGCTCGTGAACGAAGCGCTCGCGGATGGACTGCAGCTGTGGTCCATTCGCCGCACGAAGGAGGACGGGCTGCAGTGCCAAGTCGTCGTGAACGATTTTTTTCGGCTTCGTCCGATCTTGAAACGGACAGGCTGCCGCGTGCACGTGCAGACGCGTACGGGCCTTCCGTTCTGGATGCAGCGCATGCGGAAGCGTGTTTTTTTTGCGGCCGGGCTCGTCCTGTTCTTCATCGGCATGTATTTGCTGTCCTCGCTCATATGGTCGATCGACGTTAAGGGCAACGACAAGCTGTCGGAGGAGCAAATCATGCAGGCGGCCAAGTCGGAAGGGCTTTATCCGTTTCAATGGTCGTTCCGCCTGGAAGACACGTCCGTGCTTTCAAGACATCTTGCGCAAAAGCTGCCCGGGGCGGCGTGGATCGGCGTCGAGAAACGCGGCACGCATATTACGATCCGGGTCGTGGAATCGAAGACGCCGGATGCGAAGACGCCGCTTAGTCCGCGTCATCTGGTCGCCTCGACGGACGCGGTCGTCACGAAGGTCATGGCGGAGTCCGGCAGGCCTGTCGTCAAGCCCCATACGAAGGTGAAGCAGGGGGATGTCCTGATCTCGGGCTTATTGGGCGACGAGACGAACGGCAAAGCTGTCGTGGCTAAGGGCGAGGTGAAGGGAATCGTATGGCATGAATACGATATCGTGTCTCCGCTCACGAGGACGTCGAAAGTGTACACCGGCAATAAGAAGGTCATCTGGTATGGCGTTGCGGGCGGACGCGCCCTCCAGGTGAGCGGCTACGGCAAGATTCCATACGCGATGTACGAGCGCGTGGTGCAGGAGGAGAAGGCCGCCTGGCGTACGCTGAAGTTGCCTTTCGGGCGGATGAAAGAGACGATCATGGAAGTGAAGATGCAGCAGCAGACGATCAGCGCCGAAGAAGCCAAAGCCGAGGGCATCCAGCAGGCGCGGGCGGATCTGCTCGCCAAGGTCGGCCCCGATGCGCAGATCGTCGCGGAAAACATTTTGCATCAAAAGACGGACAATGGTAAAGTTTATATGAAAGTGTTTTTTGAAGTGGATCAATCGATCGTGAAAGAGAGACCGTTAGTTCAGATGCAAGGGGACTGAGTATTTTTGCCGAATGAATTCAAGGTAGTCAAAATTCCACTTGCTAATGCAGCGGAAGGGCTGGCTTTGTTTGGCCCGCAGGATAAATATTTACGATTCGTCCAGCAGCAATCGTCATCCGATATCATGTCGCGCGATGCGGAAATCGCGATTTCCGGCCCGGCGGACGACGTAGAATCGCTGGAGCAGTTCTATACGGTGCTGCAGCAGCTGGTGAGAGGCGGGTACACGCCTTCGGAGCGGGATATCGCCTATGCCCTCGAGTTGTCCAAGACGTTGCAGGCCGATCAGCTTCTTGATCTGTTCAAGGCGGAGATCACGACGACGTTTCGGGGCAAACCGATTCGGGTAAAAACGATTGGCCAGCGCCACTATGTGAAAACGATCAAAAAAATGGACGTCGTCTTCGGTATCGGACCAGCCGGTACGGGCAAGACGTATCTGGCCGTCGTCCTGGCGGTTGCCGCGCTGAAGGAAGGCTCCGTGAAGCGGATCATCCTGACTCGGCCCGCCGTTGAAGCAGGCGAGAATCTCGGCTTCCTGCCGGGGGATTTGCAGGAGAAGGTCGATCCGTACCTGCGGCCGTTATACGACGCGCTGCACGACGTGCTCGGACCGGATCAAACGACGAAGGCGTTCGAGCGCGGGCTGATCGAAGTCGCGCCGCTTGCGTACATGCGCGGACGGACGCTAGAGGATGCGTTCATCATTTTGGACGAAGCGCAGAACACGACGCCGGAACAGATGAAGATGTTCCTGACCCGTCTAGGCTTCGGCTCCAAAATGGTCATCACCGGCGACGTCACCCAAATCGATTTGCCGCGGGGCAAACGCTCCGGCCTGATCGAAGCGCAGCGCATCCTGCAGAACATTCCGGAGATCGGCTTCATCATCTTTACCGAGCAGGATGTCGTACGGCATTCATTGGTTCAGAAGATCATCACGGCCTATAATATCGACGCGGAGAGCCAAGCGTAGCAACGGCAGAAACCGCTCGCATAGGAGTCGGTAAGGATACCAATTACGAACGCCTTACCGCTCCGGCCTCTTTATTCAACGCCTAACACAAACAGCAGACAAGGCAAAGCGAATGATTTCGCTTTGCTCCTTTATTTTATTGAAAGCTTCACGGCACAAGGAAGACAGGCGGCACCGTCATAATTAGCCAAGAGCTGCCGAAATATGTCGATAGCAAGTTGGAAGAAGTAATGCTTCCGAAGTTTTGCTTTGAAGGGATGCCTTGAAGGGGAGCCAAGCACCGTAAGAGCGCCACCTGAAAAGTGAGTCCGCACAAGCGGACGAAATCGAGCCCGCGTACAAAGCAGCTTCGAAGACGGCCCCGTGGAAATCACGCCCCATCCGGGTCCAGGGACGGAGTCTCCTAAATCCCCCTTAGGCAAGGGGGATTTAGGGGGTTGCGAAACTCTTTAAGAATGCTTTGAAGTTTTACTTTGAAGTTTCGCTTTGAAGTTTTGCTTTGAAGGGGAGCCCAAGCACCGTAAGAACGCCGCCTGAAAAGTGTGTCCGCACGAGCGGACGAAAACGAGCCCTCGAACAAAGCAGCTTCGAAGACGGCCCCGTAGAAGTCACGCCCCATCCGGGTCCAGGGACGGAGTCTCTGGGGTCCCCCTTAGGCAAGGGGGATTTAGGGGGTTGTGAAACTCTTTTGATGGTATTCAAATTAGTTGGTGAAGGTTTTGACCTTTAAAAAGGTTTTGACCTTAACCAAGTTTTTGACCTTAATCAAAATTTGGTACTTTCAAAAGTATTGAACTCATTTAAGTTTTCGAACGTATTAATCTATAAAATTAAAGTAAAAGTCATGCTCTAGATAGGGTCCAAGGGACGAAGTCCCTGAAGGTCCCACGAAGTACGGGGGATCAGGGGGATGCAAGTTCTAGGAGGATAGCAACGATGGCGAATCAGCAGACAGGCCAAAATGAAGGAAAGTCAATCGGTTGGAGTGGATGGAAGAACAGCGTTGCCGTTCGATGGTTATTGCTGCTTCTGTTCGTTCTGCTTTTTTATTTTAGTCTGGCATCGCATGTTCTTCCCAAGACGTATAACATCCAGTTGAATAAAGCGAGCGATCGCGACATCGAAGCGCCGATGGAGATCAAGGATGAGAAAGCGACGCTCCAAGCGCAGGAGCAGGCGGCCGAGCAGGTGGAACCGATCTATTCCATCGTGGCGCTACGCAGCGAGACGCTGCTCGAGCAGGTTTTTGCCCGGATGGAGCAGCTGAATCAGGACGATCAAGTGACGCTCGAGAACAAAGTATCGATCTACCGCAGCGAAATTCCTCAAATGTATGTCGATTACGTGGATCAGTTCGTGCGAATGAACAAAGGCAACGGCACGTATAACGATTCGCTGCTTGATGAAATGGCAAACGTTGTCAAGCAGCAGACGTATCGCATTCCGGAGGAAACCTTCTACAAAATGCCGCAGCTGACGCCTGCTCAGCTCGGCGATATGCAGGTCGTGGCGGTATCCATCGTCCACAAGCTGATGGGCGATTCGCTGCGCGAAGCGGAAACGGCGCGAACGAAGGTAGCGGAGCTCGTCAACGCCAGCGCGCTCAGCGAGCGCAAATCGCGGGAGATCGTGCAGGAGCTGGCTCGCTATGCCATCATGCCGAATAAGTTTCTCGACAAGCAGGCGACGAACGACGCCCGCGTGGCGGCGAAGGAGAATACCCCGCCCGTCGTATTCGGCCAAGGGGATATTATCGTGCATAAAGGCGAAGTCGTATCCAAGGAAATGTACGACCGTCTGTCTTCCTTCGGCTTGCTGCAAACGAAGAAAAATTACTGGCCGCAGCTGGGACTGCTTTTATTCTCCGTCCTCTTCCTGATCGTGATTTACGGTTATCTCGAGCGAGCGACGAATTTAAGCGGCGGCACGCGGACGGGGTACAGCAATGCGCAGTTGACGATGCTGCTGCTCATCTATGCCTTGAACATCCTGGCCATGTCCATTATCGAACTGACGCAGACGCAGACGATGCCTTATGTCGGTTATCTGGCGCCGACCGCGATGGGAGCTATGTTGATCGTCATGCTGCTGGACGTTCAGTTGGCGGTCGTGAGCTCGTTTTTGTTCGCGATCGTGGGAAGCATCATCTTCAATACGGAATCCGGCCGCATATTCGATTTTAATTACGGGTTCACGACGGCAGTCGTATCGTTCGCCGCGATCTTCGCCATTCACCGGGCCAGCCAGCGTTCCACGATTTTGAAAGCCGGCATCATGGCCAGTCTGTTCGGTTCGGCGAGCGTGCTGGCGATCATTTTGCTAGGCGAGCTGCCGGCGAAGAGCGATCTCATCATGACGGTCGCGTTCGCGTTCGCGAGCGGCTTGTTGACGGCGATTCTGGTCGTGGGTCTTATGCCGTTCTTCGAAGTCACGTTCGGCATTCTGTCCGCGCTGAAGCTGGTTGAGCTGTCCAACCCCAACCATCCGCTCTTGCGCAAGCTGTTGACGGAGACGCCGGGGACGTATCATCACAGCGTCATGGTGGGCAATTTATCCGAGGCGGCCGCGGAAGCGATCGGGGCGAACGGCTTGCTTTGCCGGGTAGGCTCCTTCTACCATGATATCGGAAAAACGAAGCGGCCCAGTTATTTTATCGAGAATCAGACAAACTATGAAAATCCGCATGATTCCATCGAGCCGAAGCTGAGCAAATCGATCATTATCGCCCATGCGCGCGATGGGGTGGAAATGCTGAGAAACCATAAGCTGCCGAAGCCGATTCGCGACATCGCGGAGCAGCATCACGGCACGACGTTTTTGAAGTTCTTCTACGTCAAAGCAATCAAGCTGGCGGAAGAAGCGGGCGAAGAGCCCGATTTCACGGAAGACGATTTCCGTTACCCCGGCCCCAAAGCGCAGTCGAAGGAAGCGGCAATCGTCGGCATCGCCGACAGCGTGGAGGCGGCGGTGCGGAGCATGCGCAGCCCGACGATGGAACAGGTCGAGTCGATGATCCACAAAATCATCAAAGGCCGCTTGGACGACGGTCAATTCAACGAATGCGACCTGACGCTGAAAGAGCTTGAGAAAATCGCGCAAACGCTGAAAGAAACCATCATCGGTATTTTTCATTCGCGCATTGAATATCCGGAAGACGTGAAACCAAAGGAGCGGCTGGCATGAGTTTGCAGTTGGATTGGAGCAATGATCAAGAAAAAGTGAACATTTCCGAAGCGTTCGTCGGTGTATTGGAGAAGCTTCTTCAATTGGCCGGCGAAGCGGAAGGCTTGACGGAAGGCGAAGTGACGCTTTCTTTCGTCGACGATAATGAGATTCATCAATTGAACAAAGATTACCGCGGCATCGACCGTCCGACGGATGTGTTGTCGTTCGCCATGCAGGAAGAAACCGACGAAGAGCTTGGCATCATCTACGAAGTCGAGGACGAGAGCGACCCGATCCCTTACGAAGGCATGCTTGGGGATATCATTATTTCCGTCGAGCGCGCGAAGCTGCAAAGCGAAGAGTACGGGCACTCCTTGGAGCGGGAGCTGGGCTTCCTGTTCGTACACGGGTTCCTTCACTTGATCGGCTATGACCATCAGGATGACGAAAGCGAAGCCGTCATGACGAAGAAGCAGGAAGCGGTGCTGCAGCAAGCTGGATTGACCCGTTAATGAGCCGTTTTCTGCGCAGCGTAGCGTTCGCCTGGAGCGGTGTTCGAGGCGCCTTGGCTGCGCAGGCGAATATGAGAATCCATCTCGCGGCTGTTATCATCGTGAATACGGCTGGGCTGCTGTTCGGTCTATCCCGCATGGAATGGCTGGCGATCGTAATCGTCCAGGGGATGGTACTGGCAGCCGAGCTGCTGAATACCGCCGTCGAGCATGTCGTTGATCTAGCTTGCCCGCAGCAGCATCCGCTCGCGAAAGCGGCAAAAGACACCGCAGCCGGCGCGGTGCTGCTGACAGCCGTCACGGCGGTCGTCGTCGGGCTTATCGTATTCGTGCCGCATATCATCCCCGATTCTTAGAAGAAGAGAAGGAGTGTCCAGCATGTCCGAACTAACGAAGCAGGATCTTCTGGATCCCTACCGTCATCTGATGGCTCAAGCCATCGAAGCACGAAAACGCGCCTACGTCCCGTATTCGCAATTTCGAGTGGGCGCTGCGCTGCTGGATGCAGAAGGCAGCGTGCATGCGGGCTGCAATGTCGAGAACGCGGCATATAGCCCTACGAACTGCGCGGAGAGAACCGCCTTGTTCCGGGCCATCGCGGACGGCCATGAAGCGCGCAGCTTTGCGGCGATTGCCGTCGTCGGCGATACGGACGAGCCGATTACGCCATGCGGCGTATGCAGGCAGGTGCTCGTGGAGCTATGCCCGCCTGACATGCCCGTCATCATGGGGAACATGAAAGGCGACTGGCGGATTTCGACGGTCGCCGAGCTGCTGCCGGGCGCATTTTCGTCCGCGCAGCTGAACCGAAATTAACATTGCGTAATGTTTGGATAAGAAGGAGACATTAGACCACCTATGAATGCAACGACTATTAACGGATCCAAAGGATCCAAAGAAAAATTCCGCTCCGGCTTCGTGGCGATCGTCGGCAGGCCGAACGTAGGCAAATCGACGCTGATCAATGAAGTCATCGGGCAAAAAATCGCCATTATGTCGGATAAGCCCCAAACGACGCGCAACAAGATCCATGGTGTATATACGACTGACAATTCACAGATTGTCTTCCTCGATACGCCGGGTATTCATAAGCCGACGTCCAAGCTTGGCGATTTCATGGTTAAATCGGCGATCAGCACGCTCGCCGAAGTGGATGCGGCGTTGTTCCTGATCGATGCCTCGGAAGGGCTCGGCGGCGGCGATCGCTTCATCATCGAAGCGCTCAAGAAGGTCAAGACGCCGGTATTTCTCATCATGAACAAAATCGACAAGATCGAGCCGGAAGCGCTGCTGCCGCTCATCGTTCAATATAAAGAGCTGCATGATTTCGCCGAAATCATTCCAGTCTCCGCCTTGAAAGGCAACAACGTCGATACGATGCTGAGAGTGCTCGGCGGCTATTTGCCGGAAGGCCCGCAATATTATCCGGCCGACCAAGTAACGGATCATCCGGAGCAGTTCGTCTGCGCAGAGCTTGTCCGCGAGAAGATTTTGCATCTGACGCGCGAAGAAGTGCCGCATTCGATCGCCGTAGCCATCGAGGATATGAAGGTGCAGGATAACGGCGTCGTCTATATCGGGGCAGTCATCTTCGTTGAACGCGATTCGCAGAAAGGCATCGTCATTGGCAAGCAGGGCGCATTGCTGAAGCAAGTGGGCAAGGAAGCGCGCCGCGACATCGAGACGCTGCTCGGTTCGCGCGTATTCCTTGAGCTATGGGTCAAGGTGAAGAAGGATTGGCGCAACCAGGATCGGGTGCTCAAGGATCTTGGCTTCCGCAACGACTAATGCCGCTATAACCCGAATCTGACAATAATTGAGCGGGCATAAGCTGCATCCCTTCATCGCATCCTAATCCGTGAGCAGCATTTCTGAGCGCGGAAAGGATGAATACGAATGCGAAATTTTTCGTGGAAGTATTTTACGCTGACCGGCGATGTAGAAGCTTTCTTGCTTTACAGGGAGATGGAGCAGCAAGCGGCGGCAAGCGCCGAATCTCCGGAGGAAGAAGGGGACTCGGCGGCCGAGAGCGACGGCGCTTTAACAGTGTAAGGATGGCCGTACGCTGGAGTTGGGGGAGAAGCTCATGCAGGTGCGGACAGAAGGTATCGTCATCCGCAGCACGGATTATGGGGAAGGCAACAAAATCGTGACGCTGCTTACCAATACGCACGGCAAAGCCGGCATCATCATTCGAGGTGCAAAAAAGCTTAAAAGCCGTCACGGCTCCCTTTCGCAGCTATTTACGCATGGGGAGTATCTTTTTTTCCGGAACAGCGGACTTGGGACGCTGACGCATGGTGAGATTATCGAGTCTCACCATGTTTTGCGTGAGCAGCTTGATATGACGGCCTATTCTTCTTATGCGGCGGAACTGGTAGACCGCGCATTGCAGGAAGAAGACGCAAGCGCATTTATGTTCGAACAGCTGAATGCCTGCTTGAATGCATTCGCCGAAGGCAAGGACTTATTGGTTACGACGCAAGTATTCGAGATGAAAATCCTCCAGGCGGCAGGCTACGGCCCCGAGTTCGGCGAATGCGTTTCCTGCGGCAATACGGTTGGAACGATGGCGCTCAGCGCGAACGGCGGCGGGGTATTATGCAGCCGCTGCGCCTATAAAGACGTGCACGCGATAGCGCTCAGCGATGGAGCGCTTAAGCTGCTCCGACTTTACCAGCATATGGACTTAAGGCGCCTAGGCAACATTCAAGTCAAGGACGAAACGAAGCTGCAGCTCAAAGCGGCCATGAGGCTATTAATGGATACGCTGATCGGTATTCCGCTCAAATCGCGTTCGTTCCTGGATCAGATGGATCGTTATTCGATCTGAGGACGGCTGAAGCATAGATGGCGTAGTTTGACACGAAGTCCTGAAATTGATAAGATAGGTTATTATGTGAATAAGCGATGATGGAGAAAGTAGTCGATATGCATCGTCCGTTTCAAGCGAGCCGGGGATAGTGGGAGCCCGGACGGGCCAGATCGATGAAAGGCGCTCCGGAGTTTGATGCAAGGTTAAAAGCGGGCTTTAACCGCAGGCCATGAACTTGAGTGGCTGCAGGTTTAAAGCCAAGTAGGGTGGAACCGCGGAAGCATAAGCTTTCGTCCCTATGTCTGAGACCAGACGTAGAGGCGGGAGCTTTTTTTGTGTTCTCGCTTGCTGGAAGGACATGAAGGGGATCATCATTAAAGGAGAGAAGTCGAACATGAATTTTCAAAACATGATTTTGACGCTGCAGCAGTTTTGGGCGGAACAAAATTGCATTCTTGTTCAGCCGTACGATACGGAGAAAGGCGCGGGCACGATGAATCCGATGACCTTCCTGCGTTCGATCGGACCTGAGCCATGGAATGTCGCTTACGTAGAGCCTTCGCGGCGCCCCGCGGACGGCCGTTACGGGGAGAACCCGAACCGTCTGTACCAGCATCACCAGTTTCAAGTCATCTTGAAGCCGTCGCCGGACAACATTCAGGAATTGTACCTGGAGAGCTTGAAGCGCCTCGGAATCGATCCGCTTCATCATGATATCCGCTTCGTCGAGGATAACTGGGAATCGCCGACGCTTGGCGCCTGGGGCTTGGGCTGGGAAGTGTGGCTGAACGGCATGGAAATTACGCAGTTCACGTACTTCCAGCAAGTCGGCGGTATCGATGCCAATCCGGTTGCCGTCGAAATTACATACGGCATGGAGCGGCTGGCTTCCTACATTCAAGAGAAAGAGAATGTGTTCGATCTGGAGTGGGTGGACGGCGTGACGTACGGCGACGTTTTCTTGCAGCCGGAATTCGAGCATTCCAAATATACGTTCGAAACATCCGATGCGGCGATGCTCTTCTCGCTGTTCAACATGTATGAAGAAGAAGCGAAGAAAACGATGGAGCATAAGCTCGTTTTCCCGGCTTACGATTATGTGCTGAAATGCTCCCATACGTTCAACCTCCTGGATGCGCGCGGCGCGATCAGCGTAACGGAACGTACCGGTTATATCATGCGCGTGCGTAATCTTGCGCGGGCATGCGCGGCAACGTATTTGGAAGAGCGCGAGCGTCTTGGATTCCCATTGCTGAAGAAAGGAGTGAACGTCAATGGCTAAGGATTTGCTGCTTGAGATCGGATTGGAAGAGGTACCGGCCCGTTTCGTGCGCGGAGCGATGAACCAACTGAAGGAGAAGGCTGCCAAGTGGCTGGAGACGAGCCGTATCGGACACGGTGAAATCGAAGCGTACGGCACGCCGCGCCGTATTGCAATCCTCGTTCGCGGCGTCGAAGAGAAGCAAGCCGATGTCAACGAGGAAGTAAAAGGGCCTTCACGCAAAATCGCTTTGAACGAGCAGGGCGAGTGGAGCAAAGCCGCGCTTGGTTTTGCCCGCAGTCAAGGCGTCGAACCAAGCGACTTCTTCTTCAAGGAAGTCGGCGGCGTCGAATATATCTACGCGAACAAAAGCAGCATCGGCACCGTTACGGCCGACGTGCTTCCGGAAGGCTTGACGTCGCTCATCACGTCGATGTCCTTCCCGAAAAACATGCGCTGGGGTAATTACGACCTGCGTTTCGTCCGTCCGATCAAATGGCTGGTCGCCTTGTTCGGCGAAGAGATCGTGCCGATGGAAATCACGGCCGTTCAAAGCGGCAGAACGACGCGCGGACACCGCTTCCTCGGTTCGGAGACGGACATTCCGGCACCGGCTGATTATGTATCCCGCTTGAAGGAGCAGCATGTTATCGTCAATGTGGCGGAGCGGGAATCGCTGATCGTCGGTCAGATCAACGAATTGGCCGCAGAGAAAAACTGGCATATCGCGATCAAGGAAGACTTGTTGGAAGAAGTCGTGTTCCTCGTTGAATACCCGAATGCGTTATTCGGCACATTCGATGAATCGTTCCTGAACATTCCGCAGGAAGTGCTCATCACATCGATGCGCGAGCATCAGCGCTACTTCCCGGTACTGGACGGCAACGGCAAGCTGCTGCCCTATTTCGTTACGGTGCGCAACGGCGACCGGACGTCGATCGAGAATGTCGCGAAGGGCAACGAGAAGGTGCTGCGCGCGCGTCTGTCCGACGCGAAGTTCTTCTACGCCGAAGATCAGAAGCTGGCGATCAGCGATGCACTGACGAAGCTGGAGTCGATCGTCTATCACGAGGAACTCGGCACGGTCGCGGATAAAGTCCGCCGCATCGTGGCTACGACCGGCAAATTGACTGCCGCGCTCGGTTTGGATGCGCAAGCTTCCGAGGATGCCGCACGTACGGCAGCGATCTGCAAGTTCGATCTCGTGACGCAGATGGTTTACGAGTTCCCTGAGCTTCAAGGCATCATGGGCGAAGACTACGCACGCAAAGCGGGCGAACGCGAAACGGTTGCGAAAGCGATCAACGAGCATTACCAGCCGCGGTTCGCAGGCGATCGCGCTCCGGCTTCCATCGCAGGCGCGATTGTCAGCTTGGCGGATAAAATCGATACGATCGTCGGCTGCTTCTCCATCGGCATTATTCCTACCGGTTCTCAGGATCCTTACGCGCTTCGCCGCCAAGCTGCCGGTATCGTACAGATCGTGCTTGCGCACGGCTTGAAGCTGCCGCTCGCCACGTTGTTCGATCTGGCGCTTGACGTCCACAGCGCGCGCGGATTGAAACGGAATGCTGACGAAATACGTAAAGATTTGTACGAGTTCTTGGCGCTTCGCGTGAAGAATGTACTTGCGGAGCAAAGCATCCGGTATGATGTCGTCGACGCGGTCATGGCAGTCGGATACAACGATTTGCGCCAAACGGTCGATCGTGCCGCAGCGGTTACAGCGGCCGCCGCTGGTGATCGACGCGAAGAGTTCAAGACCGTCGTGGACGCGCTTAATCGGGTGTGCAACCTTGCTTCGAAAGCCGCGTCTAATGATGTGGATCCCCAATTGTTCGCGGACGATTCCGAGGGCTCGCTTTACAGTGCATGGCAATCTGTAAGTGATCAAGTGAATGAGCTTGTCGAACAAGGCAATGCGGCTGCGGCTATCTCCAAGCTTGCGGGACTGAAGGAGCCGATCAATGCTTATTTCGACCACGTCATGGTTATGGCGGAGGACGAAGCGGTACGGAAGAACCGGCTGGCAACGTTGGCCTCGATCGCGGGAAGCGTAACGCGGGTCGCGGATTTCTCCAAGCTGGTATGGTAATCGGCAGCACGCGCTTTCGTATTCATGATGTTTAGGAGGGGATTGAAATGGCGGCAGATTCGCAGCCTGAAGTGATCATTTATGTCGTTTCCGATTCCGCCGGCGATACCGGCGAGCTGGTGGTCAGGGCTGCGGTAGCCCAATTTCATCCTATCCATACCGATATCCGCCGTGCGCCTTTCGTTCATGACGAGGCATCGCTTGAACGGTTCGTGCGGCTCGCCAAAGAGCATGACGCGATCATGCTGTATACGCTCGTGCTGCCCGGCATGCGCGAACGCATGGTCGAGTTCGCGGATAAGCACGGCGTAACGGCGATTGATCTGCTCGGTTCGCTCATCAAGAGCCTGGAGCTGAAGACGGACCGCAAGGCCCGTCAAGAGCCGGGACTCAACCATGTGCTGGACGAAAATTATTTCCGCAAGGTTGAAGCCGTGGAGTTTGCCGTCAAGTACGACGATATGCGCGACACGACCGGGATATTGAAAGCCGATATCGTGCTTGTAGGCGTGTCGCGTACCTCCAAGACGCCGCTGTCGATGTATTTGGCGCATAAGCAGTTCAAGGTCGCGAACGTGCCTTTGATTCCAGAGGTCGGTCCGCCGCCTGAATTGTTCCAAATTCCGAAGGAGAAGGTCGTCGGGCTGACGATCGACGTCAGGTACCTGAACGGCATTCGAAAGGAACGGTTGAAGGCGCTTGGCCTGCCGGACAGTGCTTCGTATGCGAAGGCGGAACGGATTGAGTTCGAGCTGCAGTATGCGGCATCCATCATGGACCGGCTCGGATGTCTAGTCATTGACGTATCGCACAAAGCAGTGGAAGAGACGGCGAGCCTCATTCTGGAGCACATCGAATCCGTTTGAGCGCAGCGGCAGGATTTTTTGGTTATTTGCCGTATATAATAGTACGGAAGTTACATGAAGATGCGGTGGTGCAAAATTGACGGCAATGCCAACGATCGTAGTCGATGCCGATGCTTGTCCGGTAAAGCGGGAAATTGTCGAAATTGCTCGGATGCATGCTGTGCCGGTTCTTATGGTAGCTTCACATGATCATCGGCTTCAGGCGGAGAACGGCGTAGCGATCATGCAGGTGGACCGGAGCGATCAATCGGTCGATTTGTATATTGCGAACCATATTCGGCGCGGGGACATCGTCGTTACGCAGGATTTCGGACTTGCGACGATCGTTATCGCCAAAGGAGCGATTGCGCTTTCTCAGAGAGGTCAGCAATACGATGACAGCAACATCGATTATTTGATGGAGCGGAGGCATGAACTGGCGAAGCGGCGCCGGGGAGGCGGAAGAACGAAAGGCCCCAAAGCGATGTCGAACGAGGATCGGGTTCGGTTTCAGCAAAAGCTGACAAAAGTTTTGGCGTCTCGGCAGGAAAATGCTGAACCGTAGCGAATAGTATTACTTGTCATTTAGGATGAAGGTGAAGTATATGGCTTACGGGAAAATACCGGATTCCGTCATTGAAGCGGTGCTGAAGCATCACGATATCGTCGAAACGGTAGGAAAGTACGTTCACCTCTCGAAACAAGGGAAATACATGAAAGGGCTTTGCCCGTTTCATTCCGAGAAGACGCCGTCTTTTACCGTCACGCCGGAAAAAGGGATCTTCTACTGCTATGGATGCGGCAAAGGCGGCAACGCCATCAAGTTCATCGAGGAAATCGAAGAATATTCGTTTCCGGAGGCCGTGCGCGTTCTAGCGGAAGAAGCCGGAATTCCGATTGCTTGGACCGGTTCGGGCGAGGGTCCGTCGAACGAAGGAAACGGAGATCGGGACAAGCTGATTCAAGCTCATGAATTGGCAGCCAAACTGTATCATTATCTGCTTATGAACACGACGCATGGACAACCGGCGCTGAAGTACTTGCGGGATCGAGGCGTTACGGACAAGCAGATCGATCAATTCCTGATCGGCTATGCACCTCCGGAATGGGATACGCTCGCGCGCTTCTTGGAGAAGCGGGAGTTCGATAATTCCCTGATGGAGAAAGGCGGGCTGTTGATCGGGAAGCAGGACAAGAGCGGGTATATCGATCGATTCAGGGACAGGGTCATGTTCCCGATATGGAACCGCGACGGTAAAGTGATTGCACTGGCCGGCAGGATGCTCGGTGAAGGACAACCGAAATATTTGAATTCGCCGGAAACGATGCTGTTTAACAAAAGTCGGAATTTGTATAACTTTCATCATGCAAGGGCGGCGCTGCGCAAGAGCAGGCGTGTTGTATTGTTCGAAGGCTATATGGATGTCATCAAGGCTTGGAGTGCGGGAGTGACGAATGGCGTCGCCTCCATGGGAACGTCATTGACCGAGGAGCATGCGGCGTTATTGCAGCGTAATGCAGACGATGCGGTGCTGTGCTACGACGGCGATAATGCGGGACAAGCCGCTGCGCTCAAGACGATACCGATTTTGGAGAAAGCGGGGCTGCGCGTACAAGTAGCCATGCTGCCTAGAGGCATGGATCCGGATGAATTTATCGAACAGAACGGTGCGCATACGTTCATGCGGGAAATTATCGAACATCCGGTTTCTGCAACAAAATTTAAATTACTATATGCAAAGAAAAACCATATACTCCTAGAAGAAGAGGGACAGAAAAATTACTTGCTTGAAGCCGTGCGCATTATTGCCGTGCTGGATTCACCGACAGAGCGGGAATTTTATTTGAAAGAGCTGTCCCGGGAGTTCGATATGTCCTTGGATTCGCTGAAGCAGGACTGTTTTGCGCAGCGCCAGCAGCTTCAAAAAATGAAACCGCAAAGGGATAATAACGACAATTCGTGGAATAATGGTAGGAATGAAAACCGTGAAAACCGTCGTACATCCTCTGCACCGCCCGTATTACCCGCTTATCAGGTAGCCGAGCGCAAGCTGCTTGCGCAAATGCTGCAAAGCGCGGATGTCGCGAACACGGTGCATCGGAAGCTTGGAGAAGCTTTTCATGTAGAGGATCACGCAGCGCTTGCTGCTTACTTATACGCTTATTATGCGCAAGGCCATGATCCGGATGTTAGCCGGTTTGTAGCGTCGCTTCAGGATGACCGTCTTGAACGGGCGGCCGCCTCCATTCTCATGATGGACGATGACATGCCTTTCGACGAGCAATTGCTCGACGATTACGTGAATGAAATCGTGAAAGTGCCTAAGCTCCGAGAGGTCGAACAGAAAAAAGAAGCCATGGTACGGGCGGAGCGCTCAGGCGACATGCTGAAAGCGGCACAAATTGCAAGTGAGATTATAGCCCTAGAGAGACAGCTGAAAGGTCGGTAGGATGATCGTTCTAGGGAGGAGGGAGTCGGAATATGGCGAATGATCAACATACTGAATTGGATACTGAACAAAGGCTGGAACTCGTCAAAGAACAGCTGATTGAACATGGGAAGAAAAGATCCTCCTTAACCTACAAAGAAATCATGGAGAAGCTTTCGCCGTTCGATCAGGATCCGGAACAAATCGATGAGTTCTTCGAACAGCTTGACGATATCGGAATTGAAGTGGTGAACGAGAACGATGATCTTCCGATTGGCAACAGGGATGATCAAGAACGCGAACAAGACGACTTCAACTTCGACGATGACTTGGCACTCCCGCCAGGCATTAAAATAAACGATCCGGTTCGGATGTACTTGAAGGAAATCGGCCGCGTCCCGTTGTTGTCGGCAGATGACGAAGTGGAACTGGCGAAGCGGATCGAGAACGGCGACGAAGAAGCCAAACGCCGGCTTGCTGAAGCTAACCTTCGGCTCGTTGTAAGTATCGCGAAGCGCTACGTAGGCCGCGGTATGCTGTTCTTGGATTTGATTCAAGAGGGCAACATGGGCTTGATCAAAGCCGTCGAGAAGTTCGACCATACGAAGGGCTACAAATTCAGTACGTACGCAACTTGGTGGATCAGACAAGCGATCACCCGTGCGATCGCGGACCAAGCGCGTACGATCCGAATCCCGGTCCATATGGTTGAAACGATCAACAAGCTCGTTCGGGTCTCCCGTCAATTGCTTCAAGAGCTGGGCCGCGAGCCGAGCCCGGAAGAGATTGCGGCAGAGATGGATCTGAGTACCGAGAAGGTTCGGGAAATTATGAAGATCGCGCAGGAGCCGGTTTCGCTGGAAACGCCAATCGGGGAAGAAGACGATTCGCATCTGGGCGACTTTATCGAGGATCAGGAAGCACTCGCTCCGGCGGATGCCGCGGCTTACGAGCTCCTGAAGGAACAGTTGGAGGACGTGCTGGATACGCTCACCGAGCGTGAAGAAAACGTGCTGCGACTGCGTTTCGGACTCGATGACGGCCGTACCCGCACCTTGGAGGAAGTCGGCAAAGTGTTCGGCGTTACTCGCGAACGGATTCGGCAAATCGAAGCGAAGGCACTTCGCAAGCTTCGTCACCCTTCCCGCAGCAAGCGATTGAAAGATTTTCTTGAATAACAATCCGGGACCTTTCTGCGCGAGCAGCAAGGTCTTTTTTGGAAGTTCGAAGCCTTACCGCCGATATTTCTTACAGCAAGTCATTATCATGCGCCAAGAAAGGGACAACGGGCTGTTATGGATCAGGAGCGCCGAAAGACGATTGTTAAAGAAATCGAGCATTGGGAACGATCGAAGCTGCTTCCAGAGCAATACTGCGACTTCCTGCTAAACCTGTATCTGGAGGAAGGGGAGACCCGGGCTCCGGCAACATTCGCAGGCAGGGCAGCGATTGTGGTGAAGGGAGCATCAGCGAAACAATGGCTCCTTACATTTGGAATTTTTTCCTTGATTTGTTTTGTTGTTCTTTATTTTAACGTTTTTCATCCGCTATTGCAAATGGCCGTGTCGGTGACGGGCGTCTATCTGCTGTTGCTTCTAGGTCATAAGTACCGATCTAAAAATGAGTCGATGGGACTAGGTTTGATCGGAGCAGGAATGCTGCTCATGCTTGGCGCAGGATTGTACATACTAGGGCTGCATGATTTGAGCGAATGGGGCTGGAAAGCAGGTCTGTTGTCGTTTTGCGCGCTCGTATGGGTAGCCTTCGGCATCGGCGCGAGGATTCCGCTGCTTCATTTGTGCGGGTGGCTGGCATCCTTCCTCGTGTATGCCTGGCTGCTGTCGAATAATACGGATGAGCCGGAATGGTATCAAATTCAGCTGTATTGGCTGCCCCTTTCGTTCGTATTCGGCTGGTCCAGCTGGTTCGTTCAACGGTGGACCAAATCATCGGCATCGATATTGTTCATTGCGGGTGCTGCGGCCTGGTTCATGCCCGAGCTGTACACGGCCATGTTCAATGACGGTGCGGCCGAATTGCAATTGGAGCTTATTGTCAAAATAATTGCGGGAGGCATCTTGCTCTTCTCGCTTCGAAAACAATGGATTGCGTGGGTTGCTTGAAATGATAAAGCTGTCAAAACGATTACAAACGATTGCGGACTGCGTAACGGCAGGCGCGCGCGCGGCGGATATCGGTTCCGACCATGCCCTGCTGCCGGTGTATCTGCTTCAGTCCGGCAAATGTCCTTCAGCGATCGCTGGAGAGTTGAATTACGGTCCCTATCAGGCGGCTAGGAAACAGATTGCCGAGGCGGGACTTACGAAGGTCATCGAAGCTAGACAAGGGAATGGTTTAGGCGTGCTTGCGCCACGTGAGGCGGATACGGTCACGATTGCGGGGATGGGCGGAGCCTTGATGGCGGACATCCTCGAAACGGGACGGCTGGCGGGTAAGCTGGAAGGCGTCCGGGAACTGGTGCTGCAGCCGAACGTAGGCGAAGAGATCGTGCGTAAATGGTTGACGCAGCATGGATACGTACTCCAAAGCGAGACGCTTCTGGAAGAAGACGGGAAGATGTACGAGGTGCTTCATGCGCTTCGCGCGGCGGACAGTCCAGTCGACATCACGAACGAGCGTCTGTACGACCCTTCGTTCCTCCCGGCTGCTATGGAACCCGGGTTGAAGCAAGAGTGGCTCTATCGCATGGGTCCTTATTTGCTGCGTCAACGCGCGGAGCTCCTGCCTAACAAATGGCGGCACGAGATGAGGAAGCTTGAACGGATTTGCAAACAAATGGCGCAATCCGAGCTTCCCGAATCACGTGAGAAAGAGGCGCTGCTGCGCGGCGAGATCAACGCGATCGAGGAGGTACTGTCATGTTTGCAAACGGTCAAACCGTCGTCCAGCTGCTAGAACAGCTGGCTCCGAAGCATATCGCGATGGAGAACGACAAAATCGGTCTGCAGCTGGGCACGCTTCAAAAGGAGATCACGAAGGTGCTGGTGGCGCTTGACGTTACGCCTGAGGTAGTCGATGAAGCGATCGCCATTGGGGCCGAGCTGATCGTTGCGCACCATGCTATCATCTACCGGCCGCTGGCCAAGCTGGATACGTCGACGCCTGCCGGCAAGCTGTACGAGAAGCTCATTAAGAACGATATCGCGGTTTATATCGCGCACACCAATCTCGACGTTGCGGACGGCGGCATCAATGATTGGATGGCTGACATGCTGGGCGTCCCTGCGGAAGGACGTTCTTCGCTTGAGGATGTGCACACCGATAAGCTGTATAAGCTGGTCGTGTTCGTCCCCGAAGCGCATCACGAAAAGGTGCTGCAGTCGATCTGGAATGCCGGAGCCGGTCAAATCGGCGGCTACAGCCATTGCAGCTTCAACATCGAGGGCGTCGGCACGTTCAAACCGGGCGAGGAAGCCAAGCCATTCATTGGCGAAGCCGGCCGCCTGGAGCGCGTTCGCGAAGTCCGGGTAGAGACGATCGTGCCGCACAGCGCGCATCGGAAGGTCGTCCAAGCGATGCTGAAGGCGCATCCGTACGAGGAAGTGGCGTACGATCTGTATCCTGTCGAGCTGAAGGGCCGCGTATTCGGCTTGGGTCGGGTCGGCAAGCTGCCTGCGCCGATTACATTAGGGGAGCTCGCAGCGAGGGCTAAGTCAGCCTTCGATGTGCCTGCCCTTCGGTTAGTCGGAGATCCTGAGCGGTCTGTCCGCAAGATTGCCGTGCTCGGCGGGGCTGGGTCCAGGTATATTCGCCATGCGTCCTTCGCAGGCGCAGACGTGCTTGTGACGGGGGATATCGATTATCATACGGCGCATGACGCCTTGGCTGCCGGTCTGTCGATTATCGATCCCGGCCATAATATCGAGAAACTGATGAAGCCGCGGCTCGCAGATTGGCTGCGCCAAGAGCTGCAGCAGCGCAGCTACGCGACGGAAGCTATTCCGTCGCAAATCAATACGGAACCGTTCCGATTCCTGTAGAGGAAACGGAGGGAATCTTTCCGGCTTGAGCTTTGTCTCTTTTCTTAGTATACTGATGACTACACGGAAAGTTTGACAGACAATCGCTGGCGGCCTCGTTGCCGCGAGAGGAAAGTCCGGGCTCCGAAGGGCAGGATGCTGGATAACGTCCAGTCGGCGCGAGCCGAAGGATAGTGCCACAGAAATGGACCGCCGATGGCCGCGCTTCGCGCGCGGCACAGGCAAGGGTGGAACCGTGGTGTAAGAGACCACGAGGACCGTTGGTGACAACGGTGCTGGTAAACCCCATCTGGAGCAAGACCGAGAGAACGCAGCAGCTTCGCGCTGCACCCTTGCCCGGGGAGCGTTCGGGTGTGTCGCTGGAGCCGGTCAGCAATGGCAGGCCTAGATAGATGATTGTCGCTTCACAAGTGGAAGGGTAGTTCCCGTTATACCACGCGAAGTACAGAACCCGGCTTACGGCAAGCTTTCCATATGCTCAAATAACCCGCAAGGCTTATGCCTTGCGGGTTATTTCGTCTATGGCGTCATGAGCGACTATTAGCGGAGCTAGCCCGGCTAGAAGGCATCAGTTGAGCCGGCAGGGGCTTAGCTGTATTTGCGGGCGATCTGCGCCAAGCGCCGCTCCACCTGCTGCGGGAACTGCTGCAGCGAGACCTTCGTTTGACGGGCGGCCATCAGCGCTTTGTCGATATCGATTTGCCCGTATCCAAAATAATTGTCTTTGCCTTTATTGCCGAGGTCCTTCGCTGATTGACGGATAATATCCATCACCTCGGTATTTTTGAGGTCCGGATTGATGGAGCGGATCAGCCCCGCCAGCGCCGCGACATGCGGACTGGCCATCGAAGTGCCGGAGAGTGCGGCGTACTGGCTGCCGGGGTACGTGCTCGCGATGCTCATCCCAGGGGCCGCCACGTCGATGTAATTGCCGTAATTGGAGAACGGGGAACGCGTGCTGTCCGCATTGGTGGATGCGACCGCCAGCACCTCCGGATACGCCGCTGGATAGCCCGGGCGTTCCGTATTGTCATTGCCGCTGGCTGCGACCAGCACGACATCCTTGTCATACGCGTATTTGATGGCGTCGTGAAGGAACTGGGCTTCGGCATAATTGCCGAGACTCATGTTGATGACTTTAATGCCATGGTCCGCCGCCCAAATGATGCCTTCCGCGACGGAATAGGTGGATCCGGCGCCGCTCGAGTCCAGCACCTTGACGGGAACGATTTTGTTGTACCATGTGATGCCTGCCACGCCTTCGCCGTTGTTGACGGAAGCCGCGATAATACCGGATACATGCGTCCCGTGTCCGACGTCGTCGTCGGGCGGGCTCGTGTCGTCGACCAAATTGGTGCCTTTTTCAAGCTTGCCGATCAAATCCGGATGATCGGCCTGCACGCCCGTATCCAGTACGCCGATCAGCACTTGATCGCTGCCCTTGGAGAGGTTCCAGCCTTTCTCCGCCTCGATGACGGGAAGATTCCATTGGTACTGGGAGTAGAGCGCGTCGTTCGGCGTGATGTCCGTATCCGAATTCGAATTCGCAACGGAATCCGTGCCCACGTTGCCAGTAACGGAGCCATGTCCAGATTTTTTTTGAGTTTCGGTTCCGGTTCGAGCATCATTGGTCATATACAAATAATGAGGCTCCGCATAGACGACGTTCCGGCTGCGTTGGAAATATCTCATCATATCGTCGGCTTCCATAACCCGCGAGCGGAAAACATACGTATAACCGAGCTTTCTCGTCGAAAGCGCGCTAATATCCCGCTGAATGCGAGCTATTTCGTCGGCGGAAGGCTGCACCTTGAATCTGACCACGACTTCGTTGAGATGGTAATGGCTGGCGTTCCCGTTCTGCTCGCCGTTGTTGACCGTAATGTCGGTCGTGGAATTCGGTTTGACCGATTCGATCTTGTATTTGCCTTCCGCCGGATACGGAACGAGACGGAGATTACGGCGCTGATGATCTTGCACCTTCATGACGATATCCTGCAGCAGCACGCCGACGATCCCGTCGCCTTTATGCTTCTTATCCGCCTCTCCGATCACCATATAACGGTGACCATTCGCTTGAAGAGGGGAGGAGGCAAAATCTGTACCAGCCATAACCTGCTTCTTCGCTTGGCTGACCAACGCATTCAGTTTATCGGAGGCAGGCTTATCCCCTTGCGCAATGCTGCCGCCTTGATGATGCCACCAGACATAGACCATCTGCTTATGCATCTTCATCATATGCTGCAGATGCTGCTTGTTCATCGGCGCTGCTGCCTCGTGACGAATCAGCTTTTCAAAGTTGCGCGAGCACTCCGTCGTGCAGAGCAGCGCGGTTGCATCCATGTCCGATTTCACGGCAGCCAGCTTCATCTGGCGTTCCTGATGCGCCGTCATCGTGCTCATTTGCTTCGTATTCTTATTCGTCTCGCCCGGTGCGCGACCGCTGAACCATGGGGTGAGCGGTATCAACAAAGCGATCGCGGCCAGCACCGCGAACCAGCCGATCCATTTACGTCGAGTCATATCGTATTTTCCTCCCTGAATTGACGCCTGCAAGCGCGATGACAGTGAGCTCCGCGCCTCGCCATTAAGCCTTAGGGTAACGTCCGCCGGGGGAAAATATACGGTCTTCCGGTTGAAACGACAGTACCATCTGTTTCATATTTGTGGTACGATGTTGATGATTTAAGTATTGTTCGCGATGATGAAAGGGGATCTACCAATCATGCCTTCGACTAACGTAAAAGCGATTAGCGAATCAACAAGGGAAAAATTGAAGCTAGCCATCAGCCAACTGGAATCGTTTCTGAACGAAAATGCTCTTCCGCAGCTCACTGCCGAGGACCAAGGAAACGAATCGGAGCTTTTCTATAAAGGATTGCTGTCTGATCTCCGCCACATGCTGGTTTTTTCCGAAGTAGCGTACGAGAAGCTGGGCGTTGCGCTAAGACGGCCTAATTTCGATACGGATTTCGCGGAACGCGCGCTTTACGAAGTCTACCACCAATGCGTTAATGCATTTTTCTATCCGAAGAACGAATGCTATTCCGAAGACGGCCGTTATGCTTACACGGGACAAGATGCTATCCGTTTCCGCAAGAAGCCGGTTCGTACGGGACGCGACATCGTATTGTCCGTTTCGAAAGTTTTCGAGGAGCTGCGCGACGACCTTTCGTACTACGAGAGCGACTACATGACGCAGCGCCGCATGCAAGGACAAAAATAAGGCAGACATAACTCACCCCCGGTACGGGCAACTTGATACCGGGGGTGATTTTTATGCCGAATAGCGTAAGCTGCAGCGTTGCAAACTGCTCTTTCTGGGGCGAAGGAAATCAATGCGGCGCCGACAAAATCATGGTCGACATCGACCGTCATGCCAACGTCGACTTTGATGCCGAATTCGCCGAAGAACATTTCGGGCACGACCATCAGGACAAAGCCGATAACAGTGCGTCCACTTGCTGTCAAACCTTTAAACCAAAGGAGTGAAGCCGCATGGAACGCGAAAACCACGGTCACGAAAGGTTCGAGCATAGTCCGCACGACGACACGGCGACAGGCCCGTTGTACCACCCCGATATGAGGGCGTACAACGAGGAAGCAGCGGCGGAAATTGCCGTTCCGAACGCCTCGATGCGCGATTATTATCCGGACCGTCAGACAACCAGGTTGACGAATCAAGTCGTTCGGGAAACCAAATCGGCTGGCGTGGCAACAGGCTGGGCAGCACTTGTTTTGGCCGTCTTGTCTTGGATTGTTTGGCCGGTGGTGCTTGGCGCGACTGCCGTCGTCGTCGGCTTCATCGCTTATTGGCAAGGAGCGCGCGGTCTGGGCATAACGTCCATTGCGCTTGGCATGATCGCCGTTCTCGCTTATCTGGTCCTTGTCCCTTTTTATTATGCGATAACCTAAGAACCGGCCGGCTGGGGATATTCCCTGGCCGGTTTTTTACGATTCCTGCTCCTGCATGGGACTATCGGCTCATTGGCGCGAAATCGCGGTTCGATGTAAAATAGTGTTAATCTTTGTCGAATAAAAGCAGAAGACGGTGGGGGTAACTTACGACATGAGCATTGATCCGCGGATTATGAAATCGCTGCTGCAGCTGCAAATGCTGCCGAGCCTGGACTTGAACGGCAACGAAAACGTATTGTCCACCACAACGGGAGCAGACGGTTCCTCGATGTTCGATACGCTGCTTCAACAATACATGGCCGGCGGTTCAGGCGGTGTTTCCACAACGGACGATCTCTCTACATATGCCAATTTAATGCCTGCGAATGGCTTGAGCTCGCTCGCTCCGATGCTGAGCAGCTTGAATGCGCAGCTTGATTCGGGCACCGGCAATACAGCCGATTACGATGCATGGATCGATCAAGCGGCGGCGAAGTACGGTATCGATCCGACCTTGATCAAAGCGGTCATCCATACGGAATCCGGCTATGACGCGAACGCGCAGTCTTCTTCCGGCGCCAAAGGGCTGATGCAGCTTATGGATGGCACCGCGCGCAGCCTGGGCGTGGCGAATTCATTCGATCCGCAGCAGAATATCGAAGGCGGCACGAAGTTTCTCTCTTATTTGATGCGCAAATACGGCGGCAATGAAGAAGCGGCCTTGGCGGCTTACAATGCCGGTCCCGGCAGAGTGGACCGGGCGGGCATCCAAACGGACAGCGATTTCCGGTCGCTGATGAGCCGTCTGCCTGACGAGACGCAGCGTTATGTAACGAAGGTATTGAACGCAAAGTCGGGCTATTCGGCGTAGAGCCGAGTCTCGAGTCTAGATGCCAGTTTACAGGAAGATCGCGGAGAAGGCTTTTGCGGCAAGGATATGCCGCAAAAGCCTTCTTTCGTTGATCTTTTTCTTTTATATGCGATACTAGTAGGAAACGCGTTTTGAAAGGAATACTTGAACATGCACTACTTCGATCATTGCGCATCCTCGCCGCCGCATGAAGAAGTCATCCGCACGATGACCGAAATCATGGCGAAGCATTATGCGAATCCATCCTCGCTTCATCGCGGCGGACAAGAGGCCGGACATTTGCTGGAACGGGCCAGAATGGTCGTTGCGGGCTTATTTCCCGGCACTGCAGCGGCTGATTGGCTCTTCACGTCGGGGGGGACGGAGAGTAATAATATGGCGATTGTCGGCGCAGCCCGCAGCTTGGGGCGCAAAGGCAAACATCTGATTACTTCCGCCATCGAGCATCCTTCCGTATACGATACATGCAAGCAACTGGAACGGGAAGGCTGGACGGTGACATACTTGCCAGCCAACGAAGAGGGAATCGTATCCGCCGACGACGTGGAAGGAGCGTTGACGGAGCAGACGACGCTCGTCAGCATCATGCACGTGAACAACGAGACCGGGACGATTCAGTCCGTTGCGGATATAGGCAGCCGTCTGAAGAGCCGCGGCAACATCATTTTTCATGTGGACGGGGTGCAGAGCGTCGGTAAAGTGAAGGTCGATCTCGAAGGCAGCCGGATCGATCTCTTCTCGGCTTCTGCTCACAAGCTGGGCGGGCCGAGAGGAGCCGGCCTGCTCTATGTCCGTCCGGGGCTCCAGCTTGCGCCCGTGTATCAGGGTGGCGGCCAAGAACGGAACCTTCGTCCGGGCACGGAGAACGTTCCGGCGATCGTGGCGGCGGCCAAGGCATTTCGGCTCGCGGTTGAGAGCCAGTCGGAGAGGGAGACACGCATGTACGCGCTGCGAGCGCGTCTGCTGGCTTGTATCTCGGCGATCCCTGAGCTCGTATTGAACGGCAGTTCGGACGTCACGGTCGGCGGCAGGGCCGCGCCAAACATCGTTAATTTCTCATACCCCGGCATGAAGCCCGAGGTTATTGTTCATATGCTCGAGAAACACCGGATATTGGCATCCACCAAATCGGCCTGTTCTTCGAAAAGCGATGAGCCCAGCCGTGTGCTGCTCGCGATGGGATTATCCAGAGACCGAGCAGCAAGCGGCATCCGCATCAGCTTCGGGGACGAGCACGGAGAGGCCGAGCTTGAATGGCTGTGCGGCATGCTCCGCAAAGTCGTGCACAAATTAAAACCGCTGGAACGAAAAGAGGGATAACGGCATGAATCCGGATATGATTTTGCTTCGATTCGGGGAATTCACAGTGAAAGGCAAGAACCGGGATAAGTTCGACAAACGAATCACGGAGCAAGTGAGGAAAGCACTGGCAGACTATACGCGCGCCGAAATCGTCAGGGCGTATGGCAGAATTTATGTTACCTTGAACGGCGAGCCCTATGAGGAGATGGCGGTGAAGCTGAAGTCGATCTTCGGCATCGCTTCCTTCAGCCCCATTCTCCGTGCGCCAAGCGAGCTGGAGGCCATTCGAAACGCTGCGCTCGCTGTCATGCAGGCACTTCCGAAGCAGCCGGAGACGTTCAAGGTATCCGTTCGCCGCGTCGATAAAGCTTTTCCGCATGATTCGCAAGAAATGAACCATTTGGTCGGCGGACATGTGCTCCGCGAACTGCCGGGCCTTAAGGTTAACGTCCGCGAGCCGGAGGTCGAGCTCCGCGTCGAGATTCAGCCGGAAGGCACCTATGTCTTCAATAGCGTCGTACCGGGCGCGGGCGGCTATCCGTACGGCACGAACGGCAAGGCGCTGCTCTTGCTGTCGGGCGGCATAGACAGTCCCGTTGCCGGGTACCTCGCGATGCGGCAGGGTTTGGAACTGGAAGCGGTCCATTACCACAGTTACCCGTTCACGAGCGAGAAGGCAACGGAGAAGGTCATCGAGCTGGTTCGCAGGCTGGTGCATTTCACGGGCAGCTCCGTTAAGCTGCATCTGGTTTCGTTTACCGATATTCAAACGGCCATCGCGCAATGCAACCATGATTCGCTCATCATCACGCTGATGCGCCGATCCATGCTTCGCATCGCGGAGCAGATCGCAGGGCAGCGGGAAGCGATGGGGCTTGTGACAGGCGACAGTCTAGGACAAGTGGCCAGCCAAACGCTCGGCAGCATGAACGTTATCGGCCGTACGACGGAGCTTCCGCTGCTGCGGCCGCTCATAACGATGGACAAGAACGAGATCATCCGCATTGCCAGGCAAATCGGGACGTTCGAAACGTCGATCCTGCCGTATGAGGACTGCTGCACCTTATTCGTACCGAAGAATCCGACGACGAATCCGAACTTGAGCATTGTCGAGAAAGCCGAAGCGAGCATTGGCAACCTGGATGAGATGATTCATCAGGCGGTTCTGACGGTGGAGACGATGACGATAACCCCTGAGATTCGATCGGCAGCGGAATCGGCGGGCCAAGACGATTGGTTTTAAGGATGGAGTAAATAGGAAGTGAGAGTTAAAGAATTCAAGTATAAGGAACAGCTGGGAATAGAAGGAGTTGTCCGCGAATCATCTGCTCATGATGACTTCGCTGGCAGCTTCTTTTTTGCATATACAGACGGAACGCAGCAACAATAAGGTTTGACAGCCGGGCGATTTTCAAGGTATATTAAACACTGTTTAAAACAACGTTTAAATCAATGTTTAAATCATCGTTTAAGTGGATGTTTAAGCATGGATCAACGTTTCCGATCGGAGTGATTCCCTCGACAAAAGAAAAAATTCTTGCCGCAACCTTGGAATTGATTAAAGCCGAAGGGCTCGAAGGGGTAACGATCCGCAAAATTGCCAGCATAGCTGAAGCAAACGTAGCGCTCGTCAATTATTATTTTGGCTCGAAGGAGAAGCTAATCAGTGAAACGCTCAAGCTGCAGCTTACTTCGTTTCGGGCAGCCTTCTCTGCATTCGACGAAACTGAATTGCCTCCGCTTGCGCGATTGAAGAATTTCATGCTTTCGTACACGAACTCGCTTCAAGAGCATCCCGAGCTGATCAAACGCCTGCTTGGCCAAGAGCATTTTTTCGAATCGCAAACGGAATATGCCGAGTTTCTCAAAAGTCAGGGGTTCGAGAAGCTGAGAGCCGTGCTGACGGAAATCATCGGTCCGTCCAGCAGGCAAACGACGATGCTCATCATGCAGCAAATGTTCGCGGCGATTCTGTCGCCCATCATCAAGGGCACTTTCGCGCACAAGCAAAAAGCGATGGAAGCGGGAGATCTGCTGATCAGCGCGTCCGTCGAGGAACAAATCGATTTTTTTCTGGATCATTATTTTTACAAATATACCGCTCGCAGAGCAGAAAGCTGAGGCATCTATGTCCGCTCGACCTCCAGCGCAACTACCCGCAAATGGCGGCGATAATTTCTCGATGAAAGTCATTCTTCCACCGCTGATGGCCATTATCGTAGGCATGATCATGGTTATTCTAGACAGCACGGTCGTCAACAATGCCATTCCGAAGTTAGTCGAATATTTCGACACCGATTTGAAAACCATCCAATGGACGGTTACCGGATATACACTGGCCCTGTCTGCAGTCATTCCGCTTGCCGGCTGGCTGACGGATAAATTCGGTTCCAAGCAGATATTCCTGGTGACCATTACGTTGTTTACCCTCGGATCCGTTCTGTGCGGAGTAGCGCAGACCCCGGAGCAGCTGATCATTTTCCGCGTGCTTCAAGGCTTGGGCGGAGGAATGGTTTCCCCGATCGGGATGGCGATGGTATTCAAGCTTGCGCCGCCGGAGCGCCGCGGTTCCATCATGGGCGTGCTCGGCATTCCTATGCTGATGGCGCCGGCTTTCGGGCCGGTTCTGTCCGGATGGCTGGTCGATTCCGTCAGCTGGCATTGGATCTTCATCATCAATTTGCCTATCGGCATCATCGCATTTTTCCTTGGCGTTAAATTTTTACCTCGATCCGACCGTCAAACTGCGCCTCACTTGGACGTCATCGGCATGTGCCTGGCGCCAATTGCTTTCGCCATGCTGGCATACGGAGTAAGCGAAGGCGGCACGAGCTGGACTTCGACATCGACGCTGACCGGTCTTATCGTAGGCGGGGTCGCTTTAATCATCTTCATTTTTGTCGAGCTAGGCCAGAAGCAGCCGCTGCTGGAGCTTAAAGTATTCAAATCGTCCGACTTTACGCGCAGCATCATTCTGACTTGGATCGTACAGCTCGCGTTGTTCGGCGCCATGCTGATCGTGCCGCTCTATCTTCAAGGCGTCAAAGGCTATTCGGCCCTGGACACGGGATGGATTCTCATGCCGCAGGCGATATGCGCAGGGATCGGCATGCCGATCAGCGGCAGACTCTTCGATAAAATCGGTGCGCGGCCGCTTGCTTTCGCCGGTCTTGCCGTCGTTTCCGCAGCTTTGTTCATTCTGTCGGGCGTTACGGTCGACACGAGCTTATGGCTAATTATCGTAGCTATCTGCATGATGGGTCTTGGCATGGGCTTCTCCATGATGCCGCTGAACACGCATGTGCTGAATTCGGCTCCAAGGCGGCTGGTAAGCCGCGTAACGCCGCTTACGACGGCAGCGCAACAGGTTGTCGTATCGTTCGCCGTTGCCGGTCTCACGGGCTATCTGACCTCTCAAATCACATCTCATGCCGCAGGAGCGGGCGAAGGAGCGAATCCGCTGACGGCGGTCGTAGCCGGTTACGGCGATACGTTCTTCCTGTCCGCCTGCATTGCGACCGTAGGCGTATTGCTTTCCTTGATTCTTCGCAAACCTCGGTTGAAAGAAGAAGATAAATTAGCCGGCGGGGATGCACCGGATCCGGCCATGATGATGGGACACTAAAGAGTTAAGCGGCATTAAGCTGCTCTTGGCTCGACAGTTGTTGCATTACAATCGCAAGCCAAACAAAAGATCGCCTTCCGCAATCGGGAAGGCGATCTTTTGTTTGGATATGAATGGCATGGCCGCTTAAAGGGATTCGCTGCCGGTTTCGACTTGGACCGATCTGCCGCGTCTGAGGTTCTTGCGCAGACCGAAAGCTACGACGGCGATTACGACCAAAATCATGAACGACCATTCGAAAGCCGGACTTGCGTCGAATAGTTCCTCCAGCCGTTTCTCGTGGGTAATCATCTTCGCGGCGGTATAAGCGATGACCGCGGAACCGATATAGACAATCCATGGATAACTCGATATGACCTTGATGAATACTGTGCTGCCCCATACGACGATGGGAATGCTGATGATGAGACCAAGGACGACGAGGAGGATATTGCCGTGTCCGGCGCCGGCGACGGCGATGACATTATCGATCCCCATGGCCGCGTCGGCGATGATGATGGTCCGAACGGACTGCCATAGCGTACCGCCGGCTTGGACATCGTCATGCGCGTCCGAATCGACCAGCAATTTATAAGCAATCCACAGCAGCAGGACACCGCCTGCCACCATCAGCCAAGGCACCTGGAGCAGGTAGACGACCAGCACGGTTGCGACGGCTCGGATGGCGACGGCCCCGACTGTTCCCCAGATGACCGCTTTTTTCTGCTGCTCTTTCGGCAGCTTTCTGGCAGCTAGCCCGATAACGATTGCGTTGTCTCCGGCAAGGATCAAGTCGATGAAGACGATCGTCGCGAGTGCCGTGAAAAATTCAAGTGAGAAGAAGTCCATTTTGTTTCAACACCCTTTCTGCTTGCGATAGCTAACACCTCATACGAGCCCGGAGGCGAAAGGATTCAAAAAAAATCGCAAACATAAGCTGTCCATTTGGAACATACCGTTCATAGACGGGAGCTTTCTTTACGCGGAGCGCACTTTCCACCATCCTCCCTGGAAACTATTTCAAAAGGAAGAAACCAGCTTCGTCCTCGATCAGGACGGGCTATAGCCGTTTCTTCGCAGGAGGCGGACAAATTGGACAGCTTGATCGTGTTTATTCAAATCATGGTTATCAATGTGCTCTTAAGCGGTGATAACGCCGTCGTCATAGCGCTTGCAAGCCAGCAGCTGCCGCCCGCGCAGCGGCGCAAGGCCGTTCTCTGGGGGGCCGTTGCAGCCGTTGGTCTGCGCTGTGCGCTCACGCTGGTTGCCTTATCGCTGCTGCAGGTTCCGTACCTCCAGGCCGGCGGAAGCATATTGTTATTCTGGATTGCCGTGAAGCTCATCATGGACGCGTCGAATCATGCCCAAGAATTTCATGCCATGCGCAAGGTCAGCTCGCTCGCGGGAGCGGTCCGCACGATCGTCATCGCGGATTTTATCATGAGCCTCGACAATGTGCTGGCGATTGCAGCCGTAGCGCAAGGAGAACCCGTTCTTATCCTGCTTGGAATCCTGCTCAGCATCCCGATGATTGTATGGGGCAGCCAGCTGCTCAGCGATATGCTTCGTAAATTTCCTTCCCTGGTCTATATCGGCGGAGGCCTGCTTGGTTACGCATCCGGAGAGATGCTCGTCCACGACCCGGCTATCCACCGGCTGCTGGCCGAGAATGCGGCCGTAATGATCAAAGCGCTGCCCGTCTTATTCGTTCCATTCGTCATAATTGTGGCACTCTTGCGCATCAAAAAATGAAATAACCTATTATTTTCAGTAATTTGCAGTACTTTCACTGGTTTTTTGCCTTCCGTTCCATTACACTAGTAAATGTTAAAAAAGTGTCGAGAGAAAGGAACTTAGGCATGTCGAAAAATCAATACACCGTCGGACTTCTCTTTTTGGTCGCCGGCGCTGTGATTTTACTCGGAAAATTGGGGCTGTTTGCGTTTATCGGCACAAACTTCTGGCCACTCTTTCTGTTGATACCCGGCATTTTGCTGCACGTGCTGTTTTTCGGACGATTGCTGCCTCCATACGTATTGGTCCCTGGAGCGATTTTGACGATTAACGCCTTTATTTTTTTCTTTTGTATGGCACTCGGCTGGAACAACATGCAGTACGTATGGCCGTTTATGATTTTAAGCGTCGCAGCCGGATTGTACGAATATCATCTTTTCGACACGTACCGTCCGAGATTTCCGCTAACGCTTGCCATCGTATTGGCGCTTGCGGCGGTATGCCTGTTCCTGATCATGCTGGTATGGGGCTGGGGGTTATACATCATAGCTGTCTTGCTGATCGCGGCGGGTGCATGGCTTGTGCTGGGACGGAAGGCCCGCTGGTAAGGTTGCAATGGATTGGCACGGTTTATGAAGCTTGGTGTTAAACAGACTATAAATAAAAAGTGGAGTGGATAACTTACAATGCAAGCCAGAGAGAACATCAGAAACATCGCCATCATCGCGCACGTTGACCATGGTAAAACAACGCTAGTCGATAAACTGCTTCAACAATCGGGCACGTACCGCGATAACGAAACGGTGCAAGAGCGCGCAATGGATTCCAATGATTTGGAACGGGAACGCGGTATTACCATTTTGGCCAAAAACACGGCGGTTAACTATAAGGACTACCTGATCAACATCGTGGATACCCCTGGACACGCCGACTTCGGCGGAGAAGTGGAGCGGATCATGAAAATGGTCGACGGCGTGCTGCTTGTGGTCGATGCCTTCGAAGGCTGTATGCCGCAAACGAAATTCGTACTCCGTAAAGCGCTCGAGAGCCAATTGACGCCGATCGTCGTCCTGAACAAGATCGACCGTCCGAACGCAAGTCCGGAGCAAGTCGTCGATGAAGTGCTGGATCTGTTCATCGAGCTAGGCGCGAACGACGAACAGCTGGAATTCCCTGTCGTTTACGCTTCCGCGCTTATGGGTACGGCAAGCATGAACGTGGAGAAGCAAGACGAGAACATGCAGGCGCTGTACGAGACGATCGTCGAGCATATCCCTGCGCCGACGGAGAGCATCGAAGAACCGCTGCAATTCCTCGTTACGCTGCTTGATTATAACGAATATCTCGGCCGAATTGCGGTTGGACGCGTTAACCGCGGCAAAATCCGCCAAGGTCAATCCGTCGCGGTCATCAATCGCGAAGGCATCACGAAGCAAGCGCGCATCGAGAAGCTGTTCGGTTTCCAAGGCTTGAAGCGCGTCGAGGTTGAAGAAGCCGGCGCAGGCGACATCGTAGCCATCGCGGGTATCCGGGAGATCAATATCGGCGAGACGATCGCCGATCCGGCCAATCCGGAGGCGCTGCCGGTTCTGAAGATCGACGAGCCGACGCTGCAAATGACGTTCCTCGTCAACAACAGCCCGTTCGCGGGCCGCGAAGGCAAATGGGTAACGTCCCGTAAGCTGCGTGAGCGTTTGTTCAAAGAATTGGAAACCGACGTTGCGCTGCGCGTCGAAGAAACCGAGAGCCCGGATGCCTTTATCGTATCCGGACGCGGAGAGCTTCACCTGGGCATTCTGATCGAGAATATGCGCCGTGAAGGCTTCGAGCTTCAAGTATCCAAACCGGAAGTTATCGTGAAAGAAATCGACGGCGTGAAATGCGAGCCTTACGAGCGCCTGCTTATCGACGTACCCGAAGAAAACATGGGTGCGGTAATGGAGAGCTTGGGATCGCGCAAAGCCGAAATGGTCAACATGGTCAACAACGGCAACGGTCAAGTCCGTATCGAGTTTATCATTCCTGCGCGCGGCCTGATCGGCTACCGCACGAACTTCCTGACGCTCACGCGCGGCTACGGCATCATGAACCATGCCTTCGACAACTACGGACCGCTTGCAGGATCTTCCGTCGGCGGACGTCATCAAGGCGTATTGATTTCCAGCGAGACTGGCGTAACGACATTCTATGGCATGCTCGGCGTGGAAGACCGCGGCTTGCTGTTCCTGGAACCGGCAACTGACGTATACGAGGGCATGATTGTTGGCGAGCACAACCGCGACAGCGACATCATCGTCAACATTTGCAAAGAAAAGGCGCTGACGAACGTTCGTTCCGCGGGTAAAGACGACACTGTCCGTCTGAAAACGCCGGTGCTGTTCTCCTTGGAGCAGGCGCTGGAATACTTGAACGACGATGAATACTGCGAAGTAACGCCAAAATCGATCCGCCTGCGCAAGAAGCTCTTGAATAAGAGCGAGCGCGAACGTGCGGAGAAACAACGCAAAACCGCCCAAGCAGGCGTATAATTTAAGGCAAGTTTAGAATCGCCACAGCTTTGACGGAGGCAGGGCAGCGGATTTCCTATATGGAGATCGGTTGCCCTGCCGTTTGCGTCAGGCGCTTCAATATGCTATTTATAGAAGAGGAATAGAAGGAGGCAGAGAGCGGATGCAAACTTGGCTTCATGATCATCCCGTCTTAACGTATGTGTTGATTCTCGCGTTTACCATTTATATCTTTAATGCCGTTTTCCGCGCGCAGAAGCGTTTGCCGATTCTGAAAGAGATTTTGGTTCATGCCATCATGGCCTTTGGCGCCTTCGTGCTGTTCGTCCTGCAATTCGACAAGCTGCCGATTCTCCAATGCATGGCCGTTGCCGTCTTCATGATGCTTCTGCTTCGCGGCAGACAGCTCTACGACAAAATCAAAGCCAAACGCAGCAGCAGATCCGACGCGGAAGGGGTCTAACGCCATTGCGCCTCGAGGATGCCCTGTTTAATTGGCTGCAAATTCAGCTCGTTGCCGAGCAGCGTCCCGATGACCGCGCCGCTGCGGACACCCGCGATTTCTTTCTCGAAATCTTGACGGATGACCATGGCGTGACGGGCTTGCTCGTACATAAGACGGATGACACGATGATACATGTGAAGTATGTCAAAGATGACCGCACGAAGCTGCAGATGTACCCGAGAGAAGCCGCCGAGCAGCTGCTGACCGACATCAACCAGAATCCGAAATACAACTGACGAAGGTGGACCCCTATGACAAGGACGGCTGACAAAGATTTACGACCGAAGAAGAAAAACTACTGGCCGCGCCGTATCATGGCTGTTCTTCTCCTTGTGCTCGTCGGAGCTGCATGCTACATTGGCTACCTGATATTTGAGTCCAAACAAGCGCTGAAGGATATTACGACGGATGCAGACCCGACCGTTGTCGTGGCGCCTGAAGATTCCGTGAAAGTGAAGCCGGTCACCTTAATGATGCTCGGCATTGACACCCGCAAGAAGACGGGGACGATGAATACGGACGTCATGATGATCGTAGCGATGAATCCCAAGACCAAGTCTGCCGTAGTCGTCTCCATTCCCCGGGATTCGCGCATTCAGGTGAGCGGCTACAACAGTCGCAAGGCGAATGCGTATTACGCGAATTTCCTCAGGCAGGAGCATAACGACGGCTTGAAAGACAAGGAAGCGGAGCAAGCAGCGAAAAAAGGCATGCGTACGATGTTCGGCAAGTTTTTCGACATTCCGCTCGACTATACCGCGATGATCAACTTCCAGGGCTTCTCCGATGTCGTGGATGCGATTGGCGGCGTAACGGTCGATGTCGACATGGACATGCATTACGTGGATAAAGCCGACGGTACGGACATCGATTTGTCCAAAGGCCGTCAGAAGCTGATGGGCGACGATGCGCTTGATTTCGTCCGCTACCGCAAGTCGAATGACGGCAAGAACATGTCCAGCGATTTCGACCGCAACCAGCGGGAGAGCCAAGTGCTTGGCCAAATCGCTGACAAGCTGAAGTCATTCTCCGGCGTGCCCAAGATCGCCGGCGTCATCCGTGCGGTAGGCAACAATTTGCGGATGGACATCCCGTCAAGCGAAGTCGAGAACCTGCTCAAGACGTATTACGGCATCAGCGGCAGCGACATTACGTTCATTCCGCTCGAAGGAACGTGGAAGAGCCCTTACGTCTATTTGGACCAAAGCAAGCTGCAGGCCGCGAAGGATGCGCTTCAAGCAAAACTGGCTGAATGACGGGTGGAAGTAGGGACACTGCTATGCTATAATGGGTCCATCGGAGCATTCATGACACGTTAAGCAAGGAGGGCATGCGGATGACCGAACCCGTCACAGTACTTACTGACGAATTGTTTGGCGCGCTGAATCACGACCCGTTCGTTCTTCTGCACACCATCGATACGGACAACGGCTCCCCAACGTCCAGCGCGATCTCGTGGATTTATGCGGTCGACCGTACCACGCTCAGATTCGCGATTGACGGCCGCTCGCGCTTGTCTACGAACATGACTTCGAAAGCGGAAGTAAGCGTTACGCTGTTTGCGCCGGGAACCGTTCAAACGATCTACGGCACAGCGAAGCTTGCTTCGGAAGCATTGGAAGAAGTACCCTTTAAGCTCGTCTGCTTCGACATTGACATCGCTTCAATCCGCGATGCGATGTTTTACGGCGCGCGCTTGTCCGCTGGACCGGAACATGAGAAAACCTATGACAAAAGAGCTGCGGACAAACTGGATGGACAGGTGTTTGCAGCCATGAGAAAAGCCTAGTGAGCGTTCACTAGGCTTTTTCTGTTCATTGACGGTGTTTTCTTATTCCGGCAGACTCCAACGCCGACGTAACCGCATTGCTGCTCCACCTGTTTGACCTTGATCTGTCTCAACTAGTTTCGAACAACATCACGTTTAAAGCTTCTTCTGGTTTTTCGAGCCGGCCTGCTGGAGCTGGCGATCGAGGTTCTTCCGTTCCGTGGATTTCGGTTCCATTTTCATAGGCTGCACGTCCCGCGGAATTTGCGGCACGATTCGGCCGATGATGTCGGCCATTTCTTCGCCTAAGCCGGCGATTGGACGGCCGCGTCTAATATCGGCTCCGAGCTCGCTGAGCCTGTGGGAGAGGTCGATATCTGCGGTAACGATGGCGTCGACGCCGTAGGGATCCTTGTGGAACGCTTCCGCAACCGCGTATTTGACAGTACCGACGCGTGAACGGTCCAGGTTGCCGGCGACGTCGATACCGACGACTGCTTTATTTTTAAAGACCACGCAGTGCGCGCCCTTTACGCCCGGCACATGACGCGCCAATTCCTCCAAATGCGCGGCGACCTGCTTCGGGCTGCTGATGGTTTTCTTCTGCGGGGAGCTCTGCTGTGCATGGACGCGATTATCATTCTGCGGAGAGGGTGATGTCTCATTGCGGGCAACGGTGTTGCACCCTGCTGCCAGCAAACAAAGGAGCATAGCGGGTACCAGCCATTTCCTCATATTCGCCACCTGACCTTTCTAAAGTCTGCATCTTTTGTTCAAGCCCTTGTCGTAAGCTCCGCTTACAGCTCGGGTACGGAGCCTTCCCTAGTCGTAAGCCCCGCTTACTGCTCGGGTATGCATCCTACCCTTGACGTAAGCACCGCTTACAGCTCGGGTTTGCATCCTACCTAGTTTACCTAGAAGCGGGTTGCGCTATGTATGCCTTGAACGAAATTCCAACGCCAGGAGGGCTCACGATGAAAAAAATATTCGTGCTCGACACCAATGTTCTGCTCCATGACCCGCAAGCGATCTTTGCCTTTGACGATAACGAGGTCATTATCCCCGCGGTGGTGTTGGAAGAGATCGACTCGAAGAAAAGGCTGGCCGATGAGCTTGGACGCAATGCGCGGCATGTTTCCCGGCTGCTGGACCATATGAGAGAGAACGGACACTTGCATGAAGGTATCGTGCTGGATAACGGCGGATTGCTTAAAGTCGAATTGAACCATCGGAGCTTCGTGCGCGTGCAGGAGATGTTCGGCGAAATGTCGAACGACAACCGCATACTCGCGGTGGCCTTGAATTATCACTTGGAAGAGCAGGATAAGGGGGAGAAACGGCCGGTCATCATCGTCAGCAAGGACGTGCTCGTCCGGATCAAAGCCGACGTGCTGGGCATCGACGCACAGGATTATTTGTCCGATCAGGTGGTGGCGCCTTCCGAGGTTTATGCCGGCTATTTGACGCTGAAGGTGCATCCGTCCGTCATTGACGAATTTTATACGTACCGCTTCCTGACGATCAAAAACCTGCTGCTCCATATAAGGCTGCACCCCAACGAGTTCGTCATCCTCAGAGACGAGATGGGGACATCGAAATCCGCGCTGCTCAAGGTGAGCCAGGATGGAGCGAGATTGGAACCGCTGTACTTAAGCAACGATCCCGTGTGGGGCATAACGGCGCGCAACGCACAGCAGCGGATGGCGCTGGAGCTGCTGCTGAACGACGACATCCCGCTCGTTACGTTGACGGGCAAAGCGGGAACGGGGAAGACGCTCCTTGCCCTGGCCGCAGGACTGATGAAAGTCGAGGATGAGCATAAATACAAAAAGCTGCTGATCGCGAGACCCGTCGTGCCGATGGGCAAAGATATCGGCTACTTGCCAGGCGAGAAAGAAGAGAAGCTGCGTCCGTGGATGCAGCCGATTTACGATAATTTGGAGTTCTTATTCGATACGAAGAAGTCGGGGGATATCGATAAAATATTGATGGGTCTCGGAAGCATACAGGTGGAGGCGTTGACCTACATCAGGGGGCGGTCGATACCGGGGCAGTTCATTATCGTGGACGAAGCCCAAAACTTGACCCGTCATGAAGTGAAAACGATCGTGTCGCGGGTGGGCGAGGGCAGTAAAATCGTACTGATGGGGGATCCGGAGCAAATCGACCATCCGTATCTCGATTCCATCAGCAACGGACTCACGCATATCGTGGAGCGCTTCAAGCAGGAAGGCGTCAGCGGCCATATGACGCTGGAGAAGGGCGAGCGCTCCAAGCTCGCCCAGCTGGCGGCGGATTTGCTTTAACGGATAGACGGCGCGGCGGCTGGTTGGATGAGTTCATACGTGCAGCGGTAGGCGCGGGCGATTCCTGCGATCAGCTCCACCTGATGACGGTCGACGGCCAGCAGCCGCCGGCCGTCTTCTTGCGTCAGGGATGCAATGGCATGCTCGTCCGCCTGCTCGAGCGCTTGTTCGAGCTCCGAAGACGGATCCCCCGCAGCGGATAACGCGACGACAGCGGCAAGTCCTAGATCCACGAATGCATTTCCCTCGCGCGTGCGCAGTCCATAGTCGGTGAACGTACGATCGTTCGGCTCCCAGCCCGGTCCAAGCTGCAGCCACGTGCCGACCTCGCAGTCCACTTTATACTTGGAAGTAAATTGGATGATGGCCTCGCACTCTTCCGGCCCGCTCACGAACAGCAGCGTTTTGTGGCGGTCGAGCAGCGTAACGATGTCCGCGATGCCTTTGATGATTTGGGCGTAATACCCTGGAAGCTTGCCTTCGGGCAGATGCAGTTCAAGGCTGCAAACGGTCTTCATGAGCAACATTCTCCTTCTGTTCAGCGTCTATCGGTAGTATGAGGGATATCTCGGAGAGAAGCAATTCAGGGCGGGAAAGAATTGAATAGCGACAAAAAAGCGCTTTCTTGCTACAATGTAAGTTAGCTTAAATGGGCGAGGAGGGATAAGGTGTCACGCAGAAAAGCGGTTGTTTTGCTGCTAAGCGGATTTACGCTATGCGCGGCTTTGCTCGTTTCCCTAAGCAGCAAGCCGGGTTCGCCCATCACGCCGCCAGGCGGCGGGACACCTTCCAGCCAGCAGCCGGAGGTCGCGAACGGCGACGATCACGAACGGACAACGCTGTCGATTGCCGTCTCGATGGATGAGGCGGAATTTCAATATTGGGTCAAAGGCAACGAAAGCTATCAGCAAAGTCATCCGAACGTTTCGATCGAGATGACAAACATCCATACCGAGGATGCCGACGAGGCGCTCAAGAAAGCATCCGAAGCCGGCGAGTCCTTCGACATCATGCTCCTCGACGATGACCGGGTTCGCGAATTCGCGATGCTGGGATACTTGCTTCCCGTCGATGAGATCGTAACCGGAGATTCGGCCGCAGACTTGTTGGAAGCGCTCACAGGCATGGTGAAGTGGAACGGCTCGCTGTGGGGCGTGCCCGTAGACAGCAACCCATCGCTGAACGTATGGTCGAAGAAGCTGCTCCAAGCGGCAGGCAATCAAGAGCCGCCTTCAAGCATGAACGCCTTCAAGAATATCGTATCGACGCTGTCTGAGCTGAAGCCTGACGGGTTCAGCCCGTTCAACCTGAATACGGCAGATGCAAGAGATCTATCGGCTTGGATCGGCTTATTCCCGGAGAATGCAGAAGCGGCGGCGGGACTGTCTCCGTTCAACGCCAGCCAGAAACAGCAGCTGCAATTCGCGGCGGAGCATGCGCAGCAATTGACGCGATTCGATCCGTTGACGCAACGGGCCGGGCTGCTCCAAGCCTTTCGTACGGAGACGCTGCTCGGCGCTACGATTCCGTGGTCGGTTTATTTCGCGATGACGGATGAAGAGCGGTCGCTGCTTACGGTCGGATCGACGAAGAGTCCGGTCGTGCGCACGAACGGAAGAAGCTTCGTACTGACGGCAGAGACGGACAAGCTGGCCGAAGCAAGAGAATGGGTCCAGGACATGACCGCTTCGAACGAACAGCTGGACCGTTATCGAATCTTCGGACGGCTTCCGGCACGCGTATCCGTCATGACGGGCGAGTTCGTCTATAACGAAATCGCGGACCGGCCGCCCCATTTTCTCGCTCGCATGCTTCAGGCTGCGGCAGCGGCTCCGGATCCGCCATGGCGCGAGCGGTGGGTTCGCTGGTCGGAATTATGCGCATCGCTTGGCGGCAACGGGAAAGACTTCTTACCGGAGACGGCGGCGGGGCTGATCTCGGAGTGGAACGAAGAGCCCCTGGAGACAGCGAAAAACGGCGCCGAAGCGCCGCCCTCTAAGTAAAGCTATAGGCTGATGGAGAGCTTGATGATGAGGTTTCCGTTCTCTACGGCCACGGACTTTGCTTTGAGGAAAGAAACAATCTGCGCTGGATTGAAGCCGAGATCGAATTGTCTCTCCAGCTGCTTGCGCGTCGTATCCGGCAAAGCAAGCCCGTTGAAGATCAGTTCATCGACGTGAAACTGGATTGCGCCGTTCTTTTCCAGCGTATAATGCCCAAGCAGCTCGACCTCGAGGTCGTCGCGTTTACCGGTGATCATTACTTTGTCCGGCTCGAAGGCAAAGGCGAAATTGTCGAAAATCTCGTTTTGCTCGCGGAGGAACGCGTTCAGCTTGTCGTCCGGAATCGTCAGCGTATAATTAAAGCCGTCGATATCCAGCATGTCTTTGTTTTTCTCCACCCACTCGGGGATATGCCCCATCGCTTTGGACAACGCTTTAAAATAACGGTTGACCTCGACAAGGCCGACGTTCTGCCAATAATCCGTATATTCGTCGATCAGCGATCGCAGCTTGTCGGCATCGGACCGTCCGCTCAGCGAGGCATCGACATCGTTCTGCAGAGCGGTTACGCGGCTGCGCTGCGTTTGCAAGCGGGCTTCGACCTCATCCAGCTGCGCGGATTGCGAGTTCAGCGAAGCGATCGATTTCTTAAGCGCCTTGTACTGCTTCGTATAGTCGTTCAAGGTCGTTTTGTCGGAGGAGAAAATATAATCGAAATAGTCCATGACCGTCAGCAAGGCCGATAAATTGCGGGCGGACAGCACGGCGGTCAGCAGCACGTCCCGTTCTCCGGTATAATAAGCGCGCAGAACCTTCCCGGCATCCTCGCGCTTCTTGTCGATGGCAGTCTGTTGTTTCTCAAGCTCGGCTTGAGCGGACGACAGCTTGGCCTGGATACCGCTTTGTTCCGCTTGGATGCGCGTAATCTCCTTGTCGATTTCGACAACGGACAAGCTTTTCTCGAGCACGCTGCGGATCTCTTCGTCTTGCGGCACGGCGGGTTCGGCGAGAACGGGATAGATAGCCAGCCAGCTTGCGATCGCACCTGCCGTCAGGGCGGCAATCCAGCGGCGTTTCGTTCCTTGCACGGCCCGTCCCCCTTTCTGGCGTTTGCGGATGCACTACTATATGCGCGCTACGCATCTATTATATCTGGAACCTTTGATTTTGTCCTAGGCTTGGAGGTGCATGACGGCGTTGGAAGAGTTCAATCGGTTGGAGACGACCATCTTAACTACGATCGCACAAAGCGAGAGAAGAGGCTGGCTGGATGCGGCTGTTCCGGTAAGTGAAGCTGGGCTTCCCGCTATCACGTTTCATGCTTACATGGCGATGTGTCTATATGACGAGTCCGACGGTTATTACAAGAGCGGATCCGTTCGCATTGGCAAATCCGGCGACTTCTATACGAGCTCCGCTATCGGATCGATTATGGGCAGCAAGCTTGCGGGATATGTTACGAGGCTGGCCGAAGCGCAAGATAGACCGGCATGGATCATGGAGTGGGGAGCGGGCACCGGCGCTTTGGCCGTTCAAATGCTGTCGGCGTGGGAGGAGAATGCGGCTCTGTGGCTGGCCTCGGCGCATTACGCTCTTGTGGATGGGAATGACGTTCATTTGGACGAGGCGAAGCGCCGTTTAGCGGCGAGAGGAAGCGTGAATTTCGGCGAAGGGCCTGCTGTTGCATTCATGACGCCGCAGGAGGCGGAAGAAACGCTGCAGGGCAACGGAGAAGAGCGATACGTGGTAGTGCTCGCCAACGAACTGCTGGACGCGCTGCCGGTTCACCGCGTCGTCCGGAAGGCTGGCAGGCTGTGGGAGCTAGGCGTCGCGGCTGCTGTCCAAGAGCAAGAGGGACAGGCATTCCGTTACGTCTATATGCCGTTGTCCGATGAGCGTATCGCAAGCGTTCTTGGCAGGGACGACATCCAGCTTCGAGAGGGGCAGATCACCGAGGTGAACCTGGAAGCCGAGCATTGGATCAAAAGGCTGGGCGGACTCATTCGGCATGGCTGCCTCGTGCTGATCGATTACGGCCATGACGCGCATGAACTCACGGCTTCTCACCGCATGCACGGCACGCTGCTCTGCTATAAGGACCATATTGCCCGGGATGAACCGTTTCAGAACCCTGGAGGTCAGGACATGACCGCGCACGTGAATTTCACCGGCTGCCTGGCAGCAGGAGAGGAGGCGGGGTGGAAGCCTCGCTATTACGGCACGCAGAAGCAGTTTCTCCTCGACGAGGGCTTGCTGTCCGGTCTCTTGCAGCATGACGGCATGGATCCGTTCAGCGAAGCAGCGCGGCATAACCGTTCCATACGGCAGCTGCTGCTCAGCGACGCGATGAGCGAGACATTCAAAGTGCTCGTGCTGGACAAATCTGGATTGCCGAAAGCCCGTTAACCGATTCCATGGCATTGAAAAAGGCTGTTCCGGAGAGCTTGTCTCCCGGAACAGCCTTTTGGCTATTTTTTGAAAGTGATGGAGCCGTATATTTAGAATGGGTTCCCCATTACAAATACCGTCCAATACGTGAAGCCGACGAACGAGATAAACATGTATCCCCAGAACATCAGCATGTAAGTTCTTTCGGAAAAGTTCAAATAGCCTAACAGGACAAACACAGCGGTTTGGATAAAGAACAAGAGCGCCATCTCGTTCATATGCCCTGCAAACGCCATCAATGCGATTACAAGCGTCCAAAAACCGAGCACTCGGAACATGCGTGCCATGATTTCTCCCCCTCTCGTCAGTCTAGACCCGATTTCTATTGCCCATTATAACGTTTCAGGTAACGACTGTAAACTGTTTCACTCGTGACGAATTGGCAAACTTTTTGCCTTGTCGACGCGCTATAAGACAAGTTTGCTTCAATTTGTGAAAAAACATGTATGAGCCTAAAAAAAAATGGATATACAAATTAGTATCCGATAGATTCTATGAACTCTACCAAGGGCATAGAGATAAAGTAAGCGCCTAATGTTGGGAGGTTTTGGTTGCATGACAGCAGTGAGACAAGATGCCTGGAGCCCGGATGACGATCTTATCCTGGCCGAGGTTACGCTGCGGCACATTCGTGAAGGCAGCACGCAGCTAGCCGCGTTCGAGGAAGTTGGCGAGCGAATTGGCCGGACATCGGCCGCTTGCGGATTTCGCTGGAACAGCTGCGTACGCAAACGGTACGAGGATGCCATCCAGATCGCGAAGCAGCAGCGTCAGAAACGGAATTATATGAAAAAGCAAACGTACGCCGCGGCCCCTCATGTGTCGTCCATTCATGTCGTGGACGTCGAGGAACGCGCATACAAGAACGACCCGTTGACGGAAGAGTCGTTGTCGATCGATACCGTCATTCGGTTTTTGCGCCAGTGGAAGGGCACGTACCAGGAACTCAACCGTCAGATCAAGTCGCTTGAACGCGAGCTGCGCGAGAAAGACGAGGAGCTGCATACGCTGCGCGAGATCAATGAACGCCTGTCGCTGGAAGTGAACAACGCGCAAACCGATTACCGTGCCGTGAATGACGATTACAAAACGCTCATTCAAATCATGGATCGCGCCCGCCGCCTCACCGTTTTGACGGAAGAGGACGAAGCAAAGCCGAGGTTCAAAATGGACGCGAACGGCAATTTGGAACGAATCGAATAACTAGCTTGCCGCTGCAAGGCGGCAGCACGCTTAAAATCTCTCCGTGCCTCTATCGGCCGCGGCGGGATTTTTTAGTTTGTTTCTGCTACGATAGCCGTATACATCTTACAAGAAAGCCGAGGCGGGAGCATGAGAATCATCATCGTCGGCGGCGGTGCGATAGGGCTTCTCCATGCGGCAAGGCTGGCACGGGCTGGGGAACAAATCATGCTGCTGACGCGAACGGACAAGCAGGCGGAAGCCTTGTCGACGGAAGGCCTTCTATTAATAGAGATCGCGGGAACGCAGCTACGGGTGCCGGTACCTGCCAGCTCTTTGAACGCTTATACGGCAGCGGGAAGACAACGGGCGTTCGCTCCGGATTGGGTGCTTTTGGCCGTGAAGCAGCCGAACCTGAATGAGGAGCTGATCGGGGAGCTGAAGCTGCTCATGGCCGGCGGCGTCCCGCTGGTCGCGCTCCAAAACGGCATCGGTCATTTGGAGCTTCTTCGACAAGCTCTGCCGCAATCGCCGGTATATGCCGCCGTAACGACAGAAGGCGCGCTTCGGAAGGATGCACGAACGGTCATGCATACCGGAACGGGGCAGTTGACGTTCGGCAGCTGGACGGAAAGCGAGAAAAACGATGTCAAACCGCAAAAAATGTTGCTTCAAGCGTTGATTGGTGCAGGAATTCAAGCCAAACTGTCGAAAGAGATGAAAGATCAAGTTTTCCTAAAGTTGTTAGTTAATGCGGTCATTAATCCGCTTACGGCGATATTTCAAGTCAAGAACGGCGAGCTGCCCAAGGATCCATACCGCCTTCAGCTGATGCGAACACTTCACGACGAGAGCGAACGCATACTGCGTGCAGCCGGACTGCAATCGGATGCCGACCATTGGGAGCGGCTGCTCGGCGTATGCGCCGCTACGGCTGCCAACGAGTCATCCATGCTGCGGGATATTCGCGCGGGCCGAATGACCGAGATCAACTGGATAAACGGCGGAATCGCCCAGCGCGCGAAGCAGCTCGGATTGCCGTCGCCGATGAACGAAGCCGTACTGGCGCTGGTCGAGGCGCTGCATGTTTCTTGATCGATCTGGAGGAGGGGAATCGGGATGCAGTGGATTTGGGAAAGCATCAAGCATGTCTATGCCATCTCGGCGGTTCTTCCTGTCATTCCGTTTCTGCTCGTCTATTTCGGTTATGCCAGCGTCACCGGCGATCGCAAGAAAGCGTTTCGCATGGCGATGGACATTACGACAGCGCTCCTGATCGGCTGCGTCGCGGTGCTGTTCAACGAGACTTTCAATAGCAGCTTCGGCCTGTACGGCATCCTGCTCATCCTGCTTCTCGGCGGCGGATTGCTCGGAAACGTGCAATACCGTTCCAAGGGGACGCTGAACATGCAGCGGATCATGCGGGCGATTTGGCGGCTCGGCTTTTTTTTAATGAGCTTCTGTTATGTGATCCTGATGTGCATCGGCATCGGGAAGAGCTTGTTCACGGCATGATCCCGAACCTGCACCCTCCTATCATGGGAGGGTGTTTTATTTTGACGGTTACCGAAACAATGTGTACAATAAGTGAGAAAAAACGCACTCCATGCATAGCCTGTAAACCGGAAAAAGAAAGGTAGAGACTGCCCGATGAGAACAGAATCGGTCCAGCTGCCTTTCAGTCAACCGATCGCCGAAGCTTACATAAAGCGAAGCCACCCCGGGATAGAAGCATTATTCGGCAGTCATCCCGCCGAGGAAGCGCATTGGCACCGACGCTTGAATTGGCTGAAAGCTCATGCGGACAAACGCGTAGAGTCCGAGCGTCTAGCAGAGGTTTTGCTGGCGTATAATAAACGAACGAATGATCATCCGTCCGTGCTGGCGAATATCGAGGCGATCCGGGCCGGAGCGCCGGTCGTCGTCACCGGCCAGCAGGCGGGTCTTTGGACAGGGCCGCTGCTTGTCATACATAAAGCCATTACCGCGATCGCGGCCGCCAAAGATGCCTCTCAGTTGACGGGGACGCAAGTGGTGCCCGTTTTCTGGATCGCGGGGGAGGATCATGATTGGGAAGAAGCGAATCATGCCTTCATCCGGAGCGGCGAAGCGGCGCTGACGCGCATATCCGTGTCGCGACCGTTCGGCGTCCGCACGTCGGTAAGCCGTACGAAGCTGGAGCAGTCTAAGTTGACCGAAGCGCTTCAGCGCCTGAGTGCTTCGCTGCCTGACACCGCCTTCAAGCGCGAGCTGTTGGAAACGCTGGAGGGCTTCGCCGCGCGCTGCAGCGATTTGTCCGAGTGGTTCGCCCTGACGTTGGGATGGTTGTTCGGCAAACACGGTCTCGTGCTCATGGACTCCGACGATGCCGGCGTTCGTGCGTTGGAAGCGCAGATGTTCAAACAGATTCTTCTTCGTAACGATGAGCTGGAAGCCGCGTATATGCGCACGGCCAACGCGGTCCGGGAGCTCGGATATGCGCTCCCGGCCGACGTGTCGGAGAACTGCGCGAATGTGTTCCTGTTCGAAGACGAGGAGCGGGTGCTGCTGTATAAGCAGGACGGCGACTTCCGTAACCGCAAGGAAACGGTGCGCGTGCCCCGCGAGGAGCTGCTTCGCATCGCGGAGCAAGAACCGCAGCGGCTCAGCAACAACGTGCTGACTCGCCCTCTAATGCAGGATTATTTGCTGCCGGTGCTCGGAGCCGTCCTGGGCAATGGCGAAATCGCGTATTGGACCTTGACCGGGGAAGCCTTCCGCTGCCTGGGCATGGAGATGCCGCTCATCATTCCTCGGATGTCCTACACGCTCGTGGAAGGGACGGTCGAGAAGCATATGGCCAAATACGGCTTAAGCTTCTACGACGTGGCGCAGCATTACGACGAACATCGGGCTGGCTGGCTCAAAGAACGGGATGACCTCGATATCGAGGGACGTTTCGATGCCGCGCGGACGGGATTCGAAGCGATTTACAAGCCGGTGATGGAGATGTCGGCATCGATCGGGCGAGGTCTGGAGGATCTGGGAGCAGTCAATCTTCGCCGGATTCAGGACCAAATCTCGTACCTGGAGAAACGGACCAAAGAGGCGCATGCGAGACGCTTCGATACCGCGCTGCAGCAACAGGACAGCGTTGCGCTTGCGCTGTGGCCGGATAACCAGCCGCAAGAGCGGGTATTGAATATGACGGATATTTGGAACCGCTCGGGTTCCGCATGGCTGGATAAGCTGCTGGATGCGCCGTATGATCGGTCGGGCGGCCATTATTTGATTTATTTATAAACGAAGGGAAGCTGAACATGACGGTGAACGAGAAACAAAACAGCATCGTGCGCGATATGGCGCTTGCGCCTGAAGGGCATCTGAAAATCGACTGGGTCGCGGCGCATATGCCCGTATTGAACCGCATTCGGGAGCAGTTCGAGAAGGAGCAGCCGTTCAAAGGGTTGAAGGTTGCGATCTCGCTTCATCTGGAAGCGAAAACCGCTTACTTGGCGAAAGTCGTCCAAGCAGGCGGCGCTGAAGTCACGATTACGGGAAGCAATCCGCTGTCGACGCAGGACGATGTGTGCGCGGCATTGGTGGAGGACGGAATTACGGTCTTCGCCAAATACAATCCGGAACCGAAGGAATACAAGGAGCTGCTGATCAAGGCGCTGGAAACGAAGCCGGACCTGATCATCGACGACGGCGGCGATCTCGTGTCCATTCTTCATGCGGAGCGTCCGGAGCTGATGGCGCAAATCCGCGGCGGCGCGGAAGAAACGACGACGGGCATTCTTCGCCTGAAAGCCATGGAGAAGGACGGTTCGCTGAACTTCCCGATGGTGGCTGTGAACGACGCCTACTGCAAGTATTTGTTCGATAACCGTTACGGCACGGGCCAATCCGTATGGGACGGCATCAACCGGACGACGAATTTGGTCGTCGCGGGCAAGACCGTCGTTGTTGTCGGTTACGGCTGGTGCGGCAAAGGCGTAGCGATGCGGGCCAAGGGACTTGGCGCGCAGGTCATCGTAACCGAAATCGACGCAATCCGCGCGGTGGAAGCGTATATGGACGGCTTCACCGTCCTGCCGATGAGCGAAGCGGCGAAGCTGGGCGATTTCTTCGTCACGGTAACCGGGAACCGCGACGTTATTCGCGGCGAGCATTACGAAGTGATGAAGAACGGTGCGATTCTGTCCAATGCCGGCCACTTCGACGTCGAAGTGAACAAACCGGAACTGGAAGCGTTGTCCACGAGCAAGCGGGTCGTGCGCCGCAATATAGAGGAATATCTTCTGAAGGACGGCCGCAGCATCTACTTGCTGGCGGAAGGCCGTCTCGTCAACCTGGCGGCAGGAGACGGACACCCTGCGGAGATCATGGACATGACGTTCGCGCTGCAGGCGATGTCGCTGAAATACGTCAACGACAACTTCGAATCGATCGGCAAGAAAGTCGTGAACGTGCCGTACGAACTCGATGAGCAGGTCGCGCGCTATAAGCTGGAAGCGATCGGCACGAGCATCGACAAGCTGAGCGACGAGCAGAAGTCGTACCTCGACAGCTGGCAGGAGCATTAATCATAACGTTGCTGGATGAATCAAGAGCCTTTTCCTTGCGGAAGGGCTCTTTTTGCTATCGAGAAGCGCTTGCAACATTTGGAAGCTCTTCTACGTTTGGTAAGTAGGCCGTATCAATCATAGAGGGGGCTATTCAATGACAAACGCAGGGAAGAGTACAGAGAGACAGCGTAACGGCAGGAAATGGATGGCGGCATGGTTAGGTCTTATCTTGATGGCGTGGCTGCTCGCGGGATGCTCGGCGGCGAACAGCGACCAGAGTACCGCGGGAGACGCCGGGAACGGCGGCAATGCCGACATGTCGATGGATAGGTTAAAGGCGACTACGCAGTCCAGCTCGAATTCGTCAACGGCGAATGAAGCAACGTCGGACCAACCTGCTTCTCAAGAGACGGCTGCGGCGACGGATTCGGGAACAGGTTCGGGGGCGGGAGCCGTCTTGGGCGAAACGTCAAGCGATACCGATCCAAGCTTCGACCGCAAGATCGTCTATAAAGGCAACGTTACGATGGAAGTGAAAGCTTATGACACCGCGCAGACGGCGCTGCGCAATCTCATCCATCTCTCCGGCGGCTATTTGTTGAAGTTCGCGGATCAGAAGACGGCGGTGGAGAGGGGGGGCACGTTCACGATCAAGATTCCGGCATCCGGCTTCGACGGTTTCTTGAACGGGCTGGAGAAAATCGAGCATCTAAGCATTCAAAGCAGCGCGCAGGGGACGGACGTAACGGAAGAATATGTAGACATGCAGGCGCGCCTGAAAGCGAGGCAGGTCGTCGAGGCCAGACTGCTCGACTTCATGTCGAAGGCGACGAAGACGGCCGATCTGCTGCAAATCTCGACGCAGCTCGGCGACGTCCAGACGGAGATCGAGCGCATCAAAGGCCGCATCCGTTATCTGGATAACAACGTCGCCTATTCGACCATCGATCTTCGGATGTATGAAGTAACGGATGCGGCCGCAACGAAAGACGAGGCGAACCGCGGTTTCGCGGAGCGGATTACGGATGCGGTCCGCGGCAGCGCGGATGTCATGTATGCGTTCCTGCAAGGTTTGGTCGTCGTGCTCGCAGGGGCTATTCCGGTCGTCGTGGTGCTTGCCGTCATCGGCATACCGTCCTACGTTGTCTATCGAAACAACAGCAGGAAGCGCGCAGCCGAGAGACTGCATGCCCCGGTATCGCTTCCGGCCCCGCAGCAGGCCGAAGCCTCGAAGACCGAGCAGGAAGAGCCGAACGCGGACGGCGAAGCTGACAAATAAAGCAACAAGCGCACAGCGCAATTGAAAGAGCTGGATCTCCTAGTCGTTCGCGACTTGGGGATTCAGCTCTTTTGGCGTGCTCGAGGCGCGGCGCTCCCGCGCGCGGTTCATGGCGCAAGCGACAGCGGCCTTCTTCGCCAGCGCGCGGCGTTCTTCAGCGGCGGCGGCTGCAAATGCCGAGTCGCAAGCCAATGCAAGCAGTGCGCCTTCACTGGCAGCGGCAGCATCGCCGTCATTGCCAAGCACGTAGTAAGCGACCTGATAACAATAGTGTTCCACACTTCGGAGCAAGGCGCATATATCGTGCAAGGCGGTAGTGCCGTTCATGGGCAGGCCCCCCTGATAAGATGGTTCAAGTGCAAATGATTCTAGACTTCCAAGGAAGTCGGGAGGTTGCCGTGAGCCTTCGTTGATCGGCTTTCATGGACGGTAGATCTTCCTCCGCTTTCCAGTTTACACGAACGAGAGAGCGAAAAGGTTTCAAAATCGTAACAAGGTTAATCCCATAAATTATTTTCAGAAATTCATGGAAGGAGAGCAGGAATTACTTTTCCAGTGGCGAATACTTGAACCGTAGTGGTGAAAAGTGGGGCCAAGTGGTGGATTTAGGGGGAGAGGTGGAGCGGTCCATGTTCATGGGTGAGTATCAGCACAGCATCGATGACAAAGGCCGTATCATTATTCCCGCGAAATTCCGCGAGCAGCTTGGCGATCAATTCGTCATCACGCGCGGATTGGACAACTGCTTGTTCGTCTATCCGCCAAGCGAGTGGAGCCAGCTTGAGCAGAAGCTGAAATCGCTGCCGATGATGAAGTCGGATGCGCGTGCGTTTTCTCGGTTTTTCTTCTCCGGTGCCACGGAATGCGAGCTGGATAAACAGGGCAGGGTAAACTTACCGAACACGCTGTGCGAATATGCAAAGCTGGAGCGGGATTGCGTCGTGCTCGGGGTTTCGAACCGGGTGGAGATTTGGAGCAAGCCGATTTGGGAGGGCTACTTCAAGCAGTCGGAAGAAACATTCAATGAAATTGCGGAGAAGCTTGTGGATTTCGATTTTAACTTTTAGCCGATTCTTGACGATAATGTTCGGAAGAACGGCGGCGACCTTAGAGCCGGGAGGATGACATCATGTTTCAACATATAACGGTGCTCAAGGAAGAAGCGGTTGACGGACTTGCGATCAAACCGGACGGCATTTATGTGGATTGCACCTTGGGAGGAGCCGGTCACAGCGAGCTCATCGCTTCGCGTCTAGGACCAGGCGGACGTCTTATCGCGCTGGATCAGGACGATTGGGCGCTCGATAACGCGAAGCAGCGATTGGCGGCTTACATGGAGCGGGTAACGCTCGTGAAGAGCAATTTCCGCTACTTGGCGAATGTGCTGCGCGACTTGAATATCGATGGCGTGGACGGCGTCTTGTTTGACCTTGGCGTCTCGAGCCCGCAGCTCGACGAGGGCGAACGCGGCTTCAGCTATAATCACGACGCGCCGCTCGACATGCGGATGGACCAAGACGGCATGCTGATGGCAAGCGACATCGTAAACAGCTGGGACGAACGGGAAATTTCCCGAATCATAACGAATTACGGCGAAGAGAAATTCGCTAGATCGATTGCCCGCAAAATCATTGCGGCCAGGGAGAAAGCGCCGATTCAAACGACAGGCGAGCTGGTCGAGATCATCAAATCCGCCATTCCGGCAGCAGCCAGAAGGACGGGCCCTCATCCTGCGAAGCGGACGTTTCAAGCGCTGCGGATCGCGGTCAACGACGAGCTTGGCGCGGAAGAAACAGGGCTGGAGCAGACGGTTGGCGTGCTCAAACCGGGCGGAAGAGCATCCGTCATTACGTTTCATTCGCTGGAGGACCGGATTTGCAAGCAGCTGTTTGCGAAATTTGTTGAAAAATGCACCTGTCCGCCGGATTTTCCGATGTGCGTCTGCGGTGGAGGCGACGGGAAGCTGAAGCTCGTGACGCGCAAGCCGATCGTGCCAAGCGAAGCCGAGCTGGAGCAGAACCCGCGAGCACGTTCCGCCAAGCTAAGAGTCGCGGAGAAGCTGTAAAGCAAGGGAAGAACACATCACGACGTCAATCATGAATGAACACATAGACGAGCGACACGAAGCACGAGGAGAGAGAGGAACGTTTAATGGCCTATGTAAATGGGAATCTCGCGATGCAGCCGAAGCGAAAGCCTGACCAGAAGCCTTCGTATCGCGAGACCAAGAAAGTCGTTGTCAAGCGCAAGTCGATACCCGTACAGGAGAAGCTGCTGTACCTGTTCACCATTCTCGTATGCGTGGTCGTAGCGGGCGTCGTCATTTTCCGCTACGCGCAAATCTATCAGATGGAGCAGCAGATTTCGACGCTGACGGCGAAGCAAACGGAACTTGAAAATCATATCGACGAATTGGTCAAACAGCGGGAAATTGCGAACGATCCGAAGACGCTGATGCAGAAAGCTAAAGATCTCGGCTATGCGAAAGTGGACGAAAAAGAAGATCAGTCGATTAAAGTCACGGTGCCAGGATCTGCGGGCGATACGACGCTTGCAAACAAGGATTAGGTGAAGACGATGACGAAACGCATACAATTACGCACGCTGCTGGTCGGAGGGGTTATCACCCTCCTTTTTGTTTTGCTTGTCGGCCGAATCTACTGGGTGCAAGTCGTAAAGGCGGATTTCTGGACGGAGAAGGCGAAGGAAGTGTGGGCGAGGTCGGAGAAGCTGATACCGGCGCGCGGCACGATTTCAGACCGCAACGGCAACGTACTGGCTATGGATATTTCGGCGTACACCGTTGCGGTCAATCCGAAGATCATCCATGATTTGAAGCTCGAGGACGTCATCGTGAACAAGCTGAGCACCGTGCTCAACAAGGATAAGAACGAGCTTCGTGCCATCGTCGAGGCGAAGACGAAGAATGGCGCCTATTACGAGCAGCGAGAGGTTCGCAGCGAAGGCTGGAAGATCGACAAGGAACTCGCGGATCGCATCGTTCGCTTCCGGGATCAATTGATCGAACAGACGAATAAGAAAGACGTCGGCATCTATCTCATCGATCAGAAGAAACGCTTCTATCCGAAAGGGACGCTCGCCTCGCATGTGCTCGGCTACGAGGACAAGGAAGGGAATGCCGTCACGGGGCTGGAAGCGTCGCTGGACAGCACGCTGCGCGGCACCGAGGGACAGATCAAGTACGAGAAGGACGGCAACGGGATTATTATCGCGAACGGCAACGTCGATTTTACGCCGTCGATCGACGGGAAGAACGTCAAGCTGACGCTTGACGCGGATATTCAGAACTATATCGAAGACGCGCTCAAGGAAGCGTATGACAAATACCATCCGCTCAGCATTACGGCGATCGCCGCGGATCCGCAGACGATGGAAATTCTCGGGATGGCTAATTTTCCGAATTTCAATCCCAACACGTACTGGAGTTATCCGCAGACGAATTTCTATGACCATGCCATCAAATCGCTGTACGAGCCAGGTTCGACGTTCAAGATCGTCACGCTCGCCGGCGCCGTCCAGGAAGGCTTGTTCCACCCGAACGAATTCTATAAGTCGGGTTCCATTAAAGTTCCAGGCGATACGATCCATGATATTCATACCGATTGGGGAACCATCACCTTCCTGGAGGGATTGAAACGCTCCAGTAACGTCGCGTTCGTCAAGCTGGGCTATGAGGGTCTCAAGCCTGACAAGCTGATGAGCTACATCAACGATTTCGGCTTCGGCAAGAAAACCGGCATTGAACTGCCCGGCGAAATTGCCGGCAGAGTAAATCCGCATTATCCGGTCGAATACGCAACAGCGGCGTTCGGCCAAGGGAAGGTTCAAGTGACGCCGATCCAGCAAGTGGCTGCCGTAGCGGCGGTTGCGAACGGAGGCAAGCTGCTCGTACCTCATTTGGTCAAGGAGATCGATGATCCCGTGACGAAGAAAACGGTCGTTACCAAGCCGCAGGTAGTCAGACAGGCCGTCACGGAGAAAACGGCTGACCAGGTCGACGAATATTTAGAGCAGGTCGTATCCGATCAGAAGGTCGGTTCCGGACGTGCCGCTTATATTGAAGGCTACCGCGTGGCCGGCAAGACGGGGACGGCTCAGAAGGTTATCGCGGGAACCGGCAAGTACGCGGAAGATAAATACGTGCTGTCGTTCATCGGCTTCGCGCCGGTCGGCAATCCGAAGGTCGTGCTTTACATCGTCATGGACGAACCGAACGATCGCCTCCTGTCCGGCGGCTCGGCGGTCGCCCCGATCTTCAAGCAAATCATGCTGCAGAGCCTTCGCCATCTTGGCGTCGAACCGATCCGCGTGAAGAACGAGGCGGACGATGAGCCGAACAAGGAATTGACCGTAGCGGTGCCTGACGTAACGAACCAGACGCTTTCGCAGTCGAAGCAGACGCTTGACGGCAAGAAGCTGGGCTATATCGTCGTCGGTACCGGCGGCACGGTGCTGAAGCAGATCCCGAAAGCAGGGGCTGCCGTCGGTTCCGATCAGAAGGTGTATTTGCTGACCCAAGAGCAGAGCAAGCTGGCGACGCCGAACATGAGCGGCCTGCCGCTTCGCGATGCGATGCAGATGTGCACCAACCTTCAACTGCGCTGTATCGCGAACGGCGAAGGCTTCGTGAAGTCGCAGATGCAGGCGAAGCTGAACGGCCAGCCCGTGCTGCAGCTGAATCTTGCGCCGCCGGATGAAGAAATGCTGCGGCAGATAAACGCCAAAGCCGGCAGCGAGGGCGGCGGGGACGGAGACAACGAAGACAGTGGCAACGACAAAGGGGATGGCTGATTACGGCCAGCCCCAACCAATGCATTCCGGGGGGATAGCTTGTTCTATCCCCCTTTCTCTTCGAATAGGCTTGGATTAGGAGACGGTTGGACGAACGTTCCCGTTTTACGAGCTTTTTCGGAGGGATGATACGTGAAGGTTTCCAGCGTAACGATCAGGCGCCGTTTATTCACGGCGCTTCTCATTGGCGTTCTTGCTTTCGGGCTTCTAGCCGGAAGGCTGGGGTACGTGCAGCTGTGGAAGGGCGAGGAGCTTGCGGCAAAAGCGGAGGACTCTTGGCGAAGGGAAATTCCATTCGCTGCCAAACGCGGCGAGATCATGGACCGAAACGGAAGCCTGCTTGCGTATAATATTAGTTCCCCGACGATCATGGCGATTCCCGCGCAGGTGAAGGATGCCCATGACGCGGCGGCCAAGCTGTCCGCCGTGCTCGGCATGACGGAGGACAGCGTATACACGACGATTACCAAGAAACAGCTCATCGTCTATATTAAGCCCGGTGGACGCAAAATCACGACCGAGAAGGCGCAGCAGATCAAAGAATTGAATCTCCCCGGCATCGTGGTAGCGGAAGATAACAAACGGTATTATCCGCTTGGCAGCTTCGCCTCTCACGTTCTTGGCTTTACGGGGATCGACAATCAAGGGTTGACCGGCATCGAAGCCAAATACGATGACCTGCTCCAGGGCATCAACGGCAACGTCTCGTTCTTGTCGGATGCGAAGGGCGATCTTATGCCAGGCTCGTCCGATACCTATGCGGCGCCGAAGGACGGACTTAATCTCGAGCTGACGATCGACAAGCAGATCCAGACGATCATGGAACGCGAGCTGGATCAGGCGATGGTCAAGTTCCAGGCCGACGATATTATCGCGATTGCAATGGATCCAAATAATGGGGAAATATTAGGGATGGCCAGCAGGCCTACCTATGATCCCGACAAATACAAGGAAGTCGATCCGGCGATCTATAATCGCAACCTGCCGATCTGGATGACGTACGAGCCGGGCTCCACGTTCAAGATCATCACGTTGGCGGCAGCGCTGGAGGAAGGCAAAGTCAACCTGACGCAGGATCACTTCTTCGATCCCGGCGCGGTTGAAATCGGCGGCGCGCGACTGCGGTGCTGGAAGAAAGGCGGACACGGCAGCCAAACCTTCCTCGAGGTCGTGCAAAACTCCTGCAACCCCGGCTTCGTGGCCTTGGGCAATCGGCTTGGCAAAGATAAACTTTTCGAGTATATTAAGAACTTCGGCTTCGGCAAGAAAACGGGCATCGACCTCGGCGGCGAGGAGAACGGCATCATGTTCAAAATGAGCCAGGTCGGTCCGGTGGAGCTGGCGACGACGGCCTTCGGCCAAGGCGTATCCGTTACGCCGATCCAGCAGATCACGGCTGTTTCGGCGGCGATCAATGGGGGTACTCTCTATAAGCCGCATGTCGCGAAGCAGTGGGTCAATTCCGATACGGGCGAAGTCGTAAGCAAAGTCGAACCGGAGGTCGTCCGCAAGGTCATCTCCGATCAAACGAGCGCGACGGTGCGCAACGCGCTGGAAAGCGTCGTCGCCAAAGGAACCGGGCGCAACGCGTTCATCGACGGCTACAGGGTCGGGGGCAAAACGGGTACGGCGCAGAAGGTCATCAACGGCCGGTATTCGCCAAACGAGCATATCGTCTCGTTCGTCGGCTTCGCGCCGGCCGACAATCCGAAGATCGTCGTGTACGTGGCGGTCGATAACCCGCAGGGCATTCAATTCGGGGGCGTCGTCGCGGCTCCGATCGTACACAATATTATGGCGGATGCGCTGCCTTACATGGGCGTTCAGCCGAGCACGAAGCAAATCAACAAAGAATATAAGTACGGCGAGACGCCGATCGTCGTCGTTCCTAATCTCATCGGCAAGACGGTATCCGATATCTATGAAGACTTGAACATGAACTTCAACCTCTCTTCGGCAGGAAGCGGCGATACGGTCATCCGGCAGTCGCCGGCAGCCGGAACGCGCGTCGACAGAGGGTCAACCATCCGCATATATTTAGCGAAAGACGATGATGAAAGCGAAAATCCCTGACTATAATGAGTAGTGAGATTCGTAAGTTGGCGTAGGCTGCGCATGGTGCCTGCCGCCGCTTCGGCGGCTCGCACAGCCTGATCTGCTCATGGGAGGGGACCAAAGCGATGCGGGTGGAACAGTTGGCCTCACTGCTGCTCACGGCAGTCCTTATCGGAGAAGGGGAAACCGAAATCACGGGAGTCGCAATCGATTCTCGAAAAGCCGGCGCGGGGGATTTGTTCATTTGCCTGCGCGGCCATAAAGTCGACGGGCATGATTTTGCCGCCGGAGCCGTCGCCGGCGGGGCGGCGGCTGTCGTCGCGGAGCGGCCGCTGGCTCTTCCGGACTCGGTTCCGCAAATCATCGTCAAGGATAGCCGGCATGCGATGGCCGTCATTTCGGATTATTATTTCGGGCAGCCGAGCCGCCGATTGAAGCTGATCGGCGTAACGGGAACGAACGGGAAGACGACGACGACCTATTTGATCGAACGGATCTTGCAGGATGCCGGCCATTCGCCGGGCGTGATCGGAACCGTCGAGATGCGGTATGCCGGCCATGCCTATCCGATGTCGGGTACGACGCCGGAGGCGCTTGATTTGCAGCGTTCCTTGCATGCCATGGCGGAGTCCGGCACCGATTACTGCGTAATGGAAGTATCCTCGCATGCGCTGGAGCAGGGCAGGGTGAAGGGCTGCCGGTATCGGACGGCGATATTCACGAACCTGACGCAGGACCATCTGGACTATCATGCGACGATGGAAAGCTACGCGGCAGCGAAGGCGCTGCTCTTCAGCAGGCTCGGCAATTCATTTTCGGAATCGCCGGAGGATCGGCTGTTCGCCGTATTGAACGCGGATGATCCGGCATCTCCCGGCTACGCCGATGCGACGGCTGCGGAGGTCGTGACCTATGGATTGGACCGCGATGCGGACGTGCGGGCGTCGAATGTGCGCATAACCGCGCAAGGAACTTCTTTCCATGTGGAGTCATTCGCCGGTGCAGCCGATATAACCTTACAGATGGTGGGCAAATACAACGTATATAATGCGCTCGGCGCTGCTTGCGCGGCGCTCATCGAAGGCATACCGCTCCGCCAGGTCAAGGCGAGTCTCGAAGCGCTTCCCGGCGTGCCGGGGCGTGTAGAGGCCGTGAATGCCGGTCAGCCGTTCGCCGTCATCGTCGATTACGCCCATACGCCGGACGGCCTGGAGAACGTGCTGAAGGCGGTGAAGGAATTCACCGAAGGCCGAATCATCTGCGTGTTCGGCTGCGGCGGAGACCGCGATCGGACGAAGCGCCCGCTGATGGGGAGCATTTCGGCCAAGTACGCCGATTACAGCATCATTACCTCCGACAATCCGCGCACGGAGGATCCGGTTCGAATCCTTGACGACGTGGAGGCAGGTCTGTTGCGCGACAGCGTTCCGAACGACCGTTACGAGCTGCTTGCCGACCGCCGCGCGGCGATTCAAAAAGCGGTTGAAATGGCGCGCCGTGACGATGTAGTATTAATTGCGGGGAAGGGCCATGAAACCTATCAGGACATAGCCGGCGTCAAGTACGACTTTGATGACCGGGAAGTGGCCAAAGAAGCGATAAGGAGTCTTTCATAGTGATCATACGACCATTGAACGCGATCGCCGCGCTATGCGGCGGCACGATGTTGAACGATAATGGCGGCGCCGTAGTCGAAGGCGTCTCCATCAATACGAGAACGATGAAGCCGGGGATGCTGTTCGTTCCGATTCAAGGCGAACGGGTGGACGGCCATGCGTTCGTCGAGGGTGCTTTGGCGGCTGGCGCCGGCGGATCTTTGTGGGAACGGAGCAAAGCGGTGCCGGCCGCGTTGTCGGATGCACCGCTTATTCTCGTTGACGACTCGGTAGCGGCTTTGCAGCAGCTTGCGGTCAATTACCGCGACGAGCTTGATCTGCGCGTCATCGGCGTTACGGGCAGCAACGGCAAGACGACGACGAAGGATATGGTGGCAGCGCTGCTATCGGGCTCCTATCGCGTACATAAAACGGAGGGCAATCTCAACAACCATATCGGCTTGCCGTTGACGGTGCTGGAGCTGGACGAGAGCTTCGATGCCGTCGTCCTGGAGATGGGCATGAGCGAATTCGGCGAGATCGATTTCTTGACTCGCCTCGCGAAGCCGGACGTCGCCATCATCACGAACATCGGGGAGTCGCATATGGAGCAGCTCGGCTCGCGAGCCGGGATCGCCCAGGCGAAGCTGGAGATCGTTGCCGGTCTTCGCCCAGGCGGATTGCTGCTGATTAACGGCGATGAACCGCTGCTGCGGGAAGGCATCCGTTCCGTTCAACTTCCGGAAGGCGTCGATGTCCAGACCTTCGGCCTGCAGAACGGCAGCCGATGGGTGGCGGACAATATCGTTGTCGACGCGACCTCTTCGCGGTTCGACGTGAAGGACGACGAAGAACTTCAGCGCGTGGAGCTGCCGGTTGCGGGCAGGCATAACGTATCGAATGCCTTGGCGGCCATCGCTGCGGCGAAGAAGCTCGGCGTGCCGGCGTCCGTCATTCGCGAAAGCTTCGAGCGTTTGAAGCTGACTGCCATGCGCATCGAGCCTGGCCGCGCCCATAACGGGGCATTGGTGCTGAACGACGCATACAATGCCAGTCCGACCTCGGTCCGCGCCGCTATTGATCTCGTCGCGGGCTTAAGCGGTTATCGGCGCAAATGGCTCGTACTCGGCGACATGCTGGAGCTCGGGCCGGAGGAGAACGCGATGCACGGCGACATCGGCGCGTATGTTACGCCCGAGAAGGCGGATGGCGTTGTTACCTTTGGCACGCGGTCGCAGCATACGGCAGCCGCAGCGGCGAAACGTTTTGCCGCTGCTGGCGGCGAAGAGCGGGTTCGTGCTTTCGAAGATAAAGAACAATTAACAGCGTGGCTTCTGGCTCGGGTCGAGCCGGGGGATCTCGTATTGGTGAAAGGATCACGCGGCATGCGCATGGAAGAAGTCGTCCATGCGCTGCAGCGGGGGTAGAGGTGGAACATGGACGTTAAGGTCATTCTTCTGTCAATCGGCGCTTCATTCATGCTTGCGGTCTTATTCGGACCTTTGTTCATTCCACTGCTGAGACGTTTGAAATTCGGTCAGCAGATTCGTACCGACGGGCCGCAGAGCCATCTGAAGAAAACCGGCACACCGACGATGGGCGGCATCATCATCCTGCTTGCGGTGCTGCTCGCTTTCTTGAAATTTTCCGATAAGACGAACGAATTCTGGGTGCTGCTCATCGCGTGCCTCGGCTTCGGCCTGGTCGGTTTTCTCGACGATTACATCAAAATCGCCTTCAAGCGCTCGCTTGGCCTGACGGCATCCCAGAAGCTGTTCGGACAGCTGCTGTTCTCGGTCATGATCTGCGTCTTGCTGCATCAGATGCACCACAGCACCGTCATCGGCATTCCGGGCACGTCGACTGAGATTGATTTCGGCTGGTTCTATTATCCGTTCGTGGTCATCATGCTGTTCGGCACGTCGAACGCCGTCAACTTCACCGACGGCGTGGACGGCTTATTGGGCGGGACAGGCGCTGTCGCGTTCACGGCCTTCACGATTCTCGCGCTGCATGCCAGCGAGCACGAATCGGCGATCTTCTCGGCCACGATGATCGGCGCATTGCTCGGCTTCCTGGTCTTCAACGCGCATCCGGCCAAGGTGTTCATGGGCGACTCCGGCTCGCTCGGCATCGGCGGCGGCATGGCGGCAGTCGCGATTTTGACCAAAACGGAATTATTGCTCGTCGTTATCGGCGGCGTCTTCGTACTGGAAATGCTATCGGTCATCCTGCAGGTCGGCTCCTTCAAGCTCCGCGGCAAGCGAATCTTCAAAATGAGCCCGATCCACCATCACTTCGAGCTGTCCGGCTGGAGCGAATGGAAGGTCGTCACCGTCTTCTGGTTCGTCGGCATCGTGTTCGCGGCGGTTGGCTTGTTCCTGGGTCGGTAAGCTAAAATTAAGGTGAAAAGGCATGACCTGCGGTCGGTAGGAGTCTCCAATCGCTGTTGTACTCGGATTCCTTGAATTGGTAAATTCTGATAAGGTTGGAATCCGACTACAAAGGCGACCACTTCGTTTTTCCGACTTCCTACCGACCTCCGGTCACTTCCATCACCTCGTATTTTAAGTTCCGCCAAGGAACAAGGTGGCGCAGCCGCCGACAACTAACTTCAGCCGTCTAACTGGAAGCGTGTCCCGAAAGGGACGAAAGCGGGCAATCCAACAAAAGCAGCTGCCCGAGCGCCTCTGACGCCCAAACGTTCCCTAGGACGCAGTCAACCAGGTAACCCGGGCGCTCGAACATGGAAGTTTGTCCCGCAGGGACAATCGATCCTACGCCGCAGTAGAGCAGGAGCGCCTCTGTCGCACAAACGTTACACCATCCGGGTGTCCAGAGGGTGGAACCCTTGGAATCCCCCTTTCCAAGGGGGACTTAGGGGGATGGCCCATATTAAAGGAGTGAACCTATGAAACACCCATCCTTATACAAGGATCAACAGGTTGTCGTATTGGGCTTGGCCAGAAGCGGGGTCAGCGTCGCGAAGCTGTTTCACAAGCTCGGCGCGATCGTCACCGTCAACGATATGAAGGATCGTCAATTGAGCCCCGAAGCGGACGAACTGGACGCTTTGGGCGTTTCTGTTATTTGCGGCGGTCATCCGGATGACCTGATCGGGCCAGATACGGCGCTCGTCGTCAAAAATCCGGGTATCCCGTACACGTCGCCGCCGGTCATGCAGGCTATTGAGTTAGGGATCGAGGTCATGACGGAAGTAGAGGTCGCTTACTTGCTGTCGCCAGCGCCGATCATCGGCATTACCGGCTCGAACGGCAAGACGACGACGACTTCCTGGATCGGCGAAATGCTGGAGGCGGCCGGTTTGAAGCCGATGGTAGCGGGCAATATCGGCACGCCGCTCTGCGAAGCGGCACAGATCGCGGAAGCGGACAATTGGATCGTCGCGGAGCTCAGCAGCTTCCAACTGAAGGGCACGACCGATTTCCGTCCGCGGATTGCGCTGCTGCTCAATATCGTGGAGACGCATTTGGATTACCATGGCGGCATGGAGGATTATATCGCGTCCAAGGCGAAGCTGTTCGCCAATCAGACGAAGGACGACATCGCCGTGCTGAATGCCGACGATCCCGTTTGCCGGGATCTGATGAATTCGGGGAAGCTGCAGGCGAGCATCATCCCATTTGCCGTGACTGAAGAGCTCGCATACGGCCTATGCGTAACGCCGCCTTATCCGGTAGAGCTTGCGGAGCCAATCGGAGAGATCGAACGCAATATCGTCTGGCGCGATAAGGAAAGCGGCGAACGCGTTATCATCGGCGTCGCGGAGCTCGGCATCCCGGGCCGCCATAACGCGTCGAACGCGCTGGCTGCGATCGCGGCTTGTCTCGCGGCGGGCGCTGCCGCCGGCTCCCTCACGGAACCGCTGCGGGAATTCCGCGGCTTCGAGCACCGGCTCGAGTACGTATGCGAACGCGAAGGCGTGGCGTATTACAACGATTCCAAAGCGACCAATCCAACGGCTGCCATCATCGCGCTTCGCTCGCTCCCGCCGCGAATCGTGCTCGTCGCTGGCGGTCTCGACCGCGGATCGGACTACATGGAGCTGCTGCCGCATTTCCGCGATCAGGTGAAAGCCGTCGTCGCGCTCGGCGAGACGCGCGGCAAGATCGCGGCGGTCGCGAGCAAGGCAGGTTTAACGGCAGTCAAAGTAGTCGAACCTGAGGAGGATGCCGAGAGCACCCTGCGCCTTGCGGTCCAAGAAGCGGCAGGCCTTGCGGAGCCGGGCGATATCGTCCTGCTGTCGCCGGCCTGCGCGAGCTGGGACATGTTTAAATCCTATGAGACGCGGGGGCGAATGTTTAAGCAATCGGCGCATAACTTGTAAGTAGGGGGCATGTCCCTACTTCAGCTTGCAAGAGGTGTTCGATATATGGCCAAAGCCAGGTCCGCCCCGGACATGTGGATGATTATCTCAATCCTGCTCATACTCTCCATCGGTCTCGTCATGGTGTACAGCGCAAGCGCCGTTTTGGCGTTTCATGATTTTGGGGACAAGTTCTATTACGTGAAGCGCCAGCTGCTCTTTGCCGCGCTGGGGATCGGGGCGATGGTCGTCGCGATGAACGCGGACTATTGGATTTGGAAGAAGTGGGCGAAATACGGTCTGCTTGTTTGCTTCGGCATGCTGCTGATCGTCCTGATCCCCGGCGTAGGGGTCGTACGCGGCGGTGCCCGCAGCTGGCTGGGCATCAGCTCCTTCGGTATCCAGCCGTCGGAATTCATGAAGCTGGCCATGGTTATCTTTCTAGCGAAACTACTATCCGAGAAGCAGCAGGCCGTCACGCAGTTCACGAAAGGGCTCCTGCCGCCGCTCGGCATTCTCGGGCTGGCGTTTGGCCTCATCATGCTGCAGCCGGATCTCGGAACGGGGGCAGTCATGATCGGCGCCTCGCTGCTCATTATTTATACGGCTGGCGCACGTATCCGCCATCTCGGCTCGCTTGCGCTGGTCGGCGTCGCCGGACTCGTCGGCCTTATCGCCGCCGCGCCTTACCGGCTGCAGCGGATCACGGCCTTTCTCGATCCGTGGGCGGATCCGCTCGGCGCAGGCTATCAATCGATCCAATCGCTGTACGCGATCGGACCGGGCGGTCTCGTGGGCCTCGGTCTCGGCATGAGCCGGCAGAAATTCAATTACTTGCCGGAGCCGCAGACGGATTTCATCTTCTCGATTCTATCGGAAGAGCTCGGTTTTATCGGCGGGGCAGCGATCATCTTGCTGTTCGGCATTCTATTATGGCGCGGCATGCGGACCGCTATCGCAGCGCCGGATACTTTCGGCAGCCTGCTCGCGGTCGGTATCATCGGCATCGTAGCCGTCCAAGTCTTTATTAATATCGGCGTCGTCATCGGCATGCTTCCCGTAACGGGCATCACGCTGCCGCTTGTCAGCTACGGAGGCTCGTCGTTGACCCTGCTGCTGACCGCGCTCGGCATTTTGCTTAATATATCCCGTTATTCGAGGTGAGCTACCTATGCGTATCGTATTATCAGGCGGCGGAACCGGCGGCCACATCTATCCCGCGCTTGCGATCGGCAAGCAGGTGATGGAGGCGGAGCCGGGTTCGTCCCTGCTTTATATCGGTTCTCCGAAAGGGCTGGAGAGCCGAATCGTGCCTGCTCAAGGCATCGCCTTCGAGCCGGTCGAGATTACCGGCTTCAAACGCAAGCTGTCCTATGACAATGTGCGAACCGTCATGCGATTTCTATCCGGCGTCCGTCGTTCCAAGCAGCTGCTTCGTAGCTTCAAGCCCGACGTCGTCGTCGGAACCGGTGGCTACGTATGCGGTCCCGTGCTGTACGCGGCTGCCAAGCTGGGCATTCCCACGCTGATTCATGAGCAGAACGCCGTCGCCGGCCTGACCAATCAATTTCTATCCCGCTACGCGGACAGCGTGGCCGTCAGCTTCGAGGAAGCGCTGTCGCAGTTCAAGCGCTCGCGAAGCACCCTTTATACCGGAAATCCCTGCGCGACGAACGTCGTGCGTGCCGATAAGAAACAAGGCTTTGCCCATCTCGGTATCCCGGCCGGAAGCCGGATCGTCCTGCTAGTCGGCGGGAGCCGGGGGGCCAAGGCGATAAACGATGTCATGGTGGACATGGTACCGCTGCTAGGGCGGCTGCCAGACGTCCATTTTGTGTTTGTTACCGGCGAAAGCTATTACGAGAATACGATGGAACGGATCCGCGCGCTTCAGTCCCGTCTCCCGGCGACCCTGCAGGTGCTTCCGTATTTGCATCGGATGCCGGAAGTACTGGCAGCTTCGCAGCTCGTCGTCGGAAGGTCAGGCGCATCTTCGCTTGCGGAGATTACGGCGCTTGGCATTCCGTCCATCCTGATTCCGTCCCCGAACGTGACGAACAATCACCAAGAGGCGAATGCCCGAAGCTTGGCAGACGCGGGGGCGGCTGAAATGATCCGCGAACGAGAGTTGAACGGTGCGGAGCTGTTCGAACGAATCAGCCGCATCATGATGAATAAACAAGTCCATACGAAGATGGGCGAGGCGGCGCTGAGCCTTGGCATGCCGGATTCGGCGGCGCTTATCGTAAGCGAGCTGAAACGGTTGACGAGGAAGAAGTAAGCAGCGGTGCCTGTCAAATAGGCGATTGTCACACTCCTGTGCGGGAAGGCATAGTATACAGCATAATCGTGACCGTCATCCGGAGGGCTGAATGACTGGCTGCAAGCAGTGCTTAGCGCTGTCGGCAGTACAGGAATGAGCCGCCTGGGGGGAGCGACGAACGCCTGGAGGTTTCAATCGCTTGCAGCAGAAGGAGGTACGACAGATGAAACAGTTTTTGGCGGATTTACGTGAAATCGACGCAGGCAGCGTCAAATATAACGAACCGCTGGCAGCGTACACAACCTGGAAAATCGGCGGACCTGCGGATGTGCTTATCATCCCGCGGACGCAAGACCAGCTGGTATCGGTCGTCCGGTTGCTACGCGAACATGCGCTGCAGTGGACCAATCTCGGACGCGGTTCCAACTTGCTTGTCAGCGACAAAGGAATCCGGGGCGTCGTCATTCAACCTGGCGATGAATTCGATTATGTGCAATTCGATGGCAATCTCGTTCACGCGGGAGCCGCTTTCTCCTTCATTAAACTGGCGGTTTTGGCCAGCAGGAAGGGATTGTCGGGACTGGAATTCGCGGGGGGAATTCCGGGTTCCGTAGGCGGAGCCGTCTACATGAACGCAGGTGCCCACGGGTCTGATGTGTCACGTATATTCAAATCAGCTGACATTGTGCTGGAAACAGGGGAATTGGTTCGCTACGGGGCGGAAGATATGCAGTTTGCCTATCGTCATTCCTGCCTCCACGAAAGACCGGGCATCGTGACGGCCGCCGTATTCGAGCTTGGAGAAGGTAACCGGGAAGAAATCACGGCCGCTTTGGCCGCGTATAAACAACGGAGACTCGACACCCAGCCGTTAACGCTGCCGTGCGCAGGAAGCGTATTTCGAAATCCGCCGAACGATCATGCCGCAAGGCTGATTCAAGAAGCCGGATTGAAGGGTATGCGACAAGGGGGCGCTGAAGTCTCCCCGCTGCACGCCAATTTCATTGTCAACACCGGGCAAGCGACAGCTGAAGATGTCCTCACCCTGATGAAGACCATACAACAAACCATTTCGGATAAATACGGCATCGAGCTGGTAGCGGAGGTATTGGTCGTGGGTGAGCGGTAATTCGGAGGTGATAAATTGGACAAATTGGTGATTGAAGGCGGGAAACCGCTCTCGGGAACCATTGTTATCCAAGGCGCGAAAAATGCCGCTTTGCCGATTTTAGCTGCAAGTATGCTGGTAGAAGGAAAAGTGACGATCGATCACGTGCCTAAGCTGCTGGACATCGACGTCATGCTGAACATTTTGCGTGAACTTGGCTGCCGGGCGGAGCACGAGGATCAAACGGTGCTGCTCGATACGTCAAGCTTGCATTCCTCCCACATTCCTGAAGCGCTGATGCGTCAAATGCGTTCCTCGATCTTCCTGATGGGGCCGCTCTTGGCTAGGTTCGGCGAAGTGACGATTTATCAGCCTGGCGGCTGCGCGATCGGAGAACGTAAATTCGATTTGCATTTGAGCGGCTTGCAAGCTCTGGGAGCTGAAATCGAAGAAGACGGAAGCCGCATCGTATGCTACGCGAAGAAGCTGAGAGGCGCGGAAATTCATTTGGATTTTCCGAGCGTCGGTGCAACGGAGAACATCATGATGGCTGCTGTCCTTGCGGAAGGGCTGACGACGATCAGCAATGCGGCAAGGGAACCGGAAATCCAAGATTTGCAGCATTTTCTGAACCGGATGGGCGCGAAGATCATCGGCGCCGGCACGGATACGATAACGGTCGAAGGGGTAGAAAGGCTGGAGCCTTGCAGGTACCAGGTCATACCGGACCGGATCGTGACGGGGACGGTCATGGTAGCGGCAGCGGCGACCCGCGGACAGGTCACGCTGCTCAATACCTGCCCTTCGCATCTAACCTCTCTCATCCATGTGCTTAGACGCACAGGTGTTCAAATAGCGGTTGACGATGATATAATCAAGGTGGGAACCGCTTCGCGTCCCAAATCGATTGACCGGATCGTCACGTCGCCTTACCCGGCTTTTCCGACCGATCTGCAATCGCAAATCATGGTGCTGCTTGCGCTGGCCGACGGCGTGAGCATCATGAAGGAAACGATCTTCGAGAGCCGTTTCAAGCATGTCGATGAGCTTGCCCGCATGGGAGCCGATATTCGCGTGGATCTCAGTTCCGCCATCGTACGCGGCGTCTCCAGACTCTATGGCGCCACGGTGGAAGCAACGGATTTGCGCGCGGGCGCGGCGCTCGTAATCGCGGGCCTTGCCGCACAAGGCAAGACGGTCGTGGAGCAGGTGCATCATATCGACCGCGGCTACGACCGGATCGAGACGATGCTTGGCCGCCTTGGCGCCAGAATTACCCGCTTCTCACCCATTCCCAACAATACGGTCGTGCCTTAAGACAGCATGCAGAACAAGATACAGATCGCGCGAGCGGCTCCAGCCCATATGGCGGCGGGCCGTTTGCGTTTATACGAATAGGGGACTAGCCATGCATGAGAAGATGCCCGTTCTGCGGGAACCAGTCAAACGGCGCAGAGGCGGCAAGAAATTGCTGGCGGTGCTCGTTCTGCTTTTCATCGTCCTATTGGGCGTGCTGTTCTTCAACTCATCCATCAGCAAGGTGTCGACCGTGACGGTCGAAGGCCAGAAATACTTGCAAGCCGCCGACATCCGCAAAACGGCCGGTATCGTCGCAGGAGACTCTTTCTTCGCTACGTCGTCCGCCGATATCGAAGGAAGAATCCGTACCTTGAAGCCGGTGAAGAGCGTGGCCGTCACCAAATCGTTCCCTGGCAGCATCACGATTCATGTGCAGGAATACGAGACCGTCGCTTACTCGTTGTCGAATAAAGGAGAACTATCCGCCGTTTTGGCGAACGGAATCGCGGTTCCGGCAGGAACCGACGCGCTTGTCGACAAGCCGGTTCTATCAGGCTGGAAGGCAAACGACCCTGTACTGGCAGAGCTTTGCAAGGCGCTTGCGTCTATTCCGGACGAAGCGTTGTCCGATTTCTCCGAGATCAGCCCGGATCCTTCGCAGTCGTATCCGGACCGTATCCAAATCTACACCAGAACGCGGTTCGAGGTGATAACGGCGGTCTCCTTGATGCCCGAGAAGATCGCGACGATGAATGCCGTCATCGAAATTCAGCCGCCCGGGATCATTACGCTGCTGCTTGCGGACAAATATGCGCCATTCGTTCCCGAAGAGGCGGAAAATAGCGCCGTTACGCAAAAAGAGACTACTCAATAGCTTCAAACAATGATAGAATTTTATTTATGTAGATTTATTTGACCCCTTTGCATTTTTTTCGAATGTGACGATTCCGGACAAGCGGTAGCCGCTTCCGGCAGCATGAATAAAATATTGAAAAAATTGTTGAAAAAAGAGGGAAAATGAGTACTGCGTTGAATAAGAAGAAATGCATACACAGACACGGCAAGAAATCGTACCTTATTAATGTTGAAACGGAGGTGCCAGAGGTTGAGCAGCAATGACATCATCGTCAGTTTGGACATCGGTACATCCAAGGTTCGTGCTATTATTGGCGAAGTAAATAACGGCGTCATTAATATTATTGGAGTTGGATCTGCCGACTCGGAAGGTATACGCAAAGGAGCTATCGTTGATATCGACCAGACCGTCGCTTCGATTCGCAGCGCCATTGATCATGCCGAGCGGATGGTCGATATACAAATAAGCGATGTTTACGTAGGCATTCAGGGCAATCATATCGGTTTGCAGACGAATCACGGCGTTGTCGCGATTTCCAACGAAGACCGTGAGATCGGCGAAGAAGATATTGAGCGTGTCCTGCAGGCGGCGAAAGTCGTCGCACTGCCTCCTGAACGCGAAATCATTAATCTGGTGCCGAAGCAATTTTTGGTAGACGGCCTTGAGGGCATATCCGATCCGCGCGGTATGATCGGCGTACGCCTGGAAGTGGAAGCGACTGTCGTAACCGGAGCAAAAACAGCGATACATAACTTAGTCCGGTGCGTAGAGAAAGCAAACTTACGGATTTCCGGCATTATCCTCATGTCTCTGGCATCTGGCCAAATGTCGCTGACTAAAGATGAGAAAATGATGGGTACCGTGCTTGCCGATATTGGCGCAGGCTCCAGCACGATTGCTATTTTCGAGCAAGGGAGCATCGTCGCTACCGCAACGTTGCCTGTCGGCGGCGAGTATGTGACTAGCGACATCTCCTACGGACTTCGGACACAGACGGAGCAGGCCGAGAAAATCAAGCAGAAATTCGGCTGCGCCCTCGTGGACGACGCGGCGGAAGACCAGAAATTCAAGGTCATGCGTATGGGCAGCAACGTGGAGAAGGAATTCACCCAGGTTGACCTTGCCAATATCATTGAACCGCGGATGCAGGAAATCTTCCACTTGATCCGTCAGGAAGTAAGACGTTTGGGCTACGGCGACAAAATCAACGGGTATGTGCTTACGGGCGGTACCGTTACGATGGCGGGTACGCTTCCGCTGGCTCAGCATGAATTGGAAGCGAGCGTGCGAATTGCGGTGCCGGACTATATCGGTGTCCGCGACCCGGCTTTCACGAGCGGCGTCGGCATGATACAATATGTTTCCAAATATATGCGGGGCCGTAATGTATCCGCGCCGAAGAAGAGCGCTAGCAGGAAAGCAAGCCCAACAAATTCTCCCTCGAAGCCCGGCCTTTTCGAGCGTTTGAAAAATATGTTTAGTGAATTTATCTGATCGGGGGAACAACAGCATGTTGGAATTTGATTTCGAGATGGAGAACATGGCACAAATCAAAGTCATTGGCGTCGGCGGCGGCGGCAGCAATGCCGTCAACCGCATGATTGAGAGCGAAGTCAAAGGCGTAGAATTCATTACCGTCAATACGGATGCGCAAGCGCTGCATACGTCTAAGTCCGAACAGAAGCTCCAAATCGGCGATAAGCTGACCCGCGGACTCGGCGCAGGCGCCAATCCGGAGGTAGGCAAGAAAGCGGCAGAGGAATCCCGCGAGTCCGTCATGAATACGCTTAAGGGCGCGGACATGGTATTCGTAACCGCAGGCATGGGAGGCGGAACAGGCACGGGAGCCGCTCCGGTCATTGCGGAAATCGCACGCGAGTGCGGCGCGCTGACGGTCGGCGTCGTGACGCGGCCGTTCACGTTCGAAGGACGCAAACGCTCCGGACAAGCCGAGCTTGGCATCGAAGCATTGAAAGAAAAAGTCGATACGCTGATCGTCATTCCGAATGATCGTCTGCTAGAGATCGTCGACAAGAAAACGCCGATGCTGGAAGCGTTCCGCGAAGCGGATAACGTCCTGAAGCAAGCGGTACAGGGGATTTCCAACCTGATTGCCGTACCGGGCCTGATCAACCTCGACTTCGCGGACGTGAAGACGATCATGACGGAACGCGGTTCCGCTTTGATGGGCATCGGCGCCGCGACTGGCGAGAACCGCGCAGCGGAAGCCGCGCGCAAGGCCATCCAAAGCCCGTTGCTTGAAACGTCCATCGACGGCGCGCGCGGCATCATCATGAACATCACGGGCGGCATGAACCTGTCGCTGTACGAAGTGAACGAGGCGGCTGAAATCGTCATTTCCGCTTCGGATCCGGATGTCAACATGATCTTCGGCGCAAGCATCGACGAGAACTTGAAGGAAGAGATCAAAGTGACGGTTATCGCGACAGGCTTCGAGCACCGCGGAGCATCGCAGCTTCGCCGTCCGGTCGCAGGCGCGGGACAAGCCGAAACTGCTGCGCCGGCAAACGAGTCGCAGCGTCAGCAGCCGGCTGGCAACGGCCCTAAGCCTTTCGGAACTCCGGTCTCCAGCGACCAGCTGGATATCCCTGCATTTCTCCGCAATCGCCGTAACAACGATCGATAACATCGAGCGCAACGATCGATAACATCAAGCGCAATGATCGATAACATCAAGCAAAACGATCGTTAAATAAAAGGACTTTAGCCGCTTTCCGTTTCTACGGAAGGCGGCTTTTTTGCTATAAAACAGCTCGTTCGACGTGCTTGTCCGCCGTCTCGTAACCTGATGGGTCGACAAAAAAAGATCGCTCCTGACGGCATGTTTAGACAGACATTGTAATAGGATTTAACTATACTAGACACAAGCCGCAAATCCTCGCGAAATTCTCGCGGGAGCATTTAAGAGGAAGCGGGGTATGGGAACGCAGCAGGAAGGTGAAGGCGCTGAATGCGGTTTATATCGACGTCCTGTTTCTGGTAAACCTGTTGCTCGATGGATCTAATTTGCTGCTGACCGGTTGGGTAAGGAGCATTCGCGCAAAATGGTGGCGGGTGCTGCTGGCGGCAGGGGTAGGTTCCCTGTACGCTGTCATGCTTGTTTTTCCGTCGTTGTCGTTTCTGTTCTCGATTTCCGTAAAGCTGTTATTGTCCATTGCGATGCTGCTCATCGCCTTCGGGTTTGGAAGCGTACAACATTTCCTTCGTTTGTTCGGCGCGTTTTACGGAGTGAATTTCGCTGCTGCCGGCGCGGTACTGGGCGTCCATTATTTGTTTATGAACAGTTCGAACCAGCTGTGGCGGACCGTCATCTACGTGAATGGCAAACCAAGCTTTATGCTGAGCACGACGATGATCTTCCTCGTGTGCGTCGTCGCTCTCGGCTATTATATGTACCGTTCGGTCATGACCCAGCGTCGGGAGCGGGATTTAGTCACGACCCATCTCGCGGAGGTGAAGGTGCGAATTGATAATCGGGAGTATAGCTGCACAGGCCTGATCGATACGGGGAACCAACTGTACGAACCGCTCACCCGAACGCCGGTTATGGTGATGGAGGCTTCCATTTGGCAGGATGTACTGCCGGCTTCCTGGATACGACATATTCGCGAGGCGAAGGTGGATCAGCTTCTGGCTGGCTTGACGGATGAGGAAGAAGAGCCCTTCCTATGGCGTGATCGGCTAAGGCTTGTGCCTTACCGGGGCGTGAACCGCGGTGCGCAGTTCATGCTGGCCATCAAACCGGATCTCGTTATCGTGAACCGGGAAGGGGAGGTATTCCAGGCAAGGAAAGTTCTGATCGGACTAGATGCTGGGAAGCTTGTCGCGGACGGGACGTACCGGGCGATTATCCATCCTTCGCTTCTTCAAGATCGAAGCGTCAAGATCGAAACCATTCAGAGTTCTTCAGGAAGGGATGGAGCGGCATGCTCGTCAAATGGAAATTAATCCTGCAGTTATATTATTATCGTGTTTTGTTTTTATTCGGCCTAAAGAGCGAGGAAATTTATTATATTGGCGGAAGCGAAGCGCTGCCTCCCCCGCTGACGCGCGAAGAAGAAGAATATTTGCTCGAGAAGCTGCCTTCCGGCGACTCGGCGATCCGGGCCATGCTCATCGAACGCAACCTTCGTCTTGTCGTGTACATCGCGCGCAAGTTCGAGAACACAGGCATTCACATCGAGGATCTGGTGTCCATCGGCGCAATCGGCCTCATCAAGGCCGTCAATACGTTTGATCCGGAGAAAAAGATCAAGCTGGCGACGTATGCCTCGCGATGCATCGAGAACGAAATCCTCATGTATCTCCGCCGGAACAGCAAGACGCGCACGGAAGTGTCCTTCGATGAACCGCTCAATATCGACTGGGACGGCAATGAGCTGCTGCTCTCGGACGTGCTCGGCACCGAGAACGATACGATCTATCGCAATATCGAGGAACAGGTCGACCGCAAGCTGCTGCATAAAGCGCTGGATAAGCTGACGGAGCGGGAGCGCATCATCATGGAGCTGCGTTTCGGCTTAGCCGACGGGGAAGAGAAGACGCAGAAGGATGTCGCCGATCTCCTCGGCATCTCGCAATCTTATATTTCGCGATTGGAGAAACGCATCATTAAGCGACTGCGCAAGGAGTTCAATAAAATGGTCTGAACGTGAAAAGCGCCTATCGGAAGCCTGCATCCTCTTCTTCGAGGACTGCGGGCTTTTTCGCGTAATTAGAAGATTCATCCAGTGACAGAGCCGCTCGAAATTGTTTATAATGCAATTTGTCGCTCTTGAGCGGACTCCTGATGAGAGCTTCCGCAACAGGGTATTCTACCACTAATGGCATACGATGGATAGCAGGAGGTAATTCAACTGATCGAGCTTTCAGACATAAGCAAATCCTACCGGACCGGTTCCGTATCCGTGGAAGCGATCAAACATATTGATTTAACGATTGCGAAGGGTGAAATCTTCGGCATTATCGGCCATTCCGGCGCCGGCAAGAGCACGCTGCTGCGCACGGTCAACCTGCTTGAGAGGCCCACGTCGGGGAGCGTGAAGGTTGGCGGCGTTGAGCTGACGAAGCTCTCTTCGTCCCAATTGCAGAAGGAACGCCGGCGGATCGGCATGATTTTTCAGCATTTCAACTTGCTCGCCATGGCAACCGTGCGCGAAAATATCGCGTTCCCGCTTCGCCTCGCCAAGCAGTCCAGAGCCGCGATTCAGACAAGGGTGAACGAGCTGCTGCAGCTTGTCGGTCTGGAGGCGCATGCGGACAAGTATCCCGCTCAATTGTCGGGCGGCCAGAAGCAGCGCGTCGGCATTGCCAGGGCGCTCGCCAGCAATCCGGACGTGCTGTTATGCGACGAAGCGACCTCGGCGCTCGATCCGCAAACGACCAATGCGATCTTGGGCTTGCTGCTCGATATTAACAAGAAGCTGGGCATTACCATTCTTCTGATTACGCATGAGATGCACGTTATCCGGTCGATCTGCGACCGCGTGGCGGTTATCGACGGCGGCGAAGTGGTGGAGATGGGCGACGTGTTGGACGTCTTCCTGCAGCCGCAGCATCCGACGACGAAGGATTTCGTCAGTCAGGTCGCGGATTCGTTCGATCCTCGGGAGCTGATCGCGTCCAGCAAAGGACGGCTGATGAAAATCAATTACGTCGGCGAAATCACGTATGAACCGCTGCTGTTCAATGCGGTCAGATCGACTTCGGTACAATTTGCGATCCTGCAAGGCACGGTGTCCCGCATGAAGAACACGCCTTACGGGCAGTTGGTCATCGAATTTATCGGCGAGGATCAAGAGATTAGGCAAGTCATCGCGAACTTGCGTGACAAAGGCTTGGAAGCAGGTGAACTGGCATGACGATGAACCTCTCGTTCGAGAACGTTCGCTGGTCGGAAGTGTGGCAAGCGTCCAAAGACACGCTTACGATGCTAGGTGCATCGCTGGTGATGACGATCGTCCTCGGCTTGCTGCTCGGCGTCGTATTGTTCCTGACCTCGCGGCGTCAACTGCTGGAACAGCCGATCGTTTACTTCCTGCTGTCCATCGTCGTGAACATTCTTCGTTCCGTGCCGTTCGTCATTCTTATGATCATGATCATGCCGATGACCAAAGCCATCACAGGTACGACGCTTGGCGTGCAGGGCACGATTCCGCCGCTTGTCGTGGCCGCGGCGCCGTTCTTCGCGCGGCTCGTCGAGACTTCGCTGCGCGAGGTGGACCGGGGCGTGATCGAAGCGGCGCAAGCCATGGGCGCATCCCGCTGGGATATCGTTCGGCGCGTCCTGCTGCTTGAGGCCAGGCCGGGCCTGCTCGCCGGCATCACGATTACGGCCGTTACGCTGGTATCCTATACGGCGTTGGCTGGCGTGATCGGAGGCGGCGGCTTGGGCGATTTAGCTTTGCGTTACGGGTATCAGCGGTTCCAGACGGATGTCATGATCGTAACCGTTGTCCTGCTTATTATTTTGGTTCAACTCCTGCAGATGGCCGGCGACTATTTGGTGCGTCGATTCAGCCGGAAGTAAGGTGGACATCATAGAGAGAAACGACAGATGGAGGCACAAACAACATGAGAAAAGTAAGTCTAGCTCTAGTAGCGTTCGTATTGATCGCGGTATTATCGGCTTGCGGAGCCAAGAACACGAATGAAGGCAATACGGCAGGCAATGATGCAGCCGGCGCCGTCAACAACGCGGGAACGCAAGAAATTACGCTGAAGGTCGGGGCTTCACCCGTTCCGCATGCGGAGATCTTGAACTTCATCAAGCCGGCACTGAAAGAAAAAGGCATCAACCTGGAAGTCGTGGAATTCAACGATTACGTACAACCGAATACGCAGCTGCACGAGAAGCAGCTGGATGCGAATTTCTTCCAGCATACGCCGTATCTGGATCAGTTCAACAAAGACAAAGGCTATGACCTGGTCAGCGTTGCCGGCGTGCATATCGAACCGTTCGGCGCCTATTCGAAGAAAGTGAAAAGCGTGGACGAGCTTAAGGAAGGCGCTAAAGTCGTCATCCCGAACGATCCGTCAAACGGCGGACGCGCGCTTGCGCTGATGGCTGCGAACGGCCTGATCAAGCTGAAGGACGGCGTCGGCGTAGCGGGTACGGTCCACGACATCACCGAGAATCCGAAGAAGCTCAAAATTACCGAGGTTGAAGCAGCGACGCTGCCTCGCGTATTGGACGAAGTCGATCTGGCGCTCATCAATACCAACTACGCGCTCGAAGCAGGCCTTGTGCCGACGAAGGACGCGCTCTTTATCGAGGGCAGCGACTCGCCTTACGTCAATATTCTCGTTGCCCGTCCGGACAACAAGGATTCCGAAAGCATCAAAGCATTGGCAGCAGCGCTGCAAACGCCGGAAGTGAAGAAATTTATCGAAGATAAATACAAAGGCGCCATTGTGCCTGCATTTAAATAAAGGCCATACAGGTAATCAAGACAGATCAAGACAGACACATCAATACACATCAAGACAGACAGATCAATACAGATCAAGACAGACAGATCAAGACAGAAAAACGCCGTCTTCCTTCGGGAGGGCGGTTTTTTAATGCCTTGGCAGCCATGGGCAACTAATGATCACGCATCGATTCTCGGAATTCGAGTTGACACTTGAGTGTATTATGGGTATAGTACACATATAGTGTATGAACTAATTAATACACACACCAAAATAAGGAAGAATAAGCGTCAGGGGTGAGGAACCATTGGAAGTCAAATTCAATAACCGCGACCCCGTCTATTTGCAGGTGGTCCGACACTTCAAGGAAGAAATCGCGACCGGGCGGATAGCGAAGGGGCAGGTTATTCCATCGCGCAGAGAGCTCGCGGGCACGCTGCAAATTAACCCCAATACGGCCCAAAAGGCGTATAAGGAAATGGAGGAACAAGGATTGATCGTTACTGAGGGCAATTCTCCGAGTCGGATAACGACGGACGAGCAGGTGCTGCAGTCCATTCGAGGCGAGCTGATCGCCGACGCCGTCGATGCATTCGTAGCCAGCATTCATAACATTCATGTCCCGGTGGACGAATTGCTTGCCATCGTGAAGCATCGGATCGAGGATAGTTACGCCAAACAAACCAAGGAGGAAGCGCGTCATGATTGAGGTGAAAAGCATTCGCAAAAAATACGGCCGCAAGTCAGTCTTGAAAGACGTGTCCTTCACGGCGGAGAAAGGGCAGATTACCTGTCTTATCGGCATCAACGGCGTCGGCAAGTCGACAGTGCTCAAAGCGATCATGGGCCTCACGCCCGTGACGGACGGTACGATTCTGATCGATGGGAAGCCGCTCTCGAGCAGCATCTATGAGCATATTACGTTCATCCCCGATGCGATCTCGATGCCGCCCGGGATGACCGTCGATGGCTGCATACAATTTATGAAAGATTACTATGCCAGCTGGAATCCGCAGCGTGCGGTCGAACTTGCAGGATTCTTCAAGCTGAACGGCTCGGACAAGGTAGGCGAGCTGTCCAAGGGCAACGCCGCGAAGCTTAATTTGCTGCTCGGCCTTGCGCTTGACGTCGACTACGTGTTGATGGATGAACCGTTCTCCGGCATCGACATGTTCAGCCGGGAACAGATCGCGTCCGTGTTTACGAGCCATCTGATCGAAGATCGCGGCGTTATTATTACGACGCATGAAATCAACGATATCGAGCATCTGATCGACAAAGTCATTTTGCTCGAGAACGGACTCGTCCGCAGGGAATTCGATACGGAGACCGTCCGTCAGGAAGAAGGAAAATCCGTCATGGACGTGATGAGAGAGGTGTATAACGGATGAACCGTTATTTGAAGCTTGTCCATTGGGAAATACAGCGTTTTTGGAAAATGCTTGCGGCTTTGATGCTCGTCACGGTCGTGCTGCAATGCGCCGGCATTATTTACGAAACTCATCAATATACGGGCCAAGTAGAAGATACGGTCCTAAGCACCAACAGCACGATTGCCGCCTTCGTACAGCAGAACGGCAAGCTTTCATTCGCCCAGGGCCTCGAGAGAGCGGGTCTGTCGTTCTTCGCGTCGATCGCGCTTTGCATCGGCGGGATGGCGCTCTACGTCTTCTTCATTTGGTACAAGGAATGGTTCGGGAAAAACATGTTCATCTATCGGCTGCTGATGATTCCTACGGCGAGGAGAAATATTTACTTCGCGAAACTTACGGCGATTCTATTATTCGTATTTAGCCTTATCGGGCTCCAAATCATACTGCTGCCGCTCGAGAACGGTTTGTACCTGCTTGCGGGCGGGGACGCGCTCTTCGAGTCAAGCAGTCTGTTCGACCTCATCGCCGGCAATCGAATCTTGATGTTTTTGATCCCGCCGACATTTACCGACTTCGTCATTTATTACGGCATCGGCGCCATCGTCGTCTTGATTTGCTTCACGGCGGTGCTTCTGGAGCGCAGCTACAAGCTGAAAGGCGTGCTGGCAGCGATCCTGTACTTGCCCGCGGTGGTGTTATTCATGATGGTTCCGCTCCTTATTCCCGGTAACGTGACGGAGACTTATTTATACCCGAGCGAGGCTTTAGCCATTGAAGTCGTGCTCGGAGCCGTCGTCGCCGCATTCACGGTATGGCTCGGCCTGCATTTGATTACGAAGAAGGTTACGGTATAGGAGGGGCATGCAGATGAAAAGGTATTGGTTGTCCATCGGGCTTTCGGTCTTTATTGCCGCAAGCTTAGGGACGTATTATATCGGAGCGGCGACGAGGGATTTGCCGGACTATCGGATTCAAACGATCTCAGGGGACAGCAAGGAAGCTGCGCCTCTGATCTTCGAAGGATCGGTAAGGAGAGACACGATATTCGACCAAGTCAAGGTTGGGGCGAATGGCACGGCGTACGAGAGCCAAAGTTCGGTCATCGCGAAAATGTCCGATTCGGACTATACCGACCGCAATCCGGAGCTGGCTGCGATCGTGAAGGAACACAGCGGTTTCATGCGCGGCAAGAAAAACTACAACGGAGTATACATGGATGAGCAACGGCTTGTATACGCGGTAGCGAAGTCGGATGGCAAGACGTCGGCCGACGGACTTCATCACTATTCGATTGCGGTGTCTTCGCTCGATCTGAAGACGGGCAAGGAGAAGAATTTCAAAGCCGTCATGCTTGGAAAGCAGCGTTATGCTTCCATGTACGTGAACGATGTCCAAGCCGGAGAAGACGGAATCAAGGTGCTGGTGCAGCTGGCCAAGAAGCCGGCAGCCAACAGCAATGGCTATTTCCGCGTAGAGTCAGAACTTCACGTCTTGACGATGGATCCCGATAAAGAGGGGATCTCGGACGACAAGACGATCGCAGCCGACACCGGCGTAGTCAACGGTAAATTGGAGCAGTACTATTACTTGTCGGGAGCGGAGCTTGCCTCGCCGTCGGAATATGCGGTTATTTCCAAGACGGTTCTGAAAGTCGGCAAAGATCAAGACGGCAACGAGACGGAGACCACGGTCAGCTCGGAGCTCTCCGCCTATGATTACGGAAGCGGGAAGCTCGCGCCGATTCCGGCTGCCTTGGCCGGAAGCAGAGAAGATTACAGGAGCGTATCGGGCGACTCGCTGATTACGATCACCATGAAAGGGAATGCGCTGAGCATCGGCAAGCTGGAGCTGGCGAAGGGCGAGGAAAGCTTGCGGACCGAAATTCCGCTGTCGGTGAAGAATGCGACGATAAATAATACGCAGCCTTTCATCTATCAAGACAAGCTGTATATCTACGCCCACGCCAATGCAGAGAACGAGATTCTTGTGGTCAGCCTGACGGATGGCAAGCTTCTCTATCGAGGTAAAGCGACGGTCGACGGAACCGCTGACGAGCAAAAGGAACGGCTCGCCGGCTTGAATATTTACAGTTTCTATTTCGCTTCTTAACCCTGCTAACCGCAAGCCTTCGGAAGATGCCGGAGGCTTGTTTTTTGTTCCGTTTTATGCTTATTCGGATAGGGAGCTTCTTCTTGTTTTCGGGGAATAAATTGGGGGGCCGGGGAGATACTGAACAATAATGTTTCTCCTTGGGAGGTAATCACGTTGACCCGAAATAAAGTCGAGATCTGTGGAGTGGATACCGCTAAACTGCCTGTCCTTACGAATGCCGAGATGCGCGAGCTCTTCACGGCATTGCAAACGCAAAATGAATGGGCAGCAAGAGAGAAATTAGTCAATGGCAACTTGAGGCTTGTGCTTAGCGTGATTCAACGGTTCAACAACCGCGGGGAATTCGTCGACGATCTCTTCCAAGTCGGCTGCATCGGCCTCATGAAAGCAATCGACAATTTCGATCTCAGCCAGAATGTGAAGTTTTCAACCTATGCGGTTCCGATGATTATCGGCGAGATTCGCCGCTACCTCCGGGATAACAACCCGATCCGCGTCTCGCGCAGTCTGCGGGATATCGCCTACAAGGCGCTCCAGGTAAGGGACAGCCTCACGAACAAAAATTCGCGAGAGCCGACGATTTTCGAAATTTCCGAAGCGCTGAACGTTCCGAAGGAGGATGTCGTCTTCGCGCTTGATGCCATTCAAGATCCGGTATCCTTGTTCGAGCCGATCTATCATGACGGCGGCGACCCCATCTACGTGATGGACCAAATCAGCGATGATAAGAATAAGGACGTCTCCTGGATCGAGGAAATCGCGCTCCGCGAAGCGATGCACAAGTTAAACGAACGCGAGAAAATGATCCTCTCCATGCGTTTCTTCGAAGGCAAGACGCAAATGGAAGTCGCCGACGAGATCGGCATTTCGCAGGCGCAGGTATCTCGGCTTGAGAAATCGGCCATCCAGCAAATGCAGAAACATGTCAAGACCTGAAAGGCCGCCTGACCGCGGCTATGAACGATTGCAATCAACCCTAACGGCGCCTAGCGCCGTTTTTTTTCATTTCATGGTCGTTCACGAGGATAGGCAACGCGATAATTCATGCCAAGCAGGACATTTTGCCCAATAGGCACATATACTGTTCATATAGGTCTGTTTGGAATCAGTCCTCCCGGAAGCGTGGTGAACGGTAAGATGAAAATATCCGATTTTCAAACGAAGGATGTCATTAATATCGTGGATGGCCGCAAGCTCGGGCAAGTGAGCGACCTCGAGCTCGATTTGCGGCAAGGACGGATCGACTCCATCGTCGTGCCGAGCTATTCCCGTTTCTTCGGCATGTTCGGCAGCGGCACGGATGTCGTAATTCCTTGGCGCAATATCGTCAAGATCGGCACGGACGTCGTGCTTGTCCGCATCGACGACGCGAAGGTGTACCGGGTGGAAGAGGACGACGTCGGCGTTCGTTAAGGCAACTCGAATGTATGGCCCTGCTTCGATCGGATGCTGACGAGCTCGCATGAAGCCGGGCCTCATGGTACACTAGGTGGCAGAGGTGAACCCGAATATGGAATCATTTAAACAGGAACTCGCAGCGAAGAAGCCTTCGCTTTTTTTATTGTCCCCATGGGTGGAGCGTTACCGCGGACTGACGGCCGGATTCACCGGCAGACATGGCGGCGTAAGCTCGTCTCCGTGGGCATCGCTTAACTGCGGCTTGCATGTGGGAGATGCGGACGAGGATGTGACCCTCAACCGCCGAATGATTGCCGAGGCGCTCGGTTGGCCGTTCGAAGCATGGACTTGCGCGGAGCAGGTGCATGGCGATCAAGTGCTTGCCGTCACGCCTGAAGACCGCGGCAAAGGAAGGGAAAGCCGAAATACCGTCGTCGGCGACGCCGATGCGATGATGACGAACGAACGGAACGTGCTGCTGACATCGTTCTATGCGGATTGCGTGCCGCTTTATTTCTTCGATCCGAAGAAAGGCGTCATCGCGCTCGCGCATGCGGGCTGGAAAGGGACGGTGCTCGAAATCGCCCGCAAAACGACCGAGGCCATGGCGGCCAGCTACGGCTCCGAACCGGCGGACATCCAAGCGGCCATAGGTCCTTCGATCGGATTATGCTGCTACGAAGTGAATGAAGTCGTGCTGGATCGGGTAATACCCCTCATCGGGCAAATGAATCTTCGGCAGGACGAGATCATCGTCCCGACCCTGGAAGGCAAAGCCAGGATAAACTTGAAAGAATTGAACCGACAGATTATGATAAAAGCAGGAATTTTGCCGAGTCGTATCGAATGTTCAGAGTGGTGTACCGGCTGCGCTACGGATTTGTTTTTCTCCCATCGGATGGAGGGCGGGGCGACAGGCAGGATGGTCAGCTGGATCGGCATGAGTGAAGGAGAATCGAAAGCGTGACTTTAGTACAGCGCATGGAAGCAGTTGAACGGCGTCTTGCGGAGGCTTGTGCCAGAAGCGGCCGGGACCGGTCGGACATCGGTCTCATCGCCGTGACGAAATACGTCGGCGTGGATCAGACGAAGTCCGTTTTGGAGCACGGCTTGACGAATTTAGGCGAGAACCGCTGGCAGGACGCGGGCAGCAAATGGAACGCGATTACCGGGAGCGAGTGGGACGCGAGCCGCGAGCACGCCCCGGCAGGACAAGCCGTCTGGCATTTTATCGGATCGCTTCAGACGAACAAGGTGAAGGACGTCATAGGGAAATTTACATATATTCATTCGCTTGACCGGTTATCGCTTGCGCAGGCGATCGAACGCAGAGCCGAGCAGCTCGGTATTGTCGTTCCTTGTTTCCTGCAAGTGAACGTATCCGGAGAAGAAAGCAAACACGGGCTCGAGCCGGAAGGACTTCTTCCGTTCGTGAAGGAGCTCTCCGCTTTCCGTCATATCAAGCCTGTCGGCTTGATGACGATGGCGCCGATCGACGCCGAGGGCGAGCAGTCGCGCCCCGTATTCCGCGGCTTGCGAGAATTGCGCGACGAGCTTAACGGCAAGGCCGTATTGACGGAGCCCGTAACGGAGCTGTCGATGGGCATGTCGGGGGATTTCGAAATCGCCGTCGAGGAAGGAGCCACTTGGCTCAGGCTTGGAACCGTTCTGGTAGGGAAGAGCTAGCTCTTGCGATAATCGCCATGTTCGGGAGGAAGGTCATTTTATACGAAAGAAGGCGAAAGTCATGATCAACAAGTTCATGAGTTTTCTCGGACTTCAGGAAGAAGAGGAAATCGTCGAGCGCGAACGCATCGATTCTTCGCATGACGATCAAGAAGTTGAAACTTCTCAGTTCGAAGCACGTAAACCTTCTTCGAAGGGGAATAATATCGTCAGCATTCATTCGCAGAAGAACGTTCGCGTCATCCTGAACGAGCCGCGCTCCTATGAAGAAGCGCAGGACATCGCGGATCATCTGCGCTCGCGCCGTTCGGTCGTCGTCAATTTGCAGCGCGTGCGCTCGGACCAGGCTGTGCGGATCGTCGATTTCCTGAGCGGAACGATTTATGCGCTGAACGGGGGCATTTCGAAGCTGGGTCCCAATATTTTTCTTTGCACGCCGGATACGGTCGAAATTCAAGGCGCGATTACGGAAATGCTGACAGAAGAGCAAGACTACAAAAAAATGAGGTGACCTTGAGTTGGATGTAGCAAATTTAATAATGAATTTATCCCAGATTTACCAGTATATGATTATCGCATACGTGCTGCTTTCATGGCTGCCCGGTCTGCGCGACAGCTTTATCGGAACTTGGCTTTCGAAGCTTGTCGAGCCGTATTTGGCTCCGTTTCGCCGATTCATACCTTCCATCGGCGGCGTCATCGACATTTCTCCGATCGTAGCCCTGTTCGCCCTGAGGTTCGTGGCTTACGGTCTGATCGCCGTCATAGAAATGTTCCTATGAAGAACGAACTCTACGTGCACTTTCATCCTGACGAGCGGCCTTTCGTGGACCGCGCGTCGGAGTGGGTTGACCGCGCCGCTTTTGCGCACGAGATGAAGCTGACGGATTTTCTGGATCCGAGACAAATCGAGATCGTCGTATCCCTCGCGAATCGCAATCCGGATGTCCAAGTGCGGCTGTTCGGAGGTTACGAGGGCGCGGAACGGATGAGAGCCATTCTGGCTCCGGATTACCGGGTGCTTGATGACGAGCCGGCGAACATCGCGTTAATCGAAGTGACCGGCGGTACGCAGGGTCATTTGCAGCTGGATCACGGGGATTACCTGGGGGCGCTGCTGGGGCTGGGTATCAAGCGGGATCGAGTCGGTGATCTGCACATCCACGATGATCGCTGCCATTGCCTCGTTGCTGCGGAAATCGCCGACTACATTAACATCCATTTGCGCCAAGTCCACCGCGTTCATGTCCTGACGGACATTCTTCCTCTGGAGCAGCTGCGTACCGCTGCATCGGCCATGGAAGAGATGAATTTGTCGGTGGCTTCTTTGCGTCTGGACGGGATTGCCAGCGACGTGCACCGTATCAGCCGCTCCAAAATCGTGGACCCGATCCGCGCCGGCAGATGCCGCGTGAATTGGAAGGTCGAAGAAGATCCCTCTGCATCGCTGAAGGAAGGCGACGTTGTCTCCATGCAGGGGCTAGGCCGCTTCAAGGTACTAGGGGTCGAAGGCATTACGAAAAAAGGAAGAATACGGGTCAAAATCGGCAAAATTATCTAGGACTTTGCAGGAATATGACTCCATCTGTCGAATCAAGAATGTATAATCGGGTAATCAGCCCTTGACACTCGTAAACATTCAGGAGGTGCGCCAATGCCGCTTACGCCATTGGACATACATAACAAGGAATTTGGCAGACGTCTTCGCGGGTACGATGAGGATGAAGTCAATGAGTTTCTCGACCAGGTCATCAAAGATTATGAGGCGCTGATTCGCGAGAACAAAGAGATTCAGAATCAGGCATTGGCTCTGCAAGAGAGATTGAACCACTTCTCGAATATCGAAGAGACGCTCAGCAAGACGATTATCGTCGCGCAGGAAGCGGCGGATGAGGTTCGCAGCAATGCGAAGAAAGAAGCGCAGTTGATCGTGAAGGAAGCCGAGAAGAACGCGGACCGGATCATCAACGATTCGCTGAACAAATCCCGTAAAGTCTCGCTGGAGGTCGAAGAGCTGAAGAAGCAGGCTGCGATCTACCGTGCGCGTTTCCGGACGCTCGTGGAGGCACAGCTGGAGCTCCTTAGCCTGGAGGGCTGGGATTCGCTGGAGGCTTCGCCTTCGCTTGCTAGCGAGAACGTCCGCGGCTCTTAATTTTCATTGGTTTTCGTTTGACAAAAGTGTTGGAATGACGTATAAATGGTAATAATCCATGTATACGATCATTTCGTTGACGAGAACGAGTACGCACTCGAATGTTCCCCAGAGAGCCGGTATTTGCTGAAAGCCGGCGTTCGGACGATTGCGGAATATCCTCTCTGAGATGCGATGCAGAACCTTGCGAAGCTTCGCAAGCAGTAAGCAGCGCCGGATTTCCCCCGTTACGCGGAACTCGGATGACAAGCAAGCATCCGTGACGAAGGTGCCAAGACGCGGCGTTGTGTTTCCCTTGATGATCAAGGAGCACTTTAGCGGTGGATTGGAACAAGGGTGGTATCGCGAGCCAAGTCTCGTCCCTTTATAGGGGCGGGGCTTTTTTTATTTTTCAGGACATGAAAGGGGTAGAGGTCATGCAGCGCATTGATGTCAAGGAAAAGGCAAGAAGCCGGGATCTGCGGGTATTGGGCAAATGGAAAGAGGAGAATACGTTCCAGCAATCCATCGATAGCAGAGAGGGCAAGCCGAACTTCGTCTTCTACGAGGGACCGCCGACGGCGAACGGCAAGCCGCATATCGGGCATGTGCTCGGACGGGTAATCAAGGATTTTATTGGCCGCTACAAAACGATGGACGGCTATCGCGTCGTTCGTAAAGCCGGATGGGATACGCACGGTCTTCCTGTCGAACTGGGCGTGGAGAAGCAGCTGGGGATCTCCGGCAAGCAGGAGATCGAGAATTACGGCGTTGAAGCGTTTATAACGAAATGCAAGAACAGCGTCTTCGAATACGAGCGTCAATGGCGCGAGCTGACGGAAGCGATCGGCTATTGGACGAACATGGATGATCCGTACATTACGTTGAACAACGACTATATCGAGAGCGTGTGGAACATCCTGTCCACGATCCACGGCAAAGGTTTGCTGTACCGCGGTCACCGGGTCAGCCCGTATTGCCCGAGCTGCCAAACGACGCTCAGCTCCCACGAGGTTGCGCAGGGCTACGAGGACGTCAAGGATCTCAGCGCAACGGTGAAATTCAAGCTGCAAGACAGCAATGAATACGTGCTCGCTTGGACGACGACGCCTTGGACGCTTCCTGCGAACGTCGCATTGGCCGTCAATCCGAACCTGACGTACGCGCGCGTGCTAAAGGATGGCGAAGTTTACATCGTTGCCGAAGCGCTGGTCGAGAGCGTAATGAAAGGTGACTTCGAGATCCAGTCCACGCTTAAAGGCTCGGAGCTGCTGAACCTGAAATACGAGCCGCCGTTCCGTTACGTCCCAGTGGAGAACGGTCACTTCATCATCCCGGGCGATTTCGTCAGCGACACGAGCGGTACGGGTATCGTTCATATCGCGCCGGCGCACGGGGACGACGACTATAAGGTTGCTCGTCAGAACAACGTCAGCTTCCTGAACGTGGTCGACAATGCCGGCCGTTATCTCGATGCGGTAACGGATCTTGCAGGTCGTTTCGTCAAGGAATGCGACGTGGATATCGTGAAAATGCTCAGCGAACGCGGCTTGCTCTTCTCGAAGGAACGCTATGAGCACAGCTATCCATTCTGCTGGCGATGCAAGACCCCGTTGATCTACTATGCGACGGACAGCTGGTTCATCGAGACGACCGCCGTCAAAGAGCAGCTGATCGCGAATAACAACGAGGTTGATTGGTACCCGGGCCATCTCCGCGAAGGCCGCTTCGGCAAGTTCCTGGAGGACCTCATCGATTGGAACATCAGCCGTAATCGCTATTGGGGCACGCCGCTCAACGTATGGATCTGCGACAAGTGCGGCGGGCAGCACGCGCCGGGCAGCCGGGCGGATCTTGCCGCGCGCTCGATCACGCCGATCTCGGAAAACATCGAACTGCACAAGCCCTATGTGGATGACGTGAAGCTTCACTGCCCGCATTGCGAAGGCGGCGTGATGACGCGCACCTCCGAGGTTATCGACGTATGGTTCGACAGCGGCTCCATGCCTTTCGCGCAGTACCATCAGCCGTTCGAGAAGCAGCAGACGTTTGCCGAGCAATATCCTGCGGATATCATTTGCGAAGGGATCGACCAGACTCGCGGCTGGTTCTTCAGTTTGCTGGCTGTATCGACGCTCTACAACGGCAAGGCTCCGTATAAAGCCGTCATCTCGACGGGCCATATTTTGGATGAGAACGGACAGAAGATGTCCAAGTCCAAAGGCAATGTCATCGACCCGTGGGAAATCATCGACGAGTACGGTACGGATGCATTCCGCTGGGCGCTTCTCGCGGACAGTGCGCCTTGGAACAGCAAGCGTTTCTCGCGCGGCATCGTAGGCGAAGCGAAGTCTAAAGTGATCGACACGATCGTGAATACGCATGCGTTCTTCGCGCTGTATGCCTCCATCGACGGCTATGACCCGGCTGCGCAACCTGCTCGCGTATCCACGGGCAAGCTTGACCGCTGGATCGTATCGCGATTGAACAGCCTTACGGTGAACGTCAACAAAAGCTTGGCCGTCTATGACTTCTTGAACGCTGCCAAAGCAATCGAGAGCTTCGTGGATGAACTGAGCAATTGGTACATCCGCCGTTCCCGCGACCGGTTCTGGGGAAGCGGTCTGACAGACGACAAGCTCGACGCTTATGGTACGCTTCGTTCGGTATTGCTGACATTGTCTCGTCTTATCGCGCCGTTCGCACCGATGCTGGCCGAAGATGTGTACGGCAATCTTGGCGGAGGCGGAAGCGTGCATCTAGCCGACTATCCGAAAGCCGACGAGTCGGCGATCGATGAGAAGCTGGAGCGGGACATGGAGACAGCGAGACAAATCGTCGAGCTCGCGCGCAACGTTCGCAACGAGACGGGCATCAAGACGCGCCAGCCGCTTGCGGAGCTGATCGTCGCTCTGGACAACGAGTTCGACTTGTCCCTGTACGAGGACATCATCAAGGACGAGATCAATGTCAAAACGATCACGATCGCAAGCGGGGACAGTGGCTTCGTCGACTTCGCGTTCAAGCTGAACCTGAAGATCGCGGGCAAGAAATACGGCAAACATGTGGGTCCGATCCAAGCCTACTTGAAGTCGCTGCTTCCGGATGAGACGAGCGACATCATGAAGGCGGGCGAGCTGTCCTACACCTCGCTGGAAGGCGAAAGCTTCGTAATCGTTATGGATGAGCTGCTCGTGGAGAAACAAGCGAAGTCCGGCTTTGCATCCGCATCGGGCTACCAACTGACGGTTGCGATCAATACGGATATTACGCCGGAGCTGGAGCAGGAAGGCCTGGTTCGCGAAGTGATCCGTGCCGTACAGGATACGCGCAAGAAGCTGGATCTGCCGATCGAGCAGCGCGTTCAGCTCTTCTTGGACGTCGATGCGGAGCTGCTTGCGGCACTCGAAGCATTCAAGGACGTGCTGTTCGAGAACGTGCTGCTGAGCAGCGTAGCTTACGGCAGCGCAGATAGCATGGAACGCGTATCGCTCGGAGACCGCGAGATTGGAATCGCAATTTCGGGGGCATAGTAATTTCATAGCAGCAAACGAACGAGCGCCCATGGCGGATCGGTCAAACGGCTTTTGCCGCTTGACCGGACGCTGCATGGGCTTCGTTTCGTTTGGAAAGCCAAGCAAATAAAGGACTGGATAGCTATGAAGACAGAAGAACACGAAGACATGGACAGCGTTCATACAACGCTTGTTGCGCTGGAGAAGAGATTGGAGAAGCTGACAGCTCAGATGGAGCGGACCCAAATCGCGGACTACGTGCAGCTGCTCAATCGGCCATTCTCGTTGATATGGCGGAACATACTTGGCGGATTGTCGCGCGGAATTGGAATCGCGATCGGGTTTACGATATTCGCATCCACCATTCTCTATGCGCTTCAGCTTCTTGGCGCGCTCAATTTACCTATAATCGGTGATTACATTGCGGATATCGTCAGGATCGTACAACATCAGCTGGAAGGAAAAACCTATTAAGTCCCTTAATCCCGTTCTAACAGGTGGTCCCCTTCATCATGCTCGAGATAGTCGTCGTAAGCTTGATTGCGCACGATATAACGATGACTTCCCGTGATATCGGTTGCCACGAAGCTCTCGAACGACTCCACGTACCCATCGGCTTCGTCCGCTTCAATGCCGACCTCATCGTAGGAGGTGACTTCCCGATTCTCGGACATCGCCGGCGAGTCGGAATTCCCCCAGCTTTCGACGATTTGCCAGGCATCCTCGCCATCGAAGCCGGTGTATCCGTCCTCGTTCTCGTCCAGGCTGGTGCGGCCGAAAGGCGGTTGCAAGAATGCTTCCTCGATGGGTCTGTGGTCAGACACCTCCTGTCGCGGCGAATGCGCTACGCAATAGAGGGCGTCCGGAAGCGCCTGAAGCCTGGCTGACGGAATCGGCTCGCCGCATGCGCGGCAGGTGCCGTAAGTTCCGTCTTCCATGGCGGCAAGCGCCGCGTTGATCCGGTTCAGATGAAGCTCTTCCTGCTCGTGAAGCGCGATATCCTTGCCGCGTTCGTACGTTTCGGTTGCCGCGTCGGCGGGATGGTTGTCGTAAGCGGACAAATCGCCGGATTGATCTCGCAGCGAGGCATCGAGCCCATAATGCTCGCTGCTCGCAAGACGCTGCTCGGCCGCCGCCTTTTCCACGATCAGCTGGCTGCGGAGATTGCGAAGCTGTGCATTCGTCAGATTCGTCATCGGTGAGTAACCTTCTTTCATGGGAGCGGATTGTCATTCATGCTGCCGTTAGCTTTTGCATCCGAGGCGGATTTTAGCGGCGGACAATCATGGATGCACTGGCAGGAAGAAGCGGAATTGCGCTGGTCGAATGTCGATGAGATATGCTACAATGTGGGGGATAAGGGGGCATATGCCGTGAAATTTTATTATTATTGGCTGGCTGTTTTCGTGCTTGTAATCGACTTTGTGAGTAAAAAGTGGGTCGAACATAGCTTGGCGATTTTTGAGACGAAGCGTGTGCTTGGCGATTTCTTTATCATTACCTCCATACGAAACAAAGGTGCGGCATTCAGCATTTTGCAGGAGAAACGAACGTTGTTCCTGATCATCACGCTGCTCGTCGTCGCCGGAATCGTCTGGTATCTGGTGAAAAACCGCAATTCCGGTAAAGTGCTGCTGCTGTCTGGGCTCGGCCTTGTGCTTGGCGGCGCGGTGGGCAACTTTATCGATCGTTTACTGTATGGGCAAGTCGTTGATTTTCTGCAATTTACATTTGGCAGCTATGTATTCCCGGTATTCAATTTGGCGGACTCCGGCATTTGCGTCGGCGTCGGCATGATTTTGCTGGATGCGCTGTTGACATCCAAAAACGAGAACGGAGATTCAAATTCAAATGGACAAGAACGAAATGGATCCGAAGGACATCAGATTATCCAGTGAGGATATGGAACCCATCGTCTTTGCGGTGGAGGACGAGCATGTCGGCGAAAGGCTGGACAAATACGTCACCGAATGCATGGAAGACGGCGCGGACGGCTTGCATGAGCAGTCTGCGGAGCATGCTAGCAGCGTTTCCCGTACGCAAGTACAGGATTGGATCAAGAACGGCGCCGTTCTCGTGAACGGCCGCGAGGTCAAATCGAATTACAAGCTAACCGTGGCCGACGTGGTCACGGTTATTGTGCCGGAACCGGAAGAAGCCCATATCGAGCCTCAGGCGATTCCGCTCGATATCGTGTACGAAGACAGCGACGTGATCGTCGTTAACAAGCCGCGCGGCATGGTCGTTCATCCCGCACCGGGACATTATTCGGGAACGATCGTGAATGCGCTGATGCATCACTGCACCGATCTCTCCGGCATTAACGGCGTTCTTCGCCCGGGCATCGTACACCGTATCGACAAGGATACGTCGGGTCTGATCATGGCCGCGAAGAACGACTTGGCGCATGCGTCGCTCGCTGCCCAGTTGAAGGCCCACACGGTCACGCGCAAATATATGGCGCTCGTGCACGGCAACATGCCGCATGAGAACGGAACCGTAGACGCGCCGATCGGGCGGGACCCGAAGGAACGGAAGCAATATACGGTCATTCACAAAGGCAGCAAGGAAGCGGTCACTCACTTCCAAGTGGTCGAGCGATTCGGCGATTATACGCTGCTGGAACTGCAGCTGGAAACCGGCCGGACGCATCAAATCCGCGTCCATATGAAGTATATCGACCATCCGCTCGCCGGAGATCCCATCTATGGCCGTAACAAAACGATCGGACTTAAGGGACAAGCGCTGCATGCGGCAGTGCTGGGCTTCGTGCATCCCCGCAGCGGCGAGTATATGGAGTTCCAAGCGCCGATTCCGGCGGATATGGAGCATGAGCTGATGGTACTGCGGCAGCGGTAAGCAAGTAGTGTAGGTAGTGGCCGGAGAGTCTAAATGGAGTTGGAAAAGCGTTAGCATATGCTCACGAAGCTGGCGAATGCTGCATTCCCCGACTCTGTCGGTGAAAGCAAACCAATCGCCTCTAGCGGTCGCCTTTGTAGTCTGATTTCTACATATGGTCACTTAGATAATCAGGAAATCATAACTACAACAGCGATTGGAAACCCATTTTGACCGGAGGCCATGACTTTTCTATCCATGTCCAGATACGGAATAGTGCAAACTTTTCACCAAATTCTTTATATGGCGGCTCCCTGCGGTGCGCTATGATGGTACCATACGATAAACTCCGAATCGAAGGGTGAGATTACGCGAAATGACGCAAATTAACCATCATTATACGCAGCTGCAGGGAAGTTACCTCTTCTCCGAAATCGCAAAGCGCCGTACGAAATTCATTCAAGACAACCCAAATGCTCAAATCATCAGTCTTGGTATCGGTGATGTAACGCGAGGATTACCGGACGCCATCACGAAAGCGATGCACGAGGCCGTTGACGAGCTCACGAATCCAACGACGTTCCGCGGCTACGGCCCGGAGCAAGGATACGACTTCCTGATCAATGAAATCATCAACAACGATTACAAAGCGCGCGGCATCGACATCGCGACGAACGAAGTATTCGTCAGCGACGGTTCCAAATGCGATATCGGCAACATTCAAGAAATTTTCAGCCAGGACGCGGTCGTTGCCGTTCAAGATCCGGTATACCCCGTCTATGTGGACACGAACGTTATGGCTGGCCGTTCCGGCAATTTCAATAAAGAAACGAATCAGTACGAGAACATCGTATACCTGAAGTGCGACGCGTCGAATAACTTCACGCCAAGCCTTCCGGAGCGCAAGGTCGATCTGATCTACCTCTGCTACCCGAACAACCCGACGGGCATGACGCTGACCAAAGCGGAATTGAAGGTTTGGGTCGACTTCGCGAAAGCGAACAACTGCATCATCCTGTACGATTCCGCATACGAGGCGTTCATCCAGGAAGCGGACGTACCGCGCTCCATCTATGAAATCGAAGGCGCGAAAGAAGTCGCCATCGAATTCCGCAGCTTCTCGAAGACAGCCGGCTTCACGGGCGTTCGCTGCGCCTACACGGTCGTTCCCCGCGAATTGAAAGCGAAGGACGCGGACGGCAACGTCGTACTTGTGAACGATCTGTGGAACCGCCGCCATACGACGAAATTCAATGGTGTCTCTTACGTAACGCAGCGCGGTGCAGCAGCGATCTATACGCCGGAAGGCAAAGCACAGATCAATGCCATCATCGATTACTACATGACGAATGCGGGCATTATCCGCGACGGTCTTGCATCGCTCGGCTTGGACATATTCGGCGGCGTGAACGCGCCTTATATTTGGCTGAAGACGCCAAACGGTTTTGATTCCTGGGCATTCTTCGACAAACTGTTGTCGGAAGCGAATATTGTCGGAACACCGGGCGTCGGCTTCGGTCAAGCCGGCCAAGGCTACTTCCGCCTAACGGCGTTCGGCAGCCGGGAAAATACGGAAAAAGCGGTAGAACGCATCACGAAATTGAGCCTGTAGTCAAAAGAGCATTGACATCATTTGTCGAATGTGACATAATTCTTTTGATAAACAGCAGTACCTTTAACTCAGTCCAGAGAGGCTGGCAAGGTAACGTGAATCGTTTTATCGACCGAACAGGGGACAGCCCTGCCACTGGCGCAGCTTGGCGCAAGTGGGATTTGTCCAACCTCGAAGGCCGAGCTTTCCAAAACGACGAAACTCCTTGCGCAACCTGCAAGGAGTTTTTTTTGTGGCAAATGAACTTCGCATTCATGCAAGGAGGCGCTTGAAACGGATGGATGAACAGCATCGCGTCATCATGGACGATACCGCGATCCGACGCGCACTGACGCGGATCGCCCACGAAATCGTCGAGAAGAACAAGGGCATCGACAACTGCGTCATCGTCGGTATCCGCACCCGCGGGATTTACCTCGCCGAGCGCATCGCCGAACAGATCCGCGAGATCGAAGGACTGCCGGTCGAAGTGCAGGAGCTCGACATTACGCAGTATCGCGACGACAGGGAAACGGGCAGCGGAGGCGCGCCTTCGGCCGGGTCCTCGCTCAACGTGAAAAACAAGCGAGTCATTCTGTTCGACGATGTGCTGTACACGGGAAGGACGATCCGTGCGGCCATGGATGCCTTGATGGATCTCGGACGGCCGCAAAGTATCCAACTGGCGGTTCTGGTCGACAGAGGGCACAGAGAGCTGCCTATCCGGCCGGATTACGTCGGGAAGAACGTACCCACCTCGAAGCAAGAGCAAATCGAAGTTTCTCTGCAGGAAGTCGACGAGAACGATCAAGTGACGATTATCCATTAAGGGGGAAACTACATCATGACTATGGCGACAATGGTCAAGCAGCGAAGCCTGCTGGGGCTGAAGGAACTAAGCAAGGAAGAGATCGAGTCGATCTTGATCCGGGCGGCGCATTGGGAAGCGAACCCGAATAAAATCGAGCCGATTTTGCAAGGTAAGTTTATTGCAAACATGTTTTTCGAGAATAGTACAAGAACACGGTTCTCCTTCGAAGTCGCGGAGAAGCGGCTTGGCGCCGAAGTGTTGAACTTCTCGGCCGCCGTATCCAGCGTGCAGAAAGGCGAATCGATCTACGATACGGTCCGGACGCTGGAGTCGATGGGCATCGACGCAGGGATCATTCGGCTCAAGCCGAACGGCGTTCTAGCCGAGCTGGCGACGAAGATCAACGTACCGCTGATCAACGCGGGCGACGGCAATAACGAGCACCCGACACAGGGACTGCTCGATCTGTACACGATGCGCAAGCAGTTCGGAGAGCTTCGGGGGTTGACGGTCTCGATCATCGGGGACATCCAACATAGCCGCGTCGCACGCTCGAATCTATACGCGCTGCAGAAATTCGGCGCCAAGGTTCAATTCTGCGCGCCGGGCAACATGACGGCTCCGGAGCTGAACGCGCCGCTGGTCTCGATGGAAGAAGCGCTCAAGGCAGACGTCATCATGATGCTACGCGTGCAGCTGGAACGTCACGAATCGGGGATGATGGGAACCCCCGAGACTTATCGCGAGCAGTACGGTTTGACGGTCGAACGAGCTTCACGCATCGCGCCGCATGCTATCATCATGCATCCGGCACCGATCAACCGGGGCGTAGAGATCGACGATGAGCTGGTGGAGCATGGGCAGTCGCGCATCTTCCCGCAAATGCAAAACGGCGTACCGATCCGGATGGCCGTGATCGAACGGGCACTGACCTAACGGGTCGAAAGGAGAACATGAACAATGGCAACTTGGATTTTAAACGGCTTGGTATGGAATGAAACGACGGGTGAAACGGAATTGAAGCATATCCGCGTCGCGGAGGGCGTCATCGCGCAAATCGAGGATGCAGCCGCTGGACAACCGGATACGAACGGGCACGATACGATCGACGCGAATGGCAAGCTGGTCTCCGCAGGCTTCATCGACATGCATGTGCATCTGCGCGAGCCGGGTTTCGAATATAAGGAAGACATTTCGAGCGGTACGCGCTCGGCTGCCGCAGGGGGCTTCACGACGATCGCCTGCATGCCGAACACGCGCCCCGTCACGGATACGGCGGAAACCGTCCGCTACATTCTTGATAAAGCGGCAAGCGCGGGAATCGTCAACGTGCTGCCGTATGCGGCTATTACGAAGAACGAGCTGGGACGCGAGCTGACGGATTTTGCAGCCCTGAAGGAAGCGGGCGCGGTCGGCTTCACGGATGACGGCGTAGGCGTGCAGAACGCCCAGATGATGAAGGATGCCATGAAGCTGGCGGCTTCCATGGATATGCCGGTCATCGCGCACTGCGAGGATGATTCGCTCGTCGTCGGCGCGGCGGTAACCGAAGGCAAATTCGCCGCGGCGAATGGCCTCAAGGGCATCCCGAACGAATCCGAAGCGATCCACGTCGGCCGGGATATCCTGCTGGCAGAAGCAACAGGCGTGCACTACCATGTCTGTCACGTGAGCACGGAGCAGTCGGTTCGTCTGATCCGGCATGCGAAGCAGTTCGGCATCAAGGTAACCGCCGAGGTTTGCCCGCATCACCTGATTTTGTCGGATGAAGATATTCCGGGCATGGACGCGAACTGGAAAATGAATCCGCCGCTTCGCACGCCGCGCGACGTACAAGCGGTCATTGAAGGCTTGGAAGACGGAACGCTCGACATCATTGTCACCGACCACGCGCCGCACAGCGCGGAAGAGAAAGCGAAAGGCATGCTGCTCGCTCCGTTCGGCATCACCGGGTTTGAGACGGCCTTCCCGCTGCTTTACACCCGATTCGTCCGTACGGGCAAATGGACGCTCGGCTTCCTGCTGAAGCGGATGACGTCAGACCCGGCCCGCGTGTTCGGTCTCGCGAGCGGCGTGCTGAATGTCGGCGCCCCTGCGGATCTGACCATCGTGGATCTGGAGCATGAACGCGAAGTCAAGCCGGCAACGTTCGTTTCCAAAGGAAAGAATACGCCTTTCGGCGGCTGGAAGCTCTTCGGCTGGCCGACGGCGACAATCGTTAACGGCAGCCTCGTTTGGTCGGAACAATAAGAGAAGCACGCAACTTGATAACAGGAGTGATACGGATGCAAGCAAGATTGTTATTGGAAGACGGCACGCTGTTTACGGGCCTTGGCTTTGGCGCCGAAGGACAGTCCAGCGGCGAGGTCGTATTTAATACAGGCATTACAGGCTACCAAGAGGTGCTTTCGGATCCGTCCTACTGCGGACAAATCGTGACGATGACCTACCCGCTCATCGGCAACTACGGCATCACGCGCGACGATTTCGAGACGGTTGCCCCATTCATTCACGGCTTCGTCGTACGCCGCCACGAACCGATTCCGAGCAACTGGAGAGCGCAGTATTCGATCGACGGCCTGCTGAAAGAACACGGCATTATCGGCATCAGCGAGATCGATACCCGGATGCTGACCCGTATCCTCCGCCATCACGGCACGATGAAAGGCATCCTGACGACGGGCAACGAACGCGTGGAAGAACTGCAGGAGCGCCTGTCCGTTACGCCGCTGATGCGCGATCAAGTAGCGCGCACGTCGACGAAAAGCATCTTCACGAGCCCCGGCGAACGCGAACGTATCGTACTCGTGGATTACGGCGCGAAGAGCGGCATTCTGCGCGAGCTGACGAAGCGCGGCTGCGATGTCGTCGTCGTTCCTCACGACACGACGGCCGAGCAAATCCGCCGCTTGAACCCGGACGGCATCCAGCTGTCCAACGGCCCTGGCGACCCGAAAGACGTCCCGCATGCCGTGAAAATGATTCAAGAGCTGCTTGGCGAGTATCCGATCTTCGGAATCTGCCTCGGCCACCAATTGTTCGCACTTGCTTGCGGCGCGGATACGGCGAAGCTGAAATTCGGCCACCGCGGCGGCAACCATCCCGTTAAAGATCTGGCGACGAACCGCTGCTACATCACTTCGCAGAACCATGGTTACACGGTTCTGGAAGATACGATCGCGGGCACGAAGCTGGAAGTGACGCATATCAACAACAACGACCGGACGATCGAAGGCTTGAAGCATGCGGAATTCCCGGCATTCTCCGTGCAATACCATCCCGAAGCGGCGCCTGGACCGCTGGATAACAGCTACTTGTTCGATCAATTCCTGGACATGATTCGCACGACGAAACGAAACAACCCGCAGAAACCGCGTCAAGCGCAATTGGCCGCTTCATTGAGAGGAGAACTGCAATATGCCCAGAAATAATAAACTCAAAAAAATCCTCGTTATCGGTTCCGGTCCAATCGTTATCGGACAGGCGGCTGAATTTGACTACGCCGGCACGCAAGCTTGCCAAGCATTGAAAGAAGAAGGCTATGAGGTTGTCCTGATCAACAGCAACCCTGCAACGATCATGACCGACACGAACATGGCGGACAAAGTATACATCGAGCCGATCACGCTGGAGTTCGTCACCCAGATCATCCGTCAAGAACGCCCGGATGGCTTGCTGCCGACGCTCGGCGGACAAACGGGCCTGAACATGGCAGTCGAACTGGCGCGCGCAGGCGTACTGGAACGCGAAAAGGTACAATTGCTCGGGACGCAGCTGACAGCGATCGAGAAAGCGGAAGACCGCGATCTATTCCGTGACCTGATGCGCGAGCTGGAGCAGCCCGTACCGGAGAGCGTCATCGTGACGACGGTCGAAGAAGCGGTTGATTTCGCCAATGAAATCGGCTACCCCATCATCGTGCGCCCGGCTTACACGCTTGGCGGAACCGGCGGCGGTATCTGCGGAGACGAAATCGAGCTGCGTGAAACGGTCGCATCCGGTATCCGTTACAGCCCGATCAGCCAATGCCTCATCGAGAAATCGATCGCGGGCATGAAGGAAGTCGAATACGAAGTTATGCGCGATGCGAACGATAACTGTATCGTCGTGTGCAACATGGAGAACTTCGATCCCGTCGGCGTACATACCGGCGATTCCATCGTCGTAGCGCCAAGCCAAACGCTGTCCGACCGCGAGTATCAAATGCTCCGCTCGGCATCGCTGAAAATCATTCGCGCGCTGAACATCGAAGGCGGCTGTAACGTACAGTTCGCACTGGATCCGTTCAGCTTCCAATATTACGTCATCGAAGTTAACCCGCGCGTAAGCCGCTCTTCGGCGCTCGCTTCCAAGGCAACCGGCTATCCGATTGCCAAGATGGCAGCCAAGATCGCGATCGGCTACACGCTGGACGAAATCGTCAACCCGGTAACGGGCCAAACCTACGCCTGCTTCGAGCCGACGCTGGATTACATCGTGTCCAAAATCCCGCGCTGGCCGTTCGATAAATTCATTTCCGCCAACCGCAAGCTTGGCACGCAAATGAAAGCGACCGGCGAAGTCATGGCAATCGGACGCACGTTCGAGGAATCCATCCACAAAGCGGTTCGCTCGCTCGAAATCGGCACCCATCGCATTCATTTGAAGGACGCGGGAGAACTGACGGACGAGGTCCTGCAGCTTCGCCTGCAAAAGCCGGACGATGAGCGTATGTTCTTGGTCGCGGAAGCTTTCCGCCGCGGTTATAAGCAGCAGGAGATTCAAGACCTGACCAACATCGACTGGTGGTTCCTTGACAAGCTGGAAGGCATCGTGGCGTTCGAAGCTCAGCTTCGCGCGGCAACCATTTTGACGAAAGAACAGCTGTACCAAGCGAAGCGCAAAGGCTTCTCGGATCGTTCCATCGCCGAAATCCGCCGCGAGGGCGGACACGCGACGCATACGAACGAGTACGACATCCGTGCTTACCGTTTGGAACATGGTCTCAAGCCGGTTTACAAAATGGTTGATACCTGCGCGGCGGAATTCGAAGCGACGACGCCGTACTACTACTCCACCTACGAGGTCGAGAACGAAGTTACGGAAACCGACAAGCAGAAGGTGCTCGTGCTAGGCTCGGGTCCGATCCGGATCGGCCAAGGCATCGAATTCGACTACTCCACGGTACACGCGGTGTGGGCCATTCAGAAGGCCGGCTACGAAGCGGTCATCATCAATAACAACCCGGAAACCGTCTCGACGGATTTCAGTACATCCGACCGCTTGTACTTCGAGCCGCTCTTCTTCGAGGACGTCATGAACGTGATCGAGCAAGAGAAGCCGATCGGCGTTATCGTGCAGTTCGGCGGCCAAACGGCGATCAACCTTGCGGCGCCGCTGACGAAAGCCGGCGTTCGCATCCTCGGCTCCAGCTTGGAGAGCATCGACGCGGCGGAGGACCGCAAGAAATTCGAAGCGCTGCTTCGCGAGCTGAACGTTCCGCAACCTGAAGGCTCGACGGTTACTTCCGTTGACCAAGCGGTCGCTGTTGCTCAAGGCCTCGGTTATCCGGTGCTGGTACGTCCATCGTACGTCCTCGGCGGCCGTGCCATGGAAATCGTCTACTCCGATGAAGAGCTGCTGACCTACATGGTGCAAGCGGTGAAAATCAATCCGGAGCATCCGGTTCTGATCGACCGTTATATGCTGGGCAAAGAAGCGGAAGTCGACGCGATTTGCGACGGCGACACCGTGCTGATCCCGGGCATCATGGAGCATGTCGAGCGCGCAGGCGTTCACTCCGGCGACTCCATCGCGGTGTACCCGCCGCAATCGATCTCGCAGGAACTGCAGCAGAAGATGGTCGACATCACGATCAAAATCGCACGCGGCCTGAACGTAATCGGTTTGGTCAACATCCAATTCGTCATCTTCCAGGACGAAGTGTACGTCATCGAGGTTAACCCGCGCTCCTCGCGTACGGTTCCGTTCCTCAGCAAAGTGACGAACATTCCGATGGCGAACCTGGCGACGCAGGCGATTCTCGGCAACAAGCTGGCGGATCTCGGTTACAGCGAAGGCCTGTGGCCGGAAGACGAGTACGTTTCGGTCAAAGTACCGGTCTTCTCCTTCGCCAAGCTGCGCCGCGTTGACCCGACGCTGACGCCGGAAATGAAATCGACGGGCGAGGTCATGGGCCGCGATCAGCATTACGCGAAAGCTCTCTATAAAGGCTTGGTGGGCGCGGGCATGCGCATCCCGCCAACGGGTTCCATTATCGCGACGGTGGCCGACAAGGACAAACCGGAAGCAATCGAGATTTTGCGCGGCTTCTACGAGCTGGGCTATAACATCATCGCGACGGGCGGCACGGCAACGGCTTTGGAAGAAGCAGGCCTGCGCGTGAAGACGGTGAACAAGCTGAGCGAAGGCTCGCCGAACATCCTGGATCTCATCCGTGACGGTCAAGCGCACTTCGTCGTCAATACGCTGACGAAAGGCAAGACGCCTGAACGCGATGGTTTCCGTATCCGCCGCGAAGCGGTCGAGAACGGCGTCGTCTGCATGACGTCGCTCGATACCGTACGCGCCTTGCTGAACATGCTGGAGACGATCAACTTCTCCTCGCGTCCGATGCCGGTACTTGCTAAGAAATAAGCCAGAATATAGATAACTTGGTATGCAATCATCACAACCGAATGAATCGCTACTAGTTGGCCGTATTCCGGCCGCCGCGAAAGCCTGCCCCCAAGCAGGCTTTCGCTATGCATTGATTAGAGAATCAAAGGAGGCGTAACGGTTGAAGCTAAGCAGAGAAGAAGCAGCGGGCCGCGTGATGGTCGCGCTCGATTATCCGGATGCCGCTTCGGCGGAAGCGCTGGTGAACAGCCTCGAGGGAATTCCATGTTTCATGAAGGTCGGCATGCAGCTGTTCTACGCGGCTGGACCTAGCTTCGTTGCCGGCTTGAAGGCGCGCGGCTACAAGGTGTTCCTGGACCTGAAAATGCACGACATCCCGAATACGGTCAAGGGAGGCGCAAACAGCATCACGAAGCTTGGCGTCGACGTGTTCAATGTCCATGCTGCCGGAGGTTCATCGATGATGAGCGCCGCGCTCGAGGGCGTCGAAGAGGCGCTCCAAGGCGATTCGAGCCTGAATCGCCCGCTCGTGATTGCCGTTACGCAGCTGACCAGCACGAGCCAGGCTGTACTGAACGACGAGATCGGCATCGGCGGCTCTGTCGCAGATGCAGTCGTTCGCTACGCCAAGCTCGCGCATGAAGCCGGTTTGGGCGGCGTTGTCGCTTCACCACAGGAAGTGCAGCTTATTAAAGCGGCCTGCGGAGCGTCCTTCCGGACCATCACCCCGGGCATTCGCCCGGCAGGCGCGGACATCGGGGATCAATCGCGCATCATGACGCCGCGTCAAGCCCTGGAGCAAGGGACGGACTATATGGTAATCGGCCGCCCGATTACGGCTGCGGCGAATCCAAGACAAGCATTGGAATCCATTATCGAGGAGCTGGTATAGATGACGACATCCACACTAGAACAATTGCCTAGAGAGATTGCGAAAGGACTGCTGGAGATCAATGCGGTCGCTCTTCGCCCGAATGATCCGTTCACTTGGACGTCCGGCATGAAATCGCCTATCTATTGCGACAATCGGCTGACGATGTCGTATCCGGCCATCCGCGAATTGATCGCGGAAGGCTTCGCGGCTATCATCCGCTCGCAATATCCGGACTGCCAAGCGGTAGCCGGCATTGCGACGGGCGGCATCCCGCATGCGGCATGGGTAGCGTCCAAGCTTAACCTGCCGATGCTATACGTGCGCGACAAGGCCAAAGGCCATGGCAAAACGAACCAGATCGAAGGCCACTTCGAAGCAGGCCAAAAAGTCGTGCTAATCGAAGATTTGATTTCCACCGGCGGCAGCTCGCTGAAAGCGGCGGTCGCGGTTCGCGAGGCTGGGTGCGAAGTGCAAGGCGTCGTGGCGATCTTCACGTACCAATTCGCGAATGCGCTCGAGGCGTTTGCCAAAGAAGGCATTCCGCTGGCGACGCTGTCGAATTATTCCGCGCTGATCGAAGTGGCGGCCGAGAACGGCATCGTGCAGAACAGCGATATCGCCCTGCTGCAAGCATGGCGTGAAAATCCGCAGGCTTTCGGCGTATAAGCCGCAGTTTATAGCCGATTAAATACGAAAAAAAAACAGGACTTCGCAGCGCTTGCGGGGTCCTGTTTCGCGTTTTCCAGCCATCTGCTGTTTCGTTTATCTTAAATTGCGGTTATATTAAGCTAACTTACTTCATATGAATGGACAGTCTAAAACATTTAATAGAATGCGAGGAAGCGAATATGAACCACATGTATAAACAATTGATGGAATCCACGGAAGACTTGCTTTACCGGGTACGAATTTACGACCGGAACTTGGAGAAAAGCGACGAGATTTTGCAGATGGACGAAGCTTACAGCCGCATGCGCCAAGCTTTCGATACGATAGATTTACGACAGGACAGCAGCGGCCGGGTAGAGCGCCTTGCCGCGCGGCTGCAGCAAATGCGGACGCGTCTCATCACGATGATGGAGGATTTGCTGTACACGGCTTAAGTTGGTCCGGAGGGGAAAAATGACCTGCGGGCTGTGTAGGGCTCCGCTCGCTGTTGTAGTTCTGATTTCTTCGAATTGATCATTGATTATCGGTAGAAATCAGACTACAAAGGCGAACGCTTGAGGTGATTGGTTTGCGTTCACTGTCGTTAGACAGGGAATGCAGCATTCACCGGCTTCGAAAGCTTAAACTGACGTTGCTGCGCTCCCACACAGACCTCCGGTCATTTTTCACGGACCATAACACAGCCGAGTACAGCAAACCTTGGGGGACAGGGGGAGAAAAAAACCTCTTGCCAGCCCGTGGGGCCGATGGTAATATGTTACATTAAATGGAAGGGTTTCTAGGGATCCGCTTTGAGGCGAACCGAGCGAAGCCGGGCAGGGCGATAGCCTGCTACACCGTAGGGATAAAAGACCTTCGGCAAGTTCCACCCAGGGCGACTGGGCGGCGCTTGCTTGAAGGTCTTTTTTGCTTTACCATGCCGAAGCGCCGAGAGAACCGAAGGGGGCAGAGAGAGTGATCGCACTTCAGACGCAGGCATTGCGCAAGGTATTTACGGTCAAACGAAAGGACGCCGGCTTAGCCGGCAGCTTCCGCTCGCTGCTGAAGCCGCGGTGGGAAGAGAAGGTAGCGGTGCGCAGCATCGACTTGACGGTGCAGCGGGGGGAGATGGTCGCGTTCCTCGGGCCAAACGGTGCCGGAAAATCGACGACGATCAAGATGCTGACCGGCATTCTGCATCCGTCTTCGGGCGAGGCGCGGGTGCTTGGCTGCACGCCGTGGCGGGAGCGTGAGAAGCTCGCGTTCCGCATCGGGGCGGTGTTCGGGCAGAAATCGCAGCTATGGTATCATTTGCCGCCGATCGATACGTTCGATCTCATCAGCCGCATTTACGAGCTGAAACGAAGCGATTACCATGCGCGGCGCGATGATTTGATCGAGCGCTTCGAGTTGGGACCGTACTTGCATACGCCGGTCCGCAAGCTGTCGCTTGGCGAACGGATGCGCTGCGAGATTGCCGTTTCCTTCCTGCACCGTCCGCAGCTCCTGTTTCTCGACGAGCCGACGATCGGCCTCGACGTCGTCGTCAAGCAGCGCATCCGCGAGCTGATTCGCGAATTGAACCGGGAAGAAGGGACGACCGTCTTCCTCACCTCGCATGATGCGGGCGACATGGAGGAACTGTGCGCGCGGGCGGTCGTTATTCACCATGGCGGCATATTGCTGGATGCGCCCGTTGACCGGCTGAAGCGGGAGGTATTGAATCGCAAGCTCATTTCGTTGACGCTGGCGGCCGGATATGATGCTTCGATGCTTCCGCCTCTCGACGGCACGGAGGTCATCGCAAGCGAAGGGCGGCGGCTCAAGCTCGCGGTTGACCTGGCCGTCACCGAAATAGAAACGGTGCTCAGCGCGGTCATCGGCACCTTTCGCCTGGAAGACGTTACCGTCGAAGATCCGCCCATGGAGGAAATCATTACGCATATTTACGGGACGGGAGGCTAGCGCGATGAGGACATCCAAGCGACTGTTCGGATACCGCTATGCTCCTTTGGCGGCAGGGGGCAGCAAAGCGGGTGCCGTCGCTCGCATTACGATTCGCCAGCAGTTGGCATACAAAACCGATTTCATCATGCGCTCGAGCTTCCTGCTCATGATCCTATATGTGTTCGTGCAGCTATGGTCAGCCGCTTACGACGGCGATCATACGCGCGTCATCAACGGATATACGTTAAAGCAGATCATTTGGTACCTCGTGTTTACGGAGGCCATCACGATGGGGGTACCCGCGCTTTGCGGACTTATCGAGAACGAGGTCAAGAGCGGAGACATCGCGGTGCGGCTCATCCGGCCGCTCTCCTATGTCGGTTACCATTATGCTGCCTACTTGTCGGAGGCCGTCTTTCGGTTCTTCGTGCATTTGATCGTCGGGAGCGCCATCGCTTGGCTATGCGTCGGTCCGCCAACGTTCGGAATGGGCTGGGCCGGATTGTTCTCGCTGGCTTTCGGCGCGATTACGGTCGCTTTTATGCTGAACATGATCGTCGCCTTGTGCGCATTCTGGGTGGAGGAAACGCGGGGCATGGAGTTCGTGCTCCATAAGCTGCAGTTCACCGTTGGCGGCATGCTGCTTCCGCTTGATCTCATGCCGGAGCCGCTGCAGCGGGTATGCGCCTGGCTGCCGTTTCAAGCCATGCTGTATTTTCCCGCACGGACGGCGGTTAACTTCGATGCTGCGCCGATCATGCAACAGTTCGCGATTCAAGCCGTTTGGATCGTGGTGCTAGGCGCGCTCGTCATGTGGATGTATAAGAGGGGAGTGTCGAGGCTGCATGTCAACGGGGGCTAAGGAGTGGGATGTATCGGAGCGTGCTTCGAGCTGGATAGGCCGACGAGCGGGAACGCTGTCGTTTCTGCTGACCTGCTGGAAAGTGAATCTGGCTTCTGCCATGGAGTACCGGATGAGCTTCTTGCTGATGGCCGGTATGATGTTTATTAACAATTTCATCTGGCTGTTCTTCTGGAGCTTGTTCTTCGGTCGGTTCCAGGTCGTCAACGGCTGGGAGCTTCAAGATGTCATGATGCTGTGGGCCGTCAGTGCCGGAGGCTTCGGCTGGGCCAATATGCTGTTCGGCAATTTCAACCGGATCGCTCCAATCGTATCGAGCGGGCAATTGGACGTGTATCTGTCGCAGCCGAAGCCGGTGCTGCTTCATGTCTTGGCAAGCCGCATGTCGTTGACGGCGGTGGGGGACTTCGTGTTCGGCCTTGTCGTGTATGCGTTGGTGGGCAATCATTCGCCCGCGGGTCTGCTGCTGTTCGTGCTTGGCCTGCTCATCAGCGGCACGCTGTTCATCGGCGTTATCACGCTTGCGGGCTGCCTGGCTTTCTTCATCGGCAATGCGGACGGCCTCGCGCAGCAAATGTTCAATAGTTTCGTCGCGCTGTCCTCGTACCCCTCCGATATTTTCAAAGGACTGGCCAAAACGCTGCTGTTTACGCTCATTCCGGCCGGCATGATCAGCTACATCCCGATCGGTCTATTACGGGGCTTCGATTATGATTTCGCGTGGAAGGCGGCTGCTGCGACGATAGTCTTCGGCTTGGCTGCGGTGCTTGTATTCAAGCTAGGCTTAAAGCGCTACGCTTCCGGCAATGCCATAACCCTCAGAGGGTAGCCCAATCTAATCGGACAATATTTCGCTGAGAAGCTCCTGTTTTTCGTGCGTTCGCAGAACCGCGGAGGCGGGAGCTTCTCGGCGTATTAATTTCTGTTAAAGTCTTCTTTTTGACTGTAACCTTTTGAACCTATCGAGCGTCTAAACATTAGCAATATTAAAGTTTTCTCATGGGAAGGGGGTTCGCTGTAGAGATGGGATGGTGGAAGAGCAGGCAGTCCGCGGCCGAAACGATCGATAATCACGTACATAAGCAGGAACAGCACAAGGCGGATGCCGGCGATATCGCGAAACCGCTGCTCGTCGTCGAAGGCGTGGAGCGGACCTTTCAGGCCGGCGGTCAGCCGCTGCAAGTGCTGAAGGGCATTCATATGGAGCTGCTGCCCCGTCAGCTGGTCATGCTGCGCGGGCGGTCCGGCTCCGGCAAAACAACGCTGCTGAATTTGATCGGCGGTCTGGATCAGCCGTCCAAAGGACATATCTATTTCCACGACAAGCCTTTCCATAGCATGAGCGACGATCAACGCACGAAGGTCAGACGCAAGGAGATGGGCTTTATTTTCCAGGCTTACGCGCTCATGCCGCTGCTGTCCGCCTACGAGAACGTAGAGCTTGCGCTGCGCATGGCCGGGTATCCCGGAAGCGAGTGGAAAGCGCGCGTGGAGCATTGCCTGGAGCTCGTCGGACTCGCCAAACGGATGCATCATCGCCCGTTCGAGCTGTCCGGGGGGGAACAGCAGCGCGTGGCCATTGCCAAAGCGATCGCTCATCGGCCAAGCTTGCTGCTGGCGGACGAACCGACGGCTGAGCTCGATTCGCAGATGGCCGCGCAGATTATGGCGGTCTTCCAAACGATCATTCGCACCGAGCAAGTAACGATCTGTATGACAACGCACGATCCCACGATTTTGGAGGTTGCCGATCATGTTTACGAAATGGTTGACGGGAAATTCATTTAAAGCGGCGGCCGTTGTCGTTATCGGCGCGTCACTGCTGACATCGGCGGGCTGCTCGCTGCTGCCGAACGAGGACAACGAGGAAGTGCTGCCGGAAATCGCGCCGCCCCAAATCTCCAAGAAGCCGGAGTATGAGGTCACGACGGCGACGCTGGAGACGAAGAAGACGCAAATCGGCAAAATGATTGCGACGCAGGAAGAAACGCTTTACTTCTCGCTGGACGGTAAACGCTTGAAAGAGCTGAACGTCAAGATTAATCAGAAGGTGACCGCCGGCCAGGTGATCGGAACGCTCGACGTGGACGACATGCGCAAGCAGCTTCGCTCCGACAAGCTCCAATTCTCCAAGGATGAGCTGCAGATGAAGGACACGCTCCGTAAGAAGGACGAGATGGATCCGATCGAATTCGAGCTCGCGAAGATCGACTTCGAAGAGAAGCGGCAGAAGCTCGTGGAGGCTCAGGAGGAGATCGACAAAGCCGTGCTGACCGCGCCGTTCACCGGCATGATCGTCAGCTTGAACGTCGCCAAGGGCGATTCGATCAAGGCCTACGATCCCGTCTGCATCATCGCGGATACGAGCAAGATGACGGCTGCGGCGAAGCTGACGCAGGATGAGCTCGAAGGCATCGCCGTCGGCATGCCGGTTACGGTAGACATCAACAATGCCGGCGAATTCTCGGGTAAAGTCGTGCAGCTGCCGGTTGTCTCGAACGACGAAGGTAATGGCGGCAATGGCGGAAACGGAGGCAACGGCGGTGCTCCGCGTCCGGAGAGACCGGAAGATTTTCTGACGGTATCGCTTGATAAACCGCTGCCGAAGGGCGTTACCCGCGGCACGCCGCTGTCTATCTCCATTATTATGGACCGCAAGGAAAACGCCATCGTTATTCCACCGTCCGCGCTTCGCACGATCGGCTCCCGCACGTACGTGCAGGTCATCGACAGCGAAGGCAAACGCGAGGTGGACGTGGAGGTCGGACAGCAGACCGCGACGGAAGTGGAAATCCTCAAAGGGTTGACGCCGGGGCAGAAAGTCGTAGGTAAATAAGCGATGGGGATGCCGCTATTTCGCTTTCTGTTCCGCAAAATGTGGAACACGCGGTGGATGACGCTGAGCTCGCTGGCCGGTCTCATCATCGCCGTCGCGTTCGCAACCAGCATACCGATGTACGCGGACGGCGCGCTGAAGCGGGTCGTGGCACAGACGCTCAAGGACGAAGGCGGCGGACTGCCGGCCGGTTCGCTGCTGATGCGCTATCAGGAAACGGCGGGGAAGACGGATCTGAACGGGCTGAACGAAGTCGAGCAATATATCCGGGACGATGTCCCTTCCTTGATCGGCTTTCCGTTTACGACGTTCAGTCAAAGCGAATCGATCCGCAGCAGCGAGCTGACGCCGGAAGATCCGACCAAGGTCGATGCCAGCAGGGCGCGCACGATGGCCATCGGCTCGATGTCTGGACTGGATAAGAAAGCCGAGCTGACGCAAGGCCGCTGGTTCACGGATTCCGTAAGCAGCGATGACACCGTTGAAGCCGTCATGATGGAAGAGGCGATGTATCGCAGCGACATTCATATCGGCGATGTGTTCCAATATCCGATCTACGGCGGGTCGAGCATTACGCTGCGGGTCAAGATCGTCGGTGCCTACAAGCCGCTGAAGGATACCGATCCTTACTGGTATCAAGGGCAGGAGAGCTTGTTGAGCACGTTGACAATCGGAGACAAGGCGTTCCATCAAGGACTGCTCAAAGACCGCAGCGTTCCGATTCATACGGCGAGCTGGTATTACGCTTTTGATTTGAAAGATATCCAAACGAGCCAGCTGTCCCATCTCAACAGCACGCTGGATCGACTTAACATCGATCTCTATCAGCATCTCAAAGAGACGCGGGTGGAAATTTCATTCGCCAAGCTGCTCGGCGAATTCAAGAAGCAGAGCCTGCAGCTTCAGATGCTGCTCTTCACGCTCGCGGCGCCGATGCTGGCGATGGTGTTCTACTTCATCGCCATGAACGCGCGCCAATCGCTCGACAAGCAGCGAAGCGACATCGCCGTGCTGCGAAGCCGCGGCGCGGGGACGAGGCAGATCATTTGGATCTATCTGCTCGAGGGCTTGCTGCTCGGAATTGTCGCGCTCTGCGCGGGGCCGTTACTTGGCTGGTTCATGGCGAAGAGCATCGGTTCGGCCAACGGGTTCCTGGAATTCGTTAACCGGAAGTCGATTCCGGTCGGCTTTACCTCCGATGCGGTGCTTGCCGGATTAGGAGCCGTCGTGCTCGCCATGCTGGCCACCGTAATCCCGGCTGTGATGTATGCAAAGGCGTCGATCGTCGATTACAAGAAGCAGATCGCGCGTTCGGACCGCAAGCCGCTTTGGCAGCGTTGGTACGGAGACGTGCTGCTGCTCGGCGTAGCAGGGTATGGCTGGTATTTGTTCAACGAGCGGCAGATGATTTCCGTCAAGAGCAATCTGACGACCGATCAACTGAATGTGCAGCCGTTTCTATTCTTCGTGCCGGCGCTCGCGATCTTCGCCATGGGACTCTTCTTCCTGCGGGTGTTCCCATGGCTGCTGAAGCTGTTCAACTGGCTCGGACGCAAGCTGCTTCCCGTGCCGTTGTACTTGACGCTGACCCAGCTGTCCCGGTCGTCGAAGGGCTATTATCCGCTCATGATCCTGCTGATCTTGACGCTCGGACTCGGCGTTTATAACGCTTCGGCCGCGCGGACCATCGATTTGAACTCGACGGAGCGTACGTTATATAAATACGGAACCGATGTCGTCGTTCAGACCGTATGGGAAGGCAAGACCGAGGTCATTCAAACGGGCGGAGGCAGTAACGGCGGTGGAGGCGAAGGCTCAGGCGGTTCGGGCAGCGGCGGTTCCGGCGGATCTGGAGGCCAAGGCGGCAGCGGAGGCGGTTCAGGCGGTGGTTCCGTCGTTCCGACGCGAGTCAATTACAGCGAGCCGCCGTTCGAAGTTTTCCGAAAGCTGGACGGCGTCGAGGCGGCAGCACGCGTGCTGCAGACCAAGGCAAACATCGTCGTCTCCGGCCGTTCGATCGGCCAAGGGACCGTGATGGGCATCGACAACGTCGACTTCTCCAAAGTGGCATGGTTCCGCAACGATCTGTATAACGTTCATCCGTTCAACTATCTGAAATACTTGGGCTACTACGAGCAAGCGGCGATTATTCCATCCAATGTAGCGGAGAAATATCAGCTGAAGCTCGGCGACCGCATCACAGCCGGCTTCCAAGACGGCGTCATCGAATTCGCGATCGTCGGCATCGTGCCTTACTGGCCGGCTCAATATCCGGATCAGTCGCCGTTTATCATTGCGAACTTGGACTACATCTACGATCAAGTGCCTATGATTCCGTATGACGTATGGCTCAAGATGAAGCCGGGCGCGCTGACGGCGCCGATCATGAAGCAGCTGGAAACCGCCGGGATTGAACTGGCAGACGTCAAAGACGTGCGGATCGAGTTGGCTGCTCAGTCCAAACATCCGACGCGCGGCGGCGTCTTCGGTATTTTGAGCTTGGGCTTCCTGGTATCGATAATCATTTCGCTTACCGGCTACATTCTCTTCTGGTTCTTCAATTTATCGGGCCGCATCGTGCAGTTCGGCATCTTGAGGGCGATGGGGCTGTCGCGTAAGCAGCTGACGGGCATGCTTCTGCTGGAGCAAATATTTACGGCAGGCTTGTCGATCGGTCTGGGTATCCTTATCGGCAAAATTGCCAGTCTGCTGTTCCTGCCGTTTCTGCAGACGACGGAGAACGTTGCGAACTCCGTTCCTCCGTTCCGGGTCGTCTTCGACGCCAAGGACACGACGCAGTTGTATATCGTCGTCGCCTGCATGATGCTGATGGGTGCCTTGCTGTTACTGACCCATATCCGCAGGCTTCGCGTGCATCAGGCCGTCAAAATGGGAGAGGAGCGTTAACACGCCATGATCACCTGCGAAGGCTTGGTCAAAATTTACAAATCCGACGAACTCGAAGTCGTCGCGCTTCAAGGACTGAACCTTCAAGTCCGCGAAGGCGAAATGATGGCGATTATCGGCAACAGCGGCAGCGGCAAATCAACGCTGCTGAATATACTGGGCGGTCTCGACCGCCCCTCCGCGGGAAGCGTCAGCGTGGGTCCCTGGGATCTGCTCAAAATTACCGACGATCAGCTCGTGTCCTATAAGCGAGAGACCGTCGGCTTCATCTGGCAGAACAACGCCCGGAACCTGCTGCCGTACCTGTCCGCACTGGAAAACGTCGAAATGCCGATGATGTTATCCGCGAAGTTCGACCGCGCGTATGCCAAGCAGCTCTTGGAATGGGTGGGCTTGAAAGAACGGATGCACAACAAGCTGCACCAGCTGTCCGGCGGGGAGCAGCAGCGCGTGGCTATTGCCATCTCGCTCTCGAACCGGCCGAAGCTGCTGCTTGCCGACGAGCCGACGGGATCGGTGGATACGCGGACATCGGATATGATCATGGATATTTTCAGAAGGCTCAATCGGGAGCTGGGCATCACGATCGTCATCGTCACCCATGATTTGTCGCTCGCGCACAAGGTAGACCGCGTCGTCGCGATTCGGGACGGACTGACGAGTACCGAGTTCATTAAGCGCAACCCGAATTTGGACGACAATTTCGAGCCGGGTTCGGCACAAGAAACCGTTCACGAGGAGTATGCCGTCGTGGACCGAGCAGGCAGGCTTCAAATTCCCAAGGCGTATTTAACCGCCTTGCAGATTACAGATAAAGCATCGTTGGAATTTGACGGCGAGCGAATTATCATTTCGCCGCCCAAATCATTGGAGGGGTAGATCGTATGGGGAACAACAACGCGCAGTTTAAGACCAAGAGAAAGGTCGTCCTGAAGGCATCCGCGATGGCGTTGTCGGCAGCGCTGTTGGCAACAAGCCTGTCGGCTTGCAGCAAAGGGGACAGCGGAAGCACGGAACAGCATGTGCTGCGGGTCGGATTCGTCTCGTCCAACGCCGACAGCGAGCAATACTACCGGCAGCAGTTTACCGACGGCTATGAATTGACGCATCAGAACGTGGATATCCAAATCGTCGGCGCGATCAACTACGACGACCAGCGTTTCGAAGAACCGGATCCGAATAAGAAGCAGCCGGATGTTTACGCGGAAGTGAAGAAGATGATGGAAGGCAGCAATCCGCCGGACGTCGTCATTATGGATTCCGGTATCCTGAAGCGTCTCGTTCAGGATAACATGGTCAAGAATCTCGATTCCTACATTCAGGATAACGAGTTCGATATCGACGATATCGTGCCGTCCGTCATTAACGGCATCAAAGACATCGGAGACAATAGCATTTACGCGCTTACCCCTACGTTCAATTCTTCGGCCTTGTATTTTAACAAGAAAATGTTCGCCGATGCGGGCATCGAGCCGCCGACGGACAACATGACTTGGCCGGATGTTATTACGCTCGCGAAACGGATTGCGAAAGGCGAGGGCAAGGATCGGAAGTTCGGGCTGTCTTTCAATCGCTACGCCGGCGATCCGTTCTATGATTCCCAAACGTATGCCGCGCCGCTGCAATTGAAAATGTTCGATAACACGGCGGAGAAAATGACCGTCGACCAGCCGGGCTGGAAGAAGGTATGGACCGATATCTCCGACCTGTATTTGAACAAAATCGTACCTAGCCAAGAAGATATGAATAACGGCGCCACCGATGGCGGCGGCATCATCAAAGACAAAGCCGTCGCATACAATCCGTTCCAAGGCGACCTGTTCTTAAGCGGCCGCGTCGCGATGAGCTTGAGCGGCTACGATTACGTGAGCCAGCTCTCCGCCGTAAAAGATGCGGCAGCCAAAAACACGAAAATCCCGAACATTGACTGGGATGTCGTGACCGTACCGCAATTCACCGAAGTGCCTGGCGTCGGCGGCAACATTTACTTGAGCAATCTGATGGCCATCAACGCGAAAGCGCAAAACAGCGACGACGCGTGGGAATTCATCGCGTTCAACAACGGCAAGCAGTGGGCGGAGCTCAAATCCCGCAGCACCTACGAGATGGTATCGCGCAAATCGTTCCTGAAACCGAAAGACGGCATGGACTACAATATCGAAGCGTTCTATACCTTGAAGCCGGTGGCGCCTCAGGATCCAGCGATCGATAAGCTGTATCAGGATAAACCGAACCTGTATCAAGTGCAAAACATCGCGCCGCAGTTATTCCAAGAAGTGCTGCAGAAGAAGAAATCCGTCGATCAAGCCTTGAAGGAATGGCAGACCAAGGGCGACGTGCTGCTGCAGAAGATCAAAACGAATCCGAACGGACCTCTCGAAGGTACTGACGGCGGCGGGATCGGCGAACCGAGACCGCTGGACTAACCGTAAACGTGAACGAATAGAAGAGATGTAGGCAGCTGCGCGATGAAGCGCAGCTGCTTTTCTTTGCGGTTCTATAACAAGGGCTCGTTTGCCTGGCATGCTTATTTCTGCCGAATATGGGAACGCTAAGCGAAACGGCAACGAAGGGAGATACGCGTCATGAAATGGGTATACTGGGGGCGTTTGTACGAGACCAAGTTCCAAGCCGGCTGTTTGGTCAAACGGATGGAGAACGATTGGTGGGTGTACGGATACGACTGCCCGCAGGAGATCGAAGTGTTTCGCTCGCGAAAAGGGCGTTTTGGCGTACGATTCCTCCCATAGTAATATTTGCTTAACAATGCTTGACTTATTGCTAAATTCTATAGTATATTAATTCTTGTCGCCATTGATTGTTTTGATGTGAATCGGTGTTATCGCGGGGTGGAGCAGCTCGGTAGCTCGTCGGGCTCATAACCCGAAGGCCGCAGGTTCAAATCCTGCCCCCGCAACCAACCTTTCGATTATTATCGCAAGGGCCCTTAGCTCAGTTGGTTAGAGCGGTCGGCTCATAACCGATTGGTCGGGGGTTCGAGTCCCTCAGGGCCCACCAATTCCACAATACATCACACTATGCCGGGGTGGCGGAACTGGCAGACGCACAGGACTTAAAATCCTGCGGTGGGTGACCACCGTACGGGTTCGATTCCCGTCCTCGGCACTCTAAGTAAACCTTGAGATTTCAAGGTTTTTTGTTTTTTTATAGGGATCCTTCCCGATAACGCTATTTACTCGTTACAATTCAATTGTAAACAGATGAATCCTCCTTTGCGGTAGTTGAGTTTTCGAACTCAGATGGCCGAATAAGGAGGTTTTTTATTTTAGCAGGTCAGGGGTCCATTGTTCGTTCCTAACATGGGGATTAAGGTCGTCTCGTGCGAACGGAGCAAGGGCTGCCGAAACAGTTAGGCGCACAGGACTTAAATCCTGTGCTAGATGATCATCATGCGGATTCAATTATCGCCTGTTGCGCTTAAGTAATCCTAGAGCACTCGGGGTTGTTTGTTTTTCTAGAACTAGTCGTCCCTTCGTTGCATCATACACTTTGAAAGTTTACTATTTTTGGCTTTTCTTATTGCCAAAGCAGCACTACGATGGCTATACTTTGACTTGTGCGCGGACAAGCACGAGGGTTGCTACAATCATGGAGCGGGGTGCATCAATGCCTGGTGAGAAGATCGTCGGCTATAAGGTCATGTTTCGAATGGGGAAGTTCCGGATGAACATTTATATGAAACGGGATTATTACGAGATTTGGAAGTATTTTCGGGATGAGCGGATTCGGGATGTGCATATCGAAGAAGTGGAGCTTGAAGCCAGCCGATTTTTTGGCAGAGAATAGCGTTTGAATTTCCATTCTCGTTTACATATACTAGAGGGACACAGATCCTCCTGGACGGCGTTCTGATTGGTTCAGATACGCTGCGCAGGAGGTTTTTCTATGAGAAGGGAGAGCGAACATGATCAAGCCATCCTTTGAAAATGATTGGTCGAAGATTCTGGCTCCTGAGCTCGAGCAGCCCTACTTCCGCAAGCTGCTTCGAGCGGTTGATCAAGAATACGATGAGGGTATTGTATATCCAGCACAGTCTGCAATCTTCAATGCACTCCGATATACTTCGTACGAGAATGTGAAGGTGGTCATTCTCGGCCAGGATCCGTATCACGGTCCTGGCCAGGCGCAGGGGCTCAGCTTTTCCGTGATGCCAGGCGTCAAGAAGCCGCCGTCGCTTCAAAATATGTTCAAGGAGCTGCACGAAGACCTCGGCTGCTCCATTCCCAACCATGGCTGCCTTCTTCCTTGGGCTAAGCAAGGCGTATTGCTCCTGAACGCGGTGCTGACCGTACGGGACGGCCAGCCTGCCTCGCATCAAGGACTCGGCTGGGAGCGGTTCACCGATGCCGTGATCGGTGAATTGAACAAGCGGGAGCAGCCCGTCGTATTCGTGCTATGGGGCAAGCATGCGCAGGCGAAAGAGGCGCTTATCGATACGGGCCGCCATTTTGTCATCGCATCGCCGCATCCGAGTCCGCTCTCGGCGCGCCGCGGTTTCTTCGGGAGCCGGCCATACTCGAAAATAAATGCTTGCCTGCGCCAAGTCGGTGCAGGAGACATCGAGTGGCAGATCTCATCGCTTGCGCAGCTGGAAGCAGCGTCAACGAGCGAGAGGTGAGGCAGCGTGCCTGAACTGGAGAAGGCGAAGAAACGAACGGTTCGCTGGTTGAATCCCGCGTCCGGGTACCTGACAGGCTACGCGTACACGCTCAACCCGTATGTCGGCTGTACGTTCGGCTGCTCGTATTGTTATGTCAGGCGGATGCCGATTGCGCTATTTAAAGGAAGTCCGTGGGGCGAATGGGTCGATCCCAAGCCATTTGACGAAGTAGGCTTCCGCAAAGAATGGCGAAGGGCGATTGCAAAAGGTGGGGTTACGCTCTTCATGTCTTCCGCTACTGATCCCTATCAGCCTGCTGAATATAAGGAACGGCTCACACGCCGGCTGCTCGAGGCGATGGTTGAGGAGCCGCCGCAGTTTCTGCTGCTTCAGACCCGGAGTCCGCTCGTACTGCGAGACTTGGATCTGCTGAAGCGGCTGGGAGACCGGGTGCGCGTGAGCTTGACGGTTGAAACGGATCTGGAAGCCGTCCGTAAGGAGCTTACGCCGTATGCCCCGCCGCTCGCGGCACGGCTGAGGGCGGTTCGGGAGCTGCGTCAAAACGCCATTCCGACGCAGCTTGCGATATCGCCATTGCTGCCATGCAGCGATGGATTTCCTGCCTTAATCGCAAATGCTGCCGAACGCGTCGTGGTGGATGACTTCTTCCGCGGCGACGGAAGCGGCGGCAAACGCTCCGCACAGCTGAAGATGAGCGAGCGTTACCGTGAAATAGGGGCGGAATCGCTCTATACGCCTGAGACGGCGGATGCGTTCGTTCATACCTTGAAGGCGCTTATGCCTTCAGGCAGCGTCTATTTCGGGCAGGAAGGTTTTCTGCCCTAACATGTGAAAGAAGCCCCGGCAATTTGCCGGGGCTTCTTCTTGTCTACTTGTTAATTGCGTTAATCGTTCTGCGTATCGCCGTCGCTGCCAATGATGCCGGTCGATCCGCCAGCCGCGCTGCCGGAACCCGCATCCGAGGCGTTTCCGCCAATAACGGGCTTGAAGGCGGAGGAGACGTACGTGACGGCCTTCACTTGCGTGATGACCTGCGGGTACTGTTTATCTTTGTCGGGATAGATCGCTTCAACATGGATAACGGCTTGGTCGCCGGTAAATTCGATCGAAGAGATCCTTACGCCGTAACCGGGATGAGGCGCTTGCGCACTCAACGTCACTTTATTGACATCCGGACTAATTGCTTCAGTCGTCAGCCTCAAATCCGTAAGCGGAAATGGCTGTTCCGCATCTGGCGGTTCGATTGGCGTGTTTTTGGTGACGAACTGAATCGTATCGTACAGCCACCCTGCCGCATCTCCGCGCGTAATGATTGCTTTTGGATAGAAATTCTGTTTGGCATCCAGATTGGCGATTTTAGTAATGAGCAGCTTCTGGATACTGCCCATGTAATCCGGATTCACATCCGCTTCGTCATTCAGCATCACGTAGAGGTCGATGAAAGCATAATCGCCTTTCTTGAGCAATGCCTGCATCAGATGATGAGCGAACTGCTCGCGCGTCATCTCGGTATTCGCCTTTGTTTCGCGAGGAATATCAAGTCCGTTAACCGATGCGATAATGAACGTATTCGCATACCAAGCATCGTCCTTCATGTTCGGGAAGCTGTCCGTCACCTTCGGTTCCTTGAAGAAATTAATGCCGTCGAGATTCAATCCCAGGCCGTTCACGATCATCGAGATCCCTGCAGCGTAGGTCAATTTGCCGTTCGGATCGAACGTGTCTGTCTTGGCATTGCTGCCCGACAGGATGCCGAGCTTCTGAAGCTCGTTGATTTTGGCCTCGTTCGGATGCCCTTTCGTATCGGAGAATGCCCACGCCGACTGCGCCAAAGCTACGAACAGCAGCAGGATGACGCTAACGGCAGCTAACGGTTTTCTCATTTCATTCCACCCGCTTTCAATAGAATAATTGTCAATTGTTTCATCTATGTAGACGCGCCCCGTTTAGCAAAGGTTGCAGGAGCTGAAGGCGACGTCTGCCTTGATTCGCTGCTAGGGTCTTATGGTGACTCGCGTATGAATCGGCACGAGCGCCGATAACGTCAGTACATCTTCATTGTACATCCGAATGCAGCCATGTGAAACTTCCCTGCCTATGGATCCGGGTTCATTCGTGCCGTGAATGCCGTAATGCGGCTTGGACAGTCCCATCCACAGCACCCCGAACGGTCCCCCGGGATTGGGCTGTTTGTTGATGATCTCGTATTCGCCCGTCGGCGTTCTCGTGAGCATTTTGCCAATACCTACGGGGAAGCCTCTGACGACGATGTTGCCGTCCAACAAATAAAGCTGGCGGTCAGACAGATCCACGATGATTCGGTATTTGGGCATTCTTCAATCCCTCCTCTTCGTCATCATATGAAGGCTGCGGGGGAGGGGATTGGATTGCGGGAGCAGCGGCGAATAAGACGCATGAGGATTCGTTTACGGCCTGTCCGTGTAAAGAACAGTATGGCGGATCGTGCAGCGCGTTCCATTCACCCGCTGAGCCGCTCGAAAGGGGAGAACAGCCATGAGTTTGCCAACCTACTATGTATCGATATCCGCGCGGACGATTCAGGAGGAACCGCCGGAGACCGACCATCTCGCCATACAGGGGACCGAAGCGCAGCTGGTCGCGCTCAAGCGCAAGCTCGACCGTGAAGATCGGAACGATGAGATCACTTCGCTGCGAGCGGTTATTCCGTATAAGTCTGCCGAGCGGGATCCCGCGACAGAAGAGTTTAGCGACGATCTGCTTGATCTGTATGCCTATGTATACGAGCTCGGGACGCCGGAGACGAAAGCACATATCGAATCGCTGAACCTGCTGCCCAAGCTAACGAACCAAAATGTGAGTCTGCCCGGCTACAAATCATAGCCATCGCGCAAAAACGGACAATGCCTGTTTCAGGCATTGTCCGTTTTTGCGAGAGCCGAATCGAGTGTCGTGTGACGAGTGTCCTATGGACCATACAAAAAAAACCTTGATTTCTCAAGGTTTCATTAGACGAGTTATGGTGATCTGGACAGGGTTCGAACCTGTGACCCCTACCCTGTCAAGATAGTGCTCTCCCAGCTGAGCTACCAGATCATATAAGGTCTTACGCTTTCTCGTAAAAATGATTATATCTGAAATGATTTGAGATTGCAAGAGGGGAATCTATTTTTATTTTTGCCTAGCGAGAGCGGCATGCATAGTCGTTTCGAGGTCAGGTCATACTACATGTCCGTATGGAAAAACGTTCCTAATCCATGACAGACATGACGAAGACTCGGGAGGACCTGATCGTATGAAGCGTAAGTTAACTTTCGTTGCCATGGCTATGCTGCTGGCATCCTGTTCGTCCAATGAGCATGCTGGCGGGGGCGCGGCGGCGAGTGACGCCGGATCCGCTGTCAAGCTGCGGATCGAAGGGAATGCGCAAGCATTTCCATCTGCGTACTGGACCGAGAAGGGGAAGGTATGGATTCCTGCCGAACGGGCTGCCGACCTGCTTAACTACCGTTACGATCTGAAGTCTGGCAGCCATTCGGCGGCTATGGGCTTCAGCGATCCGATGTATGGATTTGCCGCGGATTCCAAACAAGCCCAAATCGGGGACGATCATGTCCTATTAAATGAAGCGCCGCGCATGATGGGACAGTCGCTTTGTTTAGAGCTTGGATCGCTATCCCAACTGCTGCAAACACCAGTAACCTGGGATGACAAGAACGACACCGTCGTTATCGGTCCGCCGAAGAACATGGACCCGGTGAGAACGCCTGCTGCCGGTACGCCAGGCATGCCGTTCAAAGCCCAGGCAGTCGATACAGATGATGCCGGCCATGCAAAAGCCGATGAGATTATCGCCTTCGCAAAGCGCTATATGAGCACGCCTTATAAATTCGATGCGGATCCGTATGCCCAAAGTCGTACATTCGATTGTTCGTCCTTCATGCAGCATGTTTTCGGGCATTTCGGCATCGACTTGCCCCGCTCGTCCAATTCGCAGTCCACAAAAGGGACCTATGTGACCAGATCGAACTTGAAGAAAGGGGATCTCGTCTTCTTCCATACGCCCGGCAGATACAGCAGCAACGATATCGTCGGGCATGTCGGTTTGTATATTGGCAACAATCGAGTCATTCAGACGTACGGGGACCCTGGCGTTACCATTACATCGCTTGAGGGTTCTTGGGACAAACGTTTCTTGCACGCACGCAGAGTGCTGTAATATACGAAGACATAGAAAATCCTTCTCCCATTCCGAGGGAGGAGGATTTTCTATGTTTTTGGGTTAATGGACAATTAAAAAACCCCTTGAATACTCAAGGGGTTGAATGGTTAATTATGGTGATCTGGACAGGGTTCGAACCTGTGACCCCTACCCTGTCAAGATAGTGCTCTCCCAGCTGAGCTACCAGATCATGTTGTTTTGTTGCAGCGACAAGTAATAATATAGCAAAGCTCAATTTAGAAGTCAACCCTATTTACGAAAAAAGATTCTAATTATTCGTAAGCCCGCATATGGTGTACTCAAGCATCGATACTTGGAGGGGCGGGGTTGTCTAGTGGCGGAGGAAGCTGCCTATTTGGCGGTATGGCTGATCGGTCTGTTCGGTATTGTCGGTACAGTATGCGTGTACGTGGCAAAGATGGTCATTCAGGATTCTACCTCGTATGATGAAAGCTACGTTTGGAAGCGGAAGCTGCCTCCGGAGGCGAGAGATAAGCGGTGAGCGAAGAGCTCGCCAACGTTTGATATTCTTCGCGATGGGTATACTATTCCAAAGATTGTTACTCGCAATCAGGAGTGGTAGCCATGAAGAAACGATTAGTTGTCGTAATAGGCTTGATATGCTGTACGGGCTGCGCTCAACTTGAGCCGTCTGCCCCTGTATCCGCTCCTGGGACGATGCTCTTTGACAGCGTAACCAGGTCGGTGTATCCGCGGGAACAGTCCGTATTCAGCGATGTATACGAGCCTTCGGATCAAACGCGAGAACTGGTGCCCAAACTACCGGGTGAACCGTCTGCCGGCCAGCAGAAGCCCCCTCTATTGAATACGAATTAACGATAACGTACGAATGAACGGCTCGTCCAGGCGCTACTGCGTCTACCGGATGTAGCCGTTTTTTTTGCGTGTCGTTCGCGAATAGCAGAAGGGCCGTTGAGAGATCCTACTTGAGCATCTACAAATTTGAAGGAGGAACGCAAATGACACGCTTATATCATCCGATGGACGAAACGGGAGGAGCGGACAGAGAAACGTTCGTTGCAGCCCGTAAAAACGGTGACGGCGATCTGATGTCCTTCAAAACCTCGTCAGGCCGGGAATTGAATTATGAAGAAGCGCTTGCGGAAGTGAAGAGCGGAACGATTGCCGGCGTCAATGCCTTTAAGGGCAAAGACGGCGACATCTACATCCGCGGCGATGCGGACGGAGACCCTTCGAACAATTTGGATCAACTGCCGAACTTCTAGCCGTTTCTGAGCGGTTAGCAGGGGCGATACAATCGTTTAGCTCTGTCCCATAGCCAATGCATATATCAATAAAAGCCCGCTATTTAAGCGGGCTTTTGTCTTGTCGTTGGATGCGAGCAAAGCATGTCCATCCATTTTCAAATCGGATCAAACTAGAACTGATAGCGCTCATGTTGTTCCACGAATCGCATAATCCCGGTTTTTCCTTCGTACTGCGGCTTCGTATCATCATAGTGCATGAGCCAGATCCGTTCCTGAACAGACAAGGGAAGGGACTGCAGCTCTGCCAGCGTCGTATGCACGATACCGGGCGGTTTCAGCTGACAATCATGAAAGATCGTCTTCACACCGCGTTCTTCGACGAGCTGGCGCAGCAGATCAGGGTTGAAGATCAAATCGGCCGAATAGAAGAATGTATCGTTAAAGAGATACGAGTAGCTCGTTTTATTCGGAATATGGGCGGTTTGGATCGGTTCAACGGCTAAACCCGGAAGAAGCGATGTCTTCACGCCCGGCTGAAGGAGGCGTACCTCGAAATAGTCGTCCAGCGAAGCGCACTCGTCCTGCAGCAATCCGCCTTTGAGCGAGCTCTCCCACAGAGGCGCAGCCAGCGGTTCGGGAATGAATAGCAGCGGCCTGCGCCCGAAGACGAATTTCATTTGAAAAGCAAGCTCTTCCATACCCCCGATATGATCGGCATGGATATGGCTGATTAGCAGCGCATCGATTTCGCGAATCGGCTTGCCGAGCCTATATAAGGAAAGCGGTGCCGTGATACCGCAGTCCAGCAGAAGCGTTTGGTTATCGGAGTAGATTAGCGCGTTCGTATTAAAGTAGGTTTTGGCGAATGCGCTGCCCGTTCCGAGCATTTGAATATCCAAGCGGACATCCTCCCCCAGCGTTACGATACTTTTCAATTTATCATCTCTCTTCGGAAATGGAAAGAAAAACTATTTTTCGCTCGCGTTCCATCGGCCAAGCACGTCTTGAACGGTCCGTCATACGATAGCAAGGAACGGATCATAGATAGGCAGGTGCGGAATATGGCTCCAGGAAAAGCTCCGAGTAAAGGTAAGGTCGTAAAGAAGAAAAAATCGGCTTCGGACCGTAAGCAGGCAGTACTCAAACTGGTGCTCTCGGATACATGCGCGGTATGCAAGACGCCTTGCGCGCGCGGGATGCGTTACTACGAAAGCATGAAACAGCCGGGAGCAGTAGGCAAAGGGGTTCCGTGCATATTGACGAGGACATTCGTCTAAGTCGGCTACATGCAGGGAATAGTTTATTATTTCCCAGGCAAGCGCAGTTTTCAACATAAAGCGACAGGGTTAGCGAGAGGAAAATTTTTTTCAAATTGGCGCAACTTTGGACGACTTGGCGAGTATAACCAAACATCCAGACAAATGGACGGAGGTACTACTACCATGAGGTTCAGAAAGCTTCTGATTGCTACGCTTGTCTTGTCGCTGTGGGGCGGTACGATGCTCTTCGCGGATTCGGCGTCGCAGAAGGTCCGGGTCATCGTCAATGGCGGGGAATTGGATGACGCAGGGATATTTACGGATGGCAAAACCTACTTATCGGTTCGACAAGTAGCCAATACGCTTCAGTCGCTCGTATTCTGGGACGAGAGCACGAAGAAAGTAACGATCTACAAGCCGAACGTGCATATGTTCCTCTTCCAGGACACGACGATTTTCGGGAATGTCGTGAAAGGCAATAAGATTTCTTTCAAAGTATTCGCCCAGATCGACAATCTGTTAACCGATATTTCCGCCGTGAAATTGACGATCGCCGATCCGAGCGGAAACGAGCAGGTCATTCAATCCAAGAGCGTCTCAGTCGACAAGGATAACTTCTGGTATCGGACGGACGACTATACGTATACCTTCGATACGGCCGGGAAATATACGATTAATTTCTATATGAAACTCGCTTCTGGGGACGACTGGAAGCTGGTCTCGCAGAAGACGATTACGGCCAAAGCTCCTTGATCGAACCGCTACGCTCCTGCCTTCGAGGCAGGAGCTCTTTCTCGTTTGACCCAAGACATGTTCCATGTTACGATACGAATGAAACGTATCTATTGAATGGAAATGAGGGTTTACAATGAGCGACCACGTACATGATGAGAATTGCAACCACGATCATGACCATGAAGAGCATGTTTTCCTTGTCACGGACGAGGAAGGCACCGAGCGTGAAATGGTGATGGTATTTACGTTTGAATCCGAAGAACAAGTCTATTCCGTGCTGCTTGATCGTAATGATCCGGAAGCTGACGGCGTTATTTTCCGTATTGAAGAAGAAGACGGCGAAGCTTTCCTGGTCGGTATCGAAGACGATGCGGAGTGGGAACGCGTGACCGCGATTTACGAAGAGATCGCGAAGAGCGAGAACGAAGGCAAATAAGAAAAAAAGAAAACTCCGTTGCCGAACCGGCAGCGGAGTTTTTTATTATCCAGCGATTCGCGGATGCCGGGCATTATTTGCGCGGGTTGTAATAGATCGTCCGCCCGTTGAACATCTTCAGTTCGGCCAGCAGCTGCTTGGCCATATACTTGCACAATTCATTCGCTTTGGATTTGTCGCCGTGGGTTGCGGTATCGGGAAGCACCACTTGGATGTGCGAAACGGTTTTCTCGCCTTCCGTCTCCGAGCCGACCCCGAATAGAATATAGTTGTACTGCGGCGTCGTTCCTTTGAGGTAGAACCAGCGATCCTCTTCGCCTGCTCGAACCTCCACGGTATACGGAAAAGCGGCTTCGGCGTAATCCCAGTCCAGTTGCTGTCCGGTCAGCGAGGTTTGCTCCTTGTAACGGCCGAGCCGTTCCTTGACCTCCGAGAGGCTGAGAGCTTCGACCGCCGAACCTTGCACGAATTTTATGTAAGCGCTTTGACTCATCATCGCCCACCCCCTCCAACATCATAGCATTACGCCTAACGATTGACAATAATCGGTAAGTGCGAGGTTAGCAAGCCGTCGCTAGCGATTCAAGTCTAGTCGCTGGAGGACGAGCCTGTGTCACCGCGGGCAACGGGAAGATTGGATACGTAGGCATACCAGGCTATTTGATTCTCGTTATCGAACAAAAATGAGATCACATAAAAGTGTTCAGGATTCTGAATATTGGAGTATGCAGGCAGAGCGGTTAACGGCTTAAAACTGCCGTCGGGCAATGCCTCGTACCAGTAGCTTGCCATGCCGCTTCCGTCGTAGCCGAACGTGCCGTATGCGGCTAGCACGTCGTCCAATGTACTCTGCCCGATGACGATTTCTTTGTTCGTGGCTCGCGAATCGCCCTCCGTTTGAAGCGGATCCTCGTTAGTACTGTCGACCTTCCACGCGTCGAGCAATCCTTCCTTGCTGTAATGGGCAGAAAAGGCGGGATAAATGGTGTTATCGAAAACGTCCGTATCCTCCGACTTGCCGAACGCGGCTTCGATATCAGCCCTCGTATCCCCGAATGCCAGCAGCTGCTTACCGGACGGTCCATAGAGAATGAAATCCTCACGTGTCACGGCTGTCGTGCCGAAGTCCGGCATCGTCTTCGCGGCTGTGAGCGGCAGAGACGGCAGGCTTCCGCGATCCGACACTTCCGCGGGCATGGGCTTGATCGTCATCATGCCGCGGAGCGTCAACTGCCGGAGCCACTGCGCGGCTTCCGCCCGCGTCATCGTATCCGCTCCGCGAAACTGAGCAATCGTCAGCGCTTTGCTATTCGCCATTCCTTGACCCATTAGGTAGGCGATCGCATCATCGCCTTCATAATGAACACCTAGCGAAGCGGCGATTAAGGCAGCCGCACGCTTGCGTGTAATCGGCTTCAAACGCTGCTGATGGTCCGTCTCGCCTAACGTAGGATGATGCCACATTTCCGTCAGCCTGTACGGACCGTCGGTCCAATCGTATTTGATGCCGCTGCCCCAAGGTATGATTTGATTCGGGAGCGCGATTCCGAAAGCGCGGTAGAGCGCCTTAATGAACGCCGCTTCGGTAATGGGCTCGTCGGGCCGAAGCGTGCCGTCCGGATAACCGTCGATAATATGCTGTCTGACGGCCCAGTAAAACAAGAGTTCGGACCAATGACCGTGAATGTCGATAGGGACGTCAATACGCTGCTGCTTCCAATCGACTGCATACGCTCCGTCTCCGATCGCCGGAACCTGAGCGGGTGCCGGCGTTGCCGCCAATGCAGCTGTCGCAGCCGTATCGGCCCAGCAAAGGGAGAAGGCCAGCATGCCGATTAAGGTCTGTCGTTTGAATTTCAAGAGAATCATCCTCCTTCGTTGAAGACTCACCATACCGGATGGCGGTGAGCCATTCGGCTACCCATCTATATCGGCAGAAGGATTCAATAAAATTACAATAATTAGGATGTGAAGACAGGCAACAAAAAACCGATTAAGCTCAGTAGCGAGCTCGATCGGTTGGATTGGGTCTATGAAATCGCTTCTTCTTCCACGATGACCTTGACGAATTGAATGCTGCGGTCCTCGGGACCTTTGACCGGCAGCCCGACTTCGACGTGATCGACGATATAGTCGATATTCACCTGCGAGATGACCTCGCCCGGAAGCAGGATCGGAATGCCTGGCGGATAGACGTAGATGAACTCCGCGATGATGCGGCCGGCGGATTCCTTGAACGGCACGACCTCGGTGTCGGCGTAGAAGGCGTCGCGCGGCGTCAGCGAGAGATGCGGAATCTCCGGGATTTTGACGATCAGCTCGTTCGCTTCGTTCACTTGATGCTGTTCAGCCAGATCCCGCAGCGCGACGATCAGCTTGCTGACGGAATCATCCGTATCGCCTGGCGTCACGAGTGCCAGGATATTGTACATATCGCTGAGCTCGACCTCGATGTTATAGTGCTCGCGCAGCCAGTTCTCCGTCTCGTAGCCCGTAATGCCGAGGTGGCGCACGTGAATCGTCAGCTTGGTCGGATCGTAGTCGTAGGTGGCTTCGGTACCGAGAATTTCTTCTCCGATGCAGTAAAGTCCAGGCATATTGTTGATTTCGTCACGCGCGTACTTGGCGAGCCGAATCGCGCGTTCCGCGATATCATGGCCGTTCATGGCCAAATTCCGACGGGACGTATCGAGCGATGCCAGCAGAATATAAGAGGTTGAAGTCGTCGTCAGCATGCTGATGATGGTTTGGACGCGCTTCTGGTTGATGCGTTCGCTGCGAACGTTCAGAATCGAGCTTTGCGTCATGGAACCGCCCAGCTTGTGGACGCTCGTCGCCGCCATGTCGGCTCCTGCCTGCATGGCGGACATGGGCAGCTTCTCGTGGAAATGAATAAGCACGCCATGCGCTTCGTCGACAAGCACAGGAATGTCGTAGCTGTGCACCAAATCAACGATTTCTTTCAGGTCCGCGCATACGCCGTAGTAAGTTGGGTTAATAACAAGTACGGCTTTGGCGTCGTGATGACGGTCGAGCGCGCGCTGAACGGAACGGGTCGTAATCCCATGGTCGATCCCGAGCTCGGAATCACGTGCCGGCGAGATGAAGATCGGCCGAGCGCCAGCGAAGATGATGGCGGACATAATGGATTTATGCACGTTGCGCGGAACGATGATTTTGTCGCCAGGCGAGCAGACGCTTAGAATCATGGTCATGATGGCGCCGCTTGTCCCTTGCACTGAAAAAAAGGTATAATCAGCTCCGAAAGCATCGGCTGCCAGTTTTTGGGCCTCTTCAATGACGCCGGTCGGCTGATGCAAATCGTCCAGCGGCGCTATATTAATCAGATCGATCGACAAAGCATTGTCGCCGATAAATTCTCGGAATTCGGGATCGCTGCCAATTCCCTTCTTATGTCCAGGAATATGAAATTGTACAGGTTCTTTTGCCGCATGCTCCCTCAGAGCGGTGAACAGCGGGGTCCGGGTATGATCCATTGCTTCATCCCAGCCTTTCATGTTGGATTGTTACAAACAAAGTTGAGTATAGCAAAATCGGGGGGGATTGCAAGCGGCATTTTTGTTGAGACTAGATGAACGTAGCCTTATTCGGAGATAGGCTTGGAAGGGGAACCGATATGGAGATCGCAAAGAGCTGGGCAGGCAAGAAAGTGCTGTCGTCGCCGTTCGTCGTCCAGCTGCTTGTCATAATGTATTTGGTCGAATTCGTTAAGGGCGCGCTGCTTGTATCTATTCTACCTGTTTATATGAGGCAGGAGCTCCATTTGACCGCTTACGCGGTCGGCTGGGCGCTCGCGCTGCAATATATTGGAGACAACGCGTTCCGGTCGCCGCTTGGCTGGATCATCGACCGTTTCGGTTACCGGTACGTGATGCTGTTCGGCGTTCTGTTTACGAGCGCATCCGTCCTGATCGTCAGCTTCACGAGCGGATTCGGCTGGATCGTTGCGGCATGCCTGCTGCTTGGCATCGGAACGTCGCCGTTATGGCCATGCGTCATTAATGGTGCGACGACCGTGGCGGGCAATGAGTCGAGCGGCACGATCATGAGCGTCGTCTATATGGCCTGGCTGACAGGCGTCGGCTGCGGACCGATCGTGATCAATTTCTTCATCGTACATACCTATGCACCGGCGTTCCGCATTCTGATCGGCATGATGCTCGTCGTCGTGCTGGTTGCGTTCTTCCTGCCGGGGAGGAAGCAATCGCTCGCCCTCGAAAACCGGGAGATCGCGAAGAGTCCGGCAGCCGTCCATGAGCATTTGCCGATGATGATACGCATAAAGCGTTATTTGGCGAGAGTGGGCGCATCGCTGCATGCCAGCAAGCTGCTTTACCCTGCGATGTTTACGCAAAATTTCGCGCTCGGACTGCTGACGCCCGTGCTGACGCAGTATGCCCGGACCGTGCTTCACCTAACCCCGCAGCAATACAGCATGTACCTGGTTGCCGGCGGTGCCGTTACCGTACTGGGCTTGATTCCCGTCGGCAAATGGGTGGACCGTTTCGGTACCAAGTGGTTTCTGCACGTGGGCTTCATTACTGCCGCAATCTCGCTTACGACGCTGGGTTATACGCGCTCGCTGCCGCTCGTGCTGTTGATCGTTGCCTTCGTAGGCTTGGGTTATGCTTGCATCATCCCGGCCTGGAACGCGCTGATCGCGCAGGCGATTCCGAAAGCGGAACGCGGCGCCGTCTGGGGCTTCTTCCTGACGATCGAGGGACTCGGCATGGTATTCGGCAGCATTGCGTCCGGAAAGCTGTGGGATAAACTCGGTCCGCATTCCCCGTTTCTCGTCAGCGGAGCTGTCCTGCTGCTCCTGTTTGTTCTTCATTTGTTCATAACTAGACATCGGACAGATGTGGTACGATGAGTGGAGTGGAGGGAACAACATGAACAAAGACAGACGTTTGGGCATTGTTATGGTCATGCTGATAACGACTTTTATCGGATTCGGAATCATAATCCCGGTATTGCCGGAGCTCATTAAAGAAGCTAGCCCGGAATCCGTAGGATTTCACACGGGAATGATGCTTTCCCTATATTCGCTTATTTCGTTCCTCATCTCGCCGCTTTGGGGCGGATTGTCGGATCGGATCGGACGCCGGCCCGTCATCCTGATCGGCGTGCTCGGCTTCGCCGCAAGCTTCCTGGTGTTCGGCATCGCGGACGGCAGACTGCCGATTATGTACGCATCGCGCGTGCTGGGGGGACTATTCTCCGGCGCGGTCACTTCCGTCATCGTCGCTTACGTGGCGGATATTACGCCGCCTGAGCAGCGCACGAAAGGCATGGGACTCGTCGGCATGTCCATCGGGCTCGGCTTCACGATCGGCCCCGGCTTCGGCGGCCTGCTTAGCCTCGTCTCGCAGAACACGCCGTTCTTCGCGGCAGCCGCGCTTGCGCTCGTGACATTCTTCATCGCCGTCATGAAGCTGCCGGAATCGCTGACGCCGGACATGCGCCAAAGCTCGCACGAACGCAAGCCATCGAGATGGACCGCATTCACCGGCTCCTTGAAACACCTGTACGTGCTTGCGCTGTTCGTCTCCTTGTCGCTGGCAGGGCTTGAAGCGACGCTGCAGCTGTTCGGTATTGAGCGGTTCGATGTTACGCCGCTTCAGGTCGGATTCATGTTCCTGATCTGCGGCCTGGTCGGCGCTCTTATCCAAGGCGGCGTCGTGCGCAGGAGAATTCGCAAGGGCCAGGAGCCGGCCTATATCGCCGCAGGCTTGATCATCTCGGCCCTCGGTTTCTTCCTGCTTGTAACCGCGCATACGCTGGTGACGGCGACGATTTACTTGGCGATCTTCGGCATAGGCAACGCGCTGATTCGTCCGTGCGTCACCTCGCTTATTACGCAGCGAACGACGGTCGGGCAGGGCGTAGCTTCGGGACTAAGCTCGTCCATGGACAGCCTGGGCCGGATCATCGGGCCGCTCGTCGGGGCGTTCCTCTTTAACTTCCATCTGACGCTGCCGTACGTAGCAGGAGGCATCCTCTCCGTAGCGGCGCTCACGTTCCTGTTCCGTTTCCGCGCCTTGGACCGCAAGCGGGATGCGGACAGCGTGAAGACGTCGGCAACGGCATGAATCGACGATCGTTCCTGGTTATTGATCGTTGATCGTTCCTGTATTTGTATTCGTTCAATAAAGAAGCTCCGCACGGCCTTGGCCGTAGCGAAGCTTCTTTTTGCATGTCCGGGTCATATCGCCGCCGACAAGCGGTTACAAGAATGACCGTCTAAACGTACGAATCCGTCCAATGCTTCTTCTATACGGCCTGCCGGAGCGGCGTTATACTCATGTTGAGCATGCATGAATACAGCTAATCGTTCACCAAGAAGGATACGACTAGGAAAAATGTTCGGCAAAGCGGATTAATGCAAAGTATTCGACTGAGTACCATTAACGTACATAAGAGGAGAATCGTTATGGGAAGCCTGGAATGTCGTCCGTTCTACGAACCGGAGAACGAAATTTGCGGTGACTTTATCCCTTTCCACTGGGAGGGCGTGCACTATCTGTTTTATTTGAGCGGTCATCCGAATTTGGAGATCAGTTTGATTACGACGACCGATTTCCTTCATTATACGGAGCACGGCGTCGTGATTCCGAGAGGCGGAGAGCCGGATCAGGACCGCGGCATCGGCACGGGCTGCGTTTTTGAGCATGAGGGCCTATTCTATTGCATGTATACGGGGTTTAATGCAAGCTTGCGCGAGGAAGAGGGGCAGTTCGAGCAAGTCTTAATGCGCGCGACGAGTCCGGATCTGGTGCATTGGACCAAGGACCCGGATTGGAGACTGCCTCCGGATTCCGAACGCTATTACGGCAAGGAAGCTTGGCGCGATCCGCATGTTTTTCTTGACGAATCAGGCGATGCGCATTGGATGATCGTGACTTCCCAAGTCAAGCATGGACCGGCTTCCGGCTTGTCCGTGCAGCGCCGTACGGGCTTGGGCTGCGTGGCGTTATTGAAATCGACGGATGGGCTGCATACGTGGGAAGCGCAGGATCCGCTGTTCCATCCCGGCATGTACGATGCGATGGAATGCCCGGATCTGTTCCGGATCGGCGACTGGTGGTACCTGACGTTCTCGGAGTACCGCGATTTGTGGACCATGCATTATCGGATGGCACGCAGTCCGCAGGGGCCTTGGATATGTCCGAAGGACGATAATCTGGACGTGCGGGCTTTTTACGCGGGGAAAACGGCAGCTGCGGGGAGCCGCCGTTTCCTCATCGGCTGGGTCGCCTGGAAGGAAGGACAGGCGGATAAAGGCAATTACTTGTGGGGCGGCTCGCTCATGGCGCATGAACTCATTCAGCAGGCAGACGGCACGCTCGGTCTCTGCTGCCCGTCGGAAATCGAGGCGGCCTTCGATACGGAGGCGCATATCGAAGCCGCTCCCGGACTCGGCGAGTGGACGGAAGCAGAAGGACGGCTTGCGATCGGCGTGGAAGGCAGATTATCCTACGTTCGCCTGGGGGAGATGCCGGAGACGTATATGGTCATGACCACGATCGAGTGGGAGCCGGGCACCAAAATGTGCGGGCTGCTGCTGCATGCGGCGGATGACTTGAACGACGGCTATCTGGTTTATTTGGAACCCGAACGGGGCGTGGCGAAGTTTGAAAAGTGGCTGCGTCCTTGGGATTATCCGGCGATGGAATGCCGCGTCGCGCTTGTGAACGGGAAGAGCCAAATCAAAGTCATCCGCTCGGGGACGACGATCGCGGTCTATATCGACGATAAGGCCGCAATGTCGGGGCGCATGTATGATTTGCGTCTTGGCTGGCTTGGCTGCATCGTCTCCGAGGGAACGGCGGCTTTCGGCGATTCGAAGCTGTTGACGCTGTCACCGCAGCCATAAGAAACGAAGAATCAGAGGTTACGAAAAGAAGCTTTGCACGGCTTGGGCCATGCAAAGCTTCTTTTGTCGATTAACGCATCAACCCCAGGCCGCGCATAACGAAAGCGATCGTATCCTCGCGCTCCCGCTCGTCGTCCCAGACGGCATCCTCCCGTTCGCCGTAGAAGGTGCGAACGGCAATATAGCCCATAATGGCGGAGATGCTCAGCCGTACGACGGTCGCCGAAGGCAGCTCTGCCATTTGGCCGTTCGCTTGGAACTTGGCCACGATCCGCTGCAAGCGTTCCAGGACGATACCGAGCACCTCCCGTTGGAACCGTTCCTGCATTTCCGGATGAAACGGAATTTCCTGCAGTAGAATCTTCAGGATATTGCGGTTCTTCCGCAGAAACTCGATCCGGTTCTCGATCATCGCGCGCAGCACTTGGTCGTAGCTGTCGTACTCCGAATCGAGTACTTTATTGAAGCCGCGAAGGACGAACGGCGCGATCAGCTTCGTCATGGCGGGCGCCACGATGCCGAGCAGCAGCTCCTTCTTCGTCTTGTAGTGGCGGAAAATCGTTCCTTCCGCCACGCCGGCGCGCTGGGCGATCTCGTTCGTGGAGGAGGCGGCATAGCCTTTCTCGGCGAATACTTCGATAGCCGCTTGGACGATCCGCGACTGTTTCTCCGTCATCTTGCGGCCTGCCTCGTCGCCCCGCAGCAGTTCCTCGATCCATTCTTCCTTCGTGTCGCTCATGAAGCCAACTCCTTAATGCGCATCACACTTGTCATATAGCCCCTATCCTAGCACAGCCGCCGCTTCTTTTAAATGGCGCGGTGCTTCTTGAGCGCGATCACGTTCAGCGTCGCGAAAACGGCGGAGAAGCCGATCAGCACGTACACGTCGGTGTCGATCGCGGACCAGCCTTCTCCTCGGATCATGATGCTGCGCATCGCGTCCGCGCCGTAGTAGAGCGGCATGATGCGGCTGAGATGCTGCAGCCAGGGCGTCATGGCATCCAGGTTGAATAAGCCCGAGAAGAATACCTGCGTCACGATGACGATCGGAATGAATTGAATAATCTGGAACTCGTTGCTCGCGAAAGACGAAAGGAGGGTGCCGAGCGTCAGCGCCGTCAGCGACAGCAGCAGATTCATCAAGAGGACGTACCAGATCGATCCGTCCATATAGAGGCCGAGCACGTCGATCGAGAACCATGCGATCAATGCGGCCTGCAGGAGCGTGAACAGTCCGAAACCCGACAAATAGCCGAAGACGATTTCGGTCCGCCGAATCGGCGTCGCGAGCAGCCGTTCCAGCGTGCCGCTCGTTCGTTCCCGAAGGAAGGAAACGCCGGCCAGCATGAAGACGAAGAAGAACGAGAAGAAGCCGATCAGCACCGGGCCGTAGAAATCGAAGGAGGCCATGTCTTCGACGCCGTGCAAATACGTCACTTCGGGCTGAACGGCCTGCGCGTCGGCGTTCATCGTGCGCTGCAGCAACAGCAGGACCGATTGGTTCACGGAAGGGTCACTACCCTCCAGGCGAAGAGCGGGTTGGCCGTCCGTGAACGTAAGATACGCGTCGAGCTTCCCTTCGCGCAGCGCCTGTTCGGCGTCCTGCGCCTGCTCGTAGGTCTTGACGTTCGCGCCGGCCTTATCCAATTGTTGAGCGATCGCGGCGGAAGGGGCCTGAACGACGCCGATGTCCGGTTCGACCGCATTGCCGTTGAACACGAGCTTCATCAGTCCGAGAATGAGCAGCGGGGCGAGAAACAGAAGCGCCAGCGTCCGCTTGTCGCGAACGAATTGACGGATAATCCGAATGGCGAGCGCGCGGATTCTCATGGGCGTGCACCTCCGCCGAGCACGATGAACGCTTCTTCGATCGTCGACGCGCGGCTCTGCCGTTTGATCTCCCCGGGCGACCCAGTGGCGGTCAGCTTACCGTCGCGGATCAGCCCGAGCCGGCCGCATTTCTCCGCTTCGTCCATGACATGCGTCGTCAGGATGATCGTCGTGCCGCGTTCCCGCAGCGCTTCGAGCTCCTGCCAGATGGACTGCCGCAGCACGGGGTCGATGCCGACGGTCGGTTCGTCGAGCACGAGCACTTCCGGCTCGTGGAGCAGCGCGATCGCGAGCGACAGCCGCCGCTTCATCCCGCCGGAATAGGCGGAGACGGTCTTGTTCAAATGGTCTTCCAAGTCGACGACGGCCATGGCGGCTTGCATGCGCTTGTGCAGCCGGTCGCCTTTCAGGCCGTACAGCGCCGCGAAGAAGCTCAGGTTTTCCTTGGCGGTCAACTCGTTATAGAGCGCGTCCGACTGCGCCATGTAACCGAAGCGCTGCAGCATGGCAAGCTTCGGCATCCGTTCGCCGAGCATGCGGACGGTGCCGCCGTCGGCTTTGTCGATACCGGTCATGAGCTTGATCAGCGTCGTCTTGCCGGAGCCCGACGGGCCGAGCAGGCCGAACAATTCGCCGCGCTCCACTCGGAGCGAGATATCGTCCAACACCGTCCGGCTGCCGAAGCGGCGAGTCACGTTCTGCACGTCGACGACCGGATGAGAAGAAGCTGATGATAAAGAGGGAGGAGCCATGGACATGGAATCACGCCTTTCAGAATAATGAGTGATTACTCACATTTATCTTAAGCGATATTACCTCGAAATAGAAGTGAGTAATCACTCATTTTATTCGGAGGACATGTCTTTTTTTTGAAACCGTCCCATGCGCGCCGATGTGTTGCCTACGACTTCGACGTATTCCCTTGCGGCGCGTTCATTTGAGTCGCTTGCATGGTATTCGATAGGGAAGCATCCACTTGCGATGTATTCGATTGTTGTGAATCCGACTGTTGCGAATTCGACTGCTGTGAATTCGGCTGCTGTGAATTCGACTGCTCAGTATCCGATTGCTGTGAATTCGACGGCGTGTTAGTCGCTTGCGGCGAATTCGCTTGGCCCGTATCGGCTTGCGGCGTCTTGCCGTCGTCCTTCTTTCCGCGCATCATGTCAACGGCAAAGACGATCAGGAGAGGCAGGAGCGCGAACGAGAAGCCCCACAGGGGATGGATGGCCGTTACCTCGTAATGCCACTTGGTTTCGCCGCGTGTCGCCGCGGCCAGCGAAATGGCCGCCATGAACAGGGCAAGCGGGAAGATCAGCATGCGGTCCTGCTTCAGCTTGAGCAGGTGCATGCAAGTCTGATGGGCCGTGAAGAGTACGATCGTCGTCTTCATGAAAGAAGCCAGAATGAGCGAATAGCCGATCAGCGCTTCCATCCGGGAGAAGACGTCGATGATGTTGACGGTGCGCGCGACCTCGAACAGCGAGTATTTCCGGTCTCCGGCAATCGGCCCGAAGACGAGGATCGTGACGACCGTAGCGCCCGACAGCGAAAGGGCGTTGACGATCACGGCCTGCAGCGCTTTGAACTCGAACCTCTTCCCGAAGGCTTTCACGTAGCACAAAATCATGGAGAACAGCACAACCTCGCAATACGGAAAGCCGAAAGAGGCGTAGACGCCTTGCAGGAGCGGCTTCGGGCCATCGGGCATGACGGGCAGCAGATTGCCGAACGAAAAATTGTGGATGGACAGGAGCGTGACCAACAACACGAACAGCATGACGCTGGCCATCAGAACGGGAAACAGCCCTGTCATTTTGTCGATGCCCGTACGCACGGACAGCGCCGCGACGAGGAAGGACAGGAGAATGAACCAATACGACGGGGTGTTCCGCATCATCGAGCTGTTCAGGAACATGGCGATATCGAGGACGATGGCGGCCCCCATATGGATCTGGTAGTAGAGAAAGAGCAGGCCGAAGAGGATCGTAACCGGCGCCCCGACGATGTTTCGGCTGTACTCGATGAAGTTTTGGCCGGGATGGCGTTTGGCCAGCATGATGACCGGAAGGACGGTCAGCATGCCGCCCGCAGCCGACAACAGGATGCTCATCCAGGCCGAGTTTCCCGCGAACTGAATGATCGGTCCAGGGATATTGATGATCGAAGAGCTGGTCAGAAAAACGAACAGCAGCAAAGCGGCTTGATTTGCCGTGATTGTTTTCCCCATGGCGCTTACCTACCCCCTCAGTTTAAACCATTTGAACAGCGCGTCCGCGGCCGGGCCGAACAGCGCGTTCGCCGTATCGTAATACGTTATTCCTTGAATCAGCCCCGTCGCATTGGCCATGTGGTACAGCGTTAACGCAAGCAGAAGGCCGTACGTCAACTTTGTCCTGGACGGCCGGGGGCCTTCCCGAACGCCGTCTTTGTAGTCGGCCGTGATCATGCAAACGACGCATAAGATCAAGATGACAATGAACATGGCGGTCACTTCCGTTAATCGGGATGGGTTGCCAGCAGTGAACGGCCGGCGGTCGTGCCATGCGTCAATATGACGGTATCGACCTCGAAATCGGCATCGATCGCGGCGAATTTGTCCGGCCAGTCCGGCTTCCATTTCTTCCACAGCCGCGGATGATGCTTGTAGATATCATTGCCGATGCCGAGCAGATCGGCTTTGTTCCGCTGCAGCAACTTTAGCGACTGCTGCAATTGGCGTTCGATTTCCGCGGATATTTTGTCCGCGAAGGCGGTTTCTTCCGCTTCGGTGTCGAGCTTGGTGCAGGCGAGCTCCAGCGTCGCGACGGCCGTGTGAACGCGGAAATGCGCTTTTACTTCGCCGCCGCGCAGCTCGATCGTCCGCGTACTCGAGAATCGGAGCACTTCGGCGGATTCCTTCAGACGTTTGGGATTCGTGCTTTCGCCGCCCCCCGCGTCCTCCCCGCCCGTTTCTTCGTCCCCGTTCCCTTCGTCGTCCCGCGGCTTGCCGGACTGGCACGGAATTTCGATGATGCCGTTATTGTAATGGCCGAGGAGCATCATCAGCGCTTCCGTTTGCTGTCCGGAATATTTGGTCGTCACGATGTCGTTCTGGACGAGCATCAATCCGGAGACGCCCGGTTCGCCGCCGGTTTCCTTTCCGCTCACGGCGAGATACGGAATCGCCCCGATTGCCGATTCGCTGCGCAGCTGCAGGGCCAGGGAAAGCAGCGTTGTGCCGATCGTCTTCCCGCTGAAGTTTTGCTCGGATTTCTCGCTCAAGTAATACTGCTGGCTGATCGTATTTTCGATAAACGGTACTTGGTCGAAGTAATCCGTCGCTCTGCCCTTCGAGATCATGACCGTGCTCGTGAGGCGGGGCTCGTTGTCGCGATAGAACATATCGAGCAGCTGCGTGATGGGAATCTTGCGCGCAAGCCGTTCGCTGATCAGGATGACCCGCATGTGGCTGAATTGCGCCTTGCGGCCGAGATGGATCGTAATGTCGCGAATCGCTTCCATGACGGACGTGCCCTTGGTGCGGATGTTAATGTACGGCTTGCCGGGTTTTCCTTTTGCGGCGACCGATTGGGACGGCTTGTACACCTGGAACGTTACCAGCACCTCGCCGTCTTCGGAATCGTCGATGCCGACGCCCAACACAAACGCCTTGTCCGGCAGTTCGGCCCGGTCGCCGCAGCCCGAGACGCAGAGCCCGCACAGCAGCAGGACTGCCAGCAAAGCCGATGCCCGAATTGCCATGCGCACCACCATGCCTTCCGTTCGTTAGGATTTCCCTTTCAGCTGCGGACCCTTCCGCCTGTTTGACTTCATTAAGGACTTCAACGGTTTCCGGTATAACGTGTTCTGCAATTCGCCGATCGTCCACGGCGCGAGCGGCTTCAGGTAAGGCACGCCAAGCGACTTGAGGCTGATCAAATGGATCCACATCAGGAAGAAGCCGATCATGAGGCCGAAAATGCCCAGCATGGCCGCCAATATCATGAGCGGCAGTTGAAGCAGGCGCAGCGAAACGGCCAAATTGTATTGCGGCAGCGCGAACGACGCGATGCCTGTCAGCGCGATGCATACGACCATGATCGGCGAGACGATGCCGGCGTTAATGGAGGCTTCCCCGATGACGAGCGCGCCGACGATGCTGACGGCCGACCCGACCGGGCGCGGCAGCCGGATGCCCGCTTCCCGCAGTATTTCGAATATGAAGACCATGATGATGGCTTCGGCGAACGCGGGGAAGGGGATGCCTTCCCTGGAATCCACGACGGCGAGAAGCAGCACCGTAGGGATCAATTCCGCATGAAACGTCGAGATGGCGATATACAAGCTCGGCAGGCCGAGCGCGATCATGAACGCGGCAAAACGCAGAATGCGGATGAAATTGGCCATCAGGGTTCGCTGGTAGAAGTCCTCGCTCGATTGCATCAGCTCGAAGAAGCTCGCGGGACAGATCAGAATGCTGCCGGTGCCTTCCACGAGCACGATGATTTTGCCGTTCAGCAGGGAGGAGGCGGCGACGTCGGTACGTTCCGTGTAACGGAATTGCGGGAAAGGCGTCCAGGTGCGTTCTTCCAGAATGTCTTCGATAAAGCTTGTTTCCAGCACGTCGCCGTCGGGAAGCTGACCGAGGCGCGTCAAGAAGGCATCGAGCGTCGCCGGATCCACGATTCCTTGCATATAGCCGAAAGCGATGGTCGTATGCGCTTCTCCGCCGGTTTGCATGAAATTGAATTTGACGTTCGGGCTATGTATTCGCCTGCGGATCATGCCGATATTTTTCTTGATGTTCTCGACGGTGGATTCCCGCGGGCCTTGAACGACGGGTTCAGTGACGGGCTCGGTTACCTGCCGCGTCTCGAAGGTGCCGGTCCGATAGCAGATCGCATGGTCCCAGCCGTCGATGAAGATGACCAGGCAGCCGCTTAGAATGAAGTCCACGGCTTGCTCCAGCGAGTCGACGAGGGTGGCGGATTCTTCCGTCGTCATATGTTGGCGGAAGAGGCGAACGATCATCTCGAGCGTCACTTCGCTGCCGTCGCCGACCCGATGCGGGATGAGATCCTGGAGCGTTTGCCTGAAGAAGTTGGTACGCTTGTCGAGCACGAGCGTATCGAAGTAGACGGACAGCGCCCGCAGCTTGTGCTGGGGTCCGTAATTCCATTGGAACATCGTCAAATCCGAGCACGGATAGAAACGGGAACGGATATAAGCGAGGTTCGCGTCCATATTCAAGAATATCGGCGCTGGCATAACATCCCTTCCTTTCCAGCTTGCGCTTGGTTAACAGCGTTCCAAAATCGTCCGGATTTTATGCATCGGACTTGCGGAAGCGGGCTTGAGGTACATCGCCGGACGCGGTTCCGCCTCCGTCTTAGGTCGGGGATAAAGACTGGTCTGCAGACGTTTACGCAAATCCCCTGGAAAAAGGTAGACTTTATCCAGGAGTTCTTAGGAGAACCATAGGTCGAAGGGAGAATGGAATTAGAATGCAGTGGATTACGAAATGGGCTTTCAATAACAAAGCCGCAATGAAGCTCGTCGTGCTAATGGCGCTGGCGATGGGGGTAATCAGTTACTTCAGGCTCCCGATGGAGTTTCTTCCGGAGGCGGATAACCCGATGGTCACGGTCGCCGCGATCGGCCCGGGCTACGATGCCAAATCGATGGAAACCGAAGTGACGAATAAGCTGGAGGACGCCCTGCAGTTCGTCAAAGGCAAAAGCCTGATGACGTCGTCGTCCGGCAACGGATTTTCCAAAATCGATCTGGCGTTCGATTCCAAAACGAATATGAAAGAAGCGAAGGCCGAGGTCGAGACGGCTGTCCGCGCCGTGCAATTGCCTGAACGCGTCATGACGCCTTACGTGGTGCAGTTCAATACCTCGATGATTCCGATTTCGTGGGTATCCGTCGGACTTGACGGCGTGAATGAAGCCGATCGGGAGCAAGTCGAGAAGGAATTGATCAACGAGTTCAAGAAAGTCGACGGCGCGGGCCAAGTATCCCTTGGCGGCAAATCCACGCCGAGCATTTCAATCATTCCGGATAAAGCGAAGCTCGAAGCGAAGAACTTGCCTTACCAAACGCTGATGGGCGTGCTGCAAGGACGGAGCGTCTCGGCTTCCATCGGTGAGAAAACGATCGATGGCGCATCCGGCAATATTATCGTCGAAGCGAACGTCAGCGATCTGGATACGCTTCGCAAGCTCCCGGTCGCGCAGGGCGTTACGCTTGGCGACGTAGCCGAAGTGAAGCTGGAGAACCAGCAAGAGAGCATCAGCAGCCTGAACGGCAAGAACGTGCTGATGCTGACGATCTCCAAGACGGCCAATGCCAATGCCGTTAAGGTCGGCGATGCCGTGCAAGATACGGTAGAGCGGTTGAACAAGGACATGAAGGGCGTCGACATCAAAGTGCTTTCGAGCACCTCGGAACAAGTCGTGCATTCCGTCAACTCCATGCTTCGCGAAGTATTGATGGGCGCGCTGTTCGCGACGATCGTCATCCTGCTCTTCATGCGCAACATCCGGGCGACGCTGGTTACGATCGTCTCGATCCCGCTGTCCCTGGGCATTACGTTGTACTTGCTGCAAATGTCCGGCGTGACGCTGAACATCATTACACTGGGCGGCGTCGCGGTCGCGGTCGGACGTCTCGTGGACGACAGCATTGTCGTCATCGAGAACATTTACCGCAGGCTGCAAAAAGAAACGTTCTCGGTCAGCCTGATCGTGGACGCGACCAAGGAAGTGGCGACCGCCATTACGTCGTCCACGCTGGTGACAGTCGCGGTATTCCTGCCGATGGGACTGCTGCGGGGCTCGCTGCAGGCGTTCCTGCTGCCGTTTGCATTGACGGTTACGTACTCGCTGCTGTCATCACTCCTGGTCGCCTTGACCGTCGTGCCGCTGCTCAGCGCCGTGCTGCTGCGCAACACGAAGATGAAAGAACACGAAGGTTCGAAACGTTTCTCGAATTTCCTGGGCTGGTGCCTGGCGCACAAATGGGTACCGCTCGTAGTCGCCGTCGTCCTGCTGATCGGCTCCGTCGGCGCTTACATGTCGATGCCGAAGGGGGCTATCGATTCGTCGAACGCAGCCAACCTGAATATTACGCTCGAGTATCCGAGCGAGACGCCGCATGATGCCGTCGTCGAAGGCGGCCGCAAGCTGGAATCGTTCCTGACGAAGAGCTCCGAGATCGATTGGGTGCTGATGCAGAACGGCAACAGCTCCGATGGCGCTCAATACGGCGAAGTCTCGTCGCCAACGCTCGTTACGTACCTGGTGCAGATGAAAAAAGGCGCGGACGCCGAGAAGGTGATCGCGGACGTGCAAGGACAGCGTTCCGAGTTTAAGGGCGCGGATCTGAACGCGGGGGCCATGGACTTCATGAGCGGCTCCGGCGGAACGCAGGTCATCGTCGACGTAACGGGCGACGACCTCGACGCGATCGCCAAAGGCGCCGATCAAGTCGTTGCTGCAATCAAGCCGGTCAAGGATGTCCTGAAAGTAAAAACGAATCAAGAAGAGAAGAAACCGGTCTATACGTTCCAGTTGGATCCTTCGAAATCGAACGGGCAAGAAGTGGCTTCCCAGCTGCAAGGCCTGCTCAACCCGGTCCCGCTCGGTTCGATCACGATCGACAATCGCGTGACGAACGTCGTGCTGCAGCCTACCGTAGAGCCCAAATCGCAATCCGACCTGAACGGAATGACGATCATGACGGCTTCCGGGCCGGCGGACGTATCTTCGGTCGCGAAGCTCGTGAAGAGCGAGCAGGCCAGCGTGTATTACCATAAAGACGGCAAGCCTTACGTCCGCGTTGCCGTGGATGTCGATCCGAAACAGCTGTCGATCGTCGGCAAAGACATTACGAAGAAAGTGAATGCGCTCAAGTCGCCGGACGGCGTGACGTTCACGGTCGGCGGCGCTTCGGCTGACCAATCGTCCGATTTCGCGGATCTCGGCATCATCATGCTGGTCGCGATCGGCATCGTCTACCTAATCATGGTCTTGACGTTCAAGACGCTGCGCGCGCCGCTCGCGATTATGTGCTCGCTGCCTCTTGCGGCAATCGGCGCGGTCGTCGGTCTGCTCGTCACCGGCATCTCGCCTGACTTTACCGCCGTATTCGGAGCGCTGATGCTCGTCGGCATCGTCGTCACGAACGCGATCGTACTCATCGACCGCGTGAAGCAGAACGAACAGCGCATGACGATTCGCGAAGCGTTGATCGAAGCGGCGGCGACTCGCGCCCGTCCGATTCTCATGACGGCAATCGCGACAATCTCCGCGATGCTCCCGCTCGTCTTCGGCTCCACGGAAGGCGGAAGCATCGTCTCGCAAAGCTTGGCCATCGTCGTTATCGGCGGCCTTGCAGCCGCGACGCTTCTGACGCTGGTTATCGTGCCTTGTATCTACGAGCTGTTCTTCTTCCGCAAATCGAAGCGCCAACGCGTCAACGCGAGCGTGAACCACGCGGCGTAATGATAGCGAGAGATTCAAGATCGTTTCTAGCTTTGGAACAGGATTTAAATGTTGGATCAGAAGAAAAGCCTCGCGCCGAATCGGCGCGAGGCTTTTCTCATAGGAAACCTTGGTTAGTCGACACCCATTGATGGGGAGCGGTTAGAAGGGATTCATCTAAAGGGGATCATTAAGAAGGGAGTCATCTAGAAGGGACGCGTTTAGAACGACATTTTATACAGCGGCAGCACGGTGCCGAACGTCTCTTCCACTTTGGCAAGGAAGGCTTCGCCGTCGCCGAGTATTGGATCGTCGCGGTCGATGATGATGCCGCAGAGCGCCTCTGATGCTTTTACGGTCCGGAGCCGCTCGAGCAGCTTGGCGAGTCCGTCGCGTCCGAGCTCCTCCTGCGTATCGCCGCCAGGCACCATATGGTTGCCCGACCAGACGTAATGCGCTGGGATATGCCCTTCGATTTCGTTTAGCTGCCGAAGCGCGTGCTCCGCGAATACGGTCTTGTTGTCGGATTCATAGATGATCGCGAATTGGATGAACAGGTGACTGCCGAACAAGCCGATTTGGAAATGCGGAAACATTTTGTAGCCGCGTTTTCCCGGCGCGAAGGCAACCCATGTATCGTTCGGCGGATTGATCGTCCGGCGTGCGTGCTTGGCGACATGCGGGAACATCGGCTCGCCGCAGATATCCGTCAGGAACGGCGTCAAGCGGTCGCCGAGCTCATGCAGCTTCGGGCGGATTTTGGAGATGAGCGCGTCCATTCTCGGCTCGAGGCCAGGTATGGCAAAGACGTCGAAATCGTCCTGGGTAAACCCGGTAAACGTGCCCTTTATAGAATCGGTAGCTAGTGTCATGGTTATGATCATCCTTTCGGTCAGAGAAAAAACGCTTGGCGCTGCCTGCAGAGAGCAGCTTGATTCTGTCTATTATAGCATAGCTGAGGTTTGCAATCTCGTGTCGATTCCGGTAGTCTACTTGTTATGGTTGTATACCTGAGGTTGGGAGAGGTCATTCATGTTTTGGCAGCAATTATGGTTCTTATCGAATATGGTTTTCGTCACGTTGGCCATCGTGTATCTGTTCGTACATCGCGCTGTGACGCTTGCTCGTCAGGAGCAGGATGCTGAGCGGCTGGTTAAGAAGAAGAAGCTGCGCCTGACGTTCGCGCTCGTGACGATTGCTTCGTTTATCGTCATGGTTACGTTCTTTCTTATTAACATGCGCGTAAACCGCTGATCGAGTGCCAGATATGTCGAAACCGTGTCGCTTTCCTATCTTCCGCAACTTTTAAGGTGCTTTTGTCGTTTAATGTTGTCAGGGCAGGCTGAAGGACAGCCGTACAGAAGCCGCTGCAACGCGCATAGGCATCAAGGAGAGAGAGAAGAGGAGACACTGCATGAAAGCTTTGAAATGGTTGTTGATCGTATCGTTCTTATTCTTGAGTTTTACAGACACCGTGACACGTCGCGCTTCTGCGGAAGGCTCTGCAGATTCCATAACTACGACTGACGCTTCCATCGTAACCGACCAGCTTGTGCTAACGATGGGAAGCGCTAATATGGTGCACAACGGCAAGCCGTACAAATCCGCGCAGCCGGTAGCGAACATTAACGGACGCACGTTTATTCCGTTCAGCTCCATTGCTGCCCGTTACGGGTACGCGATTTCGTACGACGCGCAGAAGAAACAGTCGATCGCGAAGAGCGACAAGCATGAGCTCGTATTCAAAATCGGCAGCGGCTACGCTTATCTGGACGGCGTGCTGACGAAGCTGACCGGCGTGCCGTACATTTCGAACGGTTATCTAATGGTGCCGCTTCGCTCATGGGGCGAAATGGCAGACAGCTCCATCGCGGTCGTCGGGAAGACGATTACCTTTAAATGGTCGACGGTCGTCATTCCGCCGAAGCCGACGGCAGCCTTCGAGGTGAATCCGAAAGAAATTTTCGCGGGTCAAACGATGGTCACCTATGTGGATCGTTCGACCAACCCGACGGGCCAACCGTTCGTGGATGAACGCTGGGAAGGAAGAATGGACGTGTTCCCCGATCCGGGGACGTACGTCATTACAAGGCAAGTCGAAGACATCAATGGCGTATGGAGCGAGCCTTATTCCGTGACCGTTACGGTCAAAGCGCCGAACCAGCCGCCGGTAGCGGATTTCACGACGGAGAAGGCGCAGTACCGGATTGGCGAGGAAATCGGCTATGTCGACCTGAGCACGGACGACGAGAACGCGATCGTCAAACGTACCTTCTCGGGGAATGACAAGGTATTCTTCGAGCCTGGCGATAAGATGGTCACGCTTGTCGTCCAAGACAGTCACGGGCTTACCTCGACGATTACGAAGGCCGTAACGGTAACGAGCGAGGTCCTGTATACCAAAGACGAGTATTACAGATTGAATACGAAGGTTGGCAGTAACTTTACCATCGATCCGGCTTCGGTCCCGAAAATGCCCGCGATCGGCTACACGATCAACTCCGTGCCGTCTCAGATGGTGCGCAGCAACAGTCCGGAGACGCTGCTGCAGGAGGGCATCGCATACGAGGCGCAGCTAACCGGCCAGGTACGGTTCATGTTCCATAATGTGAACAAAATCGGCTATCCGGTTAAGATGTACTTGCTTGCGACGAACAACAACGGCACGCCCGTCAACGTGAATACGAGCTCGATCGGCGTCGGCGGTCCCGATCCGAGCGTCGGCAATACGGCCATGATGTCCACGGCCCGTTACTTGACCTCGATCGGCAGCAATCCTGCGCCGAAATGGATCACGGTTCGTCCGCATCAAACGGTTGAGATTCTGCCCGAGATTTCCAAAACGCCGATGAAATTAAACGATGTATTATCCGCCTACGCGGATATTTACAGCGAGCAGGAACTGCAGTTCCACGTCGTGGTCGTCGCGGCTGGCAAAAATCCGATAACGGAGCTGCCGGACCTGTCGGTCATGCCGCGTGACGGTATCCATGTCCGAGGCACGTTCAACAATGCGGACCGTACGATCGACATCAATGATACGCTCGGCGATACGGAGCAGCGCATCGTGCTCGGCGACAAGACGATCGATAAGTATTTGGACGGCATTGACGATACGACAGGGGAGCTGCAGTACAACACCGGCAACTTCGGCACGCTGTACCGCCTCCACCTGCCGCATGTGTCGCCACGCACGTTAATCGCGCTTAATCCGCGCGGCGGCATCTATACCGGCGCGTTCATGGTCAACGGTCAAGTCGTGACGGCGTCGCTCATGAATAATACGCAAGCCACCGTGCTTTATCGGACCGGCAATACGGAAGAGTCGGTGGATTTCGTCTTCACCCTTGCGGGAGGAAGCAATCTCCCGATCGCGATGACATTCCTGCCGTTGCCGGAGCTTCGCTGGTAAGCAGCGCATGAACTAACAGCGCATGACGTAATTGCTAATGACGTATAAGCATGGTTTAAAAGCGAATGCGTAAATAAGAGAAAGGCCTCGGTCCATTGGGACCGAGGCCTTTCTCTATGATTCGATGTCGATCAACGGCCGCACCGCGCATACGAAGCATTGAACGCCGGTTCTAGACCTGAACAGGAACGGATGTATCCAGCTCTTCTTCCGAACCGGCATGCTTCTTGCGGAATTGCTTCGGCGTCATGCTGAACCGCTTCTTGAACACGTAGTACAAGTAGTTGCTGCTTGCAAACCCGTGCTCCAGCGCGATCTGCTCGATAGGCCGGCTTCCTTCGACGATGGCGGAGCAAATCTGAGAGAGCCGATAGTTCTCCAGATAAGCGGTGAAGGAGTCCTCGCCTTGTTCGCGGAATACGCGCTGCAGCTGGCGTGCGCTGATCGGAATCCGTTCGGCGACTTCCTGCAGCGTGAGCGGCTGCGCGTAGTTGTCATGGATAAACTGCGTCGCGATCCGAAACCGGTGCTCATTGATATTGCGGGAAGGCGGCTCGAAGGTTGCGTTCGGCGCAGCGGACATCCGTGCGGCGCGCAGCAAAATTTGGATGATCGCCTGTTTGATCGTGGAGAACGCGCCGGGCTGACCCTCGTTCCAGGCGCGGTATGCCGTCAGAAACCAAGCCATCGCGTTGAACTGGTCGACATGCGGCTTAAGCGGCAAATTGTCCAGCGCCCGCACGCAGGCTTCGGCTTCATGGCGCTCCCACGGATCTCCCCAATTGCCGTCGGCTTCAGATTCCTTGATCGGTACGATGTCGATGTGCAGGCAGAGCTCATCCATGGCTTCGCGAGCGTCGGCCTCCTGCTGGTGAATGACGTTCGGACCGGTCAAATAGAATAGGCCATCGTGGAGCGGGTATACCGCTTCCTCGAGAATGACCGTGCCTTTGCCGCGCGGAATGAAATGGAACTCGTATTCCGAGTGTTTATGGAAGCGGACGATTTTGCCGGGAGAGAAGGAGGTTAAGTGGCAGCGCAGCACGCGAAACCCATAACCGCCCCAGCGGAACTGTATATCGAGCCGGTCGATCGCATCGTTGCGCTCGGCCATTAATGTGTATGCGAACGGCTTTGCCATTGTTAACGCCTCCTTGATCTCCTTAGGCAGTATCAATTAGTTTTGAAGCTCGGACACGGCAACAGCGCGTTGCTCGGCATTGGAGATCGTGGCAGCTTCCATCAGCTTCGTCAGATCGATCGCAAGTCCAACGTTCTCTTCTGCTTCCGTACCGTTCAGTACGTGGCCGACCCATTGGTCGTATGCGGAGATCCGCAGCGCCGGTTGTTCGATCGTTACCCATTCCTGAGCTTCCAGCTTGTTGCTGCGCACGCGGACGACATCATCCGGCAATCCGTACAGCAGCGTGCCTTCCGTGCCGTGGATTTCCACGCAGAACGGGGAGTGCGCGTTCACGAAGCCTGCTTCCACGATGCCGATCGCGCCATTCTCGTAGCGAAGCGTGGCAACCGCGTTGTCTTCGACTTCTTTGCCAGTTACGTATCCGAACGCTGCGCTTACGGTTTTCGGCATGCCGAGGAAGAGGCGAGTCAGATACATCGGATGGCAGCCAAGATCGATCAGCGCGCCTCCGCCGCATTGCTCGAGGTTATAGAAATGCTGCGGCAGCCAATCGGCAAGGGCGCCGTTATGGGACAGGCGAACGCGGGCTTGCGTCAGCTCGCCAAGCAAACCTTGGTTCAGCACTTCTTGTGCCGCAAGCGTATAGCGGTCATTAAGACGCGGCAGCGAAACGGTCAGCTTCACGCCTGCTTCGCGAACGGCGGTTACGATTTCGTTGACTTCGCGGAGCGTAGGCGCGATAACCTTCTCCGTGAAAATATGTTTGCCGGCGCGCGCGGCTTTCACCATAACGTCACGGTGGATATTCGTAGGCGTATCAATAACGACCGCATCGATGTCGGCGCGGGCGAGCAGTTCGTCCAAATCGGCGATGAACGGTACGCCGAGCTTGGCAGCGGCTTCTTGGCCGCGAGCCGGAAGCTCGTCCCATACGGCGACAATCTCGGAGTTCGGGTTTTCTTGCACTTGTTTGGTGTAGTCCCAGGCATGAACATGCCAATAGCTGAGCATTGCAACGCGGATCATAGTATGATTCCTCCTAATAATGGGTGAATTGCTTGGATAGCTAAAATCATGGCGCATCATTACAGTTTTACATGCTCTAATTATGCGACACTTGTATACGGTAACACAAATAAAATCGCTCTATAATATGTTTCCATGACAACAAACATACAAAATTACGACAAACCGCTTGTCGCTTTTTTGAAAGCCGCATGAAAATTGACGCGGACGCTCAATTGCGTCATGATAGATAGCAAATAAGCTTCGCGCCTAGCCGATTGCGGCAGAAAGGGGAATCGTCATGCGTACGGTAATCAAAGCGCCTATTCATGTTTATCGACGCTATATATCACCGCTCAAACCGCCGACATGCCGGTTCTACCCGAGCTGCTCGGCCTATGCGCTGGAGGCGATCGACAAGCATGGACCGCTTCGAGGCAGCTGGCTCGCGTTCAGACGGATTTGCCGATGCCACCCGTTTCATCCGGGCGGCATCGACTTCGTGCCGCCTACGCGCGAAGAGCTGGCGAAACGGGCGGACGGCGCGCTTGACAGCGCCTCTAAGGATTCGGTATAGTTTCAGCAAGAGCTTACTTATTAATATCATTGTTCGATGAACGGATAAGTACAGAAGCGATGACCTTACCAGAGAGCCGGGGCAGCTGGAAACCGGCAAGGAACAGCTTGTGGAAAATGGTCCCGGAGAACCGCTTCCGAGCAGCAGCACAGGGCTGCGGCAAGGCTGCGGCGACTGACCTCGTTACCGGTCGACTGCTCATCCCGATAGAGGGTGAGCCGAATGAAGCTTTCTTCGCAAGCGGCGGTCGCGGACTCGCACGCGTTTGTAGGAGAGAGGAATTTGGGTGGTACCACGTGAGCGGCAAGCTCTCGTCCCATAGTGGACGGGGGCTTTTTTTGTTGTCTAAACGTTCTTGAGACTTGCCAAGACGCAGGAAAGAGGAGTGTTTTCGATGAGCGAAACCAATGAAACCAAACCAGCATTTTACATTACGACCCCGATTTATTATCCGAGCGACAAGCTGCATATCGGCCATGCGTATACGACGGTGGCGGGCGACGCCATGGCTCGTTACAAGCGGCTGCGCGGCTACGACGTCTGGTATTTGACGGGTACGGACGAGCATGGACAGAAGATCGAACGCAAGGCAGCCGAGAAGGGCAAGACGCCGCAGCAGTTCGTCGACGATATCGTCGTTCTCATTAAGGATCTATGGAAGAAACTCGACATCTCCAACGACGATTTCATCCGGACGACGCAAGAGCGCCATAAAGTAGTCGTCGAGGCGATCTTCGATCAGCTGCTGCAGCAGGGCGATATTTATAAAGGCAACTATGAAGGCTGGTATTGTACGCCGTGCGAATCGTTCTTCCTGGAGCGCCAGCTGGTTGACGGCAATTGCCCGGATTGCGGACGTCCCGTGGAGCTCGTGAAGGAAGAGAGCTATTTCTTCCGGATGAGCAAATACGCCGATCGCCTGCTGCAGTTCTATGAAGAGAATCCGGAGTTTATCCAGCCGGAGTCGCGCAAGAACGAAATGATCAACAACTTCATTAAGCCGGGTCTTGAAGACTTGGCGGTTTCCCGTACGACGTTCGATTGGGGCATCAAGGTGAAGGGCGATCCGAAGCATGTCGTGTACGTGTGGATCGACGCCTTGTCGAACTATATCACGGCGCTCGGTTACGGCTCGGACGAAAGCGGCCGCTTCGATAAGTTCTGGCCTGCCGACGTTCATCTCGTAGGCAAAGAGATCGTTCGTTTCCATACGATCTATTGGCCGATCATGCTGATGGCACTCGGACTGCCGCTTCCGAAGAAAGTATTCGCGCACGGCTGGCTGTTGATGAAGGACGGCAAGATGTCCAAGTCCAAGGGCAACGTCGTGGATCCGGTAACGCTGGTCGACCGTTACGGTCTTGACGCGCTGCGTTACTACTTGCTTCGCGAGGTGCCATTCGGCGCGGACGGTACGTTCACGCCGGAGAACTTCGTAGAGCGGATCAACTTCGATCTGGCCAACGATCTCGGGAACCTGCTGAACCGGACCGTCGCGATGATCGACAAGTACTTCAAAGGCGAAATTCCGGGTTACGACGGTGCCGTGACGGCCTTCGACGAGAAGCTGTCCTCGCTCGCTCAGAGCACGGCGGAGCTTGTGGAGTCGGCCATGGAGCGGATGGAATTTTCCGTCGCGCTTACGGCGATTTGGCAGCTGGTCAGCCGGACGAACAAATATATCGACGAGACGCAGCCGTGGACGCTTGCCAAGAGCGAAGAGAAGCGGGGCGAGCTCGCTTCCGTCATGCATCATCTGGCGGAATCGCTTCGGATCATTTCGATCCTGCTGCAGCCGTTCCTGACGAACGCGCCGCTTAAGATTCGCGCACAGCTGGGCCTTGCGGAAGGAGAGCTGACCGCATGGGAGAGCACGAAGCGCTTCGGGCAGCTGCCAAGCGGAACGCGCGTCACGAAGGGCGAGCCGATCTTCCCGCGTCTCGATGTTGCGGAAGAGACGGCGTTCATCGCCGTATCCATGAACGGCGGAGCGGCTCCGGCCGAAGCCGAAGCCGTTCAAGCGGATCAAGCAGCGCAAGGAACGGACGCGGCATCTGCTACTGCTACTGCTGCTGCGCTCGAGGATGCGAAGCCAGCGGAGACCAAAGAAGAGATCGGCATTGACGATTTCGGCAAGGTGGAACTCCGAGTAGCGCAAGTAATTGCCGCCGAACCGATTCCTAAGGCGGATAAGCTGCTCAAGCTGCAGCTGGACATGGGCTTCGAGCAGCGCCAGGTCGTATCCGGCATCGCCAAATTTTACAAGCCGGAAGAGCTGGTGGGACGCAAAGTCATCTGCGTCGTGAACCTGAAGCCGGTGAAGCTGAGAGGCGAATTATCGCAAGGGATGATTCTCGCGGCCTCCCACGGCGACCAGTTGACGCTGGCCACCGTGCCGGAAGATATGCCGAACGGCGCAATTGTGAAATAAGCATGAACCTTGACCGCCGGAGCGCGCAGCTCCGGCGGTTGTTTGTTGACAGTGCCTATGCCCCTCTATATAATCATAATAGTAATGTTTACGATTATGTTAGGATGATAGAATTGAGGGTGCAAGCATGTTCCGAGCAGCAATATTTCGTCTATTCGCCGTTGCAATTACGGCTGTGTTTTTGATTGTATTCTCCGCGGGATGCGACTCTTCCGGCCAGAGCAAGCTGGTCGAGGGGAAGATGAACGTGGTGACGAGCTTTTACCCGCTATATTTTCTGGCCCAGCAGATCGGGGGCCCGGATGCGAATGTGATCAATATGATTCCCGCAGGCGTCGAGCCGCATGATTGGAGCCCGAAGAGCCGGGATCTGGATACGGCTTCGAAGGCGCAGTTGTTTCTCTATAACGGTGCAGGCTTGGAAGGCTGGGTAGACGATTTCTTGGAAGGCTTGCCCGGCGACTCCAAGCTGACGACGGTGGAAGTAAGCCAAGGCATCGAGAAAATCTCCGGAAACCCCGAGGATGATAGCCCGGACAAGAATCATGTCGATCCGCATACATGGGTCAGCCCGAAGTCGATGCAAATGATGGCCGGTACAGTCCTCCATTATTACTTGGCGGCTGATCCCGCACACAAAGCAGCTTACGAGGCGAATTTCGATGTGCTCGAAGAGAAGCTGTCCGCGCTTGACAAGGAATATTCGGACGCGTTATCCGCCGTCACGCACAAAGACATCGTGACGTCCCATCAGGCCTTCGGGTATTTGGCCCGTGATTACGGCTTGAAGCAAGTGGCTATAATGGGGTTGTCGCCCGATGCGGAACCGAAGGCGCAGGATTTGCTGCGCATCACGAAGTTCGTGAAGGCGAACGGAATCAAAACGATCTTCTTCGAAGAGCTGGTTTCCGACGAAATCGCCAAAACGCTTGCCAATGAAGCGAAAGTCAGCACGATGGTGTTGAACCCGCTTGAAGGACTGACCCCGGGGCAGGAGTCCAAGGGGGAAGATTACTTCTCATTGATGAAAGCGAATTTGAAAAATCTCGTGCAAGCTCTGCAATAATAGAGGCTTGCATCGCCCGGGAGGGAAGTTCATGTTAGCGGAGAAACAGATGCAGAGATCGGATAACTTCTGCCATGCGCCGATCATCGAGCTGGAAGGCGTATCGTTCGCTTATGAGAATAGGCCCGTCATCGATTGCGTTTCCTTTGCCGTGCAAGAACGGGACTTCGTCGGCCTAATCGGTTCGAACGGTGCCGGCAAGACGACGATGCTCCGCATGATTGTCGGGCTGCTCAAGCCGACGAACGGCGCCATCAAGCTGTTCGGTCAGCCGATCGGGCAATTCCGCGATTGGGGCAGGATCGGCTACGTGCCGCAGAAGAATTCCTTTAACCCGTTATTTCCGGCTACGGTTCGGGAGGTCGTGCTGTCCGGGTTGTATAACCGCAACAAGCTGTTCAAGCGCGTATCCAAAGCGGATGCGGTCAAATGCGAAGAAGCGCTGCATGCCATGAAGATCGAGGATTTGGCCGACAAACGGATCGGTCAGCTGTCCGGGGGACAGCAGCAGCGGGCTTTTCTGGCACGAGCACTCATTAATAATCCCGCGCTGCTCATCTTGGACGAGCCGACAGTAGGTATCGACGCGGAAACGCAGGAAGGGTTCTTCCATCTCATCAAACATATGCATCAGCATCATAACATCACGTTTCTGATGGTGTCGCACGACATGGAGATGATCCGTTCTTACTTGGGACGCGAGCCGAAGCAGCAAGCCGGCAAAATCAATTTGTATGTCAAGCATTCCCACGATCTGGAGGATTGTGTGGAGACGAATCTGACGCACAGCCTTCGCGAGCTGCGTCATGCCATGGAGAGCGGGAAAGTAGGCGTATAGCAGTTGGATATTTTACAATTGGAATTTTTTCAAAGGGCCTTGATCGGAGGCGTTCTGATCGGCATAACGGCACCGCTGATGGGACTGTTTCTAGTCCTGCGCAGGCTGTCCATGATCGGCGATACGCTCGCGCACGTGTCTATCGCCGGCGTGGCGCTCGGGTTCCTGATCGGGGTTTATCCGGTCGTGGTCGGGCTCGTGTTCGCGATTGCCGCGACGTTCGCGATCGAGAAGCTGCGCAAGGCGTATAAGACCTATGCAGAGCTGTCGATCGCCATTATCATGTCCGGCGGCGTGGCGCTTGCTTCGCTGTTGTTTACGATGGGGAAAGGCTTCAACGTCAGCGTTAGCGGCTACCTCTTCGGGAGTATTTATACGCTTGATTCCATCGACCTGGTCCTTATCGGCAGCGTAACCGTCGTCGTCCTTCTTGCCGTCGGCCTGCATGCCAAAGAGCTGTTCCTGCTCACCTTCGACGAAGATGCGGCGGCGGTCAGCGGCTTGCCGACGAAATATTTCAATTTCATGATCAGCATCCTGACGGCGCTCGTCATCAGCGTCTCCATCAAAATCGTCGGCGCGCTGCTCGTATCGGCCTTGCTGACGATTCCGGCGGCGTGCAGCCTTGCGATTGCAAGGAGCTTCCGTCAGTCCGTCGTTACCGTCGTCGTCATTGCGGAGCTGGCAGTCGTCATCGGACTGATTACGGCAGGCATTTGGAATCTGGCGCCGGGCGGAACCATCGTTATGCTGCTGATCGTTATTTTACTGCTTTTGCTTTCGCTTAGAAGAACCAGCAGAAGCAGCTAGAAGTGGAGGGATTCTTACATGTCTGACGTAACGGTTTGGGCGGCGTTCGGGGCGGGTATCGCTTCGTTTATATCGCCTTGCTGCCTGCCGCTGTACCCGTCTTATTTATCTTACATAACAGGCGTATCGGTAGCAGATTTGAAGAGCGAGCATCCGGGCAGGGAAATACGGATTCGCACCATGACCCATACATTGTTCTTCATTCTAGGATTCTCGATCGTGTATTATACGCTGGGTTACGGCACGAACGCGTTTGCGGAACAATTCTCGAAATATCAGGATTTGATCCGGCAGCTGTCCGCGGTGCTTATCATTCTAATGGGGCTCATACTCATGGGCTTGATCCAGCCCAAGGTACTTTTGAGGGAAATGAAAATGCCCTTGCGGCTCAAGAAGTCGGGGTATTTGGCTTCGTTTATTTTCGGTATCGGATTCTCCGCGGGCTGGTCGCCTTGCACGGGACCCATCCTGGCGAGCATTCTGCTGATGGCGGCCTCTCATCCGGGTACGTGGTTCGAGCTGACGACTGCGTATGCGCTCGGCTTCGCCATCCCGTTCTTCGTGCTTGCCTTCTTCATCGGTTCGACCCGGTGGATCGTGCGTTATTCCGGCATCATGATGAAAATCGGAGGAGCGGTCATGCTTCTGATGGGCATCCTGCTCTTCACCGACCAGATGACGAAGATCACGATTTGGTTGAATTCGATTACGCCTGAATTCATGAAATTCTAGAAGATTGTACGGCATGTGACTTGCGGTCGGTACGGGTCTCCGATCGCTGTTGTAGTCGGTTGATAGGATTCAATTTTATAAGGTAATCTTCCGACTACTAAGGCGACCGCTAACGCTTTTGCGACTCCACACCGACACTCCAGTCACACATTCAGAAACAAGCTTCTAGGTGAAGTATTCGATCTTCGCATCTTCAAAATGTTCAAAGATGCGCTCCGAGATGAACATCCGGAGCGCTTGCGCCTGCTCATCGGGATAGACGTATTTACCTTGACCCCAGCGTCCCCACTTATATTTGCGCTGCTCGATATCCATTTCGAGCTTCGTGCGGGGATAGCGCTTCTCGATGACGTTCTTGGCGGTCTTCGTGAACCGGTGCTGGATGAGCTCGAACGTCAGATTGCGGGAAGCGTCCTTCGGAAGCGCTGCAGCCAAGGAAGAGAGTAATTCGGCGTAGCCTTCCTGCCAGCCTTCATGCCAAATGATGGGGGCTATGATGAAGCCGAGCGGATAGCCCGCCCGGGCAATCTTGGCGGCGGCCTCGATTCGCTCCTCGAACGGAGAGGTGGCCGGCTCGAAGTTTTTGATGACATACTTGGCGTTGACGCTGAAACGGATGCGGGTATGCCCGTTATGCTTGATGTCGAGCAGGGAGTCGACGTAATGGAACTTGGTCACGAACCGAAGACGGCCGTATTCCTGGTCCGCCATGAACGTAATGAGCTCCTTTAAGCTGCCCGTGATGGGCTCGAGGCCGACGGGATCGGATGTGCAGGCTGCCTCGAAGCGGGTGATTTCCGGAATCCGCTCCTCGATATAGCCTTTGGCGGCGCCGAGAATGTCATCCATGTTGACGTAGACCCGGATATACGGCTTGGCACCGAGCGTCGTCTGCAGATAACAATAATGGCAGTGTCCCATGCAGCCCGTTGCGATCGGAATCGCGTATTCCGCTGACGGCTTGGACGTGTCGAATTTCAACGTTTTGCGAATGCCGACGACTAGCGTGCGTTTGGCGATTTTGTACTGCTCGAGCTCCGTCTCGCCCGGCAGGTTCGTGATGCGGTTATGCGAGGTCGTCATTTGGTAAGGGATGTTCAAGGACTTGACCCACGCCATGATTTGACGGCCCTTCGGGTAATCCAGCGATGCCGGTTCGAAATAAACAAGTTCGGGAATGAACGAATCATGCACCTTTCTCTTCGGTTTGGGACGATCTAGCGTCGTAGTGCTCATGCTCGTCAGGCCTCCTTGGCTGATAACGGACTTGCCGTTAGTTTGAGAACGAAAGCCCTTCCGCAAACATGGAAAGTTAAGTGTGCACCGCGGTTGCGGCGTGGGGGCAGGCAGTGTATGATACTAAGAGTAAGCGCGGGGGCTAGGACGCCTGGAGCCTGCCGCGCACAACAATCCGTACGTACGGGATGCTGGTGAAATGGAGGTTGTACGATGCCGACTCCAAGTATGGAGGATTATTTGGAACGCATTTATAAATTAATCGACGAGAAGGGCTATGCCCGTGTCTCTGATATTGCGGAAGGACTTGAAGTGCATCCTTCTTCCGTTACGAAGATGATTCAGAAGCTCGATAAAGACCAGTATTTGATTTATGAGAAGTACCGGGGTCTCGTGCTGACGAATAAAGGGAAAAAAATGGGCAAGCGCCTCATGGATCGGCATGAGCTCCTGGAATCGTTCCTGACCGTGATTGGCGTGCAGGAGGAGAACATTTACAAGGATGTCGAAGGAATCGAGCATCATCTAAGCTGGGATTCCATTACGTGCATCGAGACGCTGGTGGAGTTTTTCCGCCGGGATCCGGAAAGGCTGGAAGCCTTTAAGTCCGTCCATGCCGAATTGAACAACGAAGAAACTTAAGGATCCGGCAATCCAAGAAATCGAATGGTATAAAAGGGTACATATAAAGAAGGGGCTTTCCGAGTAGGCATGGTGACCATGCTTACTTGGAAAAGCCCCTTCTTGCGTTGGCCGGCGTAGGCCATCACTATATTCGTTAATGGTACTTCGGTAAGTCGTCGTCGTCCTTGCCGCCTTCGATGACACGGAATGGTGAGTTCTTGCGTGCCTTGCTGCGACTGGATTGCGGCGAATCTTTACGCGAAGTCGAAGCTTTGTAACGCGGCTGCTTCGCTTTTGACCGCGCGGCTGCTCCCGGCGGGAACTTGTAAAGTAAATAAATGACGCCGAAGACGCCGACGGGAATTAGAAGCTGATAGGGATTGCTGATCGTTTGCGAAACAAGTCCAATGACGACGAGCACCAGGATGATGATGGTTGGCAGACTCATTTTACGAGGCATGACGCGCTCACCCTTCCTTCCCGAATCCTGAATGTGATGATGCTGCTTTACGATTGAACGCCTTGACGGTCCAGCTCCAGCACCCGGTTGAACGATGCGATGGAGACGGCCACCTGATCGTCCGTCGGTTCTTTCGTCGTCAGCTTCTGGAGCCATAGGCCCGGATAGCCGAGGAAGCGAAGGACCGGCAGTTCGCGCATCGAGTTCGTGAGGCGGAGCGCCTCGTACGAGAACCCGAGCACCACTGGAAGAAGAAGCACGCGCAGGTAAACTCTTTCCCACAGGGAATCCCAATGGAAGAAGGAATACACGACGATCCCCACAAGCACGGAGAACACGATGAAGCTGCTGCCGCAGCGGTAATGAAGACGGGTAAAGCGTTGAACGTTGGAGACGGTCAGCTCCGCGCCGGCTTCGTACGCGCTGATGACTTTATGCTCCGCGCCGTGATATTGGAAGAGGCGCTTGATCAGCGGCGTCAGCGAGATGATATAGAGGTAGGAGAGCAGAAACAGGATCTTGATCGCACCCTCGAGCAGGTTGTGTACTATTATATTCTTGAACGCATGTCCAAAGATCAATTGTTCGATTAATGCGGGTACGACGGTGAAAACGAGCTTCCCGGCGATGAACGAGATGATGCCCGCAACGGCCACGCCGACGATCATGCTGAGGCTCCAGCCTTTTTTCTCCTCGGTCTTGGCGACCGCGCTCTCGTCCTTGCCTTCTTCCAGCTCATCCTCCGCATACGATTCCATGGAGAAGTTCAAATGCTGGGAGCCTTTCGCGCTCGATTCGAGTATGGCGACGACGCCGCGCACGAGCGGGATTTTTTTGAGCTTTTGAATCCATGGCGTGACTTTGCGCGGAACCTCGTAGAACTTGATTTCGTTATTTTTGCGGCGAACTGCAGTAACGTTGGCATTGCGGCCGGCAAACATGACGCCCTCAATGACGGCTTGTCCGCCGTAAATATTTTGCGTGCTTTGCGACAAGGGCGAATCACCATCCTTCAATATTGGCGTAAGTGTAGGTTCTCTATGAACGTTCTCTATCCTATTGTACTTGATTATACAAGACATTGCGAGCGGGATCCTTTCTCAGATCGGCTTGGCGTTGATTTGGGAATTCGACCTTTGTACATACTAAATGGAGGATGCCGAGGTTAATGAACGTAACGGAGGAATGACGATGCGCAAAACATTAAAGGACCGCAAACGCAAGGAAAGCCGCACGGAATACAACGGAACGACGAACACGAATCCGTTCTGGTACTGCCTGCAGCTTGGTTTCTTTGCCGGCTTGATCTGGGGGGCGATGCGCTGGCTCCTTTATTTGATCCATTTCACGAAAATACTGCCGGGCTTTCTGGCAGATCCGTTCTTCCGTCAGTCCTTTTTGAAGACGGGATGGGGACATCTCCTCGGCCTTGCTTTCTTCATTGTATTCTCGATCATCGCCGCTTTGTTGTATAAAGCGGTGCTCGGCCGGTTTAGGGGGCCGTGGGCGGGGCTGTTCTACGGTCTGTTCTGGTGGATCGTCCTGTTCGCAATGGCGGGACCGGCGATGGGGATGTTCGACCCGATCAACAAAATCGGGTACGATACGATTTTCACCGAATGCGCGTTGTTTCTCGTATGGGGTCTGTTTATCGGATATACGATCGCCTTCGAGTATACCGACGAAGCATCGCGCGAGCCGATCGGCGCGCACTAGGAGCGGAGGCGTCCCGGCACTTCTCAAAGCATAGGACTTTGTGGTAGAATGGCTAATGATCTATGCGCCGGGAGGATTCTCCATGACTTCGATACTTGTATTAAACGGGCCGAATCTCAACATGCTCGGCATTCGCGAGCCAGGCGTTTACGGCTCGATGTCGCTGGAAGCGATTGAGTCGCTGCTCAAGAAGACGGCGGACGAGATGGGTGTCCGCATTTCTTTCTTTCAATCCAATCATGAGGGTGCCCTGATCGACCGGATTCATGAAGCGTACGGGAAAGAGGACGGGATCGTCATCAACCCAGGGGCGTTTACGCACTACAGCTACGCCCTGCGCGATGCGTTCGGCAGCGTAGGACTGCCTGTCGTTGAAGTGCATATCTCGAACATCCACAAGCGGGAAGCATTCCGCCATGTTTCCGTCATTGCACCGGTTGCCCTCGGCCAAATCGCGGGGTTCGGCGCGCAAAGCTACGTGCTTGGCTTAACCGCGCTCGTGCAGCATTTGAAGGATAAAGAACAGAACGGCTGATTTCATGCAAGGGCTTCGCAAGATCCTTCCGCTACCATACAAGGGATCTACGCAGCCTGAACCTGGTTAGCCGTTTCAAGGAAAGGGTGATTGTATGACGACTACACGTATTGCGGGGTTACGGGAGAAGCTGCAGCACGTCGGTGCCGACGCGATCCTGGTCACGAATGCCGTGAACCGCAGGTACATAAGCGCTTTTACCGGCTCGTCCGGCGTTCTGCTCGTATCGCAGAAGGACAGCTGGCTGTTGACCGATTTCCGCTATATGACGCAGGCCCCTGAGCAGGCGGTTGACTTCACCGTCATACAGCATGCGCCGAAGTGGATCGACACCGTCAAAGAGTTAGCCGTTTCCGCAGGCATCAAGAAGCTGGCCTTCGAGCAGGATACCGTCGTATTCAGCGAATACACGGCATGGAAAGGGACGCTTGGCGATTCGGTCGAGCTCGTGCCCGTCTCCGGCGTCATCGAAGAACTAAGGATGTACAAGGATGAATCGGAGCTGGCGATTATGCGGGACGCCTGCAAGCTGGCAGACGACACGTTCCAGCACATGCTCAGCTTCATCAAGCCTGGCCTTCGCGAACGCGAGGTGGCGCTCGAGATGGAAATGTTCATGCGCAGCAGAGGCGCGACGTCCTCTTCGTTCGACACGATCGTCGCTTCCGGCGAACGTTCAGCGCTTCCTCACGGCGTCGCAAGCGAACGGGTCATAGGGAACAACGAATTCGTGAAGCTCGACTTCGGTGCGTATTACAACGGGTACTGCTCGGATCTGACGCGTACCGTCGTTGTCGGCAAACCGACCGACCGCCATCGCGAAATTTATGAAATCGTCCTGGAAGCGCAGCTGGCCGCGCTGGCCGGCATCAAACCGGGCATGACGGGCAAAGAAGCCGATGCGCTCGCGCGGGACATTATCACGCAGCATGGCTTCGGCGACAAGTTCGGTCACGGAACCGGACACGGCCTCGGCATGGAGATCCATGAAGCGCCGCGCCTGTCGATCGGGGGCACGACCGTCCTGGAGCCGGGCATGACCGTAACGGTAGAGCCGGGCATCTATCTGCCAGGCTTCGGCGGCGTTCGAATCGAGGACGACATCGTCATTACCGCAACCGGCAACTCGTTGTTAACCTCATCTCCGAAGACCTTGTTCATTTTGGAATGAGTTAAACTTATAAAATATCGCCCGCGATGCGCTAGTGCGAAGGGCAACTACTTTTAGGAGGAATCTTCAGTGATTTCAGTAAATGATTTTAAAACAGGCGTTACCGTCGAAGTAGACGGCGATATCTTCACCGTTATCGATTTCCAACACGTTAAACCGGGCAAAGGCGCGGCATTCGTACGCTCCAAGCTCAAAAACCTTCGTAACGGCAACACCGTCGAAAGAACGTTCCGTGCCGGCGAGAACATCGGCAAAGCGAACATCGAGAACCGCGCGGTTCAATACCTGTACAATTCCGGTTCGGAATATTCCTTCATGGATAATGAAACGTACGATCAATTCACGCTCGAGAAGAAACAACTGGAGTGGGAGATCAACTTCCTGAAAGAAAACATGACGGTAAACATCTCCAGCTACAACACTGAAATCCTGGGTATCCAGCTTCCGAACAGCGTTGACCTGAAAGTAACGGAAACCGAGCCTGGCGTTAAAGGCAACACGGCGCAAGGCGCTACGAAAAACGCAACGGTCGAAACGGGCCTGAACGTTCAAGTGCCGTTGTTTATCAACGAAGGCGACGTGCTTCTGATCGATACGCGCGACGGACATTACATCTCCCGCGCTTAGTCTTATCAACGCGCGTGCATCAACAAGAAACCGCTCGGCCACTGGTGCTGGGCGGTTTTTGTCGTATTCAAAACATGGCGGTTATGCTATAATCATGCTTTGATGAAACATTACAACCTAAGACTTTTACACTAGAACTTTCGTTGGGGAGTGGATGAGCGGTGTCGTTGATAGTAATGAAGTTCGGCGGCAGTTCCGTGGGCTCGACAGAGCGGATGCAGCGGGTTGCAAGACGAATTGCCGATTATAGAGAGGCCGGCAACGATGTTGTTGTTGTAGTATCGGCCATGGGGGATACGACGGACGATTTAATCGATCAATCCAAGCTTCTTAACGCGAATCCGCCGGCACGCGAGATGGATATGCTGCTGACGGTGGGCGAACAAATATCGGTTGCGCTGTTATCCATGACGATTGATTCGCTCGGCTTCAAAGCCATGTCGTTCACAGGCTGGCAGGCAGGCATCGAGACGGAAGCCGTACACGGGAAAGCACGGATTACGGATATTGAGCCGAAACGGATTTTCGACGCGATTGAAAGCGGGCATGCGGTTATCGTCGCCGGTTTCCAGGGTTCAACGGACGCAGGCGAGATCACGACGCTCGGACGCGGCGGCTCCGACACGACGGCCGTGGCGCTTGCGGCAGCGATCAAAGCCGATGTCTGCGAGATTTATACGGACGTGGACGGCATCTACTCCACCGACCCGAGAATTGTCAAATGCGCGCGCAAGCTGGATGAGATTTCGTACGACGAAATGCTGGAGCTTGCCAACCTTGGCGCTGCGGTGCTTCATCCGCGCGCGGTCGAATACGCGAAGAATTATAACGTGAAGCTCGTGGTACGTTCCAGCTTTACGCAAAACGAAGGCACGAGTGTAAAGGAGGAAGCAGTCATGGAGCAAGGGATGGTCGTTCGCGGCATCGCATATGACAAAAACGTAGCACGTATCAGTATTTTGGGTGTGGAAGATGTTCCGGGCGTATTGGCTAACGTATTCGGCGCGCTTGCCTCGAGCGGCATCGACGTTGATATCATCGTTCAAAGCGGAACGCAGGAAGGCAAAGCCGACTTTGCCTTTACGGTCTCGTTGTCCGATAAAGACAGAGCGATCGCCGTTGTCGAGAGCATCCGCAGCGAAGTTCCGTACCGTGAAGTCACTTCGGAAGAGAACCTCGTGAAAGTCTCCATCGTGGGAGCGGGCATGGTCAGCAATCCAGGGGTTGCGGCGAAAATGTTCAAAGCCATTTACGATCTGGGCATTAGCATCAAAATGGTCACGACATCCGAAATCCGCTTGTCCGTCATTATTGCGGCTGAACCAGCGCAGGCTGTCGTTCGCGCGCTTCACAGCGCATACGGCTTGGATACGGCGGAGCAGGCATTTGTCGGCGGCCCGCAGGATCGCCGTTAAGGAGACGGGTTTGTTTAAACAAAACAGACTACTCCAACGTTATGCCTTTAACCAGTAGAAGCCTCTCAACCGCAACTGATGCGGCCGAGAGGCTTCTTTGTCGTTGTTAACTTGCTGTCTGATACTTTGCTGTCATCGTTACTGTTATTTGGCTGTCTATGTCGTCACTGCTGAGCTTGTACCGCCGATATGCTGCGATCAGGCAAGGCGGGGCTAGAAAAAACGGCTGCCGATAAAACTGAACAGCTTGAACAGAATAGCGGTTATGCCCGCCGCCATGAGCGGCCCGACTGGGATCCCCTTCAGAAACACAATACCGAAGATCGAGCCGATCACCAGGCCGACGATCAGCTGCGGGTCGAGCTTCAGCATTTCGAGACCTTTTCCGTTCACGAAGGTGGCGATCGCTCCGCCGGACAAGGCAAGAATCCCCGGCCATGAAGTGACGACGGCGATAATGTCTTTGGAACCGATCCGTTCGGAAGCGAAAGGGACGAGCACGCTGAACGTCAAGAACAGCAGCCCGAGCTCAAGTCCTCTCCGTTCGATGGTGGGCAGAAACCGCTCCAGGTGAATCAGCTTCACGATTAACAGCACGCAGCCCGCCGTGGAAATAATGGGTGACCGGCCGATTAACCCGATAATGATCAGAATGACAAGAACAACTTCCCCGCTCATGCTTCTTGACTCCTTCAATGGTCGTCACCGCCTCCACTAGAGATGGAGCGTTCGTACTTCCATTGTATGGAACAAGCCTTCCCGTTATGTCTGGCAGAGAGAATCGCCCTGCAGCCGCGGAACGATGCTGCTGGTATTGATCCGGCTGCAATGATCCACATCCCGCGCATTGCCGTTCTTGATGAGCTTGCGACCGGTCGTGCTTCCGAGCAGCATATCGCGCAGCCGCTCGCCGCTGCTTCTATAATAGCCCAGCATGGCCGCTCCGAGATCGTTCATTTCGACGGCCGTGGGGCTGATGCGTTGAAGCTCGCTGATGATGAGACCCGCGCAGAGCCCGTCTTCCAACGCGAATTCATTGTGGCTTCCCGCGCACAGCAGCACGATATCCCGACGCAGCTCGACGGCGGCAGCGGCGCAGGCGGCGGCGTTGTTGAGCGAACCGGCCAGCACATAATCCGCGCGCATCGCTTTATGCAGCGCACGGGTGCCGTTCGTGGTCGTCAATACGACGCGCTTGCCTCGAACGGCAGCAGGCGTAAATTCTTCCGGAGAATTGCCCAAGTCAAAACCGGGGATTTTGCGGCAGAACCGTTCTCCCGCCAGCACTTGGCCGCCGCATTGCAGCGCCCGCGCTTCCAGTACGGTTTCGACAGGCAGGATGCCAACAGCGCCTGCTTCGAGAGCGGCGACAATCGTGCTGGTCGCCCGAAGCACGTCGATGACGATCACGGTCCGATGCGTGAATCGGTCGGCTTGCGCTTCGTTGACGCTGGATATGACTTCGATTTGCATGCGTATTACGCTTCCTTCCTCATATCAATAAACACGTATAGGATTTAAGTTTTGGCGATTGCCGGCGAAGCAGGCGGAAACAGTCTGGAGAAGCGAGAGCGTTCGCCTTTGTACCCTGAATTTCACCTTAAGGCACTTCAAATTCAAAAATTCAGGGGTACAACAGCGATCGGAAGACATTTCCGCTGGCGGAGCCAGCTTTTTCGCCAAGTCTTCAAATCATATACACAAACGGTTCGACGCGCTCCCCGAAGTGAAACGTATCCGAACGAAGGCCGCGCCGCATCGTTTCCAGGGCCAACACCTCGGACGGCTGGATGTTGCCGAGATTCGCTTCCGCGCCGAACGTTTTGAGCATCAGCACCTGCTGCTGCTTCAGCGGCGTCTCCCACATGATCCGGCTCACGTCGCCAAGCGTATGACTGACGGAGTCGAGCACGCTTTGCGCGCAGTCGCCGTTGCCATCGAACAGGCCGACGTTGACGCCGGATTCCCGCGCCTCGATCGTCACCATATCCGCGCCGGCTTTCCAATCCGCTTCGGCCGTCTGCAGCAGCTCATTCGCGTCCACGAGCGAGCCGGTCAGCTTCTTCCCGTACTCGGTGACGACCCGAAGGCCGTTCCGGATGCCTTCTTGGATCAGCTCCGAGCGGAGCCTCCGGTTCAATTCAATTGTACCGTCGGATACTTCGATGCCGTTAAAGCCCAGTCTGCACACTGTTCGGAAGAAGGCGGGCACGACGTTTTGCTGTACGGCCGTTTCGAGCAGCGTGCCTCCGGGCATGACGGACAAGCCGCAGCGTTTGGCCAGTTCGATTTTGGCGAGCAGCAGGTCCGTTGGATAGAGGGGGGCGGTTCCGAAACCGAATTTAATGCAATCGATATAGCCGGCTGCCGTTTCCATCAAGTCGGAGAATGCATGCCGTCCCAGTCCTTTGTCAATCACCATCGTTTGCCCGCGGCTGGCTTTAAGCTGCGTCGATTCCATCCCGTTGTCGGGTCTGCCGGACATCTCGCGTTGACCGCTTGGATCCTGCAAGGCCGCAGGCCAAGCTGCCTGAGAAATTGATTTCATTCGATCTCCTCGCTATCCATTCGTTTCCTTGTTACCCGAGCAATATATGCAGTTCGCCCAGGGTCGGTGCCCCGGGTGTCAGGTATCCGCCTATATTTATAAGAATGAAAGAGAGACAGGCCCGCATAGGCTGTACAAGCGAGTCTATTTGCTATGGATGGAAAGAAAGGATTCGGAAACATAGGAAGAGAGGGATAAGGATGCTTAACAAAATCGTGCTCAGCATGGCGACGCTGCGGATGTTCTCCGGCACGCTGGAAATCATGGCGGCGCTCCTTATGCTGCGGCTGAATCAGATCGACAAGGCGCTCGTCGTGAATTCTTCGCTGGCTTTGGTAGGGCCGCTCGTGCTCATTTCCACGACAACGATCGGGCTTGTGGGGCTGTCGGACAAACTGTCGTACGGCAAAATGCTGTGGATCGTCGGAGGCGTGGCGTGCATTTTGATAGGCGCGCTGAAGAAGTAGATTAGGCATATGCGGCAGCATGTCCGCATACAATGGGAACAAAGATGGACAATCCATCCTTCTATGAAACTAGCAAGGTCGCCATCCGCACAGCCGACAAACAAAGCCGGGAGGAATGCAGGATGCTTAAAGGAGTGCAGCATTTGCTGCCTGCCGAGCTCGCCGAAGTGATGAGCCGCTTGCCGGAACGATTGAAAGACGAACTGGAAGAAATCCGCATTCGCGAAAGCCGGCCGCTGGAGATTGGGACGTCTAGCGGGTTTTGGTTTCTCTCCCCGGCCGGACAGCCGCTCTCGCGTCCGGACGAAGCGTACAAGCCGTCCCCGGAAGTCTGCCGCAAAATGCTGGAGCGGGTGACGAATCATTCCTTGTATGCGATGGAAGAAGAACTGAAGCGCGGTTATATTACCGTCGCCGGCGGCCATCGGATCGGCCTTGCCGGCAGAACCGTGCTGGAAGCCGGCAGCGTAAGAGGCATCCGCGATATCGCGGCGTTCAACGTGCGGATCGCGCGGGAAGTCATCGGAGCGGCGGCAAGCCTGCTGCCCAAGCTGCTTGACCATAAACGGCAGACGGTGCAATCCACGCTCGTCATCGCGCCGCCGCAGCAGGGCAAGACGACGCTGGTGCGCGATTTGGCCCGGGCGGCGAGCAGCGGCGCGTGGGGACATCCGTCGGCAGCCGGCTGGCCTGGCCGGAAGGTCGGCATCGTCGACGAGCGTTCGGAGATCGCCGCCTGCGTCAGGGGCGTACCGACCTTCGACGTCGGGCCGAGAACCGACGTGCTGGATGCCTGCCCCAAAGCGGAAGGCATGATGATGATGCTCCGTTCCATGTCGCCGGAAATTCTGATCGTGGATGAGATCGGCCGCGAGGAAGACGCGGCCGCCATCCTGGATGCGAGCCACGCGGGCGTAGCGGTCATCGCGACCGCGCATGCGCTCGATCTCGAAGACGCTCGTGCGAGGCCCGTTATCGGAAGGCTGCTTGAGGCAGGCGCTTTCCAGCTCTGCGCCCAATTGCAGCGCACGGCCGGGGGCCTCGCGGGCCGGGTGTTCCCAGCTTCTTCCGCGTTTCGAGCGCCTGCCGCGCGAGAGCCGACATCGCTGAAGGGAGGCGGAGGTTATAGTTAAGCTCATCGGAGCGGCGCTCATCCTCTTCGCCGGCACCATGATCGGCTGGCAGCAAGCCGCCCGTTACGCCGCGCGTCCGAAACAGATCCGCCAGCTTATCCATGCGCTCCAGCGGCTGGAAACCGAAATCGGCTACGGCTTTACGCCGCTGCCGGAAGCAGTCGCCAGGTGCGCGGCGCATGTGCCGGAACCGGCGGCCTCGCTCCTCAGAGCCGTGAACGAACGGCTCGCGGAAGGCGGGGAGCCCACCTTCAGGGAAAGCTGGGAAGCCGCGGTTATGGACGCATGGCCGCACACGGCCATGCGTCAGCCGGAGCAGGCGGCACTCGTCCGCCTCGGCCATAATCTCGGCATCAGCGATCGCGAGGATCAGATGAAGCATCTGAAGCTTGCCGTGCAGCAGCTGAAATTCGAGGAAGACGCGGCACGGCAGGACGGTGTGCGGTACGTGAAAATGTGGCGAAGCTTGGGGGTTCTCACGGCCGCGCTGATCGTCATTTTGATTCTTTAGTGGGGTGCCGGAAGCATGAACATTGATGTCAGCGCTATTTTCCAAATTGCCGGAATCGGCATCATTACGGCCATGATCCATACCGTTCTGAAGCAGATGGGCAAAGAAGACATGGCGCAATGGGTAACGCTGATCGGCTTCGTCGTCGTCTTGTTTATGGTCATCCGGCTCTTGAACGATCTGTTTCAAGAGATCAAAACGATCTTCCTGTTTCAATGACAACGGCAAAGCACAATGGCAAGGCGGGTGAATAGGCGTGGAAATCATCCAGATCGTCGGGCTCGGCCTGGTCGCAACCGTGCTCACGCTCGTCGTCCGCGAACAGAAGCCGATGTTCGCCTTCCTGCTCGCGGCTTTCACGGGATTGTTCATTTTCCTATATGTCATCGGCAAAATCGAAACGGTTATCAGCGTGCTGGAGCAGCTCGCGGACCGTTCCGGAATTCCCTCCATTTATTTGAAGACGGTGCTCAAAATCATCGGAATCGCGTATATCGCGGAATTCGGTTCTCAGATCGTCCGGGATGCCGGTCAGGAGAGCATCGCCTCCAAGATCGAGTTTGCGGGGAAGATCCTGATACTCGTCATGGCCGTTCCGATTATAAGCGTCATCGTCGAAACCGTACTAGGCCTTCTGCCGATAGGGAGTTGATGAGCATGCGGCGGCGTTTCATCCGTTGCTTGGTTTTAACGGCCGTAATGTTCTGGGGCTTACTGTTGTTCCTGCCGGCAGCCGCGGCGGCGGAGCCCGCATCGGCCGACATGCCGGCTTCCGGACAGCAGCAGGCCGATGATGCCGCTTCTGAACGGAGCGGGCAGCAGGCGGACGCCGTAAACAAGCAAGTATCGGACGAGCAGCTGCAGGGCATCGACACGGACGCGGTAGAGAAGTACTGGAACCAGCTGATGAATGACTACGGGGGCTTTTTCCCCGATCATAAGGTGCCGAGCTTCATCCAAATGATCATGCCGGGCGGCGAAGGGCTCAAGCTGACGACCGTCCTGTCGGGACTGCTGCGGTATGCGCTTCACGAAGTGCTGTACAATGGCAAGCTGCTCGTGACGATCGTCATCCTGACCGTGTTCAGCATGATGCTGGAGACGATGCAAACCGCCTTTGAACGTAATGCCGTCAGCAAGGTCGCATACAGCATCACCTACATGGTGATGATCGTGCTTGCGGTGAACAGCTTCAACGTCGCGATCGGCTACGCGAAGGATGCCATTACCGGGATGATTCAGTTCATGATGGCGATGGTGCCGCTGCTGCTGACGCTGCTGGCGACAATGGGGAGCGTCGTGACGGTGTCGGTCATGCATCCCTTGATCGTGTTCATGATTCACGCGGTGGGAACGGTCATCTATACGGTCGTGTTTCCGATGCTGTTCTTCTCCGCCGTCCTGCATATCGCCAGCTCGCTGTCGGACAGGTTCAAGGTAACCCAGCTGGCCAACGTCCTTCGTAACGTCGCTGTCGGGCTGATGGGGGTCATGCTGACGGTCTTCCTCGGCGTCATCTCCGTTCAGGGGGCGACAGGCTCCGTGACGGACGGGGTGACGATGCGAACCGCCAAATTCGTTACCGGCAACTTCGTTCCGGTTATCGGGCGAACCTTCTCCGACGCGGCGGATACGGTCATGTCGGCCTCGTTGCTCGTGAAGAACGCCATTGGCATCGCCGGCGTCGTGATTATTTTGTTCCTATGTGCTTTCCCGGCCATCAAAATCATTACGCTTGCTTTGATCTACAACGTGTCCGCGGCCGTCATGCAGCCGCTCGGCGACAGTCCCATCGTCGGCTGCCTGCAGACGATCGGGAAGACGCTCATCTACGTCTTCGCCGCGCTGGCGGCGGTCGGCCTGATGTTTTTTCTGGCCATCACGATCATCCTGACAGCGGGCAATGCGGCCGTCATGATGAAATAGCGGAGGGATAGAGACTTAACGCGCCTCCGGAAGGACGGCAATAGCCGTTTCACCTTGGGAGGCGATGACATGCTGAATTGGCTGGCCGTATGGCTGCAGCAAATCATAGCGGTCGTGCTGCTGGCAGGGTTCATCGACCTGCTGCTGCCGAACAAGTCGATGCAGCGTTACGTCAGGCTGGTAGCCGGACTGATCGTTCTGCTGACCATCCTGACACCGATCATTCGGGTGCTGCAAGGCGACTTCAGCGCGAAGCTGGATACCGAGGTCGAGCATTGGTTCAACACGGATCCGGCCAAAGAGCTGCATATGCCGACGCTTCAGGACATTCAAGAAAATGCCTCCGTATTGAAGAAGCAAGAAGCGGCATCGGCTTCCGCGCTGGCCGAGAAGCAAATCGAAGAGGCGATGACAGCCGGCATCGAGCAGGCCACCGGTCTTCGGGCTGCTGCGGTAGAGGTGCGGATGAAGGCGGCGGGAAAAGGCCAGCCCGCTCAAATCGGCAGCGTCAGTGTCACGCTGGCAGCGGCTAAGCCGTCAGAGCCGGATGAAGAAGGAAGCGCAGCAAGCGGCGGCGAGGATAACGCGGTTGTAGAAGAGGTGCAGGCTGTGCAGGTGAACATTGATCCGCCGCCGGCAGCGCCATCCCCGAACGGCGAGGAGTCGCAGGTCAAGCCTGTATCCGACACGATCGCGGCAGCCGTCAAATCCGTGCTGCGAGAAGGCTGGTCCGTCAACCCGGCCCTCGTGGAAGTGCTGGAGCAAGTGCCGGACGGGGCGTCCGCAAGGTAGGAAAGGGGAGAACGACGTTGGCCAAATGGCTGGAGGGGCTGGAGACGACGATAGGCAAAGGAAATGGAGGACCGAAGCGGGTGCGCACGCTTCGCTGGCTGCTCGTGATCGGCGGAGTAGGCGCGGCGCTGATGCTCATGAATTCGTTCCTATCGTTTCAGAAGGTTCCTCAGTCGCAGGATCAAACGCAGCAAGCAGGCGCTCCTCCGGACGACCAATCCGTTATCGCGGGAAGCAAGTCCGGCGGCAGTTCGTTCGACGATATCGAGCAGCCGCTCGAAAGCAGGCTGAAGGAGATTCTGCAAACCATCGTCGGCGTAGGGCCGCTCGACGTGATGGTCATGGTCGATTCGACGGAAGAGGTCGTCACGGCGATCGACGAGAAGGAATCGCAGCAGATCACGAACGAGACGGATAAGAACGGCGGCAAGCGCAGCATTACCTCCATTACGAAAGAGGGCCAAGTCGTCCTTTACGATACAGCTGGAGAACGATCACCGATCATCATCAAGCGGATTCAGCCGAAGATCAGAGGCGTGCTTATCGTCGCGCAAGGCGCCGAGAACGGCACGGTGCGCAGGCTCATTATCGATGCGGTCGAGAAAGGTCTTAACGTTGCGGTCAACCGAATCTCGGTTATTCCCCGCAAGCAACAATAAACCCATTGGGACAATGAAAAGGGAGGCAGTAAAACAATGAACAACAAAAGGCAAACGATTTGGCTCGTGTCGATGCTCAGCTTAATGGTGATCTTATCGGCGTATTATTTGTTCACGGAAGACGTCAGCACGCCATCGGATATCGTGACGACGGACGGCACGCAGCAGCAGAGCGCGGACAGCGACGCGACGGAAGCTTCGGGGACGGCAAACGGCGACAATGCCATCATTGCGGACGAAGTGACGGGAGACGAAGCTGACAATACGACGAATGACAGCGCGGCGGCCGACAACAGTGGAACGTCGAAGGATGCTGGCGATACGGCCGATAGCACGGCGAACGCTTCGGGCGACAGCGCGAATGCGGGCAAGACGGAAGAAGAGCTGCTGAAGGAAATCGAGAGCGCCGGCGGCGTTGCCGCCAGCGTGTTCAGCCAACTGCAGGAGCAGCGCGACCAATCGTACTTCGAAGAATTCAACAAGCTGATGGGCCAGGTCTCCGATACGAAGCTAAGCGAGAAAGACGCCGCAAGCTCCATGGATCAAGTGAATTTGCTTGAAGACAAGAACGCGAAGATCACGAGCCTCGAAGAGGAACTGTCCAAGCAATACGGCAATGCAGCCGTCGTGCCGGATGTCTCGGGCCGCTACAAAATCGTCGTGCAAAGCGACAAGCTGGAACGCAGCCAGGCGGACAGCATCCTCACCGCCGCGATAACCGAATTGGGCCTGACACCCGACCAACTGACGATCCAGTATGTGAAGTAAATGGAACCATGCCCCGTAGCCGATTCGCGGCTGCGGGGCTTTTTCCAAGCGGGCTGTATAAAATGGGGGTTCGTGTTCCGCCACATTTATGGTATAATAAATTCTGCTATGTGCAGGTTTGGAAATTTGCACCGCTTTTGTATGGTTGCAAACACAGCGCTTACAATCAAGCGATCGCGAGCGTCCCGCAAAGAGGATGCAAAAACTTTTAGGAGTGAAACGATGTTTAAGCTGAGCGAGATTAAAGAACTGATCAAGCTGGTTGACGGGACCTCGGTCCATGAACTTGAAATTGAAAACGACGGCGCACGTCTCATGATCCGTAAGCCCGGCAAAACCGAAGTGGTGAACATTCAGCAAGCCGCGCCAATCGTTCCTACATATACGCAGGCTTCCCAACCCCAAGTGGAAGTTCAGGCGGCACCGGCTGCGCCAGCTCCACAAGCTGCTCCACAAAACAACTACCACCAGATCGTATCGCCGATGGTCGGCACGTTCTACCGCGCGTCCTCTCCGGACAAGCCTGCATTCGTAAACGTAGGCGACCGCATCAACGACAAGTCGATCGTCTGCATTCTCGAAGCGATGAAGCTGATGAATGAGCTGGAAGCCGAAGTGCGCGGCGAAATCGTTGAAATTCTCGTCGAGAACGGACAACTGGTCGAATACGGACAGCCGTTGTTCCTTGTGAAACCGGAATAAGCCGCTTCTGGGCGCTACGCGAAGACGGAACCGGAACCAATGGACACGAGAGGAGTTTTACCGTGAAATTCAACAAAATTTTGATTGCCAACCGCGGCGAAATCGCCGTTCGTATCATTCGCGCCTGCCGCGAGCTCGGCATTGAGACCGTCGCCGTTTACTCGGAGGCCGACCGCGAATCGCTGCACGTTCGACTTGCGGACGAGGCTTACTGTATCGGACCCGTCGCTTCCAAGGACAGCTATCTGAACCTGACGAACATCATGAGCGTCGCGACGTTGACCAATTGCGATGCCATTCACCCGGGCTATGGATTCCTGGCGGAAAACGCGGATTTCGCGGAGATTTGCGAATCCTGCGGCGTGACGTTCATCGGTCCTTCCCCGCAGGCCATCAGCAAGATGGGCGATAAAGCGGTCGCGAAATCGACGATGAAGCAAGCGGATGTGCCGATTATTCCAGGCTCCGACGGACTGGTCGAAGATATGGACGATGCGATTCGCGTCGCGCGCGAAATCGGTTATCCGGTTATTATCAAAGCGACTGCCGGAGGCGGCGGCAAAGGGATCCGGATCGCCGAGAACGAAGAGTCGCTCATCTCGCAGATTACGACGGCTCAGCAAGAAGCGCAGAAGGCGTTCGGCAACGCAGGCGTATATCTCGAGAAATATTTGACGGGCATGAAGCACGTCGAGATTCAAATTATGGCAGACAAGCACGGCAATGCGGTGCATCTGTTCGAGCGCGACTGCTCGATTCAGCGCCGCCGCCAGAAACTGCTCGAAGAAGCGCCTTGCCCGGTTCTCAGCCCGGCGCTTCGCGAACGGATGGGACAGGCTGCGGTACGCGCGGCGCAGGCCGTGAATTATGCGGGTGCCGGTACGCTTGAGTTCCTGCTCGGACCGGACGGCAAGTTCTACTTCATGGAAATGAACACGCGCATCCAGGTCGAGCATCCGGTCACGGAGCTTATTACGGGCGTTGATTTGATCAAAGAGATGATATCCGTCGCTGAAGGCAATCCGTTGTCGATCACGCAGGATGAACTCAAGATCAATGGCTGGTCTATCGAATGCCGGATCAACGCGGAGGATTCCGAACGCGGGTTCCTGCCGTCGCCGGGGCAGATCCAGTTTTACTTGCCGCCGGGCGGCTTAGGCGTGCGCGTGGACAGCGGCGCATATCCAGGCTACGTCATCTCGCCGCACTATGATTCCATGATTGCGAAGCTGATCGTGTGGGGAGCCACGCGCGAGGACGCGATCGCCCGGATGAAGCGCGCGCTTTCGGAGTTTGCCATCGAAGGTATCCGCACGACGATTCCTTTCCACCTCAAGCTGCTGAACCATCCGATGTTCGTCAAGGGCAACTTCGATATCAAGTTCCTCGAGGAGCATGACATCAATAATCCGGATGAATTCACGCAGGAATAGGGGCTGAAACAAGTTCTGCGCGGTTTGTCATATTTCCGCCAGAATGCTATAGTATAGGAATAAGAAGCGGAGCGGATAAGCTATCGGCTTGCGGCTGAAGGCACGCAACTTTACGGGAGGTGTAGGATAACCATGAGTACGCTGGCAGCGGACTATGAGAGAACAGACATGGGCACTATTCAAATCGCACCCGAGGTCATTGAAATCATTGCTGGTCTTGCGACGATCGAGGTTCAAGGCGTAGCGGGCATGAGCGGCGGATTCGCCGGCGGCATTGCCGAGCTTCTGGGTCGCAAAAATTTGTCGAAGGGCGTTAAAGTCGAAGTCGGACAGCGCGAAGCGGCCGTAGACGTCTCCATTATCGTGGAATACGGCAACCGAATTCCGGAGATTGCTTCGGAAATTCAACGTAACGTCAAGCGCTCGATCGAAACGATGACCGGACTCCAAGTCATCGAAGTGAACGTTCACATTCACGACGTTCATTTCAAGTCAACGGAGAAACTGGAAGCGGACGATGTCTTGCTTCGCGTCAAATAAACCTTCACGTAGAAACGAATGACTCATACCCCCTAGTGGTTGGGCTTGCCGCTCGGCGCTAGGGGGTTTTATCTAGTCTTCTCATCCGCTTCAAGGAGGTATTGTCGTTGATAAGAGTGTTGGACAAGCTGCTGTTATTCATTTACAGCCTCGCCATCGGAGCTGCGGCCGCCATCGCGTTCAGCGCTGGGGTTTATTGGTTTCCGGAAGAATGGCTGAGCAATCTCGTACATAATTTGTACAGCGGCGACATGCGCTGGCTGCAACTGACGGTCGTCACGACGGCGGCGGTCGTGTTCCTGATCAGTCTTCGCTTCTTCTACGTTTCGCTTCGGCGCAGCAATGCTTCCGCTCCTTCCATTGATCAGCGGACGGAGTTTGGCGATATTCGAATATCGCTGGAGACGGTCGAGAATCTGGCGCTTAAAGCCGCTGCACGTCAGCGCGGCGTGAAGGATTTGAAGGCGCGGATCCGAATCGGCGAGACGGGAATCGAAGTTTCGCTGCGTGCCATCGCGGACGGCGAGAGCTCCATTCCGACATTGACGGAGGACATCCAGCGGTCGGTTAAATCCCATGTAGAGGAAATCACCGGCATTCCAGTAGCGAATGTGTCCGTTTACGTCGCGAACATCATCCAAACCGCGAACTTTAAAAGCCGTGTAGAATAGGGGTGATGCCGATGTTGTGGAGGGAAATCTGGACAACCTATGGGGGACGGATCGCCGGCGTTACCGTAGGCGTCGTTCTTGGACTTCTTTATTTTATCGTAGGATTTTGGGATATGCTGTTTTTCGGCCTGCTGCTTTGGGCCGGTTATGCAATCGGCAAGATGAAGGACGAGCACAGCGGTCCTATCTTTCCTTGGCAGCGAATGCTGGAATGGCTGACGGAGCGATGGCGCCCGTTCAAATAGCACTATGGTCTCCTCCGTACCCCGGACGATGCGGCATCCGTTCGGGGCAGGGAGGAGATCATATTTTGATGAAGCATTTTTTTAAGGAGCGGACAGATCACATATGAAACGAAGGTTAGCACGCGAAATCGTGGTACAAAGCTTGTACCAAATGGAAATGAACGAAGAGGCGACGACCGCTTCCGCGGTGGACATGCTGGTCGACGAGGTGCATGCCGAGAATGAAATCGAGGCCGATGCAGCGGACGTAGGCAAAGTCGATGACTATATTCGCAGCCTGCTTCAAGGCGTTATCGAGCATAAAGCGGCGATCGACGACATGCTGCAGCATTATTTGACGGGCTGGCAGGTGGACCGGCTTTCGCGCGTGGACCGTCAAATTCTAAGGCTTGCCTGTTATGAGCTCGTATTCCGCGATGATGCGCCGCCGAAAGCGATCATTAATGAAGCGATCGAGTTGGCCAAGCATTTCGGAACCGATGAGTCCGGCAGATTCGTCAACGGCGTTCTCGGACGCCTGCTTCATGCGCTCGACGAGCTTAAACCGAAAGCGTAAGCCGCCGGTCAATAACCGCCGTCCATGGCGGTAAGACTAGCCCCTTGCGGCCTTCTGGCGTAAGGGGCTTCCGACAATCAAGCCCTGCGGGGATTCATATGAGGAGCGATCGAAGTGACTGCACAACGTATCGAAGGAAAAGCAATCTCGGACGCCATTCGGATCGAAATCGGCGAAGAAACGGCGAAACTGGCCGCGCAGGGCATTATCCCCGGCCTTGCCGTCGTACTCGTCGGCGAAGACCCGGCATCGAAGGTATACGTGGGAAGCAAAGAAAAGGCTTGTCAGCAATTGGGCTTCTATTCCGAAGTACATAAGCTGTCGGCAACGACAACCCAAGAAGATCTTCTTGCCCTTATTGATCAGCTCAACCGCCAAGATACGATACACGGCATACTCGTGCAGCTTCCGTTGCCCAAACATATCGATGAAAAATCGGTTATCGACGCCATCAGTGCCGCCAAAGACGTGGATGGCTTCCATCCCGTCAGCGTAGGCAACCTGGTCATCGGCGACGATAGCCTCCTACCTTGCACGCCGGCAGGCGTAATCGAGCTGATTAAGCGGACCGGGATTGAAATCGCGGGCAAGCACGCCGTTGTTATCGGCCGCAGCAACATTGTCGGAAAACCCGTGTCGATGCTGCTGCTTCGCGAGCATGCGACCGTGACCATTTGCCACTCCCGAACGGCCAATATGGCTGATCTTGCGAAAACGGCCGACATTCTGGTCGTCGCGATCGGCAAAGCAAACGCCATCGGACGCGAATTCGTGAAACCGGGCGCTGTCGTCATCGACGTGGGTATCAACCGTCTTGAGAGCGGCAAGCTTGCGGGAGACGTGAATTACGAGGACGTTCTGGATACGGCCGGCTACATTACTCCGGTTCCTGGCGGCGTAGGTCCGATGACCATTACGATGCTCATGCAAAACACGTTGAAAGCGGCGAAACAACAACAAGCAGCGAAGGAGTGATCCGGCATGGCTGACCGAGCGCGCGTATTTTCGATCAAAGAAATCAACCGCTACATCGGGATGAAGCTGGAATCGGACGGCCTCCTGAGCGACGTGTGGCTGCGCGGCGAAATTTCGAATTTCACGCACCACTCCAGCGGGCATATGTATTTTACGCTGAAGGACAAGGACAGCCGGCTGAAATGCATCATGTTCGCCTCGCATAATCAGCGTCTTCCTTTTATACCGAAGGAAGGCGCCAAGGTGCTGGCGCGCGGCAATATTTCCGTATACGAGCGGGACGGGAATTATCAGTTCTATTGCACGTCCATGCAGCCGGACGGCGTCGGCAGTCTGTATCTCGCTTACGAGCAGTTGAAGCGCAAGCTGCAGGACGAAGGGCTGTTCGATGCAGCGCGCAAGCGCCCGATCCCCAAGTTTCCGAAAGCGATCGGCGTCATTACGTCCGCAACCGGAGCCGCCGTGCGGGATATATTGATTACGCTGCAGCGCCGACACCCTTCCGTGCCGGTGCTGCTTTTTCCTGTATCCGTGCAGGGAACGGGAGCTGCGCCTTCGATCGTCAAGGCGATCGAAAACATGAACCGTTTGGGCGAAGTCGACGTATTAATAATTGGCCGGGGCGGCGGTTCGTTAGAAGAGCTATGGGCATTCAATGAGGAAGCCGTCGCTCGGAGCATTGCCGCTTCGTATATTCCGGTTATATCCGCAGTCGGTCATGAGACCGACTTTACCATCGCGGATTTCGTGGCGGATTTAAGGGCGGCTACGCCTACGGCGGCTGCGGAATTGGCAGTGACGAGCGTGCATGAGCTGCAATCGAAGCTGACCCATATGGAGTCCAGGCTGACGCAGATGCTTCGCATGACGCTTCAAGGACGACAAGAAAGGCTTGCCCGGCTTCGCCGGTCGCCCGTGTTCTTGAATCCGCGCAAATACGTTCTGCAACAAACGCAGCTGCTCGACGTGATGCGGGAACGTCTTCGAAATCGGGCGTTAAGGCTGGCGGAACGTAATCGCGTATCCTATCGAAACCTCCATAATGCATTGAACCGGGCACATCCCGGTGCTAGAGCTGCGCTAGCTTCGAAGCAGCTGCAGTCGACTACGGCTCGTCTGGAATCCAGCATGGCAGCAGATGTGAAGGGCAAACGCCTGCAGCTGCTTGCCTCGATGCGCCAATTAGATGCGTTAAGCCCGCTTAAAGTCATGTCGAGAGGGTATAGTTTAGTATATGACGAGCATGGAAATAAACTGGTCAAGTCCGTTTCGGACGTCCAGCTTGGCGATTTGATTCACGTGAAAGTGTCGGATGGTCAGTTGGAATGCCAGGTTTGGGGATTGAAAGGGGAGGCGTAAACGATGGCGGCGAAAGAGAAAGAAAAAGAAAAGGCAGCGGAAGAATTCAGCTTCGAAGCGGCCATGGAGCGTCTCGAGGACATCGTCGGCAAGCTTGAAAGCGGCGACGTACCGCTGGAAACGGCGATCGAGCTGTTCCAGGAAGGCATGAAGCTCTCGCAGCTTTGCGGCTCCAAGCTCGAGCAAGTCGAACGGAAGATCGAAGTGTTGATCGAGTCCGAGAACGGCCTACAACGAAAACCGTTTGCGCCCGCGAACGAGGATAAAGGGGATTAAGCGTGAAAACGTCGATTTCGCTATCAGACTATTTAAATCGCTCCGTCCTGGAAATCGAAGAAGCGCTGCGCGCTTCCATCCCGCAGGAATGGGATATCCCGCCGGCACTTCGGGAAGCGATGATGTATTCCCTGGAGGCAGGAGGCAAAAGGCTTCGGCCGATACTCGTCCTTAGCGCGGCGGAAGCCGTCAGCCAGAATGCGAATGCACGAAATATCGCGATGCCTATCGCATGCGCAATTGAAATGATCCATACGTACTCGCTTATCCATGACGACTTGCCTGCGATGGATAACGACGATTATCGGCGGGGTAAACCGACGAACCATAAGGTGTACGGCGAAGCGATGGCGATTTTGGCCGGGGATGGGCTGCTGACGCATGCCTTTTACGCCGTAACGCGTTCATCCGCCCTTGGCGCTTCACCGGAAACCGCGCTCGCGATCGTGTCTGATCTTGCGAGACTCGCCGGCGCGCCTGGGATGGTAGGCGGACAGGCGGCCGACATGCTTGGCGAGCAGGGCGTGACCTCGCTCGAAGAGCTCGAATATATTCATCTGCATAAGACAAGCGATCTCGTCGTCTTCTCGGTGCTTGCCGGCGCGCGTATCGGAGGAGCATCGCCTCGTCAGCTCGATGCGCTGCAGACGTTTGCACGCAAGCTGGGGCTGGCCTTCCAGATTCAAGACGATATCTTGGATTTGGTCGGCGACGAAGCAAAACTGGGCAAACCGGTCCAAAGCGACGTGGAAGAACAGAAGGTGACCTATCCGTACTTGATCGGCATGGAAGCGAGCGAGAAGCTCGTCGAGCGTCTAACGCAGGAAGCGAAGCAGGCGCTTGACGAAGCGAAGCTCGCGATGCCGGATAGGCTGCATGCGATCGCTGATTATCTGATGAGCAGAGACCATTAGATGCCCCGGTCATGGGCTTCTGCAGCGAACTATGATATAATTTAGCCACGTTTGACGAAAGTTGGACAACGGGGACTGTAAGCCGGGAAAGCGAGGAACGATCGTGTTGCTTGAACATATCAACGAGCCCAAAGATTTGAAGTCCTTGTCGATCGCGCAGCTGGAGCAGCTGGCGGCCGAGATTCGCACGTTTCTGATCGAGAAACTGTCGGCGACGGGCGGACATCTTGCTCCTAATTTAGGAGTTGTCGAGCTTACCTTAGCGCTGCATTATTTATTCGACAGCCCGCAGGATAAGTTTATTTTCGATGTGGGCCATCAATCATACGTCCATAAAATGTTGACTGGCCGCAGGGACCAGTTCGATACATTGCGTCAATATAAGGGACTGTGCGGTTTCGTGAAGCGCTCCGAAAGCCCGCATGACGTCTGGGAAGCTGGACACAGCAGCACTTCGCTCTCCGCTGCCATGGGCATGGCGCTTGCCCGCGATTTGAAGGGCGACAAGAACAAGGTCGTTGCCGTGATCGGCGACGGCGCGCTGACGGGCGGAATGGCGCTGGAAGCGCTCAACCATATCGGCCATGAGAAGAAGAACCTGATGGTCATCCTGAACGACAATGAAATGTCGATCGCGCCTAACGTCGGAGCCATGCATCACTATCTTGGCAAAATCCGTACGGACCGTCACTATCAGAAGGCGAAGGAAGAGCTGAATCAGTTCTTGAACAAAATCCCTGCGATCGGCGGCAAGCTGGCCAAAACCGCGGAACGGCTCAAAGACAGCATCAAATATTTGCTGATGAGCGGCATTTTGTTCGAACAGTTCGGTTTCACCTATTTGGGACCGGTTGATGGACACGACCTGACGCAGCTCACCGAGTTGCTCGATCAGGCAAGCCGCGTGCCGGGTCCGGTGCTCGTGCACGTGCTGACCGTCAAAGGGAAAGGCTATTCGCCGGCGGAAGCGGATTCGTTCAAATGGCACGGCGCTTCGCCGTACAAAATCGAATCCGGCCAGATGCTGAAGGCCGTCGGACCTCCGATGTATACGGAAGTGTTCAGCGACGCGCTGATGGATTTGGCGGAGCAGGACAAACGAATCGTCGCCGTCACGCCTGCGATGCCGGGCGGATCCGGACTGCTGAAATTCGCGGAGCGATATCCCGACCGCATGATCGACGTCGGCATCGCGGAGCAGCATGCGGCTACCATGTGCGCCGCGCTGGCCATGGAAGGTCTGAAGCCGGTCTATGCCGTCTACTCCACGTTCCTGCAGCGCGCATACGATCAAGTCGTGCATGATATTTGCCGGCAGAACGCAAACGTCGTGTTCGCGATCGACCGTGCCGGATTTGTAGGAGCGGACGGCGAGACGCATCAGGGCGTCTATGACATTCCGTTCCTGCGCCATATTCCGAATATGGCCATCATGATGCCGAAGGACGAGAACGAGCTTCGCCGCATGATGAAGACGGCCGTTGATTACGACGACGGTCCGATCGCGATTCGTTATCCGCGGATAAGCGGTCTCGGCGTTACGATCGAGAAAGAGATGAGGCCGATTCCGTTCGGCACGTGGGAAACGCTGCGTGATGGCGATTCCGCGGTCATCGCGGCGATCGGTCCGATGATTGCGGTAGCCGAGGAAGCGGCTGAGCTGCTGAAGCGCGAAGGCTTGAATGTCCGCGTCATCAATGCGCGTTTCATTAAGCCGTTGGACGAATCGATGCTTCTGAAGATCGCGGACGAAGGGCTGCCGATGCTCGTGCTGGAAGAAGGCTCGGAGCAGGGCGGTTTAGGCAGCGCGATCATGGAGTTTTACTCGCTGCATCATCGGGACGACATGCGCGTACGTATCGTCGGCGTTCCCGATCTATTCGTGGAGCATGGCTCCGTGAAAGAGCAGCGCCTTGAAGTCGGTTTGACGCCTGATCGTGTCGCGGGCGAATTGATTACGCTGCTGCCGCGCCTTCGCAAGCGCGTACCCGGCCAGGTATAAGAAACAGGAGATTTCGAACAAATGACGATTGCAAAAGAACGAATCGACGTGCTGCTCGTGGAGCAGGGATATTACGACAGCCGCGTCAAAGCAAAAGCGGCATTAATGGCAGGACTCGTCATCGTAGACGGCGAGCGCATGGAGAAAAGCGGGATGAAGGTGCCTAGAACCGCTTCTATTACCGTCAAAGGCGCACTGCATCCGTACGTCAGCCGCGGCGGACTGAAGCTGGAGAAAGCGATCAAAGCATTCGGTTTGGAGCTGGAAGGCGCCGTCATGTTGGATATCGGCGCATCGACCGGAGGTTTCACGGATTGCGCGCTCCAGCATGGTGCCGTGTACGTTTACGCTTTGGATGTCGGCTACAATCAGCTGGACTGGTCGCTTCGTCAGGATGATCGCGTCAATGTCATGGAAAGAACGAATTTTCGTTACACGGTTCCGGAAGACTTGAAGGGTCCCGAGCCGACGTTTGCAACGATAGACGTATCATTCATATCTTTGAAGCTGATCTTGCCGACGCTTGGCACGCTGCTGAAGGCGGGATCCGGTATTGTCGCCTTAATCAAGCCGCAGTTCGAAGCAGGGCGGGAGAAGGTCGGCAAGTCGGGCGTCGTTCGCGAATCGTCGACGCATAGGGAAGTTTTGCAGCAGGTGCTCGGTTTCGCGGCCAGCCAAGGATACGCTTTGAAACAATTGACGTTCTCCCCGATTACGGGCGGAGAAGGAAATATTGAATTTTTGGCTTATTGGCAATGGGAACCTGGCACGGAAATTGCTGCCCCGGACGATGCGGCTATTGCATCCATCGTAGAAGGTGCCGCCCAAACGTTTTCGTAGGCTTCCTTTCGTTTAGAATGCGAAGCAAGGGATAAACTAAGTCTTTTCAGCAGACGATTTCGTCGGCTGGGAAGGCTTTTTTTGACTCCCCCTTTGCATTCGGCGAAATATTTGGTAAGATAAGTACGAAAGCAAACAAGTGTTCGGTGTTTGCGATAGAAGCACCGAAGAGGAAATAATATCCGGGACGCGAAATGATTAGAGGGATTCTTTTCTGACGCGGGAGGGAGCTTATGGGAAACTTCGGTGACTGGCTGGTTATGATCGTTGCCGGCGGACTGTTGGTCTATTGGCTGTATCGGGGGTTCTATCGCTGGCTGCATGAACCGCCGGGCATGAATACGAAGCTGCTGCTCAGCGATGCCGAGGATGTCAAGGAAGACGATGTGAACGTGCAGTTTTTGGAGAAGGCCGGCTACGAGGTTACGCATGGCAAGTATCGGGTTCCATTGACGATTGACTTGGATGGAACGACCTTACAGAGCCGACTGTTCATCGATTTGATTGCCGAGAAAGACGGCAAGCATTATATAGTGAAGACTGCGCGCGAGCGGATGCCCATCGACTGGACAGGCAGCGGAGTTAGAGACCGCTTGCTCGTCTATGCGCTCCTATTGCCGAATTGCGAAGGTGTTTTGTTCGTGGACCACAAGGAATCCGTGATCCGGACGATTACGTTCCGGCTCGGTTCCTAATTTGAGGAGGATAACATGAAGAGCGTTCGTCAAATGAAAATTCGCGAACTGATTACAAGCCAAATTATCGAGACGCAGGATGACTTGGTCGAATCTCTGAGAAAGGCCGGTCTTCAAGTGACGCAAGCGACCGTTTCCCGTGACATTAAGGAAATGCAGCTCATCAAGGTGCCGGTCGAAGACGGGAAGTACAAGTATTCCATTCCGCAGGAAACACGCGTTCATTCGATCTCCAAGCTGAAGCGCACCTTATCGGATCACTTCCTGCATATCGACTTCACCAATAATTTAGTGGTCATGAAATGCTTGCCTGGCACGGCGAACGCCATATGCGCCATGATCGATAATATGGAGTGGGTCGAGGTCATGGGAACGATATGCGGCGATGATACGATTCTTATTATCTGCCGGACGCAGACGCAAAGCGGAGAAATCGTGGATCGTTTGCTTGGCTTGATGAATTAAAGTTTGGTTTTACTGACTTCGGCTGTTGAATGGCTAACTAACACGTTAAGGAGGAGAAATTCTATGCTTCGCGAGCTGTCTATCCGCAATTTGGCAGTCATTGAGCAAGTATCCGTGAAATTTCACGATGGGTTTCATGTCTTGACAGGTGAGACGGGTGCCGGCAAATCAATTCTGATTGATGCGCTCAGCCTTGTCGTCGGCGGAAGAGGCGCTTCGGACATGGTTCGATACGGCTGCGATAAAGCCGAGATCGAAGCGATGTTCGAACTGTCGCCCGCTCATCCGATTTGGGCCATTTTGAACACGTTCGGGATACAGGCTTCGCCTGAGGAAGGGCTTGTCATTCGTCGCGAGCTTTCGGCGCAAGGTAAAAGCGTCAGCCGCGTGAATGGACATATCGTCACCTTGTCGATGCTCCGCGAAGCAGGAGAATGCCTCGTTAACATTCATGGCCAGCATGAACATCAGTCGCTGCTTCGAACGGAGAAGCACTTGGAATGGCTCGATTCCTATGCGGGGGATGCCGTTCTCGGAACACTGGAATCTTACCGCCTTGTCTACAAGCAATATGAGAAAGTGCGCATCGATTTGAAGAATTTGGAAGAGTCGTCCAGGCAAAATATGCAGATGCTGGACTTATACCGATTCCAGATCGAAGAGATCGCTTCCGCCCGGTTAAAGCCAGGTGAAGACGAAGCATTAGCGGAAGAAAGACAGAAGCTCATGTCAGCGGTCAAGCGCCGCGATTCGGCCGCGGAGGCATATAGCCTGCTGAATGGCGCGAAAGGACTCGACGCGGTCAGCAAGGCCGTAATCAAAGTAACCGACATTCGAGATTACGATCCGCAGGTCATCGATCCTTTGCTTGAGCAATTGCAGTCGGCGTTTTACCAGCTGGAAGATGCCGTATTCCAATTGCGCGATTATCGGGACGGCGTGGAGTCGGATCCCGAACGGTTGACTGACATCGAAGATCGTATTGATCTCATCAATAACTTGAAACGCAAATACGGGGAAACCATCCCCGATATTATAGCCTATTTGGGCAGCATTGAGTCTGAAGCCGACAAAATCGAAAACCGCGACGCCCATTTGGCTCGTCTCCAGCGGGAGCTCTCCGCATTGATGACGGACTGCACGGCGCTCGGCCTGCAATTATCCTCGCTTCGCCGTAAAGCAGCGGACCGCCTTGCTGCCGCGATCGAAAGCGAGCTTCGACAGCTTCAAATGGAACGAACGACTTTCCGCGTACAGCTGGAGCAACAACCGATCGGCGATAGTTATAAGCTTCATGCCAACGGAATCGACGAGGCTGCGTTCCTGATCGCTCCGAATCCAGGAGAGCCGCTTAAACCGATCAGCAAGATCGCCTCTGGCGGAGAAATGTCGCGTATTATGCTCGCCTTGAAAACGATCTTCGCTTCCATTGATAAAGTGCCGGTACTCGTGTTTGACGAGGTCGATACAGGCGTCAGCGGCCGCGCTGCGCAGGCTATCGCCGAGAAAATGGCCCGATTGTCCAGCCAATGCCAAGTCTTCTCCATCACGCATCTGCCTCAAGTTGCGTGCATGGCCGAGCATCATTATGAAATCAACAAATCCATTATTGCAGAGCGTACGTCGACGCGCGTGATGGAACTTAACCAATTGAACCGGATCGAAGAACTTGCTCGCATGTTGGGCGGGGTGGAAGTTACGGAAAAAACTCGCCATCATGCTCAAGAAATGCTTGACTTGGCGTATAAGCAGAAGGGGGCTTAATGGAACCCATTCAGGGAATGTTTTTGGCGACATAAAACAATAAGGGCAGGGATACCTTATAGGTACGCAAATGGCGAACCACCTTTCTCGTCAAGCGATTCAGCAGCAGGGAGCGTGAAGTCATTGAATGCCTATCAGCGGAAGCGGTGGCTGGGTTTGTTCCTCGTCATCATCGTCTGCATGCTTGGTCTATCCACTCCGATTCAACATTTCGCCGCATTTCCGAATGAAGTTCGATTATTTTCAGGCCAGTTGAAGCAATTGGATTACGGCATGCCCGTTCATGCGCAGGTGACGTCGGACTCGGAACTGCTACAGATCAATGGCTCAAGCGATCGGTCCACGTCCATTAATCTTAACAAACCGCTGACGATTCAATCTTCACATAGCGGAGAGACGACCCTGAAATTGAAATTATTCGGAAAAATTCCCTTTAAGACGGTGAAAGTGAACGTCGTACCTGACTTACGCGTGATTCCAGGTGGACAAACCATCGGAGTTAAAGTGAAATCAGCCGGAATAATGGTTGTAGGTCATCATCAAGTCGTTAATGGCAAGGGAACCAAAGTATCACCTGGGGAAACGGCTAAATTGCAGTTAGGCGATTTGATCGTCCGCATCAATGGCAATTATGTCAATGAAGTTTATAAAGTAGCCAAGCTGGCTGAAGAAGCGGGTTCTGCCAATCGACCGCTTAATTTGACGGTAAAACGCGGCACGCGCATGTTTGAAACGAAGCTTTCCCCTGTATTTGATGCTGAAGATCGCGCTTGGCGGCTAGGACTGTATATTCGCGACTCCGCAGCCGGCGTCGGAACGTTAACGTTCTATGCGCCAGATCAAGGCGTCTATGGCGCTCTGGGACATGTCATAACGGACATGGATACGCAAACGCCGATCGAGGTGGGCGAGGGTCAGATTTTGCAGTCCAATGTAACCTCGATCAATAAAAGCCAAAATGGCGAGCCCGGAGAGAAGCGCGCCCATTTTATTAAAGAAAGCAAAGTATTAGGGAGTATTGAGCGGAATACGCCGTTCGGCATATTCGGTAAAATGCAGGAGCTTCCGGCGCATAGCTACAATCAGCAATCCATTCCGGTTGCATTTGCCGAGGAAGTGAAGGAAGGACCGGCGCAGCTGTTGACTGTCGTGAATGGTCAGAAGGTGGAGCGATTTAACGTTGAAATCGTCCACGTGACGAGACAGCAATCGCCTGCAACCAAAGGGATGGTCATCAAGATAACGGATCGCCGATTATTAGAACAAACCGGCGGCATCGTTCAAGGCATGTCGGGCAGCCCAATCATTCAAGATGGCAAGCTTATCGGGGCCGTTACGCATGTATTCGTGAACGATCCCACCTCTGGATACGGATGCTTTATCGAATGGATGCTGCAGGATGCGGGGGTACTTCTAAAACAAGCAAGCTTGAATCTTAAGGCGGCATAAGCCCCTTAAGATTTTTGTTTTTATTTTTGGTAAAGTTTGTTTCAAGAGGCGAATGGTTCGGTTATTAAGTAACGTCATAGATTTTTCGACGTTTTTGTCGAAAGAGAACGAAAGAAACCGGATCATGTAATAAATTATTCATTATAAAACACAATGAATTAAAAATAAAGAAAAATATTATTCGACAGAAGGAATTTAAACGTACCTGTCGAAAATGTTTTAGTAAGCAGGATAAACGTAAAGATACTGCGTCACAACCATTACAGACGCGATAAAGTCTAAGGAGGATTTCACCTTGCAGAGAATTGAAGTATTGTTGGCTGATGACAACCGTGAATTTACGACACTGCTTTCTGAGTACATTTCGGAACAAAACGATATGGTAGTTACAGGGGTCGCCTATAACGGTGAAGAAGTATTGCGGCTGCTGGAAGAAACACGTCCAGACATTCTGATCCTGGACATCATCATGCCTCATCTGGATGGTTTAGGGGTTTTGGAACGATTGCGTGAAATGAATTTACCATCTATGCCGAAGATCATCATGTTGACTGCATTCGGTCAAGAGAATATTACTCAAAAGGCTGTACAACTTGGAGCCTCATACTACATATTAAAGCCTTTCGACATGGAAATTCTCGCCAACCGGATTCGCCAGCTCGTTGGAAATCCAACCGTGATTTCCTCATCCTCCAATTACATGAGTTCGGGTTCTTCGATGGGGATGAACAAATCGAATGTGGTACCGATTGCTAAAGGCAAAAATTTAGACGCGAATATTACAAGCATTATTCACGAAATCGGTGTACCGGCTCATATTAAAGGGTATCAATATTTGCGCGAAGCGATTACGATGGTGTATAACAACATTGAAATTTTGGGTGCAATTACGAAAACGCTCTATCCTGCAATCGCCGAGAAGTTCAAAACAACGCCTTCTCGAGTCGAACGTGCGATCCGTCATGCAATTGAAGTGGCATGGACGCGCGGCAACATCGACAGCATCTCACATCTATTCGGCTACACAATCAATATCAGCAAATCCAAACCGACCAACAGCGAGTTTATTGCCATGGTGGCGGATAAATTAAGAATCGAGCATAAAGTAAGCTGAATTATAGATCGTAATCTTCATTAAACCTCTGAAGGACGATTTAATCAGTGCACCGCTTTTTTATTGGTTGTCTACTCAACCAGTAAAAGAGCGGTGTTTTTTGTTTGTTAAAAATATCGTTTGACTTTCCATGACCTTCCATATAACATACGTTATATTACGATTGTTATATAACGTATGTTATAAGAAGAATAGGAGACCTTCACATGCCCCCAAAATCAGAGCTTTCGAAGGAAATAATATTGGCTGCCGCGTTCTCCATTGTCCAAGCAGAAGGAATTGAAGCCGTGACGGCAAGAAGCATCGCCGGTAGGCTCAAGTGTTCCACGCAGCCCATTTATAGCCTATTCGAGAATATGGACGCCTTAAAAGAAGCGCTGTACGACATTGCAATCGACGAGACGTTGAACCGGATCAAGTCGTACGAAGATGCGAATAATTCGAGCGCCATGAATTTAACGAACGGTATTCTCCTGTTGGCCCATAACGAGAAAAACTTATTCAAGATGATTTTCTTGACGGAACAAAAAAATCATTACTTGAAAGCCAACCGAAACAAGCTTAGAGAAGAACTGCTGACCGCCTTCGTTCAAGTCGACGAACGGCTGCACGCACTCGACAGTCGAACGATCGAGCAGCTGTTTTTAAAACTTTCGATTTATATCGTCGGCATCGGAACGATGATCACCATCAATACGTTCCAGTTGGACATCGGTGAAGCGGAACGGATGATCATCGAAATGTTTGAGCTCCTTTTGGCAAAGGAAGGTATCCTCACCAATCCCGGAACGATAGAGGAGTGACGAACGTGAATGCCATTCCGTTTTCCGCTTATTCTGCTCGGCGCAAATTGTTCTCTTATGTTAAACCTTACCGATTTTGGGTTTGGATCAAATTGCTCAGCACGACATTAAATGCAGGGAATGACATTTTTTTAGTCTATATCTTAAATCTGTTGGTCAATGCCTCGCTGTCGGGAGATCGTCCGGACCTCATCAAGTCAATCGTGTATATGTTCGCGTCGGTCATCATCGGTATCGTCGTTAATTATTTCGAGACTTACGCAGCGGGACGCTATAGCGCTTATGCCGCGCGAGATATGAAGAACTCGCTCGCCGAGCATATCGACCGTCTGCCCGTCTCCTATCTGGACGCGCATCACTCCGGGGAGCTTAATTCCCGGATGACCACCAGTATCACAACGATTGAAAATTTCTTGAACGGCGACCTGGCAGCCCTTCTGTTTCATCTCATCCGAATCAGTGTCAGTCTCACGCTTATGCTATTCATGAATTGGCCGCTCACGCTGTTTTGCATCGTCATGCTTCCACTGGCGGCTCTCTTGACTACCTCCATCGGCAAACCGCTCAATCATTATTCATCCCACCTTCAACAAAGTAGCGCGCGAACGAACAATGTCGCACAAGATACGATCAGTGGCATCCACATCGTCAAATCCTACAATCTGCTTCCAGTCTTACTGCGTAAGTTCAGTGCTTCGCTTGATCAAATGCTTGCCGATGCGCTGCTAATCGAGAAGCGAAACGCATTAATGGGCGCCGTGAGCGTATTCGTCCAACTAGCGCCGTTTCTCGTGTTTTTTCTATTTGGAGCTTATTTGGTGACGCAGGGTTTATTTACGGGAGGCGGCTTAGTCGCATTTGCCATGCTGCTGAGTTATCTCGTGCAGGGGCTCAGCGCACTGCCGAATCAGATCAGTAACTATAAGGTAACGATCGGCGTTGCCGAGCATCTATTCGCCATTCTTGACGTGGGCGGCGAGCGGACCGGCACGAAACGACCGGAGCTGTCGACGAAGGTACCTGCTTTGGCATTCGAGCAAGTCTCGTTCTCCTACGACGGACAAAAACAACTGTTAGACGGGATCAGTTTCACGCTGCATCAGGGGAAGAAAGTGGCGTTGGTCGGGGCGAGCGGATCTGGGAAATCGACGTTATTTAAATTAATCGCCGGATTTTACGCACATCAAAGCGGGAGCTTGCAAATGTTCGGCGAGCCGCTGACGTCGTGGGAGCTGTCCTTTGCACGTTCCAAGGTCGCGCTTGTGTCGCAGGATACGTTTCTATTCTCGGGTACGATCGCGGACAACATCAGTTGCGGGGATGCAAGCTTTACCAGACAGGATGTGGAGCGGGCTGCGCGCCTGGCGAATATCCACAGTTACATTCAAACCCTTCCGAACGGTTACGACACGTTCGTCGGCGAACGGGGCGTGAAGCTTTCCGGCGGGCAAAGGCAGCGGATATCGATTGCCAGGGCGATATTGAAGGATGCGCCGATTCTTCTCTTGGATGAGGCGACATCCGCGCTGGATACGGAATCGGAATTGCTGGTCCAAGAAGCCATTAATCGCAGCATGAAGGGTAAAACCGTGCTGGTCATCGCGCACCGCCTATCGACGATAATCGATGCGGATGAAGTGCTTGTGCTCGATAATGGCGCGATCGTCGAGAGCGGGACGCATGTTGAATTGCTTATGAGAGACGGTGTCTATAAGCGATTGTACAATAATCAACTGATCCAGCATCTGCAAGCTGACGGCACGGATCCTTCGATGGAAAGCAAGGGGGCATAGCGGATGGCGAATCAAGGTCTAATGGAGCTGCGACGATTGTTCGGATGCATCCAAACGCGGAAAACATCCTATTTTGTGGGGTTATTGGGCGTCTGTTTCATCGAAGCGCTCGTGCCGCTCGTCCTGCCGATGCTGATCAAGTTCGTACTGGACGCCATTACGGATCACGATATGAAGGCCGTTTGGAAAGTGAGTTTCATGTTCGCAGGCGTGACCGCGTTTCTTTGCATGCTGCTGCCGGTCTTTAGCTATTTGTTCGGTAGAGCTGTAAAAAAGATTATGGCCGATCTGCGGCTGCGTTTGTTCAAACACGTGGGAAAGCTCCCGATGGGCTACTTCGAGAACACGCATAGCGGAGAAAACATGTCCAGGATGACGAATGATCTTGGCGTCGTCGAGCAGGCGTTTAACGGAAGCATCCGTTCGCTCATCGCGATGGTCATGACCGGAGGATATGCAGCCGTATTGATGTTCCTGCTGGATTGGCGTTTTGCGCTCGCGATGATTTTGCTTGGCTTCTTCATCACCTATGTAAATACGCGATTTGCGGAGCCGATCCGGCGCATAAGCGCGGATATTCAAGCGTTGACCGGCAAGCAGCTGGAAATGCTGACGGAAACCATCGCGGGAACGCAAATCATTCGAATGTTCCAAATGTCGAACCGGGTATTGAGACGCTACGTGGCTTCCAACGAACGCATGACCACGCTATCGGTCACGCGTGCGGCTAAGAATGCTTCTCTCAATAGCGTGAATTACGGGCTTATGTGGATGAATAACGGCGGCGTGTTCATCGCCGGCACGATCATGATGATCAACGGACATATGACGCTGGGGACGATGCTGTCGCTGATTTTACTTTTAGCGGAAGTGACGAACCTATTCCGTCAGTTGGGATCGTTATGGGTCAACATGCAAGCTTCCTTGGCAGGCGCCGCTCGCGTGTTCGAATTGCTCGATGTGGAAGAGGAGCCGTCCCGCTATCCGGCGACCGATGATCATGCTGACCAAGACCGGTCAAGCGGAATCATTGAGCTTCATAACGGAATATTCGGTTATGCCGATGAGGAGAGGTCGGTTGACGGCATCCATTTCAATGTTCATCAAGGTCAGGTCGTTGCGCTCGTAGGGCCAAGCGGAGGCGGGAAAAGCACGCTGCTGAAGCTGCTGCTCGGCTTCTACCCGCTTCGGCACGGCGAGATTCGCCTGCAGGGCAAACGAATGGCGGAATATACGTTATCTGAATTCAGGGACCGGATCGCTTACGTGCCGCAAGAGTCCTATTTGTTCGACGGGACGATCGAAGAGAATATCCGGTACGGACGAATGGACGCTACGTACGATGAAGTCGAGGCAGCAGCCCGCGCTGCGCATGCGCATCATTTCATTATGGAGCAGCGGGACGGATACGAGACACGGGTAGGTGACAGGGGCGCAAGGCTTTCGGGCGGTCAGAAGCAGCGGATCGCGATTGCCAGAGCGATTTTGAAGGATGCGCCGCTCTTGCTGTTGGATGAGGCTACGGCGTCCCTGGACACGGAATCGGAACAGGCGGTTCAACAAGGGCTTCAACGTTTGATGGCAGGGAGAACGACCATCGCCGTCGCCCATCGACTGTCCACGATCAGACACGCGGATGTTATTTACGTCATTGATCAAGGCACGATCGCCGAGCAAGGGACGCATGATGAATTATTGGAGCTGGGCGGCGTGTATAAAAGTTTGTATGATATACAGGCAAGGAATCAAGGAGAAGGGATAAGCGAAGGAGCGTAGCAGGTGGCGATAAAAGGTATTATTTTCGATATGGACAATACGATTCTGCGATCCCGCATCAACTTTCCGCGCATGAGGCAAGCGGTTATCGACTACTTTGATCAGTGCCGCGCATTGCCGCCGGACTTGATTCTGAGCGAGCATACAACCTCATCTTTAATCGGAGCCATGCAGCGTGCCGGACGGGTAACGGGAGTCATGCAGGCCGAGCTCGAAGCGATATTGATCCGGCATGAAGTAGCCGGCATGGAAGGGGCCGAGCTCGAGTCCGGCGTCATCGACTTGCTTGAACGTCTTCATGGCCATTATAAGCTGGCGGTCGTGACGAATAATTCGTATCCGGCCGCAAAGCTTGCGTTGGAAAACAATCGAATTGCTTCGTACTTCGATCCTATCGTGGCACGCGAACAAGTGACGTTCATGAAGCCTGCTCCCGATGGCATGCTCGCCGTGATGCGCTCCTATCCGCATTTGCATCCGGAGGAATGGCTGTCGGTTGGCGACGCTTGGATCGACGGCAAGGCATCGCAGGACGCCGGCATTTCGTTCATCGCTTACCGCAGCGATCTCGATAAGTTGAATGGGAAGGGCGTATTCCCGAACGGCATGATTCAGGAAATCGGCGAGTTGGCTTCGTTTATCGTGTAACAGGTTGACTGCCTGCCCTGATCGGACGGACCCAATTTGATCCATGCTCTTGTTCGATGGGGGCAGAGATGCTACTGTATACGATAGTAGAGATCGAAGCTTAGGCATGCCTTGCTCGCAATAACTTCATTTCGCTTGGAATGAAACGCCACTTCCGTGCCGCCATGGGAGCTGGCGTTTTCATCTGTTTTGACTTACAGGAGGAAATTCATTTTGACGACAACGACGACCCGCACAACCGTTCCTTCTTGGACTAGAATGACGATTTTACTATCCGTGACGCTCATTGCAGGTTTCAATCAAGGACTGCTGCTGCCGCTGCTGGCCATCATGCTGGATCATCGCGGCATTGCTTCCGATTTGAACGGATTGAATTCCATGGCGCTGTATATCGGCACCTTCGGCATGATGTTTTTCATCGAGAAGCCGGTGCGCAAATTCGGTTATAAAACCGGCATATTGGCCGGCATTGCGCTTGCCGGAGCAGCTACGACCGTATTTCCGATCTGCTCGGCCTTATGGGTATGGTTCATCCTGCGCATTATCGTCGGCATCGGCGACAGCGCGCTACACTATTGCACGCAGCTGTGGATCGTGAGCAGCAGTCCGCCGGAGCGGCGCGGCAGGTTTATTTCGTTATACGGCATGGCGTACGGGCTCGGCTTCAGCTTAGGGCCGATCGGCATTAATTTGACCGATCTGGGGGATTGGATTCCTTTCGCCTTAAATGCGCTGTTATTCTCCATCGTCGCGCTGTTCGTGCTGAAATTGAAGCCGGAATATCCTGAAACGGCGCAGTCGGCGGCGGTAAAAGGCAACCGGTTTGCGTTTACGTACAGGGTCGCTTGGTTTGCATTGCTGCCAGCGATTCTATACGGATTGCTGGAATCGACGATGAACAGCAATTTCCCGCTATATGGCTTGCGGGTTCACCTAAGCGAAGCAGCGATTTCCCTGCTTCTGCCTGCACTTGGCGTCGGCAGCTTGCTGGTCATGTTCCCGCTTGGCAGCTTGAGTGACCGCCTCGGCCGGAAGAGCGTGCTGATTTTCTGCGCGTTCTCGGCCGGTCTGTTGTTCTTTGCCGTGCCGCTCGCCGGCGACAATGTCGCTTGGTTGTTCGTGCTGCTGGCGCTGATCGGCGGACTGGTCGGTTCGTTCTTCTCGCTCGGCCTGGCCTATGCGGCCGATCTGCTGCCGAAGAACGTGCTGCCTTCAGCCAACGTCATCGCTTCGATTCATTTCAGCATCGGAAGCCTGCTCGGTCCCAGCATCGGCGGTTACAGCATGCAGAATATCGCAGCGAGCAGCCCCTTCATGATTCTGGGCACCGCTTTTCTGCTGTTTTCGGCAGCGGGCCTCTTTTTCCGGAAATCAAGAGGAGCGGAAGCATCGGAGTCGAATTCTTTCGTATTATAAGCATATGGCGCGTATCCTTTTGAAGGGTCCGTTCGTTTACTCAGTGAAAGCAAACCACATGGATGAGGAGGTGCTCATCGAATGACGAAATCACAGTCAATCGCGGTCGAAGAAATGCGGTTCGTGCTGTATCGGTATTGCCTATCGCTGACGCGTTCGACCTGGGATGCGGAGGATTTGGTGCAGGAAACCTGCCTTCGGGCGCTGCCGGTCATGAACGGCGCGCTCGCGCATCCCAATCCGACGGCGTATCTCATGCGGACGGCGAAGAACATTGCAGTGGATCACTCCAGACGTAAGCAGCGTGCGGGACGTATGTTGGAAGCCTTGCGGCTGAACGAAACGGTACTGAACCGCTTGTACGAAGAATCGCCGGAGATGGAAGACATGCTTCAACTGCTGATTCGGCATTTGTCTCCGCTGCAGCGAACGGTCTTCCTGCTGAAGGAACTGTTCGGTTTCAAAAATGCCGAAACGGCCGCCAAGCTGTCAACATCGGAAGGCGCGGTCAAAGCGGCGCTGCACCGGGCCAGATCAGCGGTCGATAAGCTAATTCAGCGCGCAGGCTGCAGCAAGCCGAATATCGATTCGGCTGAATTGCCGCCAGAGAATACCGCGTTGCTTCAAGCCTATGTTCATGCTGTGCGGGCAGGCGATCCGCAAGCGCTGATCGTGCTCGCCAATGCCGAAGATCGGATCATCGATACCGTTCAAGCGATCGGCCAGCTGAACCAGCTCGGTCGACGCCTTACGGCTGCGGGTACCGGCTCCTCATCCATCAGCATGCAGTTTGCTGCTTAAACGAGGAGGGTATACGCCATGAATTTAACGCCGTATGTCATTGAAACGACCAACCGGGGTGAACGAAGCTACGATATTTATTCCCGGCTGCTTAAGGACCGGATCGTCATGGTCAGCGGAGAAATCGAGGATCACATGGCTAACGCGATCGTGGCACAGCTGCTCTTCCTGGCTGCCGACGATCCGGAGAAAGATATCCAATTGTACATCAACAGTCCGGGAGGCTCCGTTACGGCGGGATTCTCCATCTTCGATACGATGCAGTTCATCAAGCCGGACGTGTCGACGATATGCACGGGCTTTGCCGCGAGCTTCGGGGCGATCCTGCTCGCGGGAGGAGCGAAGGGCAAGCGATTCGTGCTTCCGAACAGCGAAGTCATGATCCATCAGCCGCTTGGCGGAGCTAGAGGGCAGGCGTCCGATATTCAGATTCATGCCCACTGGATTTTGAAGACGCGCGAGAAAATCAACGCCTTATTGGCGCATCATACCGGCCAATCCGTCGAACAAATCGAGCGCGACTCCGACCGCGACCGCTTCATGAGCGCAGCAGACGCTGTCGCTTACGGGATCGTCGATAAAGTCATCGAGCCGGTATAAGCAGCTTACGGCCACCGCAATGCCGTGAAACGAAGAATCAAATTAAATATACAAAATCGTTGACTCCCTATCGCAAAAACACAAAAAACAAAGGGCAGGCTCGCCGTCACTGGGAGTCTGCCCTTTGTTTTTGTTGCTGTGCTGCGACTTGCTGCATGTTGCATGCTGCGGCGCGGTTTAAGCTTGCGGCCGAGGCGGCCGCGGCCGCTTCTTGCGGAAGCGAGGCGCGACGTAATTGCGTTTGCGATCGCGGAAGAACGTCCAGCCGCCGATAAACCCGACGCCGATTAAGAATAGTACGAGTCCGGCAATGAAGCGCCACCATTCGAAGGCATGCACGGAGGCATCGTCCCCGAAGGAAGCGAAGTAATGGAAAATGGCGTCTTTCATAAGCAGAAATCCGTAAGTGGCGCCGAGCCCTGGAATGACGAGCAGCAGCACCGCAATGAATCGAATGATAACCTGCTTCATAACGTGATTGTTCCTCCTGACAGCCTGGCAAAGAATGCGCTTATACGGTAACCATCATACCTTTTCTGCGCGGGACTGTCCATTTCGAAAGCGGCGATGTTTTCCCCGGCTTCGAAAAAAGGTACAATAGGAATGGACCAGCTTTAGGAATGGAGAGGAGATCGACCATGACGATTGGATGCGATATTGCCATCATCGGCGGAGGCATCGCGGGATATACAGCGGCCATTCGAGCGGCACAGGCCGGAAAGAAAGTCGTAATCGTGGAGAAAGATAAGCTAGGCGGAACTTGTTTACATAAAGGGTGTATCCCAAGCAAGGCGCTTCTGCGCAGCGCGGAAGTGTTTGCGACGCTGCGCAAGGCAGATACGTACGGCGTGCTGGTGGACGGGGCGGTAACGCTGGATTTCGCGAAGGTGCAGCAGCGCAAGGAGAGCACGGTCGAGAATTTGTATAAAGGTTTGCAGTACTTGATGCGCAAGCATGAGATTACGGTCGTGCAAGGAAGCGGCACGGTCATCGGACCGTCCATCTTCTCGCCGAAGAGCGGAAGCGTCGCGGTTGAATTCCCGGACGGAGACATGGATACGGTCGTTCCGACGCATCTCATCATCGCCACGGGCTCGCGTCCGCGCGTCCTCAAGGGGCTTGCGCCGACGGCCGGACAGATCATGTACAGCGACGAAGCGCTCGAGATGGATAAACTGCCGAAGTCGATCCTGATCGTCGGCGGCGGAGTAATCGGCGTGGAATGGGCGTCCATGCTGATCGATTTCGGCATTGAGGTCACGCTTGCGGAGTCGGCTTCGCGTCTGCTTCCTGGCGAAGACCCGGATGCGTCCGCCGAATTGACGAAGCAATTGCGCCGCAGAGGGGTACGCATATTAACCAGCATCCAATTGAAGCCGGATACGTATACCTATAGCGACGGACAAGCTACCATAACGGCAGACACGGCCGACGGCCCCGTCATTCTAAACGCGGAGCGTCTTCTCGTATCCGTAGGAAGACAGGGCAATACGGAAAACATCGGCCTCGAAAATACGGATGTCCGGATCGAGCAAGACGCGATTAAAGTCAATGCGTATTTCCAAACGAACGAATCGCACATCTATGCGATCGGCGACGTTAACGGCGGATTGCAGCTAGCGCACGCCGCCGCGCATGAGGCGCTGGTCGCGGTGGATCATATCCTTGGCGGCAAGGAGCAAGCGCCTGAACACTCGCGCATCCCGCGCGCGATCTATTCCAAACCGGAAATCGCGTCCATCGGCTTAACGGAGGACGAGGCCAGCAAGAAGGGACATACGGTCAAGGTCGGGAAAGTTCCGTTTCAAGCGATCGGCAAGGCGCATGTAATCGGGGAGTCCGAGGGTTTCGCCAAAGTAATCGCGGACGCGAAGACGATGGACGTGCTCGGCGTACATATCGTCGGACCGCATGCGACCGACCTGCTGTCGGAAGCCTCTCTCGCCATGCTGCTGAACGCTACGCCATGGGAAGTGTCGCAGGTCATTCATCCGCATCCGACGCTGTCCGAAGTGCTGGGCGAAGCCATGCTGGCGCTCGAGGGCAAGTCATTGGCGTTCTGATCAGCGGCATTTCAGGGAGGCCTGGCGGCAATTTCAGGCAGCATTTCCTTTTCCGCCGAAGTCGGTTATAATGGGTATAGGCAAGTCTTAGTACCTGGTTATAATAGCAGCTAAAAGGAGGGTAATCCTCATGTCGCAATCCGAATCCGCCGTACAGCAAACGAAGCATGCGGCTCTTGGGCTTACGGATGAACAAGTGCTGGAAATGTACAAACTGATGGTTACTGCGCGACGTTACGACGAACGCTGTCTGCTGCTCCAGCGCGCAGGTAAAATTAAATTTCACGTCTCCGGTATCGGACAAGAAGCCGCTCAAGTCGGCGCGGCATTCGCACTGGACCGCAATCAAGATTACTATTTGCCCTACTATCGCGATTACGCGTTCGTACTTTCGGTCGGCATGACGCTGCGCGAGCTGATGCTCTGCCTCTTCTCCAAGATCGACGATCCCAACAGCGGCGGCCGGCAAATGCCCGGTCACTTCGGCTCGAAACGTCTGCGCATCGTGACGGGTTCCAGTCCCGTGACGACGCAGGTGCCTCATGCCGTAGGTTTCGCCCTCGCAGCGAAGATGAAGCGGAAGGAGTTCGTCACGTTCGTCACGTTCGGCGACGGTTCAAGCAATCAAGGCGACTTCCACGAAGGCGCGAATATGGCTGGCGTACACAAGCTGCCGGTTATTTTCATGTGCGAGAACAACCAATACGCCATCTCGGTGCCGCTGCACAAGCAGGTCGGCGGCAACATAGCTGACCGTGCGCTCGGCTACGGCTTCCCTGGCGTGGCCGTTGACGGGAACGATCCGCTTGAAGTGTACCGCGTCATGAAAGAAGCACGCGAGCGTGCGGTTAGAGGCGAAGGCCCGACCTTGGTCGAAGCCGTCATGTACAGGCTGTCGCCGCACTCCACGTCGGACGAGGATCTTGCTTACCGTACGAAGGAAGAGGTAGACGCGAACCGCGACAAGGACGGTATTCCGAAATTCAAGTCGTACCTGGTCGAATGCGGCATATGGAACGATGAGCTCGAAGCGACCATGCTGCAAGAGATCAAGGCGGCATTGGACGACGCGACGAGCTTTGGCGACAAAGCGCCGTTCCCTGCGCCGGATGACATTCTGTACCATGTCTATGAAGGCGACGACGCCGGAAGAGGAGGACACTAATATGCCGAAAATGGACTATATTGATGCGATCCGCCTGGCGATGAAGGAAGAAATGGAACGCGACGAGGACGTTTTCGTCCTTGGCGAGGATGTCGGCTACAAAGGCGGCGTGTTCACGACGACCAAAGGTCTTCTGAACCAGTTCGGCGAAGAGCGCGTGCTGGATACGCCGCTTGCGGAATCCGCCATCGTCGGGGCTGCGATCGGCGCCGCGATGTACGGCATGAAGCCGATCGCGGAAATGCAATATTCCGATTTCATGTTCCCGGCCACGAACCAAATCATCAGCGAGGCGGCCAAAATCCGTTATCGTTCCAATAACGACTGGAATTGTCCGCTCGTCGTGCGGGCGCCGATCGGCGGCGGCATCTTCGGCGGCTTGTACCATTCGCAGTGCCCGGAATCGGTCTTCTTCGGTACGCCGGGACTGAAGATCGTGGCGCCGTACAGGGCATACGACGCGAAGGGCCTGCTGAAAGCAGCCGTTCGCGATCCGGATCCGGTGCTGTACTTCGAGAACAAGAAGTGCTATAAACTCGTGAACGACGACGTGCCGGAGGACGATTATATCGTGCCGATCGGCAAGGCGAACGTGCTTCGCGAAGGCGACGATATTACCGTCATCAGCTACAGCCTGCCGCTGCACTTCATTATGGAAGCAGCCGCGGAGCTCGAAGAAGAAGGCATTCATGCGCATGTGCTGGATCTGCGTACGCTGCAGCCGCTGGACAAAGACGGCGTGCTGGAGGCTGCCCGCCGGACCGGTAAAGTGCTGATCGTGCACGAGGATAACAAATTCGGCGGCATCGGCGGCGAAGTAGCCGCGATCATCGCGGAAGAAATGCTCTACGAGCTTGATGCGCCGGTCATGCGGCTATGCGGTCCGGACGTGCCGGCCATGCCGATCAACCCGCCGGGCGAGAAATTTTTCATGCTGAACAAAGACAAAGTGAAAGAAGCTATGAAGCGTTTGGCGGTTTTCTGAATCGATAAGCCGATAAAGGCGTATGTGCCTTTTGCTTAGCTAGCAGCATAATGTTTAGGAGTGGTCGGAATGAAAAAAGTGACGGAAATCGTCATGCCGCAGCTCGCTGAATCACTTGTTTCCGCGACAATTGATCGATGGCTGAAGCAGCCAGGCGACGTCATCGACATGTACGAGCCGATCTGTGAAATCTTGACGGATAAAGTAAACGCGGAGCTCCCTTCTACCATCCAAGGAACCATGATCAAAATATTGGTCGGAGCCGGCGAGACGGTACCGGTCGGTACGCCGGTCTGTCTCATTGAATTCGACGAAGAAGGCGCAGCAGACGCATCGTCTGCTCCATCGGCGGGCAGCGCGGCCGGGGCAGCATTCGCAGCCGCATCGCCAGGCGCAAGCAGCAGCGAGCGTGCAGCCGTACGCATGCAAGGCGCAGCGGATCAGGCGGAAGGCGGCGGCGACGACAGCATGCGCCATCGCTTCTCGCCGGCCGTTCAGCAGCTTGCCGTTCAGCATAACATTAACTTGACGTATGTGAACGGAACGGGGCTTGGCGGACGCATCACGCGCAAAGACGTGCTGGCCTACGTAGAGTCCAGCCGAAGCGCCAAGCCGACTTCTGCCGGACCGGCCTCGTCGGCTGCGCCAGGCATGCCGGCGATGACTTCCAAAGAGCCTGTCCGCTCGACCGGACTTCACCTGTCGGAGTCGCCGCGCATCCCGAAGGTCGAAATCGAAGGACAGCAGCTGCCGGGCCGCAGCGAATATTTCATCGACGTAACGCCGGTGCGTAATGCCATCGCGCGCAACATGCGCCAAAGCGTGACGGAGATCCCGCACGCCTGGATGATGATGGAGGTCGACGTGACGAACCTCGTCACCTTGCGCAACAAGCTGAAGGAAGATTTCATGAAGCGCGAGGGCGTCAACCTCACCTATCTGGCTTTCTGGGTGAAGGCCGTCGTCAATGCGATCAAGGATTTCCCGATCATGAATTCCGTGTGGGCCGTCGACAAAATCATCGTGAAGCGCGATATTCATATCGGATTGGCCGTCGGAACCGAGGATGCGGTGAAGGTGCCGGTCATCAAAAACGCGGATCAGAAAAATATCGCCGGCTTAGCCCGCGAAATCGAAGATCTTGCCCGCAAGACGCGCGAAGGAAAGCTGACGCTGGCGGATATGGACGGCGGTACGTTCACGGTCAACAATACCGGCTCGTTCGGTTCCATTTTGTCTTATCCCATCATCAATTACCCGCAGGCAGCGATCGTGACGTTCGAATCCATCGTCAAGCGTCCCGTGGTCATCAACGATATGATTGCGGTCCGTTCCATGGCGAACATTTGCTTGTCGCTGGACCATCGGATCTTGGACGGCGTCATTTGCGGACGGTTCCTGCAGCGGGTGAAAGAAAACTTGGAAGGCTTCACTCTTGAGACGAAGCTGTATTGAAACGAGGCGAACAAGCAGTGATAACGAACATGAGGGCGATTGACGTGCAATACACGCCGATGATCGGATATGCCGAAGCTTGGGAGCTGCAGAAAGCGTACGTCAAAGGGATCGATAAGGAGGAGCGACGCGAGTCGCTGCTCCTTCTTCAGCATCCGCCGACGTACACGATCGGCTCGCAGAAGCATCCCGAGCATTTGCTTTATTCCGAAGAAGAGCTCGCGGAGCGCGGCATCGGCGTGTTCCAAATCGACCGCGGCGGCGACATTACCTACCACGGTCCCGGCCAGCTCGTCGGCTATCCGCTGCTCTATTTGGACAGCATGAATCTGGATTTGCATCAATACCTTCGGGATTTGGAGCAGGTCATTATCGACTGGCTGGACTCGTACGGCATCAAAGGCGGAAGAAAGCCGGAGTATACGGGGGTTTGGGTAGGAAACGAGAAGATCGCGGCGATCGGCGTGAAATTCAATAAAGCCAGGACTCGCCGCGGATTCATCACGAGTCATGGCTTCGCGCTGAACATCAAGGCAGGCATCGCGCAGGATGGCTTCCGGGGCATCATCCCGTGCGGCATCCAGGAATACGCGGTGACGTCTTTTGCGGACGTGACCGGCATACATCTAACGGTAGAACAGGCTGCCGCCGAGCTGCTGCCTTACTTCTGCCGCCAATTCGGCTGTGCCGTGGAGCAGCAAGAGGGGCTATAACGCTATTCCAACATCCAGCCGACACCGATCAGCAGGGTGGATATGAGCATGGATGCAATCAAGACCCAAATAAAAACTTTCATCATTGCATTGGGACGCATGGCAGAAAGCTCCTTTCGTGCAAAATAATCTTGTCCCTATTGTAAACGATAACGATGGATGGAGGAAAGCCGATGATCGAACGAAACCGATTGATCGAAGAATTCATGGAGCTCGTGCGCGTGGATAGCGAGACGAAGAACGAGCGGAACATTTGCGATGTGCTGACGAAGAAATTCACCGCGCTCGGATTGACGGTGGAAGAGGATGGAGCGGCCTCGATTACGGGCCATGGCGCGGGGAACTTGATCGTGAAGCTGAAAGCCAGCGGTGCGGAACAGGCGCCTACGATCTACTTCACTTCGCATATGGATACCGTTACGCCCGGCAACGGCATTCAGCCGCGCCTCGACGACGACGGTTACATACGCAGCGACGGCACGACAATTCTCGGCAGCGACGACAAGGCAGGACTTGCCGCGATGTTCGAGGCCATTCGCGTGCTGAAAGAAAATAAGCTCCCGCACGGTGCGGTGCAATTCATAATTACGGTCGGCGAAGAAAGCGGGCTCGTGGGAGCTGCGGCATTGGATCCTTCTAAGCTGGAAGCGGAATACGGCTATGCGCTGGATTCCAACGGCGAGATCGGCGCGATTGCGGTGGCGGCACCGGCACAGGCGAAGATTACGATCAAGATTTACGGCAAGTCCGCGCATGCCGGCGTGAATCCGGAAGACGGGATCAGCGCCATTCAAGTGGCAAGCAAGGCGGTATCCAAAATGCCGCTCGGCCGCGTCGACCATGAAACGACGGCGAATATCGGTCGGTTCGAAGGCGGCGGAGCAACGAACATCGTCTGCGATTTCGTCAAGCTCGATTCCGAGGCGCGGAGCATCGTAAACGAGAAGCTGGAGAAGCAGATCACGGCGATGCGGGAAGCGGTGGAGTCGGTTACGCAGTCATTCGGCGCGAAAGCGGAGTTCGAGAGCAGGCTGGCTTATCCCGCTTTCAATCACAGCGACGACGCGCCGGTGGTGGAACTGGCCAAAGAAGCGATCGCGAAGATCGGCGCAACACCGCGCACGTTCCATTCCGGCGGAGGCAGCGACGCGAACATTTTCAACGGCTTCGGCGTGCCGACCGTCAATCTCGCCGTAGGCTACGAGCACATTCATACGAAGAACGAGCAGATCAAAGCGGCTGACCTCGTGAAAGTCGCCGAGCTCGTCGTCGCGATCATCGCATTGACGGCAGAGCGCCAAGCGAAGTAAAGCGAGACAACCAACAGCAAGCAGCAGATATATCATCAAAAAAGGGGCACCCGAGAGGCCGTAGAGTTCTTCTACGCTTCGAGCTGCCCCTTATTTATAAACGAAACCCGCGTCACGGCATTTAGTTCGGAAGCGCCTGTCGCGTATATTCGCGCAGCGTCTGCGCGGTACGAGACGTTCCTGGTTTTAAAGCAGGCTTGCCGAGCAGCTTCAGCTGATGGCGAATTTCCCACGCTTTGCCCACAAGCATCAATTGGCCGTTATCGATATATTGTTTCATTGGACCCGCACCCCTTCTGAATTGCCGTTATGGTAGATGTTATGCAGGAGCGGGACGAGCTATGCTAAGCAGATTGGTTTAAGCGTACAACCGCAAGGTTGGAGATGCAGCATTCTGCTTAAGGATTGGTTTGCGTGTACGAACATTAAAAAGCTACATACAAGGGAGAGAATCGCAGATGCTGGAAAAAACCGATGCGTACCAAGAAGTAACCGTGAAGACGGAGCCGATTTTTCAGGGGAAAATCATTTCGCTGCAAGTAGACACGGTCACGCTCCCGAACGGCTCGACGGCGACGCGCGAAATCGTCCGTCATCCCGGCGCGGCGGCGGTGCTGGCGCTGATCGACGGCAAAATGCTGGTGGTGGAGCAGTACCGGAAGCCGATGGAGAAATTCCAAATCGAAATTCCGGCAGGCAAGCTCGATGCCGGCGAAGATCCGATGACGGCCGCCGCGCGCGAGCTGGAAGAAGAAACAGGCTACCGCGCGGGCAAGCTTCGTCCGCTCAGCGCCTTCTATACCTCGCCCGGCTTTGCCGACGAGAAGCTGTATCTGTATATCGCGGAGGAGCTGACGAAAGGGGAAAGCGCGCCGGACGAAGACGAGTTTCTGGCCGTGGAAGCCATTACGTTCGAGCAGGCGCAGCAGTACATCGAAGAAGAACGGATCAGCGATGCGAAGACGGTGCTTGCGGTCTATGCCTGGCAGATCTACCGTCTGACTGGAGAGATCTGAAGCGATGACGGATGAAGCGATGGTTGAAGGAGGGGTTGCGCCGAAACGGGTGTTCGCCGACCTTCACCTGCATATCGGGCGCACGGAGAGAGGCGAGCCGGTCAAGATCAGCGGGAGCCGCGATCTGACCTTTCGCAACATCGCCCATGAAGCCGCGGTGCGTAAAGGAATCAGCCTGCTTGGCGTGATCGACTGCCATTCGCCGGGCGTGCAGCGGGACATCGAGGAGCTGCTGATGCGAGGCGACATGACGGAGGAAGCCGGGGGCGGCATCCGCTATAGAGACACCGTGATCCTGCTAGGCGCCGAGATCGAAGTGAAGGACGCCGGCTACGGGATTGCGCATCACCTGGCTTATTTGCCGGATTTCGCGGCTATGCGCGATTTCACGACGTGGTTGGCAAAGCATATGCGTAATGTTCAGCTCAGCTCCCAACGGCTGTATGCGCCGGCGCGCGAGCTCCAGGCGGAGGTCAAGGGAAGGGGCGGGCTGTTCGTACCCGCCCATATCTTTACGCCGCATAGAAGCTTGTACGGCAGCTGCTCCGACCATTTGGGCGATACGTTGGATCCTGGCATGGTAGATGCCGTCGAGTTGGGATTAAGCTCGGACAGCCGGATGGCCGGGTATATTCCGGACTTGGACAGCTTGCCGTTCGTGACGAATTCGGATGCGCACTCGCTGGCGAAGATCGGCCGCGAATATAATGAGCTGAGGCTGGCGGAACCGTCCTTCAAGGAGCTTGCACTCGCGTTGAGAGGCGCCGATGGCCGGGAGATTACGGCCAACTACGGGCTGAATCCCGTACTTGGCAAGTACCATCGCACCTATTGTTTGAGCTGCGGTGCACTCGCCGAAGCGGAGGACCAAGAACGCTGCGTCCAATGCGGCAGCGTGAAGCAGGTGCGAGGCGTGCTGGACCGGATCATGGAGCTCGCGGATCAAGCAGGGCGACAAGCGCCGTTCGTGCCGGAGAATCGGCCTCGGTACGTCTATCAGGTGCCGCTGGAGTTCGTGCCCGGTATCGGACGCAAGACGCTGGATAAGCTATTGGACAAATTCGGGACGGAGATGTCCATCCTTCACGACGTGCCGGCGGAGGCAATCGCGGAGACGGCGGGCGAAGCAGCGGCAGCTATGATCGCATCGGCCCGCCTCGGTACGCTTGCGCTCCAAACCGGAGGCGGTGGCAAATACGGCAAGGTCGTACCTCGCCGGTAGCGTCGTTTGACGTTCCGGCGTCATAGCGGGGGCAGCTTGGACATACACTGTACCAACCTGTGTTGGAGGAGTGTGCCATGCGAACATCCGCGCTTCAATCGTCCGCGAAGGATCAATTATCACTATACGTGTTTGTTTTCGTGCTCTTCGTCGTCGGCGTCGTGTTCGGCGCGCTGATGATCAATGCGCTCACGCTGGGACAGCAGCAGGATCTCTCGGACGACGTACGGCAGTTTATTTTGCATATTCAGAACGGTACGCTGCAGCAGGGAAGCGATACGTTCGCGGACCGGGCTTGGTTTCAAGCCAAATGGCTGCTGCTTGTCTGGGTGCTGGGCCTGACCGTCGTAGGCATGCCGTTCGTGCTGGCGCTTGATTTCTTGAAAGGGGTGCTGGTCGGCTTCGCGATCGGCATGCTGGTGCGGGAATTCGCGTGGAAAGGGCTGGTGTTCTCCTTGGCTTCCGTGGCACCCGTCAATCTGATCGCCGTGCCAGCTTTTCTGATCGCGAGCGTAGCTGCCGTTACATTCGCCGCGCATGTCGTCAAAAGCCGGTTCCTTGGCCGGTTCGGATCGCTTGGGAGACCGTTGTTGACGTTTACGGCGACGGCTGCCGTCATGCTGGTCCTATTGATTGCCGCAGCGTTGGTAGAGTCGTATTTAACGCCGATCTTGCTGAGATGGGCCGCCCCGCTTGTGGACGGCGCTGCGCCCGGATTGGAATCATTCTAAAAAAAATTGACTTTCCTCGATAATAGCACCTATAATTATAGCTGAAACCAAACCGGTTCCGGCGGTAAGTCGAGTTGCGAGGGGGAAAGCCATGAAATCCCGGATTGATAAAATCAAGCAGCAGCTGCAGTCGCAGGGGTACAAGCTTACTCCGCAGCGGGAAGCTACGGTTCGCGTGCTGTTAGAGAACGAAGAGGACCATCTGAGCGCCGAAGACGTGTTCATGCTGGTGAAAGATAAAGCGCCCGAGATCGGGCTGGCAACCGTGTATCGCACGCTGGAGCTCTTGAGCGAGCTGCATGTCGTTGAGAAGATGAACTTCGGGGACGGGGTTGCGCGGTACGACCTGCGGACAGACAACAACAAACATCATCACCATCACCTCATCTGCGTGCAATGCGGCACGATGAGCGAAATATTAGAAGATTGGCTCGGCCCGCTCGAAGAACGCTTGGAGCAGGAATACGGCTTTATGGTCGTCGATCATCGACTGGATTTCCAAGGTGTTTGCAAGAACTGCAGGCTGAAGAACAATATCGCTAAACCGGACCAACCGGAACAACAGTAACTCCCTTCCGCAGGGTGCGCAGTCACATGACTGGGCGCCGCTGTAAAAGGGAGTTTTTTTGTCTCTTATTTCTTGGAAGCGGACGGGGACTTGCCCCGGCGTTTCGAATTGGCGGTTAACGCTATCTTCAGCTTCTTATTGGCCTTGCGGCTTGCGCGGGCGACTCCGACGGCTTCGTTGTCCCCTCCTGTGCCCGAACCGCTGCTTCCATTGCTCGTCAGGCCGGAAGCGGTGTAAAATTGGACCATGCCGTACCCTTGCGAACGAGTCCCGTAGCTAGACAGCTTCTTGGCTGTCGCCCGCAGCCGCTTCTTGATCGCATAGGGCGTCAGACTCGGCTGGAGTGTTTTCAGCAGCGCCGCTCCGCCGGCCACGTGCGGACTCGACATGCTGGTGCCGGACATCATCGTATAGCCGCCGCCCGGCCGCGTCGATTTGATGTAGCTTCCCGGCGCCGTGATGTCGATGCCGGAGCCTCTGCTGCTGTAGTCGGCGATCTTGCCGCCTCGCGTAGACGCCGCCACGGCGATGGAGTCCGAATAACGGGCAGGCTGATCGATGCCTTGATTGTTCGAAGGGCCGTCGTTGCCGGCCGAAGCGACGACGATGATCCCGCTCTTCCGTGCGCGCTGCACGGCTTCCTTCAGGGCGGAGCTGGTCTCGCCCGCAAGGCCGAGACTCATATTGATGACCGGGATTTTCTTCTTGATGCACCATTCGATGCCTTTGATCAAATCGGAGACGTAGCCGGCGCCGTTGGCGTCCAGCGCCTTTACGGCATACAGCTTGGCGCGCGGAGCGACGCCGGCAATCATGCCGTTCTTGCCGAGCGCCGAAGCGATGCCGGCCACATGGGTCCCGTGACCGTTGTCATCGGCATACGAGGAGCCGCCCATCGTATTGATGCCGCCGGTAACGTACAGATCGGGATGCTTGCCGATGCCGGTGTCGATAATCCCTATGCCTGCGCTCCCCCGTGTCGTTGGCCACAACTTCGAAGCCTGCACTTGTTTGACGTTCCACGGAATGTTCGATGGCAATTGGGTCTGATTGTTTCCGGAATCCGAATGGATGTAGACTTTATTCGTTCGCAGTCTAAGCTTCTTGCGGCTCACATACGGCGCGGTAGACTTGCGGCTTTTTGACTTTTCCGAGCTCGAACCTGAGCTAGAACTTGCACTTGAGCCTGAGCTTGAGCCCATTCTTGTCCTGCCGTCCGGTAAGAAACCGTGTGCGTGCACTTTATAATCGGGCTCGACATACCGGATGTCGGGATGATTGGACAGCTTCTGCAGCTTGTCGCCCCGGCGGCTGTCGACATGACAGGCGATGACGCGTCCCCGATGAATGCTCTTGAGCGGCTTGATGCCGAAGCTCTCGAGTTGACGTACGCATTTTTCATAGTGATCCTGCCGTTTAAAGCCGATCAGCTTCCTCGTCGTATGCGTGGACGACCGGGCTGTCGAGCAGCTGAGCAGCAGCTTCTCCACCTTTGGCAATGCTGTTCCTCCTTTGGCGATAAGCAAACTAGGGGTAAAACATCGCGAAGCCGTTCCTACAGTGTATGGAGGCATATGTACAAGGGCTTGGGCGTCAGCCTGAGAGGGTACATATTTTATGACAGCCGAGGAAAAGGTATCAGCGAGGACTGTCAACCCGTCCTCTGCCTGTATATGATGAAGTAAAGAACAGGAGAGGGAGATGCATATGATCATTGGCGTGCCGAAAGAAATCAAAGCCAGCGAGTATCGGGTCGCGCTGACTCCCGCCGGAGCGGCGATGCTGAAATCGGCCGGTCACGAGGTCGTGGTGCAAAGCGGCGCCGGGGAAGGAAGCAGCTTTACGGACGAGGCGTATGCGGCCGAAGGGGCGGCGATCCTGCCCGAAGCCGGAGAGGTATGGGCTCGTGCGGATATGATTATGAAGGTGAAGGAGCCGCTACCAGAGGAATTCGGTTACTTCCGCGAAGGACTGCTGCTGTTCACGTATTTGCATTTGGCGGCAGCGCCTGATCTTACGAAGGCACTGGTGGAGAAGAAGGTTACGGGCGTCGCTTACGAGACGATCCAACTGGCAAACGGCAGCCTGCCGCTGCTCACGCCGATGAGCGAGGTTGCCGGACGCATGGCCGTGCAAGTCGGCTCGCAGTTTTTGGAGGCGTTCTACGGCGGACGCGGCATTCTGCTCGGCGGTGTACCGGGCGTGCCTCCGGCGGAAGTCATCATCCTCGGCGGAGGGATCGTCGGGACGAATGCCGCGCGGATCGCGCTCGGAATGGGCGCGAGCGTCGTCATTCTGGAGCGCAGCGCCGAGCGGATGCGCTACATCGACGAAGTGTTCAACGGCCGGATTCGCACGCTCATGTCGAACGCGTATAATATCGCCAGCGCGGTCAAGAAAGCAGATCTGCTTATCGGCGCCGTATTAATACCTGGAGCCCGCGCGCCGCATCTCGTAACGGAAGACATGGTCAAGACGATGAAGAAGGGTGCCGTCATCGTGGACGTGGCCGTGGATCAAGGCGGGACGATCGCGACGATCGATCGCGTTACGACGCATAAGGATCCGGTTTACGAGAAGCACGGCGTGCTTCATTACGCCGTGGCGAATATGCCCGGTGCGGTTCCGCGTACGTCGACGCTGGCGCTGACGAACGTCACGATGCCGTATGCGCTCGAGCTTGCGGGCAAGGGGCTGAACGGTGCCGTTTCGAGCAACGAGCCGCTGCGCAAAGGCGTAAATACGTACCGAGGACGGGTGACGCATCCCCAAGTCGCCGAAGCAATCGGTTTGCCGTATGCCAGCGTAGAGCAGATGCTGGATAGCGTTTCGTTTGATAAACTGAACTAGCGCAAGCGCGGCCGCGGCATTCGTTCATCGGCATTGCGTGCGGGCGGCACGCAGGCATGAATCGATTTCCCCTCTCATAAGGTGTTGTAAAGGACAACCTGGGCTCTATTCGGTTAGAAGCCAGATGACGGTCCGTTACCCGGAGAAAGGGGACGCTGAAGTATGGTGGTCTCGGTGCGCAGATGGCTGCGGCGGCTCTTGTTCGTCTTGCTGCTCAGCCTTTTCACGGTCTCGATGTACGGCGGCTGCAGGCTGCTGGCGGTTTGGATCGCGCCAGACGATCCGTATCGCGTGCCGCAAGGGCATGCGCTCAAAGTGTTTAAAGCGGCGGATCAGCAGCAGGGCGAGAACGGCAGCATCGCCGAGCGGCTGCGGTTGTTTTATTGGTACGGCGAATGAGGACGCCGTGCAAGGCGGCAGGCGGGTGACCCAAGAAGGGCGCTCCGATGCAGGAATAACGCGGCATGCCGTGGAAGTAAGCATTCGTTAGGCTGAACGGCGGCCGCATTAGCCGGAAAGGAACGCGTGATGAACGAACATGTAACAGCATTTATCGGCTCGCTGCAGACGGAAGGCCGCAGGCGTTCGCCGCTCACGCTGCAATCGTACGAGCGGGATTTGACGCAGCTGCTGGCCTATTTGACGGACGAAGGAGTCCAGCGGGTACAAGATATTCAGAAGCATCATCTATCCTATTATTTTCTACGCTTGAAGCAGCAGGGACGGTCTTCCGCGACGATTTCCAGGCAAATGGTTTCGGCGCGCGCCTTTTTTCACTATTTGCTTGCCGGTGGCAGCGTGTCCGTCAATCCGGCGCATCATCTGGAAGCCCCGAAGCAGGAGAAGCGCGTCCCGGAGGCGCTCACCTTGGAGGAGGTCGAGCGGCTTCTCGCCGCGCCGGACCGCTCGTCGCCGGCGGGCATGCGCGACCTAGCGATGCTGGAGCTGCTCTATGCGACAGGGATGCGTGTATCCGAACTTATTTCATTGGATCTCGAACACGTCCAGCTGGCGCTGGGCTTTATTCGCTGCATCGACGCGAAAGCGAAGGAGCGGATCATACCGCTCGGCGGAGCCGCTTCGGAAGTTTTGAAGGCGTATTTGACGAACGTCAGGCCGGAGCTGGCGAAGGATGGCGTTCAAGCGCTGTTTCTGAACCTGCAGGGCAGCCGGATGACCCGTCAAGGCTTCTGGAAGATCATCAAGAAGCATGCGCAGGAAGCGGGCATCGCATCCGATCTCGCCCCGCACTCGCTCCGCCATGCATTCGCGTCTCATTTGCTGCAGAATGGGGCAGATCTTCATTCCGTCCAGGAAATGATGGGACATGCCGGTCTGCAGACGACCCAATTGTACGTCCAGCAGACGAAGACGCGTATCAAGGACGTGTACGATCTTGCCCACCCGCGCGCCAAACGGCAGATTTGAATGAATGGCAACATGATAAGGAAACGGAGTGAAGCGATATGCGATTTGAACGCATTGCAGTGATCGTGCTCGACAGCGTCGGCATCGGCGAGCTGCCGGATGCACCGGCGTTCGGAGATGCGGATTCCCATACGCTGGGACATATTCTGCGCGAAGTTCCCGCGATGAGCCTGCCGAATATGAGAAAATGGGGACTGGACCGGATCGAGCAGCTGGGCAGTTGGAAACCCGAGGGCGAACCGGAAGCCTATTATGGTAAAATGGCCGAGGTATCCTCGGGCAAAGATACGATGACCGGGCACTGGGAAATCGCCGGCCTCAAAATCACCGTCCCGTTCCAAACCTTCACGGACGGTTTTCCGTCTGAGCTGATTCAGGCGTTCGAGGAACGGACAGGCCGGGGCGTGCTCGGCAATAAATCGGCCAGCGGCACGGACATAATGGACGAGCTGGGCGAAGAGCAGCTTAAGACGGGCAAATGGATCGTATATACTTCCGCCGACAGCGTCTTTCAAATCGCGGCTAACGAAGATCTGATCCCGCTGGACGAGCTGTACCGTGCCTGCGAAATCGCGCGCGAGCTGACCATGGACGAACGGTATGCCGTCGGCCGAGTCATCGCGCGTCCTTTCGTCGGCAAGCCGGGATCCTTCAAGCGGACCTCGAATCGGCATGATTACGCCGTTAAGCCGCCGGAGCCGACCGTGCTGAACGCGCTGGAAGACGGCGGTTTCGACGTCATCGCGGTCGGCAAGATCAACGATATTTTTTGCGGGGAAGGCATCACGGAGGCGACGCCGACGAAAAGCAATGCGGACGGCATCGTCAAGACGCTGGAGGCGCTGGACAAACCGTTCCGGGGTCTGCTCTTTACGAACTTGGTCGATTTCGATTCCTTGTTCGGCCATCGCCGCGATCCCCAAGGTTATGCCGGTGCGCTGGAAGAGTTCGACCGTGCGGTGCCGGAGCTGGTACAGCGGCTTGGAGATCAAGATCTGCTCATCGTAACGGCCGATCATGGCAATGATCCGACCTACGCGGGAACCGACCACACGCGTGAATACGTGCCGCTTCTGGTATACGGTCCGGGTCTCGCGAAGACTGGCTCGTTGGGCATACGCGCGACGTTTGCCGACGTTGCCGCTACGATCGCGGATAATTTCGGCGTGAAGCATCCGGCTAACGGGACGTCCTTCTTAAACGAGCTTCATTAGAAGCTCAGCAGCAGCAAGGTAATCGTACGGAAGCAGCACGGCAACAGTACGGTAGTAGTACGGGAGAGAGAATATCGCGCAGGCAGACCGGTGCCCGCGCAACCAGACCACAATGGAGGAATGTTCGATATGGCATTGAAAGCTGCGCAAGTCCGCGAGGCCGCGGAATATATTTTGGGGAAAATCGAAGTGAAGCCGGAGGTCGGCCTGATCATGGGTTCGGGCTTAGGTATTTTGGGGGATTACATAGAGAAGGCTGTCGTGATTCCGTATGCGGACATCCCGCATTTTCCGCTCTCGACGGTGGAAGGCCACGCCGGAGAATTGCTGATCGGCACGCTGTCCGGCCGGCCGGTCGTGCTCATGCGCGGACGTTTTCATATGTATGAAGGCTACGGTCCAGATCTGACGGCGTTCCCCGTCCGCGTCATGAAAGCGATCGGTGCATCCAAGCTGGTCGTTACGAACGCGGCGGGCGGCGTGAATACGGAGTACGAGCCTGGCGATCTGATGCTAATCAGCGACCACATCAATTTTCAGGGACGCAATCCGCTCGTCGGTCCGAACGACATCGAGCTCGGCGTCCGTTTCCCGGACATGTCTCAGCCGTACAGCAGGCGTTTGCGTGAAGTGGCCGCCAATATTGCGAAGGAACAGGGCTTCTCGCTGCGGGAAGGCGTCTACATCGCCGTACTGGGACCATCCTATGAAACGCCAGCGGAAATCCGCATGATGCGCATCCTTGGAGCAGATGCTGTCGGCATGTCGACGGTCTCGGAGGTGATTGCGGCGAATCATTCCGGCATGGAAGTTCTTGGTATTTCGTGCATAAGCAACATGGCATCGGGCATATTGGACCAGCCGTTGTCCCATGATGAAGTCATGGAAACGACAGAACGCGTCAAATCCCGGTTCCTTGGACTCGTACAGGGCCTGATTCCTTTGATGTAGGCTGTAACATAAATGTAATAATCGGGTCGACTCATTGTGACATTCTTTATTGAATCATCGTCGTATAATGTCCGTGATAATCATTACACCATCCTTCATAAAGTGGGGAATTTTTTTCATGGACAAGCAAAGTTGTCATTTACTCGAGCGTCTGCGCGGTCAACTCGTCGCAGCCGCAAACAGGCAGGAGTCGTTTCTCAATCGAGATGTGCTTCAGCTCAGTCAGAAGCTCGACCAATTGATCGTGAAAGCGCAGCGAGAGAAAATGCGGAATCCGGGCACGGCTCAAGGGTAACATTGAGGCAGCGCTTCCGGGGTAACGCTGAGGAGGCCAACAGATTTGCGAGCGGTCGACATCATTCAAAAAAAACGAAACGGCGGTTCATTGACGAACGAAGAGCTGTCGTTTCTTATTCAAGGCTATAGCCGCGGGGATATTCCGGACTACCAAATGTCCGCCTGGGCGATGGCTGTTTTTTTTCGCGGCATGAATGCAGGCGAGACGGCTGCTCTGACGATGGCGATGGCCGAGTCCGGCGATCAGGTCGATCTGTCGCCTATCCAAGGGATCAAAGTGGACAAACACAGCACGGGAGGCGTAGGCGACAAGACGAGTCTCGTCATCGGTCCCCTCGTCGCGGCCTGCGGCGTGCCCGTCGCTAAAATGTCGGGCAGAGGTCTCGGACATACCGGCGGGACGCTCGACAAAATGGAATCCATGGCGGGCTTCCGGACGGAGCTGACCCGCGAGAAATTCATCGCGCAGGTCAACGATATCGGCGTCGCGATCATCGGCCAAAGCGGCGATATGGCGCCCGCCGACAAGAAGCTGTACGCGCTGCGGGACGTTACCGCTACGGTGGAATCGATTCCGCTCATCGCCAGCTCCGTCATGAGCAAGAAGATTGCGGCCGGCGCGGACGCCATCGTCTTGGACGTGAAGACCGGCAGCGGCGCGTTCATGAAGACGCTGGACGATTCCGAGAAGCTGGCGATGGCCATGGTCGAGATCGGCACGCAGGTCGGACGGCGGACGGCAGCGCTGATCAGCGACATGGATCAGCCGCTCGGCTTCGCGATCGGCAACGCCCTCGAGGTGCGGGAGGCGATCGATACGCTTCACAACCGCGGACCGGAAGATCTGACGTCGCTGTGCATCGCGCTTGCTTCCCATATGATCGTGCTCGGCGGACAAGCCGGCAGCCTGGAAGCAGCGGAAGCGATGCTGCGGGAGAAGCTTCGCTCCGGCGAGGCGCTGGCCAAGTTCAAGCAGTTCGTAGCCGCGCAGGGAGGCAATCCGGAAGTGGCGGACGATCCGGGCTTGCTGCCTCGTGCTCCGCATATCGTGGAGGTGCCGGCGCCGAATAGCGGCCACGTGCACGCGATTCAAGCGGAGGAGCTGGGGTTGGCGGCGATGCTGCTCGGAGCGGGTCGCGAGACGAAGGATTCCGTCATCGACTACGCGGTAGGCATTACGCTGCAGCGTAAAGTCGGAGAGGAAGTTCGCGAAGGCGAGACGATTGCTTTGCTGCATGTCAGGGAACAAGGCGCTGCCGTACAAGCGGTATTGAAGCGGGTGCAGGAGGCCTATACCATCGACGAAGCGGCGGTCTCGCCGTCGCCGTTGCTGCTCTCGATCGTAACGGAGCAGGGTGTGAAGCGTTTCTAGTCCGAGCAATTCATGAAGTACTCATGAAGTACGAAGGAGCTGTCCGATAAGCCAGTAGGCTTAAGGGCGGCTCCTTTTCATTTTTCGCTTCCTGGACTGGAATATTTTAGCTCGTTCAGGTGCACACTAGGAATGAGATTTTAGCCGGTTTGCGGCCTTGCTTACCTTATAGAATGCATAAGTTTCACGCCTATACATTTCGATAAGGTTTTCGGAATGAAACGCGAATCGTCGCCTATGGACGGCGGCAACCGTTTCACCTTATGCCCGCGGGCATCACTCAGGAGGAGAACATCGATGAAAAACAACTGGAAACATCTCGTCGTCGTTGGCATGACGATGATAGTGGCACTTTCTGTACCCGTATCGGCCTGGGCCGAAGAGAAGAAACCGGCATCGCCGGCTCCGCAAAGCGCGGCAGCGGCGGATTTGGCGCCGTCCGCACGGTCGTCTATTCTAATGGACGCGGACAGCGGAACGATCATTTACGAGAAGAACAGCCATGCGAAGCTGCCGCCGGCCAGCATCACGAAGGTCATGACGATGCTGCTCATCATGGAAGCACTCGATCAAGGGCGCATTAAGATGACGGATAAAGTCCCGACAAGCGAGTATGCGGCTTCCATGGGCGGTTCCCAGATCTTCCTGGAGCCGGGCGAGCAGATGACGGTCGACGAGATGCTGAAGGGCATCGCGATGGCCTCGGGCAATGATGCCTCGGTAGCCATGGCAGAGAAAATCGCCGGCACGGAGTCGGCCTTCGTCGACATGATGAATAAGCGCGCAGGCGAGCTGGGTCTGAAGAACACTCATTTTATGAACTGCAACGGCCTTCCTGCGACGGAGCACTATACATCCGCGCATGACATTGCCGTCATGTCGAGAGAGCTGTTGAAGCATAGCGAAATCACGAAATACACGGGCGCGTATCAAGATTACCTGCGCAAGTCGAGCGAGAAGCCGTTCTGGCTCGTGAATACGAACAAGCTGGTCCGGTTCTATACGGGCGCGGACGGTCTGAAGACCGGCTTTACCAACGAGGCGAAATTCTGCCTTACAGCGACGGCGCACCGGGACAATTTGCGCGTGATTGCCGTCGTCATGGGCGAGCCGAACACGAAGACGCGTAACGCCGAGGTATCCCAAATGTTGGATTACTCGTTCGCCCAATATATGAACCACACCATATTCAAGAAGGGCGAAGCGATGGGCAGCGTCAAGATCGAGAAAGGCATGCTGCCGGAGCTGCCCCTGACGGCAAAGCATTCCTACAGCGTGCTGCTGAAGAAAGGCAGCTCCGTCAAGGATATCCGCTACGAGCTGCGCATCAATCCGCTGAAGGCGCCGGTTAAGATTAATGCGCCGATCGGGAAGCTGATCGTGTTCCAAGGCGATCAGGTGCTGACGGAATTCGCCGTCGACGCGCCGGCCTCCGTGGACCGCGCGGGCTGGTGGACGCTGTTCAAGCGTTCCATGGGCAGCCTGTTCGGCTGATTCATCGGTCATCGTGCGGCGGGAATCGCGTCCCGCAGCGCGCAATTTGTCTGCTTGTAGCGCTCTGCTTCTAGTTTTGTCGGGGGGCAGGAAACGACGGGCGAAGCGTAGAATCCTCCTACAACACGAAAGCGATCGCCGAATGCCGAAGGCGGGTTCGGGATGGCTCGTGCTCCGCAAATTAGACGTTAGGAGTGGACAAGAGGATGAGCTTGCAGGTTGAATTGGAACATTACCGTAACGTGCTTATCGTCAGGCTGCGCGGCGAGCTGGATCACCACACTGCCGATGTCGTCCGGTTCAAGATGGAGGAAGCGATTCTTCGCGGCAATAGCGACCATATCATTCTCAGCCTGAAGGAGCTGCTGTTCATGGACAGCTCCGGTCTCGGCGTCATTCTCGGCCGCTATAAGCAGCTCAAGGCCAGAGGCGGCAAGATGGTCGTCTGCGACGTGAACCAAGGCGTCTACCGGCTGTTCGAGCTGTCGGGTTTATTCAAAATATTGCCGATTCACGATAACGAGCGGCTTGCGCTCACAAGTTTGGAGGTCGTTTCATGAACGCGAGAAATGAGATGACACTTACCTTCTCCGCCCGGTCGGAGAACGAGGCGTTTGCCCGCGTCACCGTGGCGGCGTTCGTCTCCCAGCTGGACCCGACGCTTGAGGAGCTGAACGACCTGAAGACGGCGGTGTCCGAGGCGGTCACCAACGCGATTATTCACGGCTACGACGGCGATCCCGGCGGCATGGTTACGATCGAAGGTCTCATTGAGGGCGATGTCGTCCGGCTGATCGTGAAGGACAAGGGGCGCGGCATCGAGGATCTCGAGCTGGCCCGCCAACCGCTCTATACCTCCAAGCCGGAGATGGAACGCTCGGGCATGGGTTTTACGATCATGGAAAACTTCATGGATGGTTTCGACGTGTCGAGCGAACCCGGCAACGGAACTGCCATCGCAATGACGAAGCGCATCGAATCGAAAAAAGCGCTCTTCAATTAGGCGCATAGGGGTTGGACCGCATGGATGTTCATATGAAACAAACGGCGCAGCCTTATTTGGATGATTCCGAGGTGAAGCGGCTCATTGCGCTCAGCCAGGCCGGAGACACGCTGGCGCGCGACACGCTGGTACAGTGCAATATTCGGCTTGTTTGGTCCGTCGTGCAGCGGTTCATGGGACGCGGCTACGAGCCGGAGGATTTGTTCCAAATCGGCTGTATCGGCTTGCTGAAGTCGGTCGATAAGTTCGATCTGTCCTACGAGGTCAAGTTCTCCACCTATGCGGTGCCGATGATCATCGGCGAAATCCAGCGCTTCCTCCGCGACGACGGCACGCTGAAGGTGAGCCGTTCCCTGAAGGAAACGGCCAACAAGGTGCGTAAGTCGAAGGACGAGCTCTCGAAGGTGCTGGGACGCCTGCCGACGATCAAGGAGGTTGCCGAACACCTCGGCATTACGCCGGAGGATGTCGTCTTCGCGCAGGAAGCGAACAAGCCGCCGACCTCGATCCACGAGACGGTCTTCGAGAACGACGGCGACCCGATCACGCTGATGGATCAGATCGCCGACGATTCGCAGGAACGCTGGTTCGACAAGCTGGCGCTGAACGAAGCAATCGGCGGGCTGTCGGAGCGCGAGCGGCTGATCGTCTTCCTCCGGTACTACCGGGATCAGACGCAGTCGGAGGTTGCCGCCCGGCTCGGCATCTCCCAGGTGCAGGTATCGCGGCTGGAGAAAAAAATATTGCAGCTCATTCGCGACCAGATCGCGCAATGAACGGCGGCGAACGAAAAGCTGATTGCCCGGCAGGGGCAGTCGGCTTTTTTGTCATGCTGACAAAGGAAGGTTTGCCGCCAATCCATCGCCGTTTCCATGGATGGCACTCGGTTATTTTATCTTTGGCTGCGTTGCCCTGATTATCCTTCCGCTCCTTTTCTCATACTAACAGGGAGATCATGACGAATAGGAGGTGGAGGAGGAGGATGAATCCCGACACGACGCCGAACGTATACCTGCGTCTTCGCAGGCGGATCGGCATCCGGCCCGAAGGTATCGTAACGCTTGGCCAGGCGGCACGCTTATTCGCCAGCGATCCGGCGCTCGAAACCAAGCTGGAGTCGCTGGTGCTGCACCGCCATACGCTGAAGGACGGCAACCGCGTCGTCATCGACTTGCTGCAGATCGTTCGATTGATCCGCGAGGAAGCGCCGGGAGCCGTCGTTGACGCCTACGGCGACCCGCAGGTGCTCGTCATCGTTGCGGACGCGCCCCGCGAGCCGCTCAAGCCCGTCCTGTTCGTAACCTGGCTGCTGCTGTTCTTCGGATCAGGGCTGGCCATCATGAATTTCCATACGGACGTCAGTATGAAGGATGTGCATGAACGGATCACGGAGCTCGTCACGGGCAAGAAGACGGAGCATCCCCTATGGTTCCAAATTCCCTATTCCATCGGGATCGGCATCGGCATGCTCGTGTTTTTCAACCATTTGTTCCGCAAACGGTTCAACGAAGAGCCGAACCCGCTTGAAGTGGAGCTGTATATGTACGAGGAAAGCGTCAACTCCTACGTCATCGCCGATGAGATGCGCAAGAAGAACGAGCCGGGCGAGGAAGCGCATCCGCGGCAAAAGCAGCGGAAGCAGCCTGAAGCAGGGATAGACGATGGTTAGCGCCTGCGGTTCTCTATTCGTGGCGCTGCTTGGCTTCGCCGGGGGACTGGGCGTCGGCAGCGCGCTTGCGGCCTTGCTGATCGTGCTCGACATCATCCCGAGGCTGGCGCAGCTGGGATTCGCTTACCGCAAATCGATTTGGTTCGAGACCGCCGTCGTGAGCGGCGCGGTCTTCTGGTCGCTGGCCGATTTTCTGGAATGGCGGCTGTGGCTGCCCCATATCGCCTCCATGGTCACCATCGGAACCTTCGACGGTATATTCGTGGGCATGCTTGGAGCGGCATTGACGGAGGTCATGAATGTGCTTCCGATTCTGGCCAAACGCGTAAGGCTCAGCCGTTATCTCGTCAGCCTGGTGTACGCCATGGTGCTCGGAAAAGTAACGGGCTCCTTATTCGACTGGCTTGTTTTTCAATATATGGACCCCTGACGGCAGCGGAATTTGACAAAAGAGAGAGGGTTTGAAGATGCGCGACAGCGAGAATGGCGAGAAAGAGCAAGGAACGACGGAATTCAAGAAGCCGGTTCACGTGTTCTGGCACGAAGACGAGCACGGCTTCTCGGTCGATACGGATCCGGAGAACGTCAATTCCGAACAGGAGGAGCCGCAGTTGGCTGCGGAGGACAGCGATCTCGCGGCCGAGCCCATCATCGTTCATCGCAAACCTATGAGTGAGGAGAAGAAAACCGTCCCGATTCCGGAATCGCTCGAAGAATTCAAGCGCAAGCTGGAGGAGGAGATCGGTTACAAGACAACCTTCGACATCGTCCTTCGGGAGATGACGTTCGGCGATCGCCGCGTGGCATTCTTCTTCTTCAATGGCTTCGCCAAGGATACTATTCTGACCGAAATCCTCAAGCGACTCACCTACTTGCAAGCAGAGGAATATAGAACGACCTCCTTCCACGACTTCTTCCGGCTCTACGTGCCTGCGATCCAAGTCGTCGAAGAGTCGGACTGGGATAACATGATGACCAACGTGTTGTCCGGCGGCACGGCCATGTTCGTGGAAGGCGATACGAAAGTGCTGCTGATCGACGCGAAGGCTTTCCCGGGCCGCAATCCGGAGGAGCCATCGCTGGAGCGGGTCGTGCGCGGCGCGCGCGACGGATTCGTCGAGACGATGCTGACCAACGTGACGCTCGTACGTCGTCGTCTCAGAGACAAGCAGCTCCGCTACGAGATCCTCCGGGTCGGCGAACGTACGCAGACGGACATTTGCATCGCCTATATCGACGATATCGTCGACAAAGAAATGCTGGAGTCGATCCGCGACAAAATCAAGCAGGTCAAAATCGACGGCCTGCCGCTGGCGGACAAGCAGTTGGAGGAAGCTACCGTGAATCGGGGCTGGAACCCGTTCCCGCTCGTCCGCTATTCCGAGCGACCGGACACCGTCGCCGTCCATCTCATGGAAGGCAACGTCGCCGTCTTCGTGGATACGGCGCCGAGCGTCATGATTATGCCGACGACCTATTTCGACTTGCTTCAGCATGCGGAAGAGAATCGCCAAACGCCGTTCATCGGCACGTACCTGCGCTGGGTGAGGTTCATCGGCATCGCCGCTTCGCTCTTCCTGCTGCCGCTTTGGTTTCTGTTCACGCTGAAGCCGGAGCTGAAGCCGCCGGCACTCGACTTCATCGGCGTGCAGAAAGCCGGCCGCCTGCCGATGGTCGCGCAGTTCCTGCTCGCCGAGATCGGGGTCGATCTGCTGCGGATGGCCGCCATTCATACGCCTACGCCGCTCGCGACCGCCATGTCGTTGATCGCCGCGATCTTGATCGGCGATATTGCCGTCAAGACGGGGCTGTTCGTCAACGAGGTCGTGCTGTACATGGCGGTTGCGGCTATCGGCATGTTCGCCACGCCGAGCTATGAACTAGGCCTCGCCAATCGGATTATCCGGCTTGTGCTGATCGTCGCCGTCGCCTCGTTTAAGGTCGAAGGCTTCGTGGTCGCTACAACAGTATTTTTCATCATGCTGTGCATGGAACGCTCGTTCAACCGACCGTACATGTGGCCATTTATTCCATTCGACGCCAAGGGCATGCTCGGTATTCTGCTGAGAGTGCCGGTGCTGCAAAATCGCAAGCGCCCGAACTATCTGAAGCCGAAGCAGCGGGACAGAATGCCTAACGGCGGGGAATCTGGGTAGCTCTTCAGAAAGAAATGCAAATGAAATGTGAAATTATCCATTTCGGCGGGGGACCGAATGCGCTATACTGGTGTAAATGGTGCAAATAACACTTTTGGGTAATTTTTTTGGAGAAAGCGGAGGGGAAACGAATGTACTTACATGGGACCAGCAAAATCAATGCGCAAGGGCATTTGGAAATCGGCGGGTGCGATACGACGGAATTGGCGAAACAATTCGGTACGCCCCTATACATCGTAGATGAAGGACTCGTGCGTCAGAGAGCCCGCGAATACGTGGAATCGTTCCGCGCGTCGGGATTGAAATTCCAAGTCGCATACGCGAGCAAAGCGTTCAGCGTAATGGCGATGTGCTCCATTGCAGAGCAAGAAAACCTGTCGCTTGACGTCGTATCCGACGGCGAGCTGTACACGGCGCTGAAAGCCGGCTTCCCGGTTGCGCGCATCCATTTCCACGGCAACAACAAGACGCCGGACGAAATCAACATGGCGCTCGACGCGAACATCGGCTGCTTCGTCGTGGACAATTTCAACGAGATGTACCTGCTGAACGCACTCGCTGCCGACAAAGGCAAGCGCGTCAACGTCCTTCTGCGCATCACGCCAGGGGTAGAAGCGCATACGCATGACTATATCTCCACGGGTCAAACGGACTCCAAGTTCGGCTTTGACCTTGGCAACGGCACGGCGTACAAGGCGATTCAAGAAGCGGTCGCGCAATCGAACCTGGAGCTGCTCGGCGTTCACTCGCACATCGGCTCGCAAATCTTTGAAGTCGAAGGCTTCGCGATGGCAGTCGACAAGGTAGCCGGCTTCGCCGTTCAAGTGAAGAACGAGCTGGACGTGACGTTCCGCGTCATCAACCTCGGCGGAGGCTTCGGCATCCGTTACGTGGAAGGCGACACGCCGCTTCCGATCTCGCAATATGTGAAAGCCATCACGGATTCGATCAAATCCAACTTCTCCGCGGCGAACTATCCGCTGCCTGAAATCTGGGTTGAGCCCGGCCGCAGCATGGTCGGCGATGCAGGAACGACGCTGTACACGGTTGGGACAAGCAAAGATATTCCCGGCGTGCGTAAATATATCGCAGTCGACGGCGGCATGACGGACAATCCGCGTCCTGCGCTGTACGAATCCAAATACGAGGCCGTGCTGGCGAATCGTGCCAACGACGCTCTTGAAGAAACCGTAACCGTAGCGGGCAAATGCTGCGAAAGCGGCGATAAGCTGATCATCGATTTGGAGCTTCCGAAGGCGAATAGCGGCGACCTGCTTGCTGTCTTCTGCACGGGCGCGTACAATTATGCCATGGCGAGCAATTACAATCGTATCCGCCGCCCGGCGGTCGTCTTCGTAAAAGACGGTGCCGCAGACGTTGCCGTTAAGCGGGAATCGCTTGACGATATCATCGGCAACGACGTTATTCCAGCGCGTCTTCAGACGTCCGCAGTTAAATAACCGATTCGACAGGAGGCAATTTATCAATGGCAAAACAAGCAAAAATCACGATGGCAAACGGATCCGAGGTATTGATCGATCTGTTTGAAAACGACGCGCCGAACACGGTTGCGAATTTCGAGAAGCTGGTTAACGAGGGCTTCTACAACGGTCTGTCGTTTCACCGCGTCATTCCTGGCTTCGTAGCGCAAGGCGGATGCCCGAACGGTACAGGCACAGGCGGCCCAGGCTATACGATCAACTGCGAAATCAACCCGAACAAACACGAGCGCGGCGCGCTCGCGATGGCTCATGCCGGCCGCAACACGGGCGGAAGCCAATTCTACATCGTGTACCAGCCGCAGCCGCATCTTGACGGCCAGCACACGGTATTCGGCAAAGTCGCGCAAGGCATGGAGCATGTCGATGCATTCCAAGGCCGCGACAAAATGGAAAAAGTGGAAATCGTCGAAGTATAAAACCCGCGAACCGCAGCAGGTGGAGCTTATTCCGCCTGCTGCGGTTTTTTGCGTAAATGAACGCGCTTTAACCGCGTGTTCGACATTATTCCAACAAAACAAGTTGCAATTTCCATAGTGGAGTGGTAACATTTCCACAAACAAATGTATTTGCGACTTTCCTTCGGGGTAGGGTGAAATTCCCAACCGGCGGTGATCAAAGGCATTCAGTCCGCTAAGCTTTATCCGGCGGCAGCCTTTGTCAGTCCGTGACCCGGCTCGCAAGCGTACGACTCCTTCGGGACGGTATGGCTGCTTGACGGTGGACCTGGTGAGAATCCGGGACCGACAGTATAGTCTGGATGGGAGAAGGAAAGGACGCGTGAATGCCATTTTATCATTTCTCGATAACCTTGTTCTTTTTTTCACATGGTTACTGAGTTTGTTTGAATGTGTCTTCGAGCGCGTCCTTTAACCTGTGCAACTCCAATCACCCCGTTGGCATGATTCAGCCGAGGGGTGATTTTTATTTTGTCGACGAACGATGTTTTGAATGACGAGACGTATATGCGGCTGGCGCTCGATATGGCGTCCAAAGCGAAAGGGCAAACGGATATCAATCCTGTTGTCGGCTGCGTTATCGTAAAGGACGGCCGCATCGTCGGACTCGGGGCGCACTTGCGCCGCGGCGAAGGCCATGCGGAGGTTCATGCGCTGCGGATGGCCGGCGGCGAGGCGGAAGGCGCGACAGCCTATGTCACGCTGGAGCCTTGCAGCCATCACGGACGTACGCCGCCCTGCTGCGAACGTCTCATCGAGGCGAAGGTCGCGAGAGTCGTCGTCGCCTGCGAGGATCCTAATCCGCAGGTAGCCGGGAGAGGAATCGCAAGACTTCGCGAGGCAGGCATCGACGTCGAGGTCGGCTTGCTGGGGCAGGAGTCGCAGCTCATGAACGAAATGTTCAACAAGTTCATCGTCACGCGGCTTCCGTTCGTTACGATGAAATCCGCGATGACGTTGGATGGCAAGCTGGCGGCAAAGACCGGCGACAGCCGTTACGTCAGCGGACCGCAGGCGAGGGAAATGGTGCATACGCTCCGCCATCGCCATATGGGCATTATGGTCGGCGTCGAGACGGCGCTGATCGATGATCCGGAGCTGACGACGCGGCTGTCCGTGCCCGCCGTTCATCCCACTCGAATCGTCGTCGATTCGAAGCTTAGGCTACCTGCTGAGGCTCGCATGCTCCAAGAACGTTCTGCACCCGTCATTGTGCTGACGGTCGAAGGCGCCGATCCCGGCAAGCGCGCAGCGCTGGAAGCCGCGGGGGCGGAAGTCATCGATTGCGGCTCGGACAGCAGAGTCGATCTGAACATCGCGATGCGGAAGCTTGGCGAGCGCGAGATCGGCTCCATCCTGCTGGAAGGCGGAGGCAAGCTGAATGGGGCGATGCTCGAGCTCGGCTTGATCGACAAGGTGCTGCTGTTCATCGCTCCCAAAGTGATCGGCGGTCAAGCGGCGCCCGGCGTTTTCCAATTCGAAGGCTTCGAGAAGATGGCGCATGCGATTCTGTTTCGGGACGTGCAGGTCGAGCGAATCGGCGGCGACCTCTTCATGAGCGGGTATCCCGAACAAACGGCTGGCGACCGCACGAGCGGAGCATGAGCTGATCGGAACACTTAGGGGTACTCGTTCGGAAATCGGGAGGGAAGGAGGAACCTGTCATGTTTACAGGCCTTATCGAAGAAATCGGGACGCTAAAGCGGACTTATAAGCAAGGCGAAGCGATGCTGCTCGCGATCGGAGCGCAGCGCGTTCTGGAAGGCGTCGCAATCGGCGACAGCATCTCGGTAAACGGCGTCTGCTTGACGGTAACGGCTTATGACGGCCGTTCCTTTACAGTCGATGTCATGCCGCAGACGTATCGCCATACGAACTTGAAAGACATTCGTCCAGGCGAGCCGCTTAACCTGGAGCGGGCCATGCAGGCGGGAGGGCGCTTCGGTGGCCATATCGTGCAGGGCCATGCCGACGGCACCGGAGAGATCGTGTCCCGGCGCAGCGACGCGAATGCGATCGTGTTCGTGATTCGGCCGCACGACGCGAGTCTGATGCGATATGTCATTTCGCAAGGCTCCGTGACGCTCGACGGAATCAGCTTGACCGTCTCGGAAGCGGGCAGAGACGGATTCACCGTATCCATCATTCCGCACACGCTGAAGGAAACCGCGCTGCAGTTCAAGGATGCCGGCAGCGTCATCAACATCGAATGTGACGTGCTCGGCAAATACGTCGATCACTTGCTTCATTACAAGCAAGCAGACGGCTTGGATGAGAAACAGACCGGCAAGCCGGAGAGCGGGAGCAGACTGACCGCCGCGTTTCTAGCGGAGAATGGTTTTTTCTAACAGAGAAATAGGCAGACAGTCGGCCTACAAAAGGAGCGGATAGCGATGAGTAACCAACTAGGTGCAAGGAAATTGTCGGACGATCAGCCCGTGTTCAATTCCATTGAAGAAGCCTTGGACGATCTGATTCGCGGCAAAGCCATCATCGTCGTAGACGATGAGGACCGCGAGAACGAAGGCGATTTGATCGCCTTGGCGAGCAAGGCGACGCCGGAAATTATCAATTTCATGATTACCGAGGCGCGCGGCCTCGTCTGCGTGCCGATAACGCCGGAACGCGCGGAAGAGCTTGATTTGCCACCGATGGTGCAGCGCAATACCGATTATCACGGCACGGCGTTCACCGTATCGGTCGATCATATCTCAACGTCGACGGGGATCTCGGCTTATGAGCGGTCTCAGACGGTTCAAGCCCTGATCAATTCGAACACGAAGGCGGACGACTTCCGCCGTCCGGGCCATATTTTTCCGTTGATCGGCAAGAAAGGCGGCGTCCTGCAACGCGCGGGACACACCGAGGCGGCGATCGATCTGGCTCGCATGTGCGGATCCGAGCCTGCTGGCGTTATTTGCGAAGTCATCAAGGAAGACGGCTCCATGGCCCGTTTGCCGGATCTGATCGAGTTCAAGGCGAAGCATGATCTGAAGCTCATTTCCATTCAAGCGCTCATTCATTACCGCAACGAGAAAGAGAATCTCGTGGAGCGGGTCGTCGAAGTGAAGATGCCGACGGAATTCGGCGTGTTCAAAGCGGTAGCCTATACCAACGAAGTGGATAACAAGGAGCATGTCGCGCTCGTCAAAGGCGAGATCGATCCTACCAAGCCGACGCTGGTGCGCGTGCATTCCGAATGTCTGACAGGCGATGTATTTCATAGTCACCGCTGCGACTGCGGACCGCAGCTCGAGGCGGCGCTGCGCCAAATCGACGAAGCCGGCAACGGCGTGCTGCTCTACATGCGCCAGGAAGGTCGCGGCATCGGCCTGATCAACAAATTGAAGGCCTACCAGCTGCAGGAGCAGGGATTGGATACCGTGGACGCGAATATTAAACTGGGTTTTGCCCCGGATTTGCGCAATTACGGCATCGGCGCCCAAATCTTGAAAGATCTCGGCGTACGTCAAATGAAGCTGATGACGAACAATCCACGCAAGATCCGCGGTTTGGAAGGCTATGGACTCGAGGTCGTGGAACGCGTACCGATCCAAATGACCGCAAACGCGGATAATGATCAGTATCTGCATACCAAGAAGGACAAATTGGGCCATCTGCTCAAATTTGACGATATTCAAACCAACCTATAAATTCCTGCAAAAGGCAGGTACAATCAGAGAGGATGACAGAACAATGCCGAACGTATTCGAAGGACATTTAATTTCCGAGGGTTTAAAATATGGCGTCGTCGTCGGACGTTTCAATGAGTTTATTTCCAGCAAGCTGCTTGGCGGCGCGCTTGACGCGTTCAAGCGTCACGGCGCGAATGACGAAGAAGTGGATATCGCTTGGGTGCCGGGCGCGTTCGAAATTCCGCTGATCGCACAGAAAATGGCCGAGAGCGGCAAATACGACGCCGTGATCACCCTTGGCGCCGTCATCAGAGGGTCCACGCCGCATTTTGACTACGTCTGCAACGAAGCGGCCAAAGGCGTTGCTTCCGTCGGACTGAAGACCGGCGTACCGACCGTATTCGGCGTGCTGACTGTCGATTCCATCGAGCAGGCAATTGAACGCGCAGGCACGAAAGCCGGCAACAAAGGCTGGGAAGCTGCGGTTACGGCAATCGAGATGGCGAATTTGACGAAAGTGCTTCAAGGCTAAGCGGCTTATATAGCGGCTGGCTTCGGCACGAAACAGCACATTATTACTTTTCTGGGAGTGGGCCTGCACCATGGCGGTGACGTATAAATTGGAATCGTTCGAAGGACCGCTCGATCTGCTCCTTCATCTCATCGATAAGGCCGAAATCGACATTCACGAGATTTCCGTCAGCGAGATTACGGATCAATATATGGATTATTTGAATGCGATGCAGGAGCTGGAGCTTGAGGTCACGAGCGAGTTTCTCGTCATGGCGGCAACGCTGCTGTCGATGAAGAGCAAGCAGCTGCTTCCGAAACCGCCGATCATCGAGGATGATTACGAGGAATGGCCGGACGACGGGCTCGACCCGCGCGACGAACTGATCGCGAAGCTCGTGGAATACCGGAAATACAAACAGATTGCCGAACAGCTTCGAGAGCAGGAATTCGAGCGGAGCCTCGTGTATACGAAGGAACCGGAGGATATGTCGCCGTTCATGAAGGCCGTGCCGGACAATCCCGTCAAGGGACTCAGCGTCAACGACCTTATCGCGGCTTTCCAGAAAGCACTCCGCAAAGCAACGCGGCGCAACGTGATCGCGACCATCCACCGGGATGAAATTTCGGTTAAGGACCGGATCCGCGATATCATCGACGTGCTACGGGAATTCGAAACCGTTCGCTTCTCGAAGCTGATCCGCGACGATATGAGCAGGCATGAAATTGTGGTCACCTTCCTGGCGCTGCTCGAGCTGATGAAGATGAAACATATTCGTTGTTTTCAGCACAGCTTGTTTGACGATATCGTCGTGCATTGGAGGGGGGAGACGACCGATGGCGGATTATTCGAAGCTGAAGTCGATTATTGAGGGACTGCTGTTCATGGCAGGGGACGAGGGACTGACGGCGAGGCAGCTGTCGGATATCCTTCAGATGGATGCGGCGGTGGCGGCGGATATGGCCAAGGATCTAATGAAGGATCTGAAAGCGAAGAAGCGCGGCATTCAGATGTCGCTCGTCGCCGGCGCTTACCGGTTGACGACGAATCCGGACCATACGGTGTATTTCGAACGGATGGCCTATTCGCCGACGCGCTCGAGCCTGTCGCAAGCAGCGCTTGAGACATTATCGATCGTTGCCTACCGGCAGCCGATTACGCGCGTCGAGATCGAGGAGATCCGCGGCGTCAAATGCGACCGTGCGCTCCAGTCGCTGGTCAGCAAGGATTTGATCGAGGAGGTCGGCCGTGCCGAACAGATCGGGCGTCCGATTCTATACGGTACGACCAAGTCATTCCTGGATTATTTCGGATTAGCGAGCCTTGAAGCGCTGCCGGAACCGTCTTCGCTTGTGGATGACGATTTGGAGGATCAAACCCAGCTGCTCTTCGAACGTCTGGAAGGCCGCCAAATGACCATCGAGGAAATGTCGTTCGCCGATCTCGACTCCGAGCTTGGCGGAGAGCGGCAAGACAAGTTTAAGGCGGAAGCGGAGACGGACGAGGAAGCAGATCGCGAAGAACTGGAAACCTTGCTCGAAAAGCTGGAAACAGAACCGAAACCGGAACGCATTCCGGTCCCGGAGAACGAATAACAACGCATGAAATTAATCGAATGAGATTTGCTCGCAAGGTCATACTATATCCGACCAACTCAGGGAAATGAGGGGATACGCCATGCTTGGCTACCCGTTCGGATGGATGATCGCGGCAGGTCTCATTTTTTTGCTATTGCTGGCCATTGCCTTGTCGCCTGTTGTGATCCGCGGCCGTATCAAGCGGCTCGGTGAAGATGACGACGCCGAACTGCGCATTCGGGCTTTGTTCGGCATCGTCCATTATCATTGGCAGCTGCCCGAGATGAAGGTCCATGGCTTAGGCATGGAGCTGAAGCGGGAGTTGACGGCCGAGAACATCGGGGGCAGCGATTCCAGCGTCAAGAAGAGCAACGTCAATACGAGCAGCATCCTCAAATCGATCAATTGGGCACATGCGCTGCTTCAGCATACGGATGACCTGCTCGGATGGGTCCGCAGAACGCTGAATCATGTCCGGGTGACCGAATGGAAATGGACGAGTGCCGTCGGTACTGGCGACGCCATGTGGACGGCTATGTTGACCGGCATGGCTTGGTCGGCGAAGACGACCGCCATCGGCGTGTTGTCGCAGCTGATTCGCCTCCAGACCGATCCGGTGATGTCGGTGCAGCCGGTGTACCAGCAAACGTACTTCTCCACGGAAGGCCAGTTTACGGCCAAAGTATCCTTCGGTTATGCCATCTTCGCGGGCATTATGCTGGCCGTGAAAATGAAGCACGCGGCCAAAGGGGTGCCGAGAGGCATCATCGGCTGGCAGCGGATTTTGCTTCGCGGCTGATTACATAATGCCCTCCGGACGGGGGAACGCTAGAAACGGCAAGGCGCAGTATTTGACTGATTTTGATTTGAGGAGGACTTTATTTGATGACAGACCATCCGATTCAAGGCCTGATGCAAACGGCTATGGAAAACATCAAGGAAATGGTGGATGTCAACACCATCGTCGGCGATCCGGTCCAAACTCCGGACGGCAGCGTCATTATGCCGATCTCCAAAGTTGGCTTCGGGTTCGTGGCGGGCGGCAGCGATATCCGCATGGACGATCAGAGCAAGAACGGCTCGGACGCGCACAACGCATCCGTTCAGCTGCCGTTCGGCGGCGGCAGCGGCGGCGGCGTCTCCATTACGCCGATCGCATTTCTGGTGGTGGGCACGCACGGCGTGCGCATCGTGCCGCTCGACAATCAGACGCATCTCATGGAGCGTGTCATCGATTCCGCTCCTCAGGTGTTCGACAAGATTCAAAGCATGTTCAAAAAAGACCAGTCATCGGCCGATGTCGATTCCGTGCTCATCGACAGCATGGACGTCCGTTAACGACGACGGTAAACTTGCGCATCACCGTAACCGTCCATTCGAGGACGGTTTCTTTTTTTAGGACAGGTTGGGATATATCCCGGGCTGATTCATATACTTGAAATACAAGAACGTATAAGGTTCGCCTTGTACGCCCGCTTGTATTTCTTCGGAATGAAAAACGCTGCGCCGCCAAAAGGAGGGCACAGCCCGATTTGCCTTGAACATGACGAGTTACGACATCTTGAAGGAGGACAACTATGAGGCTCGCCTGCTTGAGGAAACGATTGACTGTAATTGCCGTTTCGGCGCTGCTTTTGACTGGATTAGCTGGTACAGCGGCAGCGAAGCCGGAAACGATGAGTACCGGGGCGGTAGGTGCCGCACTGATCGACGTGGAATCCGGCCGAATCTTGTACAGCCACAATGGAGACAAGCCGATGCTGATCGCCAGCTTGACGAAGATTATGACGGCGATCGTTGCCATCGAGCACGGAAAGCTGTCCGATATGGTCGAGACGAGCGTTCGCGCGGCAGGCAAGGAAGGCTCCTCGATTTATTTGCGGCGCGGGGAGAAAATGAGCCTGCACAATATGCTGTACGGACTGATGCTCCGCTCCGGCAATGATGCCGCAACGGCTATCGCGGAACATGTTGGCGGCTCGGAGGAAGGCTTCGTCCATATGATGAACGCCAAAGCCGAGATGCTGGGACTGGCGAATTCGCAATTCATGAATCCGAGCGGCTTGGACGCGAATGGGCATTATTCTTCGGCGAACGACTTGGCCAAGCTCGCCGCATACGCGCTGAAGAATCCCGTATTCAAGGAAATCGTGAAGACGAAGAGCAAATCGGCACCGAATCCGAACGATCCGTGGGACTATGTATGGAAAAACAAAAACAAAATGCTGGCCATGTACGAAGGCGCGGACGGCGTGAAGACCGGCTATACCAAGAAGTCGCTTCGCTGTCTCGTGAGCTCGGCGACCCGCGGCGGGCAGCAGCTGGTTGCGGTTACGATCAATGATCGCAACGATTGGAACGATCATATGCACATGCTCAATTATGGCTTTAACTATTTTCCGCTCAGCGAAATCGCACATAAAGGACAACCGGTGAGCGGTTATCCGTTCGCAGTCGGCCGCACGCTGCGTTATCCGTTCGCGGAAGGCGAGAAAGAACAGCTGCAATCCAGGCTGACGCTGCTGAATACGCGCTCCACGGCGTATTTGCTGGGCGAACGCGGCACGATGGAGTGGTTCATAGGGGATGCCAAAGTCGGGACGGCTCCGGTCTATGAATCCCAGGACGCGCGGATCGGTCCGAACAAGCCGGCCGGTGCTTCGGGAGGACGAGCTGGAGCAAGAGGGAACGGCAAGTAGCTGCGTTTGATCTCGGCGTTGAGCAACGGAGTCAGGTAATGGCGTTAGACAATGAAGTCAGGTGCCGCGTTAGCTTATGGAAACATGCAGTAACGGCGGATAAGGTTCGCGTATTTCAATAAGGAAGGAGGAGGCGGGATGGTTAATTTCATTTGGCTCTTCTTCATCGCGGTGAGCTTCGTGGCCGCGATCCTGAACGGACGCATGGAAGCACTCACGGAGGCTGCCTTCGAGGGTGCCAAAAGCGGCGTGACCGTCAGCTTCGGCTTAATTAGCGTGATGGTGTTCTGGCTAGGGCTGATGCGGATCGGCGAGGATGCGGGACTGCTCCGCAAAATCGCCGTCCTGCTTCAACCCGCGGTCCGTTTCCTGTTCCCGGACGTCCCCAAAGGACATCCGGCGCTTGGCTACATCATGAGCAACATGAGCGCGAATATTCTTGGCCTTGGCAATGCGGCAACGCCGATGGGGATCAAAGCGATGCAGGAGCTGCAGAAGCTGAATCCGCACAAAGAAACGGCCTCCGCGGCCATGTGCACGCTGCTCGCGCTCAATACCTCGAGCATCACCCTCGTCCCGACGACTTTGATCGCGATCCGGATGACGTACGGCTCAGTCAATCCAGCAGAGATCGTCGGCACTACGCTGGCAGCGACGCTGGTGGCTACGGCGGCGGCGATTATGGCCGACCGCTGGTACAGGCATCGGTACAACCGCAGGCCGCCGAAGGATATCGGCCGAGACGGCACCATGGCGCAAGGACCGCCGGGCTCGGATTCCGGAGGCTTCGGTCAGGGAAAGGGTGAGGCCGTTGTATGAATGGGTAACGACGATTTCTGCCTGGCTCATTCCGTTCATGATCGTGTTCATTCCCTTGTATGCCGCCTTCAAACGAGTACCCGTATACGAAACCTTCATCGATGGCGCTAAAGACGGCTTCGGTACTGCGATCAATATTATCCCGCATCTTGTCGGCATGATGGTCGCGATCAGCATGTTTCGCGCATCCGGGGCCATGGATATGATGGCAAGTCTCATTCGTCCTTTGTTCGACGGCCTTGGCATTCCAAGCGAGGTGCTTCCGCTCGGCCTGCTGCGGCCGCTTACGGGAGCGGGATCGCTGGCGTTCACGACGGAGCTGATCAAGACCTACGGCCCGGATTCCATGATCGGACGAATTTCCTCCACGGTGCAGGGCAGCACCGACACGACGCTGTACGTCCTGACGGTTTACTTCGGCGCAGTCGGCATCCGCAAGAGCAAATATGCGCTTAAAGTCGGTTTGTTTTCCGACTTGGTCGGCTTTTTTGCAGCTATTATCATTTGTTTATTCGTTTTCGGCGCTTAGCTTACATAGTACCGGAGCCCTGCTGTCCGTATCGACCTCTCAAGGCCGAAACGGACAGGCAGGGCTTTTTGCTTATTGCAGGGAACGTTTGCCTGCTTGTGCACTTTCTTTCATATGTCGATTTAGGGTATGATGGGGGGTGAGGTGAAAACATTGGAACGTTTACAGAAAATTTTGGCGCAGGCTGGTGTTGCTTCGCGCCGCAAATGCGAGGAGCTAATTCTCGCCGGAAAAGTACAGGTCAACGAGGAGACCGTTACGACCTTGGGGGCTAAAGCCGATCCGGCAGTGGATGTTATATCCGTGAATGGACGCGTAATCAAAGGGGAAAGCAAGCTGTACTTGATGCTTCATAAACCGAAAGGCGTCATTACGAGCGCAAGCGACCCGCAGGGACGCAAGATCGTCTCTGATTATTTGCCTGGCATCAAGGAACGAGTGTATCCCGTCGGCCGGTTGGATTACGATACCGAAGGTCTGCTTCTGCTGACCAATGACGGGGAATTCGCCAACCTGCTTACGCACCCCAGCCATCACGTGCCGAAGACGTATTGGGCAACGGTGAAAGGCGTGCCGCACGGCACGGCGCTCGATAAGCTGAAACAAGGCATTCTGCTTGAGGACGGAATGACGGCTCCCGCCGAGGTGGAATACCACGACGTGAATACGGAGAAGAACCAGTCTACGATTACGATTACGATTTACGAAGGCCGCAACCGGCAAGTGCGCCGCATGTTCGACGCCATCAATCATCCCGTCATCCTGCTCCGAAGGATTCGTTTTGGCGAACTGGGCCTGCACGGTTTGGCTCGCGGCAAGTTCCGTCACTTGACGCCGAGAGAGGTGCAAGATCTCCGCTCGGCAGCTGTCAAGACACATAAAATTCAAAAATAACAAGCGGCGGCAACCTCAATTGCCGTCCGATTTTCGTTATAATGAGAGTACGGAAACAGCAGCATGGCAGCTAACGAACAGGCGGTGTATGGATATGAAATCAAACCGCAGACTCATTCAAGTACTGATCTTCCTCGGCGTTATCGTTCTCGGCGGCTATGCCATCGGCAATTCGTTGTTTGCGGACGGCGGCGGTCTCCCCAAGAAAGGCTCGAAACCGCCCGCATTCGCGCTTTTAGACGCGGACGGCAAGACGCATCGTCTCGAGGATTACAAAGGAAAGGCGCTCGTGATTAATTTCTGGGGCAGCTTCTGCCCGGGATGTGTGACGGAAACGCCGGATTTGGAAGCACAGTACAAGAAGCACGGGGACAAGCCGTTTGAAATCGTCGGGATCAATTTGAGCGAGGATCGGTTAACGATTAACAATTTTATTAAACAGTATGGCGTCAGCTATACGATTTTGCAGGACAACAATCGGCAAGTCGAAAGCGCATATGGGCTTAAGTCGTATCCAACCACCTTCTTCGTGAAGCCAGACGGTACGATCATGGATGTCTTTATCGGACCGATGGGTGAACAAGACATGGACGAGCGCATCACGAAACTGTTGGCGTCCTAGTCCGGGGAGGTTTTTTGCTTTGTCAGCTTTTGAAAACACGAAATGCGATTGCGGTCATCAGAACCCGACCGGTACGGTGCTGTGCGAGAACTGCGGCTACCCGCTCGATCCGGAGGAGGAGAGCAGCGAAGCTCCGCTGGAGATGCGTTATGACGGCATCGCGCGGCGCTCGCAGAAGGCCAATCCGAATCCGATCGACCGGGTGTGGAATTTCTTCTCGTCCGTGAAGGTCGCCGTTCGCTTAATCGTCATCACGCTCATCGCGGCAATGATCGGCACGATATTCACGCAGGAAAACGCCTTTATCTCCTTCGATCCAACGACGTATTACGAAGGCAAATACGGTTGGATCGGCAAATGGTATTATAAGCTTGGTTTCTCCAATACTTACGAATCCTGGTGGTTCATCGGCTTGCTTGTCATGATCGGCACCTCGCTCGTCATTTGCAGCCTGGACCGCGTCCTTCCGCTGTATCGGGCGCTCAACAAGCAGCAAATACGCAAGCATGAACAGTTTCTGGTCCGTCAGAAAACGGTGTATACGGGCGAAATTGAAGGTCCGGCGGACGCATGGACGGACAATATGGCCAAGCAGCTGAAACGCAAGCATTACAAGGTTCATATGGAAGACGGCGCGCTGTTGGCCGAGAAGAACCGTTTCAGCCGCTGGGGTCCTTACGTCAATCACATCGGCTTGATCATCTTCCTCCTTGCGGTGCTGCTTCGCACGCTGCCCGGCTGGTCGATCGACAACTATGTGACGGTCGCGGAAGGCGCCACGGTGAAGGTTCCGGAGACGAAGTATTACGTCAAGAACGAGAAATTCACGATCGATTACTACACGGACGCTGAGCTGCCGACGGAATTGCAGGGCACGGCACGGGCGAAGCTTTACGAAACGCAGGCCATCCTGTACACCTGCGCCGCGGACTGCGACGATCCGTCGAAGGAGCCGAAGCTGACGGAAGTGAAGCGGCACAACATTATCGTGAACGATCCGCTTTCCTATAATGGCATTAAGGCGTACCAGTTCGGGTTCGACGACACGCCGAAGCTGAAAGCGGTCCACCCGGTTCTTGTCGATAAGAAAACGGGAAAATCCTACGGTCCGTTCGAACTCGATATGCGTAATCCGCAGCTCAATTATGAGCTTGGACCTTATACGCTGGAGCTTCGTCAATCGTATATGGATTTCGCCCTGAATTCGGACGGCAAGCCGACGACGAAGTCGCGCGAGCCGAATGCGCCGGCATTCGTGTTCCTGCTGAAAGGTCCTGACCTGTCTGACAAAGGCGAGCCGTATATGTACTTCCCGAAACAAAATGACAAGGAGCGCTTCAGCCAGAACGTCATTAACGGCAAGCTGGCCGAACGTTTCGAATTGAAAGTGCCGACGATGGAAGGCGTCGAATTCACGCCGGTGGAAACCTCGCTTAACATCCGGTACGACCGGGCGATGCCTTATATTTGGGTCGGTGCGGGCATTTCCATGTTCGGCCTTCTGCTGGGCTCCTATTGGCAGCACCGCCGGATTTGGCTGCGTCTTGACAACGGCCGCGTGACGCTCGGCGCCCATACGAACAAGAATAATTACGGCATGCGTGCCGAGGTCACGTCCGCTCTGCGCGGTATAGGCATCGTCGTAGAGCCGAAGTCGCTCGATAACGGGAGGAACAAATCGTGAGTTTGCTTGATTTCAGCAGCGACGCGTTTATCGTCGCATTCTTTCTATACTGCTTCGGATTTTTGTTTTACGGGGTATCCGCCCTCGGCAAGAAATGGAGCAAGCGCAGTCCGGAGGAGCATATCAAACGGTGGGGCCGCGTCGCGTATATCGTGTCCTTGCTGGGCTTCCTTGCTCATCTGACGTTCTTCTTCACGCGCTGGTCCGGCGGCGGCCACATTCCGACGAGCAACATGTACGAATTCATGTCGTTTCTCGCGATGGCGATCATGGCGGCGTTCATCGTCGTCGACGCGATTTATCGCAAGCCGCTGCTCGGGTTGTTCACGCTTCCGCTCGTGGTCATCATCGTCGCTTATGCGGCCGTGTTTCCGCAAGAAGTGCAACCGCTCATTCCGGCTTTGCAGTCTTACTGGCTGAAGATTCACGTGACGACAGCCGCGACGGGCGAAGCGTTCTTCGCAGTCGGCTTCGCTGCAGGTCTTATGTATCTGCTTCGCACGGTTGATTTCAAGAAAACGGATCAACGCGCAAGACGCGAACAACGCTGGGTAGAGTTCACGTTATACGTGATCATTGTCATCATCGCATTCATCGGATCCGTCTTCGGATTCCGCGGAGCGGGCTACGAAGCCAGCTTCAAGCAGGAGACGGTCACGATCGACGACAGCGGCGTCGAGAATTCCACGGTCAACACGGTCGAATACTCGTTGCCGCCGATCTTCAAGCCTTACAACAGCCAAGTCGTGACGATCGATTCGTTCCTGGGCATCGATAAACCGCTGTTCGAGACGCCGCATTGGATGCATGGCGTTGACGCGGCACGTAAGCTGAATACGATTACTTGGTCGATCGTCAACGGATCCATTCTGTACGGTTTGCTCCGGCTCGTGCTTCGGAAACGGATCGGCGCTGCTATCCATCCGCTTATGGACGGTATCGACGAGGATGATATCGACGAAATTAGCTATCGCGCCATCGCGATCGGCTATCCGATCTTCATGCTCGGCGCTTTGATATTCGCCATGATTTGGGCCTACATCGCCTGGTCGCGTTTCTGGGGCTGGGATCCGAAGGAAGTATGGGCACTCATTACATGGCTCTACTATACGGCTTATCTGCATTTCCGCTTGTCGCGCGGCTGGCACGGTTCCAAGTCCGCATGGCTGGCGGTCATCGGCTTCGTCGTCGTTATGTTTACGCTGATCGGGGTCAATCTCGTCCTCGTCGGCCTGCACTCGTACGCGGGTGTATAATTGAAATTGTGACCTGCAACCAGGCGCGCGTCTCATGAGGCGCGCGCCTGCAGCGCAGTTTGGAACTCTATTTCCGAGAGGAGACATGCTAGATGTCCGAAGAACTTCACCGCATTCTCGTCGTTGACGATGAGGAACGAATCCGCAGGCTGCTCAAAATGTACCTGGAGAAGGAAGGCTATCTGATCGAGGAAGCAGAGGACGGCGAATCCGCGCTTCGGATGGCGACCGTCGGCGAGTTTGATCTGATCCTGCTCGACGTGATGCTTCCCGGTATGGACGGCATCGAGGTATGCACGCGTCTGCGCCAAGTGAAAGCGACGCCTGTTATTATGCTCACCGCCAAAGGCGAGGAAATGAACCGCGTGCAAGGCTTCGAGGTCGGCGCGGACGATTACGTCGTGAAACCGTTCAGTCCCCGCGAAGTCATCTATCGCGTCAAGGCCATTCTGCGGCGTTCGTCGGCAACTGCTTTCCTGACGAAGGAAGCGCTGACGAGCAACAATATCGTATTCCCGCATCTCATCATCGAGCATGATGCGCACCGTGTCATGGCGGGCGGCCAAGAAGTGAGCCTGACGCCGAAGGAATACGAGCTGCTGCACTATTTGGCCATTTCGCCGGATAAAGTATTTTCCCGTGAAGAGCTGTTGAAGGATGTATGGAATTACGAGTTTTTCGGCGATCTCCGTACAGTGGATACGCATGTCAAACGGCTTCGCGAGAAGCTGAACAAAGTGTCCCCGGAAGCGGCGATGATGATTACGACGGTGTGGGGCGTCGGCTATAAGCTCGAGGTGTCCAAATAAGTGGTTATTTGGCGCAGCGTAGTCGGTAAGCTTTGGCTTACCATCATTGCCCTCGTGGCAGCCGTTTTGCTTATTCTGGGCATGTTTCTGCTGCAGTACATTGACATCGCGTTCAGTAAATCGAACTCCCATGCGGTCAAGGTGCTGTTCGTCTATACGGCGATCATCGGGTTCTTGTTATCCACGTTCTTCGCGTTCTTTCTCTCCACCAAGATCACCCAGCCGCTGCTTCAAATGAAGAAAGCGGCCGATCTGATCTCGCAAGGCGAATACCGCACTCGCGTGCCGATTCGCTCAACGGACGAGATTGGGGATTTGGCGAATACGTTCAACAATATGGCCGTCGAGCTGGAGACGCTGATCCGCGACTTGAACCACGAGAAAGAGCATCTGGCGAGCGTGCATCGCAGCATGGCCGACGCCGTCGTAACGTTCGATACGTCCGGGCAGGTTATTCTCTCCAATCCGAGTGGCCAGCAGCTGGTCGACCGTTGGCTGGAGCTGGAATGGACAGAGGATGCCCGAATGCGTTCGCAGGTACCTGGCCCCTTGTTCGATCTATACCTGAAAGTACTTCGCGAAGGCAGAGACTTGACGGACAAAGTGCATGTGCAAAGTGCCGTATGGTCGGTCGTCATGGCACCGCTGAAATCCAACGATGCCGTGCGCGGCGCCGTAGCGGTTATGCGTAACGTAACCGAGGAATCGAAGCTTGAGAAACTGCGGCGCGATTTCGTCGCTAACGTCTCCCATGAGCTCCGCACCCCTTTATCAATGCTGCAGGGCTACAGCGAAGCCCTGTTGGATGATATTGCGGCTTCGCCGGAAGAGCGGAGGGAGCTTGCCCAGGTCATCAACGAAGAGTCGCTCCGAATGGGGCGGCTGGTGAAGGATCTGCTGGACTTGGCGCGTATGGAAGCAGGACATTTAGAGATCAATCTCGAGCCGACGGATTTGACGATGCTGCTCAAGCGGGTGCACCGCAAATTCCAAGGCTTGGCGAAAGAACAGAACATCCAGCTGGACATCGAGCTTGCTGACGAGCCCCTTATGATAGCCGAAGGGGACGAAGACCGGCTGGAGCAGGTGTTGACGAACCTGTTAAGCAATGCGATCCGGCATACCCCGCAGGAAGCGCATATCGCGCTTTGCGCTCGATCCGTGACCGTCAATCGTCAAGCCAGCGTGGAGATTAAGGTACGGGACGAAGGCGAAGGGATTCCTAGTGAGGATCTGCCTTACATCTTCGAACGGTTCTACAAGGCGGACAAAGCGCGCACGCGCGGAGCTTCCTCCGGCGGCACGGGGCTTGGCCTCGCGATCGTGAAGAATATCATCGAATCGCATCATGGTCAAATTCGCGCAGAAAGCACAGTCGGCGTCGGTACGGTCTTCACCGTGCTGCTGCCGGTCGATCCGAAGGTCTCCTGACAAGAGCGCTCCGTTCATCGGAGCGCTCTTGTTGTATCGCCGGCCATCAATAAAAGGCGACGTGCGAATGTCGGAGAGAGCTGCGCGGAAGTCGTATCTTGTTGAAGGAAGTAGACAAATCTTGTTGGTCGTGAAACATTTTCTTCGCGCAATCGCCCCATTGGTATAAAAAGAACGCCTTTCCCCGAAGGGAAAGGCGTTCTTTGTCTGATATTATGCGTACCGGGCTTAATAAAGAATGATTTCTTTCGCTTTATTAAGATCCGGCAGTTTGACGAGCTCGGTGATGACATCCTTGGAAACGCCCTTGTCGACAGTCAGCACCATGATAGCCGATCCGCCTGCCAGCTCGCGGCCAACCTGCATCGCTGCGATGTTGACGCCGTTGTTGCCAAGCAGCATGCCGACGCTGCCGATAATGCCTGGTTTGTCGTTATGCGAGATGAGAATCAGGTTGCCTTCCGGCGCGACATCTACCGGGAAACGGTCGATTTGTACGATTCGCGGACCGTAACCGGTCAGCATCGTGCCCGTTACGATCCGCGTCGCCACTTTCGAACGAAGCGTAACCGTAATCGAATTCGTGAAGTCGCGGGCTGTATGCGATTTGTTCACGACGATATTCACATGGCGTTCTTTGGCCAGATGCATCGAGTTAACTACGTTAACTTGGTCCGAACCGAGGTGATGGGCGAGCACGCCGCGTACGATGTAACGCGTCAACGGCTGCGTATCGACTTCAGCCAATTCGCCGGCATAGTTAACCGTGATTTCATCGACGGCGCCTTCGGTCAGCTGCGATACGAAGCTTCCGAGCTTCTCGCCGAGCGTGAAGTAAGGCTGCAGAATGCTCAAGACGTTCGCTGGAATCGGAGGCATGTTCACGGCGTTCATGAACGGCTTGTCGCGCAAAATGTTCAGCACTTGCTCGGAAACGTCGATCGCTACGTTTTCCTGCGCTTCGACGGTGGATGCACCGAGATGCGGGGTAACGATGATTTTCGGATGCTTCAGGAACGGATGATCCGCTGCGGGAGGCTCGACCTCGAATACGTCGAATGCTGCGCCTGCAACGATGCCTTGATCCGCGGCTTCCACGAGTGCATGCTCGTCGATGATGCCGCCGCGGGCACAGTTGACGATGCGCATGCCTTTCTTCATGACCTCGAATTGAGGACGGGAAATCATATGGCGCGTCTCTGGCGTTAGCGGTGTGTGAACGGTCATGAAGTCTGCGTTGCGGACGATGTCGTCCACGCTCGAGAGGCGAACGCCGAGCTTCTCCGCGCGCTCTTCCGTCAGGAATGGATCATAGCCCCAAATATCCATGCCGAATGCTTTGGCGCGCTTAGCCACTTCGCTGCCGATACGGCCCATGCCCATGACGCCCAGGATTTTGCCGCGAAGCTCGACGCCCAAGAACGATTTGCGGTCCCATTCGCCGCCGACCGTTTTCAAGTAAGCTTGCGGAATATGGCGGGCAACCGCCATCATCATGGCAAACGTATGCTCGCAAGTCGTAATGGTGTTGCCGTCCGGCGCATTAATAACGATAATGCCGCGTTGGGTAGCTGCTTCCAAATCAATGTTATCGACGCCGACGCCTGCGCGTCCGACGACTTTAAGCTGTTTGCCGGCGTCCATAATGCGGGCGGTTACGCGGGTTTGGCTGCGAACGAGCAGAGCGTCGTATTCGCCGATAATGGCGACGAGCTCGTCTTCGCTAAGACCCGGTTTTTTGTCGACAGCGACATCCTCCGCATCCACGAGCTTTTGAATGCCTAAATCGCTGATCGGATCTGAGACCAATACTTTAAACATGTTGGATTGCCTCCTGAGCGTTTGTATGATGGGTGTATAGTAGAAGTGAAAGACCCTCGTCCATCCCGCCGCGTAGCGCAGCGTCGTAGGCGAGAGTCTGTTCACACGATCACACGTCTAGCTTATGATTGAATCCTGTGGAACCAGCTAAATTCAGGCTGCTTTAATGTTCCTCCTATTATAGCAAGAACAACTATAAATGCAATGCTTAAAACTTGCTCAAATGTGAAAATTTCGTTATGATCGACCGTAAACGGGAGGGATTGAATTGGAGCGATGGAACCAAATACAGCCGGATGTTTTCTGGCAATTACTGCAGGAAAGCAAGCTTGATCCGGATCAAATCATAGATGTCCGCGAGCAGGAAGAATGGGACTATTATCATCTGCAAGGAAGCACGCTTATGCCGCTTTCGACGTTCCAAGATACGTGGGAAAGGGTGCCGGAGGACAAACCGGTTTACGTCATCTGCGCGCATGGCGTCCGAAGTCAGGCAGTATGCCGTTATTTGAACGAAAAAGGATACGGCAGCCTTACCAACGTCGTTGGTGGAATGGCTGCCGTATCCCATTATGATGGATTCCAATACGATTGATTATTCATTCTCCGGATAGAAGAACGGGAGCTGCGGAAGCAGCTCTTTGCCGTATAGCGCGGCTTTGCTTTCGCCGAAATCGCCTGCGCGCACGGCTTCCGTATTGACGAGCAGATCGACGATGGAATCGACGGTCCGCATCTTCATGGAGCCGGCTTGCCCGGATTGAATGAATTCATCGATTCGGGAGGTCAGATCCTGCGGGTAGAAGGAAGCGAGCGTCTTGCGGGCGTTCAGCTGGTTGGCCGCGAGCTTGTTTTTGACCGTTAGCGGCAGCGATTTCCACTGCGCGATGCCGACGTCGGCCGTTTTCTCATAATCGCCCGGGATATCGGGATTGACGGATGAACTCCACTTCAGCATGGCTGCGTAATAGTCCTGCTGCCCGCCAAGGGCGTATTTGACGCCGTCTACGTAATAAGCATCCTTCGTAAGCGCTTTGACCAGCTTGTCGGGTGTCATATCCTTCGACGATCCGGCTGCCCGCTGGGCGGCTTCCGTAAACATGCGCAGACTCTTGAGCAGCTGCAGCTGAGCGGAATCGAGAAGCGGCGAATTTCTTGATACGGAAGCAAGCTCAGCTTCCGCATAGGTTTTCTTCGCCGAACCCGATAGTTCTTTCATGGCCGAGCTGACGTCGTTCAGCTGTCCCGCGGTCAGCTTGCGCATGGTGGAGAACCATTCGTTTTGAAATTCACGATAAGGCAAAAATACGGTATGATAGAAGGATACGAGATCCTGCTGTTGATATGCGGCCGCAACGCCCTTGTTACTGCTAAGATGCTTCGTGGTTTCAACCAATTTCGCTTCCGTTCTGTCGGAACCGACTTTGACGCCGTAGAAAAAAGCGCCGACTGCGAAAACGAGCATGAACAGAAACCCAAGACTATAGAGCATTTCAGAATGTGTGAGTCGTTTCTCCATGTTACTCCCCTTCGTACCTTTTTTCGACAATTTTCCGGAATGTCCCACTAGTATAGGATATAACCTATGAAAAGGAAATATCAACCTTGGATGGCAGGAGCAGGACATGAAAAAATTCGATTTTCGTAATATCAAGCTGAAAACGTTGCGCATCGACGAAATCGATGACCGGATGCTGCTCATTAATTTGTACGCGACGCAAGCGATTACTTTTGTTATCGGTTTTATTTGGTTGTTATTTCAGAGCCGCAATCCTTTTTATTTATTTAAGCCCGGCGATGCGCCGGATTTCGTCTATTGGGGATTCGGTCTAGCTGCGGCCGTCATCGCTGTCGACATGCTCGCGGCGCGGTTCGTGCCGGAGGAAGCAAGCGATGACGGCGGCGTCAACGATCGAATTTTCCGAAATCGTCCGATATGGCATATTGCTGTCTTGTCCCTGATCGTAGCGATCTGCGAGGAAACGCTGTTTAGAGGAGCTGTGCAATATCATATCGGTCCTTATTGGACAAGTATTATATTTGCGGCCATCCATGTCCGATATCTAAGACATTGGATTCCAACGGGGCTCGTGTTCTGCATCAGTTACGCGCTCGGTTGGATCTACATCCAGACAGGCACTTTATTGGCGCCAATTCTCGCGCATTTCATCATTGATTTGGTCATGGGGCTTGTCATTCGTTTTCGGAGGGAAGCATGAGCAGAGTTCAGAAATTCGGCAAGAAAAAGGGCGCGTCGCAGGACGTGGTCTTGGATGAGAGCGCTGCGGCGCTGGAAGCGGAGTGGGGTTTGGAGAAGGATGAGGAAGAGGCGCTGCCTCTTCCCTCCAGAAAAAGGACGCATCCATCGAACAAGCAGCAAGTGACTCGCTGGTTCTATAGGCTGCTGATCGTGCTGTTTATCGCGCTGCTGGTTGGCTTGTTGTGGTGGGGCAGACAATTCGAATACGGTCTGAACAACTAGGCAGCAAAGTCCGGTGAGGAGGATAACGAATGCTGTTGGCAGGTATTGTAATTGTTGCTGCAGCCTTGGCTGCCATTATGCTGGCCTATATGGTGTGGCATTCTTACCGCTATCGGCTGGATGAACAGATCGTTGAATGCGACCGGCTTCCGGACGCGTTCGACGGTACGACGCTGCTGTTCATCAGCGATGTGCATCGCAGGAAAATTCCGCAGGAAGTGGTCGAGACCTTCAAGGCTGCCGGCGGCGCCGACTTGGTATTGATCGGGGGAGATTTGCGGGAGAAATCGGTACCGTCTTCCCGTATTCGCGATAATATCAGACGGCTCCTGCAAGTCGCCCCGATTTATATGGTTCATGGCAATCATGATTATGATGAAGATATTCGACCGTACGAGGTGCTTCTGGAAGAGGAACGGGTCCGCCTGCTGGTGAACGAATCGGTTATTTTGGAGAAAAGGGACGGCAGCCGAATCCGTCTTGCCGGGGTTGACGATCCGCGAACCTTCCATGACAAGCCTGAGCTTGCGCTGGCCGATATGGATGACGGTCGCGGGAAGTTGTTCACCATCCTTCTTGCGCACGATCCTATTATCGCGAAGAGGCTGACAGGCGATGAGTACGTTGATCTCATTCTTTCCGGCCATACGCATGGCGGGCAGGTTGCATTGCCGATAATTGGACCGGCTTGGCGGGGCGAGGACGATTCCGGCTATTGGCGGGGTTGGTTCCCACTGAACGGCAAAGCAACGAAGCCGCGGCTGTTCGTCAGCTGCGGCTTTGGCACCTCGAGACTTCCGATCCGGCTGGGGACGGAAGCGCAGCTGCACCGCATTATTTTGCGGTCGACGCGCTTGGACCGGAGCTAATATCGATCGTATCCGGATCTATGAATCCGTAGCCTTTCGCTTCCAGCTTCGTTAGAAGCTTATCCAGCGCTTCTATTGTCCATGGCAGCTCGTGCATGAGGATGTTGACGCCGGGATGAAGCTGATCCAGCACATTGGCAATCACTCTATCCGGCTTATTCTTCGTGCTGCTGTCCCAATCCAGCGATCCGTTGGACCAGGTCATATAGAGCATGCCGCGGCTGCGCACAATGCTCTTCACCTTATCGTTGCCCGAACCGAACGGGGGACGGAAGAATACGGGCGAAGCGCCCGTTGCGCGTTTCGCGATTTCCTGCACGTCGCCGATTTGCTTCTTGACGGTTTCCTCCGTTTCCTTCTTCAAATCGATATGGTCCCAGGAGTGATTGCCGATCGTTTGTCCGCGGCTGGCGATCTTTTGAAGCAATTCCGGATGCTGCTTTACACGGTAGCCGTTAACGAAAAAGATGGCCTTCGCTTTATGCTTGTCCAGTATATCGAGCAAGGCGGTGACCGTCTTGTCGGCTTTGGGGCCGTCGTCGAATGTCAGCAGCACGACTTTGCCGCTCGTCGTTTCTTTATTAATAGGAACAAAGCTGTATACGCTATTCATGCGATACAGCTTTTTGTCTTTTTTCGGAGGCGGAGCGGTAGGAGCGGGTTTAATAGCTGGTTTGGAACCGTTGGCGCCGTTTCCTTCGGAAGCGGACTTCTCTGGCTTCTCTCCGGCCGATTGGTCCGAACTGGCAGCCGGAACATCCTCTTGCAGCGAAGCGTTCGCATCGGAGCGCTCGTCGTTTCCTTTATTTTCAGCGTTATTGCTGCTTTCTGGAACGGCTCCGTCCGGTTTCGTTGGATTCTTGGCGGAAGCGCATCCTGCGGTTACCGTCAGTGCCAGCATCAGAATCATCGTCGTTCGTATTGCCTTACATAGCTGCATTCTTTCGACCTCCCGATCTCGCAGCCACGAGCTGCGAAGTTGGCATTCCTTGTCTCTTATTATTACCAGTCCCTTTCACATCCGAACCTTGCTCTTCCTAAATTTGTGCTGGAATGGCCGCGCGAAGGGCAGGCAAGACTAACAAGGAATCGGAGTGCAGCAGCATTTTGGAGGAGGATAATCCCGATGAAATGGTCCGTATTTCTGCTTGGAGGTCTGGCTGGCGCCGCGGCCGCGTCGTATATGGCTAAGAAAAGACCGGGAATGTTTGCATGGGCGACAAGCGCGGCGGGACAAGCGATGACGAGCGTGTCGAGAAAAGCAATGGGCGCGGTGGTCAACCGAAAATTCGCCGGCGAGATGATGTCGTCAGCCCCAAAGAGTTCAAGCGCGCACGCCAAAGAGTCCGCGAACACATGGGGACAAATTGAGCTGATGCTGAACAGCGACCCTGAGTTGAAGCAGCAAGTCGAAGACATTAAGGCAGAAGCGAAGACGCATTAATGATCTGAGAAAAAACGAATCGTTTCCTTTCCAGCTGCGTATATACAGTAGCGGGAAGGCGGCGATTCTTTTTTTTGCGCACTAGTGCATTCCTTTCCCAGACATGCTAACATAGCAATAAGAACAAATTATTCACCAAAACACAGCTTCTACATACGCTGTGTATAACAGATGCAACCCGCGTTCAGCGCGCTTTCGAAGACGGTTTTTGCTCCGCAACCACGAAGCAGATGCTATTCGAAAAGGAGGATCCATTCATGAAAATCGAACGGCTCAATCAAGACAAAATCCGAATCTTCCTGACGTTCGACGACTTGCTGGAGCGTGGGATCCAGAAGGAAGACATGTGGCGCGAAATTCCGAAAGTGCATGAGCTTTTCAGCGAGATGATGGATCAAGCCTACAGCGAGCTCGGCTTTGACGCAAGCGGTCCTCTGGCCGTTGAAGTGTTTGCGCTCCCAGCCCAAGGCATGGTCGTTATCGTTACGCGCGGCAAGGTCAACGGAAAATCGGACGACCACCTGCAAGAAGAAGAGAATGACGAAGACGTCTATGAGATGGAAGTTACGCTGGAACAAAGCGACATCGTGCTTTATTCGTTCCGGGACATCGAGGATGTCATCTCCGTCTGCAAACAGCTCAAAGCAGTGGATTTGATTGAAGATGGACGTCTCTATGCCTACAATGGCAAATATATGCTCGCCTTCGAGCCGGTCGGTTTCGAGCTTCCCCGTTATCATGCCATGATTGCTTTATTGGCTGAGTACGGCGAAGCGGCATCCGTAACGACCGCAGTCCTCGAAGAATACGGCAAAGTGATCGTACCCGCCAAAGCGGTGCTTGAAATTTGCACTCATTTTTGATTAAAGTTTTCCTGCGAAGGCATCGGCAGCGGATTTTCCGCATGGCTGGTGCTTTTTTGTTCTCTTCCGAATACCGTTCTTCCGGCAGTCGCATAGTTGGCGGAATGACCGTTCATACTGAAGGAAAAGGTGGTGAACATTCCTTTGACTGGAATGGATAACAACAACGTGCTTACTTCGACGCAAATCGTCATTGAAGAAGCACTTCGGAAGCTGGGCTACGGCGACGAGATGATCGAGCTGCTGAAAGAACCGATGCGGCTGCTTACGGTGCGCATTCCGGTGCGCATGGACGATGGCAAGACCCGCGTGTTCATCGGATACCGGGCGCAGCATAACGATGCTGTCGGACCGACCAAGGGAGGCGTCCGTTTCCATCCGGACGTTAACGAGATTGAAGTGAAGGCGCTGTCGATCTGGATGAGTCTCAAATGCGGCATCGCGAATCTGCCTTACGGCGGAGGCAAAGGCGGCATTATTTGCGATCCCCGCAAAATGTCTTTCCGCGAGCTGGAACGGCTGAGCCGCGGATATGTCAGAGCCATCAGCCAAATCGTCGGACCGACCAAGGATATCCCTGCTCCCGACGTGATGACGAACGCGCAGATCATGGCCTGGATGATGGATGAATACAGCCGCATCCGCGAATTCGATTCCCCTGGCTTCATCACGGGCAAGCCGCTCGTACTGGGAGGCTCGCTCGGACGGGAAAGCGCGACCGCTAAAGGCGTCGCCATCATGATCGACGAGGCCATGTCCAAGAAGGGCATCGCCGTCGCGGGCTCCCGCGTCGTCATTCAAGGCTTCGGTAATGCCGGCAGCTTCCTCGCCAAATTCATGCATGATGCCGGGGCCAAAGTAATTGCTATTTCCGATGTGAACGGAGCGTTGTATAATGAACAAGGATTGGACATCGAAGATTTGATGGACCGGCGCGATTCGTTCGGGACAGTGACCAATTTGTTCAAAGATACGATTTCCAATGAAGAGCTTTTGTCGTTGGAATGCGACGTGCTCGTGCCAGCCGCGATCGAGAACCAAATAACGGCAAGCAACGCGGACCAGATTCGTGCTAAAATCATAGTGGAGGCCGCCAATGGCCCGACTACGCTTGAAGCGACCCGCATGGTCACGGACAAGGGCATATTGCTTATTCCCGACGTGCTTGCGAGCGCCGGAGGCGTTATCGTTTCGTATTTCGAATGGGTGCAGAACAATCAAGGCTATTACTGGACGGAAACCGAAGTGGACGACAAGCTGCGGGAAATGATGGTCCGCGGATTCAATAATGTCTACGAACTGCATACGCTCAAAAAAGTTGATATGCGGCTGGCTGCTTATATGGTCGGCGTGCGTAAAATGGCGGAAGCGGTCCGCCTGCGGGGATGGGTGTAAGGAAACGGCACTTGGCGTTTCCCCGCGGACGCGAACGCTTTCCTTTCTGGATGGTGACAATCATACGATGCTGCTTTTTTCAATTATTACGGCCGCTGTCGCTCCCGGCGTGGCACTGCTCACTTATTTCTATTTAAAGGACCGATATGAGGCAGAGCCGATTCATATGGTGCTGCGAGTATTTCTGATGGGCGTCCTGATCGTTCTTCCCATCATGGTCATTCAGCGGGGACTTGAGCTGTGGCTCGGCAATGGACCTGTGGTATTCTCATTCGCGGTGTCCGCCGGGGCTGAGGAACTCGTCAAATGGTTTGTGATCTACCATATTATTTACAAGCATAAGGAATTCGACGAGCCCTATGACGGCATCGTCTACGCGGCTGCGATTTCTCTGGGCTTCGCGACTGTCGAGAACGTACTTTACGCGGTGTATCAGCCGATGACGGTTGGTTCTCTTCTTATCCGTGCGCTGCTGCCGGTGTCTGGCCATGCGCTGTTCGGCGTCACGATGGGCTATTACCTTGGCAAGGCCAAATTCGCCTCGGTAAAGAAGGCGAAGCGCCGCTTCTTGATCCTTGCAGCAGCCGTACCGCTGCTTGAGCATGGCTTATACGATTACATTATGGGCTCCGGCTCGACGTATTGGGTGTGGTTCATCGTGCCGCTCATGGTCTACTTGTGGTTCAAGGGCGTCCGAAGAATCAACCGCGCGAACGCGGGCTCGCCTTTCAGGCTGATCGGTCGTGAAGAAGAGATTAAGCTGTGACATTTCCGTCCATAATAATGAGAAAATGCCTACATGCATTGCCCGGAACCGGTTCGCGGTGCTAGAAGCACTTGCGCCGGCTTCGCTCACAACTTGTTCAGGAGGAAACGATGGAAACAGCAGCTCGCATAAAAGTCGCGATCCGCTGCAATCACTGCGGAGAGAAGTTCGTGCTGCGCGGACGCAGGGAGAAAGACAGGATCGACACGGGATTCAAGCAATGCCTATGCAACAACATACAAGATTTCGATATTGAAGAATTGGCGCTCTAATCCGCTGGTGCGGGCGCAGGAAATCTTCCCAAAAATGCATAAAGCTCCTTTCGGCAAACCAAACTAACACCAGGGTTTGCATACGAAAGGAGCTTTTGCTATATGTATCGTCGCTTAAGCGCTGTGCTGTTTCCGGTTATGACGCTGTTTTTTATCGGTTCCATCTACTGGGGCTATCAAGAGCATCAGGAGAAAAATTCGATTTTGATCAAGGCCGAGAACCAGTATCAGCGCGCCTTTCACGATTTGTCGTATCACGTGGACCAGCTTCACCACCAGCTCGGCAATACGCTTGCCGTCAACAGTGCGTCGCAAGGCTTCCAGCGGAAAGGACTCGTTAATTCTTGGCGGCTAACGAGCGAGGCACAGAGCGAGATCAATCAACTGCCGTTGACGCTGCTGCCGTTCAGCAAGACAGAGGAGTTTCTGTCTAAGATCGCCAATTTCTCGTACAAGACATCCGTCCGTGATTTAACCAAGCAGCCGCTTAGTCCGGACGAGTTCAAGACGCTCAAGACGCTGTATGCGGATTCGGCCGAAATTTCCAAATCGCTGTACGGCGTGCAGGATAAGGTTATCGCGAACAATTTGCGCTGGATGGACGTCGAGGTTGCGCTGGCTACGGAGAAGTCGACGCTCGATAATACGATCATTGACGGCTTCAAGACGGTGGACAAGAAAGTCAGCGAATACCCTGAAATCAATTGGGGGCCTTCGGTGGCGAGCATGTACCAGAAGCGAACCGTCAAGATGCTGGGCGGACATATGAGCACCCCTGAGGAAGTTCGGCGCCTTGCAGCCAAATTCCTTAAGCTCGATGCGGCGAAGGCCAAGGACATACGCGTCGTGGAGAACGGAAAAGGAACCGAATATTCCTCCTTCTCCGCCACCTATAAAGCGAACAAAGCGGACAATCCGATCGAGATGGACTTCACGCAGAAAGGCGCGCAGCTGATCTGGTTCGAAAATTCGCGCGATATCGGCAAAACGGTCGTCAGCATCGAGGATTCGAAGCGCAAAGCGGCCGATTTCCTCGCTCGACACGGTTATCCCGAGATGAAAGCCGTCTCGTACGATGACGGCGACCAAACGGCGGCATTTACCTTTGTCATGAGCCAGGACGGGGTGCTGATTTATCCGGCGAAGCTGACGGTCAAAATCGCGCGGGACAATGGGGAGGCAGTAGCGCTTCAAGCTGCCGACTACGTGTACGAGCATCGCAAACGCAAGCTGCCGAAGCCGAAGCTGATGAGCGCGGATGCTCGGGCCGCGCTGAACGCGGACTTTAAAGTGAACCGGGAGCAGCTGGCGTTGATCGACAACGATGCGGATCAGGAAGTGCTCTGCTATGAATTCGTGGGCAGCATCAACGGATCCGGTTACAAAATTTACGTAAATGCGGACACCGGCGCGGAGGAATCCATCGAGCAGCTGCCGGATTGATAGAGCGAGGCGATAGGCACAGGTTGTGCTTATCGCCTCGTTTTTTTGTGGACGAAAGCCGTGAATCAGCAGGGTGCACAAACCAGTCCCCAAATTTCGACATGCTGTGCTATAATCAAAAAAATGGGGAGGGAAGCCAATTGCTGCCAATCATTAATCAGATTTTATACCTGCAAGTTGCTTCGTCCGACGAAGAAGAGGCTGCGTTGGAATATAAAGCGAGAATCGCGGACAGCACCGACGATGAGCTGTTGATCGAGGTTCCGATTCTTGAGGGGACGGGACGTTTGAAGCGGCTCTTCCTCGGCGATGAACTCTCCGCGTATTTTTTGACGCAAGAAGGCGTGAAGAGTTACTTCAATACGCATGTGCTCGGATTCAAAGAAGATATCGTGAGATTGGTCCGCGTCCGCAAGCCGGATCCGGAATCCATTACGAAGATTCAACGACGTCATTTCCTGCGGGTCTCCGCTGAGCTTGAAATCGCGATTCAGTTGTCCGGCAACATTCGTTTCATCGGCATGACCGACGACGTGGGCGGCGGCGGCATTTCCTTCATGACGGATGCCAAATGGCCGATCGCGCAAGGGACGCAGCTTGATTGCTGGCTGCTCGTACCTTATCGGAATGGCTCCGTCGACCACTCCCAATTCAAAGCGGAGGTCGTTAGAGTGATCACGCTCGAGAACGGCAAGCATCAGGTCATGGCTAAATTTGCCAAAATATTGGACAGCGAGCGGCAGCGGATCATTCGATTCTGTTTCGAGCGGCAATTGGATTATCGCAAACGATAATTCCGTTCGCGTCATGAATAAGGATTCCAATCGTGGAAAAACTAGCCTTATCCAAGGCGCAACCTCCAATGTCCGCCATCATCCGGCGTATCGTTAGGACGTGCCTGCGGGGAGGCATTGTTCGCGTTGCAAAAGTCGCAGAGTTCATACATCGCGGCAGCCGATCAAGTGACGAAGATTCTTAAATGGATCGTCATCGGGCTGCTGATCGCGATCGCAGCAAGTCAGCTTGCGCTTCAAATTCCGCAAGTCCGAATGTGGGTGACGGGCGTGGACAGGCTGGAAGGAACCCCTTTTTGAATCGGGAGAAGTCGAATTGCTTCTCTTCTATTCTTCTGTAATCGAGGGTCAAGCCTGTTCCGCCGCCTTCGAGAGAAGGCGTCAGCCGCTTCTTCCGCCTGTCTGCATTCTTTGCACTTCCTAGTCTACTGTGGTATAATTTTTACTATCGCAGGCAAAGCCTGCTTTTTTAATGACGATTAGAGCAAGGTGGCAGCCGCTGCCCGAATTTCAAGGAGGTCAAACACCGCTTGGGCATGAATGGGGGAAGCATCAGCGGCCGTATTAATGTGGCAATCGACGGACCGGCAGGAGCCGGCAAGAGTACCGTCGCCCGCAAAGTCGCTGAACAACTTGGTTACATTTACATTGATACGGGTGCAATGTACAGAGCCGTTGCTTATGCTGCAATTGGTGCGGGCATCACCCCTGACGATTCGGACAGGCTGGGTAAGCTCGTTCAAACGTTAAAGATCGTGCTGGCACCCGGCGGTGAAGGACAGACGGTTTGGCTGAATGGTGAGAATATCACGTCGGCTATCCGAACTCGCGAAGTGACACTGATCGTATCGCAAATCGCTTCCCACGAACCCGTCAGGCTCAAACTGGTCGAGCTGCAACGGGGACTGGCCGACACCAAAGGCATCGTCATGGACGGACGCGATATCGGCACGCACGTGCTGCCTAACGCGGAAGTAAAGGTTTTTCTTATGGCCAGCGTGAAGGTGCGCGCGCTAAGACGTTTCCAGGAGTTGAGCGGGAACGCGCAAGTTCCCCTGCATCAGCTGGAAAGGGAGATCGAGGAGCGCGACCGCAGCGACGAGCGCAGGGAAATTTCGCCTTTGATTTGTGCGAAGGACGCGGAAGTAATCGACAGCACGGAGCTCTCGATTGACCAAGTCGTTGCACTTATTCTAGACTTATGCCGAACCAAAACGGTGGAGGCGAAGTAAACTATGCTATACAGCATTTGCCGCAGTCTGCTGCGCATCATTTACGCCTTCCTATTCCGCTTCGAAGCGAGCGGCTTGGAGAACATTCCTTCTTCAGGTCCCGTCGTGCTCTGCTCCAATCATCTCAGCCTGCTTGATCCGACGACCGTCGGCACGAAAGTGGACCGCAAGGTTCATTACATGGCGAAGGCAGAGTTGTTCAACGTCCCGCTGTTCGGCCCGTTCATCCGTTCGCTCGGCGCTTTCCCGGTTAAACGCGGGGGTGTCAGCAAGGAGGCCATACGCACGGCGATCAACTTGCTGAAAGAAGGCAAGGTAATGGGAATCTTCCCGGAAGGTTCCAGATCGGCCGGAGACAGCGCGGGCAAGAAGGGTGCAGCGATGATCGCGCTTAGAAGCGGCGCTACAGTCATTCCGGTCGCGATTATCGGAAAGTACAGAATCTTCAGCAAGATGCGCATCAAGTATGGCAAGCCCATTGATTTATCGGACTTCATTCAAGATTCTTCATCCGATGTGCTGGAGAGAGTGACGGAAACCATCATGGCCAATATTCGCAGGATGGTGAAGGAAGGGTAATTATTACACGTTATTCATGTTTTAAACGGTGGGCCCGCCCCCGGTGATTCAAAAGGCGGCTTCACGTTTAAATAAAGTTGGGGTATGAATTGAGGAGGTTATTTCAAATGTCAGAAGAAACAAAAGTTCAAGAATCCGCAGCGGCGGAAGTAATCAGCCAGGATGCTTTGGATAATTTCGTGTCCTTGAAAAAAGGGGACATCGTGAATGGTACGATCGTCAAAATCGAAGATAACCAAGCGACTGTTAGCCTTGGATATAAATATGACGGCGTTATTCCACTTCGTGAACTTTCCTCGGTTCAACTCGAGAACGCGGCTGAAGCCGTTCAAGTGGGTCAAGAAGTGCAATTGAAAGTCGTCAGCATCGATGACGAGAAAGCAAAACTCGTTCTTTCGAAAAAAGCGATCGACAACGAGAAAGCATGGGATGTTCTGCAAAGCCAATTCGAAGCCGGCGAAGTTCTGGAAGTTACGGTAGCCGACGTCGTTAAAGGCGGCTTGGTTGCTGACATCGGCGTGCGCGGATTCATTCCTGCCTCCATGGTTGAGCGTCATTTCGTAGAAGATTTCAGCGATTACAAGGGCCGCAAGATCCGTGTAAAAGTAAAAGAAATCGACCGCGAGAACAATAAAGTCATCTTGTCCGCGAAAGAAGTGCTGGATCAAGAGTTTGAACAAAACAAACAATCGATCATCGGCAACCTGCAAATCGGTCAAGAAATCGACGGTACGGTTCAACGCTTGACGCCATTCGGCGCATTCGTGGATATCGGCGGCATCGACGGCCTTGTTCACGTGTCCGAATTGTCCTGGCAGCATGTTGCGCATCCGAAGGATGTTGTAGCCGAAGGTCAAGCGGTTCGCGTGAAAGTGCTGAAAGTTGATCCGGCTGCAGGCAAAATCAGCCTCAGCATCAAAGCGGCTCAACCAGGTCCTTGGGAAAGCGCGACAGGCAGCTTCAACGTGGGCGATATCGTTACGGGTACGGTTCGCCGCATCGTAAGCTTCGGCGTATTCGTTGAAATCGCGCCGGGCGTTGAAGGTCTTGTTCACATCTCGCAGCTGGCTCACCGCCACGTGGCAACGCCTAACGAAGTCGTTCAAGAAGGCCAAGAAGTGCAAGCGAAAATTCTTGACTTCAACCCGGCTGAGAAACGCGTTAGCCTGAGCATCAAAGAAACGGAAGAAGCTCCGGAGCAACCGGCTCGTCCTGAAAGAGAACGCAGCGAACGCGGCGAGCGTGGAGATCGTGGATCCCGCGGTCCTAAAGTCGAGCTGAACAATCCGAACGTAAGCCTCAGCAATGAGAGCATGAGCTTCACGCTGGCTGAGCGCTTCGGCGACAAGCTGAGCAAATTGAAATAATCGATTCCCAGAAGGAATCATAGAAATAGTAAAGCCGTTTATCTCGCGGGTATCCGCGAATAAACGGCTTTTTTATGTGTTTAAACCGCAAGGTGAAGAGGACAACGGGGATAAGGGGAATGGGCTGAGGCGCATAATAAGGGCAATAAAGGGGGGGAGAAGACATGAATGACGGTTTCATAGCGCTTTGGCTGATGTCGATGGCGGCGATCCTTTATTTTACGGGATGGGAACGGGCTGTTGCCGACAGCTTGCCGATACGCGTCATCGGTACGTTTCTTGCCTCTGTCTGCGCGCTTCAGTTTATACGCTTTTCTCTCCTGAATGATATCGTCGTGACCGGCAGCGCAGTGTTTATCCTTGGTACGGCAGTCGTGTTATTGCTATTGATTCGCCAACCCGGCAGCATGCTCTTCGTGTTGTTCTCTGCGCTGTTGACCGGATTCATGTGGGCATGGATGCGCTACATCTATGCCATGGATCCCGTATTCGTCATCATTCATCCGCGCTGGGACGGACCCGTGCTTGCGGGATTGTTCGCGGGTCTCCTCGCTGATCGGTTCAAGTCTCATGTTACGATTGTTGTTTTCAGCGGGATCATTACGCTGAGCAGTCGTTATTTGGGACCGGCCGCACCTTCCTCGCCACTGCTGATCGGCACGCTGGCATGGTGGGATGGACTTGCGATTGCGCTGACGGCAGCGAGAATCATGAGCTGCTTCAAGATGTGGGTCAAGGAACGGACACTCGAATTTGTCGAAAGACGTTCAGGCGAAGAGGGAGGAAGGTCGTAGTCATGTGGAATCATCTATGGGTGCACTTGAAGGCGGGTGAGCCTCATCATGTACTATACGGCATTATGCTCGGTGTAGCATTTGGAGTAGGCTCCCGATTAATGATGCTACGAACGGACTATCGCCAATATCCTACATACCCTCACGGGCGGATCATTCACATTTCGCTTGGCATCATCGCGGCAGCGCTGGGAGCCGTTGCGATTCCCGCATTGTATAAGAAAGATTTTACCGCGATCACGTTCCTTACCCTTGCAGCGCAGCAATTCCGAGATGTGCGCAATATGGAGCGCCAGACGTTGTCAAAGATCGACAGCATGGAGCTTGTGTCGAGAGGGTCGACTTATATTGAAGGGATAGCGATGGTTTTCGAGAGCCGTAATTATTTGGTCATCTTAACCTCATTGCTGACGAGTTTGGCCTCCTTAGCGCTCGGTCTTCCTTTCGGCCTAGTTATGGGCGTATTAACGCTGGTTTTTGTAAATGCGCTCAAATCCGGCAAGTCCATATCGCATATTGCGAAAGCGGAGATCGCTGAAGTGGTTCAGAACGGCCCTGATCTCTTGGTTGGCGATATTTATATCATGAATGTCGGATTGTCGTCGAACCAACAAATCATTGCGGAGCGAGGGCTCGGCATTATCTTGACGCCGTTCAACCCGAACGGGAAAGCGACGCTCAGCAATTTGGGTCAGCGGCAGGCCATCCTCTTCGATCTGTCTACGATTCTCGGCGTCTATCGCGATGATGGCGAACCTGCGCTCGTTCCAATGGCCAAGCTGGACATGAAGGACGGCAGGCTAGCCATATTTCTGCTCCCGCAGGAGAAAGATGCCGCGAAGGCGAAGGCCGTCGTACTCAAGGTTCCCATTCTCGAGTCCGCCGTTCGGATGCCGACTGAAGCAAGCGTCAACAAAGGGGAGGAAAAGCAGCATGGCTAAAATCGTGGCGATCGTGACGAATGAACATGAACGCGTTGGCGGCGGAGCCCCGATATTCGTCGAACCCGACACGGAGAAACGGGAATCGACAGCATTCCTCCTTGAGAAGATATTGGATGCGATTGCGCACGACTTGAAAAACGGGAGCTTCATACTCGTCGACCATCACCAAGAATGAAAAGTTAGCCAATCCCGCTGTTTTTTGCTATGATGGTAGGCGTGAGTGTGGAGCAAGCCCCTTCATGGTTGACCTAAGCATGTCAGGGATCTATCAAGTCCCGCTTATTAAAACGGCGCAAAGCCGTTTCTATATTGAGGAGTGAAACTATGTCTAAACCCATTATCGCCATCGTTGGGCGGCCAAACGTGGGTAAGTCTACGATTTTTAACCGCGTCATCGGCGACCGGTTGGCAATCGTAGAAGACAAGCCAGGCGTGACGCGGGACCGGCTGTACGGTTCCGGTGAATGGAACGGCCGGGCTTTCAGTATCGTGGATACTGGAGGCATCGAAATCGACGGCGAGGACGAAATCATGAAATCCGTCCGGATGCAGGCCGAGTTGGCCGTCGAAGAAGCCGATGTCATTGTTTTTATGGTCGACGCCAAGGCCGGACTAACCCACGCGGACGATGAAGTGGCGCAAATGCTGCTTCGTTCGCGGAAACCGATCGTCGTCGCGGTCAACAAAGTGGATAACTTGAGCCGCGTAGACGAAATCTATGAGTTTTACAATCTTGGATTCGGCGACCCGATCGCGATTTCCGGAGCCCATGGCATTGGAATCGGCGATTTGCTGGATGCGGCGGTCGAGAAGCTGCCCGAAATCGAGGAAGAGCAGTACGAAGACGATGTGATCCGCGTTGCGCTCATCGGCCGTCCGAACGTAGGGAAGTCATCGCTTGTCAATGCGCTGCTCGGCGAAGAACGCGTTATCGTCAGCAACGTAGCAGGTACGACCCGTGACGCGATCGATACGCCGTTCGAACGGGACGGACAGAAGTACGTGCTGATCGATACGGCCGGTATGCGCAAACGCGGCAAAGTGTACGAAACGACGGAGAAATACAGCGTTATGCGTGCGCTGAAGGCGATCGAACGCGCCGACGTGGTGCTTGTGCTCATTAACGGCGAAGAAGGTATTATCGAGCAGGACAAGCATATTGCCGGTTATGCGCATGAAGCGGGCAAAGCGGCGATCTTCGTCGTCAACAAATGGGACGTCGTCGAGAAAGACGACAAGACGATGCATAAATTCGAACAGAATATCAGAGATCATTTCCTGTTCATGACGTATGCGCCTGTCATCTTCCTCTCGGCACTGACGAAATCGCGTTTGCATAAGCTTCTGCCGGTCGTCGTGCATGTATCGGAGCAGCATGCGATGCGCATTCCGACGCATCTGCTGAACGACGTCGTCTCGGATGCGATTGCGATCAATCCTCCGCCGTCCGACAAAGGCAAGCGACTGCGCATTAACTACGCAACTCAAGTAGCGGTTAAGCCGCCTACGATCGTGTTGTTCGCGAACGATCCCGACATGATGCATTTCTCGTATGAACGCTACCTGGAGAACAAGATCCGTGCCGCGTTCCAATTCGAGGGGACGCCGGTTCGCATCTTTACCCGTAAAAAATCAGACGAAGACTAAGCCCGTCCGCGCATTCCGCGCACGGAGCAGAGGCTTCGGAAACGAAGCTGGTGCCCTTGTCAAGAGGGCACCAGTTTCCCTGTCAACACAAGCGGACTGGTCGACTCCGAGCTGCGGCGGCTGTCCGGGACATGACTTATTCGAAAGAGGCGAGCGAAACGTGGTCACCGTGCTTACAGTTCTCATTAGTTATTTATTAGGTTCGATTTCATTCAGCATTTTGATTGCCAAATGGGTCAAGGGCATCGACATTCGGAATTACGGAAGCGGCAACGCCGGAGCGACGAATACGATGCGCGTGCTTGGCAAAGGCCCGGGCATCACGGTATTTTTACTGGATATCGCCAAGGGGATCGTTGCGGTCATCTTGGGCATTTATGCGGCCGGCGGCGACTGGGGACCGGTGTTATGCGGCTTAGCGGCGATTGCGGGCCATAATTGGCCGGTATGGTTCGGCTTCAAGGGCGGCAAAGGCATCGCGACGACTGTCGGCGTCATGGCCTCCTTGGCGATCGTTCCGACGCTGATCGCAGGCGTGGTGGCTATTATTTCGATTGCCCTTACGCGTTTCGTCTCGCTCGGCTCCTTGATCTTCGCGCTGCTGGTGCCGATTTTTATTTGGAATTTCGGGGACAAGCCGCAATCATACGTATGGGCGGCACTCGTCATCTGTCTGCTGGCGTTCGTTCGTCATCGGACGAATATCGTTAAGCTGGTACAAGGGAAAGAGAATAAACTCGGCGCCAGAAAAGGGTAAGGAGGCACGCACATGAACAAACGTAAAGCAGCCGTGCTCGTTGCCGGCAGCTGGGGAACCGCGCTGGCTGCCGTGCTCGCGGATAACGGCTTCGATGTCGCGCTATGGTCTAGAAACGAAGCGCAGGTCGAAGAAATCAATACGCAGCGTACGAACGGCCGGTATTTGAAGGAAGCGGTCCTGCCTGAGCGGATTACGGCTACGACGGATATGGAACAAGCCGTTCGCGGGGCGGAGCTGCTGCTGTTCGTGGCTCCCTCCGCCGCTATGCGCGATGTGGCTAAGCAAGCTGCTCCTTACTTGCATGAAGGAGCGATCGTCGTACATGCAACGAAAGGCTTTGAATCGGGCACGTTCAAGCGCATGACGACCGTGCTTGCGGAAGAACTGGCCATCGACGACGAGCGGCTGGTCGTCTTGTCCGGACCGAGCCATGCCGAAGAGGTCGTTCGCAAGCTGCCGACGACCGTCGTGGTTGCTTCCTCCAGCATGGAGGCTGCCGAACGGGCGCAGGACGCGTTCATTACGAATTATTTTCGCGTGTATACCAATAAAGACGTCGTCGGCGTCGAGGTGGCCGGTGCGATCAAGAACATTATCGCGCTTGGCGCAGGCCTGACGGATGGCCTTGGCTTTGGAGACAACGCCAAAGCGGCGCTGCTGACGCGTGGACTCGCGGAGATCAGCCGGCTGGGCAATGCCATGGGTGCCAACCCGTTGACGTTTGCGGGCCTTGCCGGGGTCGGAGACCTCGTCGTGACGTGCACCAGCAAGCACAGCCGCAATTGGCGTGCGGGCTCCATGCTGGCGGAAGGGCTTTCCCTGGACGCGGTGCTGGACCGGATGGGCATGGTCGTCGAAGGGGTAAGGACGACGAGCGCCGCGCGCGAGCTTTCCCAGCAATTCGGCGTTGAAATGCCGATCACGGAGCAGTTGTACCAAGTGCTGTTCCAGCAGAAATCGCCGCGGAGCGCGGTAGAGTCGCTGATGGGCAGGGGCCGCACGCACGAAACGGAAGAAACCGCAGGCATATAGGCTGGTCGAACCGGGTGCGAGTTCGATTCCGCATGGAAAGTACGGTACACCTTGCATCCTGGCCCGCACCAACATTGGCCCTTCTTCATAAACTGCTATCAGCCCCTATTCAGGCGGCTGCAGTGCATGTGACGCCCGTCATAAGGCGGAGGAGGGAAACGATGAGCGGCAATAAGGATTTATCCAAAGACGTTCTGAACGCCGTCAACAAAAAAACCGGCAAGCCGGTATCCGAGACTGCGGTCAAAAAGCTTGCAAGCGGCGTGAATCAAAATACGATGCAGGATGAAGATGAGCTTCGCAAGCTGATTCAATCCGTCTCCGCGATGGCGAAGGTGCCCGTTACGGAGAAAACGATCAACGATATCGTTGGCGCCGTCAAGAAAAGCGGCATGAATATGAACAATATGGAAATGCTGCTGAAGCTGATGCTTAAGAAGTAACGGGAACGACTTCCGCGTAAGGCGACCGGCATTGCTGATGCAATGTCAGATCGCGTTATCCGGGAGTCTTTTCTAAATATAAGGAAGTCTAGGTTGGTGCCTTGCTTCATGGTCGCAGCCTTGCTTCGCTTATATTTCCGCTTGGAAGAATAATGGACGAACGCCGGCTTGGCTGGCGCTGTCTTCACTGCCTCGCGTATACCGGTTCGTACGGCGCAAAAGTAGCCCAACAATCGACACTAGTGTATAATAAAACGAATATCGGATGTACAAGGTGGTAGTAGTCGGCATGGATCCAATGATGAAGATGTGGGTGTCCTTCGTGGGCATCGGCTTGATGGCGCTGGCAGCCGTAATGATTTCGCTGGCACGTTTCAAGACCAAAGGTTTTTTGCGGCTCGCGTTGTCGTTGACCGCGTTCGTGTTTCTCGTAATCGGCGGATTTCTCGGACTCATCTCCATCATGTAAAGGTACCATGCGAACATTGAATGGAGAAAGGACGATAGACCGATGCTGGAACTGAAGAGTCGTACGAAAAGCATAACGGTTGAAGCGGAAGCGGGATTGTCCCTGCTGGATGCGGCGATCAAGCATAATTTGGACTGGGCATTCTCTTGTACGCGAGGAACATGCGCGAGATGCCGCTGTCTGATTGAAGAAGGCGCGGAGTTCCTGGAGGAAGTCACGGACGAGGAATGGGACCGGATGGAGCCGGAGGAATTCGAAGAAGGCTACCGTCTGGCCTGCCAAGCCATCATGAAACCCGGCGCAGGCTTCATTAAAGCTGCCAACCGGCCGTATTTCTGATGAAAGGGCAATCATCGATGCCGGTATTCGATCAGCTGGAGGACGCGCTTGTACGCATTGCAGCTTCCGTTTCGCCCAGCGGGGCGAAATGGCTCGTAGGCGGCAGTACTGGGCTGCTGCTGCGAGGGCTTGAACTGCCAGCGCCTCCCAGGGACCTGGATATTTACGCAGACGACGAAGCGGCACGAACGATTCATGCGGCGCTTCGTCCATACGCAGTCGACGAGCAGGCGCTGAGCGTGAGTCCGATTTACCGGTCGCTGCTCAGCCATTATGACGTACACGGCGTACAGGTGGAGCTTGTCGGCGGCTTTGTCGTCGATTCGGGCTCGGATCGGTATGCCGTCGAAGTAGAAGCCGTGCTGGAGCCGCTGAGGCTGACCATGGAGGCCGGCGCTTATACCGTCGGCGTCGTGCCGCTGGCGCACGAGCTTTGGTTCAACGTGCTGCGGGCAAGGCAGGACCGAATGGAACTGATCGGCCGCTGCATTCGCGAGGAGCGCGAGCTCCACCTAGATGCCGTGAGGCTGATCGCCGATCGAAACCGCTTCTCCGCAGCCTTGCAGGAACAAGCCGCGCAATTGCTGACGGTAAACTAGATGAACGATGGAAGCAGGGGTTCCCGTGAATGTGGAAATAACGTTTCTCCCTTCCGGACGCAGCGCCGTGGTGCGCGCAGGGACGACCGTGTTGGATGCCGCGAGAAGAGCCGGCGTTCCGATCCGCACGCGCTGTGACGGCAAGGCGTCATGTCTCATGTGCAAGGTAACCATGCCCCACAGCTCCTCGGGGCTGTCGCCGCTGAACGATAACGAACGACGTAAGCTGGCAGGGCTGGACCGCTCAGGGACCAGACTGGCCTGCCAAGCAAGAATATTCGGACGCGCCGTCGTCGAGGTGCCCGAAGATCCGTATCGCGCCGCCGTCCGCAAACAGATGATGCGTCAGGCTGAAGAAGATGAATTATGGTAGGCTGTTCGTTCCGCTGAAACGGAATTGCTCGCCTATGCAACCTAGGAGGATAATCGTATCATGAAAGGCCTTAGAAGCGCGGCTGCCGTCATCGTGCTGGCATGCATGACAGCGCTCCTGTCCGGATGTCTGTATCCGAAGGATCAGATGGGACAATATCAGAAGCCGCCGAAAGACGCCATACTAACCGTACAAACGGTCATTGATCAATTTCAGAAGGATACGGGACTGCTTCCGATTCAGAACAGCGAGGCGGATACGCCGGTTTACGAGAAGTTCAAGGTTGATTTCGATAAGCTGCAGCGGATGAATTACGTGTCATCGATACCGGAGTCTGCCTACGAGAAGGGTGGAAGCTACTATTTTCTCGTGATCAACGAAGAGAAGGATCCTACCGTTAAGCTGATGAATCTCGTGGTCTATCAGAAGATGAACGATTTGGAAGCTTCGGTGAAGGCTTATTCCGATGCGCATGACGGCAAATTGCCGGCCGGCAAAGAGCTGTATCCTTCGTTTGCGGCGATCGATTACGATGCCTTGGACGTCAAAGAGCCGGAGCTGCGAAGCGTATTCTCAGGCAGTCTGCTAACGGCGATGATGGACCCTAAGGGTAAGGTCTATCTCGACTACGGACCTGACATCATGCAGCAGAAGAACAAGCTTTCGAACGGAAATGCGCTGGATCCTAAAGCGGATTTGCGTACGCTGCTGGTCGAGAACTCGGATTTCGTTCCCGTCAAATCCCCGGCTTACCGGCTCGTGAACGGAGATCCGCAAGCCGTGCTGAAATAGCCATAACACTGAAAATTCCACCCCATTAGCTCCTGCCAGCGGCAGGAGTTTTTTTATCGTTCAGGCATAGCGGAGCCCTTTCTCTCATATATCTCAATCTTGGAAGGCGTAATGGAACGAAGCTCTCTTGGAAATCGAAAGATTTCATCTCTCCGGTCGTCATAAACATGAGACAAACGCAATAAGCTATTACTAGTCCAAAATCATGTACGAGTTGCGTCGCTTGCATGCTCTCGCGGCAGGCGGGTAGCGGCGAAACCTGACGACACACAGCAGGAGGAAAGCAGCAGTTACGGTACGTCCATGTACAGGCGAAATACGATTGGGAGGGGATATTCAGTGGAGAAAGTGGACATTTTCAAGGACATTGCCGAACGAACCGGCGGGGATATTTACCTCGGCGTCGTTGGTGCAGTCCGCACGGGCAAATCAACCTTCATCAAGCGGTTCATGGAGACGGTTGTGCTGCCGAACATCACGAATGATGCCGATCGGGTGAGAGCTATCGATGAACTGCCTCAGAGTGCTGCAGGCAAAACGATCATGACCACGGAGCCGAAGTTCGTGCCGAATCAAGCGGTGCAGCTGCGCGTTGCCGAGGGGCTTGACGTTAACATCAGACTGGTCGACTGCGTCGGTTACGCCGTCGTCGGCGCGAAAGGCTACGAGGACGAGAACGGCCCGCGCATGATCACGACGCCGTGGTTCGAAGAGCCGATCCCATTCCAGGAAGCAGCCGAGATCGGCACGCGCAAAGTCATTCAGGAGCATTCTACGCTCGGCGTCGTCGTCACGACCGACGGCACGATTGCTGAAATACCGCGCAGTTCGTACGTTGAAGCCGAGGAACGCGTCGTAAGCGAGCTGAAGGAGGTCGGCAAGCCGTTCGTGCTGATCGTCAACTCTACGCGTCCTAAGAGCGAAGAGGCGCTTCAGCTGCGCAATGAGCTGCAGGCGAAGTATGATATTCCGGTTATCACGCTCAGCGTTGCTTCGATGGGCGAGGAAGAGGTCATGTCCGTGCTGCGCGAGGTGCTCTACGAGTTCCCGGTACACGAAGTGAACGTCAATCTTCCGAGTTGGGTCATGGTGTTGAACGACAATCACTGGCTGCGGAGCAACTACGAGAACTCCGTCCGCGACACGGTCAAGGATATCCGCCGTTTGCGCGACGTCGATCGCGTCGTATCGCAGTTCATGGAATACGAGTTCATCGCAAGGGCCGGCCTGAGCGGCATGAACATGGGCCAGGGCGTGGCAGAGATCGATCTCTATGCGCCGGATGAACTGTATGACCAAATCCTGATGGAAGTGGTCGGCGTCGAAATCCGCGGCAAGGACCATCTGCTTCAGCTCATGCAGGACTTCTCCCATGCGAAGAGAGAATACGATCGATTCGCGGAAGCGCTGGAAATGGTCAAAACGACCGGCTACGGCATCGCGGCTCCTTCCCTTGCGGAAATGGCGCTCGACGAACCGGAGCTTATCCGCCAAGGCTCGCGCTTCGGCGTCCGCCTGAAGGCGACGGCGCCGTCCATCCACATGATCCGCGTCGACGTCGAATCCGAATTCGCGCCGATCATCGGTACGGAGAAGCAGAGCGAGGAGCTCGTCCGATACTTAATGCAGGATTTCGAGAACGATCCCATCAAGATCTGGGAATCCGATATTTTCGGCCGCTCGCTCCATTCCATCGTAAGGGAAGGCATCCAAGGCAAAATCGCCATGATGCCGGATAACGCCCGCTACAAGCTTCAGGAAACGCTGGGAAGAATCATCAATGAAGGCTCCGGCGGTCTGATCGCGATTATCCTGTAACGGTCGCAGAGGCTCGAAAGAGGCACGCATTCGCGTGTCTCTTTTTCATTTATAGGAATCTGCAGCCCCAAAGGATGGAAAAAGTGTGCCCAACAATCGCCAAATAGGGAAAAAAGCGTAGAAAAACAGCGATTCTTCTGCGAAAACGCCTCCTCCCTCTTGAAATCGTATAGCCAACTGTATTACTATAAATCTGTTCTAGGTTCAGTATGCAGGAATTGCACATACCGGAATTTCTTCTCACCGGAGCCGTCAGGTATAAATTCCGGGGTTTCGGTAACACAGAATGATATTGATGTGCCTTTTAACTGCCGTCAGGGGAGGTGAAAGAAATGAACAAAACGGAACTGATTGCGAAAGTAGCCGAATTGACTGACCTTTCCAAGAAAGATGCTTCCAAAGCGGTTGATGCCGTATTTGATGCCATCTCCGACTCGCTGCAAGGCGGCGATAAAGTACAATTGGTGGGCTTCGGCAACTTCGAGGTAAAAAGCCGCGAAGCGCGCAAAGGGCGCAACCCGCAAACGGGCGAAGAGATCGACATCCCGGCCAGCAAGATCCCGTCTTTCAAAGCTGGTAAATCGCTGAAAGATTTGGTCTCCAAATAAGAAGCGGCATTGCCGTTTGATAACGCCCGGATGCGACTCGCATCCGGGCGTTTTTCGATGGACGGCAGGCGCTTGCGCACGCCCTGCCTCTATTGACAACCGAAAGCAATTCCAGTAGACTTTTGTTTGCGGTTCCGGCTGTCGGAGCTGCATATCGCACGTCGGGTGTTAGCTCAGCTTGGTAGAGCGCTACCTTGGGGTGGTAGAGGTCGCCAGTTCAAATCCGGTACACCCGACCAGTTCTCGCATATCAAGCTACGGCTGCTTTCTCGATGAAGCTTTTCGGGGGCAGTTTTTTAAATATCAGGACGACGTGATGCTTTACCCGAAGCGGCGTGCTGGTCGAACAATCCGATTTCGATCTCATGAGGAGGGCAGCGCACATGATGGACCAGAATGGTGAATACATAATCGTGAAAGCTAAAGCGCAGGGCGTTCAGGTCATTGGCTTGACTCGCGGACAGGATACGAAATTCCATCACACCGAGAAGCTCGATAAAGGCGAATTGCTCATCTGTCAATTTACGGATCATACGTCGGCCATCAAAATCCGCGGCAAAGCGACCGTAATGACTAAATACGGGACCATCGATACGGAGGTTGAATGAAAAGCAGGCATAGCCTGCTTTTTTAGTTTGTACACTAAGAGAAGCAGGACATTCTGTGCGCGAAGGAAGGATGCTTCATGCCGCATTGGAAAGGGCTTCTCTATGCCAGTACAATCACGCTTGCCATCACGCTGCTGATCACCGTGCTGCCGCTCGCGAACGAGCGGATGAACGAGGGGGCGCGCGACGTGTCCGTCTTTCATCCTGTTCCCATCAAGCGGCTCAGCTCGGATACGGTCGTCGATTCCATGCTCGGTTTGAATTTGACTTTAAAGGTGAAGAAGGTAGCATGGAACGGGTCCGTGCTGAGCGTGGATTTATCGAATGAGGAATATGGGAATGCTGTAGACAGATGGATGGACGATTTGCGCCGGCTGTTCGAGTTCGCCTTCATCCGCACGGACAACGTAAACCGGGTGCTCGTTCGGTTCGTTGCGCCGCTCCAGCCGGATGCGGAAGACGCGCGGAGCGATGCAAGGGTGCTTGCCGCAATCGACGTCAGGCGGAGCGACGCATGGTTGTCCACAGATCTGTCAAACTTAAGTGCGGCGGAGCCGTTTCAAGAGGAAATATGGCGTCAGCGCTTGCGTTTGTCCGGTTCTCCGTTGTAGCGAAACGACAAACATAGTGCTATAATTATTTAGATTATAAAGCAGCTAACCTTTAAATATAAGAAAGTCCGATTATTTCCAATCGTTTCTTTGCTTATATTTCCGAGGGAAAAACCGCTCAGCCGACACATGGCGGAGTCGCCGTTTCTTCATAAGCTGAACTGTCCGGAGGCTAGGCCAATGAAAGTATACAAAATTCCCGAGATCGCCAAGAAGTACGTGGAGTACGATATGATCCAAGCCCATACAGAGTTGCCGGATTTCCCCGATGCGCGGGCACGGCTGCTCTTTGCTTTTCTATCGAATCAACGTACGCCGCTGCTTCATAACGAGCTCTATTCCTTGGTCGTTTCGCTTGTACAGCTGGGCATGGATACCCATGACATGATCGACGAATCGGGGCGGGTCGCCGAGAAAGAAATGCGTTCGCGGCAGCTGAAGGTGCTCGCCGGCGATTATTACAGCAGCCGCTTCTACCAACTGCTTGCGCAGGCAGGGCAAGTGGGCATGATCAAACGGATCAGCAACGGCGTATGCGAAGTCAACAAGCTTAAAGTTAATTTCTACATGAGAATGAAACAACTCAAACTGAGCGCAGAGGATTATTTGAATCAATGCGTCCAGTTGAAAACGGAACTCTTTACGGTGTTCACGGAAATCATGGACGAGAAGATGTCGCGCATTTGGACGGAATTGCTTCAGGGACTTGGCCGGTGCGAGGTCCTCATGGACGAACTGCTGCGCAGCGATAAGCCTGAAAGATTCAATCAGAGCTGGGGATATTGGCATGTGTTGACCGTTGGGACGGACGAAGAGAAGCGTAAGCTCGAAGGCAAGCATTTGGAGCCTTCGTTTGCTGCCGGACTCCTGTCGGCCTACGACATTCGCAGTCAGCTGGCAGCGAAGATTAGCCAGTCCGTGTCTCATATGCAAGCCATCGTCGCGCGTCTGGATTCCGAGAAGCTCATGCGCGAACTGCAACAGATCGGAGAGACGTTCATGCGTCCGCTCCTGCCGGCGGCTTCCGCCCTCAACGACAGAAGGTAAGGTGACAGATTGTGCAATCCAAATCAAAGGAAGAATATGTGCATGACGTATTTGAAAGCATAGCGCCGAAATACGATTTAATGAACGACTTGATCAGTTTTCGCAGACATAAGGCATGGCGCGCGTTCACGATGCGCAAGATGAACATGCAGCCGGGCCAAACGGCGATCGATCTGTGCTGCGGCACCTGCGATTGGACGATCGCGCTGGCGCGGGCCAGCAAGACCGGCGAAGTCGTCGGGCTCGATTTCAGCCACAACATGCTGGAAGTCGGCAGACAGAAGGTGCATCGGGAAGGGCTCGATCATCAAATCTCCCTGCATCAAGGCAATGCGATGGCGCTGCCTTTCGAAGACAACCGGTTTGATTATGCAACCATCGGTTTCGGCTTGAGAAACGTTCCGGATCTTGAGCAGGTGCTCCGCGAGATGAAGCGCGTCGTGAAACCGGGCGGGCAGGTCGTTTGCCTCGAAATGTCCAAGCCGCTCTGGCAGCCGTTCAAAGGGATTTATTACTTCTACTTCGAGCGGGTCATGCCGACGTTAGGCAAACTATTCGCCAAGCGCTACGAGCAATACAAGTGGCTTCCGGAGTCGCTGAAGGCATTCCCGGATTCCAATCAGCTGGCTGAAAAGTTCCGTGAAATCGGTCTTCGTAACGTGCATGCCTATCCGCTGTTCGGAGGCGTCGCGGCTTTACATACGGGGATGAAGGGAACGGACAAAGGATGATACGCAAAACTCGCATTATATTGGAAATGATCAAGGTCGAGCATACGGTGTTCGCGCTGCCGTTTGCCTTCATGGGTGCTTTGATCGGCGCGGTCATGTTGGAGAAACGGCTGCCGAACTGGGCAGAAATCGGATGGATTCTGCTTGCGATGATCGGCGCGCGCAGCGCGGCAATGGGCTTGAACCGGGTTATCGACCGCGTCATGGACGCCAAGAATCCGCGCACCGCAAAACGGGCGATTCCGGCAGGGCTGCTGAAAGCCGGCGAAGTCGTCGTGTTCATTGCGGTGTCCTTTGCCGTGCTGTTTATCGCGGCTTCGCAGCTGGATCCGATCTGCATGACGCTGATGCCGGTAGCCGTGTTTTTCTTAGTGCTCTATTCGTATACCAAACGCTTCACATGGCTTTGCCACGTCGTTCTCGGCCTTACGATCGGTCTCGCGCCGCTTGGCGGATGGGTGGCCGTCTCGGGTAACCTGGATCCTGCGGCTTGGGTGCTGTACGGTTCGGTCGTCTGCTGGCTGGCCGGCTTCGATATTATTTATGCCTGCCAGGACGTTGAATTCGACCGGCGCGAGGGAGTCCATTCCATACCGGCTCGCTTCGGGCCTGCGGGCGGACTTCGCATCGCGCGCGCATTTCACTTGCTGACAGCCATCGGCTTCATTTCTTTATACTGGTTAACTGACTTGGGCTGGATTTATTTGATCGGCGCCATTGCGTCGGTAGGCTTCCTATGGTATGAGCATATGCTCGTGAAACCGAACGATATCAGCCGGGTGCAGACGGCATTCTTCACGATGAACGGCGCGCTGAGCATCACCTTGTTTGCCTTCACGGTGCTCGATCTGTTGGTGCTGCACGAATGGTAGGGGAAGCAAACGGCGCGGCGCGCAAGCGCTGGGTCGTCGGCATTACGGGAGCGAGCGGTTCCGTTTATGGAGTCCGGTTGATCCAATGCCTGCTAGATAGCGGCATTGACGTTCATCTGGTCGTGACGGACGCCGGCTGGCGAGTGCTCAAGGAAGAGCTCGGCTGGGAGGCCACGAAGCGCCAGGCCGCACTGGCGGTACATTTCGAGGAAGCGCTGACGCACAACAGACTGACGCTGCATCCCAACGGAGATATCGGAGCATCGATTGCAAGCGGTTCGTTCCGCGTGGAAGGCATGATCATCATGCCTTGCTCGATGGGGACGCTGGCGTCGATCGCGCATGGGATTTCGGACGATTTGATGACGCGGGCTGCGGATGTTATGCTGAAGGAAGGGCGCAAGCTGCTTATCGTTCCGAGAGAAACGCCGCTGCACGCCATTCACCTGGAGAACATGCTTACGCTTGCGAGGCTGGGGGTTCGAATCATACCGGCAATGCCGGCTTTTTACTACGGTCCGCAGAGCATGGCCGACATGGTCGACTTTATGGTAGGGAAAGTGCTTGATCAGCTTCCGCTGGAGCATGATTTGTACAGAAGATGGGGAGATGAACAGCATGGGAACTAATCGCCCGATCACGGTCGGCCGCATTGACTATGCGAATGTTTGGCCTGTTTTTCATTATGCGGAGCAGCAGCTCCCGGAGGATCGGTTTCGCATCGAGAAGCGCGTGCCTGCTGCCCTTAATCGGGCACTGAGGCAAGGCGAAATCGACATCACGTCGATGTCTTCGTTCGCCTATGCGGAGAACGCCGATAACTATTTGCTGCTGCCGGATTTGTCCGTAAGTGCGAAGGGCCGCGTCAATTCCATCCTTCTGTTTATGAAGAAGCCGCTTGATGAGGTGCTGAGAGGACGAATCGCGATGACGGCGACGTCCGCCACTTCCGTCAATCTGCTGAAGATACTGATGAAGCTCTATTATCAGGCAGAGCCCTCCTATGTCACGATGGAGCCTTCCCTGGACGAAATGCTTGCCGAAGCGGATGCCGCGTTGCTAATCGGAGATACCGCGATTCATGCATCGTGGGCGAATCAAGAGAAAGGTCTCGCCGTCATTGATCTGGGCGAGCTATGGCGCAGCTGGACCGGTTACGGAATGACGTTCGCATTGGTTGCGGTCCGCAAGGAAGTCGCCGAACGCGAACCGGAAGCGGTGTCGGATGTTCTGCGCGCCCTAACGGAGAGCAAAGAGCGAAGTCTTCGCGATTTAAAGCCTTTGATAGCCAAAGCCTGCGCCCAATTGGGCGGAGAACCTTCTTATTGGCAACGATATTTTCAAGAGCTACACTACAATTTCGGATCGGACGAGCAAGCGGGCCTTTCGCTGTACTTCGATTATGCGCATCAGCTGGGATTGCTGCCGCATGAGGTGCATATGCGATTTTTCGAGGATCATGCCGCTCTAAAGGTGAAGAACGAATGAAACTACTTGATATTTACGCCAAAATGAAAAGCGATTTGGATGCTATCGAAGGGCAACTGGCGCGCAGCGTCACTTCCGATCACGCGCTGCTGAGCGATGCTTCGACGCATCTGCTGAAAGCTGGCGGGAAACGGATACGCCCGGTGTTCGTACTGCTGTCCGGCAAATTCGGCACCTACGACCTGAGCGTACTCCAGCGGGTCGCTGTACCCTTGGAGCTGATTCACATGGCTTCGCTCGTGCATGACGACGTCATCGATAACGCGGAAACGCGGCGCGGTCAGCTGACCGTGAAGTCCAAATGGGACAATCGGATCGCCATGTACACGGGGGATTACATATACGGCAAAGCGCTTGTCATGGTGACGGAGCTCGAGAATCCGGAGATTCACCAGATCTTGGCTAAAGCGATGGTGCAGATGTGCATCGGCGAAATGGAGCAAATCCGCGATTTCTTTAATACGAAGCAAACCATCCGCAATTATATGCTGCGCATTCGCCGCAAGACGGCACTCTTAATCGCGGTTAGTTGTCAGCTTGGCGCGATCGCGGCAGGCGCGGACCGCAAGACGGCCAACCGGCTGTACCGTTTCGGCTACAACGTCGGCATGGCGTTCCAGATCCGGGACGATCTGCTCGACTTGCTCGGAACGGAGAAGCAGATCGGCAAGCCGCCGGGCTCCGATATTCGTCAAGGCAACATCACGCTTCCAGTGCTGCTGGCGCTGCAGGAGACGGTCGCCGCAACGGAGCTGCAGGAGCACATTTATCAGATTCAGGCGTCGAACGGTGCAGGAGATACGAAGCGCGCGTTGAACATCATACGTAAGAGCGCCGGCATAGGCATCGCCGAGGAGATGGCTACGAGATACATCAACAAAGCGATCGCAGCCCTGAGCGATCTGCCCAACATTCCGGCGAAGAAGAATTTAACGGATATCGCGCACTTCATAGCCAAACGAAACTACTAAACGCGTCTAGGAGGGAACTCGAATGGAAAGAACATTTCTAATGGTAAAGCCTGACGGCGTGCAGCGCGGGTTGATCGGAGAAATCGTATCGCGATTTGAACGCAAAGGATTAAAACTGGTTGCGGCAAAATTCATGCGCATTACGCCGGAAATCGCAGAGCGCCATTATGCGGAACATATCGGGCAGCCCTTTTATCCGCCGCTTGTAGCATTTGTGACGTCGAGTCCCGTATTTGCCATGGTATGGCAAGGGGATAACGTAATCGGGCTAACGCGTGCCATGATCGGAAAGACGAACGCACTCGACGCGGCACCCGGAACGATCCGTTCCGACTATGCGGTTCATACGAATTTCAATTTAATCCACGGTTCCGATTCGCCCGAAAGCGCGAAAAGGGAAATCGGCATTTTCTTCACCCCCGGCGAGTTAATGGATTATAACCAAACGATCGGGCAGTGGATTTAATTATTTAGCGACCAAGCGTCTGCAGCGGGGGATACCGAGTTGGAAGACAAAGACTTCGCTTTCTTTATCGACCGGATCAAAGAGAAGACGGCCATTGATCTGTCTCAGTACAAGGAAGCGCAGATGAAGCGCCGATTGACGACGCTCCGTGAGAAATACGGCTATGATACGTTTGCCTCCTATTACCAGCAGTTGAATCGGGATTCGAAGCTGATGAACGAGTTTTTGGACCGGATGACGATCAATGTCTCCGAGTTTTGGCGAAATCCGAGCCGCTGGGAAGCAATGGAGAAGAAATTTCTGCCAGACCTTCTGAAGAGCGGAGGCCGGGTGAAAATTTGGAGTGCCGCTTGTTCGACCGGCGAAGAGCCGTACACGCTATCGATGATCGTGCATGCGCTCGGCGCGCAGGACAGGGTCTCCATCCTTGCGACGGATCTGGATGGGCTCGTGCTGCAAAAGGCCGCCCAAGGTGTATATCAGGAACGTTCTATTCGCGATGTGCCACGCTATTATCTATCCGATTATTTCGTTCAGCAAGGCAACGGCGAAGTTGCCGTCGCGGATAAGCTGAAGCGAATCATTACCTTCAAGCAGCAGAACTTGCTTCATGATACGTTCGACAGCGGATTCGACATCATCGTGTGCCGCAACGTGATGATTTATTTTACGGAAGAAGCGAAGCAAGTGTTGTACCACAAGTTCTCCAAGGCGCTCAAGCCCGGAGGGCTGCTGTTCGTGGGCAGCACGGAACAAATTTTCTCGCCGGCTCAGTACGACTTCGAATCGGCGGAGACGTTCTTCTATCGTCGCAAAGCTTAGCTGTGGCATGCACGGCGCAAACGGCCGCTATATCGCTGGATTCCCGGCGATCGTAGCGGCCGTTTGCATGGTATGTATAGGAATTAACGGCATCTCCAATACTGAGCATAGAAGGACATCACGCATTGGAGGTGCACCATGGACAAACGCAAAGTGATCGCGGCGTATAAGCGAGGATTTATCAGCGTCCAAGAATGCGCCCAAATCCTCGGCATCGATACGAGTCAGATGAACGGGCTCATGAACGATCCCCAATTGACAGCCGACTCGCCGCTCTTGCGCGGCAGACAATCCGTCAATGGATAAATAAGCCTTTACAACGGCTGCTCGAACCGCCTTCTCGAAGGCGGCTTCGGGCGGCTTTTTTTCTTGATCGTGACCCTTATGGCAGGCTTGCATTTTCTTGTCAAACTGCTGACGCTATACTATAATGAGCAAAGATATTTGAGGCAGACATACATACCCGATTGCATAGTTTGGCCTTATAACATCAATAAGCTCCGTGCCTATAGCTGTCTATAAGGTTTAAAGGAAGACAATGGCTGAATTGCCTAGAGCGGCGACGGCCATTTCTTCTTAGTGTGTTCGGACATGAAGGAGGAGCTTTACTGTGAGTTTACGCTATTTAACAGCAGGAGAAACACATGGTCCGCAGTTGACGGCTATTATTGAAGGGCTGCCTAGCAACCTGCAGCTTGATTTTGAAGAATTGAATTTTCAGCTGCACCGGAGACAGAAAGGACACGGCCGCGGCCGCCGGATGCAAATCGAGAAGGATACGGCGAACATCGTCGGCGGGGTCCGTCACGGCAAAACGACAGGCGCGCCCGTTGCGCTGGTCGTAGCGAACAACGACTGGAAGCACTGGACGACCGTCATGAACATCGAACCGATCGAGGGCAGCGACGAAGAGAAGCGCCGCGTGAATCGTCCGCGTCCGGGACATGCCGATTTGAACGGCGGTTTGAAATACAATTTGAAGGATCTCCGCAATGTTTTGGAGCGGTCCAGCGCTCGGGAGACGGCGGCTCGCGTCGCGGTCGGAGCGGTTGCACGTCAATTTCTAGCCGCTTTCGGCATCAAGGTGGGCGGTCAAGTTATCCGTATCGGCGAGATCGAAGCGCCCGCGAACAAGCTTCCGCTCGATGAATTGATCCGTCTGACGGAAGAATCTTCCGTACGCGTCGTGGACAAGGAAACCGAAGAGAAAATGACGGCCTATATCGATCAAATCAAAGCCGAAGGCGACTCGATCGGCGGCATCGTGGAGTGCATCGTGGAAGGCGTGCCCATCGGACTCGGCAGCCACGTACAGTATGATCGCAAGCTGGACGGCCGCATTGCTCAGGCCGTTATGTCGATCAATGCATTCAAAGGCTGCGAGATCGGCATTGGCTTCGAAGCGGGCACGATCCGAGGTTCCCAAGTCCATGATGAAATCATGTACAGCGAGGAACGCGGCTACTATCGTGCGACGAACCGCTTGGGCGGCTTCGAAGGCGGCATGACGAACGGCGAACAGATTGTCGTTCGCGGCGTCATGAAGCCGATTCCGACACTGTACAAGCCGCTTCAAAGCGTGGATATCGATACGAAAGAGCCGTTCACGGCACAAGTAGAACGCTCTGACAGCTGCGCGGTGCCTGCGGCAAGCGTCGTGATGGAGCATGTCGTTGCATGGGAAGTTGCTAAAGCGTTCCTCGAGAAATTCGGCGGGGATTCCATGGAAGAGATTCGCGCGAACTATAACAACTATCTCGAGCAATTGAGGAGCTACTAATGGTCGGCGTCCGCGAGCTGACCGTGGACCTTGGCGAGCGTTCTTATCCGATCTACATCGGAGAAGGACTGCTCGATGAAGCCGGCAAACGGCTGGCCGAGCACGGAATCAGCAAAAAATCGCCGCTGATGATCATTACGGATACGAACATCGCCGATAAACATCTGTCGCATCTGGAAGCTGTCCTTCGCGACGAAGGATTCACCATTACGAGCGCTGTCATTCCGGCCGGAGAAGCGTCCAAATCGCTCGCTCAGTTGGAGAAGCTCGTCGGTCTGGCGCTGGAGAACGGGCTTGACCGCAAATCCGCCATCGTGGCGCTGGGAGGCGGCGTTGTCGGCGATTTGGCCGGGTTTGTTGCGGCTTCCTATATGCGCGGCATCAAATTCGTTCAAATTCCAACGACGATTCTCGCCCATGACAGCAGCGTGGGAGGAAAAGTAGCGGTCAATCATCCGCTGGCGAAAAACATCATTGGTGCTTTTCATCAGCCGGAGCTTGTCCTTTACGATCTGAAGACGCTTCAAACGCTTCCGGAGCGCGAAGTGAAAGCCGGCTTATCGGAAGTCGTTAAGCATGGGTTGATTTGGGATGCTTCGTTCGTGACATGGTGCGACGAGAATGCCGAGAAGCTGCTGGCATTGGAGCCTGAAGCGCTTGGTTATGCGCTGTATAAGGGCTGCAGCGTCAAAGCGTCGGTCGTCTCTCAGGACGAGCGGGAGAATGATCTTCGCGCGATCCTCAATCTAGGCCATACGATCGGCCATGCGCTTGAAGCTGTCGCCGGATATGGCGAGCTGCTACACGGAGAAGCCATCTCGATCGGGATGGTCGGCTCGGCCCGCCTTGCTGTCAGGCTGGGCGCGCCGGAAGAGGTTTACCGAATAACGAAGCGAGTTCTCTCGCGAGTCGGACTGCCGGTCAAGCTTCCCGAGCATTTGGATACGGATGCGATCATGCGCGCGCTCATGCACGACAAGAAATTCCAGGAAGGCACCATTACGTTCATCGTGCCGCTGACGATCGGTAAAGTGGAAATCAATAAATCGGTATCGACCGCTCTCATAAGAGAGATTGTGGAAGAACTGAAACAGGAGGCCGTTTAAGATGAGTGTACGGGGAATACGCGGCGCCATTACAGTTGACGTCAATGAAGAACAGCCGATTTTGCAAGCGACCGTTGAATTGCTGAACGGCATCGTGAACGCGAACGGGATCGTGCCTGGCGATATCGCCAGCGTATTCGTTACCGTGACCGGCGATTTGGACGCAACCTTTCCGGCACGGGCAATCCGCGCCATGGGCGGCTGGGACTTGGTCCCGCTGATGTGCGCGTTGGAAGTTCCGGTCAAGGGCAGCCTTGCGAAATGCATCCGCTTGATGGTGCTGGTCAATACGGAGAAAACGCAAGAGCAGGTCGAGCATGTGTACTTGGCCGGCGCGAAGGCGCTGCGTCCGGATTTGGCGAAGGCATAGCCGCGCAAGCGGACGACAATCGGGATTGACGAATGCAATTATGCTATTGTATAGTGAGTTATAGTTATTGGTTACTTAAAGAAGTAGCTGAGAAGAGACGAGCAGCAGTTTAGGTTAGAAGAGATGAGCAGAGCCGAGATGAGTGTAAGCTTTAGGTGCAACGTGAAAGGTCGTAACAGTATGCAGCGGTACATCCCTGCGCACTGCTATTTCCCCTATCGTTCATACTCATTTTTCATCTTTCTAACACATAACGCTCCTGCTGCGGCAGGAGCTTTTTATTTATCCACTAGAGAGGGAGAGATGCAGTATGAATCAGGAGCTCCAAAGCATCATCCGGCAAGCCGGCACGTATAATCTTATTCCGATCGTGAGGCATGTGATGGCGGATACGGAGACGCCAATCCGCATCTTCCAGCACTTCTACCGCGAACGCCGCGCATTCCTGCTCGAAAGCGTGGAGGGAGGGGTCAAATGGGCCCGTTATTCCTTTATCGGCACAGACCCGTTCATGCTTATCCATGGCAAGAACGGACAGATGGTCATTGAAAAGAACGGACAGGAAACGGTGCTGAACGATAAACCGATCGAGCTGCTGAAAGCGCATCTGCGCTCATACCGCAGTCCGGCAATCGCAGACCTGCCTCCATTCACTGGAGGAGCGATCGGATTCTTCGGCTACGACCTGCTGCAATATTATGAGAAGCTTCCGGCTCACCGCATCGATGACTTGCAAATGAACGATCTGCAATTTATGTTCTGCGACCAAGTGATCGTATTCGATCACTTCAAGCAGCAAGTACAGGTGATCGGCAACGTTCATATTCCGGAAGGCGCGACGGACGCCGCCATTCAGGAATCGTACGAAAGCACGCTCAGCAAGATTGAAGCGACCATCGAGCGGCTGCAGCAGCCGACGCCGACGACGCTCATGTCGGGCGGCAGCATTCCTTCCGATCCGGATCTTGGCGAGGTTTCCTCCAACTTGACGAAAGAACAGTTTCTCGCGAACGTCGAGAAATCGAAGGAATATATTCGCGCCGGCGATATTTTCCAAGTGGTGCTGTCCCAACGCTTCAGCATCGATACGGACGTCGATCCGCTTCACGTCTACCGCGTACTGCGGACGATGAACCCTTCGCCATATATGTATTGTTTGAAAATGGATGATGAAGTCATTGTCGGCACATCGCCGGAAGCGCTCGTGAAGGTAGACGGCGAACGCGTCGAGACGCGCCCGATCGCCGGCACGCGTCCGCGCGGCAAGACGGCCGAGCAGGATCTGGCGCTCGAAAAAGAGCTGCTGGCCGACGAGAAAGAACGCGCCGAGCATCTTATGCTGGTCGACCTGGGCCGCAACGACATCGGACGCGTCTCGGAATTCGGTTCCGTTCGCTGTGATTCGTATATGGAAATCGAACGTTATTCTCACGTCATGCATATCGTGTCGAACGTTTCGGGCAAGCTGCGGGAAGATAAGGATTTCTTCGATGCTTTCGTATCCTGCATGCCGGCAGGCACCGTATCGGGAGCTCCTAAACTGCGCGCGATGGAAATCATCGCGGAGCTCGAGAACGAAGCGCGCGGCGCTTATGCCGGCGCAATCGGCTATCTCGGCTTTAACGGTAGCCTGAACACGTGCATCACGATTCGGACGATGATCTTCAAGAACGGCAAGGCCTATGTGCAATCGGGAGCGGGTATCGTTTGGGATTCCGTGCCGGAGAATGAATATATGGAGACCGTCAACAAGGCGATGGCGCTGCTCAAAGCCGTACGGGTAGCCGAGGCGGCATTCGCGCAGCCGGAGCGGGGAAGCAGCATGATCAATATGGACTATTTTGCGGACGTGAAAGGGTGAGCGGGACGATGACGGTGTTAAACGAAATCATGACGATGCAGCGTGCGCTGAATCTGTTGATTAGCGGTACCAGCTTGTCCCGCGAAGAAGCGCGCAGCGTGATGGATATTATCATGAGCGGCGAAGCGACCCCGGCCCAAATCGGCGGCGTTGCCGCTGTTCTCCGGATGAAGGGCGAAACGCGGGAAGAAATTACGGGCTTTGCCGAAGCGATGCGCGCACATTCGAATCACGTCGTAACGGAACGAAGCGGCCTGCTGGATACATGCGGTACTGGCGGCTCCGGCATTCATAAGTTCAATATTTCCACTGCTTCGGCCATCATTGCAGCTGCGGCAGGCGTGCGAGTTGCGAAGCATGGCAACCGCGCCATGTCCGGCAAATCCGGAAGCGCGGATACGCTCGAAGCACTCGGTGTCCATATAACTCTGAACGCCGAGCAGGCATCGCAATGTTTGGAGGCGATCGGGATTTGCTTCATGTTTGCGCAGCTGTATCATCCATCGCTGAAGCATGCAGCGGCTCCACGCCGCGAGCTGGGCGTCCGCACGATCTTCAATATGCTCGGACCGTTGACCAATCCGGCCGGCGCGGATCGCCAATTGCTTGGCATCTATGACCGTACGAAGACTGATACGATCGCGTCCGTGCTCGGTGACCTGGGATTGAAACGCGCCATGGTCGTCAGCAGCTTCGACGGACTGGACGAGATCAGCATATCGTCTCCGACGCAAATTTCCGAGCTGCAGGGCGGGAACGTGACGACGTACACGTTGACGCCGGAAGAATTGGGGCTTCGCACGCATGCGTTGTCCGACATCATCGGCGGAGACGCTGCCGAGAATGCAAGAATCATTCATTCCGTCTTCGACCGGAACGAATCCGGCGCTTATCGCGATATCGTCCTTGCCAATGCAGGCGCATGCATCTTCGTCGGGGGCGCGGCCAGTTCGCTGATCGAAGGCGTCGAAACCGCCAGAACGGTGATTGATTCAGGACTTGCGGCCGCCAAGCTGGCGCAGTTGATTGAAACGACAGGAGAGTTGAGCCATGTTTCTAGATAAAATCGTAGCGACGAAGAACCGTGAAGTCGATCAGTTAGCCGAACATTTCTCCCTGGTAGACGCCGAACGCCGAATTGCGGAGCTTCCGCCGTGCAGAGGCTTCGAGAAGACTTTGGCCGGTCGTACCAGACGGCCAGTTGGCTTGATCGCAGAAGTGAAGAAAGCCTCGCCTTCGAAGGGGCTGATTCGCGCGGATTTTGATCCCGTAGAATTGGCGCGGATTTACGAACAAGCCGGAGCGGACTGCATTTCGGTGCTGACGGACGAGGATTATTTTCAAGGGAAGAACGCGTATTTGACTGCAGTATCGGAGGCAGTAAAGCTGCCTCTGCTGCGAAAGGATTTTACGGTGGATTACCGCCAGATCTATGAAGCGCGCTTGATCGGCGCCGATGCGATACTGCTTATCGCTTCGATCCTGCGTCCGTCCAAGCTCGCCGAATTTTACGATATCGCGAAGTCGATCGGACTGGATGTTCTGATCGAGGTACACGACGAGGAAGAGATGCAGGACGTGCTCGGCCTTGGCAAAGCGACGCTGGTCGGCATCAATAATCGGAATCTTCATACATTCGTAACGGATCTGAAGACGACCGAACGCCTCATTGGGATCGTCCCGCCCGGCGTGACGGTAATTAGCGAAAGCTCCATTGCGACGCCTGAAGATATTGCTTACGTTCAGGCATGCGGTGCCAAAGGCGTGCTCGTCGGGGAATCGTTTATGCGTCAATCGGATGTCGGTGCGGCAGTCGAACAGCTGATGGGGCCGGTGAAGCTGTAATGGCTTCCTTAGAACACGGTACCGAAGGCAAGCGCGCAGTCAGAGTCAAAATATGCGGGCTGCGCGATGCCGAGACGATTCAAGCGATGAACGGCCTGCCGATTCACGAGGTAGGCTTCATCTTTGCGAAGAGCCGCAGGCAAGTTTCGCCTGGCTTGGCTTCGGAACTTATTGCGGAAGTACGCAAGCTGCGCAGCCATGAAGGGCATACGCCGCGTACGGTCGGCGTGTTCGTCAATCCGACGATGGAGCTGCTGCGCGAAACGCTGCAAACGGCTCCGCTGGACGTGATTCAGCTGCATGGCGAAGAGTCGCCGCAGTTCTGCGAGGAAGTCCGGTCGGCCTTCGGTACGGCGGTATGGAAGGTGTTTTCGGTAACGGACAGCGATGCCGATGATCCGCAGTCTCCAGGTCCTGACAGGCTGGCGCGTTATCGCGGCTGCGTGGACGCCTTTCTCGTCGATACGGCGGGCGGCGGAACCGGCAAGACGTTTGCATGGCATGTGATTGACCGTTACGCGGCAGCGGCGGCCGGAATTCCGCTCTATGTTGCGGGAGGGCTGCATCCCGATAATGTCGGCGAGCTGCTGTCCCGGTATTCGCCGGATGGCGTCGACGTATCGAGCGGCGTGGAGACGGACGGCGTGAAGGATCTTACGAAAATCAAAGCTTTTGCGGAAAGGGTGCTAGGTTTATGACGCAAGTCCCGGACGAAAACGGGCGTTTCGGCAAATTCGGCGGACGATATGTGCCTGAGACGTTGATGAACGCGCTGATGGAGCTGGAGGAAGCTTATCAGCATTACTCCAAAGATCCCGAATTTATCGCGGAGGTTCGCTACTTATTGACGAAGTATTCGGGCCGCCCGACTTCCCTTTACTATGCGGAGCGGCTGTCCCAGCATCTCGGCGGCGCGAAAATCTATTTGAAGCGTGAAGATTTGAACCATACCGGCGCGCACAAAATCAACAATACGATCGGGCAAGGCTTGCTCGCCAAACGGATGGGCAAGACCAAAATCATCGCCGAAACAGGCGCGGGTCAGCATGGCGTAGCTTCAGCTACGGTTGCCGCCTTGCTTGGCCTGGAATGCAAAGTGTTCATGGGCGAAGAGGATACGAAGCGCCAAGAATTGAACGTGTTCCGCATGCAGCTGCTCGGCGCCGAAGTCGTTCCCGTCATGTCCGGAACGCGTACGCTGAAAGATGCATGCAATGAAACGCTTCGTTACTGGGTAAGCCATGTCGACGATACGTATTACATTCTCGGTTCGGTGACGGGACCGCATCCTTATCCCATGATGGTTCGCGACTTCCAGCGCATCATCGGCGACGAGTCGAGAGAGCAAATCCAGAAGGAAGCCGGGCGTCTTCCGGATTACGTCGTAGCTGCGGTAGGCGGCGGCAGCAATGCCATCGGCATGTTCTACCCGTTCATCAACGATGAATCCGTGAAGCTGATCGGCGTCGAAGCGGCGGGACGCGGCGTCGAAACCGAAGAGCATGCGGCAACGATGACCAAAGGCCGCCATGGCGTGTTCCAGGGATCGCTCAGCTATGTCCTGCAGGACGAGCATGGCCAAGTGCAGCCGGCGCATTCTATCTCCGCGGGTCTCGATTATCCGGGCATCGGACCGGAGCACGCGTATCTGAAGGATACGGAGCGCGCAACCTACTTGCCGATCACGGATGCGGAGGCCCTTGAAGCGCTGCAGCTGTTGTCGCGTACGGAAGGTATTATTCCGGCATTGGAATCGGCGCACGCGATCGCTCAAGTCATGAAGCTGGCACCGACGCTAAGCTCTGACCAGATTATCGTCGTCAGCTTGTCGGGCCGCGGAGACAAAGACGTGCAAGCGATCATGGGTTATCTGGAAGGGGGGATGTAATCGTATGGGAAACCAAGTCAACGCAATCGACGCAGCCTTTCTACGCCTGCGTGAAGAAGGCCGTACCGCGCTGATCCCCTTTCTGACGATTGGCGATCCCGATTTGGCGACGTCCGTTGAAATCATCGCTGCGCTCGAGCAGGCAGGGGCTGACATGGTCGAGCTTGGCGTGCCGTATTCGGATCCCCTCGCGGACGGCCCCGTCATTCAACGGGCTTCGGAGCGCGCGCTAAGCAACGCACGCGTTACGCTTGTGGATTGCATCGAAGTGGCCGAGAAGTCTCGGAATGCAGGCATTAAACTGCCGTTCATTCTATTCACGTACTATAATCCGATTCTGCAATACGGGCTTGATCGCTTCTTCGAGCTCGTAACGGCGAAAGGCATCAGCGGCCTTATTATTCCGGATTTACCGATCGAAGAGGATGCGGAGCTCCGCGGGATGGCCGAGGAAGCGGGCATTCATCTGATTCCGCTCGTCGCGCCGACGTCGAACGACCGCGTGAAACGCATCGCCTCGAAAGCGCGCGGCTTCGTATACTGCGTCTCGTCGCTTGGCGTAACCGGCGTCCGTGCTGATTTTCACCAGGGCATCGACGAGTTTCTGGCGACCGTTCGCAGCGCGACGGACACTCCGATTGCCGTCGGCTTCGGCATTTCGAGCCGCGAGCAAGTCGAACGCTTCAGCAAGCAGGTTGACGGTGTCATTGTCGGCAGCGCCATCGTGCGCAAGATCGAAGAGGTCGTGCCGCTGCTGCAATCGCCGGATACGAAGCAGGAAGGACTTGCGCAAATCCGCGCGTTCGTCAGCGCACTGAAAGGCTGAGTCCAATCGAGCAGCCAAGGCACCAAAGATAGAAACCTTCGTTGGCCCCGGCCGCGAAGGTTTTTGTGCTTCTGCATGGTTTCCGCTGTGTTTCTTTCATGCTTTTATGCATAAAAGCGTAAAAGCATGAAAGAAATTATAAGCGAAGCACTTTAAAATAAGACCGACATATGAGACAATGTTGGAATAGCAATCGAGCAATGAACCATTTTATGAGGTGATCCGTATGCAACCAAAACAAAGCATTGTCAGCCTGCCGGTGTACCAGCCCGGCAAACCGATCGAAGAAGTCAAACGTGAATTAGGCCTGAAAGAAGTCATTAAACTGGCATCGAACGAAAATCCGTTCGGCAGCTCGCAGCAAGCGAAAGCAGCTGTTCTCAAAGAAATGGATAATATCAGCATATATCCCGACAGCTTCAGCACGGAGCTGACCGCGGACGTAGCCAAGTTCTTGGGCGTCGAGCGCGACCAGATCATCTTCGGCGCAGGCTCTGACGAAGTCATTCTGATGCTTGCCCGAGCGTTTCTGGTTCCCGGCGACGAGACGGTCATGGCGGACGAGACCTTCTCGCAATATCGCCATAATGCCGTAATCGAGGGAGCGACAATCGTTGAAGTTCCGCTCAAGAACGGCGTCCATGACCTTCCCGCCATGCTGGAGAAAATAACGGACCTAACCAAAATCGTGTGGGTCTGCAATCCGAACAATCCGACAGGTACGATCGTCGCAAGAGAAGAGCTGAAGTCCTTTATCAGCCAGGTTCCTTCTCATGTTATCGTCGTGTTGGACGAGGCGTACATCGAATATATTACCGACGAATCGGCACTCCCCGACAGCGTGGCATTGATCGGCGAATACAAGAATGTCATTCTGCTTCGCACTTTCTCCAAAATTCACGGTTTGGCTTCGCTTCGCATCGGCTATGGAGCAGCGCACGCCGATTTGATCCGCATGGTCAACCAGGTCCGCGAGCCGTTCAATACGACGCGGATTGCCCAGGCAGCCGCAGCGGCATCCCTTGCCGACCAAGCCTTCGTGAAAGAATGCAGAGAGCGCAATGCCGAAGGCAAGGCATACATGTACAAGCAATTCGACCGTCTTGGACTTCCTTACTTCGAAGCCCACGGTAATTTCATCATGGTCGACGTGAAAATGCCTTCCGCCCAAGCATTCGACGGCTTGCTTCGCAGAGGCATTATCTCACGCGCAAGATGGAAGCACTACCCGAATCACATCCGGATCACCATCGGCAGCCAAGAACAGAACGAAGCATTCATTGCTGCTCTGGAGTCCGTACTAACAGAAGCGGCGGTGCTAGGCTAACATCATGACTAAAATAGCGATATTCGGCGTCGGCTTGATCGGCGGCTCGCTGGCGCTTTGCTTCAAGGGCAAGCCCGGCATTACCGTCGTCGGTCATTCCGTTCGCGAATCATCCGCTGCCAAATACCTCGAACGGGGCGTCGTCGATCATGCGACGACGTCTCTTCGCGAGGCTGCGGAAGGCGCGGATTTTATTTTCTTATGCGTACCTGTCGGTTCGCTGGAGCAGTACGTGCATGACCTCGGCCAGCTTTCGCTGAAGCCGGGCTGTATCATTACGGACGTCGGCAGCACCAAAGCTTCCGTGGCGGCCTGCGCAAGACAAGCCCATCTGGGCGAGGCGGTATTCATCGGCGGCCATCCTATGGCGGGCTCCGAGCGTTCCGGCGTGGAAGCAGCATCGTTATACCTGTTCGAGAATGCCTTCTACGTGCTGACGCCTGAAGCGTCCACGCCGCAGCATTACGTCGATAAGCTGACCTCGCTGCTCACCTATACAAAAGCAAATATCGTCCATGTTCAGCCCGAGGAGCATGATGAGATCGTCGGGGCGATCAGTCATCTGCCTCACATCATCGCGGTTGCACTCGTTAATCTTGCTTGTGGCTATAATGAAGGCAATCCACTCTACAGCCAGCTGGCCGCAGGCGGATTCCGGGATATTACCCGCATCGCATCCAGCGATCCGGTCGTATGGCGCGATATTCTCGTCAACAATCGGGACGTGCTGCTGAGGTTACTGAAAGAATGGCAGTCGGGCATGGCATCGTTTATCGGCATGCTTGAAGAAGAGAACGGCGACGCGGTTGAATCAGCCTTCAGGGAAGCCGGACATTTCCGCAGCCTACTGCCTGAACGCCGCAAGGGAATGATTCATTCCATCTATGAATGCTATATCGACGTACCCGATCATCCGGGCATCATCGGTAAAGTCGCGACGGAGCTTGGCAACAGCGCCATTAACCTGAGCAACGTTCAAATCATCGAGAGCAGGGAAGACGTGCCCGGCGTGCTGCGCCTGAGCTTCAGGAAACAGGACGATTTGGACCGAGCGGTCGACCGGCTGGGAGAAATCGGATACGCCGTTCATTTTTAAATTCGCGTTATCATTTTGAAAACGCTTATTGACAAAATGAAAACGTATACATATAATAAAAGTACAGTATGGTTTCTCTCCACTCCTATCCAAATCCATCGCAGCTTTTGCGGGGCCGCCTTTATAGGCGGTCTTTTTTTTTTGTCTATTGAAACATTCCGGCAGTTTCTTACGTCCGAACATTCGGAGACACCGGCAAAGGTTTGGATCTTTGTGAAATATTTACCCCAGGTAGAAACTGCCCGTGTTACAATCGATGTAGATTATGTAAAAATGTGGGCAATCGCTATCTGTCGAATGAAGAAGGAATTTGATAGTATATCTCGAATTCATATAGAACGAAGCGAGGAATACATTATTTTTGATGATCGCGCAACTTTTCTCTCTCGAGTCGGTACAATATTTAACCGACCCGTGAGCACTCCTAAGGCCAAGGAGGGTAGCCCGCGATGACGGATTCCCAGCTTATACGCGAAATCAAGGATGGAAACATACAGCTGTATTCGGAGTTGATGCGGCGTTACCAACGTAAAATCCTAGCCTTTATCTTCCACATGCTGAAGAGCGCCAAGCTCGAGCTGCTGGCAGAGGATTTATGCTCGGAAACCTTTTACAAAGCGTATCGCAGCCTTCACTCTTTCAGGGAAGTCGATGCTTCCTTCTCAACATGGCTGTACACCATAGCAAGAAATACGGTACTTAGCGAGCTGCGCAAGCAGAAGGCAGGCAACGTTTCGTTTGACGAAGTCGGTTTCGTCCCGATCGCCCCGCCTGAGGCCGTGCCCGAACAGCGGCTGTTGCAGAACGAACGAATGTCCATGGTTCGGGAAGCGATCAACAGCCTTCCGGAGAAACAGCGGTCCGCACTAATTTTACGTGAGTACGACCAGTTGGATTATCAAGAAATCGCCAATATTCTCGGTCAAACCGTAAGCTCCGTGAAATCGCTATTGTTTCGTGCGCGCAGCAGCGTGAAGGTTCAGCTTGAACCGTATTTCGGCGAATCGCCTATGCTGGAAGAGTACGAGGGGATGAAAATGCGATGAACTGCCAGGACGTGCAGCAATCGTTCGGTGTTTATTGGGATTTAGCCGAAGATGACAGCGAACGTAAACTTGTGGATGAACATCTCCGTACCTGCGAGACTTGCAGGGAGGAGTTTCAAATTTGGGAAGAGAGCGAGCAGCTTATTCGTTCTTTCTCCGAGGATACCGATGAAATCGGCCCCATCGACCATGTGAACCACGGCGTGATGGACCGGATCTATGCCGAACAATCTTGGTTTATGCCAGTTCCAAACCGAAGCTATCAATTCTCCAGGACTTTCCGACGGAACGTGACGGCGATTATCGCTTGCTGCTTGGCGATGTTCGTGGTAGGTTTGTTTTACGTCGTTACCGGCAATCATGGTGCATCTACGACGGATGTAGCCAAGCTGACCGGATTGATCGAAACCGCAGACGCGGCAAGCGATAACGGCATTATCCCCGCTTCTTTCTATGCGGATGTTCCCGTAGCCAGCATAAGCGATCCGATCGTTCTGAATATGGTACCTACGATACCGCAATACTATGTTGCGTTATCGCTGCTCGGAATCATTATGACATTGCTTATTCTGAATTGGTTCTCACGAACGCGTAATTGACACATACATAATAGAAGGCTGAACGAACGACTCCAGCTGCTTTGCTGGAGATTTTTCATGGAAAGAAGGTTGTTGGATTGCGGATCGGACTCATTCGCCATGGGCAGACGGAATGGAACGAGCTTGGCAAAATTCAAGGTCAAACCGACATTCCCTTAAACCCGGAAGGCATCAGGCAGGCGCAGGCGCTCGCTCATCGATTAGTTCGGGAGCCGCTCACATGGGATGCAGTCATATCCAGCGACCTGCAGCGTGCGAAGCAAACCGCCGATCTGATTGCCGATACGCTCGGCATTCCGCTGTTGCAGCCGGATACGCGGCTGCGCGAACGATTCTACGGCGAAGTGGAAGGTACGACGGAGCAGGAACGGCTTGCGCGCTGGGGACCGGAGTGGAAGAAACGCGACAACGGGCAAGAGAATGACGTGCAGGTTCGAACGCGGGCGCTCTCGTTCGTCGAAGAAGCCGCCGCATCGGAGCCGGACCGCAATCTGCTGGTGGTTACGCACGGCAGCCTGCTCGCGCAGCTGCTGCAAGCCATGTGTGCCGAATTGAGCGACAAACCGATTCGCAATCTTTCCTTCTCGATCATGGAGCGTCAAGGGAGCGGCTGGTATCCTCTGCTGCATAATTGCACGCTTCATTTGGAACAGCTTCAGAATTGATACGCCTTGCGAAATCAGCCGTCATCCTTGCACTCATGCAAGGATGACGGCTTTTCTCGTTCTTCCGAATGCATAATGATTGAAGTTTTCTCATAGCAAGGGTTATAAAAATCGCCAAAGTTCCCATAATGATAGTAAACCTTCAAGAGGGATCGGGAACGGAGGCGGCGTATGAAACTAGCGGACATGCTCAGCTATGCGGACATTGGTCAGCTGAGCCGCATTGCGACAACCTATCAATGCGAATGCAATGGGAATTCGAAGAACGAGCTCATCCAGTCGATTTTATCGACGGTGAACCGCAAAGAAGTATTCGAAGCGCAGATCGGCGCGCTGAAGCTCGAGGATTTGCGCTTCATGAACTCGCTGTTATTTGACGCCAGAGATGCGTTCAGTCTCGAAGAACTGATTGCGCGGGTTCAGCAGAGCAGGTTCGGAAGTTCCGGAGGCCAGCAAAATGTCGCAGCGGAGTCCCAAGCGGACGCCAATTCCGGCACGGTACCTCCGGCAAGGAAAACAGGAACCAAGTCGCAAGCCCCCAAACGGGTATCTAAATCGAAGGCGGCTAAAGAACGACCGGAACCCGAAAGCGGCCCGAGGGAAACGATTTCGCGATTCAAGCAATACGGCTGGCTGTTCAACGGCTATGCGGGACCCGAACGCTATCTGTTTCAAGTGCCGAGCGATCTGAAGGAACGGTTCAAGCAGTCGATGGAGCGCAGATTGGCAGCGGCGGTGGTCTATACCGACGAGGAGCCTTTCGCTTATCGGGACGAGCAGATGTTGATCGGCGAAGATATCGGCCACCTGTTAACGTATCTTCATCTGAACGAAGTGCCGTTGACTTCGGAAGGAACGATGTATAAGCGAAGCGTCGTTCAGTTACTCGAGATGTTCGGCGTCAAGGAACCGCTCCCAGGCAAAGGGGAATGGCGATTCGGTTATGGCCGGAAGATCAAGGACTACCCGAACCGACTCTCTCTCTTGTACGACTATTGTTATTACAAAGGCTGGATCGTCGAGCATAACGAGCTTCTTGAATTGACCGCCTCGGGCAAAGAGCGTCAAGCGCTAAGAACGGCGGAGGCGCCGGACAAGCTGTATCAATTTTGGCTTCGTCTCTACAAAGGGCCGATTCCGAATATTCGCTCGCTGGTGTATTGGATCGATAAGCTGGGGACTAAATGGGTCAAGGCGGAAACAGTCATGGGGACGCTTACCCCTTACGTAAAGCCATTCTTCTACGACCAATCGGAGACGATACTCGAGCAGCGCCTGATCGGTATGATGATGCATCTGGGAATGCTTCGAATCGGGGAGCATGCCGAGCATGGTCAAGTGATCCGGATGACGCCGCTCGGCCGAACGATCGTAGCCGGGCTCAGCTTGGACGACGAAGCGATCGTGCTGAACAGCTGATCGCGCTGCAAGCTTGGGCAAGCGCACATTCAGCGCTCGATGCGGGCCAACGTACTGCGCTTCTTGTAAACGGATGAATATAATTTAGTAGAACCAGTTCACTCCATCTCGGGTTGAACAGAACACGTACCTAGATCCCACCTATATGCTTTCACTTATTCGCCAGCGGGAGTCGTCGACATGGACATAAGACGATTGGCATGGAGAAACGAAGACGATCAGGAAGCAAGTGGCGTAAGGAAAGGAATATAGGATCTCTGAAACGCTCAGTTGGAGGTGTATCCTATGGATAAAATGAAAGTATCTTATGAAGTGATGCTCGGACTTGCCGCGGAGATGCTGCTTGATGAAGCCGTATTAAAGTTTCGGACGGATAAGCTGTACGCCGCGATCGATATGGCGCTGGCCACAGGCGACAAGGATACATTTCAACGCTTAACCGACGAATTGAAGTCGCTGCACGTTTCGTGACCGCAGCTACTGCAGCACGACATACTGACAGACGATTCAGCTGCCAGGACGACGGGATTCATTCCCGATCGTCTTGGTCTTTTTGTGTGTCGATTTTTCATTCAATAAGCGTCAGCGATTGTGGTATATTAATAGAATGGATTCGGGTACATATACACATGCTAATGGTTGGAGGAGAAGAGAGAAGAATGAAATTCAGCGAACTTAGCGCGGAGCAATGGGCCGAGCTTCAGCCTTATCTCGATACGGCGATTCTCCCCGTGACGGGATTAACGGGAGCGGAAATGCCGCATGAAGCGACACGACAGCTGGAGCGGCTGCGTGATGTTCTGGCTACGATCGAGGTGCCTTTCAAAGGACGCGTCGTTACTTATCCAGCCCTGCAGTACGGAGAATGGTCGGATGCATTCGCCCAGCAGGTGCAGCAATTGAGCCGTAATCTCAGGTCGACGGGGTTTAAGTACATATTCCTCGCTTCAGCGGTTCCGCTGCCGACCTCCGAGGAGACAGGAGCGGATCTTGTCGTTTGCCCGGATGCGGACAACCAGCTGCCCGAAGCGGGAACCGTAAATGAAGCCGTGCGCAAGCTTTGGCTCGGCCGAGCGTGACAGTCACCTTAATGAGCTGGCATGGATTTGCATAAGGTGACAGCGGATGGGGAAAAACAAATCCCAGGCAAGGTCAATTGTGACAAAATGATAACAAATGTGATCTCCCATTTTGAACAGTCGAGCAAATTGATTGCCATATTCTTGACGCTCCAAATCACCTAGGCTATTATAAGTAATGTCCTAGTTCATCGTATGTTTTGCCTTCTCCGGCAGAACACAAGATATGGCTCAGCAAAGGGGGTAGAACAGAAGATGAGTAACCATGAACAACACGAAAACACGCACGGTCCTGTGAAACGGAACGGTATGTCCCGGCGTCAATTTTTGTCGTATACGCTCGGAGGCGCTGGCGCTTTCATGGCAGCGGGCATGTCACTTCCGATGATTCGGTTCGCGGTTGATCCGATTTTGCAGAAAAAAGCAGCCGGGACATGGATTAAAGTCGTCGAGGAATCGAAACTTACCAATGAACCGCAAGAATTCAAATTCAAAATCCACCAGGTGGATGGGTGGTACGTGAGCGACCCTGAATTGACGGCTTGGATCTCCAAGGACGACCAGGGTAAAGCGTTTGCGCTCTCTCCGGTTTGCAAACATCTCGGCTGTACGATCGGCTGGAACACGGAGAAAAACGAGGAATACGTTTGCCCATGTCACGGCGCACATTACACCAAGGACGGCAAGAACTTGGTCGTGGCACCTAAACCATTGGACGAGTATGACTTGAAGATCGAGAATAATTGGGTATACCTCGGTCCGATTAAAGCAAACACACGGGTATAAGGAGGCGTAGATCAGATGTTTAAAGGTGTATACAACTGGATTGACGAACGTCTTGACATTACGCCGATGTGGAGGGACGTGGCGGATCACGAGGTGCCTGAGCACGTTAACCCTGCTCATCACTTCTCCGCATTCGTGTACTGCTTCGGCGGATTGACGTTTTTCATCACAGTTATTCAAATCCTGTCGGGTATGTTCCTGACGATGTACTTTGTGCCGGATATCATCAATGCCTACAAAAGCGTTGACTTTCTTCAGCATAAAGTCGCGTTCGGCGGCATCGTCCGCGGCATGCATCACTGGGGCGCGAGTCTCGTTATCGTGATGATGTTTCTTCACACCCTTCGCGTTTTCTTCACGGGTTCCTACAAGGCGCCTCGCGAAATGAACTGGGTTGTCGGCATGCTGATCTTCTTCATCATGCTGGGTCTCGGCTTCACGGGCTACCTGCTTCCGTGGGATAACAAAGCCTACTTCGCGACGAAGGTCGGTATTCAAATCGCTGAATCAGTGCCGTATATCGGTACATACATCAAAGAATTGATGCAAGGCGGCGAGATCGTAGGCGCGGAGACGTTGACTCGTTTCTTCGCAATTCACGTCTTCTTCCTCCCGGGCGCGCTTCTTGCGCTGCTGGCGGCTCACTTCTTTATGATCCGGAAACAAGGTATTTCGGGCCCACTATAAGCGGAAAGGAGGCATTTTGCGAATGGCACACGGCCACAAAACGAACGAGAAAGTCGTATTCGTCGGTGACTCCCGGGTTCGTAAAAAAGCGTCTACAGGTCCTGTGACCCCACCAGACTATTCTGCATATCCAGGCAAATCGGAAGCATTCATTCCGAACTTCCTGCTTAAAGAATGGATGGTTGGCGTCGTCGTTCTCGTCGGGTTCCTCGTACTGACGATTTCCGAAGCGGCTCCGCTCGGGTATCCGGCCGACCCTACGAATGCGTCATTTATTCCGATGCCGGACTGGTACTTCCTGTTCCTGTATCAATTCCTTAAACTGCAATACGTGTCCAAGGATTACGTCGTACTCGGTACGGTCGGCATCCCAGGCGTTGCGTTCGGCGCGCTCCTGCTTGCCCCTTTCTTGGATACGGGCAAAGAACGTCGTTTCTACAGACGTCCGATCGCTACGCTCCTGATGTTCATGTCGCTGATCTCCGTGTTTTACCTGACGAAGCAGTCGTGGGATCATTACGAGCACGAGCTGGAAATCACGAACTCGGTTCCGGAGCATATTACCCGGGAAGAGAAAGCGCGCGAAGCAGCAGAAGAGGCAGCGAAAGCCGGCTTGCCTGCCGGATCGCCACCACCGGAAATTCCGCTTGTTGAAGCGAAGGATCCAACTGCTACGGCTGTTATCGAGAAAGCAAAGTGCGTTCAATGTCACGGCACTGATCTCAAAGGCAACGAGGCAGCAGGCATTCCGTCGTTCCACGGCATTGGGGACAAATTCAGCAAAGAAGAGCTTGTCGATATCGTAACGAACGGCAAAGACAATATGCCTTCCTTTAAGGATACGTTGTCCGCCGAAGAAATCGATCAATTGACGACTTGGCTCGCGAAGCAAAAAGCTCCTGCCAAATAAGCATAGCAGCACACGACAAAAACCTGATCGCAACAGACGATCAGGTTTTTTGTACATCGGGTTCTGCCTAAGGAGGGTTATCGTTGAAAGCAGCCGCTTTACCCTGGCACCGTGATTTGTTAGCTAACCGTTCGATTATTTGGCTTTTGTTCATCATTAACACGCTGGGCACTGTATACGGTTACATCTGGTATGGATCGCAGATGGAATATACCGTGGAGACGCAATCTGCCTGGCAGGTTATTTTTGTGCCCGACAGCCCGACGGCAAGTTTGTTTTTTACGTTGTCATTGCTGTTCCTGCTGTTTCCCCGCCTCGTCAAGCCCAATCTTTTCGGTATCGGCATCCGCTCTATTATCGAAGCGCTTGGGGTCGTTACTTCAATTAAGTACGGTATTTGGGCGGTAACGATGATTACAGCCGGCGCCGCGCAGGGGGACCACTTGCAATGGGAGCATTATATGCTGATGGTTTCCCATCTTGGCATGGCCGTCGAAGCCGTACTTTTCGTGCGGTATATGGTATTCGGTCGATTCATGGCCTTCATCGCTTTTTGCTGGCTGTTAGTGAACGATACGATCGACTATACATACTTCGTGTTTCCTTGGCTTCCGGACGTGCTCGAGAACGATTTGTCCGCGATACAGTCCTTTACCATGGGGCTGTCCGTGCTTAGCCTGCTTCTGACCTGGCTGTTTATCTCCTTGCGCAAGGTCTAAGTTGGGACATCCCTCCATACGATGTTAGGGGAGGGATGTTGCATGAAGGCATCATCAATTTTCGCGCTGGCCTGCGTCGTCGTAATCCTTGTACTCGTTTCAAGCTGCAGCTTGAACGACAAGCCGAATTTTAAGATCATGAAGCCGGCAATCGGGGCAGCGGCAGAATCAACGGAGTCCGCCGCACTGGAACAGCTGAGCAGCTGGTCGGATGCCTTGTATGCAGCCGCGAATCAATCCAATCGCCAGGAAGCCTATTTGCTGTTGCAGCGTATAGAGGAATTGGCGTCGACCGATGCCGTTCGCAGGACGGGGACGCCTGCGGGATGGCATGCTTTCGATCTCAGCTTGCTAGCCGCTAAGAAAGCGATGCCTGAGAAAGGGACAACCACGCTTTGGTATACGGAAGCGGCCAGGCTGAAGCTTGCGAGCGATGCCGTGAATCGGCCTGAAGCCCCGTTATGGCTGCAGTACGAAGGCGTGCTTCGAGATGATTCGCAGCGGATTCTAACCGTTTGGCAGTCGCAGATCGAAGACAGCGCAATGGCGGCTGAAGCGGCGATCGGAATATATGGCGAGCATCTTGACCGCCTCGAAGTCGCCGCGTTAATGCAGCGGGATGCCGGTGAGCTGGAGGCCGTGAGAGATCGGCTCGCCTACATGAGCGAAGTCGTGAAGGCTGCGGGCTCAGGCCAACTGCGCCACGAAACCGTAAATGCCGCTCTGGAGAGCGTCAATGCATCGGCTAATGCATTGTTCAGAGATCCGGGCGAAGAAGGGGAAGCGGCCGTTGCGGAAGCGATGCCGCCTGGAATGACGGTCGGGCAACGACGGGAAGGTACCATGCAGCTGGCGGAGATGTTCATAGCGGCGTTCGTGATGGGCGTTCTCGGATTCGCCGGATGGCGCAAATACCGTGGCGGCCAGGAGAAAGGCATTCCGATCTCCCGGAATAAATTCAATGGATGACAGAAATTAAGGCAACGAGAAAAATTATGCTAGAAAAGAAATAACCGGCCCACGGGCCGGTTATTCTTCTTTAAAGCCTTCTCCTAGCACCTCATGCACGTCATTGATGATGACGAATGCACGGGGATCGATGCTGCGTACGATGAATTTCAGCATTCGGATCTCTTGACGCGCGACAACGCAGTAGACAACCTGTTTGGGTTTGCCTGAGAAGGCGCCTTTCGCCGGAAAGATCGTTACCCCTCGGTCCATCTCCTTCGTAATCTTCAGCCCCATCTCATCGCCGAATTCCGTGATGATCGAGAATTCCTTCGCCGCATACGCGCCTTCTTGGATAAAGTCGATCAGCTTCGAGGCGATGAAGACTGCAACGAGCGTATAGAGTACTTTCTCCTTCGGAATGTAGAGCAGCGACAAGCCGATGATGGCGATATCAAGCGTCAGGATGACTTGTCCGATGCTCCAGCCCTTGAGCTTGGAGGCGATGCGCGCGATGATATCGACCCCGCCGGTCGTGCCGCCGAAGCGAAATACGATCCCGAGTCCGATACCCAGCGTAACCCCGGCATAGAGAACGGCCAATATGTAATCATTGGAGGTTCGGAACGGTACGACCCAGCCGATCGCGATCAGCTTCTCCATCAAGGCGAGGAAGACCGACAATGATATTGCGCCGAATACCGTATAGCCCGTATGGGATTTGCCGAGTATGCGATATCCGATGAAGAACAGCGGAAGGTTCAGCACGAGCGTCGATATCGACAACGGCCAGCCAAGGGAGTAATTGAGCAGAATGGCGATTCCCGTGACGCCGCCCTCCATTAATTGATTGGGGAGCAGGAAATAGTGGAGGCCAAAAGCGTAAATCGCGGTTCCGAGCATGACGGGAATTAAATTGCGCAGCGTTTGCAGGGTAATGATTTTCACGGGATAAGCTCCTTTCGTATGCAGCTGGAGTAAATGAGAGCTACAACATAGTATGTCTCTTTAACCGGAAAGTCAAAAGCATTGTTTTCAGATACGGTTTGATATAACATATGTAGGGAAACCTCATGCACAGAGAGGAGCTGGAACCTTGTCGCAAAAGTCGCTCGCGGACATACAAAAAGAGGTTGACGCATACATATCGCAATTCAAAGAAGGCTATTTCAGCCCGCTCTCCATGCTGGCGCGCATGAGCGAAGAGGTCGGGGAACTTGCACGCGAAGTGAATCATCACTACGGCGAGAAGCCGAAAAAGACGGACGAGGCGGATAACTCCATCGAGATGGAATTGGGCGATATTCTGTTTATCGTCATTTGTTTCGCCAATTCTTTGGGGATTGACTTGACTGAAGCGCATGATCAGGTCATGAATAAATTCAATACCCGGGATGCGAACCGTTGGACGAGAAAAAACGTCGAACCGTAAGCCGAGTTTCTACATATGCTGTACCATCAACCTGTGTACAAGGAGGATGGGCGGATGGAAATAGAGAGCAGTATCAAAAAAGCTTACGAAGCCATCCTGAGCGGCGATTATGAACTGGCAATCCAACGGTTCGAGGAAGCAATCGAGCTGGAACCGGACAATGGAGCGGTCTATTATAAATGCTCGATAACCTGTGCGCGCAGTGGAAAATGGCAAAAGGCGCTCCACTATGCGGAACAGGCCGTGCTGCTGGACTCGGGACATGAGGAATACGACTATCATCTCCAAACGGTCAGAGCGAAAGCGATGGTCAGCGAAGCGGAGCAGCTGTTGTCGCAGTCGTCGCCCCTCAAAACGGATCAAGCGCTATCGATATTAATCGAGGCGTCTCGTATGGATCCGCTGAACATGGAGGCACTGCTGCTGCTGGGCACGATCTACGCATCGCTGCGAAGATATGATGAGGGCGCTGCCTATGCGCGGGAAGCCGTCAGGCTTGAGCCTGAGCATGCCGCGGCGCGCAGCTTGTATATGGAGCTGAAACGCAAGAGCAGAGCGCTCCGCGCGTACGGCCAGCGCAGTAAACGGAAAAGGAACAGGTGACAACGATGGCGGGAGAACAAATTCGAGTTGCAGTGACAGGAGCCAGCGGGCGTATGGGCCGAGAGGTCGTTAAAATGGTCCTTCAAGATGAAGGCCTTGCGCTCGCTGCAGCAATCAGCCCTTCCGCAGGACCGGTCGATGCGGGAACGCTCGTCGGTCTTGCGCCATGCGGCGTAACGGTACAAGCCGATCTTGAAACCGCATTGAAGGAAGCGAACGCGGATGTGCTGGTCGACTTTACCGTTCCGCATACCGCGTACGACAATACGAGCCTCTCCATTGCTTATGGCGTGCGTCCCATTATCGGAACGACCGGCTTAACGCCGGAGCAGATGTCCGAGCTGGACGAGCTGTGCAAGCAGAAAGGCATCGGATGCCTGGTGGCGCCGAATTTCTCGATCGGGGCTATTCTTATGATGAAATTCGCCGCGCAGGCTGCCAAATACATGCCGCATGTGGAAATCATCGAATATCATGGCGATCAGAAGCTGGATGCGCCGTCGGGTACATCGATCAAGACAGCCGAGCTGATCTCCGAAGCCCGTCAAGAGCTGCGTCAGGGAAATCCGAACGAGAAAGAGATCATCGAAGGCGCCCGCGGGGGTTATTATAACGGATTCCGTATACATAGCGTAAGGCTGCCGGGTGTATTCGCCCAGCAGGAGGTCGTGTTTGGCGGGTACGGACAAACCTTGAAAATTCGCCATGATTCCTATGAACGCGCGGGCTATATGCCTGGCGTCAGCGTGGCCTGCAAGAAAGTGATGACCTATACCGGACTTATTTACGGTTTTGAACATTTGATGGACTAGCTGTCCGAACAGCCTGCCAATCGAGAGAGCTTGCGGACGATCAAGAGAGGAGTGCGGCGAGGTTGAACATCGCGTTTATTGCACATGATCGAAAAAAAGACGAAATGGTAAATTTTGTTACGGCATATGAAAGTGTTTTTGAAGGTCATCAGTTATACTCCACGGGCACAACCGGGCTCCGGATCATGGAGCAGACAAAGTTGAATATTCACCGTTTCATGTCCGGACCGCTCGGGGGCGATCAGCAGATCGGAGCGCTCGTGGCGCAAAATGAAATGGATTTGATCATCTTCCTGCGTGATCCGCTAATGGCGCAGCCGCATGAACCGGATATCATCGCGCTGCTTCGTTTGTGCGACGTTCAGGGTATCCCCGTGGCGACGAACGTGGCGACGGGCGAGCTGCTCGTCAGAGCGCTCCAGCGCGGCGATTTTGCTTGGCGGGAGCTTGTACATAAATATAAACCGGGTGAAGTGTAATGACGGAGTCCGTTGATTTTCTTGCTTTCGGCGCCCATCCCGACGATGTAGAGATCGGCATGGGCGGAACGATCGCCAAGCATGCGGCGCAAGGCTATCGCATCGCAATCTGTGATTTGACCGAAGCCGAGATGTCCTCGAATGGCACCGTGGAAACGAGGCGGCAGGAAGCCGCCGAAGCTTCCGCGGTGCTTGGTCTATCCCACCGCTCCGTCCTGCGTCTGCCGGACAGAGGGCTGACGGGCGCCGAGGATCAGCTGGAGGCGATCGTTAGCGAAATTCGCCGTTTGCGGCCGCGGATCGTCTTCGCGCCGTATTGGAACGATCGCCACCCGGATCATGTTGCTTGCAGCAGGCTGATCGAGGAAGCGGTATTCAATGCAAAGCTGCGCAACTATATGCCGGGTATTCCGCCTGTACAGGTCGAGCAGCTCTACTATTACTTTATCAATGACAGCGGCGAGGTAAGCCTGATTACGGATATCAGCGAGCAGATCGAGACGAAGCTTGCGGCGCTGCAAGCTTACCGATCGCAATTCGCGCCGCCTTCTCCTGGCGAAGACCGCGTGCAAACGCCGCTTACGGACCGTTACGTTCAACGGGTCGAGGCACGGGACATGCTGCTGGGCCAATCGCGCGGCTGGGCGTACGCGGAAGGATTTGCAATTCGGCGCCCGCATGCGGTAACGTTGTTTTAAAGGCTGCCCGAAAACGGGAGGCGTCGTAGAGTCAGCTGATCGCCGCATAGACATAGGTAGTGAACGAACTGGAGGTGTAACGCATGACTAGACGACTGAAAATCGGAATCACGTGCTATCCCACGCTTGGAGGCTCCGGCGTCGTAGCTACGGAACTCGGCAAGCTTCTTGCGGAGAAAGGGCATGAGATTCATTTTATTACGCACAGCGTTCCTTTCAGGCTGGGTCAATTCCAAAAAAACATTTTTTATCATGAAGTCGAAGTCAACGATTATTACGTGTTCAAATACCCGCCGTATGATTTATCGCTAGCCAGCAAGATGGCGCAGGTCGTCAAGATGCAGAATCTCGACATCCTCCATGTCCATTACGCGGTTCCGCATGCCGTCTGCGCTTTCTTGGCCAAGGAGATGGTCGGCGGCAATCTTCGCACGGTGACGACGCTGCACGGTACCGACATCACGGTGTTGGCGCAGGACGAGTCGATCAAGGATCTCATTCGGATGGGCATCAACAAGAGCGACGCCGTAACGGCGGTGTCCAAGGATCTGATCCGGGAAACGAGAGAGCTGCTCGATATCGAGAAGCCGATCGAACTGACGTATAACTTCGTCGACAAACGGGTTTACTTCCCGCGGGAGTGCAGCTCGCTTCGCAGCGATTTTGCAACGAACGACGAGAAGATCCTGATGCATATCTCTAACTTCAGACCTGTGAAACGGCTTCAGGATGTCGTCGACGTCTTCGCCAAAGTAGCGAAAGAAGTACCGAGCAAGCTGCTGCTCGTCGGAGAAGGGCCGGATTTGCCGAAAGTGCAGGCGCGCATTCGACAGCTGGGGCTGCAGGACCGCGTTCATTTCCTAGGCAAGCAGGACGATGTCGCGCAGGTGATATCCATCGCGGACGTGATGCTGCTTCCTTCGGAGAAGGAGAGCTTCGGCTTGGTCGCGCTCGAAGCGATGGCTTGCGGCGTGCCGACGATCGGCTCTAGGGCAGGAGGAATTCCTGAGCTGGTGACTCACGGAGAGACGGGATACCTGTCGACGATCGGCGATACGGACGATATGGCCTATAATGCCATTAAGCTGCTTAGCAATAAGGCTCTCTACCGGCAAGTGCGCGAAGCATGCTTAAATCGGGCACGGCGCCAGTTCTGCAACGATCTCATCACGGCCGAATACGAACGGATTTATTATAAGACGCTCGGCATCGAAGCAGATATTCCCGAGCCGGTATGTGAATAAAGCCATAGATAGGGGGGGAGGGCCGATGTCGATGAGCGAAGCGCTGACAAAGGCGCTCCCTTTGTTGCGAAAGCTCGAAGAACTCGGTTTCGAGACGGTCTTCGTCGGCGGCTGCGTGCGCGATACGCTGCTCGGGAAGACGCTTAAGGATGTCGATATCGCTACGGCCGCGACTCCGGAGCAGGTGATCGCGGCCTTCCCGCGTACCGTGCCCACAGGCTTGCAGCATGGGACGGTCACGGTCGTGCACGAAGGGGAAACCTATGAAGTGACGACGTTCCGAACGGAATCGGAATACGAGAAGTTCAGGCGGCCTTCGCAGGTACGGTTCGTGACCAGCCTGAAGGAAGATTTGCGGCGCAGGGACTTTACGATGAATAGCATAGCCATGCGCGCGGACGGCACGCTGGTCGATCCGTTCGGCGGACAGGACGATCTGCGGCGCGGACTGCTTCGCTGCGTTGGCGAAGCCGATGACAGGCTGCGGGAAGACGCGCTGCGGATCTTAAGGGCTGTGCGGTTCGCGGCTGCCTACGAGCTGCGTATCGTACCGACCACATGGCGCGCCGTTTTGCGTCATCGGCACCTGCTGGCTCATATCGCGATGGAGCGGGTCGGTCTCGAGTGCGACAAAATGATTGGCGGAAGCCGGCCGCATCAGGCTGCTGCGCTGCTAGCCAGAGGCGGGTTGCTGTCTTGCACGAAGGATCGGCTGCCTGCTGAACTGATCGAAGCTGCAACGCTTTATGCGGATTCAGTCCGGTTGGAGAAGGCAAGCGATAAGTTAGAGCATCTGCAGCAGAAGCTCGCGAATTCGATACAACAGCTGAATAGGTTGTCCGACAACGAGGATCGCTGGGCCGCTGCATGCGTAGCACTAGGACTTCAAGCCGGACAAGCCGTCGAACTGTTCGGCTTGCTCAAATATGCGACCGCTAGAAGCGAGCGTCTGACAGCCGTACTCGGCGTTCATGAGGCGATGGCTCCGCGTTTTATGAATATGCGGGAGAGTGAGATTCCCTCCTTTCCAGAATTGACGGCAGAAGAGCATCGCCACTGGATATTGACCGTTTTACGGTTCGGTCAACCTGCCGCGAAGAGCTGGTGCGATATTGCGATTGCGGTACCTTCCTTGCTAACCGATCGCGCGAAAGCTAATGAACAGCCTGTGAAGGTCGACGCTTACATAGAGCTCCTATATAATGCGCTACAATCGATGCCCGCCGGATCAATCAAGGATTTGGCCGTCAAAGGCAAAGAACTGTTGAAGATGGCGGATTTGCAGCCGGGACCATGGCTTGGTCAGCTGCTTCAGCAGCTGCTTGAAGCGGTTGCAATAGGCCAGGTAACGAACGAGAAGGGTCCGCTCATGGCCAAAGCGGCCGTTTTATTGGAGATGAACGAAGTTTAGCCGTACGAATCGAGGTGTATAGGCCATGAATAATCAGCGCATTCTTGAGCTGCTGGAGCAGCAGGGCAGCGAAGAGTACCTATCTGGCGAGCTGCTTAGCCAAGAGCTGCAAATCAGCCGAACGGCGGTATGGAAGCAGATCAAGAAGCTGGAAGCTGCGGGTTATCGCATTGAAGCGTCACGGAGGCTCGGGTACCGATTAGTCGGCCGTCCTTCCAAGCTGACAGCGCAGGAGCTCGGATTGAAGCTGCAGGAGAAGAACGTCACGATGATCAGCGGCCTTCGGCTCTTCGACGAGGTGGACTCGACGCAGAACATTGCGCAGCGCCTGGCAGAAGACGGCGCTCCCGATGGGACGCTGGTCATTGCGGAGCTGCAAACGAACGGCCGCGGTCGAATGGGGCGCAAATGGGTGTCGCCGTCCGGCAAGGGCATCTGGATGAGCTTCGTGCTTCGTCCGGGCATGCCGATTCATTTTGCCCCTCAGCTGACGTTATTGACGGCCGTTGCCTTATGCCGTGCGCTTCGCGCGATCGCGGCGCCGCTTGATATCGGGATCAAATGGCCGAACGATCTCTTGATCGCAGGCAAGAAAATCAGCGGCATCCTGCTGGAATCGACGGCTGAAGAAGAACGGCTGCGTTACGTGATCGCCGGCGTCGGCATCAGCGTGAACCTGACGGCGGAGGATTATCCGCCGGAGCTGCTTGATATCGCCACCTCGCTTCAAATCGAGCTGGGCAAGCCGCTGGACAGAAGCGAAGTCATCGCCGGCTTCTTCTCGCAATATCAGCAATTGTACGCGATCTATCAACGGGAAGGCTTCGCGCCTATCCAAACGTTGTGGGAAGCATTGTCCGTAACGCTCCACAAGCCGACCCGTCTCATCATCGGCGGAGCCGAGACGATAGCAATGCCGATCGGGCTCAATGAACAGGGAGCGCTGCTCGTCAGGAAGGACGACGGCACGGTCGTTCCATTGTTTTCCGCGGATCAGGTGCCCCCGCCTGGGTAAGCGTTCATAGACGAAAGACCGTTTTTTTGATATACTCGCCTTAATAACCATGCTCGTTAGCGGGGCGGTATCGCGTCCGCGAACCGCACCCTCGATTACGGGTATGGCGATGACCGTCGTTTGAAAGGCAGTGCGCATTCTGCTCTGAGCCGTCAGGGACCGAGACAGAAGGAAGCCCGCTTTATGATACAAGGACGTATAAGTAATCGTACGGATCTTGTATTTCTCCGGAGTGATACCAGCCGCTTCGCTGCGATTAAGGCGACAGCCGGTTCACCTTGGCCAGGATGTTCCTTTGTGGAAATATGAGAATGTATAATTTATTTTATACTTGCTTGTATTTCATCGGAATGAAACTGCGTGCGCCGCCAGCCGGTGGGCAGCGTCGTTTCACCTTGATCGGAACCTTTTTAGCGGCGGCTAGAAGGTTTTTTTGTGTTGATCACATAGGACGAACGCCGATCGTGAAAGCTTAAACTAGGCATGACGAACCTCGCGGACGCCCATCCCATGTCAGGAGGACGAAACCCATGAAACAAGCGCTGACCATTACGAAGCTCAAAAAAATGAAGCAGAACGGCGAGCCCATCTCGATGCTTACCGCCTATGATTATCCATCCGCCAAATTGGCGGAGGAAGCTGAAATCGACATCATTCTCGTCGGGGATTCGCTCGGCAATGTCGTATTAGGCTACGATACGACGATTCCCGTTACGTTAGACGATATGGTTTACCACACAAGATCGGTCGCCCGCGGAGCCGGAAACACGTTCATCGTCGCTGATTTGCCATTCATGACGTACCGTCTCGGCAAAGAAACGACGCTGCGGAATGCGGCGAGACTGCTGCAGGAAGGCTACGCGCATGCCGTTAAGCTAGAAGGCGGAGCGGACATCGCGGATGAAGTATCTGCGTTGGTCCGGGCCGGCATACCCGTAATGGGACATATCGGGCTGACGCCGCAATCGGTGCATCAGCTCGGCGGATATAAGGTACAGGGCAAGCTGGAGAAGGAAGCGCAGCAGCTCATCGACGACGCGAAGGCGCTCGAAGCGGCAGGTGCGTTCGCCATCGTGCTGGAGCTTGTAACCGAGCCGCTCGCGGAAGCCATTACTTCGGCCTTGAGCATCCCGACGATCGGGATTGGGGCGGGCCGCGGCTGCGACGGTCAAGTGCTTGTCTATCATGATATATTGCAATACGCATCGCCGTATTATGAGAAGCGCTTCGTCAAGACGTATGCGGATTTGGCAACGACGATTCGCACGGCCATCGGCGCTTACGTCAGCGACGTGAAAACCCGCGCGTTTCCATCGCAGTCCCATGCGTTTCCGATGGAACAGGAAGTATTGCGGAAGCTGTACGGGGGCGGACAGGAAGCCGATGCTTCAACCGCTTCCCAGAAGCAGAAACAGAAGCAGCAAGAGAATGGCTCTACGTCTCCGGCTCACGTCAAAGGAGGCAGTTCATCATGATGATTTGTACGACAATAAGCGAGCTGAAAGCCGCGCTTGCACGTCAGCGAAGCAAATCGCCGAATGGTTTCATCGGCTTAGTGCCGACCATGGGTTATCTGCATGAAGGGCATGCGAGCTTGATGCGGCGTGCAGGCAGCGAGTGCGAATTCACCGTCGTATCCGTCTTCGTTAATCCGCTTCAATTCGGACCGAACGAGGATTTCGACCGGTATCCGCGCGATCTGGAGCGCGATGCCGCGCTAGCGGAGAAGAACGGCGTTGCTGTGCTATTCGCACCGTCCGTCAAGGAAATGTACCCGACCAAACCGCTGACGAGAGTACTGATCAGCGAAGTGACGGAATCGCTATGCGGCGCTTCCAGACCCGGGCATTTTGACGGTGTCGGAACGGTGGTCAGCAAGCTCTTCAATTTGATTCAACCTGATCGTGCTTACTTCGGCATGAAAGACGCGCAGCAAGTGGCCGTAATTCAGCAAATGGTGAATGACCTTAACATACCGGTGGACATTATTCCTTGCGAGACCGTACGCGAGCCGGACGGTCTTGCGATGAGCTCCCGAAACGTCTATCTGAACCCGGAGCAGCGCAAGCAGGCACTTATCCTGTCCGAGACGCTTCAGCACGCAGGAGAGCTGATTCAAGCGCCGGAGATGACGGCAGGAAAGCTGATTGCCTCGGCGTCCGCCAATATTCTTACCGCGCCGCTCGCCGATATCGACTATGTGGAACTGCTGCATTACCCATCCTTGCAGCCGTTGGACCCTGACATGAAGTTGGCAGAACGCGGTGACCAGCTTATACTCGCGCTTGCCGTCAAATTCGGCAGCACGCGCTTGATCGACAACCGATTATTTCAACCGACCGGAGGTGACTCGAATGTTCAGAACCATGATGAAATCCAAGCTTCACCGAGCTACAGTCACTGAAGCGAACTTGAATTACGTCGGCAGCATTACCATCGATGAGGATTTGATGGAAATGGCGGATATTTGGCCGAATGAGAAAGTCCAAATCGTCAACAACCATAACGGCGCGCGGCTGGAAACTTACGTCATCACGGGACCGCGCGGCACCGGCGTCATTTGCTTGAACGGCGCGGCCGCAAGACTGGTGCAGCCCGGGGATAACGTCATTATTATCGCTTACGGCGTCATGACCGAGGAGGAAGCGCGTACCTACAAGCCGAAAGTCGTTATTTTGGATGCCGCCAACAAACCGGTTCAGATCATGAACGAAGAAGTGCATGCAACAATTATGTAAAACGCCCCGTCATACCGTAATACCAGCGCTGTGAAACGGTTGGGATGGAGTATGAAAAGCGATGCCCGGGCAAAGAATGAGCATAACAAATCGCTTCATTCTCTACGACTACGGCGTGAAGGCGGGTGCGCACCATGTTTAAGCATGTATTTGCAACGATGCAAGATATTCTTCATGACATTATGATTCATTATCCGCATGCCAACGACACCGAACGCAAACGACTCGACGAGCAGCTAGCCAAATTGAAGCATTTCAGCGATCAATTTATTGAGGAATGGCTGCAATTCGAAGAACAGATGGCCGATTTCCGTGACTTGCAGCAGCAGAGCTTCAAACCCAAATCCGGGATTTCGAACGGAGCTCTGCCGCATTCGCAAGCGCAAGCCGCCGTGGGATATCCGAAGATCATTTCAGCGGTTCCTAAAGCGCCGCAGGCAAAACCGGTTGACGCTGCGCCTGCGATAAGTGAAGAGAAGGAAGAATGGGAAACGGCCGAAGATCTGTGCCGGTCGATGTCGAAGGGGCAGGGATATTTCAAGTTGTTCATGTTCCGCGATGCGGCCAAACATTTCCAAACCGCCGTTTCTCTATCACCTGACGATAACCAGGCACGATTATTTCTGGGCATGACCTTCATGCATCTGCAGGAGTGGCAAGAGGCGCAGCGGCATTTTCAACTGTTGGTGGAAGTGACGGAGCATCCGAAGTGGAGAGCGCTCGGACTGAACGCGCTAGGCTGCATTCAAGCGGTCCGCATGAACCTGGAGCAAGCGGCGACGTATTTCGCCAGGGCGCATGAGGCCGATCCGAATTTTACAGACCCGCTGGCGAATATGAAATCATGCGAGCAGCATGCGGGTCAATTATCGCTGTATTTTGGGAGCGGGCAGCTGTAGCGGGCAATGGGAGCACCGCCCTGCGCTGCGGTTAGGGACGAATAGGGAGGATCTGGCGGTCTTCCCGAATCGTTCGTTTCCGAATCGACGTGCAAGACGGGGAGAAACGTGTTGCCGCATGGTATACTAGCGGCAGCCGTTTCTTCATTATTGGGGAGGATAAGTACCGGATGAACTATGCCGTACTGGATTTGGAGACGACCGGCCACGGTGCCGGCGATGAAATTATACAGGTTGGTCTTGTCCTTCTGGATGAGGAACTGAAGGTTGCGCGGATATACAGCTCGTTCGTGAAGCCGAGCATTCCGATCCCGGCTTTCATTACGGGGCTGACCGGCATCGATGAATCGATGGTGGTGAACGCGCCGGAGCTGGAAGAAGTGCTGCTCGAGATCGTACCGTTGTTAAGCGATTCCGTACTCGTTGCCCATAACGTCGCCTTCGACGCCGGCTTCCTGAATGCGGCGCTTGACCGCTGCGGCTATATGGCCTTCGATGGCCGACGTTTGGATACGATCGATCTGCTGCGCATCTTATATCCGACACTGACGACCTATCAGCTCGGCGCCGTAACGGAACTGTTCGGCATCGAGCACGATCAGCATCATCGCGCGGACAGCGACGCCCTTGCAACGGCGGAGCTGTTCACCGCGTGCTGCCGCAAGCTGGAGAGTCTTCCGCTTCTGACGTTGCAGCGGTTGATGCAATTGCTCGGCGACGATATCGATGATTTGGGCTGGTTCATGTCCGAATTCGCGCTGAAGAAGGAAATGCAAACTTCGATTGATGTCGATGCCTATACGTATTTCCGTCAATTTGCCATGAAAGCAGGCGATTGGACGGAGGAACAGCATCCGCGCAGCGAAGAAGAGCAAGCCTCTTCGGTGTCCGATTGGACATTCCCGTCGTTCCTTGCTCATATTAAATCCGAAATCGCTGCCGTCGTATCCGGCTACGAAGAGCGGGAACCGCAGAATATGATGTTTCAGGAAGTCATCGACGCCTTCGACGAAGAGCGGCATCTATTGATCGAAGCCGGTACCGGCACGGGAAAATCGCTCGGCTATCTCATTCCGGCTCTCTTCTATGGTGTCCAGCATAATAAGAAGATAGTCGTAAGCACGCATACGATCAATTTGCAGGAGCAGCTCCGTTCAAGGGATTTGCCTTTGCTGCTCGCCGTCATGCCTTATCCGTTCAAAGCCGCGATCTTCAAGGGACGCGGCAATTATTTGTGCCTGCGCAAATTCGAAGGCAAAGTGAATACGAGGGATTTTCAAGCGCCGGCCGAGGATCGGATCACGGCGTCGCAGATGGTCGTATGGCTTAGCGAGACGGAGCATGGCGACCAAGAGGAGCTTAACTTCGGCAACCGGGGCTCAGACTTCTGGAGCGCGGTCTCAAGCGACGCCGACTCTTGCTTGAATCGCAGCTGTCCGTGGTTTAAACGCTGCTACTATCACCGCGCGAAGCAGGAAGCGAACATCGCAGACGTCGTGATCACGAATCACTCCATGCTGTTCACCGATATACGCGCCGATCATCGTCTGCTGCCGGGCTATGAGCATCTAATCTTGGATGAAGCGCATCATCTAGAGGAAGTCGCGGGCAAGCATCTGGGAACGCAGCTGTCGTATTATTCCATTCAGCAGCCCGTCTTCCGATTGTGCAAGGATGCCCGTAACGGCCAATTGATTGCGCTGAACAGCAGATTGGCTCACGAGAATCTGGAGAAGACGCAGAAATGGCGCGAAGAGATCGACGAGGTCGTTCCGGTCTTCGGCGAGCTTCGGGATGAATGGGAGCGGTTGTTCGAACTGTTATACGGATTCGCGACCAGCGGCAGCGGTAACGGCACGTTCCGAAACGCTGCGGCCTCCGCGGACAGTCAAGGCGGCGAATCGGGACAATACGTGCTGCGCCTGCGCGGCGGCAAGCTTCCGGAGCTGTGGAAGGAAGCGCAATTGATCGAAGAAGCGGTTCACGGCTATTTGAGTCAAATCATCCGTCCGCTCGACAAAGTGTTCGCCGCGGTGAAAGAAGAGATCGACGATCCGGCCATTGCCGCGCTCGTCACCGATTTGAGCGGTACGGTCAAGGATCTGGCGCGGGCCAGGGATGACCTGCGTCAGTTTATCAAGGCGGATCGGACCGATACGGTTTATTGGCTTGAAGCCAATAGCAATTCCCGTTCCAAATCGGTGCAGCTGTACGCGGTACCCGCGGACGTCAGCAATCAGCTGCGAACGTATTTCTTCGAAACGAAGCGAAGCGTCATCATGACGTCCGCGACGTTGTCGGTACAGAAGTCCTTCCAGTATGCCTGCGAGCAGCTCGGCTTGGCTGGCGAAGAGGAAGCCGGAAGGCTGAAGACGGTTCAGCTGCCCTCGCCGTTCAACTATCGCGATCAGGCGCTCGTCATCATTCCGCGCAATATCCCGGTGCTCAAGGGTGCAGCCGGCGATCCGCTATTCAATGAAATGCTCGTCAAGTCGCTGACGGAAGCGGCCATCGAAACCAAAGGCCGAATGCTTGTGCTGTTCACCTCATACAGGATGCTGAAACAAGTATATGATCCACTCAAAGAAGCATTAGCGCAGCATGCCATTACCGTGCTCGGGCAAGGGATCGACAGCAGCAACCGCAGCAAGCTTACTCGCAGATTCCAACAGCAGACGGCTTCCGTGCTTCTCGGAACGAGCAGCTTTTGGGAAGGCGTGGATATACCGGGAGACGCGTTGACCTGCCTCGCCATCGTACGTCTGCCATTCCAGCCGCCGAATCATCCGCTCGTCGAGGCGAAATCGGAATTGCTGCAGGAGCAGAAGCAGAATCCATTCATGAAGCTGTCCGTGCCGCAGGCTGTAATTCGATTCAAGCAAGGCTTCGGAAGACTTGTACGAACAGGGAAAGACCGCGGAATCGTCCTTATTTACGATACTCGTGTTATCGAAACGTATTATGGCAAATATTTTCTGTACTCCCTGCCGGGGCCTAAGATCGAAACGATGCATTTGGACCAAATCGTACCGCGCATGCATGAATGGCTGTCACCAAGCGAAGGAGGAGTAGAAGCATGAAACCGATGAAAATATCCGAAGCGGTCGTTCGCAGGCTTCCCGTGTACTTGCAAGTCTTGAACGACTTGAGCATGCGGGATGTGCAGACGGTTTCATCGCAGGAGCTTGGCAACAGGCTGGACCTGAATCCCGCTCAAATTCGTAAGGACCTTGCGTATTTCGGGGATTTCGGCCGGAAAGGCATCGGGTACGACGTCACGTATTTGATCGAGAAAATCAGGCAAATCCTCAAGCTCGACCAGCCGCTTAACGTTGCCCTGGTCGGAGCGGGGAATTTGGGCCGCGCTCTGTGCAACTACAATATGTACTTGAAAGACAATATGAAAATCACCGCCGTCTTCGACGTTCATCCTTCGATGATCGGCACGACCATAAACGGTTTGACCGTGATGCCGATGGATAAGCTGAAGGAAACGATTCTCGAGCGGCATATCCGCATCGGCATCATCACCGTACCTGCGACCGAAGCGCAGCATGTAGCGGACCAATTCGTCGAAGCGGGCATCGACGGCATTTTGAATTTCGCACCGACGATTCTGCGCGTTCAGGATCAAGTGCGCATCCACTATGCGAATTTCACGTCCCAGCTGATGAGCTTGGCATATTATTTGGACGAAGAAGGAGAAGAGAGCGACAATGAATCGGATTTGGATTAAAGGCGGCACCTTCGTCACCATGGATGATGATCGTCCCGTATTGAAGGGGCATATGGTCGTCGAGGGCGATACCATTCTGTATTTGAGCGAAGACTTGCCGGAACCGGCTCCGGAAGGCGCGCGCATCATCGACGGGCAAGGTCTTGTGTTTATGCCCGGACTCATCAATACGCACGGACATGCGGCGATGTCGCTGCTTCGCGGCTATTCCGACGATGAAGCGCTCCAAGTCTGGCTGGAGCAGAAGATGTGGCCGATGGAAGGCAAGTACACGGACGAAGACGCGCGCTGGGGAACGGCGCTGGCCGTCAGCGAAATGCTCCGTTCCGGCACGACGACCTTCGTCGACATGTACGATCGGATGCACATCGTAGCGGAAGTGGTCGAACAATCGGGCATGCGGGGTCTATTGACGCGAGGCGTTATCGGCCTGTGCCCGCCGGATGTTCAAACAGCCAAGCTAGAGGAAGCGAAACAGTTCGCTCGGGATTGGAACGGCCGTGCCAACGGACGCATTCGGACGATGCTGTCCCCGCATGCTCCGTACACATGCCCGCCTGATTATATCGCGCGCATCGTGGAAGCTGCCCATGAGCTGGACGTACCGCTGCATACGCATATGTCCGAATCGGCGGCGGAAGTGCAGCAGAACGTGGGCGATTACGGCTGCCGGCCCGTAGAGCACCTGGATAAGCTCGGTTTCTTCTCGCGCCCTGCGCTGGTCGCTCACGCCGTGCATTTGACGGACGAGGAGATCGCGCTGCTTGCCGAACGCGGCGTCAGCGTGTCGCATAACCCGGCGAGCAACTTGAAGCTGGCGAGCGGTATCGCTCGCGTACCCGCAATGCTTGAAGCGGGCGTCACCGTATCGCTCGGAACCGACAGCGCGGCAAGCAACAATAACCTGGATCTATTCGACGAGATCCGCCTGGCGGCTCTCATTCATAAAGGCATCTCCGGCGATCCGACGGCGGTCCCGGCATGGGAAGCGCTCAAGCTCGGAACTGTCCATGGCGCGCGCGCCATCTGGCAGGAAGACCGGATCGGCAAGCTGAAGGAAGGCATGAAGGCCGACTTCATCGCGATCGACGCCGAGCAGCCGCACTTCTATCCGCGGACAGAGATCGTCTCCCATCTCGTATACTCCGGCTCAGGCCGGGATGTCCGGCATGTATGGGTCGACGGAATACAGGTCGTTGAGGACGGCGCCTGCGTATTCCTTGACGATGCGCAGATCCGGGCGGAGGCGCAGCGCTGCTTTGAAAGGCTGTTATCCAGCTGATGCGCGTCAATCGATTCAAGAGAGATCCGGTGATGTCGCCGGGACGTTGGATCCTGCTCGGCATCGTCATCGTCGCGCTGCTGTTGGTTTCTTTTAACATGTATTACCGTTACGTGCAATCGCCGGTCTGGAGCGATCAGAAGGCTGCCGAGTCGGAGGCCAAGCAGCGCAGCGGCTTGAAGGAAGTCGATGATTCGTATGCCTACACCTGGGATGAGCCGGTATGGGTCGTGAGCGGGAAAGACGAGAACGGCGCCGATACATACGTATGGTTGAAGAAGGATTCGTCCATCACGATCAAAGCGAGCGAAGGTCTGACCAAGGATGCAGCGAAAGCCCGGTTGTTGCAGGAGAAGCCTGATGCGGACATCGCGCATATCCGTCTCGGCTTGTTCGGAGGAGAACCGGTCTGGGAGATCTTCTATTCCCGCAAGCAAGAGGGGCAGACGAATCATTTCTATGACTTCTACCGCTTCCGCGACGGTTCGCTAATCGTCATGTACAAGCTGCCGTCCCAATAAGAGAGATCTGCCGCGGCAAGGAGATTCGTATAGCAAGTCAAGCAGGTTCAACCATTGTTCCCTGTAATTACAGGCTCCTGGAAGCCATGGTCTATGATATACTTTCGTATAGCGCAGTTGATAGACGAAAGTGCAGCATATTCCGTGGATGAAGGGAGCTTTTTGCTATGAAAATACGACCTTTGCCGATCGTGCTGACCGCCGTCGTTACAGCAGCTTTGCTGGTTGGCGGCTGGTTCATGTATCGCAACGAAGCCGACCTGAAGCCCTTGGACCGCATCGCGACGAGCACGCCGGGCGTTATTGACGCCAAGCCTGTTATCGGCCGTAGCTCCGTCACGCTGGATTTGACGCTTAACCGGGATGCGAATCTCCGGAATATATACGATACGATCGCTACGAAAGGCGATGACATCATCGGTTCCAAAGAGCTGAAGCTGAATATCGTGAAATCCGAAGCCTCCGGCAAGCTGGAGGATGTATGGGCATCGATGCTCTTTGAGGTTGCTCAGGCGATGGATCACCGCAGCTACGCGGATATTCCGAAAGCCATGCAGGATGCGCAGAGCAAATACTCGGGCATTCAAGCGTCCTCGGAGATGGATGAGACGAACGTCTACATTACGTTGAAGGACGACAAGGCGGTTAAATACGTGGTGCTGCCTCGCTCGTCCAATACGATTGGGGTGTGGCCGAATGCTTAGATACGGGAAAGAAATACTGATCGGCTTCTTGTCGGTCTTGATTTTGTTTCTGCAGATTGCGCTCGGCATCAATGTGATTCCGTTCGTGCTGTTGGCCGTCATCGTTGGCGGCCTGATCTATATGGCCAAGTCCCGCGGGCATTTGGCTACGGTAGGCGGCGAGCGCAAAGGCAAGCCGCGTCCGCTGCAGCCATTGTCGTTCGAGGAGATCGGCGGGCAGGACCGAGCGAAGCGGGAATTGATCGAAGCGCTTGATTTTCTCGTGCATGTCGAACAAATCTCCAAGTTCGGCATTCGCCCGTTGAAAGGGATTCTGCTGACGGGACCTCCGGGAACAGGGAAGACGCTGCTGGCAAAAGCGGCGGCCAATTATACCGATTCGATCTACCTTGGCGCCTCCGGTTCGGAATTCGTCGAGATGTACGTCGGCGTCGGCGCGAGCCGCATCCGGGAGCTGTTCAAGGATGCGCGGCAGAAGGCGGCTAAGCAAGGCAAGAACAGCGCGGTCATCTTCATCGACGAGATTGACGTCATCGGCGGCAAACGCGACGGCGGGCAGCAGCGAGAGTACGATCAAACGTTGAATCAGCTGCTTACGGAACTGGACGGTATTCACACGACGGATTCGCCCCGCATCCTGCTGATCGGCGCGACGAACCGGAAGGAAATGCTCGACGGCGCTCTGCTGCGACCGGGCCGGTTCGACCGTCATATTTCCGTGGACCTGCCGGATAAGAAGGGCCGCGAGCATATTCTAAGTCTCCACGCGCGCAACAAACCGATCGACGCAGACGATGTCAGTCTGGAGAAGATCGCGGAAGAGTCGTTCGGCTTCTCCGGCGCGCAGCTGGAGAGCGTCATGAACGAAGCGGCCATATACGCGATGCGCGAGGAAGGCGAATCGATCAGCCAGCGTCATCTGTCGATGGCGATCGACAAAGTCATGATGGGCGAACGCACGGACCGCGAAGCGACGCATGAAGAACGCGAGCGCGTCGCGCTGCATGAGCTTGGCCATGCCATCGCGGCAGAGCTTGTTCGTCCGGGCAGCGTATCGCAGGTAGCCTTGCTGCCGCGCGGCGGGGCATTAGGTTATGTAAGACATAATCCACAGCAAGATAAATATTTGTATACGAAGCCGTTTCTTGATAGCCAAATCATGATCGCGCTAGGCGGTGCCGCGGCCGAGGAAATGTTCTACGGCGAGCGCAGCACCGGATCCCGAGGCGACTTCGAGCAAGCGATGAACATCGTCCGCTCCATGGTCGAGTCCGGCTTGACGGAGCTTGGCATTATCGACGGCTCCATGATGACGCCGGACAAGTGGGCGGAAGTTAATGGCAGCATTTTGAACGAGCTGATGCATCATACCAAGGCGATGCTGGAGGAGAATCGCAGCGTATTCTTATCCGCGCTGGACGTCTTGATCCAGGAAGAAACGCTGAGCGGCGACAGGTTCCGTTCGCTGCTGCAGGAGTTGACGGCGGGTCGGCACGAAGCCATCGCGCAATAGCATGCAATAAGAAGGCGGACGATCGGTCCGCCTTCTTATTTGTGCGGAAAAACGGTATAATAAAAGATGAAATTTGGAGGTGTGGAAGTTGACGGCAGTGCGTAAAGTCGGCGTTGTTGGCGCCGGAACGATGGGGCAGGGCATATGCGAAATGCTTGCCGCTAGCGGGCTGGATGTATATATGGCCGAGCAAAGCGAAGAGCGCCTCTCCCATGCGATCAGCATGATTGAACAGAGCTTGGATAAACAAATGGAACGGTGGGCCGTCACGGCGGCGGAGAAGAAGCTTGTCATGAACCGGATCCATCCCAAAGCAACCTTAAGCGAGCTGCATGACTGCGAGCTCGTCATTGAAACGATAACGGAGAACTTGGACAACAAACTGGCGATTTTCAAAGAGCTGGATGCCATTTGCCCGCCCGACGTGATTCTGGCCAGCAATACATCGACACTCAGCTTGACGGAGTTAGCCAGCGTGACGGCAAATCCCGAGCGCGTGATCGGCATGCACTTCGTCTACCCGGTGAACAAGGCGGATCTCGTCGAGATTGTCCGGGGACTGAAGACGAGCGACGAGGTCTTCGAGCGGACGAAGCGATTCGTGGAGACGACGATACATAAAAAAGGCGTCATGGTGTTCGAATCTCCGGGATTCGTGACGACGAGGCTGATCTGCTTATTCATTAACGAGGCGCTTCATGTCTTGGAGGAAGGGGTTGCTTCGGCGGACGACATCGACAGCGCGATGCGCATCGGTTATGCGTTTCAGCATGGGCCGTTCGAGATGGCGGACCGCTTCGGACTCGATTCCGTATTGGCTGCGCTCGAGCGCATGTTCCGCGATTACGGGGAGCTGAAGTATCGACCTTCGTTCATATTGAAGAAGATGGTGCGCGGCGGCCAGTTGGGCGTCAAGAGCGGCCGCGGCTTCTTCGAGTATGATAAGGACGGTGGCCGGGTATGATTATTCTCGTCATGAACGCCGGCAGCTCCTCGTTGAAATACCAGCTGTACAACATGGAAGACGAGTCCGTTCTCGCGCAGGGCCGCGTGGAGCGGATCGGGATGGATGCTTCGATTCTGGTGCACGAGCCGGCAGGGAAGGCTGAAGTGAACGAGGTCAGCGAGATTTTGGACCATAATACGGCTGTCCGCAAGCTGATCGATATGATCACGCACAAGGAGCATGGCGTGTTGGAATCCATGAAGGAAATTCACGCCGTCGGCCATCGGGTCGTGCACGGAGGCGAGAGCTTCAAGCAGTCGACGATCGTCACCGACGACGTGAAGAAGGAAATCCGCCGGCTGTTCGATCTGGCGCCGCTTCATAATCCGCCGGCGATGATGGGCATCACGGCCGTCGAATACAATTTGCCCGAGGTGCCGCAGGTCGTCGTATTCGATACGGCATTCCATCAATCGATGCCGCAGGAGACGTTCCTGTATCCCATTCCGATGGTGCTGTACCGCCGTCACAAAATCAGACGCTACGGTTTTCACGGCACGTCGCATGATTACGTGAGCAAGCTGGCGGCGAAGACGCTCGGAAAACCGCTGGAGTCGCTTAAATTGGTTACCTGCCATATCGGCAACGGTGCCAGCTGCACGGCGATCATGAACGGCCGATCGTTCGATACCAGCATGGGCCTGACGCCGCTGGAAGGCTTGATGATGGGCACGCGAAGCGGAGACTTGGATCCGGCAATCGTGCCGTTCACCATGAACAAGGAAGAGCTGACGCTGAACGAAGTCAACTCCATGCTGAACAAGCACAGCGGACTGTTGGCCATCAGCGGCATTGGCAGCGACATGCGCGAGATCGTCGAAGCGATGGATGCGGGAGATAAGCAGGCGAAGCTGGCATTCGATATGTATACGTATCGGCTGCGCAAATACATCGGCGCTTATGCGGCAGGGATGAACGGACTGGACGCCGTCGTCTTCACGGCAGGCGTAGGCGAGAATTCCGTCGCGGTGCGCAAGGCGGTGTGCGAGAATCTGTCTTTCCTCGGCATCGAGCTGGATGACGCGCGTAACGAAATCCGATCCAAGGAGCCGAGGCCGATTACGACCGACGCCTCCCGCGTCAAGGTGCTGGTCGTTCCGACGAACGAAGAGCTGCTGATCGCCCGCGATACGAATCGGCTGGTGCAAGGTATAGAATAAAGCTTCATAATGAACGGAGGATGATCGAAGATGAGAACATTAACGACGATCGGACAATTGAAAGCATCCGTCGGGCAGTCCGTATGGATCGGCTGCTGGTTGAACGGCAAGCGCTCCAGCGGTAAAATTCAGTTCCTGCAGCTGCGCGACGGCACGGGCTACGTGCAGGGCGTAGTCGTAAAGAGCGAGGTCGCCGTAACCGTATGGGACGCGGCCAAAGAACTGACCCAGGAAAGCTCGCTCTACGTGAAGGGCATCGTGCGCGAAGAGCCGCGCAGCCAGTCCGGCTTCGAGCTGACGGTGGAAGAAGTCGAGATTATTCAAATCACGCAGGAATATCCGATCACGCCGAAGGAACACGGCGTCGACTTCCTGATGGACCGCCGCCATCTATGGCTGCGCGCGCCGAAGCAGCGGGCCGTTCTGGTGGTCCGGGCGGAAATCATCCGCTCGATTCAGCAGTTCTTCGACGATCGGAACTTCACGCTCGTGGATCCGCCGATTCTGACGCCGTCCTCGTGCGAAGGGACGACGAACCTGTTCCACACCAAATATTTCGACGAGGATGCCTATCTCACCCAAAGCGGGCAGCTCTACATGGAAGCGGCCGCGATGGCGCTCGGCAAGGTGTATTCGTTCGGGCCGACGTTCCGGGCGGAGAAGTCGAAGACGCGCCGGCATCTGATCGAATTCTGGATGATCGAGCCGGAGATGGCGTTCGTCGATCACGAAGAAAATTTGCGCGTGCAAGAGCAATTCGTATCGTTCGTCGTGCAAAACGTGCTGAAGAACTGCCGCAAGGAGCTGGAGACGATCGGCCGCGATATTTCGAAGCTGGAGGCGATCCAAGGGTCGTTCCCGCGGATTACCTACGACGAGGCGATCGCATTCTTGCAGGAGAACGGGCACGAGATTCAATGGGGCGAGGACTTCGGCGCGCCGCATGAAACGGCCATCGCCGAGAAATACGACCGTCCGGTGTTCATTACGCATTACCCGACGTCGTTCAAAGCATTCTATATGAAGCCGGATCCGAACCGTCCGGAAGTCGTGCTGTGCGCCGATATGATCGCGCCGGAAGGCTACGGGGAGATCATCGGCGGTTCGCAGCGGATCGACGATCCGGAGCTGCTCGCGGAACGTTTCTCCGAGCATGAGCTGTCGACGGAAGCCTACCAGTGGTACCTCGATCTGCGCAAATACGGCACGGTTCCGCATTCCGGCTTCGGGCTGGGATTGGAGCGCACGGTGGCATGGATCTGCGGTTTGGATCATGTGCGCGAGACGATTCCGTTCCCGCGGATGCTGTACCGGCTGTATCCGTAACCGTTATGGTGAACGGTTGATTGGCAAGGCAATGGGAGGGTTGACCGGTGAAAAATGAAATGTGGAAGGCGTATGCGCGCGGGATGGCGGCTGCAATGAACGGCGGCAGCGTCGCTGTCCCCGCCGGTCTGCTTCGTGCTTATCGCAGCATCGGCCTGTCCGATACGGAAATGATGCTGATGCTCCAGCTGATGCAGTACCGTCAGGTCGAGGGAGTGGATTTTCCGACGCCGGAGCAGCTGGCGGACCGGCTCGGCATTCTGCCGAAGGCGGCGCATGGCCTGCTCGGCCGCTTGATGAAGGAAGGGCTGCTCGCCATCGACGAAGAGGTCGATCCGATCAGCGGCATCGGCATCGAGCGCTACAATTGGACGGGCTTCATGATTCGCAGCGCCGAATGGCTGGCGGAGGAAGCGAAGCGTTCCATGGAGCTCGAACGGGAGGCGCAGGCTCAGACGGAGCGGCCTCCGGTCCCCGCGCAGGGCGGAGGGGATTGGACGCGTCCGTCGGACCTGTTCACGTCGTTCGAGCAGGAATTCGGGCGGCCGCTCTCGCCGATGGAATGCGAGACGATCAGCGCCTGGGTCGATCAGGACCGCTATCCGGACGAGCTGATCCGCTTCGCGCTGAAGGAGTCGGTATTCGCCGGGAAGCTGCATTTCCGGTATATCGACCGAATCTTGATCGAATGGAGCCGGAATCGCGTCACGAACACCGACGAGGCGAAAGCTCATACGCAGAAATTCAGGAACGGCCGGGGGTGAATGCCCCCGGTTTTTTTATTTGTTTATGGATGGGAAGGTTGCGCTCATCGGGCTGATTGAGGCGGTCGTAAAGAGATAGCAGAATGGCTGGGGGTTTAGTTTGGACGAATTCCCGCGCCTAGTTCGCTGCAGGGCACTGACAGGATGGGAGTTTCCCGCATACGTTGTAGGCAATAGTTCTGACTGCTTCGCATTCCAACAGGAGAGGATGAAGTCGACCGCAATGGTGGACGGCATGTTTTGGCGGGGAAGGCGGGTATTAATAACGGGACATACCGGCTTTGTCGGCAGCTGGCTTACTCTATGGCTGGAGCGGCTTGGCGCCGTCGTGACAGGCTATAGCGACGGATTGCCGACAGCGTTGTCGATGTATAGGCTTTGCGGGCTCGAAGCCCATGTGCCTTGGATTCGCGGGGATATCCGCGACAGCAGGAGCTTGATGGCCGCTTTGCAGCAGGTGAAGCCAGAGATGGTGTTTCATTTGACGGGTGCAGGGGCGAGTGTAGGTGTAGATGCGAGAGCAAGTGCAAGTGCAAGTGCAAATGCAAGTGCAAATGCAAGTGCAAGTGCAAGTGCAAGTGCAAGTGCAAGTGCAAGTGCAAGTGCAAGTGCAAGTGACTCGGAGGAGGAGCAGTCGCTCGCTCGTTTGTTCGATGTTGAAGTCGTCGGCACGGCGGCGCTGCTGGATGCGGTGCGGCTCGTGAGCCGCGAATGCCCGATTCGCGCCGTCGTCGCGTTGACCTCGGACGACTGTTATGCCCCGCGTCCTTGGGGCATCGGCTTGCGCGAGAGCGATCCGCTTGGCGGCGAATCGCCTGCCGCCGCGAGCAAGGCCTGCACGGAGCTGGCTGCGGCCGCGTTCCGGCAGGCGTATTTCGCCGGCGGCGCGGGCCCCGCGGTAGCCACCGTCCGCGCGGGCGGATTGATCGGCGGCGGCGATTTCGGCGCCGGCCGCCTCGCGGCGGACTGCGTGCGCGCCGCAGCGCAGGGGCGCGCCGCGCAGCTGCCAGCCCGGCCGGACGAGGCGCGGCCATGGCTGCACGTGCTTGAAGCGCTCGCGGGCTGCCTCGCGCTCGCGCAGCGCCTGTTCCCGCCCGGCGGCGAAGCCTACGCCGAGGCGTGGAACCTGGGTCCGCGCGCTGCCGATGCGCGGACGTCGGCATGGCTGGCCGAGGCGCTGTGCGCTAGCCTCGGCAGCCCTTGGGCCGCGCCGGCGGGCGGCAGCGCCGGCGAGAGCGAGCAGGGGCGCCGGCAGGCTGCGGCGCCCTTGCTCGATACAGCCAAGGCCGCGGCGCGGCTTGGCTGGCATCCCCGCCTGGAGGTGCGCCAGGCGGTCCAATGGGCCGCGGAGTGGTACGCGGCCTGGATGAAAGGCCTGCCGCTGCGCGAGGCGGTGGCCGCGCAAATCGCCGGCTATGAGCGCCTCCTGGCCGGCGAGGATTAACTGGCCGATGCAAGCCGTCCTTTGCTTCTTCGCGGCGACTGCACGAGTCTCTATCCAGGCGCTTCTTGAGCGGCAGAGCTTGCGGGCAGGTGCAAGCCGTCCTTGCTTCTTCGCGGCGACTGCATGAGTCTCTATCCAGGCGCTTCTTGAGCGGCCGGAGCTTGCGGGCAGGTGCAAGCCGTTCTTGCACGCTTCGCGGCGACCGCGCAAGCCTTAATCCAGGCGCCTCTTGGCCGGCCAGGATTAGCTGGCAGGTATAAGCCACTCATGCTTTTCATTGCGGTTGCCAACTAATCATGACCTCTGCGCCTCATGGCAACCTGCAGATTCTGCTGTTATTTCACCTCGCGAACCCCGCATTCCCCAATCGCCGGGAGTGCGGCTTTTTATTAAAAAGGCTGTCATTCCACGGAATGTCTGCTATAATTAACAACGTTGCGATTGAATTGAATAGTTGACGGGGAGCTGGACTTGGCCGGCTGAGAGGAGATCCCTTATGATCTCGACCTTGACCTGATCTGGATAATGCCAGCGTAGGAGTCGCGTAACCGCTATGCATGCGCCTTTTTTAAGGTGCGTTCGCAAGCCGTTGTAGCTGATAGAGGCATCTTCCGACAGGAGGGTGTCTTTTTGTTCGTAAAGCGGAAGTTATACCGCGCGGACGGTTTGACCGAGCTGTTAAAGTGTGGTCTGCGGGGAAACCTACGTGTCAACAGGATTCAAGCCGATATGGCTCGCAAACAATACGTTTTCGATCAGGAGCACGAGGGGAGAAACAAGGATGAACGGATTGAAACACCGATTGGGATTGAAGGCTGCCATGGCGGTACTGCTGGTTCTAGTGCTGGCATTGACCGGCTGCGGCTCGAAGAACGATAACGAGAACGGAAATGCTGCTTCTAACTCGGCAGCGGATACGGACGGCACGGCTGCGGGCGATAAGCTGAAGGAAATCAAGGTCGTGCTGGACTGGACGCCGAATACGAACCATACGGGTTTGTACGTCGCGCGCGACAACGGGTATTTTGAGAAGCATGGCCTTAAAGTCGACATCATCCAGCCAGGTGAAGCGGGAGCGGATACGATGATCGCATCGGGCGCGGCCGACTTTGGCGTCAGCTACCAAGAAGGAGTGACGCAGGCGAGAATTCAAGGCGTACCGCTCGTCTCGCTCGCGGCGGTCATCCAGCATAACACGTCCGGCTTCGCTTCGCCGGCGGAGAAGAATATTACGTCGCCTAAAGCTTTCGAAGGCAAAACTTACGGCGGTTGGGGCTCGCCTGCCGAGCCTGCGGTCATTGATTCGCTCATGCAGGAAGATAAAGGCGATGCCAAGAAGGTCAAAATCGTCAACATCGGCGATGCCGATTTCTTCACCGCTACGAAGAAAAGCATCGACTTCGCGTGGATTTTCTACGGATGGACGGGGGTCGAGGCGGAGCTGAAAGGGCAAAAAATCAATATGGTCTACTTGACCGATTACAGCAAGAAACTCGATTATTACACGCCGGTATTGGCGACGAACGAAAAAATGATCGCCGAGCACAAAGATACGGTAGAAGCGTTCATGGCTGCGGCATCCGAGGGGTATCAATTCGCGATCGACCATCCGGACGAAGCGGCCGAAATTTTGATCAAAGCCGTCCCCGACTTGAACGCCGACCTCGTCCGCGCCAGCCAAAAATGGCTCAGCCCGCGTTATCAGGACGACGCGCCGCGATGGGGCGAGCAAAAGCTCTCGGTATGGACCGACTACGCCGGCTGGATGTTCGATCATAAGCTGCTCGATAAGCAGCTGGACGCGGACAAAGCGTTTACCAACGACTTTTTACCGAAGAAGGAGAACTGATCAGGATGGCAAACGCACTCGTAAGCATTCAAATCATTCCTCGTACGCCGAACGGGGAGAGCGTGATTCCTTATGTCGACCGGGCTATCGAAATCATTAAGGCGGCCGGCGTCCCTTATCGCGTGGCTCCGTTGGAAACGACGATGGAGGGGGATCTCAACCTGCTGCTCGGCGTCGTTCAGGACATGAATACGGCGATGGCCGAAATGGGCTGTCCGTCGATCATCTCGCAAATCAAAGTCTACTATGTTCCGGCAGGTACGGCGTCGATGGACGTTCTGCTCGAGAAATATCCGGATGGGCAGTAAACGAACGCGCCTGCTTCCGCCGGTCATCGTATTGGCAGCTTTCCTGCTGCTATGGCAGGCGGCGGTGTGGCTCTTGCATACCGATTCGTATATCTTGCCTTCTCCGTCAGCCATCGCGAAGCAAGCGTACGATTCGGCGCCGCAGCTTGCGCATCATATGCGCTCCACGCTTGCCATGACGCTGATCGGCTTTGGCGTCGGCGCAGCTCTCGGGTTCTTGATTGCGGCTCTGCTTCACATTATTCCGTGGGTGAAATCGGGGTTTTACCCGCTGCTCGTGCTGAGCCAGAACGTCCCGATCATGGCGCTCGGTCCGCTGCTCGTCCTCTGGTTCGGCTTTGGCATGCTGCCGCGCGTCATCCTGATTACGCTCGTGACGTTCTTCCCCGTAGCTGTCGCCATGATGACGGGACTTTCGAAGAGCGACGGCGGTCTGTACAGTTACATGCGTATGATCGGCGCCTCGCAGAGCCAGCTGTTTTGGCGAATGGAGCTTCCCGGCTCGATGCCTCATCTGTTCTCCGGTCTGAAAATCGCGGCTTCCTATAGCGTCATCAGTGCGATCTACGCGGAATCGATCGGCTCGGACAGCGGTCTCGGCTACTTCATCCTGCTCGCCCAGCATGGCTTCGAGACCACGAAGGTGTTTGCGGCGATTTCGGTCATCGTGCTGCTCAGCTTGGCATTGTTCGGCGTCATCGCGCTGGCGGAGCGGATGCTCGTGCGTGGATCGGCGTCTGCAAGAAGGGATGGAAAGCATTCATGAGTGCCGTATTGGAAGTTACCCATTTGACGAAGATTTTCAAGGTTGACCGTAAATCGCCTGAGAAAAGAGTGCTTGACGATATCTCGTTCCATGTCGACGAAGGCGAATTCGTGACGTTGATCGGCCCGTCAGGCAGCGGCAAGACGACGCTGTTTCACTTAATCGGCGGTCTTGAATTGCCGACCTCGGGGGATATTGCGATTCATGGCATCAGCACGGTCGGATCCCGCGGACATATTGCCTATATGCCGCAGCAGGCGTCATTAATGCCCTGGTTGACGATCGAAGGCAATATCGTGTTGTCGCTGACGATTGCAGGCATCGGGCAAAAGGAAGCGCGCGAGCTTGCCCGCGAATGGCTTGCCCGCGTCGGACTGGACGGGGTCGCGGACAGCTATCCGGATGTGCTCTCGGGAGGCATGCAGCAGCGAGTTTCCTTCCTGCGAGCGCTGCTTTCTCCGCAGAAGCTGATGTGCCTCGACGAGCCGTTCAGCGCGCTGGATGCGTTGACGCGGCAGCATATGCAAGCCTGGCTGCTCTCCTTGTGGGAAAGCAACCGCCGATCCGTTCTGTTCGTCACGCACAGTATCGAAGAAGCGCTGCTGCTGTCGGACCGGATACTCGTTCTCTCGTCCGCTCCGGCGGCTATCGTACGCGAGATGCGAGTTCCTTTTGCAAGACCCCGATCGGAGACGCTTTGGGGGGACCCCGCCTTTATTCATCTCAAGCAGGAGCTGTATGAGATGCTGCGGCCTGCCTCAACGTTGTGATCGTCATGAGCGACGCAGGGTCGCTTGACCGTGAAGGAGCTGGAGAGATGAAGGACGCGGCGCGCGGACGATGGATCGATGCGCATATTCATTTGGATTTGTACGACGAACAGGAGCGGGACGCGCTTCTCGTGGCGGCTTTGGAACAAGATGGTCTGGCTGCGGTCATTGCCGTTTCGATGCATTCGAAGTCTTCTCGCGCGAATCGGGAGCTGGCTCGGCGCTTTCCGGGCCGCGTCCATCCTGCCTATGGTTTTCATCCCGAGCAGGAGATTCCATCCGAAGCCGAATTGGATGCGCTGCTGCATTGGATCGAGGAGCGGGCTGCCGCAGGGGAGGCTTTTGCGATCGGGGAGGTCGGGCTTCCCTACTATACGAGGTCGGAAGCGGAGGCGGCTGGCAAACCTTTTGACGAAGCGCCTTACATGGAATTGCTTGAACGGTTCGTGAAGCTGGCGTCCAAATTGGATGCGCCGATCGTGCTGCATGCGGTATACGAGGACGGTGACAAAGCCTGTGACTTGTTAGAACGCTATGGCATCAAGCGGGCTCATTTTCATTGGTTCAAGGGCTCGGAGGAGACGATTCGGCGAATGGCGGCGAACGGGTACCGGATCTCCGTCACGCCGGACGTGTGCTATGAAGAGGAGATTCGGGCGCTTGTAAGGCAGTATCCCATCGAGCTGATGATGACCGAAACCGACGGACCTTGGTTGTTCGAAGGACCGTTCGCGGGCATGCCGACTGCTCCGGGTATGGTGCGCCAGGTCGCCGAGGAGATTGCGGCGTTAAAAGGGCTCCAGCTTCAGGCTGCGGAAGAACAGCTGCTGGGCAATGCGAGACGTTTTTATGGTTTGGACTAGCGGTTAGGCATGCAAGACAGTTACAGCTCGAGCATGCAGAAATGCGTGCCAGGATAAAAGGATAGCGTTCCTGTCGATGGATGTTGACAAGGAACGCTATCCTTTTTGGTTTCGTTAACGATGCTCAACGCTGCTCAGGTCAGCCGATGCATCGACCATACCGTTGCGGATGCAGCGGCTCCGCCGAGGTTGATGTTCACGGTCAAGCCGTTGTTGACGTAGAAAATGGCGATGGTGTCGCCTGCGTTCAGCAAGACATCCCCGGCCAATGTGACGGTGGCGCTTCCGAGAATGACGCGCAGAGTCAAAAGAAGCAGGATGTTCACGTCCAGGATCGGAAAAAGTCCGGATACCAGGTCTGTAATGGGGGCGCTTGTTCTCCGTATGACAAAGCTTGGATTCACTCCTCCTCCGATTTGAACGCTGAGCGAGGCAGTCGTCGTGTACGTGAGCGTCGCTTTAATCGCATATCGTCCGGTGACCGGAATGGTGTATGTCCCGGTGGTCGCGTTAAATCCCGTACCGGTGTAATACGGATCGGTTACGGTCCAGTTGGCCAGCTGCGTGCCGGCAGCTGTCGTGGTCGGTGCTCTTGTTGCGGAAAATCCATCGGCCAGCACGCTGGGGCCGGTAGCGCCTGTATCGCCAGTGTTACCTGTAGTACCTGTAGATCCAGTGGCTCCGGTAGCCCCAGTCGGCCCAGTAACGCCGGTAACGCCAGTAGCGCCAGTCGGGCCAGTGACGCTAGTAGCTCCAGTAGCTCCGGTAATTCCAGTGGCTCCAGTAGCCCCAGTAGCCCCAGTCGGGCCAGTAACGCCGGTGGCTCCGATAGCGCCAATCGAACCAGTGGCTCCAGTAGTGCCTGTTAGTCCAGTAGCTCCGGTGACGCCAGTAGCCCCAGTAGTCCCGGTACTCCCGGTAGCCCCCGTAGCTCCAGTAACTCCAGTGGCACCTGTAAAGCCCGTAATGCCAATTGCCCCAATAGCACCAGTATTACCGGTAGCTCCCGTAGCTCCTGAAGCACCAGTAGATCCAGTAATACCGGTGACTCCGGTAATGCCGGTAGTACCGGTAACGCCAGTAGCGCCTGTAACCCCGGTTCTTCCTATTTCGCCCGTAATTCCAGTCGCTCCTGTTATCCCTAAACCAGGTCCAGTTGGGCCTGTCGTTCCAACAGCGCCCGTAGCCCCGGTGGCACCAGTAACGCCGATTCCCGTAACCCCCGCAGCTCCCATAGGTCCAGGCACGCCTTGAGGTCCGGTTGCTCCGGTTGCGCCAGTCGAGCCATCAGGTCCGCGCATGCCAGGCACGCCTTGGATACCGGGGGATCCTCGGAGGCCCAGAATCCCTGGACTTCCTGTCAGCCCAACAGGTCCGATTGCGCCAGTTGGACCTGTCGGGCCCGTCACTCCAATAATCGGTGGCGCCGGTTTCGGCTTAGGCCGATGGTTGCGAAGAGGCTTCTTTGTATTAGGATTGCAGCAGCATTTAGCGGGTATATGTCGGCAGGTACGGCAAAGCCGTATCGAAGCTTTACTTTTCAAGCGCTTCACCGCACCTTTCAATAGAAGCCTAAGGTAGGACAACAAAAAAAACCTCTCGGGTGGAGGCGAAACGTTGGAGGACATCCTTGTCAATGGCAAATTTTAATTGTTGAAGCTTGTCGTCAACTTCGATGAAATCGTCGGCTGAATAAGGACAACTTAGGGAGATTTACTCGTTTCTTGAAAGGTTTCTTGATTCATCTTATGGAAGTTTTGCTTCATTCATGATGAATCTTCGCCGAAATATGCTAAACTAGAGAAGATAGGCTTAACTTTTCTGGAGCTGACATTCAGTCGATAGACGCTGCGTGCTTGCTCGAACGTATGAAGTGAACGTATGGATTGATAATCAACGGCTGTGCCGTTCAAACGATAATGTCTACGGGAAGGGCGAGTGAGATGGCTGATTCACATGGTCATGATTCGGTGAAGCAAATGATCGGTGTCATGACTGCCAACGGTTGGCGGATCACCGAGCAGCGCAGGGAGATGGCCGAGATCTTTTCCAAGTCGGAAGGCTACTTATCTCCTAAGGATGTCTACGATCAAATGGCGGTCGCCTATCCTGGCGTGAGCTTCGATACGGTATACAGGAACCTTCGGCTGCTAAGCGAGATGGGAGCATTGGAGCAGTTTTATTTCATGGAGGGCGGATTGAAATTCCGCGCCAGCTGCCTCGACCATCACCATCACCATTTGATTTGCGTCAATTGCGAGAAGACGCTGACGTTCGAATATTGTCCGATGGAGCAGAAGCTCGATCTGCCGGGGAATTTCAAAATCATGAATCACCGGTTTGAAGTGTTCGGCGTTTGCGAGGCTTGTCAGAAGGAATAATGCATCGCTATCGATAGGAACCGACAAAACGCCACTGCGGATTCATTTGATGAATCCGCAGTGGCGCTATTTGCGTGGAATAATCAGGAATGCAAGCATATGGCGACTTACGCCTCTATGTATGCTGAAACATATTCCGACCGGCAATCGTCGAAAAGGAAAACGATTCGTCCGGGGGGATGGGCATGAAGATTTTGACGGCGATTCTGCTGCTGGCTTTCGTAGTCGGCTGCGCGAAAAGCAGTGCTATAGCACAAGACCAAGTCGCCAATAAACGTTTTCTCGAGAATAAGGGGTACCACGTCATATCGTATGAAGGGCGCGCTGAACGTTACGAGTTGACGAAGCAGAAATTAATCGCGCTGCCTTATATGATCCATTGGGGCTTGCAGCCGGTCGATCCTGGCGACTATCTGGGGAAAACCGTCGACGTCGAAAAGTTCATCGTCGAGCACCATCCGCTAGCGAAAGGGAAAGTGGACGTGTATGTCTACGTCGTCGATCGTAAACCTATCGGGGGGACTTCATTTCCGCATGGCGATACGTCGGATGGCGGCTATTGGTCCCTGGAGGGAAAAACGTTAGAAGAGCTTCAATCGATGGCTTACCAAGAATGGCAAAAGGCCTGGATGGACCGTTATAGCGAATAAATGCAAGGGCGCCAGCTAACGGCGCCTTTTGTTCATTTCAACACGTTTTAATTTTCAACGTTCCACTTCGCGCTTGCCGCTTCGCAAACGGGACTCGTCCGACAGCTATTCGGCTTCCTCCAACAACTCAAGAATGCGGGCTCGTACATTACCTTGATAATAGCCGCCGTGATAGCAGATGATACCGCTGATGTCTAACTCGCTAAACGCCCGCAGCGACTGACGCGCTTGCGCATGGTCGTAGTTGTTGCTTTCGTTCGCCAGTTGGAGACGGCCATCCTGCACGAGCAGCGCATCGCCGGCAATCAATGTTTTGCTCGCTTGATGATAGAGGCTGATATGCCCTGGCGTGTGACCTGGCGTATCCAGTATGGTTAGGCCGTCGATCGGTGTTCCGGCTTGTCCAAAACCGATCAATCGGTCGACCGGAGCGTGAGGCGGGTTCAGCAGCGTATGCCGGAATGCGCGCCGCATGTCCTCGGATACTTGTGAAGGCAGCGAAGCCAAGGCGCGGTCGACGCCTTCCGGGGTTACTTTGATGAGCAGCCGATCTCCCTGAATATAAGGCTGTTCGAGCTCCGATGACCATACGGCAGGGCGTGGGTGCACTTGATCCAGCAACACGGGAAGACTGCCAATATGGTCGATATCCTGGTGGGTGATGATGACATCGGTGATCGATTCGAGTGGTTGACCGGCGGCGCTCATGGCCGCTTGAATGAGTGGAAGCTGTCCCGGGTAGCCCGTATCAACAAGCACGACGCGATTCTCATTCCACGACAGGGTCGGGTGAATGACATTCGGGTTTCCCATGATGACAGCATGGATTTCGAGCATAACGAGGCCAGCAGCGATGATCATGATATCCCTCCGCAATTTAGATTCGCACCTATCATAAACGAAGAGAAAATAAGCAGTCAAATAAAAATTTAAATATTATATCACAAAAATAACTATTTGTCAATGTATAATGTTGATTTTCGCGAAACTGTTTTAGATGCATGCATGGAGAAGAAGCATAGTTTTCGATGGCAAAACAAAACCCGGGTTCAGCGCGATGCTTCCCGGGTTTTGCTGTTGCTCTAGGGATGCTGCCAAATGCAGCTTATATGCTGCCTACATCCTGCTACACAAGAAACATCGCAACGATCGTTGTAGCCGCAAGCCCAATCATTACGGGCTTTAAGTTGCGGCGCGCTAGCTCGAAGGGGCTGACGCCGCAGATCGCGGCTGCGGGGATGAGCGCCCACGGGATCAGCGTGCCGCCGCCGACCCAAATCGCAGCGACTTGGCCCAGAGCGGTAAGCGTCGCTGCGCCGCTCCCGATTGCAGTGGCGAAGAGGTGGGCGATGGAACCGGCGAGCGAGATACCCGAAAAACCGGATCCGTCAAGACCGGTGATCGCGCCAGTTACGGTCAAGGTGACCGAGGCGACCGCTTGGTTAAGCGGAACATGATTGGCAAGCGCAACCCCGAGATCGTTGACGATCCCTTGCGAGCCTTCCGGCAGCGTATTGCCGAACAACGTCGTGAACGCGGAATCGCCCAAGTAGAAGAAAGCGGCGATCGGGATGACGGGACCGAATACTTTGAAACCGAATTGAAAGCCTTCGATTAAATATTCCGTCGTCTGTTCCAGACCTTTGCCGCGATGCGCGAGCATCGTCACGAGCAGGAGAATGAAGATGGCCGTGCCGCCGACAAGCGCCGTGGCATCGCCTCCTTGCAAGTCCAGCACGAACATGCCGATGACATCGACGATGAAGAGAAGCGGGATGAGCACGGCGAGCGTTTGCTTCCAGCGGAGCGGGAGAGCGATCCGGTCCTCCTCGGAAGAAGCGGCAAGGGCCGGTCCGGCAACGAGGCCGTCGCGCCATGTTCCTTTCTTGATATCGCTGCGCATCATCCAGAAAGCGGTAACGGTCGTGACAAGGCCCATCACGATGACGAGCGGGATGCTGGCCTCCATGACGCTGGCTACCGGCAGTCCGGCGGCGTCGGCGGTCAGCTTGGGAGCGCCTTGAATGATATAATCGCCGGACAAAGCGATGCCATGGCCGAATAAATTCATCGCCATCGCCGCTCCCAACGCAGGTAGTCCGACGCGGACAGCCACGGGCAGCAGGACGGCGCCGATGAGGGCGACGCCAGGCGACGGCCAGAAGAACCACGAAGTCACCATCATGATCAGGCCAATGCCCCAGAAAGCGAGGGCCGGCGTGCGCATGAACCGCGTCAGCGGCTCGACCATGATTTCGTTGATGCCCGTGCGAATGAGAATGCGGCTCATCGCGACGATGATGGAAATGATGAAGATCGTGCCGATGAGTTCCTGCGTCGCATAGATAAAGCTGTTGAATATCCCGCTGACCGAGCCGCTTAGGCTGTCGGTCGCGATTAAGCCGAGAGCGAAGATACCGACGACGCAGACGAGCGTCGTATCCCGCCTTTTAATCAGCACGCCAAGAATAAGCACGATAAAAGCGAGGTATACCCAATGCAGCGGAACCAACTGTAATTCCACTCGAAATCCTCCCCTTCGGAAACACACTCCAATGTGATGCTACATGGTATGCAGCATCCGGAATAGGCGTTCGTCCTGACTTGGGAGGACCAGGGCGTCTGCGGTTTCCGTCTCGCCCGTTCCAGCATATAGATGTGACAAGTCCTGCTTGTTCTTCTCAATCGAATCATGCCGAGGGAGGTGTAAAAGATGGACAAACAATCGTTCTTCGCATTGCTCGGTGAACTCGCGCAACAGCTCTACGCCGAAGGCTCCCCGATCTATCCGTCCGTTCGGCTCGCGCAGAGCTGGCTGGAGACCGGAGGGAATATTCCGGCGTGGAACAACCTGGGCGGCTATAAGGCGAGCGGAGGGGTGCCGAACGGTTTCTGGAAAGGGACGGTCGTCAACAAGACGACCTGGGAAGTGATTAACGGAATGCGCGTTAGCGTCGTAGCGGCTTTCCGGGCATACGACAGCATCTATGACTTCTATAAAGATCAGGATCTATTGTACGCGCGGAGCCGCTATCTGGCGGTCAGGAGCGCGCTGTCGCCGATCGAACAAGCGCGCATGCTGCAGGCAAGCGGCTATGCGACAGATCCGGATTATGCGAACAAACTCATTAGCATCATAAATACGAATCACTTAACGGTTTACGATGTGTGGAAAGAGGAGGAGGAGCCCATGACAGCAGAGGAAAAGGCAGCGTTCGCCGCGCTTCAATCGGCTGTGGCGCGACTGTCGACCGATAACGAGACGCTCAAGGCCGAGCTGGTCAGCCAAAACGCAGCCATGCAGGCGCTGCAAGCGCAGTCAGCGCGGCTGGAGGCGCTGCATGAAGTGAAGGAGATTCCAGCTTGGGCGAAGGAGGCCGTGGCCGCTGCCGTAAAGAAGCATCTTATCGATACGCCGAACGGCGGGAGCTACGACTTTTACCGTCTTCTATCCGTGCTGTACCGCGCGAAGCTGATTGGATAGCGGCACGGTACCGATGTGTAATTCGTAGGTGCAGGTGAGATACAAGGACAGGCAACATGGGATTTTACCCTGGCAGCCTGTTTGCGTCTACGGCTTCTCATCGAATCGGTAGATCTTGAATTGGCCGTTCCCAGAGGAATAACGCAACGGATTACCGTCCTCCGGAATGCCTTCGAAATAAGCCCCGATGCATCCCGTGGTGCATCGATGCCCGGACAGCAGGATATTGACCTCAGCGCCGCCGTGCTTCTCCTCGAGCTCGCGCATGAATGCGAATACCCTCCCGATGAACGCGCGGCCGTCCTCGACCCCTGCATACACGCCGGGATCCGGAATCGCTCCCAGCAAAGCGGCTTCTTCCCGGCGTAATCCGTCCGCTTCGCCCAGATCAAACACATCGAGTCTGCGATCGATGACGGGCGCAGTGCCGGTAACGATAGCTGCCGTTTGGAAAGCGCGCTCCTGCGGCGAGGAATAGACAGCGTGGAACGCGATGGAGCCGAGTTGGTCGCGTAGATTCTCCGCCTGTGCTAATCCTTCGGCATTCAAAGGAAGTCCGTTACGACCTTGCAGCCTTCCTTCCTTGTTCCAATCCGTTTGTCCGTGCCTGACAACGACGATCATTCGCACCACTCCTCTAGGAAATGTTTACCTATTCTGCGGGAAGCGGGCCTATTCCTGTCTAAGGTGACGGATCGACTGCGAGAGCCGGCAAGAAAGACGTGACAACACAAAAGGTTAACTAACAAAACACGCCACTCACCGGATGATCTCGGTGATTGGCGTGTAGTTGTAAAGTTATTTTGCCGCCGGCATTTTTTTATTGTCTTGTGCTGGTTCTTTGCTAGGCTTGATTGCAAGAAGCGCAAGCAAGGAACAAAGCAGCGCACACCCCGCGAACAGATAAAACAATCCCGATTCATGCTTCATCATGACCGAAGCGATCAGCGGCCCAAGCGCGACGCCGATAAACCGTGCGCTGCTGTACAAAGCGGTAATCGTTCCCCGTTCTTTCTTATCGATGCCTTCCGTAATCAAGGCGTCCAAGCTGGGGAGTACTGCGCCGATTCCCACCCCGCTGACGAACATGAACGTGATCAGGAACCAGAGGCGATTGGAATCGACCAACCCGCAAGTCAGCATGGCGGCGGTTAGCAGGAACAAACCGACGACGCTGAACATTTTCATTCTTCGCTTATTCTCCCCGACGATCTTGCCTGCGATATAGGAAGATAAACAAATGGCGCTCAGCGGTATGGCCAACAGAAGGCCCTTATTGATGCCATGTATATGGTACCGATCCTCCAGAACGGATGACAGGTCGTACAGAAACCCGAACATGATAAACATGGCCAGGCAGCCGATCGCGAAGATGGCGTACAGCCATCTTCCTTTCTCCGTCAGTAAAGTAGCCACCTCGTGAACGAAAGCGCGAAAGCCTTTCGTGTCCCCGGATTTGTCCGAGCTTTGGGCGGGGGGGACCTTCACGAAGATGAGGACCGCAACGATGGATACGGCTGAGATGATTGGGATGACGGCGAGCGGCAAAAACCACACGACCAAGGCCAGCGCCGAACCTAATACGGGACTTAGCACCTTGCCGAACGTATTGGAGGTCTCGATCATGCCGAGGCCGCTGCTGACTTCTTCCTTGCTGTCGAACATGTCCCCGACTAGCGGAAGTACGACCGGGAATGCGCCGGCCGCTCCGATGCCTTGAATAAACCGGCCCAGTAATATAACGCCATAGCCATGCGAGTTCATTAGCCAGGCAGCCAATCCCGACACGACTCCGCCGACTGCAACAATGGAAAGACCGATGACGATGACGCGCTTGCGGCCGAATCGATCCGATAGATAACCGGCAATGGGGATGCATACGATGGATACCGCAGCATACACCGTAATGATTAAGCTCGTTTGCATCTCGGATATCTTCAGCTCCCGCTGCATTAAGGGGAGAATCGGGATCAGCATGGAATTCGCGAGCGTCATGATGAGCGGAATGGAGGATAACGCTGCCAAATCCAACTTTTTCTTCGCTTTCACCGTTTAGTAAGTTCTCCTTCCATGATCCCGCTGGAAGCCCAAGCCATTCGCGTTCGTTCGTTAAACTTGAATGATGATCGGAATAATCATGGGTCTTCTCTTCGTATGTGTGAACAGAAATTTACCTAGCGCATCCCGAAGTGCTTGTTTATATTCGCCCCACTGATTGATGTTAGCTTCTTGCAGCTTCGCAATGGTGGACAGCGCTATGCGTTGGACTTCCTCCATGAGGCCTTCGGATTCCCTCACATAGACGAAGCCGCGGGAGATGACGTCCGGCCCGGATACGATCTTCGCATCGGACTTGGCGATCGAGACGACAAGGATGACGATCCCGTCCTCGGACAGCACTTTGCGGTCGCGCAGAACGATTTGCCCGACATCCCCGATGCCCAGGCCGTCGACAAGGGTGTTTCCGCTTGGGATTTTGCGATCTTGGCGCGCGGCGGAGCCTGTGAAGTCCACGACATCCCCGTTATTAACGAGGAAGATCTTGTCGGGCTCAACGCCTACCGCTTCCGCAAGCAGACGATGCTGATGAAGCATGCGGTATTCGCCATGTATCGGTATGAAGTATTTGGGCTTCATTAAGGTCAGCATAAGCTTCAGCTCTTCTTGACTGGCGTGCCCGGAGACATGCATGCCCGTCACGTTCCCCGAGCCGTAAATGACCTTGGCCCGCCGCTCGAACAAATTGTTCACGATCTGGCCGACGTTGCGCTCGTTCCCGGGAATCGGGGACGCCGCTAGAATGACCGTATCGCCCGCGTCGACGCGAATTTGCCTGTGATTGCCGCTTGCCAGCCTGGCAAGCGCGGCCATCGGCTCGCCTTGACTTCCCGTGCACAGGATAACAAGTTCACTGGGGGCATAGCGGTTGCAATCCGAAGGCTCCACCAGCATCCCCTCGGGAAGTCTCAAGTATCCGAGCGAGGAGGCGATATCGACCACGTTGACCATGCTTCGCCCAAGCAGAACGAGTTTGCGGTCGGTTTGCTCCGTGGCATCGATGACCTGCTGGACGCGGTGAACGTTAGATGCGAACGTCGCAAGAAAGATTTTCTTATCCGCTTTCTGGAAAGCTTCAAGGATATGCTCCCCGACGCTTCTTTCCGAAGGCGTGAAGCCCGGACGTTCCGCGTTGGTGCTCTCCGAGAGCAGCGCCAATACGCCATTCTGCCCGATCTCGGCCATTTTATGAATATCGGCATACTGGGCATTCACCGGCGTCAAGTCGAACTTGAAATCGCCCGTATGCACGACAACGCCCTGCGGCGTATGGAACGCGACGCCGAGACAGTCGGGGATACTGTGGTTCGTACTGAAGAAGCGAACCGGAATGGCGCCGAGCGCAAGCGTCGTATTGGAATCGATCTCGTGCAATTTGGTGCTGCCGAGCAGCCCATGCTCCTTGAGCTTCCCTCTGATCAGTCCAAGCGTGAGACGCGTCGCGTAGACCGGCATGTTCAATTGTTTGATGACGTAAGGGATTGCGCCGATATGGTCTTCATGGCCGTGCGTGACGATAAGTCCCTTGACCTGTTTCTGATTCTCCAGCAGATACGTGATGTCCGGGATGATCACGTCTATGCCCGGTAAGCTTTCGTCCGGAAACTTGGAACCGCAATCGACGACAATGATGTCGTCGTTATATTGAACGATATACATATTTTTGCCGATTTCGTGCACGCCGCCGAGAGCGGCGATCGATAGTCTGTCTGCCTTCGGACTCATACTGGAAGCGCCCCTTCATAAGCTTTGGTTGGTTCTCGTCCAATACTACAGAATGAGGTTAATGTCTCTCGCCGGAGAGACGTTTATCCATGACGACGAATGGCAGAAGCGGTATCCGGACTGCCTAATTTTGCTTGGAATAGCAGCTAGCGGGGCAGGAAAGATAAAGGAGGTTAACCAGCTTAGCTTACGAGGAGGGACCCGCTTGTACTACTACAAAGAAGAATTGATTAATAAAATCGAAGTCGATCGGCCGGATCCAGGCGCGGCAAGAGTGCTGCAGGAGGCGCTTGGCGGACAATTCGGCGAGATGCGCACGATGATGCAATATTCTTTCCAAAGCGCCAACTTCAGGGGCAAAGCCAAGCAGTATCGGGATTTGCTGCGCGGCGTCTTTCTGGAAGAAATCGCGCACGTGGAGCTGGTCCAAAGCACCATTAACCAGCTGCTTAATGAAGCGGGAGATTCGATGCCGGGCAATGCAGGCATCGATGCCGCGCCTCTGGACGAAGCGATCAAGCATGCCAATCCGCATCATTTCATTATGGGGGCCAAGAGCTCCCTGCCCGTCGATGCGGGAGGGAATCCGTGGAGCGGATCCTACGTATACAGCCACGGCAATCTGATTGCGGATCTGCTCAACAACGTGGTGCTCGAATCCACCGGCGTTCTGCAGAAGACGAGAATATACGAGATGAGCGCGAACAAAGCGCTTCGCGAGACGCTCGGCTTCCTCATCGTCCGCGACAATGCGCATCAGAACGCGTTTGCGAAAGCGCTGGAGACGCTCGGCGTCGAATGGGGAAAGCTGTTTCCCGTTCCGAATTACGATATCAACAAGTATCCGGAATGCCGTAAATTCGTCGATATGGGCTACCATAACATCCAGTTCAACTTCAGATTGGATCAGACCCGGATCGGCGAGATCTATCAAGGCAAGTCGCCCAGCCGCAACGGCGGCGAGTTGTCCGTCGCGCCGCCACCGCTTGGTTTTCCGGTGCCGCAGCTTCCGGATATGCCGAACGAGCATAGTCCAGGACTCACGGACATGAATCGTTAGGTGATGCGCAGACCGATTCGATTTCCGACACCAATAAGAGCCTGGCGCAATCGCCAGGCTCTTATTGGTCGTGCAAGGATGTATTCAATAAGGTCATCGTTTTGAGAAGGGAATTATTCAGTGCGTTTGAATTCAGCATGGAGACGTGGATCGATTTTCATATAACCGGCATATACCTTCATGCGGTCGGCGAACGCGGGATCATCCGAAATATAGACGGTTTTGACCCCGGAAGACATCGACTTGACTTCGTGCTCGATTCGACTTTTCAAATCGCCCTTCACGGGGCTGGCGACTGACAGCGGGTGGATGGCATGCGTGCCGTTCTTGTCCGCGGGCGAGAACATCTGACTCGAGAATTGCGTCAGCGCCTTGCCGACGTTCTTGGATGACCGGGTGATGCCGAACGGATGACTCAACGCCAAACTGTCGATCCCGCGCACGGAGCTGTTCGAGCCGCTCCTGATGTTGGATGCCTTGGTTCCGTACATGGTCGGTCCATCGGTACCGTACATGCCGGTCATGCCGTAGTTGCCGCTCGTACCTAGCTGCCCGTTCATCCCGTACGTATTCTTGGTCTTGGCGAGATGGGCGGCCGTCGAGCCTGGGGAACGATTGCCGGAGCCGGAAGTCGACCCGTTTGCTTGCGGCCGCTGATTATTCGGAGCTGTCAGCAAGTTGTCTGTATTCCTGTTTCTGTTTGATTGATCGGGTTTGCGAACAACGGCCACGTAAGCTTTGTCCCCGACCAGCATGACATAAGCGCGATCCATGCCGTCGATCGTCGAGATGCGGTCGGCGATATCGCTGCTCATCGCGTGAACGTTGGGCCCTTTGCTGCCGAGCTTGCGCAAGGTACCGCGATCGCTGCGAACATTCAATAACGCGCCGGTCCCGTTCTTCGTCGTGCTCGTAATGTTTTTGCTCTGCATTTCATTCGAATGGTCCGGTTCGTTCGCGTTATCCATACAACCCGCCAGCATCGTCGTGAGTAGCGTACCAGCCGCGAGCATGGTCCATTTTCGCTGCATGACTTTATAACCTCCGTTTTGGCTTCTGACCAAACTTAGAGCTTCGGCCTACGATTAGGCTTAGCGGAACGGGGATGGGCTATGCGTGACAAATAAAGAGCCCGGAGCCTATTGGCCCCGGGCATCTGAAGCAAATCGTTCAGGAATTTGCAATCATCGTCCACGCGCCTGCTGCCGCCAGTCCGGCGCAAGCCCAGAAGAGATTGTACCCGATCCGGAATGAACGTCGCTTGAACGCCTGCCTCCGAATCATGATCTCATTCGCAACGAAGACGCTGACGCCGATCAGCGCATACCCGCCGTAAATCGCGAGGATCGTCACTGTCGGTTCGCCAGTATCGTTAAAGGCGAAAGCGACCGGCAGCATCAACAAAAAAGCGAGTGCCTCAAGAATGGATAACACTCGTATGAAGTAAGGCAAAATCTTCATGGCGCACCTCCCGGACGGTCAATAATCGTGGTTCGTCCACCTTTATTACCCCGCTGATTAAGATGTAATCTTCTTGGGCGGCGTAATCCCGATCGCATGAATGGCCCGTACGCTGAAAATCGCCGATAAAAAAACAACCTCCGAAATGAAGGTTGTTTTGGTGTGATCGGATATATTCCGTTTGGTCTCTAATAAATAGGGGTACAAAAAAATCCGGGGCCCATCTTTCGATGGGCCCCTTTCATGGGAGAGGAGAAACCGGACGAAGAGCTTATGGGGAAACGTAAGTCTTCTCCGCGGTTGTCTACGGCATCTCGCGACGCCGATATCTTAAGAATGCCCACATTGCGGTGTTCTATACCTCGGGAGCAAATTTCTTCCGAATTTGTTACGATCGCCGCGGCCTTGGTGTATGATCGACTTATTGGGAATCCATACCTGGGAGCGAGAGGAGCAGAATGACAGCATGAAAATCGTAGTTTTGGATGGGTACACGTTGAACCCCGGCGACATGAGCTGGGATGAAGTCGGAAAGCTGGGGGAACTGACGGTATATGACCGGACTCCCCAAGAGTACATCGTTAGCCGCGCGCGCAGCGCCGAAATCGTATTGACGAACAAGACGCCGCTCACGGCAGCGACGATCGCCGAGCTTCCGGAGCTCCGATATATCGGCGTTCTGGCAACCGGCTATAATATCGTCGACATCGAAGCCGCGGCGAAGCGGGATATCGTCGTGACGAACGTGCCTAATTACAGTAACGCCTCCGTTGCGCAGCTCGTATTCGCGTTTCTGTTGGCGCAAGCTTCGCAGGTCAGCGCGCATAGTGAAGCCGCGCGCGGCGGCCGCTGGGCGGCAGGTCCGGATTTTACGTTCTCGCTGCATCCGCTGCGCGAGCTGTCCGGCCAGACGCTTGGCCTAGTAGGATTCGGCAGCATTGGTCAGCAAGTTGCCCGCATCGCATTGGCATTTGGCATGCGGGTCATCGTCCATTCGAGAACGGTGAAGACGATTCCTGGGCTGGAAGCGGTGCGATTCGTTACGATGGAAGAGCTATTCCGGGAAGCGGATGCCGTGTCCCTGCATTGTCCGTTGACGCCGGATACGCAAGGCCTCATTAATGTACATACGCTTGGGATGATGAAGAAGGATGCCATGCTGATCAATACCGCCCGCGGCGGTCATGTCGTCGAGCAGGATTTGGCCGACGCGCTGCAAGCGGGGACGATCGCTGCCGCAGGCTTGGACGTCTTGGGCATCGAGCCGCCTTCTGCGGATAATCCGTTGTTGTCGGCGGCGAATTGCATGATTACGCCGCACATCGGCTGGGCGACGGTCGAAGCCAGAGGACGGTTGATGGGAATTGCCGCCGGTAACCTGCGAGCCTTCTTGCAAGGCGATGCCGTCAATCAGGTGAATTGAGCCGATGCGCGGGTTTTGCATCATCATGGGTTTCGACGGTGCGGGCTTCCTGCTGCACAGCATGGCCGGCGTGCCGCTTCCGTCACATGTATTGGGGCTGCTTCTGCTGACGGCTGCCTTGTTCCTGCGCATCGTCAAGCTGGAGTGGGTGGAGGCAAGCGCCGCATTTCTAACGAAGCATATGATGCTGTTTTTCATTCCCCTGCTTGCGGGAGCTGCCGGGTTTCTGCCTGCGCTCGGCGATTCTTGGCTTGCTGCGGCTGCCAGTCTCACCTTGGGAACGGCGATCATCATGCTGACGACGGGACTCGCGACCCGCTGGCTGCTTCACAAGCGGAAGGAGAGAACGGCCAATGAAGGATAGTCTGCTTGCGGACCCGCTTCTCGGAACGACGCTGACGCTGGCCGCTTATGCGGCCGGCATGCTGATCTATCGTAAACTCTCTTGGCTGCATCCGCTCATCAGCGCGCCGCTGCTTGTCTATCTCTGCCTTCGGCTAAGCTCGATCTCGTTTGAGACGTATCAGATCGGCGGGGATATGGTTTCTTTCTTTCTAGGTCCCGCAACGGTCGCAATGGCCGTACCGTTGTACAAACATGCCATGCGCCTAAGGCGCATGCTTCCTTCCTTGCTCCTGGGGGCGCTTGTCGGAAGCACCTCGGGTCTGCTTGTCAACGCTGCATGCGTACTGTTTTTTGGCGGTACGAGCGAGTTCCTTCGTTCGGCATTGCCGAAATCGGTAACCGCAGCCGTAGCCGTCGACTTGTCCGGCTGGCTTGGCGGATCTCCCGGCTTGACGGCGGCGTTGACCGTTTTGACCGGCCTGTTCGGAAGCGTAACGGGGCCATGGCTGCTGCGTATTTGCGGCGTAACGGACATTGCCGCGTCTTCGATTGCGATCGGCGCTGCGGCGCACGGCATAGGGTCGGCGCGGCTGATGTCGGATTCGGAGGAGCAGGGCGGGTTAAGCGGGTTTTCGATGGCGGCGAGCGCCGTTTTCACTCCGATTTTGCTGCTTCCCGTCCATGCGTGGCTGTTATAACGACAAATTATTTTATTTTTCATCTTTTATCTTTTCTTAAGGTTTGGCGAAACTATATCTGATATAGTGACACAGAAGAGTAAAGATGACTGCCAAAGCCGGAAGGGAGATTTCAAGTTGAACGAGAAAGAGAAAGATTTGAAGCCTGACAACGAGCAATCGCTCACGCAAGACGACCAAGCGGGTGCCGATACAGAAGAAACGAACCGGGCGCTTGAGCAAGACCGTGAAGACATCGATCGTGAATTCGAAGATACGGATGCTTCCGAGCAAGCCATTGAAGAAGAAGAGCGTGAGCGGAACCAAGAAACGCTTGCACCTGCTGGTGTTGCTCCGGCTGCTCAGCCAGTTCGAAGTGGCGGTAAAGCATGGATGTACATTTCGCTTGGCTTGGCGCTTATTCTGATTGTCGTACTGATCAAGCCTCCGTTCGGCGGCGGTTCGGACAAGACGGCGATCGGTTCCGTTAACGGCGTTTCCATCACCAAAGAACAGCTGTATGACCAAATGGTGAAGCTGGGCGGCGCCCAAACGATGGACAACCTGATCCAAGAAGAACTGATCAAGCAAGAAGCCGATAAAGCGAAGATCGTTGTCACCGATGCCGATGTCGACGCTGAAATCGCAAGAATCAAGAAGCAGTTCCCAACGGAAGCGGACTTCGACAATGCGCTTACGCAAAGCGGCATGACGCTTGACGATCTGAAAGCACAAACGCCGATGCAGCTGCAAATCCGCAAAATCCTTGAGCCGCAGGCGAAAGTCACGGACAAGGACGTTGAAGATTATTACAATACGAACAAAGCGCAATACGATACGCCTGAGCAATGGAAAGCATCGCATATTCTCGTCGCAACCAAAGAGGAAGCGGACGCGATTCTGAAACAGCTCAAAGACGGAGCGGACTTCGCGACGTTGGCGAAAGAGAAATCCACGGATACGGGCAGCAAAGACAATGGCGGCGATCTCGGCTTCTTTGGCAAAGGCGCCATGGATCCTGAATTCGAGAAAGCGACATTGGCCCTTAAAGTCGGCGAAACGACGACGGCGCCGGTCAAATCCTCATTCGGCTACCACATCATCAAATTGACCGACCACCAAGCAGCGAAGCAAGCTACGCTGGCCGAGAAGAAAGACGAAATCAAAGATCAACTGGTGCAAACCAAAGTTTCCGATCTATCGACCGCATGGCTGGAAGATCTGAAGTCGAAAGCGAAAATCACGAACTCCCTTGCGGATGATGCCGCTGCAGGCGAGCCTGCTGCCGACCCGGCTCCGACAAATACGGGTGCAGCCAACAACGCTGCAACCGGTCAATAAGAGACGAGTTATACGAGTAAACGAAACACCGTTGTCCATAAATTGGACGGCGGTGTTTTTTTGTTTCGTGGATATACTGAATAAGGTAATTAAGAAGGCAAAGGCTTGATGACGTCCCTCAGTTACATAAATGTAAGCTAATATAACATAAGGGGATAGAAAATCTTTACAAGTGTGCAAAATATGTTTTACAAATTGTAAAAGTCGTTGTATGATTGGCTACAGGTTTAAAAATTTATACATTTGCAACAAGGAGGCGGGCTCTGAAGAATGAAAAAGAAAATGCTGTTAATGGCTTCACTCATGTTGGTCCTCACGGGGGTATTATCTGCCTGCGGGAAGAGCGGATCGGGCGATGATCAAACGTTCCGGATGAACCTTACATCCGAACCGCCTAGTCTAGACGTTGCACAGGCGCAAGACCAAGTATCCTTCACGGTACTTAACGGCCTGTTCGAAGGTCTGACTCGCATGGACGACAAAGGTAACATCGTTCCAGGGGTTGCAGAGAAATGGGACATTTCGGAAGATGGCAAAACGTACACGTTCCATCTGCGCGACAATGCCAAATGGTCGAATGGCCAGCCAGTCAAAGCAGGAGATTTCGAGTATTCTTGGAAACGCACGTTGGATCCGAAACTGAATCCTCCGGCGCCTTACGCTTACCAGCTCTATTACATTAAAAATGCTCAAAACTATAACATCGAAGCGGACAACCCGGATCATATCTCGGATCCTAGCCAAGTCGGCGTAAAAGCGATCGATGACAAAACGTTGGAAGTTCAACTTGAAAACCCAACGCCTTACTTCCTGAACATCGCGGCCTTCTTCACGGCTTACCCGGTTCTGAAGGATACGCAATTCGCTGAAGCGAAAGACTACACCGGTAACGGTCCGTTCAAGATGAAATCGTGGAAACACGGCGATTCCATCGAGCTCGTTCCGAACGAAAACTACTGGGATAAAGACGCAATCAAATTGACTGACGTTAAATTCCTGATGATCAAAGATCCGAACACCGAGTTCAACATGTACAAAACCGGCCAACTTGACTGGGCAGGCGCTCCTACGGGCAGCATCCCGCCGGCGCAGTTGGACAAGTATAAAGCAGACAAGAGCACGGAGCTTTCCATTAAAGGGATTGCAAGCACGTACTACTACAACTTCAACAACACGAAGAAGCCGTTTGACAACGCGAAAGTCCGCAAGGCGCTTTCGATGGCGATCAACCGTCAAGACATCGTGGACAAAGTAACGAAAGCCGGACAAGTTCCTGCATTCGGTTTCGTATCGACGGGTATCCACGGCGTGAACGGCGATTACCGCGACGAAGTGAAAGACGACTACTTCAAAGAGGACGTAACGGAAGCGAAGAAATTGCTTGCCGAAGGCCTTGCCGAAGAAGGCATGACCAAGATGCCTGAGTTCTCGCTCTCCTTCAACGAAGGTCTCCACAAAACGGTTGCGGAAGCAATCGCGAACATGTGGAAAGAAAACCTCGGCATCGACGCGAAGCTGGAGCTTCAAGAATGGAAAGTCTTCCTGAAGAACCGTCAAAGCTTGAACTACGATGTTGCCCGCGCAGGCTGGGGCGCCGACTACAATGATCCGATGACGTTCATCGACATGTTCACGTCCAAAGGCGGCAACAACGATATCGGCTTCAAAAACCCAGAGTACGACGCGCTGGTTAAAGAAGCTTACAGCACGAACGATCAACAAAAACGCGTAGACGCAATGGCTAAAGCAGAGAAAATCCTGATCGGCGACAACAACGCGATCATGCCGCTTTACTACTACTCGTCGACGCAGCTGATCAAACCGTACGTGAAAAACTACGTCGTTGATTACAGCGGCAACATCGATTACTCGCACATCACGATTGAAAAATAATATGCAGTAAGAATACAGGGGACATCGGGATATATGTGGCACACCCATATATATCCCTTCTCTATGATTGGAGAGTGCTTAGGATGGTTCGGTACTTGGGTGGTAAACTTATCAACATCGTGTTTTCCCTTCTAATTCTAGCCACCGCAACCTTCTTCTTAATGAAAGCAGTCCCTGGGGACCCTTTCACCCAAGAGAAGGCTATTCCACCGGAAATTAAAGCTCAAATTATGGCGCATTACGGTTTGGATAAACCGATTGGCGAACAATATTTGGTTTACATGAAGAAATTGTTTCAGTTCGACTTGGGTATTTCGATGAAAAGCTCGGACCGCACCGTAACCAGCATCATCACGAGCTCGTTCGGCACGTCGGCAAAAGTAGGGGCGATGGCAGTAGTTGTATCCGTCATCATCGGGATTTACCTGGGCATGATGGCTGCGCTTCGGCATCGCAAGTTTATTGATAATGGGGCCATGTTCCTAGCGGTTATTGGCATATCGGTACCTAACTTTGTTATTGGATCGATGATCCAATATTTTTTGGCCGTTAAATTTCCTATTTTTCACGTTGCAGGACTGGAAAGCCCGATGGACTACGTGCTCCCGACGATTGCACTGTCTACGCTTCCCATTGCATTTATCGCACGTCTTACCCGTTCTACCATGTTGGAAGTATTGACTTCCGATTATATTCGTACCGCAAAAGCAAAAGGCTTGACGCCGAGAGCGATTCTGTGGCAGCACGGTTTGCGTAACGGTATTTTACCGGTCGTTACCTATTTGGGGCCGATGACGGCGAACATTATTACCGGTTCCGTTGTCGTGGAACAAATTTTCGGACTTCCAGGATTGGGTGCTTATTTCGTCGAGAGCGTCACGAACCGAGATTACACGCTTATCATGGGCATTACGATTTTCTACGCCGTCATTCTGATGGCAGCGCGATTCGTTACGGATGTCTTGTACATTTTCGTTGATCCGCGTATCAAATTGAGCGGAGGTGTAGTTAAATCATGAGTCAAACTGCTCCGTCTCCGTTTGAACGTTTGGAACACAAGCATCAAGAGGCCGAGGTTATCGCAACCGAGAGCCGATCAACTTGGCAAATTACTTGGGCACAGCTTCGCAGCAACCGCTGGGCTATGACCGGTTTGTATATTTTGATTGTCATTGCCGTGCTTTCCATCGTTTGCCCGATGTTATCGCCTTATACGTCATATACCAACAATTTGGACAATACGTACGCGGCGCCTTCGGCCAAGCACTGGTTCGGAACAGATAACTTGGGCCGTGATTTATTTACTCGAACATGGCTTGGCGTCCGCATTTCCTTGACGGTCGGTCTCGCAGCCGCATTGTTCGATTTAATCATCGGCATTATTTACGGCGGTATCATGGGCTATGCGGGCAAACGCCTGGGCGGCGCCATGAACAAAATCGCCGAGATGCTGTACGCGATTCCGCATCTGCTTGTCGTTATTCTGTTGAGCGTCGTTATGGGCTCGTCACTGACGACCATCATTATCGCCTTGTCGATCACCGGTTGGATTACGATGTCGTGGATCGTACGGGGGCAGATTCTTCAATTGAAAAACCAGGAGTACGTGTTGGCCGCTCAGTCGATGGGCGCAAGCAACTCCCGCATTTTGTTTAAGCATCTTATTCCGAATACGCTCGGACCGATTATCGTAACGGTAACCTTGTCGGTACCGTCGGCGATCTTCGCCGAAGCGTTCCTCAGCTTCTTGGGTCTTGGCGTGCAGTCGCCGGCATCCTCCCTCGGTACGTTGATCGGCGAAGCATTGTCTTCGTGGACGATCTATCCGTGGATGATGTTTATTCCGGCCTCGCTGCTCAGTATCACGATGCTTGCCTTTAATATTTTCGGTGACGGTCTGCAGGACGCATTCGATCCGAAAATGAAAAAATAACAGCGCTGGGAGTGAGCTCTATGAACGATCCGATTTTACGCATCAACGATTTGCATATCTCGTTTCATGTGCGCGGTGGAGAAGTACAGGCTGTTCGCGGCGTTAACCTCGAAGTGAAGCGCGGTGAATCCGTAGCAATCGTCGGCGAATCCGGCAGCGGCAAGAGCGTTACCGCGCAGTCGATTCTTCGCTTGATTCCTACCCCTCCGGGCGAATATAAGCAAGGCTCCATCGAATTCATGGGCCAGGATTTGCTTTCGAAGTCCGAGAAGGAAATGGAAGCCATCCGCGGTCACGAGATCGGCATGATTTTCCAAGATCCGATGACGTCGCTTAACCCGACGCTGACGGTCGGCCGCCAAATCTCCGAGGTGCTGATCAAGCATCAGAACCTGACGAAATCGAAGGCAACGGACCGCGCGGCGGAGCTGCTGACGCTTGTCGGCATCCCGAACGCGAAGGACCGCGTCAAGCAATATCCGCATCAATTCTCCGGCGGCATGCGCCAACGGGTCATGATCGCGATCGCGCTGGCATGTAACCCGGCACTGCTTATCGCGGATGAGCCGACGACAGCGCTCGACGTTACGATTCAGGCGCAAATCATGCAGCTGATGAAAGAACTGCAAGAGAAAACGGGCACGTCCATCATTCTGATCACGCATGATCTCGGTATCGTAGCCGAGATGTGCGACCGCGTCGTCGTTATGTACGCCGGTAAAGTGGTGGAAACCGGTACGAAACGCGAAATTTTCAAAAACCCGCAGCATCCATATACCCGTGGCTTGCTGCGTTCCTTGCCGCGGCTGGATCACAGCAAGAGCGAGCCGCTTATTCCGATCGTCGGCACGCCGCCGGATATGTCCGCTCCGCCGAAGGGTTGTGCCTTCTGCGCACGCTGCGACGAAGCGATGCGCGTATGCGTGGACAACGATCCCGTGGATTATACGATCAGCGAGACGCAAGCAGCTAGATGCTGGCTCCACGACCCGGCCTGCAAGAAGGAGGGTGCTAGCGCATGATTAGCAAAAACAACAACGATGTGTTGATCGAAGTCGATCACCTCAAGAAATATTTCCAGGTCGGCGGCAATCAAACGCTGAAAGCCGTCAACGACATCAGCTTCGGCATTCGCCAAGGCGAGACGCTCGGCATGGTCGGCGAGTCCGGCTGCGGGAAGTCTACGGCGGGACGTACGATTCTTCGCCTGTATGAGCCGACGGCAGGAGCCGTGAATTTCCAAGGCACGAACATTATGAAGGCGAAAGGCTCGAAACTGAAGGCGCTGCGCCGCGAAATGCAAATGGTCTTCCAAGATCCCTATGCATCGCTGAATCCGCGCTGGACGGTCGAGAATCTGATTGCCGAGCCGCTCGATATTCATGGATTGGCAAACGGAAGCAAGGACCGCAAGCTGCAGGTAGAGCGCCTGCTCGATCGCGTAGGTCTTCGTTCGGAGCATGCTTCCCGCTATCCGCATGAGTTTTCCGGCGGTCAGCGTCAACGGATCGGGATCGCGCGTGCACTCGCGGTCAATCCGAAGTTCATCGTCTGCGATGAGCCGATCTCCGCGCTCGACGTATCGATTCAAGCGCAAGTCGTCAACCTGCTGCAGGATTTGCAGCGTGATTTTGGCCTGACGTATTTGTTCATCGCGCATGATTTGGCGATGGTTAAGCATATCTCGGACCGCGTTGCGGTTATGTATTTGGGTAAAATGGTGGAGCTTGCCGAAAGCGAAGAGCTCTATTCCAATCCGAAGCATCCGTATACGAAAGCGTTGATGTCGGCGATTCCGGTTCCGGATCTCGACGTCGTGGACGCCAAAGAGAAAATCGTCTTGTCCGGCGATCTGCCAAGTCCGATCAATCCGCCTAGCGGTTGTCCGTTCCGCACGCGCTGTCCGTTCGCGACGGAGAAGTGCGCAGCGGAAGTGCCGGCTTTCCGAGAAGTGGAGCCGAGTCACTGGGCAGCCTGCCATTATGCGTAATTAATAGAAGAAAAGCGTTCCGTCCTGGCGGCGGAGCGCTTTTTTTGCGCGGTTCACTACCGGTCCATTCCAGTCTCGAACGACCCTTTCGGGCGCAGCGAAACAACCGCATCTTTAATTTGACGGGCGAATTGTGTTACGATATTGACCATGTGCTACATGGTCGAAGCGAAAGGGGCAGCAGAGAGGCAGTGAGAGTGATTGCAGGCACGGCCAAGGGCCGTTCATTAAAAGCGGTGCCGGGCACGAAGACCCGTCCGACGACCGATAAAGTGAAAGAAGCGATTTTCAGCATGATCGGTCCTTATTTCGAGGGAGGGCTGGTGCTCGATCTATTCGCCGGAACGGGCGGACTTGGCATCGAAGCGCTGAGCAGGGGGATGGACAAAGCGGTGTTCATCGATCTCGAAGGCGCCAGCATCGAGGTCATTAAGCAGAACGTGCAGGCTGCCGGAATGGCGGACGATGCCGAGATTTATCGAACGGAAGCGGTTAGAGCGGTCAAGGCATTGGCGAAACGAAGCCTCAAGTTTGCGCTGGTGTTTCTGGATCCGCCTTATCGCATGACGGACATGGATGAATTGATGACACAGCTTATGGAACGCGGTCTGCTCGAGGAAGGCGCGACGATCGTCGTCGAGCATGATGCGTATCACCGGTATCCGGAAGCTTTCGCGCGGTACCGGCAGATCAAGCGTTCGGAGTACGGCGATACCGCGGTGACCGTCTACCGCTTTGAAGCGGAGCAAGAGGAAGAAGCAACGGAGGATTAATTATGGCAGCATCGACTTCAACTACAGGAACAGGGAAACGCGTCGCGGTCTATCCCGGCAGCTTCGATCCCGTTACCTGCGGGCATTTGGATATCATTCGCCGCGCGGCGAAGCAATTTGACCATCTGATCGTGGCGGTATTGAACAATACGAGCAAGAAGCCGCTGTTCAGCGTCGATGAACGCAAACAGCTGCTTGCCGAGGTGACGCAGGATCTGCCTAACGTGTCGATCGACAGCTTCCGCGATCTGCTCGTCAACTTCATACGGGCGAAGGAAGCGCATGTCATCGTCCGCGGCATTCGGTCGGTCACCGACTTCGAATACGAGCTGCAGATGGCATCCACGAATCATCAGCTGGACGAGGACATCGAGACGATTTTCATGATGACGAATCCGAAGTATTCCTACTTAAGCTCCAGCATCGTCAAGGAGATTGCCATGTTCCACGGGAACGTGCAGGACTTGGTTCCGCCTGAAGTGCAGCAAGCGTTGATCGCCAAATACAAGCGCGATTGAGGCTATTGAAGCCGAAGCTTCGCGGTGATAACCGACACGGCTGCAAGCAGGGCTGTGCCGCATAAGAACACGAGCAGCAGGGCTGGCGCGTAAGGCCATAGCGAGAGCAAATCGCCGGCATGTATGGCACCGATCCGTGCCGTGTAAGTCTCTTCGTGCTGCCAAGCGAAGGTGGACGATGCCGGAGTGATGCCGTTCATGAACCATGTAATCGGCTTCCAGCATACGAGCATGAGCAAGAATGCGACGGCGCTTTGAAGGATGCGGGCCGCAGCCAGCGAGCGCAGGGATAAGCCGGTGCCCGCGATCGCCGATCCGGCTTGGAGCAAGGCGCTTAGTCCGCCCCAGCTGAGCACGGCAGCTATCGCCGCGGCCTTCCACGGCACGCCGCCCGCGAATGCTCCGGCAGATGCGGCATATGCGCCGATATGGCTTTCGAGCAGTCCGGACAGGACGAAGGAAGGGACCGTGTCCGGTAACAGAGGTTCCAGCAGTTTGACGAGCACGGCGCAGAAAATCATAAAGCCGCCGATCGCCATCAGCTTGTAGACGGCAACGGTAACGGCGTCTCCAAGCAGCTTGCCGAATGTACGCCCGTCGCGCTCACGCGCTTCCCGCATCGCCCTGGCTGCACGGCGGAAGATGCCCGTAGCGCGGCTGTCGACGACCTGAGCCGGTTGAACCGGCTCGCGCCGCGCGAATCTGGCCGATACGAGGGCAGGCAAGAGGGCGGACAGCCAGACAATGAGCGTAATGGCGGCTCCCAGCTCGGGGCGATGCAGGAACCCAGTGCCTACGACGAGCAGCATGAACAGCGGGCTGGGCAGATGGGACAATGCCAGCAGGCGATTGCCTTGCTTTGGGGTCAAGGTATTGCTTTTGCGTAATGCCGCGGCCGCTTCTGCTCCGCAGGGGAAGCCGCCTGTCCAGCCGATTGCCACGGCAACGCCGGTTTCGCCCGGGAGGCGGAACAGCTTATGCATCAGCGGGTGGAGGAGCGTTCCGAGGGCATGCACAGCCCCGAATGCCAGCATCAGCTCGAGCAGCGTCAGGAAAGGAAGCAGTCCCGGGAAGACGATATTCCACCACACGGTTAAGCCTTGCAGGGAAGCTTGGAAGGCTGCATCCGGCTTGACGATAATCGAAGCGACAAGCAGAATGGATAAGCAGGCGAGCATGATAGTCCTTATCATCGCACTTCACTCCAGGCGTAGGGTAGGGCCCGGACGAACCGGGGCCACTACATGTTTACGCTTGTCTTCATGCGAGTAGACCTGCATTTGATCGAAGCGGAACTTATTCAATGGCGACTGGCTTCTCATAATAATCGCGGAAGAGATCCCTTGGCGACGCATTGGACCAACCGAGCGCGTAGATCGACGTTGCTTGGACATCCAGCGCGAGATAGGGATACTCTTCCGCGGCCCGCGCGGCGCTTTGCAGCACCGGCAGCTTGGCGGATTTGCGCATCTGCTTTAGCAGCTCTCTGCCGCGAGGGCTGCAGCCAAGCACGCGAATATATTGAATGCCGCTGCGCAGACGATCCGGAGACAGCAGCTCCTTGTCATGCCCCAGGAGGATCGCGAGCAGCGCTCGCTGCAGCTTCGTGCGCGTGTAGCGCTTCGTCTTCAAGCGCTCCAGGAGCGGCTCGAACGCAAGGCTGTCCAGCTCGGGCAGCGCGTTCTTGATCCGGTGCTCCAATCCTTCGCTAATCTCGTGATAGCGGCCGAGCGTCGCTGCCGATTCCGAGACAAGCTTGTGGAACAATTGCGCTTCATAATGTTCCCAGCCGCCGCGGGCACGACCGGAAGCATGGTCCCGGAGCAGCAGCTCCATCGTGGACGGAGGGACGAAAGGCGCGACGCCTCCGGGCTCGAGCGATTCCGCCACGAGCTTGCGAATGGCCGTTGCGCTGGCGATCTGCGCATCGGTGATGCTGGTCTGCGCGTAGCCGGCTTTCTCGCGGCGCAGCGAGAAGGGCTCGATGGCGCTGCCCAGCCGCTCCAGCGCCAGCAGGTAATGCAGCCCCAGCGTATTGTTGGGCTGCTCGAACGGGAACGCCGCGGCTTCTTCATCGCCTGCCGCGGCCATGAACCGCCGGACGGCCCCGCTGTAGGCAGCGGGATAGCTGCGGCCTGTCCGAAGCTCATCCGCGATGAGCGGCCCGAACGATGCCGGCTCATGCGCGAGCAACCGCGCGACGCGGCGGAGCGGCGCGATATCGCCCGCCTCGCTGCCGAAGCAGAGCGCGTCCACGACGCCGGTCGCGTCCAAGAGGGCCGCGGCGCCGTAGGCGAACCATTCCGCCGCCTGCGTAGAGTAGGCGACGGGCAGCTCAATCACGACGTCGCAGCCGCCGCGAAGCGCCATTTCGGCCCGCGTCCACTTGTTAAGAAGCGCGGGTTCTCCGCGCTGCAAGAAATGGCCGCTCATGACGGCGACGACGGCGTCGCTTTTCGTTATTTTTAGCGATTGCTGTAAATGATATAGATGTCCATTATGGAACGGGTTATACTCGACAATGATCCCAACTGTGCGCATGGGCAGACCTCCGTACGATGTATCGTATATTTTTCACTATATCACGGCGTGAAAATGTTGACAAAACGAATCGATAATCGATATAATAAACTTTGTTTGTTTGGAGTGATACCATGGAGATTCATGTACGTGAATTAGCGGCCAAAGGGACGAAAACAACATTCAAGTCCAGCTTGAATACCGATTGGCTGAAGCAAGTGCGCAAGGATGTCCTGAACGCGAGTCCGATGGACGTGAACATGACGGCTTGGGGCGAAGACGGCGTTGCCCATGTGGAGGGCGAGTTGACCATCGACGTGGAACTGTCCTGCTCCCGCTGTTTGGAATCGACCACGGAACACGTCGTGCTGCCGTTCCACGAACGCTTCAAGAACGAAGCCGAAGTAGACGGATCGGAACCGGAAGACACCATTCCGGTAGACGAGGACAAGCTGGAGCTCGAGCCGATGCTTGAAGAAATGCTGATGCTCGCGCTGCCATTCGTGCCGCTGTGCAGCGAAGACTGCAAAGGACTTTGCCACACGTGCGGAAGCAACCTAAATGAGCAAAGTTGCGGCTGCTCCAACGAGCGGATCGATCCGAGGCTTGCCGCATTGAAAGACTTGTTTAAAGACTCGAAGGAATAGAAGCGCTGCATCGATCGGCACGCTTGATGCAATTCTGTTAAGGAGGTGGGAAACATGGCAGTACCACAACGTAGAACATCCAAGACGCGTCGTGACAAACGCCGCACGCACTTCAAACTGGCTGTGCCAGGTATGGTTAAATGCGATCAATGCGGAGAATTGAAATTGGCTCACCGCGTTTGCAAAGTGTGCGGAACTTACAAATCGAGAGAAATCATCAAACAATAGTTTGACGCCACGAATAGGACTTCATCTTCGGATGGAGTCCTATTGTATTTTTCGGACGGCGCAGGACATCGTTTTCAGCTGAAATCCTGTTGCATATCTAAAAGGCATCGTTCTTTCATCCGCGTAATAAACGGTTTTTATACCGGAATCTGCCTTCGACGTTGCGCGGAGCGGCTTTCTTCTATATACTTGTTAGTACCTGGTTATAATAGCTGATTGTAACGTAGCTGTCTTGGCTCAGGTTCAGCCGCTGTTGTCCGGCACTGCCGCGTATGAATTGCAGCTGAGCGTATACTAGAACCATGGCAAAGGTGGTGCGGACCATCGAACGGCTTCCGAAACGAGAGCGTCATCAGCTGCTTAGCTCGCTGATTGACGATAATCCTTTTATAACGGATCAAGAGCTGACACGACAGTTGAAAGTCAGCATTCAAACGGTGCGCCTTGACCGGCTGGAACTCGGCATTCCCGAACTGCGGGAGCGGATGAAACTAATGGCGGAGCGTTCGTACGACCCGGTCCGTTCATTGCCGCTGGATGAAGTTATCGGAGATATCGTGGATCTGCAGCTGGACCACAGCGGCATTTCCCTTTTTGAAATCAAAGAAGAGCATGTATTTTCCAGAACCGGCATCGCCCGCGGCCACCATGTTTTCGCGCAAGCCAATTCATTGGCGGTAGCGGTCATTAACGATGAAATCGCTCTGACGGCGACAGCGGATATTCGTTTCGTCCGTCAAGTGAAGCTAGGCGAGAAATGCATAGCCAAAGCCTATGTAAGATCGATCTCCGGCGGACGCAGCAAAGCCAAAGTCGAGGTCTTTTCTTATGTTAGCGATGAAATGGTGTTTCAGGGCAGCTTTCTTATTTATCGTTCCGCAGGCGAGACGGTCATCGAAGGAGGTATGGATGGTGCGGATCGCAATTGACGCGATGGGGGGCGACCATGCCCCTTCGCAAATCGTAAAAGGCGCATTGGAAGCAGCGCTCGAAAGTCCGGAGGTTACCATCGTTCTGGTGGGCGACGAGACGCAGATCAAGACGCATCTCGGCGCCAAGGTTCCGTCGAATATCGAGATCGTCCATGCGGACGATGTCATTGGGCCCGACGACGAGCCGGTTAAAGCGGTTCGCCGCAAGAAAGGGTCATCGATGGTGATGGCAGGCCAATTGGTGCGCGACGGCCGAGCGGAAGCCATGCTGTCTGCCGGCAATACGGGCGCGCTCATGACGACCGGTCTGCTCGTCGTCGGGAGGCTGGAAGGCATCGAGCGTCCCGCGCTCGTCACGATGTTGCCAACCATGGACGATATCGGCGTGCTTGCGCTCGACTTGGGCGCGAACATGGACGCGAAGCCGGAGCATCTCCTGCAATATGCGATCATGGGGAGCATTTACCGGGCACGCATGAATGGACAGTCTAAGCCGCGCGTCGGCCTGCTCAACGTGGGTACGGAAGCCATGAAAGGGAACGAGCTGACGAAAGCGGCGTACGATTTGCTTGAGGCGGCACCGATTCATTTTATCGGCAATGTGGAGGCGCGGGACGTCTTGCTTCGCAATTGCGACGTATTGATTTGCGACGGTTTTGCCGGCAATATTATGCTGAAGGCGATGGAAGGGACGGCGGGAACGCTGTTCAAGACGATCCGGGACATTTTCTCGAGCTCGCTCTTATCCAAGCTGGCCGCGGCGATCGTGATGCCCAAGCTTCGCATGCTGCGCAAAAAAATGGATTACAACGAGCACGGCGGCGCTCCGCTGCTGGGCATTAACGGACTCGTATTCAAATGCCATGGCTCCTCTGACGTGAAAGCCATCAAAAGCACGGTGCGTCAAGCCAAACTGGCGATTCAGAGCAACTTGGTATCTTCTATCGCAGCGGAAATTAGCAGGAAGTGAGTGGGAGCATGCAGCTACATCCCGTAGGTATTATCGGCACCGGCAAATACGTGCCTGAACGAATTTTGACGAATAAAGACCTGGAACAGATGGTCGAAACGAACGACGAGTGGATCGTTACGCGCACGGGTATGCGGGAACGCCGCATCGCCGCGCCGGAGCAAGCGACTTCGGACCTGGCTTACCAGGCATCCTTGAAGGCGATCGAAGCAGCCGGATTGACTGCCGAAGACATTGATCTGATCATCGTCGCGACGATTACGCCGGACATGTTCTTCCCGTCTACCGCCTGCCTGCTGCAGGATAAGCTGGGCGCAAGGAAAGCGGCGGCATTCGACTTGTCGGCTGCCTGCTCCGGGTTCATCTACGGTCTCGCGACCGCATCCAGCATGATTGCGAACGGCATGTACAAACACGTGCTCGTGGTCGGGGCGGAATGCTTGTCCCGAATTACGGATTATACCGACCGCAACACCTGCATTCTGTTCGGCGACGGCGCAGGCGCCGTCGTTCTCGGCCAAGTACCCGAAGGCCGCGGATTCCGTTCCTTCGAGCTCGGTGCCGACGGCTCCGGCGGCGAATTGCTCCGCGTTCGGGGCGGCGGTTCTCGCATGCCGTCGTCTACCGACACCATTGCAGATAAGCAGCATTTTATCTACATGGCCGGCAATGAAGTATACAAATTCGCTGTCCGTATCATGGGCAACGCCGCTGAGGAAGCATTGCGCAAAGCGGGCATCGACAAGAAAGACATCGATCTGCTCGTCCCGCATCAAGCCAATATTCGCATCATTCAATCCGCGCTGAACCGTTTGGATCTGCCGCAGGAGAAGTGTATGATCAACTTGGATAAATACGGCAACGTATCGGCGGCTTCCATTCCGATCGCGCTGGCTGAAGCGGTGGAGCAAAACCGCGTGAACGAAGGCGACCGCATCGTGCTGGTGGGCTTTGGCGGCGGTTTGACTTGGGGCGCTTCCGTGTTAGTTTGGTAATCATTCATACTCTTCGTTAATGTGTAACGTAATCGTGTCGGAGGTGCTGATTTCAATGGGCAAGACCGCATTCGTATTTCCCGGCCAAGGCGCGCAGGCAGTCGGCATGGGACAAGATATTTATGAAGCGTTTCCCGCATCGCGGGCCGTTATCGATGCCGCGGACGAAGCGCTGGGCTTCAAATTAAGCGATATTATTTTTCAAGGTCCCGAAGACGTGCTGAAGCAAACGGTCAACACGCAACCCGCACTGCTGACCGTCAGCGCAGCCTACTTGGAGGCGCTCCGCGAAAGCGGACTTACAGCCGACTACGTGGCCGGCCATTCGCTTGGCGAATATAGCGCGCTAGTCGCAGCCGGATCATTGTCCTTCCAGGATGCCGTGCGCACGGTTCGCTCCCGAGGCGAATTCATGGAGCAGGCCGTTCCAAGCGGGCAAGGCGCCATGGCTGCCGTGCTCGGCGCAGAGCGCGAAGCGCTGGCTGCGCTTTGTGCGTCCGCATCCGCCGATGCCGGCGCGGTTGAACTGGCTAACGTCAACTGCCCAGGTCAAATCGTCGTGTCCGGTACGGCTGCCGGCGTGCAAGCGATCGTAGAACGAGGAAAAGAAGCCGGCGCCAAGCGGGTCATCCCGCTCGAAGTGAGCGGACCGTTCCACTCCTCGCTCATGAAACCTGCCGCCGACCGCCTGAAAGACGTCTTGGCAGCCGTCAACATGCAAGATGCGTCGATCCCCGTTATCGCGAACGTTACGGCCAAACCCGTCACGGAAAGCGGCGAAATTCGCAAATTACTCGAAGAACAGGTATACTCGCCTGTATTGTGGGAAGACAGCGTGCGTTACTTGATCGAGCAAGGCGTGGACACGTTCGTCGAAATCGGATCGGGCACGGTACTCGCCGGCCTGATCAAAAAAATCGACAAAACCGTCAAGGTCATCTCGATAAACAGCCTGGAAGCGCTGAAAGCGGCTGCGCTTTAAGCATAGGTGGAAAACCGTGGCCTCCGGTCGGATTGGGTCTTCGCTCGCTGTTGTAGTTCTGATTCCCATGATTATATAGTTAGTAGAGGTAGGAATCAGACTACAAAGGCGAACGCTAACGCTGCTACGACTCCAATCCGACTCTCCGGCTACTCTCCACCACCGCTTACAAAGCTTACGTTCCCTCGCTTCCGCAAAGGGCAACGCCTAAGCTCGGCAGCATGCATGTGCTGCCGAGCTGGCAGGGAACCTGCCCTAAAAGCAGCTGCCGCGGGCAGCTGTAAACCAACTTCGGCGGCGATGACCTGCCGCCTACGGCAAGCCAGCCGCAGGCGACGGCTTGCAGGACGCGCCTAACGTAAAGCGTGTCCCGCAAGGGACGAAAGCGAGGACAAGCACGCTGCAGCTCGCCAAGCGCCTCTGCAGCGCACAACGTTACCATGGTCCCGCAAGGGACAGCAGGTAACTCGCGAGCGCCAAACGTAAAGTGTGTCCGCGAGGGACGAAAACGAGGTCAGGCACGACGTAGCACGAGAGCGGTACTCTGTGGCACCAACGTTCTCCTTCCGGGTGTCCACAGAGGGCCGGGGCCCTTGGGGTCCCCCTGGAGAGGGGATTTAGGGGGTCAGACTTTTCTGAGGGGAGAAATGAAAATGTTCGCAGATTTAACGGGTAAAGTCGCGCTCGTCACGGGAGCATCCCGCGGCATCGGCCGCGCGATCGCAATCGCGCTTGCCGAAGCCGGCGCTGACGTAGCCATCAACTATTCCGGTAGCGAAGCGGCAGCCGCGGAGACGGCGGAAGCGGTTCAAGCGCTTGGCCGCCGCACGCTCGTGCTGAAAGCCAACGTCGGCAAAACCGACGAGTTTGACGCGATGGTGAAGCAAGTGATCGAGGCATTCGGCGTCATTGATATTTTGGTGAATAACGCAGGCATCACGCGTGACAATCTAATCATGCGCATGAAGGAAGACGAATTCGATCAAGTCATCGAAACGAACCTGAAAGGCGTGTTCAACGGCGTCAAAGCCGTGACTCGTCAAATGATGAAGCAGCGCTCGGGCCGCATCATTAATATCTCGTCCGTTGTCGGCGTTCTCGGCAATCCGGGGCAAGCCAACTATGTCGCTGCCAAAGCCGGTGTGATCGGTCTGACCAAGGCTTCCGCCCGCGAGTTGGCTTCAAGGGGCATCACGGTCAATTGCGTCGCACCGGGCTTTATTCAAACGGATATGACGGATAAGCTGCCGCAGGAAATGCGCGATAAGCTGGCTGCCGACATTCCGCTGGCTCGCCTCGGCGACCCGAAGGATATTGCAGCCGCCGTTCGTTTCTTGGCGTCGGATGCAGCCGCCTATATGACGGGTCAAACGATTCACGTCGATGGCGGCATGTACATGTAACAGCGCTCCGGACAAGGCCTGTATGGCGGGAAGCCGTTTGATGTATGGCATTTTGTCCGCAATTCTCGTATAATACCATGGAGGAGGTGAACCGGATGTCCGATGTATATGATCGTGTAAAGCGCATCGTTGTCGACCGCCTTGGCGTTGACGAGTCGGAAGTTACGCTAGAAGCTTCGTTTAAAGAAGATCTTGGAGCGGACTCTCTTGATGTCGTTGAATTGGTCATGGAACTGGAAGATGAATTCGATATGGAAATCTCTGATGAAGATGCAGAGAAAATTACGAGTGTAGGAGAAGTCGTAAATTACATAGCTTCTCTAGCGAAGTAATACAAACAATGACAAGTCCCGTTGCACAAGCGGGACTTCTCTCCATATTAGACGAATTGAGTATTTGCATTCCGAACAGCTGAAAGCGCATTAGCGTTTTATCAAATAGAGCTTGGATTAGAGTTCCCATTAGAGGTGAATAGAGATGAAGCAGAGAGTAGTCGTTACGGGCATGGGGGTTATGACTTCGCTCGGTTCCGAACTGGAGACGTTTTGGGGTAATTTAATGGAAGGAAAGTCCGGCGTTTCCTTGGTTGAAGCATTTGACGTTTCCGAATATCCGACCCGCATCGCGGCTGAAATAAAGAATTTTAACCCGGAAGATTACGGCATCGACAAGAAAGAAGCGCGTCGTATGGACCGTTTCGTGCAGTTCGCAGTTGTGGCCAGTGAGCTCGCCGTTAAAGATGCAGGCATACATATCGGATCGGACGTGGACGCGGAGCGCGTAGGCGTCATGATCGGTTCCGGCATCGGCGGTTTGGGCACATGGGAAGACCAGCATAACATTTTGCTGGAGAAAGGTCCGAAGCGCGTAAGTCCGTTCTTCATCCCGATGATGATCGCGAACATGGCTTCCGGACAAGTTTCGATGGCCACGGGCGCGAAAGGTCCGAACAGTACAGCCGTTACAGCTTGCGCGACAGGCACGCATTCCATTGGAGATTCCTATAAGCTGATTCAGCGCGGCGACGCCGATTTGATGATTTGCGGCGGTGCGGAAGCGACGATCCGGCCGACAGGCATGGCAGGCTTCTGCTCCATGCGGGCGATGTCCACAAGGAATGACGAGCCTCATAAAGCATCCCGTCCGTTCGATACGGATCGCGACGGCTTCGTCATGGGCGAAGGTTCTGGCGTACTGGTGTTGGAATCGCTGGAGCATGCGCAGCAACGCGGCGCGCACATCTATGCGGAAATCATCGGTTACGGCATGAGCGGCGACGCTCACCATATGACTGAACCGGATCCGGATGGCGCAGCGCGCTGCATGGTGAAAGCGCTCCGGGACGGCGGCCTCGAGCCGTCTCAAATCGACTACATCAACGCGCACGGAACGTCGACGCCTGTTGGCGATCGTTCGGAGACGACGGCGATCAAGAAAACGTTTGGCGACCATGCCTACAAGCTGGCGGTCAGCTCCACGAAATCGATGACGGGCCATCTGCTGGGCGCGGCCGGCGGCGTCGAAGCGGTTATTCTTGGTTTGACGCTGCAGAACGGTATCATTCCACCAACGATTAACTTGGATAATCAAGATCCGGAATGCGATCTCGATTATGTCCCGAACGTCCCGCGCAAAGCGGATGTTCAATATGCGTTGTCGAATTCCTTCGGCTTCGGCGGACATAACGCGACGATCGTGATGAAGAAGTATGAAGCATGATCCATTTGACGAGCTGCAGCAGCGACTGCAGCTTCGTTTTCGTGCGATAAAGCTGCTGCGGCAAGCGTTCACGCATACGTCGTACGTTAACGAGCATCGTCAAAGTGCAACGGAGCATAACGAACGTCTTGAGTTTCTGGGCGACGCGATATTACAGCTGACGGTATCCGAGTTTTTGTATCGTACGTTTCCGGAACGGCCAGAGGGACAGCTGACGCGCATGCGGGCATCGATCGTATGCGAAGCTTCACTCGCGCGATTCGCGGAAATGCTGGATCTCGGATCGCATGTGCTGCTCGGACGCGGGGAAGAACAGCTCGGCGGAAGGCAGCGACCCGCGCTGCTGGCCGACTTGTTCGAAGCGTTCGTCGGGGCGATCTACTTGGATCAAGGGCTGGAAGCTGTCAAGTCGTTTTTGGCTTCCTATATGTTCCCGCACATCGATAACGACGGCGTGATGGTGGGGAAAGATTTCAAATCGACCTTGCAGGAGAAGGCGCAGCAAGCAGGAATGGGTCCGATCGAATATCGGATCGTCGAGGAGCGTGGCCCTGCGCATGATCGCGAGTTCGTCGTGGCGGTGTATATCGGCGATATCTCTTATGGTTCGGGGATCGGCCGCACGAAGAAAGAAGCGGAGCAGCAGGCAGCGGCAGAAGCGTGGCGCAAGCTGCCGAAGTAATGGAATATGCAGCATGACGAAAATTCTGGTCACCTTAGGTAACCGGGATTTTTTCATTTCATAAAGGTTTGATGGGCGGCCATCTCGCATGAAATAAAGTCGGGAAAATGTCCCATTTATGGATGCGGAGTCGAATGTTTTGCATGCGAACATGACGGGTTTCGACGTATTTCGACCCTGTCCTTTTTTAGCATATATGGTACAATAGTTGTTGAGGTGAAGGTAAGCGATGTTCCTGAAAAGGATTGAATTAGCTGGATTTAAATCGTTTGCCGACAAGACGGAGCTGGAATTCGTACGCGGTATAACGGCCGTCGTTGGCCCGAATGGCAGCGGCAAGAGCAACATCAGCGACAGCATCCGCTGGGTACTGGGCGAACAGAGCGCCAAGAGCCTGCGGGGCGGAAAAATGGAAGATATCATATTCGCGGGAAGCGACGCGCGCAAAGCGGTCAATTTCGGCGAAGTTTCGCTGACCCTGGATAATGGAGACGGCGCGCTGCCGCTCGATTACAACGAAGTCACGGTCACGCGGCGTGTTCACCGCAGCGGAGAGAGCGAATACCTGATCAACAAGCAGTCGTGCAGACTGAAGGATATAACGGAATTGTTCATGGATACGGGGATCGGCAAGGAAGCGTATTCGATCATTGGGCAAGGACGTATCGAAGAAATTTTGAGCACGCGTTCCGAAGACCGGCGCGGTATTTTCGAAGAGGCGTCGGGCATCGTGAAATACAAGTCGCGTAAGCGCGAGGCGCAAAAGAAGCTGGAGGACACGGAGAACAACCTGCTTCGTATCCACGACTTGGTGACGGAGCTCGAGGACCAGGTCGAGCCGCTGCGCGTGCAATCGGAGAAGGCGATCCAGTTCAAGCAGCTGCGAGATCAGCTGAAGTCCGGCGAAATCGCCATGTACGTACATAACATCGAAACGGTGCACCAGTCATGGACGGATTCGAATACTCGCATGACGAAGCTGCAGTCGGAACAACTTACATTGTCTACCGTCGTCAGCAAGCATGATGCGATGCTCGAGAAGGATCGTCAGAAGCTTCGCGAATTGGAGGAAGCGCTGGACCGGCTCCACGAAGGTATGCTGCAATACAGTGAAGAGTACGAGAAATGCGAAGGGTACGGCGAAGTGCTGAAGGAGCGTAAACGCAACCTGGAGCAGAATCGCTTGCAGCTCGAAGCATCGATGGCGGCGCAGAATGAACGGATTACGGCGCTGACCAAAGAAGAAGCGGAATTCCGCAGCAAAGCGGCGCTGCTCGACAACGAGCTCGAATCCCTGCGGAAGAAGCTGGCCGAAGAGGAAGCGCAGTTGATCGGCACGAGCGCATCCGCTTCGGGTGACGCGGAAGAGTCGCTGAAGGGCGAGCTTCTCGACGTGCTTAGTACGATGGCACAGCTGCGCAACGAGATTCGTTATGCACTACAGCAGGAAGAAGCGCTTCAGCGCCGGATGGAACGGCTTGGCGACGAGCATGCCAAATGGCAGGAGCAGCATGAACGTTTTACCGCGAGAAGAGCGGAGCTTCAGCAGAAGCTGGAGCAGACGCTTGAAGATATCAATAAGATGCGCAACCGTTACATCGGCGAGGCCGAGGGGCTGCAGAACGGTCAGAAGCTGCTGGAGGAAACGCAGTCGGCCGTTCGCAAGTGGGAGCAGAAGCTCGAGGCGCTCACTTCCCGCCGGGATACCATGAAGGAAATGCAGGACGATCTTGACGGCTTCATGCATGGCGTCAGAGAAGTATTGAAAGCCTCCAGACGTACGACGGGCGGCATTGAAGGCGTGCATGGCGCGGTCGCCGAGCTCGTACGCGTGCCGGAGAAAGTGGAACTTGCGATCGAGACCGCGCTTGGAGGCGCGCTCCAGCATGTCGTCATGAACGATGAACGCAGTGCGCGGGCGGCAATCGCCTTCTTGAAATCCCGCCAGCTCGGACGTGCGACGTTTCTCCCGCTCGACGTTATTCGAGGCCGGAACATTCCCGATCACGAGCGCAGAACGGTCGCCGGGCTTGAAGGCTTCGTCGGCATCGCAGCCGAGCTCGTCACTTGCGATTCCAAGTACGCGCATATCGTTGAAAACCTGCTCGGTAACGTGCTTATTGCCGAAACGCTGGAACAAGCGAACCGGATCGCCTCGCGAATCCAGTACCGTTTCCGGGTGGTCACGCTGGAAGGCGACGTCGTCAACGCGGGCGGTTCCATGACAGGAGGCAGCATTCAGAAGAAAGGCGCCAACCTGCTTGGACGTCAGCGTCAGATCGAGCAGCTGGACGGCGAAATCAAAGCGACGGATGAGCAGCTGGGCAAGCTTCGCGACAAAATAAGCGATCTCCGGAAAGAACAGTCCATTCGCAACCAGAAGGTCGACGAGCTGCGCGCTTTGGGCGAGAAGCAGCGGATCGACGAGCAGCATCTTCGCGCCGAGCTGCAACAGCTGGACAAAGAGAAGCGGCATTTGGACGATCAGGCGCAGCTGTTCCAGGCGGACAGCGCAGGCCACAAGACAGAACAGCAGCAAATCAGTCAGTCCGCCAAGGATGCGGAAGAGCGACTCGAGGTGCTGACGAAGGAAGAGGCACGGCTGCAGGAAGCGATTCGGATGGCGGAGGAACGCAGGAAAGCAGGTGAATCTGCCAAGGAACAGCTGCAGGACCAGCTAACGGATCTGAAGATCGCGCTGGCCAAGACCGACCAGGAGAAAATGTCGTTCGAGGATCAAGCGTCCCGTGTTCGCTCCGACATCGGCAGGGCCAAGCAGGAGCTGGCCGGCATCCGCGACATGCTACAGCGTCAGGAAGAAGAAACGCGCCTGCACGCGGAAGAGAGCGCCAAGCAAACGGAGCAGCTGAACGCCTTGAAGCTGAAGAAGGACGGCTGCGCGGAGCAGACGGACTTGAAGCGTTCCGCGCGCGCGGAACTGACCCGCGAGCTGGAACAGGGCGAGAGCGAGACGAAGGATCAACGTTCGCAGCTGCGCACGGTCGAAGATCAGCTGCGCCAGATCGAAATCGCCGTCAATCGGCTTGACGTCGAGCTGGACAACCTGCTGCGCAAGCTGAGCGAAGAGTACGAGCTAAGCTTCGAGCTGGCGAAGGAACGGTATCCGGTACCGGAGGACGTGCTTGCGCTCCAAAGCGAGGTGCGCGATTTGAAACGCCGCATCTCCGGCTTGGGTGAAGTGAACCTCGGCGCGATCGACGAATATGAGCGCGTCAAGGAACGCTACACCTTCCTGAACGACCAGAAGAACGATCTCATCGAAGCGAAGACGACGCTTTATCAAGTCATCCGGGAAATGGACGACGAGATGGGCCGCCGGTTCCGTACCACGTTCGAAGCCATTCGCGGTCATTTCGTCGTCGTCTTCTCGAAGCTGTTCGGCGGCGGCCGGGCGGATCTTATTATGGTCGAGCCTGATCGGGTGCTCGACAGCGGCATCGATATCGTTGCGCAGCCGCCGGGCAAGAAGCTGCAGAACCTGCAGCTGCTCTCGGGGGGCGAGCGCGCTTTGACGGCGATTGCCTTGTTATTTGCCATTCTGCAGGTTAAGCCAGTTCCGTTCTGCGTACTCGATGAAGTCGAGGCTGCGCTTGACGAAGCCAACGTCGCTCGTTTCGCGCAATACTTGCGTGAATTCTCGGAGCTGACGCAGTTTATCGTCGTTACGCACCGGAAGGGCACGATGGAAGAGGCGGATGTGCTCTACGGGGTAACGATGGAAGAGGGCGGCGTATCCAAGCTGGTGTCCGTCCGTCTGGAAGATGAAGAAGCGGTATCCGCATAATCGGTTGAACCCGAATGACCGAAACCGACGTATAATAGAAGCCGGAGCTTGGCGCAGATTCGCAATCGCAGCCTGGCCCGGCTTCTGTACCCTATAACATTTTACAGGTTCATAGCTTTCATTAAATGTCTATAAGGTCTAATGAAAGCAATAAGCTGCACCGAACAAGCCGGTGACGGCCGTTCTTCTCGATTAAAATGATGGAGGTCCAACCATGAGTTTTTTTAAACGCTTGAAAGAAAGCATCGCCCAGAAGACAGAGGCGGTCACGTCCATATTCAAGGAAGGCTTGACGAAGACGCGTACCGCATTCGTCGGCAAGATCGAGGAATTAATCCTGCGCCGCAAGAAGATCGATGAGGCGTTCTACGAAGAGCTGGAAGAGATTCTGATCGGCGCCGATGTCGGCGTCAATACGGTCATGCAGCTCATCGACGACCTGCGTGCGGAAGTGAAGAAGCGCAAAATCGAAGAAGCATCCGAGCTCCAGCCGATTTTGTCCGAGAAGCTCGTCGGGCTGCTGCACGGCGACGCGAAGTCCGAGCTACGCATGGCGGAGTCGGGTATGACCGTCATTCTCTTCGTTGGCGTTAACGGCGTCGGCAAGACGACGACGATCGGCAAGCTTGCGCATAAATTCAAGAGCGAAGGCAAGTCCGTCCTGCTCGCAGCGGGCGATACATTCCGTGCAGGCGCAATCGAGCAGCTCGAAGTATGGGGCAAGCGCGTCGGCGTGGACGTGATCAAGCAGGAATCCGGCGCAGATCCGGCAGCGGTTATGTATGATGCGGTACACGCAGCAAAGCAGCGCAATGTCGACGTGCTGTTATGCGACACGGCAGGCCGTTTGCAGAACAAGCACAATCTGATGGAAGAGCTGAACAAAATCTTCCGCGTCATCCAACGCGAAGTGCCGAGCGCGCCGCATGAAGTATTGCTCGTGCTCGACGCGACGACAGGCCAGAACGCGCTCAGCCAAGCGAAGCTGTTCGGCGAGAAGAGCGGCGTTACCGGACTCGTGCTGACCAAGCTGGACGGTACGGCCAAAGGCGGTATCGTTATTGCCATCCGCAATGAACTGGATTTGCCGGTGAAGCTGGTTGGTCTCGGCGAGAAAATGGAGGATTTGCAGGAGTTCGATTCCGAGCAATTCGTCCACGCGCTGTTCGGCGGTCTGCTGCAGGACGCGGAAGACGAGAACGATTCGGCCAAATAACAGGTGACAAGTAAAACAGCTTGACAGTGCATAGGCCGCTGCGCTATGATAGTCGTCGTGGATATGGTGTAAAGGTAATTGCCTTGACGCAAAGGAGCGGATCGCATGACAGTACACGAAACCGACGCCCTGGCGAAGACGACGCGAATCAATATGCTGTTTGATTTCTACGAGCATTTGCTCACGGAGAAACAGCAAACCTTTCTGAAGTATTACTTCCATGACGATTATTCACTCGGGGAAATTGCTGCCGAGTTTGATATTAGCAGGCAAGCGGTCTATGAACACGTGAAACGGGCGGAAGCCGTTCTCGAATCCTGCGAAAGCAAGCTGAAGCTTCTGGTTAAGCACGAAGAAGCCGAGCAATGGCTGAGCAGGCTGGACGAAATGGCGGAGCGTCTCGCGGATCACAGCGGCATTGGAGCCGAGCTTCGCGAAATCGCACGGGGTCTGCGGAGCGATGGGAAGAGCGGTACATAACCAAACACTTGAATTCAGGGGGTGACGATCATGGCATTCGAAGGTTTGTCAAGCAGACTGCAGAATGTATTCGGCAAATTGCGCGGTAAAGGCAAAGTTTCCGAGGATGATGTGAACGAAGCGATGCGCGAGGTGCGCTTGGCACTGCTCGAAGCTGACGTTAACTTCAAGGTTGTCAAGGATTTCATCGCGAAGGTGAAAGAACGGACGATCGGGTTGGAAGTCGCGAAGAGCTTCACGCCTGGCATGGTCGTCGTCGATATCGTAAACAAAGAATTAACGGAACTGATGGGCGGCACGAACGCGAAGCTCGCCAAGTCCAACAAGCCGCCGACGGTCATTCTGATGGCGGGTTTGCAGGGGGCGGGTAAAACAACGTCGTCCGCGAAGCTGGCGAAATCGCTGCTCAAGGACAAGCATAAGCCGCTTCTTATCGCAGGCGATATTTACCGTCCTGCCGCAATCAAGCAGCTCCAAGTGCTTGGAGAGCAGATCGGCGTACCGGTGTTTACGCTGGGCGATCAAACCTCCCCGGTTGAAATTGCGCGCCAGGGCCTCCAGTTGGCCAAAGACAACGGTCATGACTACGTCATTATCGATACGGCTGGCCGGCTGCATATCGACGAGGCGCTGATGGGCGAGCTTCGTCAAATTCATGAAGTTACGAATCCGGACGAAGTGTTGCTCGTCGTTGATGCGATGACGGGTCAAGAAGCGGTTAACGTCGCGCAGAGCTTTCACAGCCAGCTTGAGCTGACCGGCGTCGTTCTGACGAAGCTGGACGGCGATACGCGCGGCGGTGCGGCCTTGTCGGTCAAAGCCGTTACCGGCTGCCCGATCAAATTCGCCGCAACGGGCGAGAAGATCGAACCGCTTGAGCCGTTCCATCCGGAACGGATGGCATCGCGGATTCTCGGCATGGGCGACATGCTGTCGCTGATCGAGAAAGCACAGTCCAGCATCGATGCCGAGAAGGCAGCGGAGATGGAACGCAAGATGCGTACGGCGGAATTCACGTTCGAGGATTTCCTGGAACAGATGGAGCAGGTACGCAAGCTTGGACCGTTGGATCAACTGCTCGACATGATGCCGGGCATGGGCAAGATGAAGGACATGAAGAACCTGAAAGTCGATGAGAAACAAATCGGGCGCGTGGAAGCGATCGTCAGATCGATGACGAAAGAAGAGAAGCGCAAGCCGGAAATTCTCAATCACAGCAGGCGCAAACGGATTGCGACGGGCAGCGGTACTTCCGTCACGGAAGTGAACCGGCTGATCAAGCAGTTCGACGACATGAAGAAAATGATGAAGCAATTCTCGTCCATGATGGGTCCGAAAGGTCCGAAGGGCGGCATGAAAGGCCTCAAGGGTATGCTTCCTAAAGGCATGAAGTTCCCGTTTTAACGTTTGACTGCCCTTCTAAACGGGGCATTCCGATAGATCGATATTTATTGAAGGAGGTGAATTCTCATGGCAGTACGTATTCGTTTGAAACGTATCGGTGCGCATAAAGCGCCTTTCTACCGTGTGGTAGTTTCCGATTCCCGTTCCCCGCGTGACGGTCGCTTCATTGAAGAAATCGGTACTTATAATCCGGTTGCTCAACCAGCACAAGTGAACATCGATGAAGAAAAAGCTCTTAAATGGCTTCAAAACGGAGCGCAAGCTTCCGACACAGTCCGCAACCTGCTTTCCAAAGCAGGCGTAATGACGAAGCTTCACGAGTCGAAACTTCAAAAATAAACTGCTCGGTGCGGGGGGCCTATTGTGATGAAAGATTTGATTCTTGTCATAGCGAAGGCTTTAGTGGATAACCCGGAGGATGTGCGCGTCGACGTGAAAGAAGACGACCGCGGCACCGTCTATCTGCTGTCAGTCAATCCCGACGATGTCGGCAAGGTGATCGGTAAACAGGGACGGATCGCAAAAGCGCTTCGAACGGTGGTCGCATCGGCTGCCGTCAAATCGCAGAAGCGAGTCATGGTCGACATCATTTCGTAGACGATCGTACATTGGAAAGGGCTAGGATGAATATCCTAGCTCTTTTTCGATGAAAAATAAGAAGGTATAAGTTTCCTTCATACTTTGCTTCTATTTGTGCGGGAAGAAGCTTGTACAGACGCCGACAAGGACGGTTTGGACCGTTTCTTCTTAGCAAATACGATAAAGGCAGGAGACCACGCATGGATCAACAATGGCTATCTGTAGGCAAGCTTGTTAATACGCATGGCATTCGCGGCGAAGTAAAGGTCTTCTCGCAAACCGATTTTCCCGAGGAACGGTTTGCGCCGAAATCCGTGCTGACGCTCTTGAACGAAGAGAACGGGCAGCAGTTGGAAGTCGAAGTGCTGAGCGCGCGAGAACATAAAGGGATGTTTATCTTGAAGCTGAAAGGCTTCGATAACATCAACGAGGTGGAGAAGTACAAGGGCTGGTCGCTGAAGGTGTCCAGAGAAGATCTGGTCGACCTGGAAGACGGCGAGTACTACCACCATCAAATCATCGGCTGCAAAGTCGTGTCCGATGAAGGCGCGGAGCTAGGCGTCATTACGGAGATCCTCGTGCCTGGCGCCAATGATGTGTGGGTCATTCAACAGCCGAAAGGCAAGCAGCTGCTCATTCCGGTCATCGACGAAGTCGTGCTCGACGTGGACATTCCGAACAAAACGGTCAAGGTTCATCTGATGGAAGGGCTGATCTAGCCCATGCGCATCGATGTATTGACGCTGTTTCCGGAAATGTTCCATGGCGTCTTCGGCGCCAGCATTCTTGGCAAGGCACGGGACAAGGGCATTGTTGACTTGAATGCGATTAACTTCCGAGATTACGCGAATAATAAACATAACACAGTTGATGACTATCCTTACGGCGGCGGCGGCGGCATGGTTCTGAAGCCGGAACCGCTGTTCGCGGCCGTGGAGGATCTGATGCCCGAAGGCGGAACGCAGCCGCGGGTCATACTGCTTTGTCCGCAAGGCGAGCCCTATACGCAGAAGAAGGCGGAGGAATTGTCGGCAAACTCTCATTTGATCTTCGTATGCGGTCACTATGAGGGCTATGACGAGCGCATTCGCCAGCATCTTGTAACGGACGAAATCTCGCTTGGCGATTACGTGCTCACGGGCGGCGAGCTGCCTGCCATGGTGATGATCGACAGCATCGTGCGTCTGCTGCCGGGCGTGCTCGGCAATGAAACGTCCGCAGTGACGGATTCGTTCAGCACCGGCATGCTGGAGCATCCCCATTATACGCGGCCGCCCGTCTTCCGCGGCTGGGAAGTGCCCGAAGTGCTCTTGTCCGGCCATCATGCGAATGTGGAGGTCTGGAGACGCCAGCAGTCGATTCTGCGAACGTTGGAACGCCGTCCCGAGCTGCTCGAGCATGTTGAATTGACTAAGAAAGAGCGGCTGTGGCTGGCCGAGCAAATACGGATTCGCGAACAAGCCGAGCGGCAATAACGGTTTGTACGATTCCGTTGTTGTATTCTAGGCGGGATTATGTTAGAATTGCTGATGTTGCTTTGTTAACTCGGACGGTCCGCTATAAAGCAAAGACCCGGTTTCTCTTGTGATTCCGGCAGCTTATAAGAACGTCTATGGTGGAAGGAGTTGAAACTAAATGAATCTTTTGCAAACTATTGCGCAAGAAAATCTTCGTACTGACCTTCCAAGCTTCCGCCCAGGCGATACGCTTAAGGTACACGTAAAAGTTATCGAGGGATCCCGTGAACGGATCCAGCTGTTCGAAGGCGTCGTTATCAAACGTCGCGGCGGCGGTATCAGTGCTACTTTTACGGTACGTAAAATTTCGTACGGCGTTGGCGTCGAAAGAACGTTCCCAGTGAACTCGCCGAAAATTGAAAAGATCGAAGTTGCACGCCGCGGTAAAGTCCGTCGCGCGAAACTGTACTATCTTCGCAATCTTCGCGGTAAAGCTGCGAGAATTAAAGAAATTCGTTAATGTTCGACAAGAGGGGGACTTGCGCAAACAAGTCCCTTTTCGCTTTTCTATACATAGATTTTCAGGGGTCGAATCGGTGAATCCGAGCATCATTTCTGCATAGAAGAGGGTGGAATCATGGATCAACAGCATCGCAATGACGAACAACTAACGGAGCAGGACGAAATAAAGCCAGCGGAACATCCGGTGGACGCGGACGGAACGGACGCTCCTGAATCGCCAAGCAATCCACCTGCCAAACGCGCGCAGAAAGAAGTGTTCGAATGGGTCAAGGCGCTTGCGATTGCCGCGATACTCGTTCTGGTGATCCGATACTTCCTGTTCGCGCCGTTTATCGTGGATGGGCCTTCTATGGAGCCGAATTTCTATACAGGCGAGCGTCTGATCGTCGATAAGGCGATCTACGAGATCCGCAAGCCGAAGCGCGGCGAAGTCATCGTATTCCACGTGCCTGACGAAGGCAAAGACTTCATCAAGCGCGTCATCGGCTTACCTGGCGACACCATCAAATACCAGGACGATAATCTGTACGTCAACGGCAAGCTTTACGAAGAGCCGTATCTCAAGGAATCGATTGCGGCTGCGAAGGCGAAAGGCGAGATTTTCAATAACAACGGCGGGGCGGAACGAAACTTCCCGAATGCGAACTTCGATACGGATGTCGTTCCCGAAGGTCATGTGCTTGCTTTCGGCGACAACCGCCCGAATAGCAAGGACAGCCGGATGATCGGCTTCGTCGATGACAAGGAAATCGTCGGACGGGCGGATATCATTTTCTGGCCAATGAGCAAAATGTCTTTCGTGAAACACGGATGAGGTGAATGACAGCATGACGATTCAATGGTTTCCCGGCCATATGACGCGGGCGAGAAGGGAAATTCAGGAGAAGCTGAAGCTGATCGATATCGCGATCGAGCTCCTGGATGCCCGCGTCCCGCTTTCGAGTCGAAACCCGATGGTGGACGAAATACTGAAAGGCAAGCCGAGGCTGATTCTGCTGAATAAAGCGGATTTGGCGGATGCGCGCACGACGGAGAAATGGCGGGCTTATTTTGCCGACATGGGCATTCCGAGCCTGGCCATCGACGCGTCGACCGGCAACCGGGTGAGCGAAATTCCGGTGAAGGTAAGAGAGCTGCTCCACGACAAGATCGCCAGGCAAATCGCCAAAGGCATGAATCCGCGCCCCGTGCGCGGATTGATCGTAGGCATTCCGAACGTCGGCAAATCGACGTTGATCAATCGGCTGGCAGGCCGCAATATCGCAGCGACCGGAGATCGTCCCGGCGTTACGAAGGGCCAGCAGTGGATTAAGGTCGGAACGGAGATGGAGCTGCTCGATACGCCGGGGATTTTATGGCCGAAGTTCGAGGATCAACTGGTCGGCTTTAAGCTGGCGATGACCGGCGCCATTCGAGAACAGGTGCTGAACGTCGAAGATGTCGCGTACTTTGCCATCAAGGAACTGGCGGTCCATTATTGGGACGAGCTCGCGGAGCGATTCGGTTTGACCGAGCCGCCGCGCGATCCGGAAGACAATAACGAGCTGGTGCGCGTGATGGAAGACATCGGACGCAAGCGGGGCTGCCTCATCAGCGGCGGTCGCGTGGATTTGGAGAAAGCTTCCGGCATTATTTTGCGCGAGCTGCGTGCGGGCAACTTGGGGCGCATTACGCTTGAGTCGCCGTAAGGTTGGAAGATACGAGGAACGGCTGCCTGTTTGTCAGGCGGTCGTTTTTTTTGTCCTTAACGGAAGCATGACAGAATTCGAAAGAATTGCGATAATAGAGTGGTTGGGATTACGGTACATATCGCTGTTGCAGGCGTGAAATAAAAGAAGAAAAGCGGGGAAAGTTCCGATGTTGGAAGAGTTCGAGAAACCTTTATGGGAGCAAGGATATCGCAATTTGGCCGGGATCGACGAGGTCGGCCGCGGCTGTTTGTTCGGCGATGTGGTTGCGGCTGCCGTTATTTTGCCCGAAGGCCTGATTCTGGACGGCATCAACGACTCCAAGAAGCTGTCGGAGAAGAAGCGGGAAGAGCTGTATTGGCAAATCGTAGAATGCGCGGAGGCTTGGGCTGTCTCCCGCGTCGATGCGGCGATCGTGGATGAGATCAATATCAAACAAGCCGCCAGACTGGCCATGAAGCAGGCGGTGGAGATGCTTGGCACCCAGCCGGCGTATTTGCTCGTGGACGCGGAGAAGGTGGATATCGATCTTCCTCAGCTGGCTATTATCAAAGGCGATGCGAGAAGTCAGTCCATTGCGGCGGCTTCCATTCTCGCCAAGGTTACGCGCGACCGGCTATGCTGCGACGAATGGGACAAGCTTTATCCTGCATACGGCATTGCGATTCATAAAGGGTATGCGACGAAGCTGCATCGCGAGAAGCTGCTGGAACACGGCCCGAGTCCGATGCACCGTCAAAGTTTCCTCGGGAAGTTGTTTGCTGAGCAGCAGGTGTTGTTTTAGTTCGCAAGGGATGGCGCATAGCAGAACGGTCAGAACTTCTGTGAAACGGAATTGAACGAGCAGCGCGAAAGAGCAGGATGGGCAACCGGGAGAGAACGGGTTTGAACGAACTGGCCGGAGTCAGGGGTTCAGGCGCGGCGCAGCGGAACCGATAGTATGGGTATAGGTTCGTTTGAGTGGAAGGAAGTGCGACACATGTCGATGTCGATCGGACAATTGATGAAAGGCCTTGTCGGCGATGCTCAGGCAGGCGACGGCAAGGCGCTGGAGCTTAAGGTCGGCCAGACGGTTCGCGGCGTTTTGGTGAAGATGACGGGCGATGACGAGGGCATCGTGCAAATCAACGGCACTCCTGTACGGGCGAAGCTGGAGACGCCGCTTACGCCGGGTCAGGCAGCCGTGCTGCAGGTCCAGCCTGAATCGGCTGACGGCGCGCTCGTATTGAAGCAGGCCGATCCGAAGTCGGCGGGCGTTCCTGAAGCAAGCGTGAAGGAATGGATCAAAGCGCTGGGCTTGCCGGATACGCAGGCTTCCGCCAATCTGGTCCGCGACTTGCGCGCCGGCGGTACGGAGTTGACTCGCGAGCTGGCGAGTCAATTCAAAGCCGCGCTTGCCGCCATGCCCGAAGGCGGCGATGCGGAGTCTTGGATGCGGGCTGCCGCGCTGGCGGTGCGGCGCGGGCTGCCGATGACTGGCGCGACGATCGGCGCGCTTCAGCAGGTTCTTGCCGGTCCGCCGGCGCATGCGCTCTTGGATGCGCTGGAGGCGGGTCTTGCCGCTTGGAGCGGCTCGCCCGCGGGTCAGGGCGCGGGCGGAGCCGCGGCGCCGTCTGGGACGGCGCAAGCGGCCGCAGCGAAGCTGCAGGCGCTGCTTGCCGAAGGCGCAGCGCTCATGCGGGCGGGCGGCGGGGATCAGCCGCCCGTTGGCGCCGCAGGCGCTGGCGGCACCGCGGCGCAGCCGGTGCCGGGAGGCGCGGCCAGCGCCGGTCCGCGAGCGGCGGCAGGCATGCCGCAAGCGAATGCCGCGCCGCAAGCCGCAGGCGCGGCGCAGACGGCCGTCACCGATAATGCGACGGTGAGGCCGCTTGTCAACGGAGCAGGGGGCGCATCGCAGGCGGCTGATTCCCGAACGGAAGCAGCGGGAGGAGCACGGCAAGCGACAGGATCAACAAGCGCGGAACCCTCGCGCTCGACAATCAGCCTTGCTGGAGGCAATCTTCGTCTTGCACAACCCGCAGCGACGATGCAGGAACAGGCAGCGCCATCTACGGAGACCGGTCCTCGTGTATTACAAGCATCCTCGTCCGGCAATGGACAGATTCCAGGTGCGCCAATTGCACGAGCGTTGCCACAGCCTAATGCCGGCGGGAGCTGGGTAGGTCAATTGATGAAATGGATGGGTGTCGACCATGAGCGTTTACTGGCAACGTCGACGATCCAAGAGCCGCCTCAATCAGCTTCAGCCGGTGCGCAATCCATAAAACTTACGACTGATTCGAATGCCGCTTCTGATCAGGCATCACTCATGGGAGGACAAGCACGTACGGGAGCTGCCCAGTTTGATCGAAATTCACAGCAAGCTGCAGCGTTGGCGGCAGCCATTCAAAATCAAACTCCCCTGACTGACGATGGGGCAAAGTTTCCTTCTGCGGAGACGCTGAAAAGCGCGTTGATGGCCATCGCGGCAAGCGACGACGCTCCCCAGCAGCTCCGGGATACGGCTCAGCAACTTGTTGCGCATATTACCGGTCAGCAATTGCTGATGTCGCCCGAGAAGAACGGCGCGATGTTCTCGCATGTGACGATGTTCGTCCCGATGAAAGGGCAAGACGGCAGTCAGACGGCGTCCGTCCATATTCAGACGAGACGAGGCCGCAAAGGTGAATTGGATGGGGAGAACTGTCGATTGGTCTTCGATTTGCGAATGAAGACGCTCGGAGATACAGTGGTCGATGTGCAGGTTGTCAATAAGATCGTCAATCTTCAGGTGTGGAACGACCATCCAGCGACAGCGGAGCTCGTCGAATCCGCGAGAAGCGAGCTGCACAGCGCGATGACCAATGCCGGCTATCAACTGCTAACGCTGCGCGTTGAAGCAATGCCTGAGCGCATCGTCGAAAGGTTGAACGGGAGCGATGGGCTAGCAGGTACGGCAGAAGGACAGGAATGGTCCGAGCAGAAGTACAGAGGAGTGGATCTGCGGATATGAGTGCCTCGAAAAACCGCAGGCAGCAGGCGAAGACGGAAACGTACGAGCCCTCCAAGAAAGCGGTCGCGCTTAAATACGAGCCTGGGGAAAATACGGCTCCGGTTATCGTTGCGAAAGGCAAAGGCAAGCTGGCTGAAGCTATTATGGAGAAGGCGGCCGAAAGCGGTGTGCCGGTGCAGCAGGATTCTTCGCTTGTCGAAGTGTTGTCGAAGCTGGACGTGGATCAGGAAATTCCGCCGGAATTGTATACGCTCGTAGCGGAGATTCTTTCCTTCGTTTATCGATCCGATCAACGGGCGGGAGGAAACACGCATTGAACTTGAACACAAATAAGACGTCCGGCAAGCCGGACGCCAGACGTTCAATCGGGATATACGGTGAATCGGAGGCTGCTGAGTATCTTCTCGGTCTTGGCTATGTCATTTTGGACCGGAATTGGCGATGCCGATCAGGGGAACTGGATATTGTCGCTAAACATGATTCTGTCATTGTCGTTGTTGAAGTGCGCACACGCAGGGCCGGTGGCAGATTCGGTTCAGCAGTCGAATCCGTCGATTACAAGAAGCAGCTTCAAGTGCGTTCGATTGCGGAAGTCTATCTCTCCATGAACAAGCTGCACGGTTCGCGTATTCGGTTCGATGTCATTGCCATTACGGTTAAGCAAGTCAGCCTAGAGACGAATATGTTTGAAGTCGTTGAGCGCCGGCATGTGGAATCAGCCTTTTGAGCGGCGTTGACGCATGTGGGCCAAATAAGAGCTGCGGTTCCCGCCTTGCGGTGACGTCGCAGCTCTTATTTGTGTCCTCTTTGTCTTCTTGAGGCTAGTGTTTAACTGTGCTTATATCTGTTGATTCTGCTCGCCCCGACGAGCCGGGCTATGACAAGGATGCCAGCTTGCGATCCAGGCTTCTGTAGCCGATCGCTTCGGCGATGTGCGGACTATCGACGCATTCCTGGTTCTCGAGATCGGCTATCGTCCTGGCGAGCTTTAAGATGCGATCATGCGCGCGCAGGCTGACGCCTAACGAATCGAAAGCAATCCGCAGCATGCTCTCGGCTTCTTTGGTCATCGCGATTGCCCTGCGCAGCGATGCGCCGGCTAGTTCGTTTAGAGTTCGGCTGCCGACGTTACGTTCTAGCCGGCGATTTGCTGCCTTTAGGACCAATTTTCGCATCTCCTCCGTCGTCATTCCGCTCGTCAATCCCTCGGAAGAAAGCGGTCGCGGTACCTCGATATGCATATCGATGCGGTCGAGCAGCGGCCCTGATATTTTGGCCCGATACCTTGCGATTTGAATTTCAGAACATACGCAGCGCTGCTCATCGGAGTCATGACCGTAATACCCGCACGGGCAAGGGTTCATGGACGCCGCAAGAAGAAATGAGGCCGGAAAGCGGAACACGGCGCGCGAACGCGCGATGGTCACTTCTTTATCTTCCAGCGGCTGCCGGAGCACCTCGAGCGCTGCTCTCGAGAATTCCGGTAGTTCATCTAGGAATAGAACGCCTCTATGCGCAAGCGTGACCTCTCCGGGTCGAGGTATAGAACCGCCTCCGATTAAGCCTGCCGAGGAAATGGTATGATGAGGGCTTCGAAACTGCCTTTCCTGCATCAAGGAGGGAATACCGCCTGGCAGCTTGCCGGCCGCGCTGTAAATTTTCGTAACCTGCAGCGCCTCTTCTTCCCGAAGAGGAGGCATGATGCCGGGAAGGCGCTTGGCTAACATTGTTTTTCCTGTTCCCGGAGGACCGGTCAACAGCACGTTGTGGTTGCCAGCGGCTGCAATCAATAGAGCCCGTTTCGCATGATGCTGACCCAAAACGTCTCCGTAATCTCCCTGTACATCAAAGCTGCTCCTGTCAGCATGCGACACGGAGTAGACTGCTAACTCGGATCTTGCGGTATAACGCAGCGATTCCCAGGATTGCTCGGCTGCCTTGGGGTGTCCGAGATCGCGAAGGTGCGAGACGCCGAATAGTTCCATGCCTTCAATACACGCTGCTTCGGCTGCATTGCCGAGAGGCAGCAACACTTTCGTCATGCCTCTTAGCTTGGCTTGCTCGACCATGGCCAGCACGCCGGGAACAGCTCTTAATTCACCGTTTAAGGCAAGTTCTCCGAGCACGAGAAAATCTTGAAACAATGCGCTTCGCAGCTGCCTGCTTGCAGCCAGTATCCCTGCGGCTATCGCCAGATCGAAGGCTGTACCTTCCTTTCTCAGATCCGCCGGCGCCAAATTGACGGTAATCCGCTCCATCGGAAACGTAAAACCGCAATTTTTGACTGCGGCTCTGACGCGTTCTACGGATTCCCGGACAGCTGGATCCGGCAAACCGACTACGTTGACCTGAGGGAGACCGCTCGAAATGTCGACCTCTACGGCGATCATTCGCCCTTCTACTCCATAGACGCTTCCGCTGCAAATTTGAGTATACATAACAAAAAACACCTCCGCCTTGTTAGGCTGAAGGTGCTTCCTCACAGATCCATTACTTATCCTATTAATTCCCCTCACATCATAGTGCAGGGATGAAAGAGCTGTCAACCGAAGGGCAGGCTACCGGGATGCAGAATGCTCGATTTGCGTCATATGATGGCGGTCATGTCCAATAAAGTCTTCGAGATAGCCGTGAATCGCAAACGGATTGCCGTCGCCGTCCATATATAAACCATCCACTTGTACAGCAGATAAGGAAGTTATCAATTCGATCAATCGTTGACGCTGCGTGATGGAGGCATCGATGAGTTGATCTCGACTAATCGTGACCGCAAAGGCGGCGGCCTGTTGATTGAACTGGTCGAAATCGGAATGCCGCAGCGTTAACGGCGTGCCGGAAGCTATTGGCTGAATAGCCACCTCCATAAAATGACGATCCCAAAGCATGATATGGCCGATTACAGCACAAGTGGACCATTTTCCAGGCTGCAAGGGACTGTGCCATTGCCCATCTGACATGGAACGAAGCGATTCTACGAAGGGAACTAGAGCTCGAAATGATTGCATCAACTGCGAAAATTGTTCCATTTCCTGAAGTTGCCTCCTTTGTGATAACGTGTTATATTTAGTTTAAAGCGAACAAGTGTTCGTTGTCAATATTTTGTAGAAGTCTTGGAAATACTAGTCTCCGTATCAATACATCTCCAACTTGAATGAAATAAGACTGCTTTCATATCGATATGAGATGAAACTGATATCAAAAAAAGTGGCTTTTCAACTTAAAAAATTAGGAAAGCCATGACGAATCATGTTACAATACTTATTGGTTTTGTGTACATACGTAGGATTTAACTGCGGATAGGAGGGTTTTCGTAAATGAATATCCATGAGTATCAGGGTAAACAAGTGCTGAAGCAATATGGGGTAGCCGTACCGGAAGGCAAAGTGGCATTCTCCGTTGACGAAGCTGTAGAAGCGGCAAAATCGCTGGGTACGCCAGTCGTCGTTGTCAAAGCGCAAATTCATGCGGGCGGCCGCGGTAAAGCCGGCGGCGTCAAAGTCGCCAAAAACTTGGATGAGGTGCGCGAATACGCCAGCCAAATCCTAGGCAAAGTGCTCGTCACTCACCAAACGGGCCCGGAAGGCAAAGAAGTTAAACGTCTGCTCGTCGAGCAGGGCTGCGACATTAAGAAAGAATATTACATCGGTCTTGTCGTTGACCGCGTTACGGGACGCATCGTTATGATGGCTTCCGAAGAAGGCGGAACGGAGATCGAAGAGGTTGCTGAACATTCGCCGGAGAAGATCTTCAAGGAAGTCATTGATCCGTCCGTGGGCCTTCAAGCGTTCCAGGCGAAGAAACTGGCTTATGCGATCAACATTCCGAACGAACTCGTAAACAAAGCGGCTAAATTCATGCTTTCGCTGTATGCGGCGTTTGTTGATAAAGACTGTTCCATTGCGGAAATCAATCCGCTTGTCGTTACCGGCGACGGCAGCGTCATGGCTCTTGACGCCAAGCTGAATTTTGATTCCAATGCGCTGTACCGCCACAAGGATATCCTTGAGCTGCGCGACTTGGAAGAAGAAGACGAGAAGGAAATTCAAGCGTCCAAATTTGATTTGAGCTACATCGCGCTGGATGGCAACATCGGCTGCATGGTTAACGGCGCAGGTCTGGCTATGGCGACTATGGATATTATCAAATACTACGGCGGCGACCCTGCCAACTTCCTGGACGTAGGGGGCGGCGCTACGAAAGAGAAAGTAACGGAAGCGTTCAAAATCATTCTCTCCGACGAGAAGGTTAAGGGCATCTTCGTTAACATTTTTGGCGGAATCATGAAATGCGATATTATCGCAGACGGCGTTATTTCGGCGGCGAAAGAGCTCGGTTTGGACCGTCCGCTCGTCGTTCGCTTGGAAGGCACCAACGTAGAACTCGGTAAGAAAATGTTGAACGAATCCGGACTGAACATCGTTGCTGCTGACTCCATGGCCGACGGTGCACAAAAAATCGTCGCGCTTGTAAAGTAAGTCAAATGTTGTCGCAATATGGCGGCATACGAATTTATTTAGGGGATGTGAGTTTCGATGAGCATTTTGGTAGGCAAGAACACTAAAGTCATTACCCAGGGCATCACAGGTGCCACAGGGTTGTTTCATGCGAAGGGCGCCCTGGAATACGGTACCCAAATGGTTGGCGGCGTTACGCCGGGTAAAGGCGGAACTAATGTCGATATTACGCTAGAAAACGGATCTGTCGTATCGCTGCCGGTCTTTAATACGGTAGTCGACGCAGTCGCCAAAACCGGCGCTACTGCATCCGTTATCTACGTGCCTCCTGCATTCGCAGCAGACTCCATCATGGAGGCTGTCGACGCAGAGCTCGACCTGGTTATCTGCATTACGGAAGGTATTCCTGTCATCGACATGATTAAAGTTAAACGGTACATGGAAGGCCGCAAAACGCGCCTGATCGGTCCGAACTGTCCAGGCGTTATTACGCCGGGCGAATGTAAAATCGGCATTATGCCGGGATACATTCATACGAAGGGCCATGTTGGCGTCGTTTCCCGTAGCGGAACGCTGACTTACGAAGCCGTTCATCAGTTGACGACTCGCGGCATTGGACAATCTTCCGCGGTTGGTATCGGCGGCGACCCTGTCAAAGGTTCGGAGTTCATCGATATTCTGAGCATGTTCAATGATGATCCGGATACCTACGCCGTCATCATGATCGGCGAAATCGGCGGCTCCGCGGAAGAAGAAGCGGCCGAGTGGGTAAAAGCGAACATGACGAAGCCGGTTGTCGGCTTTATCGGCGGCGCAACTGCTCCTCCAGGTAAACGGATGGGCCATGCCGGCGCGATCATTTCCGGCGGCAAAGGTACTGCAGCCGAGAAAATCGCAACGCTCGAAAAATGCGGCATCCGCGTATCGCCTACGCCTTCTGAAATGGGTTCCACGCTCGTCAGCGTTCTTGAAGAACGCGGCATGCTGGAAAAATGCAAAACGCACTAAGCATTAACGTAATCGCATAAGTTAGTATTAAAGGTAAGCAACCTTTCCAACTCCCTTCTCGGGGGTGGGAAGGTTGCTTTTTTTTATCTCAAATTTAAAATGACTTGCATTCTGTGTGCTGCTCAAGCACAATAGGATGCGGGTCCTTGTCAAAAGGGGACTAAATGATGATGGAGCCGAAGAAGAGAAATGATGCGCTTATTACGCTGCACGAAACGCTGGGAATTGGCTGGCAGTCGATTCGAAAGGCCGTCGAATGCGGTCAATGGACTGCGTTTGAACGGTACACCCCGGAAGCTTGGGTATCTTCGGTTGGATTGAAACCCGAGCAGGCAAGAGCATTAGCGAATGCGTTTTCCACGATAGATCCTTTAGTGAGGCAGCAAGCTGCCTCGTTGAAGGGCGTGACGATCATTACCTACTTCGATGAAGCTTATCCGGATTTGCTGAGACAATCGCCTCAGCCGCCTTGGGTACTCTATGCGATCGGTCGTCTGGATCTCTTGCATAGACATTCGATAGCGATCGTCGGCACGAGAAATCCGACTTCTTATGGAAGGAAGACAGCTTCATTGCTCGGTCGGCAGCTGTCGGAGAGGGGTATTACCGTCGTTAGCGGGCTTGCAAGGGGTGTAGACGCGATGGCGCATGAAGGAGCGTTGAACGGACATGGAAGTACGATTGCTGTCCTGGGGACGCCGGTAGAACGCGTATATCCCGCAGAGAATCGCTTTCTTTATGACAGGATAGCCATTCAGGGACTGATTCTGTCCGAGGTTCCGCCTGGAACGCCTTTCCATCCCGGCCTGTTTCCGCTTCGAAACCGCATCATTGCCGGTCTTTCATTAGGCACGGTTGTGGTAGAAGCTGCTGAACGTAGCGGCTCACTGATTACGGCCGATCAGGCGTTGGAAATGTCTCGCGACGTATTTGCGGTACCTGGGCCCGTTTCTTCACCGAAGAGCGCAGGAACGAACGGGCTCATCCGACAGGGAGCCAAGCTTGTCGGCACATGCGGGGATATACTTGAAGAGTACGAAGGACGGTTTGATTTCCTCAATTCAACCGGTCCAGAGCGATCGAGTTCAGCAAGCGGGACCGATATCTCGCTTACTGAACAAGAAGCAATCATTTACCGTCTTTTGCAGGATGAAGCACGTACAACGGACGAATTACATGAGCTTACATCCTTTCCGTTTGGACTTTTGCATTCAGTTCTGATAAATTTAACTATAAAACGGAAGATTGAACAACATCCCGGTTCCATATATAGTGTATTGTAACAAAAAGCAGTGGAGAGGAGGGCGCAGCTATGGCGGATTCACTTGTCATTGTAGAATCGCCGGCAAAGGCGAAAACGATAGGCAAATACCTTGGCAGCAAGTTCATCGTAAAAGCATCGATGGGCCATATTCGAGATTTGCCCAAGAGCCAGATTGGCGTAGAAGTGGAAAATGATTTTCATCCCAAATATATTACGATTCGTGGAAAAGGCAGCGTCCTTAAAGAATTAAAGGACGCAAGCAAAAAAGTGAAAAAAGTTTATCTCGCAGCTGACCCGGATCGCGAAGGAGAAGCGATCGCCTGGCATCTGGCGCACTACCTCGAAATCGACGAAGGCGATACCTGCCGTGTCGTATTTAATGAAATTACGAAGCAGGCGGTCAAGGATGCGTTCAAGACACCGCGGCCGATTAACATGGATTTGGTGAACGCCCAGCAGGCGAGACGGATTCTCGATCGTCTCGTCGGGTACAAAATCAGTCCATTATTATGGAAGAAAGTCAAAAAAGGTCTGTCTGCCGGACGCGTTCAATCGGTAGCAGTAAAGCTTATCATCGATCGGGAGAACGAGATCGACGCATTCGTGCCCGAAGAATATTGGAGCATTACCGCGCTGCTGAAGAAAGGCTCGGCAACGTTCGAAGCGAAGTTCTATTCGTTAAACGGCGAGAAGATCGACCTTGGCAACGAAGCGGCTATGCAGACGGTGCTCGATGCAATGGGCTCGTCGCCTTTTACGGTCAACGAAGTGAAGGAGAAAGAACGTCTGCGTAATCCGGCGGCTCCGTTCACGACAAGCTCCTTGCAGCAGGAAGCTGCGAGAAAACTAGGGTATCGCGCTTCAAAAACAATGTCCGTGGCTCAGCAGCTTTATGAAGGCGTCGAACTTGGTAAAGAAGGCACCGTCGGTCTCATTACATACATGAGAACGGATTCGACGCGTATTTCGCCGATCGCACAGGAAGAAGCCAAGGGTTACATCGAAGAGAAGTACGGCCCGTCCTTCTTCCCTGAACAGCCTCGCGTGTATGCGAAGAAGAACAGCAACGCTCAGGACGCCCATGAAGCCGTGCGGCCAACTTCCGTGCTGCGCGATCCCGACTCCATGAAGGAGTATCTGAGCAGGGATCAATTCAGACTTTATAAACTCGTCTGGGAACGATTCATTGCCAGCCAAATGTCTTCCGCCGTTCTGGACACGATGTCGGTTGATTTTGGAGTCGGCAATGGAGCCGTATTCAGAGCCGTTGGTTCGAAGGTCAAGTTTCAAGGGTTTATGAAAATCTACGTCGAAGGCAATGATGACGGCACGACGGACGAAGAGAAATTTCTCCCGCCTTTGGCTGTTGAAGAGTCGCTCGAAGCGGAATCCGTGGAACCTAAGCAGCACTTTACACAGCCGCCGCCTCGTTATTCGGAAGCTCGCCTTGTGCGCATGATGGAGGAAATCGGAATCGGTCGCCCAAGTACGTATGCGCCGACGCTCGAGACGATTCAGAAGCGCGGTTATGTGGCGATGGAAGAGAAGAAGTTCATCCCTACAGAGCTCGGCGACCTTGTCATTCAAATGATGGAAGAGTTCTTCCCCGAAATACTGGATGCGGAATTTACCGCTCATATGGAAGAAGACCTCGACCATGTCGAAGACGGCAAAGAAGACTGGGTACGCGTACTCGGCAACTTCTACGAATCGTTCGAGAAGCGCCTTGAAGTCGCCGAAGAGGAAATGAAAGAAGTCGAGCTGCAGGATGAGATTTCGGATGAAATCTGCGAGAAATGCGGACGGCATTTGGTCTTCAAAATGGGCCGGTTCGGCAAGTTCCTCGCATGCTCCGGATTCCCGGACTGCAGGAATACCAAACCGATCGTCAAGGATATCGGCGTTACTTGTCCCAAATGCAAAGAAGGAAAGATTATTGAGCGCCGGAGCAAAAAAGGCCGGTATTTCTACGGATGCGATCAATATCCGGGCTGCGATTATGTGTCTTGGGATAAGCCGTCCGCCAAGCCTTGCCCGAACTGCGGCGGCTTGATGGTAGAGAAGCGCAATCGGAGCGGCGTGAAGCTCGCCTGCACGCAATGTGAACATAACGAAGAAGTGCTCGACGAGCCGGAATCCGCAGATTTGTAAGCGGGGCTCTGAAGTGAAAGGAAGGTAAGCGCAGTGTCAGATATACAACGTGTAACCGTCATCGGAGCAGGCCTTGCTGGAAGCGAGGCCGCATGGCAAATCGCCTCGCAGGGCGTTCCGGTGACTCTCTATGAAATGCGGCCGGCTACGAAAACGCCGGCTCACCATACAAATCAATTTGCGGAGCTCGTGTGCAGTAACAGTTTACGCGCGAACGGACTGACCAATGCGGTTGGGGTACTCAAGGAAGAAATGCGTCGAATGAACTCCCTGATCATGGACAGCGCGGACCGCAATGCCGTTCCGGCCGGCGGCGCGCTCGCCGTAGACCGTGAAGGGTTTTCCGGCGATATCACAAGGACTTTGAAAGAGCATCCGCTCATCGACGTTCGAATGGAAGAAATCACGGAGATTCCAACGGAGGGGATCGTACTTATTGCCACTGGTCCTCTGACTGCTCCGCGTCTGTCGGCCCAAATTCAATCGCTGCTCGGCGAGGAATACTTCTATTTCTATGATGCGGCTGCGCCGATCGTAGAGAAAGACTCCATCGACATGTCGAAGGTGTATTTGGCATCCCGTTACGATAAGGGTGAAGCGGCTTACTTGAATTGTCCGATGACCGAAGAGGAATTTGACCGTTTCCATGAAGCACTGATAACCGCGGAAACGGCCGAAGTGAAGGAATTCGAGAAAGAACAGTATTTCGAAGGCTGCATGCCGATCGAAGTCATGGCAAGCCGCGGCAAGCAAACGGCGCTGTTCGGACCGATGAAGCCTGTCGGACTTATTAACCCGCACACGGGCAAGCTTCCGCATGCAGTGGTGCAATTGCGTCAGGATAATGCGGCGGGTACTTTATACAACTTGGTAGGCTTTCAGACCCATCTTAAATGGGGCGAGCAGAAGCGGGTGCTGGGATTGATTCCGGGGCTCGAGAATGCGGAATTCGTTCGCTTCGGTGTTATGCACCGCAATACCTTCATCAATTCGCCGAAGCTGCTCAAACCTACTTATCAAGCTAACAACCGGGAAAACCTGTTTTTTGCAGGCCAAATGACCGGCGTTGAAGGATATGTAGAGTCGGCGGCCTCGGGTCTCATCGCCGGTATTAATGCCGGTCGGCTTGCCAAGGGCTTGGAGCCGATCGTCTTCCCTGCGGATACGACGCTTGGCAGTATGGCGCAATATATCACGACGGCGGATTTCAAGCACTTCCAGCCGATGAATGCCAACTTCGGCCTGTTCCCGCCGCTTGAGAAGCGTATGCGCAGCAAGAAGGACAAAAATGACGCGATTGCGAACCGGGCGCTCGAGCAGCTGGCACGATTCCAAGAAACGCATTTAGCCGGAGACGGGACAGTACAAGAAGCTCTGCAGGAGTAGTATTAATAAGCAACTCCTGGATTAGCGACAGAATAGCGACAGCGGCAGCAAGGAGCGAACAGCGGCCGCTGTTTCCTTTTATTTGAAATTTTTTCAAAACTCAAGCTATTCTTACGAATAGAAGCAATGATCGACAAAGTACCTTCTACGCTCGACTCGATTATCGAAGGAGGCATTACGATGAACATGGAGTTCCATGCAACGACCATATGCGCGGTACGGCATAACGGAAAAGGGGCTATCGCCGGCGACGGGCAAGTAACGTTCGGCAACAGTATGGTAATGAAACATCACGCCAAGAAAGTTCGGCGTCTATACCGGGGGCAGGTCATTGCGGGGTTTGCTGGATCCGTAGCCGATGCGATTGCCTTATTTGAGAAGTTCGAAGGCAAGCTGGAAGAGCATCACGGCAATTTGCAGCGTGCTGCCGTCGAGCTTGCCAAGGATTGGCGTTCCGACCGCGTTCTGCGCAAGCTGGAGGCGATGATGATCGTCATGGACGCTACGGGCCTGCTTCTTATATCGGGCGGCGGGGAAATCATCGAACCGGACGACGGCATTCTTGCTATCGGCTCCGGAGGCAGCTTTGCGCTTGCGGCGGCCCGCGCTGTTCGTCAGCATGCGCCGCATATGGAAGCGAAGGATATGGTCAAATCAGCGCTCGAAATCGCTGCGGACATATGCGTGTTTACCAATCGAAATATTATCGTGGAAGAAATCGAATAGACTGCTAGCCATTAATGGATCGAATAGTATGCTAGTCGTACAAGGACCGAATTGGAGGGGTAAGGATGCCAAACGAAGCATTGACACCGAGACAAATCGTGACGGAGCTCGATAAATATATCGTTGGACAGAAGCCGGCCAAGCGTTCCGTTGCAGTAGCGCTCCGCAATCGCTATCGCAGGGGACGTCTAGATGAGGCGCTCCGCGACGAGATCGTCCCTAAAAACATTTTGATGATTGGACCGACCGGCGTCGGAAAAACCGAAATCGCGAGGAGACTGGCTAAGCTTGTCAATGCACCGTTCGTTAAGGTAGAAGCGACGAAGTTTACGGAAGTCGGTTACGTCGGTCGCGATGTCGAATCCATGGTCCGGGATCTTGTGGAGACGGCGATTCGAATGGTGAAGCTGGAGAAGACGGAGAAGGTGAAGGACAAAGCTGAGGCGTTGGCGAACGATCGAATCGTCACGCTGCTCGTTCCATCGTCCGTGAAAGCCAAGTCATCGAAGAATCCGCTGGAAATGTTATTCGGCAATTCCAGCAGCTCTGAGAAAGAGCCGGAAGCGGAACCGACAGAGAGTACGTCGGTCATCGAACGGCGTAAGCAGGTGAAAGAGCAGCTCGCTGCCGGCAAGCTGGAGAACGAGATTATCGAGATCGAAGTTGAAGATAATTCGCCGAACATGCTGGATATGCTTTCGGGACAAGGCAACGAGGGTATGGGCATGGGGGCGAATATGCAGGAGCTGTTCGGTCAGTTGATGCCGAAGAAATCGAAGAAGCGCAAGCTGCCGGTTAAAGAAGCGCGTAAAGCGCTCATCCAAGAAGAGGCCAACAAGCTGATTGATATGGATGATGTCATCGCGGAGTCCGTCAGCCGGGCGGAACAATCGGGCATCATCTTTATTGATGAAATCGATAAAATAGCCAGTTCTTCACGCGGATCTGGGCCTGACGTCTCACGCGAGGGTGTACAACGGGACATTTTGCCTATTGTAGAAGGCTCGACGGTGATGACTAAATATGGTCCGGTCAAAACGGACTATGTATTGTTTATTGCTGCCGGCGCGTTCCATATGGCGAAGCCGTCCGACTTGATACCGGAATTGCAGGGACGTTTCCCAATTCGTGTCGAATTAACGAACTTAAGTCTTGATGATTTTGTGAAGATTCTTACTGAACCGAAAAACGCGCTAACCAAACAATATACGGCACTATTGGAAACCGAGGGCATTACGATTACGTTCTCGGACGATGCGGTCCTCGAGCTCGCCTCGATCGCGGCGGAAGTGAACAAGAATACGGAGAACATCGGTGCAAGGCGGCTGCATACCATTTTGGAGAAGCTGCTTGAGGATCTATCCTTCGAGGCGCCGGAGCTGTCGCTTGAGCATTTGACCATCACGCCGGAATACGTGCGGGAGAAGCTTGGCAATATTGCGAAAAATCGCGATCTGAGTCAATATATACTTTAAGGAACGGACAGGGAAAGTAGGGGGCATACAGCAATGATTTTATTGGCAAAAACAAGAACGCTCAACCGGCTGCTGCAACGAGCGGCCGGCGGAGCGCTCAGTTTCCGGGAGATGGCGGAGGTCCTGTGTACCACGATTCAGGCAGACGTATTCGTCGTCAGCCGTAGAGGAAAGGTACTGGGGTGCGCTGCAGCGGGGCCATATCAACACGAGCAGCTCCGCGCGCTGGCGCCGGGCGATCTTCGTTTTTCTCCTGAGAGCAATGAACGCTTTATGAGCATGCAAGAGACGGCGACGAATGTGAAGCCGGACATCGGCATAGCGGAGTCGTTTCCGATGATGGCCGCGCCGGATATAATGACCGTCGTGCCGATCGTAGGCGGCAGGGACCGCCTGGGAACGCTTATTCTATTAAGAAGCTCGGAGTCGTTCGGTGACGATGAATTGATTTTGGCTGAATACGGAAGCACGATCGTCGGTATGGAAATATTGCGTGAACGGGCGGAAGAGATCGAGCATGAAGCTAGAAGCAGAACCGTCGTAGCGGTAGCGGTAGGCTCCTTGTCCTTCAGCGAGCTGGAAGCGGTCGAGCATATTTTCGATGAGCTTGACGGGAAAGAGGGGCTATTGGTAGCTTCCAAAATCGCGGATCGGGTGGGGATTACCCGTTCTGTCATTGTCAACGCGCTCCGCAAGCTCGAGAGTGCCGGCGTCATCGAAACGAGGTCCTTGGGCATGAAAGGGACCTATATCCGAATCTTGAATACCCAGCTCCTTCAGGAGCTCAAAAAGAATAAAAGCTAGCTTTCCCACTCATTATTACAAAATCCATTCAAAAACCAGTACAAATAGCCTGTTTTTTGGTCCTATCTTCGACAAAGATAGGGCTTTTTTCTTATTGTAATAAATTAGGAAGTTGAGGAAGATTAGGTTGTCGTAATCTTCGACAAGAGTTTCTCATAATTTTCATTTTTCTTTGTCGAAAAAAGAAGGATATGGTAAGTATTTTGTTGAATTACTCAAATATCAGACGATGAAAGCGGGGTTTTTCAGTGAATTTGTTGAATGGCCCGGAATTCGGTCGAATGCAGGGCGCCTTAAATGCTGCGGAAATGCGTCAACGTGTCATTTCCAACAATATTGCCAATGTAGATACGCCAAAATTCAAGCGTTCCGAGGTCGTATTTGAGCAGCTGCTAGAGCAAAGCATGGGATCCGGGAGGTTTCAAATAGCCGGTAAGCGGACGGATGCAAGACATATTCCCATCGGATCTTCGGGCACCGTGCCGCAGGCTCAGATCGTTACGAATGAAACTAGCGTCATGAACAACGACGTCAATAACGTGGATATCGATCGCGAGATGTCGCTGCTTGCCAAAAATCAGTTGAATTACAATTTCTACGTGCAGCAAATTAACCACGATGTGAAAATGATGCGCATCGGGATCGAAGGGAGAAGCTGATGATGAGACTGACGAGCGGGTTTGATGCCAGCGCCTCCGCGCTGACGGCCCAGCGTCTACGGATGGATGTCATTTCTTCGAACATTGCGAATGCAGAAACGACAAGAGCCTCCTTTGTGAACGGACGCTATGAGCCTTACAAACGCAAAATGGTCGTGCTTGAACCGGGCGCTCAATCGTTTGCCGATACGTTGAACGGTCAAATGAACGGGTCCGGCAGCACGCCTGGCGTGAAAGCAACGAAAATCATGGAAGACTCCACGCCTTCGAAGCTCGTATACAATCCGACACATCCGGATGCCGATGAGAATGGGTATGTAAAAATGCCTAATGTGGACGTGTTGAAGGAAATGGTGGATATGATCTCAGCTTCCCGTTCCTACGAAGCGAACGTGACTGCGCTCAACGCCACGAAAGGTATGTTTGTCAAAGCGCTAGAAATCGGCAAATAAACAGAGATAACGCGGAGGGATACCCTTGATTAACCCCATGACGCTTAACACCGTGCAGTCACAATTTCTTAAGCCTATCCAAACCAACACCCCCGGCATTTCCTCAACACCGGCGGATCTTACAAAAACGTTCGGTGATTTCCTTCAAAATGCACTCGACGGCGTCAGTGCCCAAGAACAAAACGTACATACCATGAACGATCAATATCTGCTCGGCAATGTAGACGTATCGCAAGTCATGATTGCAAGCGAACAAGCAGAGCTCGGATTGCAGCTTACCTCACAAGTCCGCAACAAAGTGATAGAGGCTTATCAGGAGATTATGCGGATGCAACTCTAATGGCATTTCAACAAGCATTGGAAGCTAACAGTGAGGTGGAATCGTGAACGAGAAATTTGCCCAATATCGAGCGAAGACCGCTCAGTATTGGAGAGTATTGGAGAAGAAACAGAAAATTTGGCTAGGTGCTTCAGCCGCCATTCTTATCTTGACGATCATTTTGTTGACGCTTCTGTTCTCGAAGACGAATTACGAGGTTGCTTTTCGCGATTTGGATAGCACGGATGCAGCGGCAGTCATGGAGTATTTGGATTCAAGCAAAATTCCGTACAAGCTGTCGGATGCGGGACAAACGATATCGGTACCGACGGCAGATGCCGCTCGCGTAAAGGTGGAAGCAGGCTCGCAAGGCATTATTCGTAACGGTTCGATCGGCTTTGAATCCTTCAATGACAGCTCTTCGATGTTCGGTTCGACGGATCGTGAGTTTGACGTGAAATACAGAAGCGCGTTAAACGGGGAAATTCAGCGTTTGCTGAATGATATGCAAGGCGTTCAGAAGTCGAACGTACTGGTGAATCTGCCGGAATCGACGCCGTTCATGACAACGGAAGAGAAAGAGCAGGCTTCCGCCTCGATCATGATCACCATGCGCCCAGGCTACCGCCCGACACAGAAGGAAGTCGACGGCTACTACAATCTCGTAAAAACATCGGTTCCTAACATTAAACCGGAAAACATTACGATTTCCAGCCCCGAGGGCGAGCTGCTCGCTTCAAGTGAAGTTGGAGGCAGTGGCATTGGCGGCGATCTGCTTGAGACGCATTATCAAGTGCAGCGCAAGTACGAAAATGATATCAAACAGAAAATCCAAACGTTTCTAGGTCCAATGGTAGGGATGGACAATTTGGTCGTTAGCGTGTCCAGCTCCATCAACTTCGATAAGAAGAAATCGGAACAACAGCTGGTTTCGCCGCTGGAAGACAACAATAACCACGGCATCGTCGTCAGCGAATCCTCGACGAACAAATCCGCGACCGGCGCAAGCTCGGGAGCAGGCGGCGTTGCGGGAACGGGAGAAACCGACGTTCCAGGCTACGAAGCTACCGACAGCAGCTCGGGTGGTAGTTCGGAAGAGAGCGATCGGACGACAAACTACGATTACAACAAGAACAATGTTCAAATCGAGTCCGGTCCATATGTAATCAAAGATCTCTCTATTAGTATCGGCGTAGAAAAATCAAAACTGAGCGCCGACGCAAAAACAGAGATGGGCAATATGGTTGCTTCTCTTGTCCGGTCCCAGCTGGTTGAGTCGGGACAGGACGTAAATAATGACGCGCTGATCGAGAAAAAGGTTTCGATCATGGCGCAAAGTTTTATCGACAATGGCGGTGCTTCCTCATCTTCGGCATTGTCCACGGGCTGGCTAGCAGGCATCGGTTTAGCGGCACTGGCACTGATCGGCGGTCTAGGCTATGTCGTCGTCCGCCGCAGAAAACAAGCTGCATTGGCCGAGGAAATGGCTGCAGTTCCCGGAAAAGTGGAGTATCCGACAATCGATTTGGACAGCGTTCAAAACGAAAGTCAAGTTCGCAAGCAGCTTGAAACACTGGCCAAGCGTAAGCCGGAAGAGTTCGTTAATTTACTCCGGACTTGGCTCGTCGATGAATAGAGGTGGCTGGAATGGCAAAGTTACAGGGATTTAGCGGTCGTCAGAAAGCAGCCATTTTGTTAATTTCGTTAGGTCCTGAAGTTTCCGCTCAGATCTTCAAGCATTTAAGAGATGAAGAAATCGAACAGTTGACGCTCGAAATTGCGAATGTGCGCAAGGTGGATACGATTGACAAGGAAACGATTTTGAACGAATTCCATCAAATCTGCGTGGCGCAGGAATACATCTCGCAAGGCGGTATCACCTATGCCCGCGAAATTCTGGAAAAAGCGCTCGGCGAGCAGAAGGCGATGGAAGTTATCGGCCGCTTGACAGCGAACCTGCAGGTTCGTCCGTTCGATTTCGCGCGCAAAGCCGATGCTGCGCAAATTTTGAACTTTATTCAGAACGAAAACTCGCAAACGATCGCGCTTGTGCTCTCTTATCTGCAAGCGGAGCAAGCGTCACAGATTCTATCTTCGCTCCCGCAAGAAAAGCAGGCCGAGGTTGCTCGTCGCGTCGCATTGATGGACAGCACGTCGCCTGAAGTCATTTCTTACGTGGAACGCGTGCTCGAACAGAAGCTGTCCGCAACCGTTACTCAAGATTACACCAGCGCGGGCGGTATTGAATCAATCGTTCAAATTTTGAACGGCGTCGACCGCGGAACGGAACGTACCATTCTGGATGCCTTGGAAATTCAAGATCCCGAATTGGCGGAAGAAATCAAGAAACGGATGTTCGTCTTCGAGGATATCGTCAATCTCGACAACCGTTCCATCCAACGCATCATTCGCGACATCGAGAATGCCGACCTGCAGCTTGCCCTCAAAGTGGCCAGCGAAGAGGTGCGGGAAGCGATCTTCCGCAACATGTCCAAACGGATGGCCGAAACGTTCAAAGAAGAAATGGAATACATGGGCCCCGTTCGGCTGCGTGACGTCGAAGAAGCTCAAACCCGCATCGTAGCGACGATCCGCAGACTGGAAGAGTCCGGCGAGATCATCATCGCCCGCGGCGGAGGGGATGATATCATTGTCTAAGTTGTATAAATCTTCCGATGTCATCTCGGTCGAAGATTTAAAACGGCTAGAATGGTACAACCGCTATGTGAAGCCTGCTCCCGAGCAGGAAGAACCGTCTGGTCCGAGCGAAGAGACAATGTCGCTGCGGGATCAAATCTTGGATGACGCCGAGCACTTTGCGAATCAGCGCATTCAAGAAACCGGCGAGCAAATCGAAGCCATGTATGCCGATGCCCAAGCTCAGATCGACCAATGGTGGCTGGAACGCCGCCTGCAGGATGACGAGACGTTGGAGCGGATTCGCCAGGATGGTTATCAGCTAGGCTTCCAAGAAGGCAAGGACAAGGCCGAGGCCCATGTGCATGCGGAATGGGAGACCATGCTGACGGAAGCAAGAGCGATTCTTGATTCCTCCTTCGAAACGAAGGAACAAATTATCCAAGAAGCCGAACCGTTCGTTGTCGCGCTCAGTACGGCAATTGCCGAGAAAATCATTCAAAAGCAATTGACCATCGACCCGCAATGGTCGCTCGATATCGTTCGCAAAGCATTGGAAAGGCGCCGCGAGCAAGGCGTGATTACCTTATGCGTATCGCCCGGGCAGCTCGCCTATGTACAGGCCGCGCGCGAAGAGTTGTCGCTTGCCATCGATTCGCAGGCCGAGCTTCAAATCGTGCCGGATGTAACCGTCAAATCTTTCGGCTGCGTCATTCGCTCTTCGTTCGGAAGCATCGATGCCCGCATCGATACCCAGCTGTCCGAAATCAAGCGGGAGCTGATCCAGCTTGCTCTGCAAGCCGAGGAACGAGGCGTCGAGGATGAAAGCTAATCGACTGGATCCCGAACGGTACATCGAGCACTTAAGACCCATTGATCCCGTGCGCGTGAACGGCAAGGTTACGCAGGTCATCGGACTGACGGTTGAATCGGAAGGTCCGGATGCCAGCATTGGCGACGTTTGTCTCATCTATCCTGCGAAGTCGACTAAGCCGCTGAAGGCGGAGGTCGTCGGATTCCGGGATAACAAAGTCATTCTCATGCCGCTCGGAGAGCTTCAATCGATCGGACCAGGCTGCGACGTAGTCGGTACCGGGAAGCCGCTCAGCGTTCAAGTCGGCACGGAGCTGCTCGGCAAAGTGCTCGACGGATTGGGACAACCGCTGGACGGTTCGTACATCTCCAGCCGCATGCCGCATCATTCGACGCACAATCAGCCCAGCAATCCGCTGTCGAGACCGAGGGTCAAGGAGCCGCTCAGCATTGGCGTACGTGCGATAGACGGTCTGCTAACCGTAGGCCGTGGACAACGCGTCGGCATTTTCGCGGGATCGGGCGTCGGCAAGAGTACCTTGCTTGGCATGGTTGCACGCAACACATCTGCCGATGTGAACGTCATCGCACTGATCGGCGAACGCGGACGAGAGGTGCTGGAATTCATCGAGAAGGATCTCGGTCCGGAAGGACTGGCGCGTTCCGTCGTTATCGTAGCGACATCGGATCAACCGGCGCTCATTCGAATCAAAGGCGCTTTGATCGCGACAACGATCGCCGAATATTTTCGAGACCGCGGCATGAACGTCATGCTGATGATGGATTCCGTAACCCGGTACGCAATGGCTTTGCGCGAAGTCGGACTTGCCATCGGCGAACCGCCGGCTACCCGCGGTTACACGCCATCCGTGTTTGCCGCGCTGCCTAAACTTCTGGAGCGGGCAGGGACAGGGCAGAAAGGCACGATTACCGCCTTCTACACGGTGCTCGTCGACGGGGACGATATGAACGAGCCGATCGCGGATGCGGTCCGCGGCATCTTGGACGGACATATCGTGCTAAGCCGGGCATTGGCGCACAAGGGACATTTTCCTGCGATCGACGTGTTGGCTTCCATTAGCCGCGTCATGAAGGAAATCGTGCCGGAAGAGCAGCAGGATGCGGCGAATGAGCTGAAGCGATTGCTCGCTATCTATAAAGATTCGGAAGACCTGATCAATATAGGGGCGTACCAGAGGGGTTCGAACGAAAAAATTGATCAGGCCATCGAATCTAATGAATCGATTCAGGCGTTTACACGTCAAAAGACGACCGAGAAGGTCGGTTATGAAGCGTCGCGCGACCAGCTTATCCATGATTTCCATCCTAATCCCGGGAGTTGACACTGATTCATGGCTCGATTTCAATACGCCTATCAGAAGATCGTAGATTTGAAGACAAGCGAGAAATCGCAGGCTGAGTGGCAGCTCTCCGTGGTTGTAGGCAAGCTGTCCCAGGAAGAGTCGAGTCTGCAGAAGCTTCAAGAGGAACGCGCTTTGTGGTGCGAGAAGCTTCAGCATGCTTCGCGCCAAGCGGTCTCGCTATCGGCCATATTGACGATGCAAAGTTATATCGATTTCTTGGATGACGGCATCCTGCGCAAGCTGCGCGATGTGAAGAAGGCGGAGTCGGCCGTTGAAGAAGGAAGACGCTTCTTGTCCGATCGCATGATGGACGAGAAGGTATGGCTCAAGACAAAAGAGAATGCCTTGCGGCGGTTCCAAGCCGATAGGATGACAAAAGAACAGAACGAGCTGGATGAACTGGCAACCGTCAGGTTCATGTATGCAGCTCCATAACTGACAAGCGGCTTTGCGAATCGGGAGCCATAGCCCGAGGGAGGGACTTATTTTGGCGGATGTGGAAATGGAAAAGCAAAGCTACAGCGGGTTCGAGAGATTCATGTTTTTCGTAACGCCGATTTTATTTACCTTAATATTGCTCGGCGTGCTCGTGACCATATTCAATATTAATCTGCGCAACAAAGCGCTGGAGATCGGGAATGACATTCCCGTCTTGAACCGGATTCTGCCCGAACCGTCAGTGAAGGACGGACAGACCGTAAATGAAGATTCAATTAAGTCCGCTAATACGTCGGCCAAGATTGCAGAATTGCAAGCACAGTTGACCGCGAAAGAATCGGAGCTCGGCAAAACGGTCGAAGAGAAGACGGCGCTCACGAAGACCGTTAAGGATCTTCAGCAGCAAATGGAGCAGCTCAAGCAGGCTAACGCGGAGCAACAACTGAGCGATGCCGCCTACCAAAGCAAAATTGGCGAGCTGGCTTCGATGTACATGAGCATGACGCCAAGCAAGGCGGCACCGATTCTGGAAAGCATGGAGACGGCGGAAGCGGTACTCGTGCTGGATGCGATGAGACCGGAAGATCGGGCGGTCATTCTCGAGAAGATGAATCCGAAGAAAGCGGCGGACGCATCCGTTCTGCTCAAAGACACAAAGACGGCGAAAGATCGCCAAATCGCGGCGCTGCAAGCCCGAATCAATAAGCAGCAAACGGCGACTACGCAATCGGAGGCGGTACTGAGCGCGGCGCAATTAAATTCGACGTTCTCCAAAATGGACCCGGCAGCCGCCGCTGACCTGCTGCTCAAGATGTCGGATGTAAGTCCGAGCAAGGTGCTTCGGATTTTGAACGCCGTGGACGATGCGGCCCGCTCCAAGATCCTTGCCGAAATGTCGTCGGCGAATAAAGCCATCACCGCTCAATTGGTTTCCAAGCTGATGGTTGGCAAATAAAGAAATGATGCATGAAACATGATGTGCTGCCTTCAGGGGAAAGGAGGTGAAATACATGCAAATGCCGATTACGACGGCTTCACCTAGCCCGGCTCCTGCCGCCTCGAGCGCTGCTTCAACGAAAGGTACGGATAACGGCAAATTCAATCAAACCTTCAATCAAACGATTGCCGGCACGCAAGGGAAAGAAACGACCGCTCAAGCAAACAGCGATGCTACGGCTCCTGCGAGCGGCGTATCCAACCAGTCGGCAACAACTTCACTGCTTGGCGAACATGTGTCCACGGCAGATTTATTGAGTGCCATTGAAGCGTTGATCGCGAAGCTGGGAAATGCCGATACCGAGGATCTGGCCCAAACGACGACGGAAAACGATTTGGCTGCCGCGCTTCAGCAGCTCGATATGCTGCTTAGTTCAATGGCAGGCATACCGGCGCTGCAGCAGCAGCCGAGTGCGATCGTGACTGAGACCGCGGCACAGGAACAAGGGCAAGCGGCAGTCGTCAATCTCGAGGAAATGAATGCTCTGAAGTCAGGACTGCAGGAAGCGCTAGTTGATCTGAAAGCCATGCTGAAAGATCAGAAGGGCCTGACGGTTAACCGCGATCAGCTGTCGCAGATTAGCAAACAGTTGACTTCGATTGATCAATTGCTTAGCGGCAAGAAGCCGGAATCGTCAACTGCCGCAGTCGCGGCGCCTAATCAAGCGGCCGCAGTCGATAGCATCGATTCCATGCTTGCCCTTCTGACTGCGCCTCAGGCGAACTCTCATCTGAAGCGAATGGCTCATCAGCTCCTTCATGTAGGCGTGCTGAACGTCGTTCAGAAACCGGAGAAGGAAACAGCCGAGACATCGCTAACTGAGCTTGCTGCCGATTCGAATGACCTGACTTTGCAGCCAGGGGCAGTCAACTTGGATTTCCAGCGTCAGCTGGCGACGGCTACCAAGCCGGTTATCGCACAGCCGGTGCCGGTGCAGCAGTTCGCATCGACAATCCAAGGCATGGTCGTCAAGCAGTTTAACGTATCTACGGCGGGCGGCATTTCTCAAGCTCAGCTTACGCTGTATCCGGAGCATTTGGGTCAGGTCAACGTGAACATTTCCGTTCATAACGGAACGCTGACCGCGTCATTCGTCACGGACACCGTGACTGCTAAGGATATGCTGGAGAACCAAATGGCGCAATTGCGTTCCGCGCTTCAGTCGCAAGGCCTGCAGGTAGATAAGCTGGTCGTATCCCAAACAGCGGTGCAGCCGAACCTGTTCCAGGACCGCCAAGGCGCCCAAGGACAACAGCAAGGCTCCGCGAAGCGGAATAAGTCGGATGACGATACGATAGGCGAAATCGATTTTGCGGACGTGGAAGAACTCTCCGCTCAGCAAGCCGCTGACCGAGACTTGGGTCTTGGCCGGGGCATTCATACCATTGCCTAGCTGAAGCCCAGCAAGGTACAAGGATTCCATTGAACGGAGGTGACGAGATTACATGGCAGATCGCGTTTCGACCACCAATGTATGGCCTTATTACAGCGCCAGCAACGTACAGGCAGCGGCCAATAAACCCGAGGATACTTCCATGGGTAAGGATGATTTTCTGCGCATCCTCGTAACCCAGCTGCAGAACCAGGACCCGATGCAGCCATTGCAGGATAAAGACTTTATTGCGCAAATGGCGCAGTTCTCATCGGTCGAGCAGCTCGTGAATATGTCGGATCAGCTTACAGCCCTCCGCCAGAATCTGGGAATGGCTTCCACGATGATCGGCAAAAACGTGCAATGGTACGACTACTCCGAGACCGGAGAGATGATTCCTCAGAATGGCGTGGTAGACTCCATCGTCATTAAAGACAAAGTGCAATACGCGCGCGTCGGGAATGTGGATATCGACCTGAAAGACATCGTTTCGATCGGCGAGCAAGTCGAAGGCGGTGAACCGGACAATGGATGACGTCATGAAAATCGGACATCTAAGTCTGACCGCGACCACGCAGCTTCGCAAACCGGTTCAACCGGAACAATCGGCAGCTTCCGCTTCCTTTAAAGAAGTGCTCGATCGCAATGTGCTCAAGTTCAGCCAGCATGCCGAGCAGCGTATCGCTCAGCGCGGCATTACGCTCAAGCCTGAAGCCTTGGCAAAGATCGGCAACGCTATCGACCAAGCCGCCGCCAAAGGCGCGAAGGATTCGCTGGTCGTGTACCGAGACATCGCAATGATCGTGAACGTACCAAGCCGGACCGTTGTCACGGCGATGGATGGAAACGCCATGCAGGGCAACGTATTCACTCAGATCGACAGTGCAGTGATTGTTTCGTAACGACGGCCGGACCTGCTTATAGGAAGCTGGGAGCCGTGGATCGACGGAAACGGCTCCGCCGAACGATGCTGCATGCAATTCGTTACCATGACTTATACCCGCAGGAGGTTGTCAATCGAATGTTAAGATCTATGTACTCCGGTGTTTCCGGTATGCGCGGCTTTCAAACGAAGCTGGACGTAATCGGCAACAACATCGCTAACGTAAATACGGTCGGCTTTAAGGCTGGCCGCGTCATGTTCAAGGATATTCTGAGTCAAACCGTTTCCGGCGTTACCCGTCCGGAAGAAGGAACGACGGGCGGCGTGAACGCGAAGCAAGTCGGTCTGGGCGTCGCAATCGCATCGATCGATACGATCCACACCCCGGGCAGCGCAATGACGACGAACGTGCCGACCGACGTTCGGATCGACGGCGACGGATTCTTCGCCGTATCGCCGAACGGCGACGGTGGCGAATCGCCATACCTGACTCGCGCCGGCAACTTTACGCTGGATGCGGCAGGGCAACTAGTGAACGGCGACGGCATGTTCGTCCTGGATTCCAACGGCGGACCGATTACGCTTGATCCGGCAGAAGTCAAAGCCTTTACGATTTCGCAGGACGGCTCCATCATCTCGATCGGCGCCGACGGCACGAGCACAGCGACGGGCATTCAACTCGGCATCGTGAAGGTTACGAATCCGAACGGCCTCGAGAAGATCGGTGGCAATCTGTATCGCATGACGCCTAACGCAAACATCGACGGCGAAATAACGCTGACGACAGCAGGCGATCCGGAAGCGGGAACAGGCGCCATCATCGCCGGTCAATTGGAAATGTCCAACGTGGATCTGACTTCCGAGTTCACGGAAATGATCGTCGCGCAGCGCGGTTTCCAGGCGAACTCCCGTATCATCACGACTTCGGACGAAATTTTGCAAGAGGTCGTTAATCTCAAGAGATAGGTAAACAGCCGAGGAGGGGCGCCAGCCGCCTCTCCGCCAGGTGAAGGAGGAAGCTTATGATCGCCGTGACGCGTTTGAACGGAAAGACCGTACATCTCAACGCGCTGCTTATCGAATTGGTCGAAGAAACGCCTGATACCTTGATTACGCTCACGACAGGTAAGAAAATACTGGTGTTGGAGAAAGCAAACGACGTCATTTCCTCCATACAGTCCTATCTTCGCTCGATCGGCGTCTATGCGGCGACCTTAAAGAGTGATCAAACGGAGGGAACATCCTAATGAAGAAAATGCTGCCATGGTTGATTACCATTTTGCTCGCTATTACCCTGATTGCGATCGTTGCCGTTATTTTGTACAACTCCGTCATGGGGGACGACGACGCGAAGAATACAGCAGCCAATGCCGAGAAAGATGCGGCAGCCGTCACGGCGGTCAAGCTCACAGCGGATAAACGCGTCGATCTGACCAGCACGATCGAGAAGATTCAAACGAACTTAGTGGACCCTGATTACGTTGCAGTTCTTGGCTTTGCTTTTCAGCTGGATAAGAAGTCGACGAAGAAGGATTTCGACAAGATCAAGGACATCCAAATCAAGCCGATCATTATTCGTACGCTTTCTGACATGAAGCTGGAGGAAATCAACGGCTCGCAGGGAAAAGACAAGCTGTGCGCAGAACTGCTTAATTTGATAAATCCTGAGCTGCCGGAAGGCGGCAAACTCATTAAAGTCGAAATAACGGATTATATCGTTACGAAGCTGTAATCATCTTAGACAATGCCGCATTCCTTTGAAGGGGGTGAGAAAAATGGTTGATGTTTTGTCGCAGAACGAGATTGACGCGCTGCTCGCTGCGTTGTCCTCCGGTGAGATGGATGCGGAGGAATTGAAGAAGGAAGATACGCAGAAGAAGATACGCGTGTACGAGTTCAAACGCGCGGTTCGTTTCTCGAAGGATCATATCCGAAGCTTGACGCGGATTCACGAAAACTTCGCGCGATACTTGACCACTTATTTCTCAGCGCAGCTTCGCACATTTGTTCAAATAAATGTCGTTCAGGTCGAACAGCTGCCGTATGACGAATTTATCCGCTCCATTCCGAAAATGACGATTTTGAACATTTTCGAGGCCGAGCCGCTGGAAGGCCGCATGGTGCTCGAAGTTCACCCGAACATTGCTTATGCCATGGTGGACCGCATGCTGGGCGGCCAAGGGCTGGCTCCTTCCAAAATCACGACGTTGACGGAAATCGAAACGACGATCATGGAACGGATTTTCAGCCGTACGTTCGAAAGCCTGCAGGAAGCGTGGAAAACGATCATCGATATCAAGCCGCGTCTTGAAGCGCTGGAAACGAATCCGCAGTTCATGCAGATCGTATCGCCGAACGAAACCATCGCACTCATTTCCTTGAGCACCAAAATCGGCGACACGACCGGTATGATCAACTTATGTATCCCGCATGTCGTCATTGAACCGATCATGCCGCGGTTGTCCGTGCACCATTGGTTCGTCTCGCAGAAGAAGACGAGAGCGCCGGAGGAAATAGAAGTATTGAAGCAGCGCGTTAGCAAGGCGAAGCTGCCGATCGTATGCGAGCTGGGAAGCTCCAGCATCTCGATTCGCGAGTTTTTGGGTCTTGCGATTGGGGATGTCATTTCATTGAATAAATCAATCGATCAAGGACTTGATATTAAAGTCGGGGACAAGCTGAAGTTCTCAGGCAGTCCCGGGTCGGTCAAAGATCGCATGGCCGTTCAAATCAATGAAGTTCTCACCGAAGGAGTGGACGAAGAGTATGACGAGTAAAGATTACTTATCGCAAGAAGAAATCGATGCCTTGCTGCGTCAATCTTCCGATGAATCCGATATGCAGGAGCCGGCCAGCAGTGGGCAGGAATTGAATGGCTACCTCAGCTCGATCGAGCAGGATGCACTGGGAGAAATCGGAAACATCACGTTCGGAAGCGCGGCTACGGCCTTGTCGACGCTGCTCGGCCGTAAAGTCGATATTACGACGCCTACGGTATCGTTGATCAAGCGAAACGAGCTGGACGAAGAATTCCCGAAACCGCATGTTGCCGTCTCCGTCAGCTACGTGGAAGGCTTCCAAGGCATCAACTCGCTCGTCATCAAGACGAAGGATGCGCAGACAATTGCAGATCTTATGCTCGGCGGCGAAGGAAAGCTGCTAGGTTCGGAGCTGAACGAGATTCATATCAGCGCCGTGCAAGAAGCGATGAATCAAATGATGGGGTCTTCGGCAACATCGATGTCGACGCTCTTCAACCGTTTCGTCAATATTTCGCCACCGGGCATCGACATTCTTGACGTTGCGAACGGATCAGGCGTGGAGAAGCTGCCATCCGACGATATGTTTATCAAAGTTTCATTCCGTTTGACGATCGATGATCTGATCGATTCGACCATCATGCAGCTGCTGCCGATTTCGTTCGCGAAAGAAATGGTAGACTCGCTGATGGGCGGAACGTCAGAACCTGCCGCAGCTGCAGCTCCTGCAGCCGTTCAGGTGCCCGCGCCTGCAGCCGCATACGCGGAACCGGTTGTTTCAGCTCCTGTACATACGCCGCCACCGGCACCTGCTACACCGCCGCCAGCGCCTGCCGCACCGCCTGCAGCCTACATGCAGCCACCGGCGCCGCAATATGCTTCGGCACCGCAAAGCGGACCGCAAACCTTCGGCGGAATGCCGAATCGAAACGTGAACGTGCAGCCTGTGCAATTCGCGAATTTCCAAGGCACGCCTTACGTTCAGCCCGACGAATCGAATTTGAATTTATTGCTCGACATACCGTTGAAGGTCACAGTAGAATTAGGAAGAACTCAGAAACAAATCAAAGATATTCTTGAATTGTCGCAAGGTTCCATTATTGAGCTGGACAAGCTGGCAGGTGAACCGGTGGATATTTTAGTCAATAACAAGCTGATCGCCAAGGGAGAAGTTGTCGTTATTGATGAGAATTTCGGGGTTCGTGTCACGGACATCGTGAGCCAATGGGATCGCATCCAAAAGTTACAATAACACCTTAGGGGGAAGAAGCAATGGCAAACCGCATTTTGATCGTGGATGACGCAGCATTTATGAGAATGATGATTCGAGATATTTTGACAAAGAACGGCTATGAAGTAGTAGGGGAAGCTCAGGACGGCGCGCAAGCAATCGAGAAATATAAAGAATTGAAGCCGGACCTGATCACGATGGATATCACGATGCCGGAGATGGACGGCATCGTCGCACTTAAAGAGATCAAGAAGCTCGACGGCAATGCCAAAGTCATCATGTGTTCCGCGATGGGGCAGCAGGCCATGGTTATCGATGCGATTCAAGCCGGTGCCAAAGACTTCATCGTGAAGCCTTTTCAAGCTGACCGCGTCATTGAAGCGATTAAGAAAACGCTAGGTTAAGAGGATGAAAGCTTTGAACGTATATCGACTTGCTGGACTAGCGGTCTTCGGCTGGCTAACGACAGCAAGTCTTGCATCGGCAGCGGGCGGCAATGACGAAGGCAAACCGGAGGTCGGTGCAGGCATCGGCTATCTGATCTGGGTCATCGTCGCGCTCCTGATTGTCATCGGACTGATTGTTCTGCTGATTAAGTGGCTGGCCAGCCGCAACCGCGGTTGGGGCACCACGAGATCGCTTCGCTCGCTCGGTGGCATTCCGCTCGGTCAGAACAAATCGCTTCAAGTTGTGGAGCTCTCGGGCCGCATCTATGTTGTCGGAGTCGGCGAGGACATCACGCTGCTCGACAAGATCGTGGATCCCGAAGCCGCCGCAGCCATCATGGAGGCCATCGAGCAGCAGGCGAGCCGAACGTGGAGCCCGCCGGCGCTATCGGACTTTCTAGGGAAATTCCGCAATAAACAACCGTCATCCGAGCCGAACGAGGAACCATGGTCATCATCGACCGTTTCCTTCAAGGAGCTGCTTAGCAACGGCATGAAGCGGCAAGCGGATCAGAAACAGAAAGTCGAAGAGCTGCTTAGAGATCAAAATCACAATGATCGGTTGTTGGACGAATGAACAAAAAAATCATACTAACGGTTTTGGCGCTGCAAGCACTCGGGCTGTTGCTCCATGGGCATGCTTTTGCAGAACCGCTTCCGAATGTCAGCGTAAGCATCGGCGGCGAAGGAAGCGATCAGCCCGGCACGAGCGCTCTATCGCTTCTATTAATAATCACCGTGCTAAGCGTTGCGCCGGGTATCCTGGTGTTAATGACAAGCTTCACGCGGATCGTGATCGTACTCGGTTTCGTTCGCACCTCGCTAGGCACGCAGTCGATGCCGCCGAACCAAGTATTGATCGGACTTGCGATGTTTCTGACCTTCTTCATCATGGCACCGACGATCAGCTCGATCAACGACGTGGCGCTTCAGCCTTACTTGAAAGGCGAACTGACGCAGACGCAGGCGCTTGGCAAAGCGGCAGAGCCGATGAAGAAATTCATGTTTAACCAAACGCGCGAGAAAGACTTGGACTTGTTCATGAAATATACGAAAGCGGAACAGCCCAAAACGTACAAGGACATCCCGATTACCGTCATGGTTCCCGCGTATGCCTTAAGCGAGCTTCGAACATCGTTCCAAATGGGCTTTATGATCTTTATTCCTTTCCTCATCATCGACATGGTCGTGGCCAGTACGCTCATGGCGATGGGCATGATGATGCTGCCGCCAGTCATGATTTCGCTGCCGTTCAAGATATTGCTCTTCGTCCTCGTAGATGGTTGGTATCTCGTCATCAAGTCGTTGTTGCTCAGTTTTAACACGACATAGCCCCTGCCGGAGAGGAGTGCAATAATGAGTTCGGACTTCATCATCGCCTTGGCTGGACAGGCGGTATATACGGTATTAAAAGCCAGCGCGCCGATGCTTATCGTGGGTCTGGTCGTCGGCTTGATCGTCAGCATATTTCAAGCCACCACGCAAATCCAGGAGCAGACGCTGGCATTCGTTCCGAAAGTGGCAGCAGTACTGCTGTCCATCTTGTTATTTGGTCCATGGATATTGAACACGCTGGTCGATTTCACTTACAACCTGCTGAATAACTTGTATAAATACATCGGATAGGGCTGTGGATCGATGGAGTTGTTTCTTCAAGGGTTCCCTATTTTTTTGCTTATTTTTTGTCGAATTACAGCATTTTTCGTCGTTGCGCCTATCTTTTCGACTCGAAACGTGCCGACTACGTTTAAGCTGGGTTTCTGCTTTTTCGTTTCCTTTCTGGTCTTTCTGACGTATGGGTTGAAGCAATCGATCGTGCCGGACGCAGAATACATACTAGCGATCTTCCGCGAGATTCTGGCGGGAGCGCTGCTCGGCTTCACCGCTTATCTGTTCTTCACGATCATCAATACCGCAGGCAGCTTGATCGATATGCAAATGGGTTTCGGGATGGCGAACATCATCGACCCCATGACGGGAGCTTCCGCTCCGCTGACTGGCAATTTCAAAGGCATGATTGCAACGCTCGTCTTCTTATCGATCAACGGACATCATTATTTACTCTCGGCGCTGCTGCAAAGCTACGATTGGATTCCGCTGTCGAATACGCTGTTCTTGCACGTTAAGAGCGGCAGCATATCGAACTTCCTTACGGGCATGTTCGCTCAGACGTTCATGTTAGCCCTGCAAATGTCGGCGCCGCTAGTCGTGGCCATGTTCTTGACCGATGCCGGACTGGGCTTGCTGGCGCGTACGGCCCCGCAATACAACGTGTTCGTGATTGGCATGCCGATCAAAATTCTCGTCGGCTTTCTGATCCTGGCGATTTTGATGCCGGGACTCGTGACGCTGTACGAACATATTTTCGAACAGATGTTCAGTGCAATGCAGAAACTATTATCGATCCTGCAAGGTCCTGCAACTTAAAATATGAGAAAGGTTAAGCGCCGCTTATCCTTCATCTTATATTTCTTCGGAATGAAACGCGCCGCGCCGCTTATTGGACGCGACAGCCGTTTCACCTTGAGTAGGAGGCTCACGTGATGACGAACTACCGTTGGACGCTCGATCTTCAGATGTTCTCGCAGGAAAAAACGGAGCGTGCAACGCCAAAGAAACGGCAGGAGGCGCGTAAGAAAGGGCAGCTAGCGAAGAGTCAGGAGCTTCCGGCCGCATTAATCCTCTTGGTTGTCTTCTTCAGTTTCATTATGCTGGGCGGTTACTATAAAGTACGTCTTCTTCGAATGTTCGGCCTGCTTTTCGAACAAAAGCTGCTGATGGAAGTGACGACGGCGAACATCATCACGTTGTTCTCCGATCTTATGATGCAGGGCTTCATGCTCTTATTGCCTATCTTCTTCATCGCCATGCTTATCGCGCTGCTGGGCAACTATTTGCAAATCGGCCTTTTGTTTACGGGCGAGCCGCTCAAAATGAAATTCGATAAAATCAATCCGGTCAAAGGCTTCAAAAACATTTTCTCCATGCATTCCGTCGTCGAATTCGTGAAAAACATCCTGAAGCTGCTCCTGATCGGTTTGATCGTCTATGTGACGATCATGAAGGAACGAGACCGCATACTAGGGCTTGCCTCCGTGCCCGTCGAAGAGATCTTTCCCTTCATTGCCAGCGTGACCGTCAAGCTTGGCCTGGAGATCGGCGCCATTCTCGTCGCGCTCGCCGTATTCGATTACTTCTACAAACGGTATGAACACGAGAAAAGCCTGCGGATGTCGAAGCAGGACATCAAGGACGAATATAAGAAATCCGAAGGTGATCCGCTGATCAAAGGCAAGATTCGCGAACGGCAGCGCAGAATGGCACTCCAGCGCATGATGCAGCAGGTGCCCAAGGCGGACGTGGTCATTACGAACCCGACGCACTTTGCAATCGCGCTGCAGTACGACGGCAAAACGATGGAAGCGCCGACGATCATTGCCAAGGGGATGGACTTCGTAGCTCTTCGGATCAAAGACATGGCGAAGGAGCACGGAGTCATAATGATGGAAAACAGGCCGCTGGCCAGAGCCTTGTACGAACGGACGGAGATTGGCGATACAGTTCCGGCCGATTTGTTCCAAGCTGTGGCTGAAGTACTGGCATATGTATATAAGCTTAAAAACAAAGTGAAATAACGTCCCATGCTAGGTGGAGGAGGAACGTCATGAAGCCAAGAGATTTAACCATACTGATTGGAATTATCGGCATCGTGCTGATGATGGTGATTCCGATTCCGACTCCGCTGTTGAGCGTGCTGCTCATCATTAACATCTCCGCCGCGCTGATGATTTTGCTCATCTCGATGAATACGAAGGATGCGCTGCAATTCTCGATCTTTCCAGCGTTGCTGCTCATCACGACCTTATTCCGGCTGGCGCTTAACCTGTCGACCACTCGGAATATTTTGCAGAAAGCAGAAGGCGGATCCGTCGTTGAAACGTTCGGCAACTGGATAGCGGGCGGGCAGATCGCCATCGGCTTCGTCGTCTTCCTCATCCTCGTCGTCGTGCAGTTTATCGTCATTACGAAGGGCTCCGAGCGCGTTGCCGAGGTTGCTGCCCGCTTTACGCTCGACGCTATGCCAGGTAAGCAGATGAGTATCGACGCCGACTTGAATGCCGGTCTGATCAACGAACAGCAGGCGAAGGAACGTCGGCAAAAAATCGAACGGGAAGCCGATTTCTACGGCTCCATGGATGGTGCGAGCAAATTCGTAAAAGGGGATGCCATCGCCTCCATCATCATTCTGTTCATTAACCTCATCGGCGGTTTCATCATCGGCATGTCGGTGCATGGCATGTCATTCTCGGAATCGTTGACCACGTACTCGATCTTGACCATCGGCGACGGGCTGGTCAGCCAAATTCCGGCGCTTCTGATCTCGACCGCTACAGGGCTTATCGTGACGCGCGCCGCGTCCGACGGCAATCTGGCGGAGGATCTCACCGCGCAGCTGTTCCGCTATCCGAAATTGCTGTACATCGTAGCAGGAACGGTTGGTTTGCTCGGAATCATGACGCCGATCGGCATATTCGCCACTTGGCCTTTCGCTGCCTTGATGGTTTTCTCCGGCTACCGGATGCAAGTGAACCTCAATAAACAGCTGCATGCCGAGGAGCTTCTCGTGGAGGAACAGGAGATCGAGGAGGTCCGGAGTCCGGAGAGCGTCATCAGCCTCCTGCAGGTGGATCCGATCGAATTCGAATTCGGTTATGGCCTCATTCCGTTGGCAGACCAGCAGCAAGGCGGCGATCTGCTCGATCGAATCATCATGATTCGCAGGCAATGCGCGCTAGAGCTGGGGCTGGTCGTTCCGGTTATCCGCATTCGGGACAACATACAGCTGCGGCCGAACGAATACGTCATCAAAATCAAAGGCAACACCGTCGCCCGCGGCGAGCTTCTGCTCAACCACTACTTGGCGATGAGCCCGGGCTTCGATGACGACAGCATCGTCGGTATCGAAACGGTTGAACCGGCCTTCGGACTCCCGGCCATGTGGATCGACGAGTCGACGAAAGAGCGCGCCGAATTGACGGGGTATACGGTCGTGGATCCGCCTTCCGTCGTCGCGACGCATCTGACAGAGCTTGTTAAGCGTCATGCGCATGAGCTCATCGGACGTCAGGAGACGAAAGCGCTGATCGATAATGTTAGAGAATCCTATCCTGCGCTCGTGGATGAACTAATTCCGTCCATACTGAATGTCGGCGATGTTCAGAAGGTGTTGTCCAAGCTGCTTCGGGAGAAGATTTCGATCCGCGATATGGTGACGATCTTCGAGGCGCTGGCCGACCATGGTACCTACACGAAAGATCCCGATATTTTGACAGAATATGTTCGTCAAGCGCTATCCAGGCAAATTACGCAGCAATTTTCGAATCAGGGAGATACGCTTCGCGTCATCACGGTGGGGCCATCCCTTGAGAAGAAGATCGCGGAATCCGTCCAAAGCTCCGAGCAGGGCAGCTATCTGGCGCTCGATCCGGTTTCGTCGCAGACGATCTATCAGAAGCTGAACGAGCAGGTGAACAAGCAGCTGCAATCCGGCAACCAGCCGATTGTACTGGCATCTCCGACGATCCGCATGTATCTCCGTCAAATCGTGGAACGGACGATGCAGGATATTCCGGTCCTGTCTTACAGCGAGCTTGAACCAAGCGTCGAAGTTCAGAGCATTGGAGTGGTGAATTTATGAAGGTAAAGCGATACGTCGTCAATGCGCTGCCTGAGGCACTGCCCATGATTCGAAGCGAACTCGGAGTTGATGCCGTCATATTAAATACGAAAGAAATTCGCATCGGCGGATTTCTTGGCATGTTCGGCAAGAAGAAGACGGAAGTCATCGCGGCCGTGGAGACAAACGGCAATGAACGCGCGACACCGTCGGCTAGACCGGCGTCTCCGTCTTCGAAGCCGGCAATATCGCCTGAGGCAGCGGCAACGATGGCTGCGACGTTGTCCGCGGCTGTCGCCGGCCGGGAGAAGGCTCCTGCGCCAACCCCGGCTGCCAGGCAGGCAGCGTCAGCTGTACTCGCTCCTGAGCCGAATTTTACCGGCAGCGCAGCCCCTGCTGCCGTGTACGCCGCGCGTACGGCCACCGCGCAAACCGCTGCAGGCTCATCGGCCGAGGTCGCCGAGACCAAGACACGACAAGCCGCTTCTTCGGCGGGTGCAAGTATGGAGCAGCGCAAGCCGCGCATTGCCGAAGATGCTTTAATGGAAGAAATACGAGACATGAAACAATGGATTATGCGCATGTCCAAGCAGCAGCAGCTGGATTCCAGGCCCGAAGCCCTTCAATCGCTTGCTGAACGGTTAGAGGAGCAGGAGGTCAGCCTTCCATGGATCGAGCGGCTAATCGATACGGTGTTGACGGAGCTGGAGATGATTCATGCCGAGGCTGAACAGCATGTTCCGAGCCGGGCAGAGGTATGGAAGCTGGCCGAACAGACGCTCATTGAATGGCTTCGAGACTTTGAAGGCTTCACGATCGCGAGGGACACGAGAGTCATTCACTTCGTAGGTCCGACCGGCGTCGGCAAGACGACGTCCATTGCGAAGCTGGCTGCCGAACAAACCTTGAAGGCTGGGCGAAAGGTCGGCTTAATCACGTCGGATACGTACCGGATCGCGGCAGTCGATCAGCTCCGCACTTATGCCACGATTTTGAACGTGCCGCTCGAGGTTGTGTTCTCGCCTTCGGAAGTAGCGCGGGCGTTCAAGGCTTTGGAAGATAGAGAGCTGATCTTCATGGATACGGCAGGGCGCAACTTCCGCAATGAGCTGTATGTATCGGAAGTTAACAGCTTGCTTCAGACGGGGAGTCAATCCGAGACCTTCCTCGTTCTCAGCTTGACGGGCAAGTTCAGCGACATGTCCGCGGTTGCGGACAATTTTGCCAAATTCGGCATCGATCGCGTCCTGTATACGAAGCAAGACGAGACGAGTGCTGTCGGCGCCGTTCTGAACCTGGCGTTGGAGCATGGCTTGAAGCCGACCTTCATCGCGAATGGCCAAACCGTTCCCGATGACATCTCTGCGTTCCAGGCATCCGCGTATGTCTCGCAGCTTCTGGGGGATGGCCATGAATGATCAGGCAGAGGCGCTTCGGCATTTGGTCCGTAATCAAGAGCTGAGAGGCGAGGGCCGCACGACCCGCATCATTGCCGTAACGAGCGGTAAAGGCGGCGTAGGCAAATCGAATTTCAGCTTGAACTTTGCGCTTGCTTTATCCCGGCTCGGCAAGAAGGTATTGCTGTTCGACGCGGATATGAGCATGGCCAACATCGACGTGCTGATGGGCATTACGTCTACTTATAATCTCTATCATCTCTTAAAACAAGAGAAGACCATCTGGGAGATTATCCAGGAGGGGCCGCAGGGGGTGCATTTTATCGCCGGAGGCTCCGGATTCAAGGACCTTCTAGATCTGTCACCGTCTCAGCTTAACTTCTTTGCGGAGCAAATCGGCAGGCTGCACGGACAATACGACGTCATCTTGTTCGACACCGGTGCAGGGTTATCCAAGGAAACGGTAAAGTTCATCGCCGCCGCGCAGGAAACGATCGTCGTTACGACGCCGGAGCCGACCTCCATCACGGATGCGTACGCGCTGATCAAAATGGTCACGGCAATGGAGCAGGACGTGAACTTCAAGCTCGTTGTCAATCGCGCAACGGACGACAGGGAGGGCAAGGCGACGGCCGAGAAAATCGGTCTTGTCGCCCGGCGGTTTCTGGAACTCGACCTGCCGGTACTCGGCATCCTGCCGGACGATCCCAACGTCTCGAAAGCCGTCAAGCGGCAAATTCCGTTCGCGATCGCTTTTCCTGCCACGGAGGCTGCCCGATCCATAAACGAAATCGCTTATCGATTCGCGGAAGTTCCCAGCTCTACCGTATCCGCAAACAGCGGAGTCAAAGGGTTCCTACAGCGCATGTTTAAACGATCTTAAAACCTTTGAGTTAGAGGGGGCTTGCGTATGAGCGCAACTTCACGCGTACTTGTCGTGGATGATTCCGCGTTTATGCGGCAGATCATATGCGACCTTATCGCGGTTGATTCTCAATTCACGATCGTCGCGACGGCTAACAACGGCTGTGATGCCATAGAGGCGGTGCGCTTGCATAAGCCGGATGTCATCACGATGGATTTGGAAATGCCCGAGATGAACGGACTCGATGCGGTCGAACACATTATGCGACTACACCCGGTACCCATCATTATGATGTCCAGCCTCAGCGACGACGGAACACGGGAGACGATTAAGGCACTGCAGAACGGCGCCTTCGATTTTATCCGCAAGCCTTCGGGGCCGCTGTCGCCGGACATCCGACAAGTCGGAGAGCATTTGCTTGAAAAGCTGCGCATTGCGGTGCTGACCACACGGTTCTCGAGCGTCTATGCCGCACGGCAAACAGAGCTAGACACACTAGTCTCAGGAAGACCGAAGCCGACTGTAGTCAATAGTGCATCGAAGCAAAAGCCGCCTAAGCAGCGCGCTACCACGGCAAATCCGGCAGCCGATAAGGTGAAGGCCGAACCAGCGGTTTCGCAGACCAATAAGCGAAATAAGCAAGCGCAGCGCTTGGAAGGTTCCCTTGCTCCTAATCAGCCGGCAGAGAACATGAACCACCCAGCCGCAGCGTCAGCGAAATCGAAGCCGCTGACCGAAGGAGCCTCAATACCGGGTATGCCGTTGCAGCAAAAATCGAGGACGTCGAAGACGTTTCGCCATTTGGTTGCCATCGGTACGTCGACAGGGGGGCCGCGCGCGCTGCATGAAGTCATATCGGCGCTCCCGGATGATTTTCCGGCCCCGGTATTGGTCGTTCAGCATATGCCGCCGAAGTTTACAGCCTCGCTCGCCCAGCGTTTGGACAGCTTCAGCAGGCTGCGCGTGACGGAAGCCGAGCAGGGCGAACGCATCTGCGCCGGCGTCGTCTATATCGCGCCCGGAGGTCATCATTTAGAGCTTGCGAAGGACAGCGAGGGCTATTGCGTCAAACTCACGGAAGGAGCGCCGCGGAACGGCCATCGCCCGTCCGTCGATACGATGTTCGAATCGTGTGCTGCGTTCCCGGAATTGCGGCGGCATGCCGTACTGATGACCGGAATGGGCAACGATGGTGTCCAAGGCATGCTGAAGCTGAATGAAAGCGGCGGGGAGAGCGCGATCGCCGAATCCGAGGAAACCTGCGTCGTATACGGCATGCCTCGCTCGGCCGTTGAGGCGGGGGCGGCGAAGTCGGTACTGCCGCTGAAGGCCATTGCCTCCGCGTTGACGGAAGCGGTGAGAAAATAAAGCGCGATTTTCGTTTGGCAACCATTCGTACAGGAGGTGCATGGAAATGGATATGAACGCCTATCTTTCAATGTTTATAGACGAATCGAACGATCACCTGCAGTCGCTTAACGAAAACTTGCTGAAGCTGGAAAATGCACCGGATGACATTAGCATCGTACAAGTCATTTTCCGCTCGGCGCATACGCTGAAAGGCATGTCGGCAACGATGGGCTTCGAGGACCTCGCATCCTTGACCCATGAAATGGAGAACGTGCTGGATCTCGTTCGCAACCACAAGCTGCGCATGGACAGCTTTATATTCGATACCTTGTTCAAAAGTTTGGATGCGCTGGAATCCATGGTTCAGGATATTATGGGCGGCGGAACGGGCAAAGCCGACGTTACGTCGATCGTCGCTTCCTTGAAGTCCATCGTGAAGGGCGACTACAAGGATGACAGCGCTGGGGCCAAGCCGACGGCAGCAGTCTCGGGAGACGACAGCAGCGCGCTGGACCAGTTCCAAAGCTCGATTTTGCTCCAGTCCATCGATGCGGGCATGACCGTATTCCATATCGTGGTGACGCTCAGGGATGATTGCGTGTTGAAAGCGGCCCGCGCATACATGGTGTTCGATTTCCTGGAACGCAGCGGCGAGATCGTCAAATCGACACCGAGCTCGCAGGACATCGAACAGGAGAAGTTCGACCGCAGCTTTACCGTCTTTACGATAGCCAGCATTCCGGAAGCGGAGCTTCGCAGTGGAATCGAGTCCGTCTCCGAAATCGAGAGCGCAGTCGTTACGCAGCTGGATAAAGAATCGCTGCAGCAGCTTGGCGTCTCGGCTATGCAAGGCACGCCGACCGCTTCCGCCTCGATCGCCATGGACACGGTCGCGGCCGCGAATGCGCAGGCAGCTGCTGCAGCGGCTCCGGCCGTTAAGCTCGCAGCAGCGCCTGCGGCTTCAGCTCCGGCTGCTCCTGCTCCGACAGGCGGAGGTGCCTCCCGTACCATCCGCGTCGATATCGAGCGGTTGGATTCGCTGATGAACCTGTTCAGCGAGCTGCTCATCGACAGAGTTCGTCTGGAGCAGCTGGCAAGCGAGATTCGCCGCAACGAGTTGACCGAGACCGTCGAGCATATGTCCCGCGTCAGCAGCGATTTGCAAAATATCGTGCTGAAGCTTCGCATGGTTCCGGTAGAATCCGTGTTTAATCGTTTCCCTCGCATGGTTCGCGACTTGGCCAAATCGTTAGACAAGAAGATCGACCTTGTCATCTCCGGCGCGGACACGGAGCTAGACCGCACGGTTATCGACGAAATCGGCGATCCGCTCGTCCATCTGCTCCGCAATTCGTTGGACCATGGCATCGAGTCGGTCGCTGATCGCATCGCTGCGGGCAAGCCGGAGACAGGCACGGTTCACCTTCGCGCTTACCACAGCGGTAACCACGTCTTTATCGAAGTGGAAGAGGACGGCCGCGGCATCAATGCGGATAAGGTGAAACAGACGGCGATCAAGAACGGCGTCGTCGATGCGGAATCCGCTAAGCGGTTGACCGACAGCGAGATCAACATGCTGATTTTTGCCGCCGGGTTCAGCACGGCAGACAAAATATCAGATATTTCCGGACGCGGCGTCGGACTGGATGTCGTCAAGACGAAGATTGAATCGCTTGGCGGACATGTCAGCGTTGAATCGGCGCAAGGCCGCGGAACGAAATTTTCGATCCAGCTGCCGCTCACGCTGTCGATTATCTCGGCGATGCTTATCAAGCTTGGAACGGAGAAATATGCGATTCCGTTGTCGTCCATCGTGGAAACGGCCATTATTCCAAGAGAGCAGATTCGTAAAATTCATGGCAATCGCATGATCGATTACAGAGGCTCCGTCATTCCGCTGGTCTCGCTGGCACAGGTGCTCGGATGCACGTCTTTCCCGGAAGAAGAAGAACAAGAAACGGAAATCCTCGTCATCCGCAAAGGTACCAAGCTCTGCGCGGTAACGGTTGACGAATTCCTCGGACAAAGCGAAATCGTATTGAAGACGCTGGGTAAATACTTGACCAATATCGAAGCGATATCGGGTGCAACGATTCTCGGCGACGGACAAGTCGCATTGATCGTCGATCCGAACGCGCTTATTAAATAAAGGAGGGATTACGAATGGGTGAGGAAACGAAAGTAATCGTATTCGGACTAGCAAACGAGGAATACGGTATCGAAGTAGAGAAAGTGCGCACGATCGAGCGGATGGTGCCGATCACGCGCGTACCGAAAACACTGACCTTTGTCAAAGGCGTCATCAACTTGCGCGGCGTCGTTATTCCCGTCATCGACTTGCGCGGCCGCTTCGGGCTGCCGGAGACCGAGGCGACTGAAAGCTCCCGGATCGTCATTGTGGCGGCAGGCGATTTGGAAGTTGGCTTTATCGTCGATTCCGCGAACGACGTCATTGATATCGATTCGGATACGATCGATACGCCTCCTGAAGTCGTGGGCGGCATCAAAGCGAAATATTTGCGCGGCGTGGCTAAGGTTGGGGAAGATCGCCTGCTGATCATGCTCAATTTGTCCGAAGTGCTGAACAAGAGCGAAATCATCCAGTTAGAACATATAGAGGCGTAATGAACATGAATCCGCTGGGCAACTTGGAAGCCTTCAAGATGGACGTTCTGAGGGAAGTCGGGAATATCGGCGCTGGCAACGCAGCCACCGCGCTATCCCGGCTGTTGGACAAGCCTGTCGACATGAACGTGCCGACCGTCAGCTTAATCCCGTTCGAACAAATCGCCGATAAGGTCGGCGGCAACGAACAAGTCGTTATTGCGGTATTTCTCCGGGTGGAAGGCGATGCGCCAGGCAACTTGTTTTTCATCATCCATGAGGATTCGGCCAAGAAGCTGCTGCGCAATCTCCTATCTATGGATGTTCAAGAGGAAGGGTATTCCGAGATGGAATATTCCGCTCTTGGCGAAATCGGCAATATTTTAGCCGGCTCGTATTTATCGTCGCTGGCAGATTTCACGCAGCTGTATTTATCGCCGACCGTGCCTGCCATTGCCGTCGACATGGCTGGAGCCATTCTCACGTATGGACTGGTTCAGTACGGGGAGATGGGGGATTCCGCGGTGTTGATCGACACGACGTTTCTGGAAGGCAAAGAAGAAATGGCGGGACATTTCTTTCTCATTCCGGATCCGGAATCGTTTGATAAAATTTTCAGCGCTTTGGGAGTGCCTAACGGATGATCGTGGACAACGTTGTGAAAGTGGGCATGGCGGACTTGAAGGTTGCAGCCGGCGGCGCCATTCTCAAAACGACCGGGCTCGGTTCCTGTGTCGGATTAACCTTGTTCGATGAGCGCTGCAAGGTAGCGGGAATGGTGCACGTCATGCTGCCTTCTTCGGAAATCGCGAGGGAAGCTTCATTTAATATCGCGAAATACGCGGACACCTCCATCCCTCACCTCATTGAATTGATGAGGCAGGAAGGTGCCGAGCCCAGAAGGTTCGTCGCCAAGATGGCGGGCGGTGCGCAAATGTTCGCTTTCAACACGGGCAGTGACACGATGCGGATCGGTCCGCGCAATGTAGAGTCCTGCAAGCAATGGCTCAAACAGTTTAACATTCCGCTTTTGTCGGAGGATACGGGTTTGAATTACGGCCGTACGGTTGAATTCAACAGTATGAGCGGAATATTGACCATTCGGAGCGTTCAGCAAGGAGTAAAGGAGATTTAACATGGTTGGTTCATGGCGCTGGAACGTTACGCTTGGCATTGGCGGAAGCTTGTTGACATTGCTTTCATCGCTGAACAGCAATGGGCTGGCAATTACGAGTCTCCGGTGTTTATATGCTTTTCTCGCTTTTTTCATAGTCGGGTTTCTCTTTCGGGCACTGATGGCTTTTATTTTACGGCCGACTCCGGCCGCGGCGATGCATCGCGCGGATATGGATGACGAACAAATCAAAGGTCACGCAATCGACTATTCGACGCCTGAACAGGGCGAAGAATTGAACGACCTGCTTAAACAACAATTGGATGGAAACGTACTGCTGGAGCCAGGCCTACAATCGGAGTTCACACCGTTATCGCCGCCCAAACTCGTATCCACGCAGAATAAAGAGCCTGAAGAACTGGCCAAAGCAATACGTCACCTAACAGGAGGGTGAGATGATGATTGAGTCGAAAGCGCCTCATTTGTCTAACATCGAGATTTGGCGGAAATGGAAGGAAGACGGAGACATTGAAGCCAAGAAACGGCTGATAGAGCAGTACTTGACGTTGGTGGATTACGTCAGCAACCGGATGGCCATTGGTTTGCCTAAGAATGTCTCCAAAGATGATTTGGCGAGCAATGGCGTCATGGGATTGATTGATGCTATCGAAAAATTCGATTACAGAAGAGGTCTTCAATTTGAGACGTACGCTTCCTGGCGTATTCGCGGGGCGATCATTGACGGCCTGCGGCAGGGAGACTGGGTTCCGCGTTCCGTGCGCGAGAAGGCGAAGCGAATTGAAGAAGCTTATCAAATATTAGAACAGCAATATTTGCGCACCGTATCCGATACGGAAATCAGCCATTATTTGGACGTTACGGAGAAAGAATTCGGCGTTATGCTGCAAGAAATCGCCGTGACGACGATCTGCTCGCTGGAGGACCCCATTCGGGACGAAGAAACGGAAACAAGGCTTTCGCTTCTCGTCGACGAGAAAGCCAAAAATCCGGATTACAAGGTGCATGAGTTTTACCTAAAGGAATCTCTTGTGCGCGGCATCGATCGTCTAACAGAGAAAGAGAGAACCGTCGTATCCTTGTTTTATTACGAAGAGCTTTCGCTGAGCGAGATCGCCGAAGTCATGTCGCTGTCGCCTTCGCGAATTTCTCAGTTGCATTCCAAGGCGATTCTGAGGCTGCGCGGGGCATTGGAGAAACAAAAGGATCAATTGATGCAGCGTTAATGCTTTAAGGGGGGGCAGATTTGACAACGGCCGAGTATATGCAAACCTATTTAATTGTACAGCAGTCGCAGGACAAACTGACTGCCTATATTCAATTTAGCATCGCGGACGAAAACTTCGCCTGCACGCGGGAGCAGCTTGAAGAATTTTTGCGGAGCCATGGCATCAAACATGGCTTCTTGCGAGCTGAAATAGACGGCATCGCGAAGCTGCCAAGCCGCTACTTTTATCGTCAAACTGTTGTAGCGCAAGGCGAAGCCCCGATCCATGGCGAAGATGGCATGATCCGTTTCGCTTACGACATGAATGAAGAAGCTTATCGTCCCGTGGAGCTCGAAGGCGGCAAGATCGACTTTAAAGAAGTGTCGCAGCTGAAGAACGTAAAGCGCGGCCAGCTTATTGCCGAGAAAGTCAAATCGACGCCCGGCAAAGAAGGCATGGCTGTCACGGGAGAAGTGATTCCGTGCCGTAACGGGAAGGAAGCTTATTTTAAGATCGGCAAGAACGTGGTCCAGAACCAGGAGCAAACGGCGCTCTACGCCGCGATCGACGGACTCATCTCCATTACGGACAAGTCCAAAATCAATGTCTTTCCCATCTATGAAGTCAACGGCGATGTTGATTATAAAATCGGCAATATCGATTTCGTCGGTACGGTCGTCATCCGGGGCAATGTGCTGACCGGCTTCAAAGTGAAAGCATCGGGCGACATTCGCGTCGTGGGCGGCGTCGAAGGCGCTGTACTTGAAGCGGACGGGTCGATCGAAGTCACCGGCGGCGTACTGGCGAGCGGCAAGGGTTTTCTCAAAGCGGGGAAGAACATTAAATGCTCGTTTATCCAGGACGGCAACGTCTCGGCGACGGAAGACGTGTTGATCTCCCAAAGCATCATGCATTCTCAGGTAAGAGCGGGCCGCAACGTGATTTGTACCGGAGCAAAAGGTCTTATCGTGGGCGGTACCGTCCAAGCCGGGGATCGGGTGCTTGCCAGAACGATCGGGAATACGATGTCTACCGCTACCGTGCTTGAGGTTGGCGTTCGTCCCGAGCTGAGAAGCGAATTAATGGAGCGACGGAGCCAGCTAAGGCTGTTAGCCGCGAATTTGGACAAGACGGAGAAAGCGCTCGCACTGCTCGATCAATTGGCAGCTGCCGGACAGCTGCAGCCCGATCGGATGGCGATGCGCGTAAAGCTCGGGTCGACGAAGCGCGCTGCGGTTTCGGAGATTGCCGACAACAAGGATCGCATATTAGAGATCGAGAAGTCGTTGGAAGATACCGAGCGCGCCAAAGTGGATGCGGTAAACGTCATCTACGGCGGGACCAAAATCGTCATCGGCCGTTACACGCGCTTCATTAAAGACGCAGCGCAGCGCGTATCCTTCCGTTATGCCGAAGGCGACATCGTAATGGCCCCCTATGTCTGACGAACCGCGTGAATTCGGGTGTGCCCGCTGATTCCAAGGGGAGGTGAGAGGTTTGCCGTATAAACCGCTCGATTTTCAAATCTCGATTCCGAGGACGCCGGAAAACGCGGCGCATCAAAGTCAATTAAACCACCGTCCAATGGCGGAACAAACGATGCTCGAGCAGGCAACCGTGAAGCAAACGGATCTTCAGCGCACGCGCAATTCGGCGGTGGAGCAAGGCGGTAATCATGGGATCACGCAAAATCGCAGCCGGGAATCGCGGCAACTCAAGCGCAAGCGGCATGGTGATCCGGACCGGGAACCCGCGGAACAGTCTGCTGCGGATGGACTAAGCCAAGCCGTTCATCCGTATAAAGGCAAGCATATTGATTTTACGCTCTAAGGCAGATTTTAAACATAATTGCAGGTGAAATGTAATGGAATCATGGCAAACCATAATGCTCGTCGGCGGGATCGTGGTCGTCTGTGCAGCCGTTCTACCGAGAAGGGCCGGCAAGAGCACGCAAAGTTTCGATAATCAAACGGTCCGGAACATGGAAACCGCGCTCGAGCAGTTCATGGAGAACATGGAGGCGGATAATCGGGATATCGCCGGCTTGGTCGCAAAGTCGAACGAAGAGACGCTTTCGCAAGCAGTCAAGCGGGATGAACGTATTGGGCAGTTGGAAAAGCAAGTCGCAGCGTTGGAGCTAACGTTAGCCGAGCGCACGACCAGTCTTGACGCTGTCTACGGTCATCCTAACCATGAGATCGTTAGCGAAAGGGTTCGCAAGCCGATCCGAAAGCCGGATTTTCAAGCCGTTCCTGATTTGGTCGAGATTGAAACTGCCGATGCGGCAGTCGTAACCGAAGAGGTGTTGGAACTACCGTCGATACGCAGCCGATATGCGGAATTGTTCGAGCTGTACCAAGCCGGCAAGTCCATCGATACCATAGCGAAGAAGCTCGGCCGCAATAAAGGAGAAATCCAGCTCATTCTTCAATTGTCCAAGCAGGAGGAGGCAGTCCGACATGAATAGACGGATCTTTCTGTTCGGACTCGGCGTCGGCATCATCGTCGGAGCGGGTTTGCTGCAGCTCATGCTAATAGGCGAGAAACAAGCGGATGCGCTGAGCGAAGACAACAATAGAGTGAAGACATATTCGCAGGCCGAGCTGGATAAAGCCGTTTCCGACGAGCGTGAGCGCGTTCAAGCCGAAGTAAAGAAGCAGCCGGAGACGGACTCGGCAGTCAACAATCAAGCTGGGAAGTCAACGGATAAAACAGAAGCAGGGCAGCCCGCTGCTAACAAGCCGGCAACGGATAAGCCCGCGTCCGACAAACCAGCATCAGATAAGCCAACATCGGATGAGCCAGTTGAAAATTCATCGGCCCAAAGCGATTCTGATTCTAATTCCCAAACGGGCCAGAATTCTGCTGTTGCGGCTGCTGAGTCCAAGCCGGCGCGGTTGATCGTACGCATTCCGCCGAACACGAGCGTTGTGGATACGGCGGGTCTGCTTGCAGAGAAAGGCATCATTCCCGATAAAGGGGCGTTTATTGACCTTATGCGTAAGCGGACCATACGCGCGGGTTATTTTGCTTTTCAGGGCAAGTTGAGTTTGAATCAGGTGCGGAGCATTATCACGAGCAAGCCGCTAGATCCTGAGGCAGCCAAACGAGAAATGGCTGCAGGCACGAACTAAACGCTTCATGAAAAACAAGAATGACAGCAGTCAATTGCGGTTGCATGCCAGCATATAGATGTGGTATAGTAATTGACGGTGTTAAAAACACACGCCGATTAATTTCGTTATTGGTGCTTCGACCCGGTCGAAGTGATGACGAAAAATGATATTGGCGGAGGTAACCAATAAAACCATTTAACAGGAGGTGTGTAAGAGATGGCGGTAATTTCCATGAAACAGCTTCTAGAAGCTGGGGTACACTTCGGTCACCAAACTCGTCGTTGGAACCCTAAGATGGATCGTTATATCTTCACAGAACGTAACGGGATTTACATCATTGACTTGCAGAAAACAGTTAAGAAAGTCGAAGAAGCTTACAACTTCGTTCGCTCGATCGGCGAAGAAGGCGGCACGATTCTCTTCGTAGGCACGAAAAAACAAGCACAAGATTCGGTGAAAGAAGAAGCAGAACGTTGCGGCAACTTCTACATCAATCAACGTTGGCTCGGCGGTACGCTGACTAACTTCTCTACGATTCAAAAACGTATCGATCGCCTGAAAACGATTGATAAATGGGAAGAGGACGGCACGTTCAACGTTCTTCCTAAGAAAGAAGTTATCCTTCTCCGCAAAGAGAGAGATCGTCTTGAGAAATTCCTCGGCGGCATCAAAGGCATGAGACAGCTGCCAAGCGCACTGTTCATCATCGACCCACGCAAAGAGCGTATCGCGGTTGCTGAAGCACGCAAACTTGGTATTCCAATCGTAGGTATCGTTGATACCAACTGCGATCCGGACGAAATCGACTACGTTATCCCAGGTAACGATGATGCAATCCGTGCAGTTAAATTGCTGACAGCAAAAATGGCCGATGCAATCGTTGAATCGCGCCAAGGCGAGCAAACAACTGCTTAATAGCGAATAACGAACCAACAGGAAAGGGTGGTCAGAAGGTGTATAACCTCTCACCGCCCTTTTTTTAAAGAGAAGGTTTGAATACTTATCCATTTCAGGAGGTTACGTACAATGGCAGTTAGTGCAAGTGCGGTTAAAGAATTGCGTGAAAGAACAGGCGCAGGCATGTTGGATTGTAAAAAGGCGCTTGACGAAACAAACGGCGATATCGCAAAAGCAATCGACTTGCTTCGCGAGAAAGGCCTTTCCGCAGCAGCGAACAAGGCTGGCCGCGTAGCGACAGAAGGTACGGTTGAATCCTATATCCACGCAGGCGGCCGTATCGGCGTGCTTGTTGAAATCAACTGCGAGACGGACTTCGTAGGCAAAACGGAACAATTCCGCGAATTCGCACGCGACATCGCGATGCAAATCGCTGCTGCAAACCCTAAGTTTGTCAGCCGCGAAGAAGTGTCGAGCGACGAGCTGGACAAAGAACGCGAAATTTTGCGCGCACAAGCGCTGAACGAAGGCAAGCCTGAGAAGATCGTTGAGAAAATGGTCGAAGGCCGCATCAGCAAATACTACGAAGAATTCTGCTTGCTTGAGCAAGCGTTCATCAAAGATCCGGACAAAACGATCCACACGCTGCTGAAAGAAAAAATCAGCACGATCGGTGAAAACATCTCGATCCGCCGCTTCGTTCGTTATGAGCTTGGCGAAGGCATGGAGAAAAAAGAAGACAACTTCGTCGCTGAAGTTATGTCCCAAGCAAAATTGTAATTCCGAACGCATTAGCGAGGCGGGGCGTTCGCCCCGCCGTTTTTTTCTACAAGGATACAATAGTAAGTGAGACGTAAGAACTCAGGCAGCATGTTTTAAAGTATGCGGCCTTTAAACAAGGTCCAAGATGGAGGTAAACCACGTTGCAAAGTCCCGTGTACAAACGTATTGTGCTTAAAGTAAGCGGAGAATCGCTTTCCGGCAACAACGGATATGGAATCGATTCGGCCGTAATCACATCGATTGCCGAGCAAGTTAAAGAAGTCGTGGAATTAAACGTAGAGGTTGCTATCGTCGTTGGCGGCGGCAACATTTGGCGCGGAATCGCTGGCTCTGCCAAAGGAATCGACCGTGCAACAGCGGATTACATGGGAATGCTTGCCACTGTGATGAATTCCTTGGCGCTGCAAGACGCACTCGAGCAAATCGAAGTGCCGACGCGCGTGCAAACTTCGATCGCGATGCAGCAAATCGCGGAACCTTACATTCGCCGCCGCGCGATTCGTCATTTGGAAAAAGGACGTGTCGTGATCTTCGCAGCGGGTACGGGGAACCCATTCTTCTCGACGGACACTACTGCCGCCTTGCGTGCAGCTGAAATAGAAGCAGAAGTCATCTTGATGGCCAAAAACAAAGTGGACGGCGTATACTCTGCCGATCCGTTCAAAGATGCTACTGCCGAGAAATTCGAAACACTGACTTACCTCGAAGTATTGAACCGCAATCTTGGCGTAATGGATTCCACGGCATCCTCGCTGTGCATGGATAACGACATTCCGCTGGTTGTATTCTCCATTACGGAGTCGGGGAATATTAAGCGCGTCGTGCTTGGGGAGAAAATCGGAACAATCGTGATGAAAGGAAGTGCCACCTAGTGCCACAATCCATTAAAAAGAACGCGGAAGAACGGATGGATAAAGCGATCGGCGCGCTGAAACGCGATTTGTCGACGCTACGCGCAGGACGGGCGACGCCGGCACTGCTGGATCGCCTTCAAGTCGAATACTACGGCTCCATGACGCCAGTCAATCAACTGGCGAACATCAATACGCCGGATTCCCGCACGCTGCTCATCCAACCTTGGGATAAATCCTCGCTGGGTGCCATCGAGAAAGCGATTCTGAAATCCGATCTCGGCTTGACGCCTTCCAATGACGGGATTACGATCCGAATCGGCATTCCGATGCTGACGGAAGAGCGCCGTTCCGACCTCGTCAAGATGACGAAGAAGTTCGGTGAAGAAGCGAAGGTAGCGATTCGTAATATCCGTCGCGATGCGAACGACGATATCAAGAAGCTCGAAAAAACGGAGATCTCGGAAGATGAATCCCGTCGCCACCAAGAAGACATTCAGAAGACGACAGATAAGTTTGTCGCAGAAGTCGAGAAGGTGCTTGCCGCTAAAGAGAAAGACATCATGGAAGTATAATAGTGCTCACCGGCCCCTCCGAATGGTGGGGTTTGTTGCATAAATCGACGTAAGCGGCGGGAGGACAAACATGTTACAGCGATTGAAAGCCTTATTTGGCAAAGCGTCCGCAAAACCGATGCCGATGCTTGAAACTGATAACATACCGCAGCATATCGCAATCATCATGGATGGCAACGGCAGGTGGGCTAAAAGCCGTGGATTGCCGCGAATGGCCGGGCATCATTCCGGGATGAAGGCAGTTAAGCGGATTACGATGGCAGCGAACGAGCTAGGCGTCAAGTACTTGACGCTCTATGCCTTTTCGACGGAGAATTGGAAACGCCCAAAAGCGGAAGTGGAATTTCTCATGAAGCTTCCACAAGAGTTTCTGACCATGGAGATCAAGGATTTGATGGAGAAGAACGTCCAAATCCGAATGATGGGTTATAAAGAAGATTTACCGAGCCATACCTTGAGGGCTGTGGAAGAGGCGGTCGTCCGTACGTCCGGCAACGATGGACTTGTACTTACGTTTGCTTTGAATTATGGCAGCCGGAAAGAAATGATCGAAGCGGTCAAATGCATCGGACAAGACGTGCGAGACGGGAAGCTTGTTCCCGAGGAAATCGACGTTTCGCATTTGGAAAGTCATTTGCTGTCAGCGGATTTACCCGATCCGGACTTGCTCATTCGCACGAGCGGAGAGCTTCGTCTTAGCAATTTTATGCTTTGGCAGCTGGCCTATAGTGAGATGTGGTTCACGGACGTCTATTGGCCTGAATTTTCAGATGAGCACTTTTACGAGGCAGTCCGGGAGTACCAACGAAGGGCTCGCCGTTATGGCGGACTGTAACGAGTTGAACTGGAGCGTGTCATTCGCGTGAAACAACGCATAATATCAGGTATCCTTGCAGCGATCGCATTTATCGTGTTGACCGTGCTGGGCGGATGGTTTTTCTTTGCACTACTTCTTTTCTTGACGATCGTCGGCATGATGGAATACGTTCGGATGAACGGCGTTTCGATGAAACATCCGCTGGCTTGGATCGGCATGGCTGGAACGCTGCTGTTATTTCTGCCATGGGTTGATTTTGGCATGCATCAGCCGGCTGCCTTACATATGATTTGGATTTTAATGTTTATTTTGCTTAGCGTAACGGTCCTTACGAAGAATGAAGTGACGATCGACGGCGCGGCGCTGATGCTGCTGGGCGTGCTTTATATCGGCTACGGATTCCATGCCATGTATGAAATCCGCATGGGCGATGCGCATGGGCTAATGACGACGATCATGGCGTTTTTCGCGATATGGGCATCGGATATCGGTGCGTATTTTACGGGGAAAGCGTTTGGGAAGAACAAGCTTTGGCCCGCCATCAGTCCGAATAAAACCATCGAAGGGTCGCTCGGCGGCGTGGTGCTGGCGCTTGTCTTTGCGCTTGCCTTTGCCGTGATCTATCCCGATGTCATCAGTTACGAGCGGGCTATTATGATCGGCTTGGTCGCGGCTGTGGCCGGGCAACTCGGCGATTTGGTTCAATCCGCTTATAAGCGGGTTCGGGGAATCAAAGATTCGGGCTCGATCATGCCCGGACATGGCGGGGTACTTGACCGTTGCGACAGCTGGCTGATCGTGTTTCCGCTGCTCATCATGACGAATCTGCTGCCGCTGTAATGCAGGTTAGGAGGCCTATCATTGAAGAAGATTTCGATTCTTGGCTCGACGGGCTCCATCGGTACGCAAACGTTGGACATCATTAGCCGCGAGCCTGACCGTTATTCGGTTGAAGGACTGGCTGCCGGGAGTAATGTTGATCTGCTTATTCAACAAGCCAAACAATTCAAACCGCGTACGGTTTGTTTGGCTTCCAAGGCGCTGGCGGACGAAGCAAGGCCTCATTTGCCTGCGGGCACTAAATTGGTTTATGGCGATGAAGGCTTGATCGAAGTTGCGGCAGGAACGGAAGCGGATACGGTCGTGACCGCTATCGTGGGGAGCAGGGGCTTGCCTGCGACGCTTGCCGCCATTGATGCCGGCAAATCGATTGCGCTGGCCAATAAGGAAACGCTCGTCACGGCAGGCCATATCGTCATGCGGCGAGCGGCCGAGCGCGGCGTCTCGATCCTGCCGGTGGACAGCGAGCATTCCGCTATATTCCAATGCTTGAACGGTGAGCGGAGCGTCGACGTCAAGCAGATTACGCTGACTGCTTCCGGAGGTTCGTTTCGAGATCGAACCCGCGAAGAATTGGCTGGGGTAACCGTTGCCGAAGCGCTGAATCATCCGAACTGGTCGATGGGCGCGAAAGTGACGATCGATTCGGCCACCATGGCGAATAAAGGCTTGGAGGTTATCGAAGCCCACTGGCTGTTTGGTTTGCCTTATGATCAGATCAACGTACTTATCCATCCGGAGAGCATCATCCATTCGTATGTCGAATTCGTGGATCACAGCATCATAGCGCAGCTTGGCATGCCGGATATGCGAGTGCCGATTCAATACGCGCTTACATACCCTGAACGGCGAGTGACGCCAACAGATTCCTTGGATTTCGCGAAGCTGTCCGCTTTGCATTTCAAGGAGATGGACTTCGAACGATTCCCTTGCCTTCGATTTGCTTATGAGTGCGGAAGAGCGGGCAAATCCGCGCCGACGGTTTTCAATGCAGCCAACGAAACGGCAGTCGCGCGGTTCTTAGCCGGCGAAATCGCCTTCTTGGAGATTGAATCCGTCATTTCTGCAGTCCTAGAACAGCATGACATCGTCGAGGTTCCTGATACGTCGGCTATCGCGGACGTGGATGCTTGGGCACGCAGGACGGCGGCAGGCATCTAAACTGGGTTCTCTTGTATCGAACGGGAGAATAATGATAATCTAAGTACAGGCCGTTACGAACAGGAGGCTCGAGAGATGCATATGATTCAAGTCGTCTTTATGACGGTAATGGTCTTCTTCGTCATCGTGACCATACATGAATGGGGTCACTTTTATTTTGCGAAGCGCGCCGGGATTTTGGTTAGAGAGTTTGCGATCGGATTCGGCCCGAAACTGTTTTCCATCAAGCGCGGCGAGACGCGCTATACGCTCCGGCTTGTGCCTGCAGGCGGATTCGTGCGCATGGCCGGCGAGGATCCGGAATTAGTCGAGATTCAGCCAGGGCAGACGATTGCCGTTCGCGTGAAGGAAAACAAGGTGACTCGTATTTATTTGGATCGCCTTGACGACCGGAGCAACGTTGTCAGGGGCGAAGTCGAAACCATCGATATCGAGCATAAGCTGAAGCTTACTTTGAATGCGGACGGATTAATGGAATCCTTCGCTATTCACCCGCAGGCGCTTATGATTTCGAAAGGGAAAGAGACGCAGATCGCGCCGTTTGACCGCCAATTCGGCAGCAAGACCGTCGGTCAGCGCGCGCTGGCGATCGTTGCCGGTCCTGTCATGAACTTCATTCTCGCCTTCGTGCTGTTTGCAGCATACTTCCAAATGGCAGGCGTGCCGATGGAGAAACCGGACCGTCTGCTGATCGGCGATGTTGTCGATGGCATGCCGGCTTCGAAGGCCGATATTAAAGTCGGCGACGTGATCGATTCCGTGAATGGCGTCAAGATCGGAACCGACTCGGAGAAAATGATCGCGCTGATTAGCAAATCCGTCAACGTGCCGTTAACGTTTACCGTTGTTCGCGACGGCAAGGTGATTACGTCCAAAATCACGCCGAAACCAGACGATGCCGGCGTTGGAAAACTCGGCATTTCGGCCGCATATCCGTCGGAGTCCGTTAATTTTGGCCAGACGTTGACGTACGCGGCGAAAGCGATGAAGAACATGACGATCATGATCTTCGAGGGCTTCAAAAACTTGATTATCGGTAACTTCAAACTGGATGATCTAGGCGGACCCGTGCGTACGGCTCAAGTGACGAGTCAAATTGCCGAGCAAGGGTTTACCCAGTTGACTTCTTGGGTCGCCATACTTAGTTTGTATTTGGGGATATTCAACCTGCTGCCGATTCCGGCGCTCGATGGGAGCCGATTGCTGTTCCTTGGCCTGGAAGCGGTCCGCGGAAGACCGGTAGATCCGAACCGCGAAAGCATGGTGCATTTTATAGGCTTCGCAATGCTAATGCTGCTGATGCTGGCCGTTACGTACAATGATATATTGCGCTTGGTAAGAGGGGAGCACTAGTCGGACATGTCGAAGGATAAACAATTTGTAACCGAAATAACGCCGCAGAGCGAAGATTTTTCCCGCTGGTACATCGATGTCATCAAGAAAGCGGAGCTGATGGATTACTCGCCGGTTCGCGGATGCATCGTATTTCGTCCGGAGGGCTTTGAAATTTGGGAGCATATGCGCGACGAGTTGGACCGTCGGTTCAAGGAAACGGGACATCGCAATGCGTATTTCCCGATGTTCATTCCGGAGAGCTTCTTCTTGAAAGAGAAGGAGCACGTGGAAGGTTTCAATCCGGAGCTGCCATGGGTAACGGAAGCGGGCGGCGAGAAGCTTGAAGAGCGTCTTGCCATCCGTCCCACCTCGGAGACGATTATCGGTCATATGTATTCGAAATGGATTCAATCCTACCGGGACCTGCCGGTCTTGATCAATCAGTGGGCGAACGTCGTCCGCTGGGAGAAACGGACCTTGCCGTTCCTGCGTACGACGGAATTCCTCTGGCAGGAAGGCCATACGGCTCATGAATTGGAATCCGAGGCAAGAGAAGAGACAAGCCGCATGCTCGATATTTACCGCGACTTTTGCGAGAATTTCTTAGCGATTCCGGTAATCATGGGGCAGAAGACGCCGTCCGAACGGTTTGCGGGCGCAGTAGATACGTACTCCATTGAAGCGATGATGAAAGACGGACGTGCCGTTCAGGCGGGAACCTCCCATTACCTGGGCAACAAATTCGCCATCGCGTTCGATATTAAATACCTGGACCGCGAGAATACGCAGCAGTTCGTACATACGACGTCCTGGGGCGTATCGACTCGGTTGCTGGGCGCGCTAATCATGGTGCATGGCGATGATCGCGGCTTGGTGCTTCCGCCGAAGGTTGCTCCGACGCAAGTCGTGATGATTCCGATCGGCCCGCCGAAGACGCGCGAGCAAGTGGTCGGACGCGTGGACGAGCTATATGCGGAACTGAAGAAAGCAGGCATTCGCGTCAAGGTCGACGATCGTACGGACGTGAGCCCAGGCTGGAAATTCAACGAATACGAGATGCGCGGCGTACCTGTTCGTCTTGAACTCGGACCGCGTGACATGGAGAATGGACAAGTCGTTCTCGTATCGCGCATTACGGGCGAGAAACGCATCGTGCAGCAAAGCAATCTGAAGGAAGAAATTGAACGTATGCTCATAGACATTCATCATGATATGCTGGAGCGTGCAAAGCAATTCCGTACGGAGCATTCGTATTCGGTCGAGACGCTGGACGAGATGAAAGCCTTGTTCGAAGAACAGCGCGGATTCGCTTTGGCCGGCTGGTGCGGTTCCGATGCCTGCGAACGTCAGGTGAAAGAAGAAACCGGAGCAACGAGCCGGAACATTCCATTCGAGCCTGCAGAGCATAAATCGACTTGCTTGGTATGCGGGGAGAAATCGGCGCATTCCGTCGTATTCGCCCGGGCGTATTGATTTTTGGGGGAGGGCAACATGAACCAAACCGGGGATAAACGGCAGCGGTTCGAACTGCTGATGAAGCAGGCGGATCTGCCGCAGCAATTAACGGATGAGCATTTTGGCGATGGATATATAGACAAAGTGATCGTGAGCCGGAGTAACCGGGAATGGACGTTTTGCATCAGCAAAACGTCCTTGGTTCCTTTACCGGCTTTTGGTGTTTTTTGCAGGGCTATTCAAGGGAAGTTCGCGCATATCGCGACGATATCGTTTCAGTTTCAATACGGTGAAGACGTCTCTAGAGAAGAACTGATCAGTGAATATTGGCCGGCTTTCGTAGAGTGGCTGCAGCATAGCAATGCTTCCATTAATGGCTGGATCAGCAAAGCCAAGATGGAGACGGACGGAGAAACCATCACCCTCCATATGATGGACGAGATGGGACTTCAGATGGCGAAGAAGAAGCAGATCGATGAGTTGGCCGTGAGCTTCTTCCAAGACCAATTCGCGCTTTCCTGCCGCGTCAAGCTGAAAGTGGCGGAGTCGAAACACGAGATCTACGAAGCATTCGAACAGAAGCGTGCCCAGGAAGAACGCGACGTTATCGAGCAAATGATGACCGCATCCATTCCGGAAGCGCCGACGGTCGAAGAAGGCGACGTTCGTTTGGTCGTCGGCTACGATATTCGCGAAGAAGCCGTGCCGATCATGAATATTCTCGAAGAAGAGAAGAAGATTTCGGTGCAGGGCGCGGTGTTTGGTCTGGAAGAGAAGGAGCTGCGCAACGGCAGCACGCTCTTCACGTTCAACGTTACGGACTTCACCGACTCCATAGCGATGAAAATGTTCGCAAAAACGAAGGATGACGTCAAAGTTCTCAAGCAGCTGGCCAATGGCAAATGGGTCAAGGCGCGCGGACGCGTAGAGTACGATCGGTTCATGATGGAGCCGGAGCTCGTCATGATGCCGTCCGACCTGCATGAAGTCATGGCGCCGCGAGAATCGAAGGATGACGCGGAAGAGAAACGCGTCGAGTTCCATCTGCACACGACGATGAGCACGATGGATGCCGTCACGTCGGCTGATGTCTACATTAAACAAGCAGCCAAATGGGGACATAAAGCCATTGCGATTACGGACCACGGCAATGTGCAATGTTATCCCGAGGCAGCGAAGGCGGCGAAGAAGAACGGCATTCAGGTGCTGTATGGCCTGGAAGCGAATGTCGTCAACGACTCGGTGCCGATGGTTTTGAATTCCCGCGAGGAGCCGATGGCCTCCGCCGTCTATGTCGTATTCGATATCGAGACGACCGGTTTGTCGGTCGTGAATAACAAGATCATCGAGCTGGCAGGCGTCAAGCTGCAGGAGGGCAAGGAGATCGGCCGGTTCTCGACCTTCATTAACCCGCACGAGAATATTCCGTACAATATCCAGCAATTGACGAACATCACGAATGAGATGGTCGTGGATGCGCCGGAATTGGAACCGAAGCTGCGCGAATTCGTCGAATTTATTGATGATGCCGTGCTTGTCGCGCATAACGCGCGCTTTGATATGGGCTTTATCCAAGCCTCTTGCAAGCAGTTCGGCATGCCCGAGGTCAAGAATCCCGTCTTAGACACGCTGGAATTGGCGCGGTTTCTTTATCCGACGATGAAAAACCACAGACTGGGCACCTTGGCGGACAAGTTCAAAGTCAGCCTCGAGAACGCTCACCGAGCGATCGACGATTCCATCGCCCTGGGCGGCGTATTGTTTGCTCTCATCGGGGAAGCCGCAAACCGCAATATTACAGGTCTTCAAATGTTGAATGATTATGTCGGTCTCGATTTATCCAATATGCGGCCGTTTCACTGCTGCATCTACGCGCTGAACGCAGTCGGCAAGAAGAACTTATTTAAATTAATCTCCTTATCCCATACACAGCATTTCAAGCGTGTCGCGACGATTCCGAAGAGCAAGCTGACGGAACTGCGAGAAGGTCTTCTGATTATCTCCGGCTGCGAGAAAGGCGAATTTTTTGAAGCGGTACTGAACAAGTCGATGGAAGAAGCCGAGGAAACAGCGCGCTATTATGATGTCTTGGAAGTTCAACCGGTTACCTTCTACATGCATTTGGTGGAGAAAGGCTTCGTCGCGAGCCGTGCCGAGATCGAGCAGGCGCTGCGACGCGTTTGCGAGATCGGTGATAAACTTGGCAAACCGGTCATCGCGACGGGCAACGTGCATTATCTGCTGGAGCGGGACAAGATGTTCCGGGACATTACGATCCACGGCATTACGGGCTTCAGTCCATTGAAGGACATTACGAAGCCGGACGCGCATTTTCGGACGACGAAAGAGATGCTCGCCGAGTTCAGCTTCCTTGGCGAAGCGCGCGCTTACGAAGTGGTCGTAAAGAACACGAACGAGCTCGCGGACCGCTTTGAGAAATTCGATTTGTTCCCGACGAAGCTGTTCGTTCCGATCATGGAAGGCGCCGACGAAGAAATGCGCGAAACTTGCTACGAAACCGCGAAGCGCCTGTACGGCGAACCGATTCCGGACGTAGTCGTACAGCGGCTGGAGAAGGAACTGATTCCGATCACGAAAGCAGGGTTCTCCGCGAACTATTTGATTTCCGAGCGGCTCGTGAAGAAGTCTAACAAGGACGGCTATCTCGTCGGTTCCCGTGGTTCAGTAGGCTCATCCGTGGTGGCAACGTTCCTTGGCATCTCCGAGGTTAATCCGCTTCCGGCGCACTATACGTGCCTGAACGAGGCATGCAAGTACAGCGAGTGGTTCCTTGACGGAAGTTATCCGAGCGGCTTCGACTTGCCGGACAAGGTATGCCCGAATTGCGGGAAGCCGCTTAAGGGCGAAGGGCAGGATATTCCGTTCGAGACGTTCCTGGGCTTCAAAGGCGATAAAGTTCCCGATATCGATTTGAACTTCTCCGGCGAGTATCAGGCGACGGCGCATAACTTCACCAAAGAAATGTTCGGCGAAAAAGCCGTATACCGCGCGGGCACGATCGGCACGGTCGCGGAGAAAACAGCCTACGGATTCGCGAAGAAATACGAGGAAGACAAAGGCAAGAAATGGCGCGGCGCCGAACTGTCCCGCCTAGCCGGAGGTTGTACGGGCGTGAAGCGAAGTACCGGCCAGCATCCCGGCGGCATCGTCGTCGTGCCCGACTATATCGACGTGGAAGACGTTACGCCTGTGCAATATCCGGCGGACGATCAAAATGCCGAGTGGCAAACGACGCATTTCGATTATCACGCGTTCGAGGAAAACTTGCTCAAGCTCGATATTCTCGGCCATGACGATCCGACGATGATGCGGATGCTGCAGGATTTGACGGGCGTCGATCCGACGACGATTCCGATGAACGACCAGAAGGTCATGAGCATGTTCAGTTCGACGGAGGCGCTTGGCGTCATGCCCGAGAAAATCCGCTCCAGTGTCGCCACGTACGGCGTGCCGGAGATGGGGACCAAATTCGTCCGTCAGATGCTGGAAGAGACGAAACCGTCGACGTTTGCGGATTTACTGCAAATATCGGGTCTGTCTCATGGAACGGGCGTTTGGCTGGGCAATGCACAGGAATTGATTAAAAATCGGACGTGTACCATCAAGACGGTTATCGGCTGTCGTGACGATATCATGCTCTTCTTAATTTATAAAGCCGGCATGGACGCGGGGCTCGCGTTTAAAATCACGGAAAGCGTACGTAAAGGGCGCGGACTTACTCCGGAATGGATCGACGAGATGAAGCAGTGCAAAGTACCGCAATGGTACATTGATTCTTGTCTTAAAATCGAGTATATGTTCCCGAAAGCCCATGCCGCGGCCTATGTTATATCGGCGGTGCGGACGGCGTTCTTCAAGCTCTATTATCCGATTCATTATTATGCGACGTACTTCTCGATCCGCGCGGAAGACTTCGACCTGGAGCTGTTGTGCCAAGGTTATGAAGCGATCATGCGCAAGCTGATCGAAATCGAGCAAAAGGGTTTCAGCGCGACGCCGAAAGAGAAGAACAGCGTATCGTTGCTGGAAATGGCGCTCGAAATGACCGCACGGGGATTCTCGTTCAAGCCGGTCGATCTCTATCGTTCCGAAGCGACGCGCTTCATCGTTGAAGATAAGTCGCTAATCCCGCCGTTCGGCGCCATTAGCGGCATTGGCGAGAATGCGGCGCGCAATATCGCGGCGGCCAGGGACTTCGGCGAGTTCTTGTCCATTGAAGACTTCCAGCAGAAGTCAAAGGCTACTAAGACGATCGTCGAGGTGCTGACGGGCATGGGCTGTTTCCGGGGATTGCCGGAATCGAATCAGTTATCGCTTTTTTAAGTTTTGAGGATCGCCACAGGCGATAGCTAATGTTTTCTTGGTGTAGGTATGGTTTGCCGCAGGTGAACAAGCGACGGAGGAGCGATAGGGGTTTAAGGTCTCATCTTGGTCCCGGTCTAGGTCTGATCTAGGACTTGGTTTGGTCTTGGTCTCGGTCTAGGTTGGTTTGCCGCAGGCGAACAAGCGACACAGGAGCGAAGAAGCCCTTGGCGGTTCACGGGTTCCGCAGCGGTAGCCGGTGATCTCGGCAACCGCTGCCCTGTCTCTCAGCGCCGGTAAGCGAGGGGAAGGAGGAGCGGAGGGCGGGGGTGCAGCCGGAGAGTTTACGTGCCGCCTTTGAACGCGTGATGCAACCTTGCCGGTTCTGATCCGGCATCATGCGTTCAACAGCGGCCGCAGGCGCACTCCCGCACGGAGCGACCGACCGCCCCGAGCGCACCCTCCGGCGCCATCTTCTTGTCACCACTTCATGGTTATGGTATAATCTTTCTGGTAATGCTGATGATACGACTTTTTCGCAGAAGAGTGGGGAAACCCACTCTTTACGTTTTGTCTGCACCTTTTTACGTTTACGGATGGCGACGGATTTATCGTACAGAGTCGATTTCAGCTGAAAATTTACTGACAGCGCGCCTTCAAAGAACGCCTGCAGTGGGAGGTACATCGTTTTTGAGCAACCCTAAAATCAAAACCGCCGTAGAGGATATGGTCAAGCCGTTTCTCGACGAAAATGGATTTGAACTCGTGGACGTAGAGTATGTCAAAGAAGGAAGCAACTGGTTTCTTCGAGTATACGTCGACAAAGAAGGCAACATCGACATCGACGAATGCGGCCGGATCAGCGAATATTTGAGCGAGAAGCTCGACGAAAACGATCCGGTATCCGACGCATATTTCCTGGAAGTATCATCACCGGGGGCGGAACGTCCGCTGAAGAAGCCCGAGGATGTCACCAAAGCGGTGGGCAAGCACGTTTTCGTGACGACGTATGAGCCGATCGGCGGCTTGAAGGAATTCGAAGGCACGCTTCGGTCGTTCGAGGGTGAAGAGATCACCATCGAGATCGGCAAAAAGAAGCATGTTATTCCGTACGCCAAAGTAGCAAGCGCCCGTTTAGCCATTCTCTTCTAAAGAAACGCAGGAGAGCCGGCTTCATTATAACGTTAGGGAAACAGTCGAAAGGGGGAACTCATTTCCAATGAGCACGGAATTTATCGAAGCTTTAAATGAAATCGAGAAAGAGAAAGGGATCAGCAAAGACATTTTGCTGGAAGCGATTGAGGCTGCCCTGATTTCAAGCTATAAACGGAATTTTAATACGGCACAAAACGTTCGCGTGGATATCAATCGGTTCACGGGCGTGATCAAAGTTTATGCACGCAAAACCGTCGTTGAAGAAGTGCTGGACCCGCGCCTTGAAATTTCGGTGGAGGCATCTCGCGAAATCAATCCGCATTATCACTTGGAAGACATCGCGGAAATCGAAGTAACGCCTCGCGACTTCGGCCGAATTGCGGCGCAAACGGCGAAGCAGGTCGTGACGCAGCGTATTCGCGAAGCGGAGCGCGGTCTGATCTACAATGCGTTCATCGATAAGGAAGAGGATATCGTGAACGGCATCGTGCAGCGGCAGGATGTTCGCAACCTGTTCATCGACCTCGGCAAGGTGGAAGCGGTATTGCCGTTAACGGAGCTGATGCCGACAGATAAATTCAAGCATGGCGACCGTGTCAAATCGTTCATCACGAAAGTGGAGAACACGACGAAAGGTCCGCAAATTTTCTTGTCCCGTACGCATCCGGGCTTGCTGAAGCGGCTGTTCGAGCTCGAAGTGCCTGAGATCTACGACGGCGTCGTCGAGATTCGCTCGGTGGCGCGCGAAGCGGGCTTCCGTTCCAAAATCGCCGTTCACTCGCGTAATGCGGAAGTGGATCCGGTTGGATCTTGCGTAGGCCAGAAGGGCATGCGCGTCCAAACAATCGTGACCGAGCTGAAGGGCGAGAAGATCGATATCGTCCGTTGGTCAGAGAGCGTGGAAGAGTACGTGGCGAATGCGCTGAGTCCTTCCAAAGTTATCGAGGTCATCGTTTATGAGCAAGAGAAAATGGCACGTGTTATCGTGCCGGACTATCAACTCTCGCTCGCAATCGGCATTAAAGGACAGAACGCGCGTTTGGCTGCCAAGCTGACGGGCTGGAAAATCGATATTAAGAGCGAGACGCAGGCGGAGCAGGAGTACGGCCGACCGAAATCGCCAATGAGCACCATGCATCAGGATTCCGTCTCCATCGACTAAGAGCGGGGAAGCGTTCAGGGAGGGATGAATGGTGAGACCGAGAAAAATTCCGCTGCGCAAATGCGTGGCTTGTCAGGAAATGAAGCCCAAGAAGGAATTGATCCGTGTCGTCCGAACGCCGGACGAGGCCGTCCTTATCGACTTAACGGGCAAGAAAGCCGGCCGGGGCGCTTATCTTTGCGGCAAAGTAGAATGCTTCAGGCTGGCAAAGAAAAGCAGAGCGTTGGACCGGGCACTGAAACAAACAGTGGGCACGGAAATATACGATCAGCTCGCGCAGGACTTCATTGCAGTCGAGGACGAGTTCAACGCAGGCAAGGATGAGATGGATGACGATGAAGAAGCATAAAGCGCTCTCCATGCTCGGGATGTCCATGCGCGCGGGCAAACTGGTGACCGGGGACGAAACCGTGCTGAAGGCCGTCAGGCAAGGAAAGGCGAAACTCGTCATAGTTGCGGCGGATGCATCAGATAATACGAAGAAGAAGTTTCGTGACAAGTGCGCGACGTATAACGTGAATTGCTTGGAGGTATTTGACCGGATCGCGCTGGGAGAGGCGATCGGCAAATCGGAACGCGTCATCTTGGCTTTAACGGATGCGGGCTTCGCCAAGAGCATCGTTCATAGCTTAACTGAACCTTCGGAGGTGGAGTATATTGACTAAACAACAAGACAAGGACAACAAAGATAAATTGCGCGTCTACGAGTACGCGAAATCGCTCAGTATGAGCAGCAAAGAAATCATTACCATTCTCAAACGGCTCAATTTGCCTGTTAACAATCATATGAGCGTCATGGAGAATGAAATGGTTTCGAAAGTGGAAGGCTTCTTCCGAGATATTAAAGCGAATGCAGCAGCCAAACGCGCGCAGGAGAACGCGACAGTTTCGGCGGCACAATCGTCAGGCCGTCCTCAGCAGGGACAACAGGAGCGCAAGCCTCAGACTACGCTCAATGCTTCCGTGCAGCAAGGACAAGGAAACAAAAATCCGATAGAAAAACAGGGGAATACGACCATAACACATACAAACGCACCTACAAATACGTCTACAACGACCGCGGCTTCATCCGCGAATCCAACGACCAGTCAAGCGCCAGCTGCGAGCCCGGCTTCCAGCACGCCAGCATCAAGCACTTCTTCGCAAGGAACGGAAAACAGAACCAATCAGCCTTCGCAAGGTCAAGGCAGCGGCTACCAAGGTAACCGTCCGCAAGGTCAAGGCGGCGGCTACCAAGGCAACCGTCCGCAAGGTCAAGGCAGCGGCTACCAAGGCAACCGTCCGCAGGGCCAAGGCAGCGGCTACCAAGGCAACCGTCCGCAAGGTCAAGGCCAAGGCGGTCAAAGCAGCCGTCCGCAAGGTCAAGGCAGCGGTTACCAAGGCAGCCGTCCGCAGGGCCAAGGCACGGGTTATCAAGGTAACCGTCCGCAAGGTCAAAGTGGCACCGGTCAAGGCGGTTATCAAGGCAATCGTCCGGCAGGCGGCGGAACTGGCGGCGGTCAAGGCGGCCAAAGCAGCCGTCCGCAAGGCCAAGGCGGCGGTTATCAAGGCAATCGTCCAGCAGGCGGCGGTCAAGGCGGTTATCAAGGCAACCGTCCGGCAGGCGGCGGAACTGGCGGCGGCCAAGGCGGCTTCCGTTCGTCCGCACCGGCGCAGGGCAGCCCGTCGTCCAATCGTGGGGGAAGCAGCAGTCCTGCTCCGGCACGTACGTTCGATAACAATCGTCCGGCATCCGATGATCGGAGAAGAAACAATCCGAAAGCATCGAACAATGCGTACGGCGGCAACAAACGTTTCGAAGACAACAACCGTTCCGGCAACTTCAGGAACAACAACCGCGGAGGCAAAAACAACCGCAAAGGCGGCCAACAACAAGAGCGTCGCGAGAAAATCGACAATACGCCTAAGAAGATCATCGTCCGCGGCACAGTAACCGTCGGTGATTTGGCTAAGCTGCTGCATAAGGATGCTTCGGAAGTGATCAAGAAGCTCATCACGCTCGGCGTGATGGCAACGATCAACCAAGAGGTGGATTTGGATACGGTTCAACTGATCGCTTCCGAGTATGGAGTCGAGGTTGAAGTGAAGATTCCGGTCGAAGAGGATCAATTCGAGACCTTCGAAGAGAAGGACGAAGAGGAGCTTCTGGAAGCTCGTCCGCCGGTTGTCACGATCATGGGTCACGTCGATCACGGTAAAACGACGCTGCTTGATTCCATTCGCCAAACGAGCGTCACCAGCGGCGAAGCAGGCGGCATCACCCAGCATATCGGTGCTTATCAAGTCGAGATCAACCATAAGAAAATTACGTTCCTTGATACGCCAGGTCACGAAGCGTTTACGCTCATGCGTGCCCGCGGTGCACAAGTAACGGATATCACGATCATCGTCGTGGCTGCGGATGACGGCGTCATGCCGCAAACGGTTGAAGCCATCAACCATGCGAAAGCGGCAAATGTACCGATCATTGTAGCTGTCAATAAAATCGATAAACCAGGTTCCGATCCGGACAAAATCAAGCAAAGCTTGACGGAATACGGCCTTGTTCCGGAAGAGTGGGGCGGCGACACGATCTTCGTCAACGTTTCCGCCAAGCAACGCATCGGCTTGGAAGAGCTGCTCGAAATGATTCTGCTCGTAGCCGAAATGAACGACTACAAGGCGAACCCGAACAAACGGGCCCGCGGTACCGTCATTGAAGCTGAGCTTGATAAAGGTAAAGGGCCAGTTGCACGTATTCTCGTTCAACACGGCACGCTTAAGATTGGCGACGCCTTCGTTGCCGGCAATTGTTTCGGCCGCGTCCGCGCCATGGTAAATGACAAGGGCCGCCGTTTAAAAGAAGCGGGACCGAGCACGCCGATCGAAATTACCGGCTTAACGGAAGTGCCGCAAGCAGGCGATCCGTTCCTCGTGTTCGAAGACGAGCGCAAAGCCCGCGCAATTGCGGACCGTCGCGCGATCAAGCATCGTCAATCCGAGCTTGGCGCGAATTCGCGCGTAACGCTAGAGGATTTGTACAATCATATAAAAGACGGCGAGATCAAAGACCTGAACGTCATTATCAAAGCCGACGTTCAAGGCTCTTCCGAGGCGCTTAAAGGCTCCTTGGCGAAGATCGATATCGAAGGCGTTCGCGTCAAGATCATTCACAGCGGAGCAGGCGCGATCACGGAATCGGATATTAACTTGGCAGCGGCTTCCAGTGCGATCGTCATCGGCTTTAACGTTCGTCCCGAACCGCAGGCACTCGCAACGGCGGAGCAGGAGAAAGTCGATATCCGTCTCCACAGCATTATCTACAACGTCATCGATGAGATCGAACATGCGATGAAAGGGATGCTGGATCCGGTATTCAAGGAAGTGGTACTCGGCCAAGCCGAAGTCCGTAACCTGTTCAAAGTTACCAAAGTGGGCGTTATCGCCGGCTGTATGGTTACTTCCGGAAAAATCGCGCGCAACGCCAAAGCTCGCTTGATCCGCAGCGGCATCGTTGTGTTCGAAGGCGAGATCGAATCGCTCAAACGATTCAAGGACGATGCGAAAGAAGTCGCCCAAGGCTACGAATGCGGTATTACGCTCGATAAGTTCAACGACCTCAAAGAAGGCGACGTTATCGAAGCCTTCATCATGGAGTCCGTGGAGAGGTGATTGACCGATGGCCAAAGTCCGAGTAGGACGTGTAGGTGAACAAATCAAGAAAGAGCTCAGCACGATTATTCAAACGGAGCTGAAGGATCCGCGCATCGGTTTTATTACGGTGACAGGCGTTGAAATCACGAACGACCTGTCCCAGGCGCGAGTATATCTAAGCGTGCTCGGCAGCGATGAACAGAAGGAAGAAACGCTCAAAGCGCTGGGTCGCGGCACCGGTTTTATCCGTTCAGAGCTGGGCAAGCGCATTCGATTCCGCCATACGCCGGAACTGCTGTTTAAATTCGACAGCAGCATCGAGTACGGCAGCCGGATCGAATCGCTGCTGAACGATATTAATACGGGCAGCGGCAGAGGCGTCAAATGATCGCGGCAAACGAAGTCTCATCTGCCTCCTATCAGAAGCAGTTACAGGCAGCACTGGACTTCATGCGAGACGGCAGCAAGTTTCTAGTCGTCTCGCATGTCCAACCAGACGGAGATGCCATCAGTTCGACGCTTGTCGTTGGCTGGCTGCTTCGTAAGTTGGGCAAAGAGCCGGTAATGATCAACGAAGGTGCGGTTCCTGCCCGACTTCACTACTTGGAAGGCTCGGATCGCGTCATCCATTACGGCAAGCAGCCTCCTGAAGAGAAATATGATCGTATTATTGCAGTCGATTGCGCGGATTTTCGCCGGATCGGTCTTGTACAAAGCAGCTTCGCCGACCAAGCGCAGCTGCTTAATATTGACCATCATCCGACGAATGATGCCTTCGGGACTCATAACATTATCCGGCCAGATGCCGCGGCAACGGTCGAAATTTTATATGATTTGATTTCATTCGCAGGCATTCCGTTTGATTTCGAAGTGGCGACGGCGATATATACCGGCTTGCTGACGGACACAGGCGGATTCCGGTATTCCAATACCGGTCCTAATGTCATGCAAATTGCATCGCGCATGCTGGAAGAGAACGTGAACGGGCATTGGATTGCCAACCAACTGCTAGAGCGTATGACGAAACCGCAGCTGCTGCTATTGCAGCGGGCTTTAAGCCGGTTGACCTTCTCGGAAGATAATCAAATTGCCTGGTTGTTCGTGTCTTTTGCCGATATGGCAGAGACGGGAGCTGTCGGCGATGATTTGGAAGGGCTTGTCAACTATGCGCTTAACGTCGACGGCGTGGAAGTCGGGATTCTGTTCAAGGAAACCGAGAATGGCGATGTAAAGGTCAGCATGCGTTCCTCAGGCAAAGCAGACGTTTCGGCGATTGCGCAATCCTTTGGCGGTGGCGGGCATGTGCGTGCCGCAGGCTGCCGGCTGCAGCAAGGCATCCAAGAGTGCACCGTGTCCGTCATTCAAGCCGTAAGAGAGGCGCTGGACAAATGATGGATGGCATTTTGGCAGTTTGGAAGCCCGCTGGCTGGACCTCGCATGACGTGGTTGCAAAAGTCAGAGGCATCTTGAAGGTCAAACGAATTGGACATACCGGCACGCTTGATCCGCAAGTGACTGGCGTTCTCCCGCTCTGTATCGGAAGGGCGACGCGCGTTGTGGAATATGTGCAGGAGCGTCCCAAATCGTATGAAGCCGTTATGCAGTTCGGCCTTGCGACGGATACCGAGGATTTGACAGGCACGATTACGGACGAGCTTCCTTCGGTCACGCTTGACGAGTCGCAAATCCGCGAAGTGTTGGCGTCATTCATCGGTGAAATCGATCAGGTGCCCCCGATGTTCTCGGCGGTACGCGTCGACGGTAAACGGTTGTACGAGCTGGCGAGGGAAGGGCAAGTGATTGAACGGCAGGCTCGCAAAGTAACAATCTACGAGCTGGAACTGCTCGAGGTTCAATTGGATCAACCTCATCCCGTCATTCGTTTCTCTGTGATCTGTTCGAAGGGGACGTATATCCGCACGCTATGCGTCGATATCGGCCAAGCTCTCCACGTACCAGCTGTCATGGTGAAGTTGATTAGAACCATGTCGGGTGGATTCACGCAGGAGGATTGCTTGACGCTGGAGCAAATTGCGGAGTTGAAAGCATCCGGAGCGATTGCGGGCAAGTTGACGGCTGCAAGCGAAGCATTGGATCACTTTCCGAAGATTACGATCAGTGCGGCGGATGTACAGCGAGCGTTTCAAGGTAAACGGATTCCGCTTTCGGATATAGTGGCGCACGATCCGTTTGATAAACATTCCTTGCTTCGCGTATTCGGCGAAGACGGAATATTTGCAGGTGTGTTTCAGCCGGATGACGAATCCGGCACGCTTAAAGCCGTGAAGGTATTTACGCCGACGGCAGACTAGGCTGAACGTAGTTGGTGCGAGGGTTCCCTCGCATCTAGGCTACTATTCTCCCTAGCAACCTGGGCTGGTCGTACCCGAGAAGGTACTGCTCGCCTATGCATCCAAGCAAGATGACAAAGCAGGTGTGGCTGCGTGGAAATCATATCTTTACAGTACCCGATCATGGATTCAGAAGCTGTTCATCAGGCAAGGCCCAAGACGCTGGCTATTGGACATTTCGACGGCGTTCATCGCGGTCATCAAAATGTTATTTCGCAAGCGATTGCGACTGCCCGGGCATCCGGTCTCCAAGGGGCTGTGATGACGTTTCATCCCCATCCCAAAGAAGTGCTCGGACGAAGCGGACAATACCAGTCCAGTCTGACTCCGCTTTCCGACAAGGTGGAGTGCTTCCGCAAGCTGGGGGTTGAAGTCGTCTATATCGTTCAATTTGATTTGGACTTCGCCGGCGTAACGCCCGCCGAGTTTGTCGACCGCGTTCTGCGGCCGCTGCAGGTGAAATCGGCCATAGTCGGCTTTGATTTTACGTTCGGCGCCAGAGGGGCAGGCAAACCGGAGACGTTAGGGGCACTCGGCGAACCGGATATCGGGGTGGAAATTGTGGAACCATTCATGCAAGACGGCGATAAAGTGAGCAGCACGCGAATTCGCGAAGCGCTTCTCGGGGGACGTCCCGAAGAGGCAGCGGAGCTGCTTGGCGAACCCTATGAGGTTCGCGGCATTGTGGTACAAGGAGAAGGCAGGGGTCGGAAGCTAGGCTACCCGACGGCGAATATTCAACAAGAAGCGGGCTTCTTCATTCCGCGGCAAGGCGTTTATGCGATTATGGCAGAGGTTGACGGCCAACGCATTCCAGGCGTGTTGAATATCGGCGTGAAGCCGACGTTTCACGATCATTTGCCAGAGCCGGTCATGGAAGCGCATCTGTTTGATTTTAACGGCGATTTGTACGGCAAGACGGTCTCCATTCAATTTATTGCATTTTTACGGATGGAGAAGAAATTCGGTTCTATCGATGAGTTGGTCGCCCAGATTCATTCCGACGGGGATGAGGCACGCGCCTTGCTTACGACTTATAACAAGAAATAGGAACCGCATTTACTTCTTGCGTCCAGGTATGTTATACTCTTAGACGTTGCGTAGTCATCGTTTAGATCTAGCACGCGCAACTCGAACCTTAGCTTGGCCTGTCCGTCATTCACCGGGCGGTGGCGAGGCTAACGGCGATTAAGATACAAGGAGGTGAACACGGATGGCACTTACGCAAGAACGCAAACACCAATTGATCGATGAGCACAAAACCCACGCGAACGATACGGGATCCCCGGAAGTTCAAATCGCTATCCTGACGCAAAACATCGTCAATTTGACAGATCATCTTCGGACGCACAAGAAAGATCACCACTCGCGCCGCGGTCTGCTCAAAATGGTTGGTCAACGCCGTAAATTGTTGGCTTACCTGAAAAACAAAGACGTACGACGTTACAGCGCATTGATCGAAAAACTCGGCCTTCGCCGATAATAGATGCGGGGATAAAAGCAACCTGGTTGTTACGCCGCCCGGGAATCACGGGCTTGGCTGCGCTGGGTTGCTTTTTATAAATACGCATCGATTGCATACATAATTGCAGTAAAGGCTCCAGGAAACTAGGGGCTTTTCTGTCCAACATATGATAGTTAGAATGCTGACGATGGGGCTTTTTCATAAATCGCTGCCATTGCAATGAGGAGGAATTATATGCTGCAACGCGTAGAAACAACATTGGGCGGCCGCCCGTTTGTTATGGAAATAGGGCGTTTGGCGAAACAAGCCAACGCGGCGGTAACGGTCAAATACGGCGAAACAGTCGTGCTCTGTACCGTCGTTTCGTCCACGGAACCGAAAAATCTCGATTTCTTCCCGCTTACGGTCAATTACGAAGAACGCTTGTATGCCGTAGGTAAAATTCCAGGCGGTTTCATCAAACGCGAAGGACGTCCTAGCGAGAAGGCCATTCTGGCCAGCCGTCTGACTGACCGTCCGATTCGTCCGCTTTTCCCTGAAGGATTCCGCAACGAAGTGCAAATCGCCAATATCGTCATGAGCGTAGATCAGGATTGTTCGCCTGAAATCGCGGCTATGATCGGTACGTCGGCTGCGCTGACGCTTTCGGACATTCCGTTTAACGGACCGATTGGCGGTGTTATTGTCGGTCGCATCGACGGTCAATTCATCATCAACCCGACTGTTGAGCAGGAAACGAAGAGTGATGTCCATCTCGTCGTCGCGGGCACGAAAGAAGCCATCATGATGGTGGAAGCGGAAGCGGACGAAGTATCGGAAGAAGTGATCTTGGAAGCGATCATGTTCGGTCATGACGAGATCCGCCGGATCGTTGCTTCGATTGAAGAGCTTCAAGGGCTTGCAGGCAAAGCGAAAATCGAAGTCAAATTGCATGCCGTTAACGATGCCGTTAATGCAGCGGTTCGCGCCTTTGCGCAGCCTCGGTTGGTTGAAGCGGTTCGCGTGATGGAGAAGCACGCACGCCAAGAAGCAATCGACGCTGTCAACAGCGACGCCGTCGCTCACTTCGAGATTGAATATGCAGAGAATCCAGAATTGCTTGGCGATGTCAAAGAAGTACTTTATGATATTGTCAAAGAAGAAGTTCGCCGCCTGATTACGCATGACAAAGTTCGTCCTGATGGACGGGCACTCGGCGAAATTCGTCCGATCGAATGCGATGTCGCGCTTCTGCCGCGCACGCACGGCTCCGGCTTGTTCACGCGCGGCCAGACGCAAGCGCTCAGCATCTGTACGCTTGGTGCGCTTGGCGACGTGCAAATCCTTGACGGTATCGACTTGACGGAAACGAAACGTTTCATGCACCATTATAACTTCCCGCCGTTCAGCGTCGGCGAAGCGAGACCGCTGCGTCCTCCGGGCCGCCGCGAAATCGGCCATGGCGCACTTGGCGAGCGGGCGCTTTCGAAAGTCATTCCGAGCGAAGCGGAATTCCCGTATACGATCCGTTTGGTATCCGAGGTGTTGGAATCCAACGGCTCTACGAGCCAAGCAAGTATCTGCGCGAGCACGCTTGCGATGATGGATGCAGGCGTACCGATCAAAGCGCCGGTTGCGGGGATCGCAATGGGCTTGATCAAAGACGGCGATCATTTCTCCATCCTTTCGGACATTCAAGGTATGGAAGATCACCTCGGCGACATGGACTTTAAAGTAGCGGGTACGGCTGCAGGTGTAACGGCGATCCAAATGGACATTAAGATCGACGGTATCGACCGCGCGATTCTGTCGCAATCGCTGGAGCAGGCGCGCGAAGGCCGTTTGCATATCCTTGGCAAAATGAACGAAGTCATGCAAACGCCTCGTACAAGCTTGTCGAAGTACGCGCCGAAAATCGTCATCATGAAAATCAACCCTGATAAAATCCGCGACGTTATCGGCTCCGGCGGTAAAATCATCAACAAAATCATTGATGAGACCGGCGTGAAAATCGATATCGAGCAGGATGGTACGGTCTTCATCGCTTCCTCGAACGCGGAAGCGAACGAACGTGCGAAACAAATCATCGAAGGCATCGTCCGCGAAGTCGTTGTCGGCGAAGTGTACCTGGGCACCGTGAAGCGCATCGAGAAATTCGGCTGCTTCGTTGAGATTCTGCCAAACAAAGACGGACTCGTGCACATTTCGCAAGTCTCCACGGAGCGTGTTGCGAAGGTTGAAGACGTGCTCAAGATCGGCGATCAAATTACGGTTAAGGTTACGGAAATCGATGGGCAAGGCCGGATTAACTTGTCTCGCAAAGCGGTACTGGCTCCAGAAGTGCCTGCGCAGCAATCTTAATCGCATACGGTCAAACAAGGAGGCAGGGAATCCTGTCTCTTTTTTTATTGGGCGTATTCTTTCTTCTTCTCATATTGTGGGCCGAGCCATAATAAGATGAAGGAGAAGGAGGGGTCTTGCCATGAAGCTGAAGAAAGGAATCATCATGCTGCTCGTCATGAGCGCGCTGCTGATCGCGGTCAGGCTTAACGGTCCGCTGTCGGCTTATGTGTTCGCGATGAAGCAGGGGGATGCGGCCGTTCTGGCTTTATCGAGGCTGGAGCCCTCCGCACAAGGGAAAGCGTCGCTGCTTGAGATGATTCAAGCCGAGGCGGCGAAGAAACGCATTGCCCCCGTAGATGCGCGCGTCGACAGGGTGTGGAAGGCCATCCCAGGCTATAACGGACTAGAAGTCGATGTCGATCGTACTTACCGGCTCATGCTCCATGCTCCGGTGAACGAACCGATCCGCTGGATGTACCGGGAAGTGGCGCCAAGGGTCAGTTTGGACGATCTCGGCCGTGTACCCATTTACAAGGGGAACCCGAACAAGCCGATGGTGGCGTTGATGATCAATGTCGCATGGGGGAATGAGTATATTCCGTCCATGCTGCAAACGCTGAAGAAGGAAAACGTGAAGGCGACTTTTTTCTTTGACGGTTCCTGGCTGAAGAAAAACACGACGCTCGCCAAAGAGATTCAAGCCGAAGGCCACGAAATATCGAATCATGCTTACACGCATCCGAATATGAGTCAGCTTGACCGCAATGCGGCATTCAACCAAATTGCCAAGACGGAGGCCTTGCTGAAGTCCACGCTGCATGTCACGAATCATTGGTTCGCGCCCCCTTCGGGCGACTTTAATCAGATGACCGTTGACGTCGCGGCCGAGCAGGGGCTGAAGACCGTCCTGTGGACGCTCGATACGGTCGATTGGAAACATCCGCCCGCGTATGCCATCATTCAGAAGGTGCGCACGCGCGTGGAGCCGGGCTCGCTGATTCTCATGCATCCAACGGATTCATCCAGTTCGGCGCTTAAGGGAATGATCTCGGCAATTAAAGGAAAAGGACTCTTGCTCGGCACCGTAAGCGAGACGCTTTCGTCCGGCAGAGCCTCCTTAGTTGAGGCGCAACCATAATTTTGTTATAGTGAAGTCATTAATTTCATGCTGTTGCTGTAGGAGGAGTCAGGATTGAATAACTATACGCTAAGTAACGGCCTGAGGGTAGTTGTGGAATACATTCCGACCTGCCGTTCCGTGTCTTTCGGTATTTGGGTAAAGACCGGCTCGCGCAACGAAACGCCCGAGAATAACGGCATCTCGCATTTCATCGAGCATATGCTGTTCAAAGGCACAGAGCGCCACAGCGCGAAGGATATCGCCGATTTGTTCGACGGCATCGGCGGCAATGTGAATGCTTTTACGGCGAAAGAGTATACGTGCTATTTTGCCAAGGTACTGGATCAGCATCTGCCGATCGCGGTGGATGCGCTCGCGGACATGTTTTTCAATTCGAAGATGGATCCGACGGAGCTGGGAAAAGAAAAGAACGTGATTTTGGAAGAAATCTCGATGTATGAAGACACGCCGGACGATAAAGTGCATGACGAGGCATCTCGAGCAGCCTATGGCGATCATCCGCTGGCGTACTCCATCCTCGGCTTGGAAGAGCGCCTCAACGCTATGGATGGCGATACGCTCCGCGGATATATGAACGGCCATTACCGGATCGACAATACGGTTATCGCAGTTGCGGGTAATGTGGAGGAAGCGCCGCTGCTCGAGCTGTTGGAGAAGCATTTCGGCGTCTTCAAGACGACGGGTTCCGAACCGGCGCTTGCGTCCCCTGCCTTCAATGGAAATTATTTGTTTCATAAGAAGAAAACCGAGCAGAATCATATCTGCATTTCCTTCCCGGGCTGCTCTATAGCAGATCCCCTGCAGTATGCGATGATTCTACTGAACAATGCGATCGGCGGCGGCATGAGCTCACGGCTATTTCAAGAGATTCGGGAGAAGCGGGGACTTGCCTATTCCGTCTATTCGTATCATACCTCGTACGCGGACAGCGGCTTGTTCACGGTCTATGCAGGAACAGCGCCGAAGCAAACGAAAGAGGTATTGGACCTTACGCTCGAGCAATTGCATGATCTTGCCGTGCAGGGCTTGACGGATGTCGAGCTGAGCCGCGGAAAAGAGCAGCTGAAGGGCAGCCTGATTCTGAGCTTGGAGAGCACGAGCAGCCGAATGAACCGCTTGGGCAAGAACGAGCTGATGCTGGGCCGTCACTATACGCTGGATCAAATGCTGGAGCGGATCGATGCCGTTCAAATGGCCGACATTCGGGAAGTGACCAAACGCATGCTTGCCGTTCCTTTCGCGGTTGCGATGGTTGGCACGAACGATAAAGCGGCAGCGGCCATCGGGAGGGACTCGCTTGTTTCAAGTATTGTTTAAGCGCATGCCCGGCAACGAGGACATTCAGCTTCCGCGCAAAATGTCGGAGCTGGCAGCCGGATTCGATCTTCATGCGGCCGTGACCGAACCCGAGACGCTTCAACCCGGCGAACGCAAGCTGATCCCGACGGGCTTCGCGATGGCCATGCCCCCTTCGCTCGAGGCGCAGATTCGTCCGCGAAGCGGTTTGGCTTTCAAGCATGGCGTCACTTGCTTGAACTCGCCGGGCACGATCGATGCCGATTATCGCGGCGAGGTCAAAGTACTTCTGATCAATCTCGGCCAGCAGCCGTTCGTTATTGAACGCGGAGAGCGCATCGCGCAAATGCTCTTCCAAATCGTGCCCGACATCGCGATTTCGGAGACGGAGGAATTGCCTGAGACGGTGCGCGGAGCCGGCGGCTTCGGGCATACAGGCGTATAGCTTCCGCTTCAACAGAAATCGGAAGCATACCGACAACCCATAAGTAACAAGCATACGTATCAAGCAGCACCGGAGCTCATGCTCCGGTGCTTTTTCATTTTCCCTAAAAGGGCCATTTCATTTTCACCACGGCCTAGGCGGATGCATAAGATGGTCTATAACCAAGAGCGCACACTGTTCAATCGGGCGGCCCTTCGCAGGCTGACGGTTTCAGTTTGTACTGCCGACCGAACCGCCGGAATGCACCGGCGTGAATCGGTCTGCTGTTGAAAAGGAGTGATACCCTTATGCTGACAGGAGTTCAGGTCGTGCTGCTCGGCGGCGACGCTCGGGGACTGGAAGTCATCCGGAAGCTGACCGAGCTCGATGCAACAGTCACGGTAGCGGGATTCGACCAGCTGCATTCGTCCTTGGACGGCGCGGTCAGAGCCGAAATGAGCGATGAACTGTTCGCCAGTGCCGATGCGCTTATATTGCCGGCAGTCGGAACGGACGACGAAGGTCGAATCGTTGCCGTTTTCAGCGACCGCGAGCTGGTGTTAACCGACGAATACGTCTCCAAACTGCCGAAGCATTGCAAGGTTTACGCCGGCATGGCCAAACCGTACCTCCGCGATCTTTGCCAGAAGCACGCCATTGGATTGGTAGAGCTGTTCGACCGCGATGACGTAGCGATTTATAACTCGATACCGACCGCGGAAGGCGCCGTCATGATGGCGATTCAGAACACGGATATTACGATACACGGATCTTCCTGCATGGTGCTCGGAATCGGTCGGACCGGCCTTACTTTAGCTCGGACGCTGCAGGGTCTAGGGGCAAAAGTGAAGGTAGGCGTGCGTCGCGAAGAGCATTTTGCGAGGTCCTTCGAGATGGGCTTCGAGCCCTTCTACATCAAGCAATTGCTGCAGTATGTGGGCAATATTGACTTGCTTTTTAATACAATTCCGACTATGATAGTCACAGCGCAAATTATAGCAAATTTGCCCTCGCGAGCGGTCATTATCGACCTAGCTTCCAAGCCCGGCGGAACGGATTTTCGCTTTGCCGAGAAGCGCGGAATCAAGGCTCTGCTCGCCCCCGGCCTCCCAGGAATCGTCGCACCCAAAACAGCTGGACGCATCATAGCGGATTGCTTAAGTCGATTGATTATGGAAGATACCAGGTTACGGGGGAATGAGCAATGAAATGGCAAGGCAAAACGGTGGGCTATGCGCTCTCCGGTTCTCACTGTACGTTTGCAGAGGTTATGCCGGTCATCCAGCGGTTTGTGGACGAGGGAGCGAATGTGGTTCCGATCGTGACTCAGACGCTCATTACAACGGATACCCGGTTTGGAACGGCAGAAGAATGGCAGCGTCAGTTAAAATCCATTACGGGAAACAACATCATTTCGACAATTGTCGACGCAGAGCCCCTGGGGCCTTCGAAACTGCTCGACGTGCTGGTCATCGCCCCTTGCACGGGCAATACGACCAGCAAGCTAGCGAATGCCATGACGGACAGTCCTGTGCTAATGGCAGCTAAATCGCAAATGCGCAATCAACGTCCGCTAGTTCTGGCTATCTCGACGAATGACGGGCTCGGCTTGAATGCGGCGAATATCGCGAAGCTTCTAGTGTGCAAAAACGTATATTTTGTTCCGTTCGGCCAGGATAATCCGATTCAAAAGCCGAATTCGCTTGTCGCCAGAATGGATCTCATCCCTGAGGCTTGCGAGGCTGCGTTAAGCGGCAAACAGCTTCAACCGCTGCTTGTCGAACGCGCTTAATCACTTCCAATCCTTCCGCGTATGCAAATGGAGCTATCCTTGACATAAGCTTTTGAGGGGAGTCGACAACCAATGTCACAGCAGAAGAAGTTTAACGTCGCCGTTGTCGGTGCGACAGGCGCAGTAGGGGAACAGATTATCGGGTTGCTCGAGAAGCGCGATTTTCCGATCGCAGAGCTTACATTACTTTCCTCGGCACGTTCGGCAGGCAAGAAGATCACGTTTAAAGGCAAGGAATATACAGTCGAAGAAGCAACACCGGAAAGCTTCAAAGGCGTTGAGATCGCTTTGTTCAGTGCGGGCGGCGATGTGACTCGAGCACTTGCCCCCCATGCTGTGGAGCATGGCGCGGTTTGTATCGATAATACGAACGCCTACCGCATGGATCCGGACACGCCGCTTGTCGTTCCGGAAGTGAACATCGACAAGGTCAATGAACATAAAGGCATTATTGCGAATCCGAACTGCTCCACGATCCAATTGGTTGCAGCACTGAAGCCGATCAAGGACCGATATGGCATTTCCCGGATCATCGTTTCTACGTATCAAGCCGTATCGGGTGCAGGCAGCCGCGCAATTGACGAGCTGCTTCGCCAAACGCGCGCAGCGCTTGACGGAAAAGACGTAAATCCTGAACTTCTGCCGGTCGGATCCCTGCCGGTCAAGCACCAAATCGCGTTTAATGCCATTCCACAAATCGATAAATTCCAAGAGAACGGTTATACGCTGGAAGAGATGAAAATGGTTCGCGAAACGAAGAAAATTTTGGACGACGAGTCCATTGACGTGACTGCGACCTGTGTTCGTATTCCTGTCGTATACGGTCACTCGGAATCGGTATATGTAGAACTTCAAAACGATTACGAACTGGAAGACGTCAAGAAACTGGTTGCTGACGCTCCAGGTGTCGTGCTGGTCGACGACCCTGCAGGACAATTGTACCCGCTCGCTACAGAAGCGGCTGGCAAACCTGAAGTTTTCGTTGGTCGACTGCGACGTGACCTGGGTCATGCACGCGGCCTCAACTTATGGATCGTATCGGATAATCTGCTCAAAGGCGCAGCATGGAATGCTGTCCAAATCGCAGAATATATCGCAATCGAAAAACACTAAACATCACAGCATGAGCAGGTTGTCAAGCGTGACGATTCGGCGGGCTTCACAGTCGGATACGGAGGTTTGACAATGCGCATCCTCGTACAAAAGTTCGGCGGCACCTCGTTGTCATCGGATGAAGGCAGGCAACTGGTCATCAAGCATATACAACGGGAACGGCAACGACAATATGGACTAGTCGTTGTCGTCTCTGCAATGGGGCGGAAGGGCGACCCGTACGCAACGGACACGCTGCTGGCGCTCATCGCGCAGCACGGCGATTCTTTGCCCGCCAAGGAGAAGGATATGCTCCAAGGCTGCGGCGAAATCATATCCGCATCGGTTCTTTGCAGCCTGCTGCGTGCTGGCGATATACCGGCCATTGCCCTTACGGGCGGCGGAGCGGGAATCATAACGGACCATCAGTTCGGCAAAGCGCGGATATTGGAAATCCGCACGGAGCGCATGCATCAGGCGCTTCGGGAAGGTCATGTCGTTATCGTGACCGGCTTTCAAGGCGTTACGGAATCGGGAGATTTCACAACTCTCGGCAGAGGCGGAAGCGACACGTCGGCGACGGCGCTTGGCGCGGCGCTGCATGCGGAGCGAGTTGATATCTATACAGATGTGGACGGGATTCTTACCGCGGATCCCCGGATTGTCAAGGATGCGCGGGCATTATCCGTCATCAGTTATTCGGAAGTTGGTAATATGGCAAGGCAAGGCGCGAAAGTCATTCATCCGAGGGCTGTTGAAATCGCGCAGCAGGCGCGTATTCCGATACGTGTTCGTTCTACCTTCTCCGAGGATGAAGGTACGCTCGTCACGGATATGGTGGACGCGTTGAACTCGTCATCGGTGCGAGACAGGCATGTGACAGGCGTCGCGCATGTCAGCGGCGTGACTCAAATTACCGTTCAAGCGCAAGAAGGACCGTCTGATGTGCAGCTGCAAGTATTTCAAGCCATGGCCAAACATCATATCAGCGTTGACTTTATTAATGTCAATCCGGGCGGAGCCGTGTATACCGTATTCGACCATGATGCGGACAAAGCAGTTTCGGTTTTGCAGGAAATCGGCTATATGCCGAAAGCAGTGAACGGATGCGCCAAAATATCCGTGATCGGCGGAGGCATGAACGGCGTTCCCGGTATCATGGCACGAATCGTTGAAGCGCTGACAGAACAAGGAATACCGATTCTGCAGTCCGCGGATTCGAATACGACCATTTGGGTCTTGGTGCAGGAATGCTATATGGCTAATGCGCTTCAGGCGCTGCATGCCAAGTTTTCGCTGCATGAATAATGCCAGGCATTATTTTTATTATTAATGCATACGAGAGAATTTTGCTTCGCAAAATGGAGCTTATGCTTACGATGCTGAATTTTGCTTCGCAAAATGGAGCTAATGCTTACGATGCTGAATTTTGCTTCGCAAAATTCTAAGGAGGAATCGTTTTGGATTTCGGACGTTTAGTGACTGCAATGGTTACCCCGTTCTCTGCGGACGGTTCAATCGACTGGGACACGACAGGGCGGTTAGTGGATTATTTGATCGAGGATCAACAAAGTGATAGCATCGTGGTTTGCGGTACGACAGGCGAATCTCCGACTTTGAATGACGAGGAGAAGCAAGCCATGTTCTCCTTCGTGGTCAAGCAAGCCGGTGGCCGTTGCAAGGTCATTGCGGGAACGGGCAGCAACGATACGGCGCATTCCGTCCATTTGACGAAACTCGCCGAACAATGCGGGGTAGATGCGATTCTGCTCGTTGCGCCGTACTATAACAAACCGACGCAAGAAGGACTTTATCAGCATTTCAAAGCGATCGCGGAAGCAACCGCTTTGCCTGTCATGCTTTATAATGTGCCGGGCCGGACGATCGTCAGCCTGTCGGCGGCGACTACGCTTCGTTTGGCGCAGCTGCCCAACATCATTGCAACCAAAGAATGTGCCTCGTTGGACCAAGTGACGGAAATCGTGGCAGGCGCACCTGATGGTTTCCGCGTTTATAGCGGCGATGACAGTGCAGCACTGCCGGCTCTGGCCGTCGGAGCTTACGGCATTGTGAGCGTTGCCAGCCATGTCGTCGGCAAACCGATGAAAGCGATGATTCACGCTTATTTGGAAGGTCATGTTGCCCAAGCAGCCAAGCTGCACGGCGAGAATCTTCCGATTTTTAAAGGTCTGTTTGACCTGCCGAATCCCGTTCTCGTAAAAGCGGCACTAGCGCTCAGAGGATTGCCCGTCGGGGGCGTACGTCTTCCATTGGTAGCCGCAGATGAGAGCGAAATCGCAATTCTTCGTCAATTATTGAACTCATAATTATCACTGCGTCAGGGATATAGCAGCTGCGTTTACCACAAACCGGTGCGCTTGCATCGGTTTTTTGTTTGGGTTTTTCCATATTCGTGTAACCTCTTATTTAAGTGTATATGGACAAGCCTTACTCGAAGCCCGAGAGGAAAGCGTTCACAGGGCGCATGTCCACTCAAGGTGTGGATCATAACCGTTACTTGTGTTTCTTAATTTCAATCATGTATAATGGATGCAAGTGACGGTGTGCGGCAAATTTTTGAAAAAGTGTAACGCCTAGGATTGGCGTTCGACATGCACTAGTTATGAATTACATGCAGCGGCGTTCCCGAGGGTGGAAACAGCTGCCATGTAATTTGCGTTCGGACTATAAAAAAATAGATGAAACGTAGTGTCTCTACCTGCTATTTTTGAGCAGGCGGGGTACATCTTGTTTCGTACTACGATTAGGAGGTATGGATTCACTTGTCTAAGAAGAATATCCAGGATAAGCTGCTTGTGTTTGCACTAGGCGGCGTTGGTGAAATCGGAAAGAACATGTACGTTGTTCAGTACGCAAATGATATCGTTGTGGTAGATGCAGGCCTTAAATTCCCTGAAGAAGATATGCTCGGTATCGATATTGTCATCCCAGACATTACGTATTTGACAGAGAATCGCGATAAAGTAAGAGGTATTCTAATTACGCACGGCCACGAGGATCATATCGGCGGATTGCCTTACGTGCTGAAGCATCTTAATGTTCCGCTTTATGCGACGAAGCTGACGCTTGGTCTCATTGAAGGTAAATTGAAAGAAGCAGGGCTTCTCGGAGAGACGAAGCGTATTCTGATCAATGCGGAGAGCGAAGTACAGCTCGGCGCGATCAAGGCTTCCTTCTTCAAAACGAACCACAGTATTCCGGATTCGGTCGGCGTTTGTTTGGACACGCCCGAGGGCACAGTCGTACATACGGGCGACTTTAAATTCGATCATACGCCGGTTAACAACCAATACGCAGATTTGCAGCGGATTGCCGACATCGGCCGCCGCGGGGTGTTAGCGCTTCTATCGGACAGCACCAATGCGGAACGCGCAGGCTTTACGCCGTCCGAGAGCAATATCGGCTCCGAGCTGGAGGATATTTTCCGCAAAGCGACGCAGCGTGTCGTAGTGGCAACGTTCGCATCCAACGTGCATCGTATTCAGCAGGTTGTGAATGCAGCAACTGCAACGAAGCGCAAAATCGCCGTCGTTGGACGCAGCATGGTCAACGTCGTAACGATTGCTTCCGAGCTAGGTTATTTGAACATTCCGGAAGGCACGATCATCGAGCCTGAAGAGATTAATAAAATGGCAGCTGACCGCGTAGCCGTACTGTGCACAGGCAGCCAAGGCGAGCCGATGTCCGCATTGACGCGTATGGCGCGCTCCACGCACCGTAAGATCGATATTATGCCGGGTGATACCGTTATCATTGCAGCAACGCCGATCCCGGGCAACGAGCGCTATGTAGGACGTACGGTCGATGAACTATTCCGACTAGGCGCGAAAGTCATCTACGGTCCAGGATCTGTTTCCGGCGTTCACGTTTCGGGTCACGGAAGCCAGGAAGAGCTCAAATTGATGCTTAACCTGATTCGTCCGAAATATTTCATTCCGATTCACGGTGAATACCGGATGCTCCGCCAGCATGCTTTGCTCGGTGAAGCAGTCGGAATCGAGCGTGAAAATATTTTCGTCATCGATAATGGCGATACCGTTGAGTTCCAAGGCGGTGCGGCACGCAAAGGCAGCAAAGTTCCTGCAGGCAATGTTCTGATCGATGGTTTAGGCGTTGGTGACGTAGGCAATATCGTCCTTCGTGACCGTAAGCTGTTGTCGCAGGACGGCATTCTTGTCGTTGTTGTCACGCTCAGCAAGCAAGACGGCGCCATTCTGTCCGGTCCGGATATCATCTCCCGCGGTTTCGTCTATGTGCGCGAATCGGAAGGCTTGCTCGAAGAAGCGAACCGGATCGTGACCTCGACACTGCATAAACTGATGAACGATAAGGTCAATGAATGGGCATCGCTCAAAACGAACGTGAAGGATGCGCTCGGCCGGTTCTTGTACGAGCAGACGCGCCGCCGTCCGATGATTTTGCCGATTATCATGGAAGTTTAATATTCCGACTCAAGTCAATTAGACGGTCTTTGGCGAAGCGCAAGCTTATGCCGAAGGCCGTTTTTTGGTTTGTCATTTGACGCGTGGAATAGAGAGTTCATGCCATTCTTTCTATGCCCTGTATAAATCCCTAGACAGATTCCATACTATGCAGAGCCAGCCATGGCCATGCATAACAAGCAGATCGAAGGAGGACAGGCAATGTGGGAGGAAACATTCAAATCGGAACAACCGGAACCACCGGCTGGGGATCGTAAACCACTTATCGGCAACCCCGTCGTTGAAGCGATACAACAGCTGGGAACGACTCAGACGCCGACAGCAGAGTCGAATATATTTTGCATGACGATTATCGGTCAGGTAGAGGGCCATCTCGTGCTGCCGCCGCAAAATAAAACGACCAAATACGAGCATTTGATTCCTCAATTGGTAGCCGCCGAGCAAAACGCGAAGATAGAAGGCATTATGATTGTCCTCAATACGGTCGGCGGAGACGTGGAAGCGGGCCTTGCCATCGCGGAGATGATTTCATCGTTGACGAAGCCGACAGTGACGCTCGTATTGGGCGGCGGGCATTCCATCGGCGTGCCGATCGCGGTTGCGGGCAATACGTCGTTCATCGCCGAAACCGCAACGATGACCATTCACCCGATTCGGTTGAACGGCCTCGTCATCGGCGTTCCGCAGACGTTCGAATATTTGGATAAAATGCAGGAACGGGTCGTGCGGTTCGTGACGTCGCATTCCAACGTGACCGAGGTGACATTCAAGGAGCTGATGTTCAAAACCGGCGAGCTGACGCGCGATATCGGCACGACGGTCATCGGCACCGATGCGGTTAAGCACGGTTTGATCGATAAGGTTGGCGGGATCGGCCAAGCGCTGCGCGAGTTGAACCTTCTGATCGAAGCAAGGCGGCAAGCGACAGGCACGGCTGCGATATCAGCGACTTCGGGAGGGCTGACGCAATGACCATCTATACGACGATGCCCATGGAGCTTGTATTCGAGGGCATCCATCAGCAGCCTGGCCCTTATGTGTCCGTTCAAGTGGGGGATGTACGCCTGCAGATCGAAGCGGTATCGCCTGGAATCGGCCGGATCGTCAGACTATTGGACGGTCCTTTGGACGCGTACCTGAGGCCGGAGCTGACGCCTGGAACCGTAGTGGCGTACGGGCCTTCGGCGCTGTAATCCGGCGCCGCTGCTGGATAATAGTAACACATCGCACCTTCCTCCTATGGTATAATAAGGACCAGAGGTGACGATTTTGGCTAAGAAAAAGAAGAGAAGGAAGAGCTCAGTCGGGACGAGCCTTAAATATGAAGTGTACGGAATCTTGCTTATTACGGTCTCCGTTATCGCGCTGTCGGGAGAAGCAACGGTCGGCCGTGCATTATCGAAGTTATTCGGACTTGTATTAGGCAAGTTCTATTTTGTATTGGCGTTAGTCGGAATTTATGTTGGATTAGCCGTGATGATAAAGCGCACCTGGCCTTCAGGCTGGTCGAGCCGCAAGACGGGCGTGCTGCTGCTTATACTGGCCTGCACGCTATGGAGCTCGATGGCTGTCATGGATCAGAAGACGGAGCCGACGGGGGGATTAACGGCCTCGTTCATCTTATCGCAGCTTGGAAGCGATATTCGAGGCTCGCTCATGGAGCCATCGGCGGACGATCAGCTGAACGGAGTCGTTCATTCGGCGAGCGGAGGCTATGCAGGCGCGATTCAATATACCCTGCTGTACTGGTTGTTCGGCTATTTTGGCGCGAAATTCATTATGATCGTGATGTTCGCGATCTCCGTTATGTTGATGACAGGCAAATCTTACGTAGATCTGCTGCGTTCCGGACGTGTCCGTGGCGGCAGGTTCTGGTCCTTGCTTCGCATGAAATTTGCTTCCAGGCGCCAAGCGTTGGCGGCATCGGGGTCCAGGGCGGCAGTCAAGCCGGTCGTGGCCATGGATGATTTGGACGATGATGATGATGACGATTACGCAGTAACGATGAGCAATCGTACACGGAAGAAGCGCTCGCCGATATTATCTTGGTTCAATGACGTTTCCAAGCCGAATGAGCACGAACAAAGCGACGGCGACAATGAATGGCAGCTAGTAGACGTTAACGCCAGCGATGCATTCGACGGCAAATCCGATCGATCTTCGGCAGCCTGGCAGAATGACGAGGAAGATGAGCAGTCTTCCGAAGCCTGGCAGACTTCTGTTCTTAACGTAGAGACAGCGGTCGAAGAGCTGCCCTCTTCCGGCCCGCAGTGGAAGCAGATGGAACCCGATAACATTCTTCGTAATGAAGGAGATGCGCCGATCGATTTGGGCGATGAAGAGGATGACGTCGATAACGATCAGGATGACTTCGCTGAGGAGGCACCTGTTCAATCACTTCCTCGCAGTCCGGCAATCGCTTCTCCTGATGAAGAAGACGGAGCGGACGGACCGGGAAGCATCGTCAAACCTCCGACGGAGAAGCCGTACCTGCTTCCATCGCTTGCACTGCTGCAGAAGCCAAGCGGCATCGGAAAGTCAGGGGATAGCGCGGATTCCGTGGAGTCGCGGCGCAAGCTGGAAGCCACGTTGGAAAGCTTCGGCGTCCGCGCGAAGGTGCTGGATGTCGTCCGCGGTCCGGCGGTGACGCGCTATGAAGTACAGCCGGCAACCGGCGTCAAGGTCAGCCGCATCGTCGGCCTGACGGACGATATCGCACTTGCGCTTGCCGCGAAGGATATCCGGATGGAGGCGCCGATTCCCGGCAAATCCGCGATCGGCATCGAGGTGCCGAACACAGAAGTGTCAATCGTCACGATGCGCGAAGTGATGGAGACGCCTTCATTCCAGAATGCAACATCGCGGATGTCTATCGCGTTCGGCCGGGACATCTCCGGACAGCCGATCGTCGGCAACTTGGCCAAGATGCCCCATTTGCTCGTTGCGGGAGCGACAGGCTCGGGGAAATCCGTTTGTATTAACGGGATTATTACGAGCATTTTGTACAAAGCAAGACCGGATGAAGTGAAGCTGCTCATGATCGATCCGAAGATGGTCGAGCTGAACATGTATAACGGCATTCCTCATCTGCTGGCGCCGGTCGTCACGGATCCTAGGCGTGCATCGCTGGCACTTAAGAAGATCGTCGTCGAGATGGAGAAACGGTACGAATTGTTCTCGAAATCGGGAACGCGAAACATCGAAGGCTACAATACGCTAATGGCAGAGAACCCTTCAGCCGTCCTGCCCTATATCGTCGTCATCGTCGATGAACTCGCCGATCTGATGATGGTTGCAGCCAACGATGTCGAGGACGCCATCTGTCGACTCGCCCAAATGGCCCGTGCCTCGGGAATTCACTTGATCATCGCTACACAGCGGCCTTCCGTCGACGTTATTACAGGCGTCATCAAAGCGAACATTCCTTCCCGAATTGCCTTCGGCGTCTCCTCGCAGGTCGACTCCCGAACAATTCTGGATATGGCAGGCGCGGAAAAGCTGCTGGGACGCGGAGATATGCTCTTCCTGCCTGTGGGCATGTCCAAGCCGATTCGGGTTCAAGGCGCGTTCCTCTCCGACCAGGAAGTGGAGGCAATCGTGAACTATGCCCGCGGACAAGGAGAAGCGGAATACAAAGAAGATCTCGTTCCGGAGATCGATGACTCGGTAACCGAGAATGAAGAAATATTGGACGAACTGTACGAACAAGCCGTCCGTATCGTGATTGAAGCGAAGCAGGCGTCGGTATCGCTGCTGCAGCGCCGTATGCGCATCGGCTATACGCGCGCCGCAAGGCTGATCGACCAGATGGAGGCGCGCAGCATCGTCGGGCCTTATGAAGGGAGCAAACCGCGCGAGGTGCTGCTGACGATGGACCAATACGAAGCAGGCAGGATCAGTTCATAATCCAATTGCATGCATAGTTGTTACCTCGTTTTCTCATAATAGGAATATGCTTCGCTTGCTTTGCAAATCCAATTGCAAGAGAAAGGCAGATCCTAAGATGAGAAATCGTTTAATCGCGGTGACGATCGTCATCGTTCTCCTGTTGTTCGGGGCATTCACACTCAAAAACGCGCATTTCGGCAAAACGACCGAGACGTTCAGCAGCGCAATTCTGAAGGTCGGTTCTTCGGGCAAAGACGTGACGGAGCTTCAGGGGCGACTCAAATTCCTGGGTTACTTCGACGGCAAGATCGACGGTCAGTTCGGTACCGATACCAAGAAAGCCGTCACTTGGTTTCAGTGGAAATTCGGCCTTACATCCGATGGTGTCGTCGGTGCGAAGACGAAGGTGAAGCTATGGGAGGCGACCAAGAGCTGGGCGCCGTCCGCAGCCGATACTGCCGGTTCGGGTAATGCTGGGGGAGGATCAGGATCCAATGGATCGGAATCCGATGGCAGCACATCCTCGGATGTAACCAAGTCCAATAAACTCGGGTTATCCGCCAACGATCTGAAGCTCATGGCCAATGCCGTGTATGGCGAATCCCGAGGCGAACCGTACATAGGTCAAGTGGCGGTCGCGGCCGTTATTCTGAACCGCGTGAAGTCGCCAAGCTTTCCGAATACGGTATCCGGCGTTATTTTTCAGCCGGGTGCATTCACGGCCGTGGCCGACGGACAAATTTGGCTGACGCCGAACGATAATGCCAAAAAAGCGGTGCAGGATGCGCTGAACGGGATGGACCCGACTGGTGGATGCATTTACTACTTCAACCCTGAGACGGCAACTTCCAAATGGATTTGGTCGCGGCCGCAGGTGAAGACGATCGGAAAACATATTTTCTGCATGTAGCATCGGCCGAAGCAGCCCGCCAATCGACGCGGGTTGCTTCTTCCATTTCCGATCGGGTAGAATGTGAATAGATCGAAGGAAATTGGAATAGATTGACTTTATATATTAGAGCGGAAGGGGACGTGAACGCGTGAGCAACACGTCATTTCAACGAGGCCAGTTGAATCGCATTCGACTGCATGTGCTGCCGACCAAACGTTTCAAAACCTTTTCTATTTCCCTGTATGCGGGGCTGCCTCTTCATGAGTCGACCGTTACAGCGGCAGCATTAATTCCTTTCGTGCTGCGCAGAGGGACCGCTTCCACGCCGGAGACGATCGCATTCCGCGAACGATTGGATGAACTGTACGGCGCGGGGTTCGGCTTTGACGTTTACAAGCGCGGAGACGCCCAAATCGTCCAGTTCCGCATGGACGTCATTAATGATCGTTTCGTTTCATCGGACCAGCCGTTGCTGGCTGCTTCATTGAAGCTGCTCGGTGAAGTCGTTACGGACCCGGTCATGGACGATGGCAAGCTCCGCAGCAAGTATGTAGAGGCGGAGAAGCAAACGCTGAGCAAGCGTCTGGAAGCGATCATTAACGATAAGATCCGCTATGCAGCCGAACGCTGCCTGGAGGTCATGTGCGAGGATGAGCCGTACAGGCTTCATCCGTTGGGACGTTTGGAAGACATCGCCGGCATAACGCCGGCATCTATCACGCAAGCCTATCACGAGTGGCTGAAGAGTGCCGCGTTTGATCTTTATGTCGTAGGGGACACCTCGCTGGACGAAGTTAAAGCGCTTGTCGCCGAAGCTTTCCGGAATAATGAAGGCGAGCCTGCAGCTTACGGCTTGCCGCAGGTCGGCAAACCGGTCAAGGAAGTGAAGAATGTCGTTGAGCGCATGGATGTCACCCAGGGCAAGTTGAATTTGGGACTTCGTATCCATACAGCCTACGGAGATGACGATTATCCTGCTGCGCTGATGTACAACGGCATCTTGGGCGGTTATCCGCATTCCAAGCTGTTCCTCAACGTACGGGAGAAAGCAAGTCTCGCGTATTATGCGGCATCGCGCCTGGATGGCCATAAGGGGATTTGCACGATTCAATCCGGAATCGAATTTGGCAATTACGATAAAGCGAAGACCATCATTCAAGAGCAGTTGGAGCAGATGCGAAGCGGCTCGTACAGCGAGCTCGAGATGAACCAGACGAAGGCGATGATCGCCAATCATTTGCGCGAGCTGCAGGATTCCGCCAACGAAATGATCGGCTTCGATTTCAATGCGGTACTTTCGAAACGCGAGCGCACCGCCCAGCAACTGCTGGAAGAGGTTCAGGCCGTTACGGCCGAGCAAATCGCGGCGATCGCGAACAAAACCGAGCTGGACACGATCTACTTCCTGCGTGATAGAAAGGAGGGCTGAGCCGATGGAAACGTTAGCTTACCCAGGCGTTCAAGAGACGTTATACCGCGAAGTCATGCCGAACGGGCTTGAGGTGGTCGTTCTTCCGAAGCAGGGCTTCAGCAAGACGTATGCCACGTTCTCGACCAAATACGGATCCGTCGACAATCGTTTTGCCGTTGGCAATCAGGAGCCGATCTCGGTACCGGACGGTATCGCGCATTTCCTGGAACATAAAATGTTCGAAGAGCCGACCGGCGATATATTTGCAACCTTTGCTTCGCAAGGCGCGTCTGCTAATGCGTTCACGAGTTTTGACCGTACGGTGTATCTGTTCTCTGCTACCGAGCAGATCGATGCTAACTTGGAGACCTTGATCGATTTTGTCCAGAATCCTTACTTTACGGACGAAAACGTAGAGAAAGAGAAGGGTATCATCGAGCAGGAAATTAACATGTATCGGGATAACGCGGATTGGCGCGTTTATTTCGGGCTGATCGATGCGCTCTATCACAAGCATCCGATCCATATCGATATTGCGGGCACTGTGGAATCGATCCGGCAAATCGATAAAGAAACGCTTTACCGTTGTTATGAAACGTTCTATCACCCGTCCAACATGTTCCTGTTCGTTGTCGGCGGAGTCGAGCCGGAGGCCGTCATGAAGCTTGTACGCGATAACCAGGCGCGCAAGTCATTCGAGGCGCAAGGCGCCATTGAGCGTTTCTTCGAACCGGAACCGGCCACCGTAAAAGAACCGATCAAGAAAACGGCTTTGCCTGTCTCGATGCCCAAATGCATGATCGGTTTCAAAGAGGGCGGCGGCTCGGACGATCCGGAAGAAATGCTGCGTACGGAATTGACCATGAAATTGATGTTGGAGGCGCTTCTCGGTTCCAGCTCGCCGATTTATCACGCGCTGTACGATGATACTTTGATTACCGATTCATTCGGACATGAGTTCAACAGCAGCGAGGACTATGCGTTCTCCGTTATCGGCGGCGAAACGCGCGATCCGGATGAATTGCTCCGCAGGCTGCGCGAAGCCATTGAATCCGCTCAAGCGAAAGGGCTGGATCAAGAAGCTTTCGAACGGACGAAACGAAAAAAAATCGGCGGTTACCTTCGTATGCTCAACTCCCCCGAGGCGATTGCCAGCGAATTTACCCGTTACCGTTTCCGTGGTGCCGACCTGTTCAAGCTGCTTCCGGTCTATGAAGAGATCACGCTCGAAGAGGCCAATGCCAAACTGCGCAGTCATTTTGACTGGAGCCGAATGGCCGTCTCTATCGTGGCGAAGGACGAAGCGTGAAAACGTTGAAGGAGATGACGGTGCTCATTACCGGGGGAAGCCGCGGCATCGGTGCAGCCATCGCGCGCCGATTCGCCGTGGAGAATATGAACATCGTCATTCATTACAATCAAGCTCATGAGGCTGCGAACGAAACCGCTCGCAGCTGCATGCGGCTTGGCGCCGAGAACGTGCTTACCGTTTCGGCGGATATTCGTTCGCGAGAACAGCTGCTTCGCATGCGGGAGAAGCTGGAGCTGCGGGGAATGCTGCCCGACATCGTCGTCAACAATGCGGGCGTCGCGCATTATGCCATGCTTGCCGACGTCACCGACGAGATTTGGGATGAAGTCATGAACGTGAATTTGAAAGGCATGTTTCTGTGCACGCAGCTCTTTATGCCGGGTATGGTGCAGCAGCGCTTTGGCCGCATTATTAATGTTTCATCGATTTGGGGATTGTCTGGCGCCTCATGCGAAGTGCTGTATTCGACGAGCAAGGGCGGCATGAATGCTTTTACGAAAGCGCTGGCAAAGGAATTGGCTCCTTCAGGCGTTACGGTGAATGCGGTTGCGCCCGGGGCTGTCGATACGGTCATGCTGGACAACCTTAACGCTGAGGAGAAACAGGCGCTGGAGTCCGAAATCCCGGTGGGCCGCTTCGCGCAGCCGGAAGAAATTGCTTCACTCGTCTATTTTCTCGCCTTGCCGGAATCGGCGTATATTACGGGTCAAATCATCAGTCCGAACGGCGGTTGGCTGACCTAATGGCTTAATGACAGGCCTTATCGCTACATTTATTTGCAGGACATTGCAGCGAAGAATAAATTCCGTCCCTTGCGTTAACAATACGGTTGTTGCTGATTAACAGCCAACACGCAAAGGAGGAACTACACCAATGTCAAACGTCCTTTCTAACTTCAGTTCTTGGAAAGAGTTTCTGTCAAGCCGCGTGGAACAAGCGAAAGGCATGGGCTTGAACGAAGACACCATTTCAAACCTTGCTTATGAGATTGGCTCTTTCCTGGACGAGAAAGTCGATCCGAAAAACGAACAGCAGCGAACCCTGAAGGAACTTTGGGATGTCGGCGATGAATCGGAACGAAAAGCGATTGCTGGCCTGATGGTCAAGCTTGTCCAAAAATCGTAGTCTTTCTGGAAAAGCCTCCCCCGCGGAGGCTTTTCTGTAATGTTTGCATTTGAGTTGCAGGATATTGACGAATATTGTAGAATAAACTTTTTATAGCTCCATTTCAATATTGCTGAATCTCTATTCACGATCATTACTCTTTTATTCATGAAATCATTCCTCCAGCTGAGGTGGCATATGGAATTTAAACAATGGTATATGGAATATAAAATACATAAGAACCGTCCAGGTTTGCTCGGCGATATTGCATCGCTGCTCGGTATGCTCGAAGTCAACATCCTTACGATTAACGGCGTCGAGAACCGTACGCGCGGCATGCTGATTCAAACGAACGATGACGAGAAAATCGAGATTCTGGGGCGCATGCTCCAAAAAGTCGATAACATCACCGTTTTAAAGCTTCGTGAGCCTAAACTCGTCGACATTCTCGCCGTGCGGCATGGTCGCTACATCGAACGCGATTCCGACGACCGCAAAACGTTCCGCTTCACGCGGGACGAGCTCGGCATGTTGGTTGACTTCTTGGGCGAGGTGTTCAAGCGGGAAGGAAATCAAGTGATCGGCCTTCGCGGCATGCCGCGAGTCGGCAAAACAGAGTCCATCATCGCCGGCAGCGTATGCTCGAATAAGCGCTGGACCTTCGTGTCCTCCACGCTGCTCAGACAGACGGTTCGCAGCCAGCTCTCCGAGGAAGAAATGACGCCCAACAATATTTATATCATTGACGGGATTGTCAGCACCATTCGCTCCAACGAGAAGCATCATGCGCTATTGCAGGAAATTATGGCGATGCCTTCTACCAAAGTCATTGAACATCCAGATATTTTTGTGAAGGAATCCGCGTTCGAATACAGCGATTTTGATTATATTATCGAGCTCCGTAATACGCCTGACGAGGAAATCTCTTATGAATCGTTTACGATGGGCTTCAACGATTTCTAATAATGGAAACCAATTTGCAAAATGACAAGGAGGTGTGGTCATGTCGGATTTGGGCGCTTTGCTCAAGAAAGCGAGGGAGCAGCGAAACCTGTCCTTGGACGATATCCAGGATTTGACGAAAATCCGTAAGCGATATCTTGAAGCGATCGAGGAAGGCAATTACAGCGTTCTCCCTGGTTCCTTTTACGTACGAGCCTTCGTAAAGAATTATGCCGAGTCCGTTGGACTTGATGCCGAGGAAGTGCTGCGGCTATATAATAGGGAAATTCCTTCGGGCGTACCTGAGCAAGTCATTGAACCCGTGCAGCGGCCGCGCCGTGCGCAGTCGCAAACGTCCGACCGCATCAGCAGATGGGGCTTCCGGGTTTTGATTTGGTCCTTTTTGCTCCTCATCATCGTGATCGTCTATGTCTTCGCGATCAAACAGCCGAATGACGACAATGTCGATTCCGCCGACCAAGGCAAAATGACGGATCAGACGACGCCGCCGGCAACGAACCCGGATAAGGGCACGGTGAAGGACGGGGAAGGCAACTCAACGACCGACGGTGAGAACGGAACCAACGCTACGAATGGTACTGGCGGCACGAACGGAACCGGCGATGTGAATGATACGGGGCAGGATCCTCAAGATGAGGTGGAACCACCGCCTCCAACGACCACATTAACGCTCGACCATACCGTTAGAACGACGGATTTCTATAACGTAGCTCCTGGCGGCAAGCATACGCTGGAGATAAAATCGACGGGACATGCCTGGGTTGGCGTCTATCAAGGGACGAGCATTCACGGCAAAATGCTGTTGAGCAAAACCATGGAGGATGGCGTGACTGCATCGGTCGAGGCGGAAGGGCAAGTTTTCATTTCCATCGGCCGTGCCGATTTCGTGGATGTCACGATCGACGGCGTGCTCATTGACGACGGCAACAAGCAGGGTGGCTCGCGAAAGCTGCAATTGACGCCTGCCGAAGGTACTGCCGGTACGGATCCGAGCAATACGACAGGTACGGGGAATACGGCGACACAATAATTCATCGTCGGGGAATGGGCATCAGGACTGAAGCAATTCGGTCCTGGATGCCTTTTATTGTGAAGCGGGATACGTTATAATACGTGACATGTATGGGATAAGGATAAATAAAGGAGTTGCGGCACATGGCTGAACATTCATTCGACATCGTATCGAAAGTCGATATGCAGGAATTAAACAATGCAATTACGCAGGCGGAGCGCGAGATCGAAACCCGCTTTGACTTTAAAGGAACGAAGAGCAGCTTCGCGCTGGAGAAGAGCGATCTCGTTGTCGTCTCGGACGATGAGTACAAGCTCAAGAGCGTCATCGATATTTTGCAATCCAAGATGATCAAGCGCGGCGTGCCCATCAAGAACATGGAGTTCGGTAAAGTAGAAGCGGCTTCCTTGGGAACGGTTCGGCAAAAAATCAAGCTGAAGCAAGGCATCGAACAGGACAGTTCCAAAAAGATCAACGTTCTGATCCGCGACTCCAAGATTAAGGTGAAGAGTCAAATTCAAGGCGATTCGATCCGGGTTACCGGCAAGAGCCTCGATGATCTTCAAGCTGTCATGGCGCTTCTGAGAGGCGCGGATTTACAAATCGACCTGCAATTTACAAACTACAAATAAGTCCCAATACGCTGGTAGGCGTACATAGAACGAGGTCCCTTTCGCTGCGCGAGACGCGGCCGAACGGGACTTTTTCCAGTTTTGACACTGCCTAGGCCTTGTATTATACTTGGTTAGATAGCTTTTCGGAGGGGTTTGGGGGATACATCGATGACTGAAAGAGTGAAAGTTGTAACATTGGGCTGCGAGAAAAACCTCGTCGATTCCGAGATTATGTCGGGGTTGATTGATGCCAGAGGGTACCAGCTGGTGGATCAGGCTGACGACGCTACCGTAATCATTGTCAACACCTGCGGTTTTATAGATGCCGCGAAAGAAGAGTCCGTCAATACGATTTTGGATATGGCGGAATTTAAGCAAACGGGTCGTTTGAAGGCGCTTATCGTATCGGGCTGCCTGACACAGCGCTATAAGAAACAGCTCATGGACGAAATGCCCGAAATCGACGGCATTGTCGGAACGGGCGATTTTCATCACATTACGGACATTGTCGACGAAGCGCTTCGCGGTAAACGGCCTGTAAAGGTGGGTAATCCGGCTTTCGACTACGATCAGAAGCTGCCGCGCCTGGTTACGACGCCGCGTTATACGGCATACGTGAAGATCGCGGAAGGCTGCGATAATGCATGTACGTTCTGTTCGATCCCGATCATGCGGGGCAAATTCCGCAGCCGTTCGATTGAATCGATCGTTGCCGAAGTGCAGCAGCTTGCCGATCAAGGCGTCCGAGAGGTTAGTTTGATCGCGCAGGATTCCACGAATTATGGTACCGATCTGTATGATAAGTTCATGCTGCCCGAGCTGCTGAACCGTGTCAGCGAAGTGGAAGGGATTTCGTGGGTGCGCTTGCACTACGCATATCCAGGTTTCTTCTCGGACGAGCTGATTGCGACGATCGCAGCGAATCCGAAAGTATGCAACTATATCGATATGCCCTTGCAACACAGCGAAGATTCGATTTTGAAGCGCATGCGCCGTCCCGGACGTCAGCGCGACACTCGTGAGCTGGTCTCCCGCATTCGTGCAAGCATTCCAGACGTTGCACTGCGTACCTCGATCATTGTCGGTTTCCCGGGCGAAACGGAAGAGGACTTCAATCGTTTGTGCGATTTCGTTCGCGATATGAAATTCGACCGTCTTGGCGTCTTTACGTATTCCCCAGAAGAGGATACACCTGCCGTTCGTTTGCCGGACGCCGTGCCGGATGACGTGAAGGAATGGCGTTCCAATACGTTGATGGAAATTCAGCGCGAAGTATCCAAGGAATTGAGCGGCAAGCACATCGGCAAAGAGATCGATGTGTTGGTTGAACGCTACGACGGCCGAAGCGACGTCTACGTTGGCCGTTCGCCGTACGATGCACCTGAAATCGACGGCGAGGTGTTCATTTCCAACTGCAAAGCGGCGATCGGGGAAATTCAAAGGGTGCGGATTACGCATGCTTACGAATTTGATATGTCCGGGGAGGGGCTATAGTGAATTTAGCCAACCGCATCACGCTCGCACGCATCTTTTTGGTGCCCATCATTATGGTGCTGCTGCTTATTAACGTTGATTTGAAGCCGCTCACTTTCGACAGCTCGGATTTCTCGATTACGTGGAATCAGATTTTGGCCGCGATCGTATTTATCGTTGCGGCGAGCACGGACGGTCTTGACGGCTATATCGCACGCAAGAACAAAATCGTTACCAATCTCGGGAAGCTGCTGGATCCGCTGGCGGATAAGCTGCTCGTCGCTGCCGTGCTTATTTCCCTCGTGGAGATGGAGAAGCTGCATGCGTGGATCGCCATCGTGATCATCAGCCGCGAATTCGCGGTTACGGGATTACGGCAGATCGCTTTGCTGGAAGGCTCGGTCGTCGCTGCGAGCACGTGGGGAAAATGGAAGACGGCCGTGCAAATTACGATGATCATCGATTTGCTGCTGAACAATTTTCCGTTCGCGTTCCTCGACTTTCCGTTCGACCAAATCTCGATCTATGCGGCGGCGCTCATCACGGTGTACTCCGGGATCGATTATTTCGTCAAAAACAAAAACCTTATTCCGCTTACCGCATAGTACGACAGCCGGCATCACTCCTTCGCTTTTCATGGACAGAGAGTGATGCTTTGCTTTTCCCTGGCATGCCTGTCATTCATGATCGTATTCGTCTTCTATCCTTTACATAAGAAATGGAGTTGTTCAGATGCGTGCAGAAATCATAGCGGTCGGGACGGAACTGCTGCTCGGTCAGACCGTCAACACGAATGCGACTTATTTGTCGCAGGGGCTGGCAGAGCTCGGAATCGATGTTTATTTTCAAACGGTTGTCGGCGACAATGCAAGCCGCATTCGCGAGGCGATCACGTTGGCCAGAGCCCGCGCGGATTTGATCTTGTTCACGGGCGGACTAGGACCGACGATGGACGATTTGACGAAGGACGCCTTGGCTGAATTCCTGGACCGATCCATTGAAGAACATGCACCGAGCATGATCAAGATCGAAGCCATGTTTACGTCGCGTGGCATTCATATGGTGGAGAGCAACCGCAGGCAGGCGAACCTGATCGAAGGCAGCGATCCGCTGGACAACGAAGCGGGTCTTGCCGTGGGCAACGCGCTTACGGTGGAAGGGACGCATTACGTGCTGCTTCCGGGTCCTCCGCGCGAGATGAGGCCGATGTTCGACGGGCCGGCGAAGACTTGGCTGCGCGGCGTAATGAATGAGGAACGCCGTTTGTATTCGCGCCTGCTTAAGTTTGCCGGAATCGGGGAGTCCACGCTCGAGCAAGCGTTGATCGACTTGATCGAGACGCAGACCGACCCTTCCATAGCCCCCTATGCCAAAGAAGGCGAAGTAGCGATCAGGGTATCCACGAAAGCGCTCAGCGAGCTTGAAGCGAACGGAAGACTGGATGCGGCGGAGCTGCAAATCAAGGAACGCGTAGGACAGTTCCTGTACGCCCGTGAAGACATCACGCTGGAGGAAGCGGTCATCCGTCTGCTCCGGGCATCCGGACGAACGCTCGCCAGCGCAGAGAGCCTCACAGGCGGCCTGTTCGCTCAACTGATCACCCGGATTCCCGGAAGCAGCGGTGAGTTTACGGGAGGCGTCGTGACGTACACGAATTTAATGAAGCATCGCCTGCTTAGCATTCCATTGTCGCAGTTGGAAGGTACGGGCGCGCCGGGGGCTATCAGTGAATCGACGGCCGCTCTCATGGCGGAGCGGGTGCGGGAGCTGGCCGACAGTGATTTCGGCGTCTCGCTCACCGGGGTTGCAGGCCCTTCGGAGTCCGAAGGCAAGCCTGTGGGTCTTGTCTATTTCGGATTGTCAGAGAGAGGCAAGCAGACAAAGGTCTTTACGGCTAACATGAACGGCAACCGCGAAATGATTCGCGTGCGCGCCGTCAAGTCGCTGCTTTACCGACTTTGGCAAGCACTGTCGGGTCATGAAGGAATCTAGATCAGATTGCCAAATAAAGCTTGTCAACGTTTTCTCGATCGACTATAATCGACTTTATACGGAAGAACCGTGGCGAAGATTACTTTGCTGCGGTTCTTTTTTTTGTCTCTCTGTTGGCCAATAGAGAATAAGAATATATGTTCGTAAAAATGCTTGTCAAAGCTATCGAAACAAGGTATCATGAGAATATAAATTATGAGGGATGTGAGTTCGTTGGCGGATCGTAAAGCTGCGCTTGAAATGGCTCTGCGTCAAATAGAGAAGCAATTTGGTAAAGGCTCCATCATGAAACTCGGAGAATCGACACATATGCAAGTGGAAGTCGTATCCAGCGGTGCGCTTGCGTTGGATATCGCACTTGGAATCGGCGGCTTCCCACGCGGCCGCGTCATCGAAGTATACGGACCGGAATCTTCCGGTAAAACGACTGTAGCGCTGCATGCGATCGCCGAAGTACAGCGCGCAGGGGGACAAGCTGCTTTCATCGATGCTGAGCATGCGCTTGACCCATCGTATGCAAGCAAACTAGGCGTCAATATCGATGAGCTCTTGCTGTCACAGCCGGATACAGGCGAGCAAGCGCTTGAAATCGCCGAAGCGCTCGTACGCAGCGGCGCGGTCGACATCGTTGTCGTCGACTCCGTTGCAGCGCTCGTGCCTAAGGCCGAGATCGAAGGCGACATGGGCGATTCTCACGTCGGTCTTCAAGCTCGTCTGATGTCTCAAGCTCTGCGTAAACTTTCCGGTGCGATCAGCAAATCGAAGACGATCGCGATCTTCATCAACCAATTGCGTGAGAAAGTCGGCGTTATGTTCGGTAATCCGGAGACGACGCCAGGCGGCCGCGCTTTGAAATTCTATTCCTCGGTACGTCTTGACGTTCGTCGGATCGAATCGATTAAACAAGGCAATGACGTGGTCGGTAACCGGACACGGATTAAAGTCGTGAAGAATAAGGTTGCGCCTCCGTTTAAGCAGGCGGAAGTTGATATCATGTACGGCGAAGGCATTTCGAAAGAAGGCAGCATCGTTGATATCGGCGTCGAGCACGATATTATCCAGAAGAGCGGTGCCTGGTTCTCCTTTAACGGGGAGCGTCTGGGACAAGGCCGTGAGAATGCGAAGCAGTTCCTGAAGGAACGCAAAGACATTTCTGGCGTTATCGAGCAACAAATTCGCGAAGTCAGCAACGTTGCAGCCGCGGCGACAGCAGGCACTGCGTTCAGCGAGGACGAAGGTACCGAGGACGAATTGGAACTCGATATCGAATAACATCGGTTTGCATGGCATCGACTATTGCATAACGTTAAGCACCTGTGAAGGTGCTTTTCTTTTTTATAAGGGAGTTGAACAAGTTTGCTGACGATTACTAGCGTAGAACAGGATTCGAAGAAGAAGCAGCGGTATTTTTTGTATGTCAATGATGCGAAGGAACCGTTTACGGACGTGCATGAGGATCTATTAATCAAATTTCGACTGCTGAAAGGGCGGGAAATCGACGCCGAAGAATTGAAGCAAATCGTGTTGGAAGATAGTCATCATCGCGCCTACATTTTGGCGCTTGCGTATTTGGGGGCGAGACAGCGGACGGAAAAGGAAATCACCCGATACTTGTCTAAGAAAGAACTGGACGAGCGGTCGGCCCAGATAGCGATCGAACGGCTGCGGAAGGAAGGTCTCGTCAATGACCCGCAATATGCGGAGCTTTTTGCCGCACAGCGGATGCGTACGCAGCTGAAGGGGAGGCGCCTCCTGCAGCAGGAATTGCTTCAGCGCGGCATCAATCGGGATACGGCCAAGGAGGCCGCAGCGAAACTGAGTCCGGAATCGGAGACGGAGATGGCGGTTCGTGCCGCGATGAAGAAATGGCCCTCTATAAAAGGAGAAGAGCGTGAGAGAAAGCAGAAGCTGGCGGTCTTCTTGCTGCGCAGAGGCTTCCCTTCTTCGATCGTCCGAGATGCTGTGAAAGCAGCAGCCGAAGGGGAGCTGGAAGACGAAGATAGGCTGATGCTTGACAATTGATTTTCACAAAAGATAAAATGAGTTTGTATTCTTTCTTCTAGAATCGATTTTCCTTCCAAAAATTGATTCAAAACGATTATTTTCGTCAAATTAAGCATGCACGTTAAAAACCGGCTGGAAAACCAAATACTGTCCCAAGCGTTTGCTTAGGTGAACAACGAGGAGGTGAGATAATGCCAATCTGGGCAACTATCCTGATCGCTCTCGTTGTTGGTGCAATTTTCTTTGGTGTCGGTTATTTTATTCGAAAATCGATCGCCGAGGCCAAAATTTCAAGCGCCGAGCAGGCCGCTAGTCAGATCGTTGACAATGCGAGGAAAGATGCGGAAGCGCTTAAGAAAGAAACGGTTCTCGAAGCGAAAGATGAAGTCCACAAGCTCCGTACCGAGGCTGAGAGAGATATTCGCGAACGTCGCAATGAGGTACAGCGTCTTGAAAGACGACTGATTCAAAAAGAAGAGTCGTTGGATAAAAAAATAGAAGCGCTGGAACGCAAAGAAGAACAAGTAGCCAACAAAGAGAAGCGGATCGAGGAAACACAAGAGCAGATCGATTCACTCTACAAGCAGCAGCTTCATGAACTGGAACGGATTTCGAACTTGACGATGGAGGATGCGAAGCAAGTCATCCTGACCAACGTTGAACAAGAGGTTCGTCATGAAACAGCGCAAATGATCAAAGAGATCGAGTCGCAGGCGAAAGAAGAAGCGGATAAGAAAGCTCGTGATATTATCTCGCTTGCTATTCAACGCTGCGCAGCGGATCATGTGGCAGAAACGACGGTATCCGTCGTCGCGCTGCCGAACGAAGAAATGAAAGGCCGCATTATCGGCCGCGAAGGCCGCAACATCCGTGCACTGGAGACGTTGACCGGTATCGATCTCATCATCGACGATACACCGGAAGCGGTCATCTTGTCCGGTTTCGATCCTATTCGTCGCGAAATTGCCCGCACTTCCCTCGAGAAGCTCGTCGCGGATGGACGTATCCATCCTGCGCGGATCGAGGAAATGGTCGAGAAATCTCGTAAGGAAGTGGACGAGCGCATCCGTGAATACGGAGAGCAGGCGACGTATGAGGTCGGTGTACACGGTTTACACCCGGACTTGATCAAAATTCTTGGCCGTTTGAAATACCGTACCAGCTATGGACAGAATGTGCTGAAGCATTCCATGGAAGTCGCGTATTTGACCGGTCTAATGGCTGCCGAGCTGGGCGAAGACATTACGCTGGCAAGAAGAGCAGGATTACTGCACGATATCGGCAAAGCGCTTGACCACGAAGTGGAAGGGTCGCATGTCGAGATCGGCGTCGAGCTGGCGAAGAAATACAAAGAGCATCCGGTTGTCATCAACAGTATCGCTTCTCACCACGGCGACTGCGAGGCAACTTCGGTTATCGCCATGCTGGTCGGCGCAGCGGATGCATTATCGGCTGCACGTCCAGGGGCAAGAAGAGAGACACTCGAGACGTATATCAAACGCCTGGAGAAGCTGGAAGGCATTTCGGAATCGTTCGAAGGCGTCGAGAAATCTTACGCCATCCAAGCCGGACGCGAGGTTCGCGTCATGGTTCAACCGGACAAAATCGACGATACGGAAGCATTCCGCCTAGCGCGCGACATTACGAAGAAAATCGAGAGCGAGCTCGATTATCCGGGTCATATTAAAGTGACGGTCATCCGCGAGACGCGGGCCGTCGAATATGCCAAATAACAGCATAGCAATCAACACGAGAAAAGTGGCTGCTTGTCAGCCACTTTTCTCGTCTAAACAGAAAGGTTAGGAAGAGCATGAACGTATTATTCATTGGCGATATCGTAGGCAACGTGGGCCGCACGGCGGTCAAGAAAGTGCTTCCGGCACTGAAATCGAAATACAACCCGCATATCATTATCGCAAATGGCGAGAATGCCGCGGCAGGAAGAGGCATTACGTCAGCGATCGTAAAGGAACTGCTGGAAGCCGGCGTGCATGGCATTACGATGGGGAACCATACGTGGGACAACAAGGACATTTTCGAGTGGATCGACGATCAGCCGCGCATCGTTCGGCCGGCTAACTTTGCGCCGGAAGCGCCGGGTCAAGGCGCGACCGTCATCAAAGCCAATGGAAAAGAGCTGGCCATAATCAATCTGCAGGGCCGCACATTCCTGCCGCCGATCGACTGTCCATTTCGGTACGCGGATGAGCTGATCGAGCATTACCAGCAGCAAACGAAAAATATCCTCGTCGATTTTCACGCGGAAGCCACTTCGGAGAAAATTGCCATGGGCTGGCATTTGGATGGGAAAGCGTCGATCGTGCTCGGAACCCATACGCATGTGCAGACGAATGACGATCGGATTTTACCGAATGGAACAGCTTATATTACGGACGTCGGCATGGTCGGTCCGATGGATGGCGTGCTCGGAATGGAGCGGGGGCCAGTACTTCATAAGTTCTTGACCCAGCTGCCCGTACGGTTCGTGGTTGACGAAGGCAATTGGCATTTGCACGGCATATCGGTTGAAATCGACGATGCGACGGGCAAAGCGAAAAAAATTCAAAAAATCAGGCTGACGGAAACGGAATGGCTGCTCATGTAGCAGCCGTTTTTTTTATTTCCGGCCTATTCTCATTCGTACGTCGAAGCAAGTTTAGCCTATCCTCGTTTATGTCTAATAGTATCAAGGGAGAAATACATTCCGGATACGAAAGCAAAGCGCGTCGTTCATTTCTTGCTCTATGAAAATTCTTGCAATTCAGAAGATTTCGCCAACATAGCGCAAGAAAGAAGGAATTATTTGTTCTCTCTCGAATACTATCTTAATAGCGGTATTCATCCATCATTCCCGAGGAGGTCACTTTCATGGATGTCTTAAAAGTTTCAGCAAAGTCCAATCCAAATTCTGTTGCAGGAGCTCTTGCTGGCGTATTGCGTGAGCGCGGAGCGGCTGAATTGCAAGCAATCGGGGCTGGTGCGTTGAATCAAGCGGTAAAGGCGGTTGCGATTGCACGGGGTTTCGTCGCACCGAGCGGGGTAGACCTCATTTGCATCCCGGCATTTACGGACATTGTCATCGATGGAGAAGACCGAACGGCCATCAAGCTCATCGTCGAACCCAGATAGAACCGGGATCAAGAAGCGGCATGTAAGGAATTAGACCTGTTTACGTCGTAGGCAGGTTTTTTTGCATGGGGAAAAACTTCGGGCGGAGGCTGATAAGCCGTGGGAAACTTGCGTAAGGTAGATTTTCACTGCGATGTCTTGTGGAAGCTGCTTGAGAATCCGGCGCTTACGTTCCACAGCGACGATCACCGCAATCTTGACGTTACGCTGCCAAGATTGAAGCAGGCAGATGCGATACTTCAGACCTTTGCCATCTATGTACCGGAGCGAATGGATAAAACGATGGTTCCGATCCTGCAGACGATCGATTTATTCTATCGCAAGGTGCTCACTAATCCTGAAATGGCCTTTATACGCACCTCAAGGGATATCCTGGCACTCCGCCGGCAGTCCGGGGTCATCGGAGCCATGCTGTCTCTCGAGGGCGCAGACGGCCTCCAGGGCGACCCTGCGATGGTGCGTATCCTGTTCGCCCTCGGCGTGCGTGCGGCCGGGCTGACTTGGAACAATGCAAATTGGGCTGCGGACGGCGTTCTGGAGACGCGAGGAGGCGGTTTAACAAAAAAAGGCCGCGCCTTCGTAGAAGAATGTAATAGATTGGGTATACTATTGGATGTGTCCCATCTGAGCGACCGCGCTTTCTGGGATATGCTGCAGGTGTCGACGAAGCCGATTATCGCATCCCACTCCAACAGCCGCTTCATTTGTCCGCATCCGCGCAATTTGGAGGACGAGCAAATCAAAGCGCTGCTGGCTGGCGGAGGACTGATCGGCGTCACGTTCGTGCCGCAGTTCGTATCGTCGCGCGTTCCTGCCGGGATTGCTGACGTGCTGCGTCACGTAGAGCGGATTTGCGAGTTTGGCGGCTTGAACCAGCTGATGTTCGGTTCGGATTTCGATGGCATCGACCATCATGTGGAGGGGCTGACGCATCCAGGCGAGCTGCATCAGCTGCAGGATGCGCTCCTAGTGCGCTATCCGGAAGAGCAGGTGAGAGCGTTTTTTGAAACGAATGCACTTGATTTTCTGGCGAAGCATCTGCCGCATTGATCAATAATTTCTTAACAATCTCGCTGCGATATGGGTATAATCGAAAAGAACTATTCGAGAAAATCGCTGGAACAGCTTGCATTTTAGTACTTAGAGACATAAAATTTATTTGATTATATGATAGGAATGTTGGATCACTTGTTTAATGTTGTCGAAAATATTGCAGGTTTATTCAAAAGAGGAGATGGGCATTTTGATTAGTCAATTGTCTTGGAAAATCGGGGGACAACAAGGGGAAGGCGTTGAAAGTACCGACCGTATTTTCTCGACAGCGCTTAACCGTCTTGGCTATTACTTGTATGGGTACCGCCACTTTTCATCGCGGATTAAAGGCGGTCACACGAACAATAAAATTAGAATCAGCACGCAGCCGAAGCTTGCCATTTCGGACGATCTTGATATTTTGGTCGCATTTGACCAAGAAAGCATCGATTTGAACGCACATGAATTACGTGCGGGCGGCGTGGTCGTAGCTGACGCCAAGTTTAACCCGGTTCTTCCGGAAGGCATTAATGCTCGTCTATTTCCAGTACCAATTACTTCGATCGCAGAGGACCTGGGTACTTCGCTCATGAAAAACATGGTGGCGTCCGGTGCTTCTTGGGCGCTCCTTGGTCTGCCGGTCGATGTTTTCAATAAAGCCGTTGAAGAAGAGTTCGGCCGCAAAGGCGCTGCGATCGTCGAGAAAAATATCGAGGCAGTCAAACGCGGCTCCGACTTCGTGCTCGAGCTTGCGGGCGGACCGCTGGAAGAGTTCCAGCTTGAGCCGGCCGACGGCAAGCAAAAGCTGTTCATGATCGGTAACGAAGCGATCGGCCTCGGAGCCGTAGCAGGCGGCTGCCGCCTCATGTCCGCGTATCCGATTACGCCGGCATCCGAGATCATGGAATATTTGATTAAGAAGCTTCCGAAGTTCGGCGGCACCGTCGTTCAAACGGAAGACGAAATCGCGGCAGTGACAATGGCGATCGGCGCCAACTATGCCGGCGTTCGTACGATGACCGCATCCGCGGGTCCTGGTCTGTCGCTTATGATGGAAGCTATCGGCCTTGCGGGAATGACGGAAACGCCGCTCGTCATCGTAGACACGCAGCGCGGCGGCCCTTCGACAGGCCTGCCGACCAAACAAGAACAATCCGACTTGAACGCAATGGTTTACGGCACGCACGGTGAAATTCCGAAGATCGTCATTGCGCCGGCAAGCCTGGAAGATTGCTTCTACGATACGATCGAATCTTTCAATCTCTCGGAACAATATCAGGTTCCGGTTATTCTAATGACAGACCTCCAGCTCTCGCTGGGCAAGCAGTCCTGCGAGCCGCTGGATCTCAATAAAATGCCGATCAACCGCGGCAAGCTTGTTCGCGAGAGCGAGCTTCCGTCGCTGGAGACGAATGAACTGTTCAAGCGCTACGAGCTGACGGACGACGGCGTATCCCCGCGCGTCATTCCAGGCGATAAATTCGGCTTGCACCACGTCACGGGCGTCGAGCACGATGAGACGGGCCGTCCATCCGAAAGCGCGATTAACCGCAAGCGGATGATGGATAAACGTCTAACGAAGCTTGACGGCGTGTATATCCGCGATGCGGTTCGCGCGGACGCTCCGTATGCGGAAGCAGACCTGCTCATCATCGGCATGGGCTCGACGGGCGGCACGATCGACGAGGCGCGCGTTCGTTTGGAAAGCGACGGTTTGAAAACAAACCATATTACGATTCGCCAAATTCATCCGTTCCCGGCTGAACTGGTAGAGCCTTACCTGAGCAACGCAGCTAAAGTCGTCGTGCTCGAAAACAACGCAACGGGACAGCTGGCTGACCAAGTGAAGCTGCACGCCGGTCATGCGAACAAAATCAAAAGCGTTCTGAAATACGACGGCAATCCGTTCCTGCCTTCCGAAGTGCACAAAGCATGCAAGGAGTTGGTCTAAGATGGCGACATTCAAAGAGTTTCGCAATAACGTTAAACCGAACTGGTGCCCGGGCTGCGGAGATTTCTCCGTCCAAGCCGCAATTCAGCGCGCTGCCGCTAATGTAGGCCTCGAGCCTGAGAAATTGGCAGTCGTATCGGGCATTGGATGCTCCGGCCGGATTTCCGGTTATATTAACGCATACGGCCTGCACGGCATTCACGGCCGCGCGCTGCCGATCGCCCAAGGCGTGAAGCTGGCCAACCGCGAGCTGACGGTCATCGCTTCCGGCGGCGACGGAGACGGCTTCGCAATCGGCATGGGCCATACGGTCCACGCGATTCGCCGTAACATCGACTTGACGTACATCGTCATGGATAACCAAATCTATGGCTTGACGAAAGGTCAAACCTCACCGCGAAGCGCGGAAGGCTTCAAGACGAAATCGACGCCTGAAGGCTCTATCGAGTCGACGCTGTCTCCGCTCGAAATCGCGATGTCGGCCGGCGCAACGTTTATCGCGCAGTCCTTCTCCAGCGACTTGAAGCAGCTGACGGCGCTGATCGAAGCGGGCTTGAACCATAAAGGCTTCTCGCTAATCAACGTATTCAGCCCTTGCGTCACGTTCAACAAAGTGAACACGTACGATTGGTTCAAAGAAAACATCGTCAACCTGGATCAGTTCCCGGATTACGATCCGTCCAACCGTATTGCGGCCATGAACAAGATCATGGAAACGAACGGCATGCTTACCGGCCTGATCTATCAAAACAAAGAGCGTCAAGCTTACGAGTCCATGATCAGCGGCTTCCAGCCGGACGGTCTTGCGAACCAAGACCTGTCGCTGTCGCAAGAGCAGTTCGACAAGCTCGTCGCAGAGTTTAAATAATCGCATATTCTTCCATAGCTCGGAGCAGGCATACCGTTCATTATGAACGGTATGCCTTTCTTACGACAGCGAAGAGAAAGAAGGTAGGGCAAATGGCATTTACGGTTCCTGTCGGCGTATCCGCCCGGCATATTCATTTGGCGCAAGAGCATGTAGAGATCTTATTCGGTTCAGGCGCCGAGTTAACGGTGTTCAAGCCGCTATCTCAGCCAGGCCAATACGCGGCCAACGAAACAGTGGAAGTAACAGGCCCGAAAGGCAGCTTCGGCAAGGTTCGCATTCTGGGTCCAGTACGCAAGCGCACGCAGTTGGAGGTGTCGCGCACGGATGCGTTTACGCTCGGCATCAACCCGCCGGTACGCGAGTCGGGCGATATCGCCGGATCGGCTGGCATCACGATTAAAGGACCTGCCGGCGAGATCGCCATTGAAGAAGGCGTCATCGTCGCAGCGCGGCATATACATTTCCATACAAGCGACGCGGAGCGCATGGGCATAGCGGACAAGCAGCGACTCTCGGTTCGTCTTCACGGGGAACGCGGCGTCATCTTGGAAAACGTCATCGCGCGCGTATCGCCGGAGTTCGCGCTCGACATGCATATCGATACCGACGAAGCGAATGCCGCAGGCGCCAAAACCGGCGACGAGGCTGAGATCATCGGTTAGCCAACAGCCCTCCATGACCCCTATTTCCGCTTGTAGCCGGAGTAGGGGTTTTCAGTCTTTGGAATAGGGCGGACATCCGAGCCCACAGTATCGGCCGTTTACGCATGCCGCCGGTTAAGCTGGAAATGGAGGCGCATTTTTCTTTCTAATCGCGGTGGATTTTGATATAATGCTGGAATGGACACGTATAGAGAGGGGACGTGAAGCTGTGGGCGGCACCGAGAAGGACTTCTCCAAATATTTTGATTTTTCGGGTGCGAAAGTGTTGAAAGAAACCGATGGCAAAACGACCTACCGGATCAACGGTAGGGATATCACGATAAATGCAGCGCCAAGCTACAAAGACGAGAAACGCCGGGGCAAGGAAGAGATTCAGGTTCACTACGAATCCTCGATTCCTCCCGAACTGCAGCAGCTTGGGATAGGCAAAACCTATCACATCACGACGTACGGCTGTCAGATGAACGAGCATGACACGGAAGTGATCAAAGGGATTTTCGAGCAGATGGGTTATCTGCCGACCGAGAATCGCAATGATGCGGACGTTATTCTGCTTAACACCTGTGCGGTTCGCGAGAATGCGGAGGACAAAGTGTTCGGCGAGCTCGGGCATCTCAAGCATCTGAAGCTCGAGAAGCCGGATCTTATCCTCGGCGTATGCGGCTGCATGTCGCAGGAGGAATCGGTCGTCGGCCGAATCATGCAGCGTCACAGCTTCGTCGATCTGATCTTCGGTACGCATAATATCCACCGGCTCCCGTATTTGCTGCAGGATGCGCTCTTCGGCAAAGAGATGGTCGTGGAAGTATGGTCCAAGGAAGGCGACATCATCGAGAATTTGCCTAAGAAGCGCGAAGGCATGCGCGGCTGGGTGAACATCATGTACGGCTGCGACAAGTTCTGTACCTATTGCATCGTTCCGTATACGCGAGGCAAGGAGCGGAGCAGGCGACCGGAGGATGTCATCGCGGAGGTTCGCGAACTGGCACGCCAGGGCTTTAAAGAGATTACGCTGCTCGGCCAGAATGTCAATGCCTATGGCAAAGACTTCGAAGACAGCGATTATCGTTTCGGGGATCTGATGGCGGATATGTCGAAGATCGATATTCCCCGCATCCGGTTTACGACGAGCCATCCGCGCGACTTCGACGATCATCTCATTCAAGTGTTGGCGACAAGAGGGAACCTCGTCGAGCATATTCATCTGCCGGTACAGTCCGGCAGCACGGAAGTGTTGAAGCGGATGAGCCGCAAGTACTCGCGGGAGCTGTACCTGGAGCTTGTCGGCAGGATCAAGCTGATCATTCCGGACGTCGTGTTGACGACCGACATCATTGTCGGGTTCCCTGGCGAGACGGATGAGCAGTTCGAAGAAACGCTGTCGCTGATGAGGGAAGTCGGATTTTCCTCGGCGTATACGTTCATTTATTCCCCGCGCGAAGGGACGCCTGCAGCGGATATGGAAGATAATATTCCGACGAGCGTCAAGAAATCGCGTCTGGCGCGCTTGAACGAAGTCGTAGCCGAGCAGAGCCTGCGAAGCAATCGGCTGCTGGTCGATCAAACCGTCGAAGTGCTGATCGAAGGACAAAGCAAGAACAATCCGGAGGTGCTCGCCGGACGGACGCGCACGAATAAGCTTGTACATATGACGGGTCCAGCTTCCTGGATCGGACAATTTATCGAGGCGCGCGTGACGGAAGTACAAACGTGGTATATCAAGGCCGAACCGATCATGGAAGTACTCGAACAAGAAGCGGTATCTTAACGATTAGAGGAGCGACATACAATGGCAAACGAACAACAACTGAAGCATGACCACGATCACGATCACGACCATGATGCAGGATGCGCGGTACCGAAATTCAATTCGGAGGATATCATCGTGCGCGCCGACATTATGGCGAAGACGAAAGAACTCGCTTCGATGATCTTCACTTCCGAGGAAGTCCAGCAATTCCAGCGCGCCGAGAAGCAAATTCAAGGCAATGAGCGCGTTCAGGGCTTGATCGCCCAAATCAAGAAGAAGCAGAAGGAAGTCGTCGCCTTCGAAACGACCTTCAAAAACGCCGATATGGTTGCCAAAATCGAGAAAGAAATCGAAGTGCTCCAAGACGAGCTGGACGGCATTCCGATCATTACGGAATTCCAGCAAAGCCAAGCGGACATCAATTATTTGCTGCAAACGGTCGTTTCCGTCATTCGGGATACGGTAGCAGAGAAAATCACGATCGAGGATGCGCAGACGGAAGATCCGGAAGAGTGCATGTAATAAGCGAACAAAAAACACCTGCCGATTCGACGCGTATGCGCGCGCTCGGCAGGTGTTTTCTATAGGAGAACGTTAGGCTTTATGTTGAGATAAAGGAATGAGTGCTACGCAGAAGACGACGTTCGGCCGCCGGCGCGTTTCCATATCAATGTGAGCAGCAGTGCGGCTGCGGCAAACGCGCCGCCGAGCCAGAAGCCGTAATCCCGCCCGAGCATGTCATTCACGAACCCGGCCAGGAAAGGACCTGCGAACATCCCGATGGAATAAATCGCCTGGTAGAAGCCCATTGCGGTGGCTCGCTTGGACGACTCGAAGGGCTGGATGGCAAGCCCCAGCAGAATGGGCAGATGCATGCCCTGCGCGAAGCCGTTCAGCACCTGCGTGAGCGCGAGCGTACCCAGATTCGGTGCGAAAGCGATTGCAACCGTGAAGATGCCGCTAAGCAAGTACGCTGTGCCGATGATGTTCCATGTTCCAAATCTCGGCACGAGCCATCGGCCGGTGATGAGCGATGCGAGGCCATGCGGAACCATAAAGGCGATCACGATGAGCGTGAGCTGGCCATTCGATGCGCCGAGCGACGTTGCTTTCAATGGCGTGAAGCCGAACATGGTGATGAATAAGACGCAATGCGCGAGTATCGAGAGCATTGAAACCTGCTGCAGCGACGGCGTCCGAACAACCTCCCGCAAGTGACGGAGCGAGATTGGAGCACGCGCGACTCCTTCTCTCGGTTCCTTGATGGCGAAGGCCAGGCCAAGCCCGGCAAGGCCAATGAAAATTCCGGCCGTGAAGGCGGCATTCCAGCTGAACGTATCGGCGAGCCAGCCGCTCAGGATCATGCCGATCAGCTGTCCGGATACCGTCAGGAAGCTGATATTGCTCATCGCTTTCGTCGCTTCGGACGAGGCGAAGTAGGCGGCGTACAGCACGGTGAACGCGACCCATGAGGAGGCGCACACGCCCGACATCATGCGTCCCGCCAGCGGCCATATCCACGAACCGGGAATCATGAACAGAAGGCAGCTGAGCGTGCCGGTGATCATGCCGAGCATGAGAAACGGCTTTCGCTTCTGCAGCTTATCGGACAGCAGGCCCAGCGGGAAACGGACGAACATTTGGACGAATCCGTAGCTCCCGAGCACGATGCCGATCAGGACATCGGAGTATCCGCCGCTTTTCAAGAACGGGGACAGGATCGGGACGTACACATAAAGCGTGGACCAGTACAGCAGCGTAACGACGATGAAAATGATATGATCCGAGCGGTTCGTCGGGATTAAAGCCGATTGCTCGCGGGAATTCGCTTCTGCGGACAAAGGAACCTTCACTCCTCCAAATGTAATTAAGATGTCAGCTTTCTTAATGTATAATAGGCCGAAAGGAAGAGCAATCCTTTTTAAGCAATCCGTTCCTGATAGAGAAACTTATTGGCATGTAAATTCGTATTCATTAGCATGAAGGTTGGACAAGCGAACTCATCGTGAAGGAGTAGGAAAGCATGAAGAAACCATGGATTCGAGAATTGCGGGACTGGTGCGTGACGCTTGGAATCGCGATTACGGCGGCGCTTCTCATTCAGAATTACGCGTTTGCGCAAACCGAGGTCAAAAATATTTCGATGCAAAAAACGCTCGTTGACGGTCAGCGGCTTATCGAGGACAAGCTGAGCTACCATTTCGAATCGCCGCATCAGGGTGACATCGTTATTATCGACGGGCCCGAAAGCGACAGGAGGCTCATCAAGCGGGTCATCGGATTGCCTGGCGACGTAATCGATTTTACGAACGACGGCCATGTGCTGGTGAACGATAAGGTGCTTCAAGAACCCTATGTGAAAGGCTTGTCTTACTCCAACGGCATGCGGGTACCGTTCACCGTTCCAGCCAAATCCGTATTCGTCATGGGCGACAATCGCGAGAACAGCCAAGACAGCCGGATGCTGGGTCCGATCGCGATCTCAAGCTTGGAAGGAAGGGCCGTGTTCCGGCTGTGGCCGCTGAGCAAGTTCGGCCAGTTGGATTAACCGATGCCGTTTACTTTTTCGCATCCGTTGTTCTCGGCACCGCTGAAGCGCATGGCGCCAAATTGGCTGAGCGTCACCGGGCTCGTGCTCGGCAGCATGATTCCGGATATGGAATATTTCATGGCGATGGAATCCTACCAGACGATCGGGCATTCGCTGCGCGGTTTCTTGCTTCAGGGTTTGCCGCTCAGCATAGGGTTCGCGATTGCCTTTCACACCGTCGTAAAGCCGGTGCTGCCGAAATTTCTGCCAGCGGCCGGAGGCTTGGACCAATTTGCGAAGCACATGACGTCTGAAGAGTGGCGTCTGAATACCGCGCGCGCGTGGATGGTTTTCCTCGTCTCGCTGCTCATCGGGTATTGGACGCATATGTTCATGGATGCCTGGACGCATTCGTCCGGCGTGTTCGCCGAATGGTTCCCATTCCTGCAAATGAAAATCAGGGACGAGCCTCTCTATCAGCTGATGCAATATGGACTATCGTTGATTGGCCTTGGGGTTCCGGGCCTCATGCTGGTCTATCGGTACATACGGTGGCGCGAGCGGACCGGGACAGCAAAGCAACCTTCGCTGTCAGCCTCGGGAACGAAGATGCTGTTATGGCTGGCAGCCTTCGTCTTCGGATTCGTCTTGTTTGCGGGAAAAATGCTGTCGTCGGTGGATCGGACTTACTGGGTCAGCGACTTGGTCGTGGCTCCGTTGTCCTCCGCGCTCTTCGGAATTTTCTTCGCCTGCCTGTTCTATCAGGCTGCCAAGAAACGCAAGCTGGCCCAGGCGCTGGGTCTCGCGGCATTGACGTTCTTTGCTATGATGGCATTCAACACCGTCCTGTATCTATGGATGCCGGAACAGACCTTTCATTCCTCGCCGTTCTGGGGGCATCCTCCCAAAGGACATTCCCAAACGCTGTGGAACGGATACTTATGGTGCTGGTCCGCGCTGCTGCTGCTTGGCAGCAAAGTAATTGGCGGCGATCCGGGAGTCAGGCAGCAGCGGGTAGCGGGCAAGAAGCGTACGCCTTCGCTTTAAGCGGCGCGCGCTTCGAACATCGACAGTGACTATGAAATCGTTCGTGAAGGCATGCTTATGGCGGCGCTCAACGATACGGCGGCTGGACATGGCAGGCTTCCGGAAGGTAAAATGCTAGGTAGAATCGCAATTATGAAGCTAGAAGGAGCGGTAAACGGATAATGGGTGAAATCACGGCAAGCGAACTGGAAACCCGTCTTCGGGAAGGCGAGAAGCTCAGCGTCATCGACGTTCGGGAACCGGATGAATGGGAATCCGGCCATATTAAAGAAGCAGTCAGCATTCCGCTGTCCGTCTTCGTCGAACGGGTGGGCGAATTGAACGGATTCGAGGAGCCCCTATACATGGTCTGCCGCAGCGGCAACCGCAGCGGCAAAGCCTGCGACTATTTATCGGCGCAAGGCTATGAGGTCGTCAACGTTCTTGGCGGCATGCTCAGCTGGCCGGGCGAGGTCGCTACGGGTAAATAAGCGTTTCAAACAAAGGCACTTTCGTATTTCTATGCGAAGGTGTTTTTTTTGTATCATGCGGCATCTCTTGGCGCCATATAGTGGAGAGTAGGACAGCTTGGGGGTATCGGCCCGGCTGACCGAGCAAGGCGAAGGAGGGCGGCCATGCAGCCTCAAAGCGAGGAAGAAGTGCTCGATCTGCGCATTCACGGGATGAGCTGCACCGCATGCGCGACAAGGATCGAGCGAGCCGTCGGCAAGCTGTCCGGCGTCTCGACCGTGTCGGTACATTACGCGGCGAAGTCCGCCTATATTACGTATGATGCCGGAACGGCCACGCCTGCCGGTATTATCGAGCGAATCAGTCAAATCGGTTTTCAAGCCTTTCCGCACGGACGGGATGGCAGCGGCGGTTCGGAGATCGATGCGCTCAAACTGCGCGTATTTGTCGGCATCCTCCTTACGCTGCCGCTGTTATGGACGATGGCGCATCATTATGCGGTGCTGAGCTTCATTCCTGTACCGTCCTTTATCGAGGATCCGATCCTGCAGCTTCTTCTGGCCTCGATCGTGCAGTTTTTTATCGGGATGCCGTTTTACTTCGGTGCCTATTACGCACTTCGCGAACGAACGGCCAATATGGATGTGCTGGTGGCGATCGGCACGACGGCCGCGTATGTATACAGCTATGCTGCCATGCTGGCGGGAGGCGCGCTCTATTTCGAAACGTCGGCCGTCGTCATTACGGCGGTGCTGATCGGCAAGCTGCTGGAGGCAGCCGCGTCGGAGCGGGTCATGAAGGAAGGCGACGGCTATGCATCGCTGCAGGCGAAGGAGGCCATCGTGGTGCGGGGCGGCAAGACGGAACGAATCCCGCTTGACCGTCTGCGGATCGGGGATCAGCTTATCGTCGAATCGAACGAGCATCTGCCTGCCGACGGACTGATCGTGGAAGGGGAATCGACGCTGGACGAATCGTTTCTGACCGGCGAGAGCGGACTCGTGAAACGAACGGCGGGCGAGCATGTATACGCGGGAACTACCGTCAGAGGCCAGCCGCTGCGGCTGCAGGTGGTCGCAACGGGACGAGATACGATGCTGAGCCGTATCGCGGCGATGACGCGCCAGGCGCAGGCGACCAAATCATCCATCGGCCGCAAGGTGGACCGAATGTCGGCCGTGTTCGTCCCGGTCATGATGCTGTTGTCGTTCAGCACGCTGCTGCTGTGGCTGCTGTGGCTCGATCCGGGTAATTGGAAGACGGCATCCATCCATGCGCTGGCCGTCCTTCTCGCTGCTTGTCCGTGCGCGCTTGGGCTCGCGGCACCGATTTCGCTTGTATTGGCTACGGGCAAGCTCGCTCGGCGCGGCATCGTCCTGAAGGAAGCCGGCGCTCTGGAGAGACTGGCGTCGCTTGATCTCATCGTATTGGATAAGACGGGCACGTTAACAGAGGGCAAGCCGGCGGTGACGGGGATATCCGCTCTCAATGGCGCTCCGAACGCGCTGCTGCGGCTGGCGGCCGCCGCAGAGGAACGTTCGCAGCATCCGTTTGCGGCTGCTATGCGAGAATCCGCCCGGCGAGCCGGTCTCGTCGTACCGGTCTCGACTTCTTATGACGCCTACCCGGGCAAAGGCATTGAAGCGCTCGTGGAAGGCAAATCGATCGCGATCGGAAATGCAGCCTTCGCCGCAGAGCGGGCTTGGGGAATCCACCGTTCCCTTCATGGATTCGCCGCACGGAAAGAGGAAGCGGGCGAAACGGTAATCTACGCGTTCGTCGATGGCGTATGCGCCGGCGCCTTCTCGCTGTCCGATTCCGTGAAGCGTACGTCCAAGGAAGCAGTGGAAGGCTTGCTTGCCGAAGGGGTAAGCGTGCTTCTGGCCACGGGCGATCATCCGTCCGCAGCGGCGAAAGCGGCGGCGATGACCGGCATCAAGGACGTACATGCTTCCTTGCTGCCAGAGCAGAAGGCGGCCTTGATCCGCAGGCTGCAGGATGAAGGGCTTGCGGTAGCGATGGCCGGAGACGGCTGGAACGATGCGCCGGCGCTAGCGGCAGCGGACGTCGGAATCGCGATGGGCGGAGGGACGGAGGCTGCGCTTGACGCCGGCGATATGACGCTGCTCCGTTCGAGGCTGACGGGCATCTCCGAAGCGCTGTTAATTAGTCGTCTGACCGTGCGCAACATCCGGCAAAACCTCGGTTTTGCCTTCTTGTACAATGCCGTCGTCATTCCGTTTGCCGCCATTGGCGGCATCGAGCCGTGGATGGCCGGCACGGCGATGGCGCTCAGCTCCGTATCGGTCGTCGGGAATGCGCTGCGTCTGAACGGACAGATGAGACGGCAGCTGGATCAGCCTTTATCGACGTAGGCGGTCCCGAAAGAATGACGGTTTCTATTGTAGACAACCTCGGTCAACGGTGGTATAGTTACTCGGAAACAATTACATAGCTGTTGTTACAGGTGCTGAAACCGCAGTCGCTGCGAGCTTCAGCTTAATAGGGAAGACCGGTGAGAAACCGGCACGGACCCGCCACTGTAAGGAGTGCCAAGGCTGTTCATGCAGCCCCGGCAATGCCTCATGACTAGTCACTGGACGCGCTGTCGTTCGGGAAGACCGTGATGCATCTGCTCCAAGTCAGGAGACCTGCCTGTAACGGATAACGCTACCTACGAGGACTTAGGGGAGTGTTAGAAATTGGCACTGACACCGATTCGAATGATGAATCCCCGCCTGGTTGGCAGGACGTGTTATGGCCGCTGTTCATTGCGACATGAGCATTTCTGACACAACCGTCGGGGATGCTTTTTTTGTTGGGTTAAAACCCCGTCCGGATGCAGCAAGAAGTGAGAGGACACGAAAGAATATTGAAATTAGGAGCGAGAAAACATGAACACGAATCACAAGAAATCATCTATCGCATGGAAATCATTTTTTGCCTTGATGATCGTTGCCGTCATGCTTGCAACGACAGCCTGCGGCTCGAAAAAGGCCAACGAAAACGGCGAAGCGGGGACAACTTCCAATACGCAGGCATCTAATGACGCGAATGCGTCTGGTGCGTCCAATAATTCGGCGGACAACGGCAACGCGGCGGACAGCGGCGATACTTCGGGCAATGCGGCCCAGGCTACCGTTTATCCGCTTACGGTCAAGGACGTTACGGGAACCGAGCTGACGTTCAACGCCGCTCCTAAACGGATCGTTACGCTGGTGCCGAGCGAGACCGAAATCGTGTACGCGCTTGGCGCAGGCGAATCGGTCGTTGCCGTGGACAACTACTCGAATTATCCGAGCGAAGCGGCGGACAAGCCGAAGATCGGCGACATGAACGCAGATATCGAGAAGATCGTATCGCTCAAACCGGATCTCGTTCTTGCGTCTTACACGATGAGCCAAGCGGTGGTCGACAAACTTCGCTCGTTGAAGCTGCCCGTCTACGCGACGGATCCAAAGACCTATGATGCGGTTATCGACAAAGTGAAGCAGATCGGGACGATTCTCGATAAAACGAAAGCATCGGACGAAGTGGCCGCTCATATGGAAGAAGTAAGAATGCAAGTGGTTAATGCGGTTAAGGATGCGCCTAAGCCGAACGTTTACCTGGAATTCTCGCCGGGATGGACGGTTGGCAAAGGGGAGTTCCTCGATGAACTCATTACGCTGGCAGGCGGAACCAACGTCGCGACGGAGACGGGCTGGTACGAAATCGATCCGGAGGCGGTCGTGAAAGCTAACCCCGACGCGATCATCTATGCATCGATGACGGTCAAAGAAGGGGAGAAAAACCCGATCCTCGCAGCGATCGAGAGCCGACCGGGATGGCAAGTGATTAACGCCATTAAAGGTAAAAAGGTGTTCGAGGTCGACCAAGATCCGCTTACGCGCGTCGGGCCGCGGCTTGCCGAAGGGCTGCTGGAAATCGCGGCCAAGCTGCATCCGGACCTGTTCAAATAAATGCGAAGGAAACTATTCCTGTATGGAGGGGCAGCGATGCTCCTCTTACTTGCATCTGTCGTCGTTAGTTTGTCGATCGGATCCGCCGGGTTGGCATTGCGGGATGTGTGGGGCATTCTTATACATCAACTGCCATGGATGCCCGATGCCGATACGAAATGGGATGCTTCGGATATCGTCATCGTGACGCAGCTGAGGCTGTCGCGCGTTATTCTCGGCGTGCTGGTCGGCGCTTGCTTGGCGCTTGCCGGAGCGGGCTTTCAAGGCGTGCTTCGCAATCCGCTCGCCGATCCGTTTACGCTCGGCGTCGCTTCGGGCTGCTCCGTAGGGGCGGCCTTTATGATCGTGTTCGGCCTGCAAACGGTGCTCGGCTTATGGACGGTGCCGCTTGTCGCCTTCGTGACGGGCATGGTTACGCTGTTAGCCGTATTCGGCTTATCGCGTGCAAGAGGCGGGATGAACGTCGAGACGCTCATCCTGTCGGGGGTAATCGTGCAAGCTTTCCTGGGTGCGGTCGTCTCGTTCATGGTCATGATGTCTCAGGATGTCGTCAATGCGGCGATGTTTTGGCTGATGGGCAGCCTCAGCGCGCGAAGCTGGGAACATGTGCGGCTGATCACGCCGTTTCTGATTATCGGACTGCCGGTCATGATCCGGTATGCCCAGCATTTGAATCTGTTCGTCTTCGGCGAGCGCCACGCGGCGCATCTCGGCGTCAACGTCGAACGCACGAAGCTGATCGTCCTTCTTACTTGCACGCTCCTGACGGCGGTTGCCGTCTCGATCGCCGGCGTCGTCGGTTTCGTCGGGCTGGTCGTACCGCATCTCATCCGTCTGATCGTCGGGCCGGACTACCGGATCATCGTCCCCTTGTCCGCGATCGGCGGCGGGTTCTATATGGTATGGGCAGATACGCTGGCCAGAACGGCGCTTAGTCCGAAAGAAATATCGCTCGGCATCGTGACGGCATTCATCGGCGCTCCGTTCTTTGCGTATTTGCTTTACCGGCACAAGGTGCAGCAGGGAGGAGTCGCATGATCGAAGCGAAGGCGGTCTCACTGGCCCTTGCGGGACGGAACATACTTAATGACATTAACTTTATGATGGAAAAAGGCGCGATGTACGGTATCATCGGTCCGAATGGGGTTGGCAAATCAACGCTGCTGCGTCTGCTCTCGGGGACGGAAAAGCCGACGACAGGCGAAGTGCTGCTCTCAGGCAGGCGCGTCTCGGATTACAAGCGCAAGGAGCTGGCCAAGCAGTTGGCCGTGCTTCAGCAAGGGGGCTTGCCGGCAGTCGGTTTCACGGTTCGCGAAGCGGTGCGAATGGGGCGATTCCCTTATCAGAATTGGTTAGGCGAAGAGCCGTATGCAGGCGAACAATTCATAGAACGGGTACTGGAGGACATGGGGCTTCGCGGGCTGGAGAACCGCCGGGTCGACGGCTTAAGCGGGGGCGAGCGGCAGCGCGTCGCCTTGGCGAAGGTCATGGCGCAGGAGCCGGAGCTGCTGCTGCTCGACGAGCCGACGACCTATTTGGATATCGGCTATCAGGTTCAACTGCTGGATACGGTCAAGCGCTGGCAGGCGGAGCGCCGGTTGACGGTCGTAGCCGTGCTGCATGACCTTAACCTGGCGGCGCATTATTGCGACAAGCTGCTGGTGCTTCGAGAAGGAACTGTCGAAGTGTTCGGGCCGCCGCAGCAGGTTATGAATCCTGAAATGATCAAGCGCGTATTCGACGCGAACGCTGTCGTCCTGCCGCATCCGGATACGGGCGTGCCTCAGCTGCTGCTTCGGCCTGAAGCGCCATTATCGGAACAGAGATATGAAAGGGTGCGAAATGATGAATGAACAAAGGTTAATGTCATTAATCGAGTCCATCGGAGAATTGGACCAAGCTGCTATGGCGGCGGCGGAAAAGCATCTAAATAGTTTGACTAAGCCTCCGGGCAGTCTGGGCCGGCTTGAGGACATTGCCGTGCAAGCCGCGGGCATCACCGGAGAAATCGCAGCGGATGTCTCGAAGCGCGCCGTCATCGTGATGGCGGGCGACCACGGCGTATGCGAAGAAGGCGTCAGTGCCTTCCCCGCGGAGGTGACGCCGCAGATGGTCATGAATTTCTTGGCCGGCGGCGCGGCCGTGAACGTGCTCGCTCGCGGTGCAGGTGCCGATGTGTTTTGCGTCGATATGGGCGTTAACGCGGATATGGAGCATGCTGCACTCATTACGTGCAAGACGCGCAAGGGAACCGCGAATATGGCGCGAGAAGCCGCCATGACAAGGGATGACGCGACAGCCGCCTTGCTCGGCGGATTCGAGCTGGTGTCCCGGTTAGCCGCGGATGGCTATCGAATGTTCGCGACGGGAGATATGGGCATCGGCAATACGACGGCCAGCGCAGCGCTTTGCACGGTGCTCGGAGGCATGACGGCAGACGAAGCGGTGGGGCTTGGAACGGGCATCGATGAAGAACGCCGTCTGCATAAGGTGGAAATCGTCAAGCGCGCGCTGGACTGCAATCGACCGGATGCGTCCGATCCCATCGATGCGCTGGCGAAAGTCGGCGGACTGGAAATCGCTGGACTGGCCGGCGTCATTCTCGGTGCGGCGGCGAATCGCTGCATCGTTGTCGTCGACGGCTTCATCTCCTCGGCGGCCGCATTAGCTGCCGTCGCGATTGCGCCAAAGGCGTCCGCGTACATGGTCGGCTCGCATCTGTCTCAGGAGCAAGGGCATGCCAAGCTGCTGCGCAAGCTGGGGCTGTCGCCTATGATTCAGCTCGATATGCGGCTTGGCGAAGGCACGGGCGCCGTTCTGGCGTTTCATTTCGTCGATGCGGCCGTGGCCGTCATGCGGGAAATGGCAACTTTCGAAAGCGCGGGCGTATCGCGGGAGTAGGTCGATTGGGAAACTAATACGAGAGCGTGAACGGGGTGAGGGCATGGCGGTATTCATAACAGGCGGCGCAAGAAGCGGGAAGAGCGGCTTTGCCGAAGCGTATGCCGCAAAGCTCTCGGAGCGGGGTATATACATCGCGACGGCCCAAGCCTGGGACGAGGAGATGAAGGAGCGGAGAGGGCATCATCGACGAAAAAGGGAGCGGTCGGGTTATGTTTGGCAGACGATCGAGGAGCCGCTTGCGTTGGCGGAGCTTCTTGCTCTCTTGGAGACCGAGTATCAGTCGGCTGCGGACCGTCCTGCGGTGCTCGTGGACTGTTTGACGCTGTGGCTGACGAATTGGATGCTGCACATCGATCAAGCAGCGGAAGGGCCGGATTCGAACGCAACCAATGAATTACAAGCAGAAATCGAGAAGCTGCTTGCCGCCGTCGCGGCTTATACGGGGCCGCTGCTGCTCGTCACGAACGAGGTCGGCAGCGGCATCGTGCCCGCCTACCCGCTCGGGAGGCGGTTCCGGGACGAAGCGGGACGACTGAATCGCCGACTGGCTGCCGTATGCAGCGAAGCCTATCTCGTTGTGGCTGGATTTCCGCTGGATCTGAAGAAACATGCGTTTCCGTTCGGATCGGAATGACATTAACATGTAGGATAAAGTCTGGTTAGTGCGGCAGCGAGAGCTCGCTAGATGATTTGATATCACGGAGGTGCTCGCGGTTTGGCTAAGGCTATCCTGAAACGCGAACTGCAAGCAGCAGGCGCGGCGTTTCAACTATTAACACGAATCCCGATCCCGGTCGCGATTCCGTTTACGCCAGAGCTGCTGGCGCGCAGCGTCGTCTATTATCCGGTGGTCGGAGCTGTCATCGGCGGCATTGTCGGGAGTGCGGCGGCTTGCCTTGACGGGCATGTTCCTTCGCTGCCGGCCTCGGTCATCCTCTTGGCGGTATGGCTGCTGCTAAGCGGCGGCCTTCATATGGATGGTCTGATGGATACGGCCGATGGGGTCCTCAGTCACCGCTCGCGCGAGCGAATGCTCGAGATTATGAAGGACAGCCGAGTCGGTGCGATGGGTGTTCTTGCGGCAATCCTTCTTCTATTGTTCAAATTCGCTTTGATCGGCACGTGGCTCGATGAAGGCAAGGATTGGCTCGCCGAGATTCCGCTATTCGCATTGGCGTGCGGACTGAGCAGATTGTGGGTCGTTGCTGCCATGGTGTGCTGGCCCTTCGCAAGGCCGGAAGAAGGTATGGCTTCCATGTTCAGATACGTCAGGCCCAGGCAGGCGGTACAAGCCGTTTTGATCCAAGCATTGCTGACGGTATGTTGTGCGTGGGCGTTTCCGGCTGCTTCATTCGGCGCGGTGGCAGCGTATCTTCTCCCAGCGGGGCTCGCACTTGCAGTAGGCTTCTTCCTGTCTGTGTGGCTGAACCGCAAGTTGGGCGGACTAACAGGGGATACTTACGGTGCTATGACCGAGGTCATCGAGGCAGCGTTGCTGCTGGCACTTATCATGGGATTGCAATGACGATAAAATCTGCTTTCGATTCTGTTAAGTGTTGAGGCGCGCGACCTTTGAGGTGCGCGTTTTTTGGTTATTTCTCAAGATTGTGATGGTTTGGCTCGACCTGCGTTCAGGAGCCAGAGAATGGCGTCAATGACGACATCGGGTCGATGGATTTGAATGGTATGCCAGCTGTCTTCCGCGATGATCTGCTGTGCGTTCTTCGTTAATGACAGGAGTTCAAGCTGCCGTTCCTTCCACGCGTCGTTCTGTCGGCCTGCGGTTAGTACGATCAGCGGCAGATTCGGATCCAGCTTCGGTGCGGCCATCAGTTGCCTGATGCTATCTGCGGTACACAGGGTTTCCGAGTAAGCTGCCTCGTAAGCATGGTTCCGATAGCCTAGAGCGCTTGAAATCCTCTGCAGGTCCGGAGGAAGATGGCGCGAGCCGATCGGCTGCTTCAGCAATCTTGGAATCCCAAGCGGCGCTAGCAAATAACCGAGCCTTAGCCGCCTGCGATTCTTGGCCCGTTCTTGCCAGCGGGCGCTGCCGGGTTCGTACGCCGCGTATTGCCGTTCAACGACGGCGTCTACCAATACGATTCCGGCAATTTCTTCGGGGTACTGCGCCGCGAACAACCGCATCATCATTCCGCCGTAGGAATGGCCGACAAGCATATAGGGCGGCTTGAGCTGCATGCCTGCCAGCAGCGCGCGCAAATCGTCTACGTACGTCTGACAGGAAGGGGAGCCGGCGGGTTGCGAGCTCCATCCGAAGCCGGCGCGGTCGTAGGATAATACAGCCGTATGACGCGATAATTCCGGCTGGACGAGCGACCAATGCAGCGCGCAACCGCCCATTCCAGACTCCAAAATGATGACGGGCCGCGATGGCTTCGTTTCGCCGGTCAGGAGCGCATGCAGGCTCCGAGCTCCGATCGGGAACTGTTTTCCCGGTTCGATGAATGCACGAGCTCCTCTGCGAGATGCTGCGGCTTGGTATAAGGTAAGTGGAAATCCTGCCATGGCCAGTGTGAAGCGAAGAGCTTTATCGATGAGCGGAATGGTAGTCATCGAACCACGTCCTTCCAAGGCTATTAGTAGCCTTATCGTAACGGGCGGGGGATGGGGGATAAAGAGAAAGTTTTCGCGCAGCATTTTCCTGTTATTGGATCCTTGGGGATGGACATCTCGTCGGAGCGGCGCGGTGGGTTGGGGATGGCGTTCGGGTCGTTGTTTTGACGGCTTTGGCGTCCAGTCCCTATAATGGAGGTTAGGAAAAGACGAGACAGGGGAACAGAGATGAACGAACAAGACGCTATACAGAACGGGAAGGCGGCTGGACAGCTGCCGATCGACAGCCTGCTGCCTGAGCTTCGCACGACGCTTGGCTCGCGGAACTCGGCGGTGCTCGTGGCGGCACCGGGCGCGGGGAAAACGACCCGCGTGCCGCTGGCCCTTCTCGATGAGCCGTGGCTGGCCGGTCAGCGCATCCTTATGCTGGAGCCGCGCCGTCTAGCCGCCCGTGCAGCCGCGCGCTTCATGGCCGCATCGCTTGGCGAGCAGGCTGGCGGGACAGTCGGCTACCGGGTGCGAATGGACACGAAGGTTGGTCCAAGCACGAGAATCGAAGTCATCACGGAGGGCGTATTAACGCGCATGTTGCAGCAGGATCCTTCCCTGGAAGGCGTCGGAATTGTCATCTTCGACGAATTTCACGAACGGCATCTGAACGGGGATCTCGGTCTCGCGCTCTGCCTGCAGACGCAGTCGGTATTCAGGGAGGAGCTGCGGCTGCTCGTCATGTCGGCGACGCTCGAGGCCGAGCCTGTCGCGGAGCTGCTGGGCGGGGCGCCGCTACTCGTGAGCGAAGGCCGGGCCTATCCGGTTGAAACGTACTATGCGCCGAAGCCGGTCTCGGGCCGGCTGGAGGACGCCGTCGTCCGCTGCGCGATCGAGGCGATGCGCAGCCATGACGGCAATGCGCTTGTTTTTCTGCCGGGCGTCGGCGAAATTCGCCGGGCAGAAAATTTGCTGCACGCTTCTCGGGCCGGCAGCGGCTCCGCTCTTGGCGGCGGGCTGCCGGCAGACGTAACGGTGCTGCCCCTCTATGGCGCGCTGCCGGCCGATGCGCAGGATCGCGCGGTCTCCGCGTCTGCAGGCAGCGAGCGAAAGCTCGTGCTCGCCACGTCCATCGCGGAATCCAGCGTCACCGTTCGCGGCGTGCGCATCGTCGTCGACGGCGGGCTCAGCCGCGTGCCCCGCTTCTCGCCTCGTACGGGAATGGCCCGGCTGGAAACCGTGCCCGTATCGGTGGCATCCGCCGACCAGCGGCGCGGCCGGGCGGGCAGGGAAGCGCCGGGCGTCTGTTACCGGCTGTGGACCGAGAACGAGCACCGTCAGCTGAAGCCGCAAAGTGACCCGGAGCTGCTCGGGGCAGACCTTGCGCCGCTTGCGCTCGAGCTCGCGATATGGGGCATAGCCGATCCCGGCGAGCTGGCATGGTTAACGCAGCCGCCTGCGGCTGCGTACGCCCAGGCGCTCGAGCTGCTGCGCGAGCTGAACGCGCTTGACGCCGAGAGCCGGCCAACGGCCCATGGACAAGCGATGGCGGAGCTCGGCATGCATCCGCGGCTCGCGCATATGGTGCTGGAGGCGAAGCCGCTCGGGCTCGGAGCGCTGGCTTGCGAGCTGGCCGCGCTGCTCGGCGATCGCGATGTGCTGCGGAGCACGCGCAGCATCGACATGCGGCTGCGCCTAGATGCGCTTCACGGGCGTGCTGCCGGAGATGCCGCCGATCCCGCGGCGATCAAGCGGCTCGCCGCGGAAGCGCGCGAGTGGATGCGCGCGGCTGGCATCTCGCCGTCTGCTGCCGCGAACCGCGCGGAAGGCTCGCTGGCGTCATCCATGCTGCGTCCGGATGACGCCAGCGGGCTGCTGCTTGCTTTCGCCTACCCGGACCGCATCGCGCAGCGGCGCGGCGACGGCCGCTTCCTGCTGCGGGGCGGCCGAGGCGCCGCCGTGCAGGAGCTGCAGCCGCTCTCGACAGCGTCGTATCTGGCTGCTGCGGAGCTGGAAGATAGCGGGACGGACAGCCGTATTTTGCTGGCGGCCCCACTTTCGCTAGAAATCGTCGAACGCTACTTCGCCGATCAGATTCAGGAAGAGAAGGAAGTGAGATGGGACCGCCAGGCGGAAGCCGTTCGTTCGCGCCGCCGGATCCGGCTCGGAGCGCTCATCCTGAAGGAGTCGCAGCTGGCCGACCCGGATCCGGCGCTCGTAACTGAAGCCCTGCTGGACGGCCTCGCCGAGCAGGGCCTCGAGCTGCTGCCATGGTCCAAGCAGGCTCGGCAGCTCCGAGACCGTATGAATCTGATGCATACGCATAACCCGGAATGGCCGGACGTGTCCGATGAAGCGTTGATCGCATCGCTTCCCGAATGGCTTGGCCCGTATGTCGGCGGTATGCGCAGCAGAAGCGACCTGTCTCGGCTGTCGATGGCAGCCATCATGGAATCGCTGCTCTCGTGGCAGGAACGGCAGCGGCTGGAGGCAGAAGTGCCGACGCATCTCACCGTGCCGAGCGGCTCGCGCATTCCGCTGGATTACAGCGATCCGGCCGCGCCGGTGCTGGCCGTTCGGCTTCAGGAGCTGTTCGGCCTCCGAGAGACGCCTCGCATCGCGGGCGGAAAACTGCCGGTCATTATTCATATGCTGTCGCCCGCGCATCGTCCGGTGCAGGTAACGCAGGACTTGGCGAGCTTCTGGCAGCATGCGTATTTCGACGTGAAAAAGGACCTCAAGGGTCGGTATCCGAAGCATTATTGGCCGGACAATCCGCTTGAAGCGCTGGCGACGAATCGGGCCAAGCCGCGGCCATCCACCTAAACTGCCGAACAGCCAGTCCGTTAAGCCGTCCTCTTAGCCGACCGGATTGCCTTCCGCTAATCCCTTCGACTAGCCGTCCGGTCATCCGGCGGGAAGGCTTAATCGACCAGATATCGCATATAGTTGCCCACCATCCGCCAGATGAAAGGAGAATCCCATTATGTCACCCATCGAGAAGCTGGCAGCACTCTATCTCGTTATTATGAACTTCTATGCCTTCGCACTCATGCGTATCGACAAGATCCGCGCCGTGAAGGACCGCAGGCATCGAATACCGGAGCGCAGGCTGCTCGGAGCCAGCGCTTTGGGCGGTTCGCTCGGCGCGTTCGCCGCCATGCGGATGTTCCGGCACAAGACGAAACACGCCGCCTTCGCGGCTGGCATTCCGATTATGCTGCTCGTCCATATCGCCCTTATCATTTGGCTCGAAAGCTTATGATTCACACGCGCGAACACCCCTGCAAGTAAGCGTTATACGTCATCGGCAGTTAACGCTCAAGAAGCGGATTCAAGGCCGTTATCGGCCAATTGACAGTCTTTTGCCGGTTATGCTATAGTGTTCACTCATGCTCCATGCGAGCACTTGTATCCATACACTTATACGAACAGACCAAGCCGCATGCGAATGCGGCTTTCGCCGCCTTCATTTATTAATCGGAGGCCGCGGGGCCGTCGTAAGCTGGGTTTGCAGTCGCAGAGGGAGGTAACTGACTTGACCGTTCAAAGTGCCTTTCAAGAAGAGGCGAAGCGCATCGACGAGGTGCTGGACAATATCCGCAGGCAGCTGCGCGAGATCGGACCGCGTTACACCGGCAACGATTTCACGGAGCAAATGCTGGAGCTTCAGCGCGAACAGCGGGAGCAAAGGCTCACCGTCGCGGAGCGCGAGCCTTATTTTGGCCGTATCGATTTTCAGGAAAGCAAATTGCCCGAACCGAAGCCGCTTTATATCGGAAAAGCCGGAGTCGCCCACGAGAACACGAACGAGGTGCTGGTCGTGGACTGGCGAGCGCCGGTCGCCAGCTTGTTCTATGCGTTCAGCGGCGGCGAAGCGCCGGTCGTCTACGAATCGCCGGACGGCGACGTGGAAGGAACCGTGCATCTGAAGCGCAACCTGATGGTGCGCGAAGGCAAGCTCGAGCGCGTCGTCGACAGCTATGTCCGCGGGCAAGAGGATGAGAGCGTAACGGACGAATTCCTGCTCTATCGGCTGGGTGAGAGCAAGGATAATAAACTGCGCGACATCGTATCGACGATTCAGCAGGAGCAGGATCGCATCATTCGGACGGATAAGAACAAAGCCGTCTTCATACAAGGGGTCGCGGGAAGCGGGAAGACTACCGTCGCCCTGCATCGGCTCGCCTATCTGTTGTACCGCTATGCCGGCAGCATCAGGGCGGACCGAATGGTCATCTTCGCGCCGAACCGCATGTTCCTCGATTATATTTCCGGCGTCCTGCCGGAGCTGGGCGTCGGCGACATCCAGCAAACGACGTTTGCGGACTGGGCGTTGGAACAGCTGCAGCAGGCCGTGCGCCTCGATGAAGCCTACGATCCGATGGCGTACTGGTTCGAGCAGCCGCGGACGCGGGAAGAGCTGCTGGCTTCGACCGGCCGAATCAAAGGCAGTCTGGCGTTCAAATCGCTCATCGACGCACAGCTGACGCATACGGAAGCTTCGCTCATTCCGGAAGAATCGTTCGACCCGATGGCCGGCTGGCGCGTGACGCCGGCAATGATCACGGAATGGCTTGCGACCGACGATATCGGCGAGCCGTACATGAAGCGCCGCGCTCGGCTGGTCAGCCGCCTGAAGCGCTGGCTGGAATCGGAGTGGAAGACGCGCCGCTTGACGGACAGCAAACTGAAGTCGAAGCTGACTGCCAAGCTGAACGCGTATACGAAGAAAATTCCCGCGCCGACCGCCGCACAGCTGTACACGGAGCTGCTTGGCAGCGCGAGTGCCCAGGCGCTGCTGCCGGCCAAGAGTTGCACGGCGACGATCAAGCTGCTGAAGGGCAAGCAAGCGAGGCCGGAGGATCTGGCTCCGCTGGTGTACATTCAAGTTCGCTTGAACGGATTCGACGGGTCGCCGTACGATCATATCGTCATCGATGAGGCGCAGGATTACTCGCCGTTCCAGCTGGAAGCCTTGAAGCAATGCCAGCGTCAGCCGTCCATGACGGTGCTCGGCGATTTGCAGCAGGGGATCCATGGCTATGCCGGCATTCATAGCTGGACGGAGCTGACAGCGCTGTTTCCTGAAGCGGATACCGGATATTTCGAGCTCGACCGGAGCTACCGGTCCACGATGGAGATTATCGATTTCGCCAATCGCGTGCTCGGCGGCATGGGTGACGGCGTGAAGCCGGCCGTACCCGTATTCCGGAGCGGCGAAGCCGTCGACGTCGTGCGCATGGCGAACGACGGCGTGCGTCTGAAGGACGTTGTCCGAACGGTGCAGGAATGGCAGCAATCGGGCCATTACCGCACGATCGCCGTTCTGGGCCGCAATATCCAATCCTGCGAAGCGATCGCGCATGCCTTGTCACAGGACGGCATCGCGGCTGCGCTCGTGCAGAGCAAGCAGGAAGCTTACGGCGGCGGCTTGACCGTCGTGCCGGCGTACCTGGCCAAAGGATTGGAGTTCGATGCGGTCCTGGTGGCGGACGCCGATGCCGAGAGCTTCGGCGGCAACGATGCCAAGCTGCTTTATGTCGCCTGCACCCGCGCGCTGCATAAACTGAAGCTGCTGTACTGCGGCGAGCTGACCTCGCTGGTCGCGGAGCCGGCGGCAGTGTAGCAAAGATTAGGCCGTAAACGTATGTAAATGTAAAAGGCTCTTCTTAGCGCCAAGAAGCCGCAAGTCCGTCTGCCACATGCAGGCGGGCTTTTTACATGCAGGCTTGAAAATAAGAAAGATCGCAGCGCGATTGTTTCTCTTTATCGAAAGCTGCTTTTCCCGTATCGTCTGAGTTGGCAGATGATGATACATGCGTGCAGCCAGAAATTGAATCTCTCCCTGGTATACTCACGACAGCCGGAGCTGATTATGCTATGCTAAAGGCTTGAAATTCTATCGAACGCGCAAGCAGATTATAAAGGCAAAAGGGGTTATTGACCGAATGGATTTTATCGTGGAATACTTGTCGTTTTTCGTCATTCAAGGAGAAGGCGGCGACACGAACGCAGCCAAGACGTTTTCTCATTACCAAACGATGGACCGGTACGATTATGCCGACAGCGAGCTGAAATCGTTCCTGGACGGCGAGTTCGCGCGAATCGTGAAGCGTAAGGCCGAGCGGCATCCGAACACGGACGCGGCACCTACCAAAATCGGCCGCTTCATCACGGAGCCGGGCTACGAGCTCGACAGCAATCCGAACTATAATACCTTCCAACGGCTGCGCACGGCGGAGTCGGCGACGGAATTTCACGGCTTTGCCGACGAATTAGTCCGGCTGTACATGGAAGCGGCCGCGGTCCGGGGCGGTGCTTTTATCGTCGTGCACGCGACGCCGAACCGTTATACGGATCAACCGATTCTATTCGTGCTGAAATGCGATTTCGAGCCCAAGATCGCGCGGATCACGGACGAGCGCAACTTGATCTCGCATGTGGAGATGGCGATCAGCGCGCGGAATATGAAGTCCATTCAATATCCGCATATGCCGGAAGAAGGCATGCTGGAATACTGGGAGTTGAAGATTCACCAGGCTTCGCATGCGCGTTATTTCGAGGACTTCCTTCGCTTCATCAGCTATGAGAAAGCGATGCCGGAGCTGCTCAGCGACCAGGTCTTGACGATGGTCCATGAATACATGGAGGACAAATGGCAGGGGCATGAAGGCGAGGAGCGCCAGCAGGAGGCGCAGCAGTTCGAGGTGTGGGCTGCCAGCGAGAAACGCGAGCTTCAGGAGTCCTGGCCGCAGGAGCGGGTAGTTGCCGCGGCGGAGCGGCTCGTGGAGCTGCAGCCGAACCTCACCGTAGCGTTCAAGCTGGGCGACGTGTCGGTGAAGGGGCCGTTGTCGGAGTTCGGGCAGACAATCCATTTTGCTACGTATAATGGGAAATATATCGCGCTCATCGAAGGGGATTTCTTCCAGTTCGATCGCGGCATGTCGCCGGTTGAACTCCTGCAGCCGCCGGATTTGCTGGAGGTGCTGGAAACCGTCGGACGGAGCAAAGAGAAGGAGCAGCCGAAAGATAACCTGCCGTACTAGCTCGTGTGCACGGTCTAACACGGTGAAACGGCTAACAGGAGGTTAGCAGGATGGCGAGGCAACGTGGGGGAGGGAGCGCTGTACGTGTCATGACGAGGATCGGTTACGGGCTTGCTGCAGTTGTTGCGATCGTGCTGGGCCTTGCCTCTCGGCACTTTGCCGATCAACTGCCAGCGTGGCTGGCGGATCATGCGGGCGATGCGCTCTGGGCGGCGATGATCTATTTGGGCTGTCGGCTGCTGTGGCCTCAACGACGCCTGCTTGTCACGGCAATTGCCAGCCTCTTGTTCTGTTATGCGATCGAATGGAGCCAGTGCTATCAAGCAGACTGGTTGAACCGGATCAGAGCGACGACGTTAGGCGGCCTCGTCCTCGGTCAAGGCTTCCTGGCCGTTGATTTGGCAAGGTATACGGTTGGCGTAGCTGCGGCATTCGTCGCGGATGCTGCCGTACGGCATTTTACTCGCGGCAAACGGCCGTAGTTTGTGAAAAGGAGCGCTGTGCATGTGGAAAGAAAAGCGATTCGATGCTGAAATGCTTCGCCTCCGGATTCCTTCGCTGAATGGTACGTCCGAGCTCGTTCGCCTCGACAAAGGCTACTCCAGCGATGTCAAATACGTGGTTTACGGGGACGACAATCATCCGCTTTACATCCTCCGTACCTTTGATGGCGGACGTGAAGCGGGTAAACGTAACGAATACGAAAACCTTCAGCTTGCTGCCAGCAGCGGAGTGAAGTGCTCCCAGCCGATGGAGTTCGGCATTCTCCCGGACTTGGAGCTCAGTTACATGCTCGTCACCTACATCGAGGGAGACGAAGCTTCAGAAGCGCTTCCGGGCTTGAGCGAACGCGCTCAATTCGACATCGGCGTGCAGGCAGGCGAACAGCTGAAGCTGTTGAACCGCATCGAATGCCCGGTGCAGATGACTTCTTGGCAGGAAAGAATGGCAGCCAAGTATCAAAGGTACTTGACCGAATATGCGAATTGTGGCGTGGCGATCCGGCAGGATTCCAAGGTGCTCGCCTATATTGACGAGCACCTAAAGCTGCTTGAGGGACGGCCGAACCGATTCCAGCATGACGATTTTCATATCGCCAACCTGATCGTGAAGGACGGCGCCTTGTCCGGCGTGATCGACTTCAACCGGTGCGACTGGGGCGATCCCGTACATGAATTCGTGAAGGTAGGCATGTTCAGCAGCGAGGTCAGCGTACCGTTCGCGGTCGGGCAAATCCGGGGCTATCATGGCGGACAAGAGCCATCGGAGGCGTTTTGGCGGTTATATTCGCTTTATTTAGGGACGACGATGTTATCTTCGGTCGTTTGGACGTTGAAGGTCGTTCCAGGCGAAATGGATACGATGCTGGCGCGTATTCATCGCGTGCTCGAAGCCGATCATGACGGTTTCGCCCAAATCGTGCCGAAATGGTACCGCGAGGCGAATTTGACTTGACTTTGATGGCGGCATTCACTATGATTTGGAATAATTAGAAAATTCAACTAGCGATGAAGAGAAAGAGTACCTCGGAATACGTCTTTGAACAGAGAGCCCCGGCAGCTGAAAAGGGGCAGAGACGAACCTAGGGAACATGGTCTCCGAGCTGCGCATCGAAAACCGCCGAGGTCGTAGGCTGCGCCGGGTCCCGCACCCGTTACCGTGCTAGGGTATACCCGCATTCCTGATTGGATGCGTCGTACCTGAAAAGGCTCATGCCGCGAGGCATGATCGAAGTTGGGTGGTACCGCGCGAGCACAGCTCTCGTCCCTATAGGGATGAGGGCTTTTTTGCGTTCCGATGCCCATACTGTTTATATGCCGGAAGTCTGCGCCGCTGCTTCGCACAAATTAAGCTTAAGCTTCGATGCCAGTTTTGTTTAACGCGCCGAGCACTCTCGCCGCTGCATCGCACAAAACTAAGCGTATGCTTTCGAAGTAGTTTTGTTTAACGCGCCGATCACTCTCGCCGCTGCTTCGCACAAAACTAAGCGTATGCTTTCGATGCCAGTTTTGTTTAACGCGCCGAGCACTCTCGGCACTGCTTCGCACAAAACTTTTAGGAGGAATCCGACATGCCAAAAATCTTTATCGGGGGCGCCTGGCCTTATGCGAACGGGTCGCTGCATCTTGGACGTCTGGCCAGTCTGCTGCCCGGCGACGTGCTGGCCCGTTATTATCGCCTGAAGGGCGAGGACGTGCTGTATGTCTCTGGCAGCGACTGTCACGGAACGCCGGTTGCGGTGCAGGCGCTGCAGGAGGGCGTAACGCCGAGCGCGATCGCGAATCGTTACCATGCGGAATTCACCGCTTGTTTCGAGCAGCTGGGATTTACGTACGACCTGTATACGCGGACGGATCAGCCCTTTCATCATGATGTCGTCAGGCAGTTGTTTCTCGACTTGCTGGCGAATGGTTATCTATACAAGCGAACGACGCTGCAAACGTATTGCGAGACGGATCAACGGTTCTTGCCCGATCGATACGTGGAAGGGATTTGCCCGGTTTGCGGAAGCCGGGCGCGCGGCGACCAATGCGATACTTGTTCGACGCTGCTGGATCCGTCCGATCTGACGGACAAAACATGCAAACTATGCGGCAATCCGCCGGTCGAACGAGAGACCGAGCATTATTATTTGGCGCTATCCAAGTTTCAGTCGGCATTAGCCGATTATGCAGCGCAAGCCGAGGGATGGAAAGACAACGCGGTACAGCAGACGAAACGCTACCTCGAGGAAGGTCTGCAGGATCGGGCCGCTACGAGGGATTTGACTTGGGGCGTCGACGTACCGCTCGCAGGATTCGAGGAGAAGAAAATTTACGTATGGATCGAAGCGGTCAGCGGGTATTTGTCGGCCAGCAAGCAGTGGAGCGAACGAACCGGCGGCAGCTGGGAGGATTATTGGGTGGACGGCGCTGACAGCATCACGGCGTATTATGTGCATGGGAAGGATAACATTCCGTTTCATACGCTGGTGTGGCCGGCGATTCTGATGGGTGCTGGCGGCTATCATTTGCCTGACCGGATCATTTCAAGCGAATACATGACGTTGGAAGGCAAGAAGTTTTCCACGAGCAGCAATTGGGCGGTATGGGTGCCGGATGTGCTGAGCCGCTATCAGCCGGATTCGATCCGCTATTTTCTGCTGGCGAACGGCCCCGAGAAGCGGGATACGGATTTCTCGTGGCGGGAATTCATACACAGTCATAACGGCGAGCTGCTTGGCGCATTCGGGAATTTCGTCAACCGAACGCTCGCCTTCGTGGACAAATCCTTTGATAGCGTCATTCCGGAGGGAGGCTTGAGCGGAGAGTGGAAAAGCAGCATCGCAACGCTCTATTCGACGTCAGGCGCGCTGATAGAGCAAGGCCGGTTTAAGGAAGCGATCGAGTCGATCTTTGAATTCGTCCGCAGCTGCAACAAATTTTATGACGAACGGAAGCCGTGGGTGCAGATCAAGACCGATCGTGCCGCATGCGAAGATACCCTTCACGCCTGTACGCAGCTTATCGTTAATCTATCTCGGCTGTTGGACCCGTTCATTCCGTTTGCTTGCGAGCGGATCCGCGCGTTCCTCTCTCTTGGCGTGGCGGCGTGGGAACCCATTTATATTCCGGCCGGCAGGCGTATCGAAGGCTTGGCGTTGTTGTTCCAGCGCATCGATGTCAGCCGGATCCAGGAAGAAACCAACCGCTTGGATGAACAGCGACTTTAGAAGATTCGGAAGGTATTACGGAAGTTTCCCTCTGCTACGCCCGGGCGACCGGTGCCTCGAATGTTGGCGTCGCATGTCAGTAACGCTGCCGTGTATGTTACAATTACTGGATACTAGCGAGCGCAGCTGCTTGATCCCTAGGAGGCACATCCATGTCCATATTTCGCAAAACTGCCGTCATAACCGGAACATCGAGAGGCATCGGCGAAGCGTTGGCCGCCGCGCTTCTCGCTCGGGGATATCGCGTATTCGGTTTATCCAGATCTACTTCTGCCCGTTTGACGGAGCTGGAAGGTTTTACGGCCATTACCTGCGATTTAACGGACGCAGCACATACAGAAGCGATCGCCGACCGATTATTCCGCGATCTTGCAGCCGATACGGGGGAAGAGCTGCTGCTCATTAACAATGCGGCCATGCTTGAGCCGCTCGGTCCGATCGAAACGCTTGGCGCGGCGGATATGTCCGCGCATCTGCAGGCCAGCCTGACCGCGCCGATGATTCTCTGCGGCGCGTTTGTCCGGCATGCGCAGCAGCTTCCGATCACGAAACGCATCGTGAACGTGACGTCGGGCTTGGCGATCTATTCCGCCCCGTCGATGAGTCTCTATTGCAGCAGCAAAGCGGCGCTGAACATGCTGACGCGCTGCATGGCCGACGAACAGCGGGAACGGCCGTATCCGGTTCTCGCTTATGCATTGGACCCCGGCATGGCAGATACGCGGATGCAAACGACGGCTAGAGCGAAGGATGCGGGTGAATTTCCGCTGCAGAGCTTTTTCCGGGAGAGCTTCGAACAGGGCAGACTTCAAACGCCCGAACGGGTCGCTGCCGAGACGCTTCGGCTCTTGGAAGATAAGCACCCGAGCGGATCTGTGCTGCGCGCATACGCATAACCCAGTTGAGCCGTTCGACTGTTCATATTCCGTTCACGTTATGATTCTATAGTAGTTGCTATAACGTCCGCGAGAGGCGGGCGGTCAAACGATTCGAGGTGGAAAGCATGGCAGTGACAACGATATTGGTCGTAGATGACGATCCGCATATTCGCGAACTCGTGCGATTGTTTCTGGCGCGCGAAGGCTTTCATATTATAGAGGCGGAGGACGGCGAGGACGCGCTTCGCGTTCTTGAACAAACCCCGGCGCAGCTTGTCATTCTCGATGTGATGATGCCGAACATGGACGGCTGGGAGCTTTGCAGGGAGCTTCGCCGGGATACCGAGCTTCCGGTGCTCATGCTGACGGCCAAAAGCGAGACGAGCCAGAAAATCAAAGGCTTTGATCTCGGGGCGGACGACTATCTCGTGAAGCCGTTCGAACCGCTCGAGCTCGTGGCGCGGGTGAGAGCGCTGCTGAAGCGTTACCGGATCGCAACCTCGCAGAGCGTGCAGGCCGGCAGCGTGCTGCTCAACCGGGAGACCTACGGGGTCACTTTGGACGGGGAGTCCATGACGCTGCCCCTGAAGGAATTCGAGCTGCTTTTCAAGCTGGCAAGTTACCCGGGCAAAACCTTCTCCCGCGAGCAATTGATCGAGCAGCTGTGGGGCTACGATTATGAAGGCGACGAGCGTACCGTCGACGTGCATATCAAACGGCTGCGGGAGAAGTTCCCGGAGGACCGGAGCGGACTGCGCATTCAAACGATCCGTGGCCTCGGTTACCGGCTGGAGGTCTGATCGATGAACGAAGATCGCAGCCGTGACAACAAAGGCAATCATAATCGCAATAACGACAATAGCAGCCGGCCAAACGATAAAAGCAGCCTGAACAATCGTGATGCCCGCAGAAACAATCCCCAACGCAGCACGAAAGCATCGGCCAAGAAGCCGCCGCTGTGGCTGCAGACGCTCAAAATCATCTCCGGCATCCTTCTGATGAATTTGCTGACGTATTTTTGCTTTACCGTGTCGTATACGGTCTTCGGCTTCGTCCAAGAGAAGAAGGGGCATACGTCCGTAACGGAGCGGCAGCTGTTGGATGGGCAATTGATCGCCTCGGCCTACGACGGGAAGCCGGCATCGCCGGAATTAACGAAGATGCTGCTGGCATTGTCGAATGAACGGCATTACGTCGTTACGTATGCGACTGCGAACAGCAAGACGGTTTTCACCCCGGATGGTGATACGAAGACGGTCAGCAGGCTAACGGAGAAAGATCTTGAGCAGGTGTTCAGCGGCTCCGAGGTAAAGCATGTGTATCGGAAATATCCGTTCTCCGACGGAACGGCCATCGCCGGGGTTCCGATTACGGTCGGAGGCGAGCGGTACGGGATCTTCCTGGAAGAGAAGGCGCCGAGCTTGTATCAAGGTTTCTGGCAGCAGGTCATGACCGTCTTCTTCGGGTTCCTGCTCATGTTCATCCTCATGCTGCTCATAGGACGGCCATGGCGGGAGCGCGGCGGCGTCTATGTCTATATCTCTGCGATACGGAGGATGTCCAAGGGAGATTTCACGGTCATGATCGACAAGCCCGAGCGCATGCATGGGCATTTCGGAGAACTGGCGCACAGCATCAACGATATGGCGATGGAGCTGAATCAGATGGAGCAGATGCGCCAAGCGTTCATCTCCAACGTCTCGCACGAAATTCAATCGCCGCTGACGTCGATTCGCGGATTTGCCCGCGCGCTTCAGCAGGACGGGCTGGAAGAGCAGCAGCGCCAGCATTATGCCGGCATCATTGAATCGGAGAGCGTACGGCTGTCCAAGCTGAGCGATAATCTGATGAAGCTGACGACGCTGGAGGCGGATCAGCAAAGCCTTCATCCGAAGTCTTACCGGCTGGACCATCAGCTGCGCTCCACGATTCTTGCGCTCGAGCCGATTTGGACGGAGAAGGATATTTTGATGGACGTTCATCTCGAGGAGCGCGTCCTGTTGACCGGCGACGAGGAGCTGCTCTCGCAGGTTTGGATGAATTTGATCGCCAACAGCTTGAAGTTCACGGACGTAGGGGGAAGCGTCTCCGTCGAGGTCAAGCGCGCGAGTGAAGGGGCAGTCATTGTCGTATCCGATAACGGCATCGGAATCGCGGAAGAGGATCTGCCGCATATCTTCGAACGTTTCTTCAAGGCGGATAAATCGCGCAGCAGGCGGGAGAAAGGAAGCGGGAGCGGACTTGGACTGTCGATCGTCAAAGTCATCGTGGATATGCACGGCGGGCAGTTGAAAGCAAGCAGCAAGCTTGGGGCGGGAACGACCATTACCGTCACGCTGCCGAATTTGGCAGCCGAACAGACGAATCCCGAAATCGATCGCTGATCGCCGATTGCAGGATCGCGCGAGCGCATCCGGCGCAGCGCTGGAATTGCGCGCTGGACTATGCTATAACATGAAGACGGCGAATTCCGGTTCGCTGTCCGATCGTTATAGCTATTTTGCGTCCTGCGCCCGTTCGTTATGTATTCATGCCGCCATTCGAATCGGTTAATATAAGCATTGCCGCCAATAATACTCGTCCTGACATGCGCAACCCTGCTACATGGTTCACTCCCATGCGGAACAACCTATGGAGCGTATCAGTCATTCTAATGCAGAGGCAGGGATCGCATCAAACATGGCGAAATTATTGTACATTACCGCACATCCGCATGATCATCAAGCGTCCATCAGCATGGCTGTAGGACAGGCATTCATCGATGCTTACCGCGATTCGCATCCTCAGGATGAGATCAAGCATTTGGACTTGTACAACATGAATATTCCGCATATCGACGCTGACGTGTTCAGCGGCTGGGGCAAGCTTCGGGGCGGCGGACAGTTCACGGAATTATCATCCGGGGAACAACAGAAAATAAGCCGGTTGAACGAACTCGTCGATGAATTCGTCGCCGGCGACAAGTATGTATTCGTCACGCCGATGTGGAACTTCTCTTATCCGCCGATCATGAAGGCGTACATCGATTCCATCTGCGTAGCCGGCAAAACGTTCAAATATACGGCGGAAGGGCCGGTCGGGCTGCTGCCGGACAAATCGGCGATTCATATTCAAGCGCGCGGCGGTATATATTCTGAAGGTCCGGCCGTCGGTATCGAATCCGGTCACCGTCACTTATCGAGCATTATGGCGTTCTTCGGCATTACCGATTTTGGCGGCATCTTCGCCGAAGGCCACGCTGCCGCTCCGGATAAAGCGGACGCCATCAAAGCCAAGGCAATCGAGGAAGCGAAAAAAGCCGCGGTCAACTTCGGAAACGAGAAAGTCAAAGCTTAGCATAGCGGATTCCGGCTCCCCTTCCGTTCCTTCGTCATGCACGAAGGATGAAGGGGAGCCGTATGTATACATAACGAATTTCGAGCGAGGATATAGGAAAGGGTGTTGCAGGTGAGCGAGAAACAATCCGAATGGACAGCCGAACAGGAGCGCGTAGACGTCGTCGTGGGGCAGGTCGAGACACGCATCGCGGGTCTCGAGCTGCAAACGTCCGACATGTACACGGAAATGGTGGATATCCGCAAAAACTTCTGGGATGACGTCACTGTCAATTTCGAGGACTCGGTCGAAATGGCCGAGTCGTTCGCGAGCTTGAAGCAGCAAGCGGAGGTCTTGTCCGAGCGGGAGCGCACGCATCACCATGCCGCCAGGCAGTTGAAAACGCTGCGGAAGCTGAAATCATCGCCGTATTTCGGGCGCATCGATTTTATGGAGAACGGCGAAACGGCAGCGGATCAGGTCTATCTCGGCATCGCTTCGCTGCGCGACAGCGCGGACGAGGCGTATTTGATTTACGATTGGCGGGCGCCGATCGCCAGCCTGTATTACGACTATCCGCCGGGGCCGGCGCAATTGACGACGCCGGCCGGTCTCATCCAAGGCGAGCTGCTACTGAAGAGGCAATTCGTCATTCGCGACGGCGAAATCGTCAGCTTGTTCGACACGGGCGTGACCATTGGCGACGAGCTGCTGCAGGAGGTGCTGGGCAGGCACTCGGATGCACAGATGCGCAGCATCGTCGGCACGATCCAACGGGAGCAGAATCGAATCATCCGCAATGAACGGAGCCGGCTATTGCTCGTTCAGGGGGCCGCGGGCAGCGGCAAAACTTCGGCGGCGCTGCAACGCGTCGCGTATTTGCTCTATCGGTTTCGCGGAACGCTGAGCGCGGATCAAATCGTCTTGTTCTCGCCGAATCCGATGTTCAATAGCTACGTATCCACCGTGCTACCGGAGCTTGGCGAGGAAAACATGCAGCAGACGACGTTCCAGGATTATTTGGCAGCGCGGCTTGGCCATTCCTTCAAGCTGGAAAATCCGTATGCGCAGCTCGAATACGCGCTGAGGGCGGAGAAAGAGCCTGGCTATGAATCGAGAATGACAGGCATTCGGTACAAGGCGACGACGGGGTTTGTTCGGCTGATCGACGGCTATCTCGGCGTATTGGCCGGTTACGGGATCATTTTCAGAGACGTGCGGTTCCGGGATGAGCTGCTCATGACCGGCGAAGATATCCGCGCGTATTTCTATGGATTGGACCGCTCCATCGCTGTACCGAACCGGATGCGCCTGACGGCGGAATGGCTGCTCGGACTGCTGAAGGAACGGCAGAAGAGCGCGCTTCAGGAAGCTTGGGTGGATGAAGCCGTGGAGCTGTTGGATAAAGATACGTATCTGAAAGCGTATCAGACGCTGAAGCGTCAAAACCGTAAGCTGAAAGACGATTCCTTCGACGATTTCGACCGGGAGCGCGAGCTGCTCGGCCAATACGTCGTCATGGAAGCCGCCAAGCCCGTTCGGTCCCGGATCAAGAAGCTGACCTTCGTCGACGTGCGTTCGACGTTTCTCAAGCTCTTCTTGGATTCGGAGATGGCGGCGCACGCGGCCGCGCATGCAGGGATTGAGCTTCCGGAGCAATGGGAGACGATTTGCAAGGATACGATCGACCGCCTGCTGCTGAAGAAAATGGCGTATGAGGATGCAACGCCGTTCTTGTACGTCGTGGAACGGATTCGCGGTTTCCAGACGAATACGTCCGTTAGGCATGTAATCGTCGATGAGGCTCAGGATTATACGGCGTTCCAGTTCGCGTATTTGCAGCGCTTGTTTCCGTTTAGCCGCATCACGGCACTCGGCGATCTGAATCAGTCGATTCAAGCGCATGCGGACAACGGCGAGAGCACCGGATTTGCGGCGCTTGCAGCGTTGTTCTCGGCCTCGGAGTCGGAAACGATCGTTCTCCGGCAAAGCTATCGCTCGACGCGTCCGATCGTGGAATTCACGAGCATGCTCATTCCGGGAGGCGAGGGGATCGAGCCGTTCAATCGCGAAGGGATGAAGCCGATCCTGACCGTCGCCCAAGACCGCGACGACTTGCACCGATTGATCAAGGAGCGGCTGCTCTCGCTCGCCGCGCAAGGTAACCGTACGATCGCCGTCATCTGCAAAACGGCCGCGCAAAGCCTGATTGTGCACGAAGCGCTCCTCGGCGCGGGTCCGATCCGTCTCGTGGAATCGGAAACCTCGACGTTCGAGCCGGGCATCGTCGTCATCCCGTCGTATCTGGCCAAAGGCGTCGAATTCGATGCAGTGCTTATCTACGATGCATCGGGCTCGCATACCGGTTACGGCAAAGAAAGCGAACGGCGGTTGTTCTATACGGTATGCACCCGCGCCATGCACGAGCTGCATTTATTCGCGCTTGGAAGCGCAGGACCTTTCCTGCAAGGACCGGTCGAGGCCTATTATGATACCGCAGCCGATTCTGCGGATTTACACACAAACAAACTTACTTGATTGAAAAGAAAGAGGTCATCGAAGTGGAATATCTACGCGTTACGACGCAAGACATGCTGGAAGAAGCAATCGCCGTTCGGTTCACCGTGTTCGTCGACGAACAGAAGGTGCCTGCGGATTTGGAGCGGGATGAATACGATGATTCGCCGGACGCTTGCCATCACTTCGTGGTGAAGGATAATGGCAAAGCCATCGCTGCAGGCAGGTGGAAGGAATACGAGCCGGGTATCGCAAAGCTGCAGCGGATCGCCGTACTGCTTCCTTATCGGGGTACCGGCGTGGGACGGCAGTTAATCGCGGCGATGGAATCCGATGCGAAGGCAGCGGGCTATGCGGCATCCATTCTTGGCGCGCAGTGCACGGCGGAGGGATTCTATCATAAGCTCGGCTATGAGACGGAGCCTGGCGAGCCGTTCCTGGATGCGGGCATTCCGCATGTGAACATGCGCAAGAAATTATAGCAGCGATATCTCTAAGCTCTGTGGAGGCGGCTAAATTCGCTGCTCTACATAGGAAAATAGGATGTGCAAGTAAGGGACGAGACAGTCAATTGGCTGTCTCGTCCCTTTTTCGTTGCATCGTCCCTTTTTCGTCATAACGTCGCTTCTTCCTCGTGGACCAAACCGTTATAATGAACCTATAGATTCTATTCCATGGTGAATAGAGGATGTCGAATGACGATAGAGGCTGATGATGGACTATGGACCAGGGGCGCAATTCGCGCACGAATAAGACCGCATGGCAGCGATGGCTGCCGCTTCCCGTATATCTCGTTATCCTGTTCGCTGTTTGGACGAATAAGACCGAGCTGCTGGACTGGCTGCGGTCGGGTGACGTCTCGCCGGCGATTCTTTTGCTCTTCGTAACTGTATTGGCCTGCGTACCCGTTATTCCGTTCAGCGTCGTCATCGGCACGATGGGTTATCTGTATGGACCGCTTCCGGGCGCGCTGATCAGCTTAGCCGGCGCTTGGCTAGCGGCACTGATGATGTATGGCTTGTTTCGCTACATGCTGCGGGATAGGGCGCGCGTGCTGCTCCGCCGTTATCGCGTGACGGAACGCTGGACGGCTCTTGTCGAGCGTTATCCGTTTCGATCGATCCTGCTGGCAAGGCTGATTCCGATCGTCTCGCAGCCGGCAGTGAATGCCTACGCCGCCGCGGTGGCGATTCCGTTCCCGGTCTATGCCGCGGGCTCGCTGCTCGGCAAAATGCCGGCGATGCTCGTGTTTGCTTTTATCGGCGGCCGAATCTCGGGCGATCGTCAGTCGCTTCTGGCTGCTATCGGCGTGTATGCGGGCTTCCTGGTGCTTGTTTATTTGGGGAATCGGCTATGGATGCGGAAGGGCAAGCAGGTGCATGCAGACAAGTAACCGATTTACTCCATTCTTCTTATTTTCCAATATTTAGAATGCCGCTATAATAGGAGAGTAGGAATCGAGAGACTGAGCGTGCGGGGTGGATGCGATGAAACGGTTGATTACGGGTGGTTTAATGATGATCAGCGGTACGGCTTTGTATATTGCGACTTTCAATGTGGCCGTTCGCTATTTGCCTTCGGTTACCGGGTGGCGGACGTCGAGGTTTCAGGAAGCGCTTCGCGAGACAGGTGGGGCCGCAGCTCATACGGCCAGCGTGTGGTTGATCGTAGTAGGCTTGTTGATTATTCTGTATGTGAGTTTCTTTGAGGGCATTATACGACGTTATGTCGGAGCGTCGATGCGCAAGATTAGCGAAGCGAACGAAGATTGGGACAAGAAACATAAGAAACCAAGCATCGAGCCTTAATCATGTCTGAACGATACCTAGGAGGAAGATCATGTTGAATTTGAAGCTGCCAAGGGAAGAAAAAGAAACCCTCATTCAGAGCGTTCAATCGTTTTTCGAGGAGGAGCGTTCGGAATCAATCGGCTCGATCAGCGCAGAGGCGCTTATCGACTTTATGCTGAAGGAACTCGGACCGTACGCGTACAATCAAGCCCTCGCGGATGCCAGGAAAGCCGTTCAGGATCGAGCGGCTCAGCTCGAGGACGACCTGTATACGCTGGAGAAGCCAATTCGTCATTTGCGGTAAGCGGCAGTCAATTATGGAATCATTGAAACTTTATCATTATTTCGAGCAAGCTGGAGGCCCGTTCAGAAATTTATCGGCACTGGCGGACGATGAAGCCGAGCGCGTTGCGGCTAGGCTCCGAACGGAGGGACGCGCGTTCGCAAGCAAACGCAGCGCCGACTATCTCATCATTCGCCGAGAGCTCGAGCGGCGTGCAAGGAAGATGTTCGGGGACAAAGGCGGCAAGCCTGCTAGCCCGTATCCGCATTATATGACGATTGGGCCTTGTCCTTGGTTGGAAACGTGGTTCGTTCAACCTGACGTTCTTGTCGTGGATTGGGATTATTTTAACGAACCTATCCTTAGTTTCACCTACGGCGATCTGTTCCCGACGATGCGTTTTGAAGACAACCGTCCTTATCGCAAGCAGGTGTTTACCAAAGCGGAAATGATTGAAGTCATCGAAAAACATGGTCTTCCACAGCACTGGAATCCGCAAGGAACGAATGGCCCGGAACGGTACGTCGAGGTGCAGGTGTGGGATGACAATGCGGTCCAAGCGCTTGTGAGGGAGGTATGGCGATGTTCTCGCATCGGACCTTAAGAGAAGACGATCTGGAGAAGATCGCGTCGTCATCGCGATTCAAATGGGCATTCAGCTCTGAAGAGGAGGAATTCTGTCCATGGATCCAGCTCAGCAAATCATGGCTTACGGACGAACGGCGGAAGTGTTCGCCTATGGCGATGGACGCGTCTTGAAGCTGTTTCGGGCAGGCGTACCCGAAGCGCTGATCGACGGCGAATTCCGAATAAGCAAATGCGTATCCGAAGCCGGCATTGCTACGCCCGAAGCATTCGAAATCGTGGATGCATCCGGCCGCAAGGGTATCGTCTTCCAGCGAATCGATGGCGAATCCATGCTGCAAGCCATCATGCGTAACCCTCAAAGCTTGGATCAGGCGGCTTCGCAAATGGCAGCGCTTCACGCAGCCATTCATCGCCTCGAAGCACCTGCCATTCCTTCGCAGCGTGAAACACTGACAAGCCGCATCCTCGAAGCTCCGCTGCTTACCGACCCTGAGAAAAGCCGGATCTTGTCGCTGCTCGCCCTTCTTCCGGAGAAGGCGACAATATGTCATGGCGACTTCCATCCCGATAACGTGATGGTGTCGGATCGGATGTGGATCATCGATTGGATGACGGGAACGAGCGGTAATCCGGCAGGCGACGCGGCGCGGACGATGCTGCTGCTGCGAATCGGGACGATGCCTGCCGAAACGCCGACTGACGTGGTCGCGAAGATCGATGAAATCAGGCAGCGCATGTTGAGCGTCTATACGGAGCAATATCTGGTCCACGCTGGCTTGCGGATGCAGGATATCGAGCCCTGGTTTATTCCGGTGGCAGCCGCAAGACTGGTGGAGTGGATTCCCGAGCAGGAGAAGCAGCAGCTTGTTCGGTTGATTCGGGACAGTTTAAGCTAAGCCGATGGAATGCGGGAACGGTGAAGGAGGTGAAGGAGGAGACAGATGGGACAATTAGACGAGAATCACTATCCGACCTTGGCCTCGCCCGTGGATTGGGGACCCGTGATCGGGACGTTTAACCTTCACGAGCGGGCTGGCGACGTATCCCTCATCAGCAATATCAGTATCATCCCGTTCGTCGGCAGCCAAGTCGTCATGATGCAAGTGGACAACGGGCGATGGGAGCTGCCTGGAGGCACGCTTGAGGCTGGTGAACATTACTTGGACGGCTTGCGGCGCGAACTGATGGAGGAGCTCGGGGCAACGCTGATCAATTACCGAATTTTTGGCTCGTTTCATTGCGAGTCCAGCGCAGCGGCGCCGTATCGGCCTTATATCCCGCATCCTTACTTTCGGCGGCTGGTCGGATACGGCGAAGTGGAGATCGTCGGACTACCCCTCAACCCGGAAGATGGCGAGCAGGTGACACGCGTGGAAGCAGTGGATATCGAGGAGGCCGTGCGAAGATTTCAAGCGGGCGACCGCTATGACTTGGCCGAACTCTTTCTCCTCGGTCATACCGTTCGAATGGCAGATCTAGCGCAGCCGGAAAGGGAAGAAGGATGAAAAGGCGTTGGCTGATTATTTCCGCAGGAGCAGCGATTGCAGTTCTTTTTCCCGGGATCGTTTATCTTGCTCTTCTAGGTAGTCAAGCTGTGCTGCAGCATGACCCGGGAGATTTTCAATATCACGAAAGTTACTTCATGGTCATAAATTTCGGTTGGGTAGGCTACTTACTTAGTACAGTAGTAATCGGCGTATTATATACGGCTGTCTGCGTATTGTATGCGGCCATAAGGAGGATGAAATCATGAAAGAGCAGGTTGTCATCGTTCCCTATGATTCGAACTGGCAAGCAGAGTTCGCGCAGATCGGCGCTTCACTTCGGCAGGCTTTGGGCGAGCGGGCCTTGCGGATCGACCATGTCGGGTCGACTTCTATCGTTGGTTTGGATGCCAAGCCCGTCATCGATATTCAAATTTCCATCGCGACATTCAATGAGCTGCATGACATTGCGGATGCCTTGGAAACGGTCGGTTACTCGCAGCGGGAGGACAATCCGGATCGAACGAAACGATATTTCAGGGAAAACGAAGGCATGAGAAGAACGCATATTCATGTCCGTGAGCTCGGAAGCTTCACCGAACAGCTGGCGCTTCTGTTCAGAGATTACGTCCGTACCCATGCGCACGAGGCGAAACGATACGCAGCCGTCAAGCATTCGCTCGCGAAGTCGCTTCGCCATGATCGCGAACGTTATACGGAGGAGAAGGAGCCGTATATTTGGGATATCCTGCGCAGCGCGAGCAAATGGAGCCAGAAAATCGGTTGGAAGCCTGGTGCTTCGGATGTTTAAGAGTTCCTGCAATCTTCTGGATCATTGAAGGAATGGAGTCAGCTATTATGATTAAACTGTCAGAGGCAATTGCGCTCCGCGAGCAGGGTCGTTTGGAAGAAGCACGTGCGGCACTGCTTGCCTTGACTGACATGGAGCCGGGCAATCCGGACGTCTGGTACCAATATGCATGGGTGCATGATGTAATGGAATTGGAGCGGGAAGCCGTTCCTTATTATGAGAAAGCGCTTCAGCTGGGGCTCGCGGGCGAAGCACGACAGGGCGCCTTGCTTGGACTCGGCAGCACGCTTCGTACGCTGGGCCGTTACGAACAGGCGAGAGAAATATTCGAAGCGGCGATTGAGGCGTATCCCGATCGGCGGGAATTTCAAGCTTTCTATGCGATGGTGCTCTACAACTTGAAGGAGTACGCGGCATCCATGGGAATTCTGCTGCGTCTTGTCGCCGAGACGAGCGGAGATGAAGGAATATCGGCTTACCGCAAGGCAATCGGCTTCTATGCGGACAAGCTGGATCGCATTTGGTAGACCTAGGCGACATCGAAAGGGCGAGGGTAGAGGATGGAGAATTCACGGCGAAAGCCAGAACCGGCGCGTTCCCATGAGGAGAGCGCTTATGTACGAAATCAACTCATTGCCTATAATGCAAGCCGGCTGCCCGAATCGATTCGAGACCGTTACGAAGAGATTCATCTGGTCCAAAGAGACGCGAAAGGCAATATCGTCGGCGGACTGCTAAGCGAGTATTGCTGGCAATGGATCGAAGTCCATATTTTATGGGTCGACGAGAAATGCCGGCATGAAGGGCACGGATCGGCGCTGCTGGAAGAGATCGAGCGCATCGCGCGCGAGAAGCAATGCACCTTTATCAAGTTGAACACCTTCTCGTTCCAGGCGCCGGACTTTTATAAAAAACACGGATATGCCGAACTGGCGGTCATCGAGAATGCCCCGTTAGAACACCGGCATTATTATTTCATCAAACCGATCAGCTAGCAGAGGAGACCTACAACCATGAGTCCTTTAGTCGCAGCCGTCGTTCCATTCCTCATGTTCATCATGCTGATTGGCTGGCTATGGAGAAATCAACGGAAAAACAAACGATTAACGAAAACGAAACCGCAGGGATTCCCGCTCTATCCCGTCAGCTTCGAGGCAGTCCCCGACATGCCGAAGCCGTTCGGCTACAAAACCCAATGGTTCGCGGTCCGAACGACGGATACGCAGGCGGTGGCAGATTCCTTGCGCCTCGGGCAGCAGCAGCATGCGAACTGGCGGACAGGGATGGCCGGTGCCGAGGCCGGCTACTACTACATCGCTCCGCCCGTTCAGGGGTGGACGCTGGTCGTGAATCCGTATATGCCGGATCTTAGCGGTTTGGAGGAGCCTAGTCCCATTCAAGTACTGGAACAGCTCAGCGTTGTTTTCGGCGAAGCCTGTTATTTCGCCTCCCACCGGATCGTTGGCTATTACGCTTGGATTAAAGCGCAGCAAGGCGCAATCGTCCGCGGTTACGCCTACATCGGCGAGCGGGGAGAGACCATTCTCGACCAAGGCAGTCTAAGCCCCGCCGAGCGCGAGGCGAACCTGGCATTCACCGAATCGGATGCCGAAGACCCTTCGCTGCCGGACGAAGAGGATGTGCTCGTAATGGCAAGAAAATGGAGCGTGGATCCGATGATGGAACAAGGCGGCTATGAAGCGGGGACGGGGCTTGCCGGCATTCTCGAAGCGGCGGAGTAGCGATCCCGAATAAAGGAGGAGGCGATTCTGGATGTGGGCCATCGTCATTTGGCTGTTGAGTGTGTTTTTTGGCTGCTTTATTCTTAACTGGATCATCCGTTCGGCCATCGACGGCTCTGTCATAGGCTCGATGTCAACGGAATTGCAGACCATGAGCAGCAGCATCAAGATCGAACAGCAGGAGTTGAGGCAGCAGGTTGCGGAGTTAACGGCGTTAATCAAGGTGCAGAACGAGGTAATCAAATCCTTGAAACCGACTGACGGCAGCGGAACAGGCAGTGCTCCTTCAAGCGAATAAGCGATCATTGAATAGCACTAATTATCGTTGAAATGAGGAGCAACTTAAATGTCGTCCCCATCGAATCTTGTCTATCGAGTTATGGAAGAGGCGGATCTTCCTGCCTTGCAAGCGATTTATAATCATTACGTGGAGCATACGACGATTTCCTTTCATACGGAGCCGGTGACGCTCGAGCAATTCAGCTCCAACGTTAAGCATGCGAATCCCCGGTACAAGACATTTGTCATCGAAGAGAATGGGACGCTGTCCGGTTATATGCTGCTTACCCAACATAAGAATAAGCAAGCCTACGATGTAACCGCGGAAGTGACGATCTATTTGCAGCCTCAGGGTCTTGGCCGTGGAATTGGCGGCAAGGCCATCGCCTTTCTCGAGCAAATCGGTCTTCGCGAAGGCTTCCACGTGCTGGTGGCGACCGTGTGTACGGAGAACGAGCGGAGCATCGCGTTATTCGAGCGGAACGGTTATGAGCGCTGTGCGCTTTTCCGAGAAGTCGGCTTGAAATTCGGGCGCAGGCTGGATATCGCTTCCTACCAAAAAATCATCCAATAAACCGGGGGGCTGGAGAGGCAATGGAGCGTATTGCGTATATTCGAGAGCAGGAGAAGCACTATCACGATGCGTGTTACGCGCAGCATAAGCTGTTCGAGCCCGGCTCCTGGCTGCATATGCCCGTGCGTACCGTGATGGAGCTGCTAGCCCAATTCGACGCCCGCGACGAGCTGCAAGTGCTCGACCTGGGATGCGGCATCGGCCGCAATAGCATCCCGATCGCGCAATCCTTGCTTCGGCGGCGGGGCAGCGTCGTTTGCGTGGATCTGCTGGAATCCGCAATGGAGAGCCTCGCCGCATATAGCCGGCAGTACGGCGTCGAATCCTATATTCAGCCCATTCACGCCAGCATCGAAGACTACTTCATCGAGCCGGAGAGCTTCGACTACATCGTGGCCGTGTCTGCGCTGGAGCATGTCTGCTCGCAGAGCGCGCTTCGGGACAAGCTTGCGGACATCACGAGCGGAACGAAGCCGGACGGCATCAACTGTCTGATCATCAATACGGGATCGAGCGAAACGGCTGCGGATACCGGTGAACGTCTTGATCCGTTGTTGGAGGTCAATTTGCCGACGGAGGATATGCTTCAGCTATTGGATAAGCAATATGCAGGCTGGGAGATGCTGCTCCGAACGGTTAAACCGCTCGTATTCGATATCGATCGGCAGGGCAGACCTGTCAAGCTGGCCTCGGACTGCGTCACGTTCGCAGCGAGAAAGATTCTGGTCTAGAGACGGAAGGACCGATTGAATAACTGCCAAACGGCTAATGAAGGAAGCGATCATAAGGCGCGCTGCTGCACTTGCAGGGCGCTTTTTTGCTATCGTGCGAGACTGAGCGGATCGAACCGGACGACTAAAATATGGGTTGCTTTTTTCGGGTTATACAGTATACTTTAATCATTAGGTATATCGATATTAAGGATTTCCTTAAAATCAGTATACTTATTACACGAAACGACAAAGAGTTACATCAATCGTCAAGGGGAACGTCATGGAAGCGAGGGATGCTGTAGAAGTGTCGGAAAGCATGATCGTATTACTGTTTTTGTAAGCGTATACAAGTTTGGTCGACAATCCACGATGAGGTGAAAACATGCCAAAGAGAAGGATTCGAAAGCTTTCGATGGTGTTGGTCTTTTGCCTAATGGCAACGCTGCTTTATGCCTGCGGCGGCAATAATTCCAACAACGCAAACACAACGACGACAAACGACGCAAACAGCAATGCGAATACCGGCACGAACAACAGCAATACGCCGGCCGATACCGGCAACAACACCGCTAATAATGATGCTCCTGCGAATAACGGATCCGGCAATGAACCGGCGGAACCGGCTGCGGAATGGCAGGGCGAGATCAACATCAACGTGAGCAGCACGAACAAAGCCGGCTGGAACGCCGTTGCGGCCGCCTACACGGCGAAGAATCCGAAGGTGAAGATCAACGTCGATCTGAAGCCGGACGGCTACGCGGATTGGCTTCGCGCCCAACTGACGTCGGCAACGCCGACTCCGGATATCGTCAACGGCAACGTCGTTGCCGATCTTATCAAGACGAAGTTCCTGGGGTACAACTCCTACCTGCAGCAGCTTAATCCGTACACTAATAACGTGTGGATCGATGATTTCAAAGATTTCGCAACGCAAAGCAAAGACATTACGACAGGCGATTATTACAACTTGAACTTGGAGACGGTCCAAGTGGCCTGGTTCTACAACAAGTCGATTTTCGAGAAGGTCGGCGTTACGCCGCCTACGACGTGGGATGAACTGGTCGAGGTTTCCAAGAAAATCAAAGCGGCCGGCTATATTCCGATCGCGCTCGAAGGCGACTATGACAGCTTCTGGTCCGGTTCGGTCGGATGGCTAATGCGGATCTACGCGGATTCCTACCTGCGCAGCAAGTTCAAGGACGTTCGCTGCCAGCCTGGAGACTTCTGTTACGACGAAGAGGTCGACGGCGCGTGGCAGGAGAATATTGCCGATCCGCATAACGATGACGATGCGCTGGTCACCAAGAACCCGCTCCGTCAGTGGAAAGCGATTCAAGACCATACCCTGAACGTAACCAATGACGATTACAAAGAAATGTACACGAATTTCAAGAAGCTCATTCCGGAATACGTGGAGAACGGCTTCTTCGGAACGAAGAAAGCTTACCCGCTCTTCCTGAGCCAGAAAGCGGCAATGCGGCTTGACGGCGCTTGGCTGATCACGTCGTTCGACAAGGATTTGACGGACAGCGAGAAGAACGGCGGCAGCAAAACGGCTCTCCCTGCTTTCGAATACGGCGTCTTCCCGATGCCGAAGATGGAAGGTCCGAACGTGGACGCCCCCGTTCGTACGATCGAAGTTCCGATCGGCTTCCTGTCGGTCGTGAAGAAGGATCAAGCGCATAACGATCTTGTCATGGACTTCATGAAATTCTATGCAAGCGCCCCAGGCTACAGCGTTTACCTGGATGCGACTCTGAAAGACGGCCAAGGCATCTCCGGACCGCCGATCCTCAAAGGGGTACAGGTCGATCCGAAGATTCAAGAGAAATTCGACAACCTGACGCTGCTCGGCAACTCCGAGAAAGGCAACGCGATGGGTGCGGTATCCCGCGGCGTGGCCGACTTCCAGCCTTCCGTTCGCGAATGGGTCAGCTTGGCGCAGGAGTATTTCTCGGGCAAGAAGACGGTAGATCAGTTCCTCGAAGCCTACCAGAAATCGATCGACAAGAACTTCGAAGGCGCGCTGAAGTCACAGCATCTCGAGCTTTCCGATCTGACGACACCGGAGAAGAAGCCGCCTGAACGTAAATAATCTTCTGCAGCGCAGCAAGGCAGAGTGGGATGTGTTCCCTGACACCCCACTCTGTTTTAATTATGATCGGCGATGGAGGATATGTTCATGATCATAGCCCGCACGAATGAATCGAAGCCTTTCCCACTGCGAATATGGACGGTTACGGCCGTTGCCCTGCTGATCGTCAGCATAGGATTACTCGTCAGCGCACTGCTCGTGAAGCAGCAGCTGAAGCAGCCGGTTGAATGGAGCGCGGATACAGGGATACTGCAAAGCGCCATCGCGCTCGGCGGCGATCAAGGTTTCGTCGTCGGCAACAAGTCCAATAAGATCGTGAAGACGGATAAAGCAGGCAAGGAATTGTGGTCGGTGCCGACGACGGGCACCGTGACCGGCCTTGATCTGGCGCCGGACGGCAAGCGGCTCGCGGCGGTGACGGAAGATCGTAAAATGATCATCATGGACGTCGAGACCGGTAAGCAGACCGCGGCGTGGGACGTTCCGTACCCGGCCGTAGCCGTCAAATGGGGCGAGAACGGGAATATTGCCGTATCGACCGGCTTGGCCGTCAAATACAGGGTCTATACGTATTCGGACGCAGGCAAACGACTGACGACGTTCAATCAATCGATCGCGGTCCGGGCGCTCGCTTTTACCGATTCCGGCGATTTGATCATCGGGACGAACGCGTCGAGAGTCATGGTTATCGACGGCGAAGGCGCTAAGAAATGGGAGTATCTATCGCGCGCGCCGATCGTCGGCGTAGCCATAGAAGGCAAAACCATCTATTATCTGGACAATACAGGCAATTACGGCGCGTTGAGCGACAAGGGAAAGCTGCTGTGGAAACGGCATGTGTCCGGATCGTTCGTCGGAATGAATCTCTCGCATACAGCCTCGCGGCTCGTCTTCGTGACCGAATTCGGCGGCGTGCAGCTCGTCTCCGCGAAGGACGGCGCGTTCATTACGAAGCTGGACATCCCGGAATTGAACAAGGATGGAGCAACCTCGGGGATCAGCATTGCGCCGGAAGGCGACAAGGTGCTCGTCTTCGGCAATTTGGCCGTGAAAGTCAACGTGGATGCGATGGCAAACTACGATTCCAAATCCGGGATTCATGACAGCTTGACGACGATCCTGATCATCGTTCTTGTCTTGTTCGTCCTTGCGGTCGTCTTCCGTTTGTTAATGGGCAATCCGAAGAGCCGCAAGAAGACGCTGCTGCTGTTCAAACGAATCTGGCAGAGCAAAACCGCTTACCTGCTGCTTGTCCCGACCGTCGCGCTGCTGCTGCTGTTCAACTATTATCCGGCGGTTTCCGCCTTTTATCATGCGTTCACCGATTGGAGACCCGGCGCCCGCACGCATTTTATCGGCTGGGACAACTTCAAGAAGGTCGCGGACAGCCATTATTTCTATATCGGCTTGAAGAATTTGCTGTACCTCGTCGTGACGCACTTCTTGAAGCTTGCCGTGCCGCTCGCCGTTGCGGTTATCGTGTTCCATATCATCTCCGAGAAGGTACGGTATTGGGTTCGCAATCTGTTCGTATTCCCGATCGTCATGCCGTCGATCGTCGGCGTGCTGGTCTGGCAGTTTATCTATGATCCGAACTACGGCTTGCTGAACAACATCCTGACGGCCGTCGGGCTGGATTCATGGACGCATTCGTGGCTCGGAGAGACGAATACGGCGCTGACGTCGATTATATTCATCGGTATTCCATGGATCAGTCCGTTTGCTTTCCTCGTATTCTATGGCGGATTGATTGGTATACCAAACGAAATCTACGAAGCGGGCAAGCTGGACGGCATCGGCCGGTTCAGACGCTTCTTCAGCCTGGAGCTGCCGCTGATGACCGCTCAGGTCCGGCTGCTGCTCGTGTTGACCTTCATCGGTACGATGCAGGAATTCAACGCGATCTATCTGACGACCGCCGGCGGACCGATGGACAGCACGTACGTGCCCGCGCTCGAGTTGTATTATTCCGCGGCGAAGTTCAGCGATTACGGCTACGCCTCGGCGATCGGGGTCGTGCTGTTCGCGGCCATCCTGGTCGGCACGTTATTCCAGATGCGGATGAAGTCTTCCGTCGAATACGACGCGTAGCGAAAGGGGAGATCGGACATGGAAAAATCGAGCAAAGCGCTGAAAGCGGGCACCTGGTCCATTCTGGGTCTGTTGATCCTGTTGACCTACGTGCCGTTCGTCCTGATGATCGTCATCTCGTTCCGGAACAACGGCCAGATTTTCACGCATTTCTGGTCCTTGCCGGATCCCTGGATCTGGCGCAATTATGCGGATGTCTACAAAGAAATCTCGCGGAATATATTCAATTCCGTCACCGTCTCCACGATTGCCACGGCAGGCGTCATCTTCTTGTCGTCGCTCAGCGGGTACGTATTCGGACGGCTTCGGTTTCCGGGGAAAGAACCGATCTATTACCTCATCCTGTCCCTTATGATGGTTCCGGGTATCTTGACGATCATTCCGCTGTTCATTCAAGTGACCGGCTATCATCTGGAGAATACATGGTATGCGCTCATCCTCCCCTGGGTAGCGGGGGGACAGGTATTCGGCATTATCCTCTGCCGGACGTTTATCGGCTCGCTGCCGGGCGAACTGTTCGAATGCGCGCGCATGGACGGCGCTTCGGAATTCACCAGTTACTTCCGCATCGCACTTCCGCTCATCCTGCCGGTGCTGATCACGCTGGCGGTCATCAACATCGTCGGCAACTACAACGATTTCATATGGCCGCTGCTCGTCATCAACAGCGACGAGAAGCAGATGGTTACGGTCGTCCTGAACTCCATCGGGCAGAAGTCGGGCGTCAACGTCACCCAGTACGGCCTGCGAATGGCCGGCTACATCATGTCCAGTCTGCCGCTGCTCGTCCTGTTCTCGTTCGGGATGAAATACTATATTTCGGGCGTCACTTCAGGAGCGGTAAAGGGCTGAAAACGCCTGGTAAACGACGCTGGCGTTCGTACGCAAAGAACCTTCAATTCCACGTTCACGTGGCATTGAAGGTTCTTTGCTTTATCATTTGATATTACGCCTTACTCGAGCGGGGCATCAATCAAGGTAGCGAAGTTGAAAGGATGCTTATGCCCGTCGTTGAGGGTCGTTCTGCCAGTAACGAAATGCACATGCTTGCCATTGCCCACCGGGATGGCGGGACCCGTGCGGATCTTGATTAGTTTATGAAAATGGTCCAAGAAATCGGTACGATTGAAAATGATATCATGCACATGGCTTTCTCCCGATTTAATCGCTTGCCCAGTCACGCCGGCGAATCGATGGTTATGCCGATCGTTTCCAGCTTCGGCCAATTTCGTACTGCCTTCGAACTCATGGACATGTCTTTGCGAACGGTAGCGAGCTTTGGTTTCCTTCTTTAACGAGTCGGTTTCCTTAGCATTGTGGCAATAGCCCCCTAGTGAGAGATCGTTTCTCCATAGGGTATTAAATCGCGTACAAGAGGTGTTAGTCGTCAGTCATGCAGTAACAGATGCCGGGTGGAGCAAGTCGCCTAACTTCAGGCCGCTTCCGCCCTTACGGCCCTTCGATTGCGCCGGATGCGATTTTGGGATAGAATGCGACTGACAAGGGGTTGTCGCTCGGCAATCTCGCGGTCGCAGACAACTAGAAGAGCGAAGGCGCATGTTCTCCTTCGCGGCTTGGAGGCATGGGACGACGGATGAACGGTTGGGCAAGGCGAGTACAGGCGATCCTCCCCTATACGCTGAAATACCGGCTGATCGCGATGCTGGTCCTGTCGGTCATGATCCCGATGCTGCTCATCGGCGCGATCTCCTATTACGGGATTTACAACGTGCTGCAGAACAAAGTAGAACGCGGGGTCGAGAAAAATCTCGAGCAGGAACGGAACGGGCTGGAGTCGATTTTGAGCAACCTCGACTATTCGTCGCGGCAGCTCGCCTTCGAAGGCAAGGTCGGGAAGGACTTGAAGACGTACCTGAAGACGGATGACCCCCTTGACAAGCAGGACCTCAGCAAGGCGATCGAGGACTATATCTCGCTGATCAATTATACGAACCCGCTGCTTGGACTAACGGCTTATTATTTGCCGGAGACGAAGCAGTTTCTGTTCGAGAATCTTTATATCAATCCCAAGCTGAGCTTGGACAGCTTTCATACGATAACCTCGCAGCCAGGCAAGTATACGCTGAACGGACCGCATCAAACGCTGTACGTCAACAGCAAGAATTCCGTCTTCTCGATCATGCGGGAGACGGACTCGAGCGGAGGAGAGCCGGGGGGGCAGCCGATCTTCGTCTATATCGAGACGAATGTGTCGACGATCGAGAAGCTGTTCAACAGCGAGCCTTATGGGATGCCGGTCACGCATCTGCTGCTCGACCAGGACGGGAAAATCATCTACAGCGGAGGGGACAAGCAGTTTCCGGCCGGTACGGATTACGCGACGCTTCGGTCGGAGCGGAAGAACAGCCTCGTCTTCTTCGATGCGCCGAGCAAGTACGGCATCAAGCTTGTGCTCGTCATCGAAAGCGGCAATTATCATCAGGAGATGAACGCCTGGCTGAAGCGATTCGCGATCGTAGGATCCATCTCGCTGGTAATCGGCCTATTGATCGGCCGGGTGATCTGGACGATGATCTACCGCCCGCTGCAGCGCATCCGCAAGCAGTTCAAGATGCTGGGCGAGAGCCGGTTCAACGAGCCGCCGGATTCCATCCAGATCAAGGAATTCGACGAGCTGCTGGCGCACTTCTATGACATGCGTCAGCGGATCAGAGGCTTGATGTCCGAGATCGAGATGAAAGAAACGCGCAAGCGTCATCTGGAAGTCGAGAAGCTCATGTATCAGATCAATCCGCATTTTATTCATAACACGCTGAATACGGCGCAGTGGCTGGCCCGCATCAACGGTCAGGACGAAATCGTCAAGCTGCTGACGATCTTCACGCGCGTGCTGAACTACAATCTGGGCAAGGAAGGCCAGCTCGTAACCGTGCAGGACGAAATTCAGACGGTCCGAGACTATATCGAGCTGCAGCAAATGCGCTACAATCACCAGTTTAACGTGGTTATCCAAACGGATGCCGGCTCCGAGGCGATCGAGGTGCCGCGGTTCCTGCTCCAGCCCATCGTCGAGAACGCGATGTATCACGGCTTCAAGCAGAAGGACGGTACCATTCACGTCATCGTGCGTTTATTGGGGGCGGGTCATTTCTTGATCGAGGTCAGGGACAACGGCGAAGGGATGTCGGCCGAAACCGTCAACGCGTTGTTTGCGACGGGGGGCGGCGAGCGGAGAAAGGTCGGTCTTGGCATCGGGCTGTCATTCGTCAACAACATCGTCCGCGTGTATTACGGGGAGCTATACGGACTGGAAGCGGAGAGCGAGCTGGGCGTCGGCACGGCGATGCGGCTCAGGCTGCCGGTCGTGATTAAGGAGGGCTGGGATGATCAGGACATTGATCGTAGATGACGAGCATTTGGTGCGAAAAGGGTTGATCCTGACGCTGCCGTGGGAAGAACGCGGCTTTCGGATCGTCGGCGAAGCGGATAACGGCGAAACCGCGCTGGAGATGATGGAACGAATGCCGGTCGATTTGCTGATGACGGATCTGACGATGCCGGCGATGGACGGCTTCGAACTGATGAAGCGGGTGAAGGAGCGGCATCCTTCGGTCGTGACCGTCGTACTGACCTGCCATCAGGATTTTCATTTCCTGCAGGACGCGATGCGTCTCGGTGCGATCGATTATGTCGTCAAGACGAACCTGGAAGGCGAAGTGCTTGAGGATATGCTGAGGCGCATCGCGGAACGCATGAGTAACGGCCAACAAGGCCAGCAGCGCCAGCCTGCCCCGGTCGCGGAAGAAAGGCAGTCGCTTGTGCTTCTCCAGTCGGATTCGGCAGGTGCAGCCGCATCGACGGTAGATTACGGCAAAGCGTATGGAGCTTTGGCCCTGAACGGCGAAAACGAGTGGCTGTTCGCGAATCGGAGCCGGACGGAGATGGATTCCTTGCTGGACGAACTGTCCGCGGCATCGCCGACCAGTCTTATGTTCCGGGTTCGAGTTACCGGCTGGCATACGCGCGCGAAAGCTTCGGAATGGCTGTCGGCACTGCGGGAGAAGCTATTCTATGATTATCTGCCAGGGGAGGACGGAGCGTGGCCGGTCCCGCTCGCCGAGCTTGAAGGGCTGGCCGTCACCCGCAAGTCTGCCCAACCGGAGTCCTTATGCCTTGCATGGACCGCGATGCGCTGGGTGTTCGATACGAAGGAATTCGAGCGGTGGATGGAAGTTTGTCGCGCGGAACGACCTCGAAGCTCCTTGCTTATCCAGCTGTTCGAGCGGACCTTAGTATCCTGGTCGATGCTGACAGGGATGTCCGAAGCGTTCAGGAATGGCCGGGATGAAGCGCGCGCCTATCGGACGCTGACCGAATGGGAACGGCGGTTCGAGTCCGGCAGGCGGGAGCTGCACGTTTACGCGAAGAGTTTCTCTTGTTCGGGCGATGTGTTCATTGCCATCCTGCGCGCGATCGACCTGCTGCAGACGGATGCCGGCGAGCATGCGAGCCGAGCGGATCTGGCTGGCATGGTGAATTTGAGCCAAGGTTATTTCAGCACGATATTCAAGGAAATCGTCGGCCGGTCGTTTCATGACGCCGCCAAGGAGCTTCGCCTGGAGAAGGCGAAGAAGCTGCTGATCGAGCATGCGGACATGCCGATCTACTGGATCGCGGAGAAGACCGGATTTCAAGACGAGAAATATTTCAGCAAGATCTTCCGCATTCAGACCGGCATGGTTCCGTCCGAATACCGGGAACGGCATTGTCGTTAAGCGGAGCAGGCCGAGCTGCGGATAACTTGGAATCCAGACCCGTGCGATGCGTTCGCAAGGGTCTTTGTTTCATCCAGCGAAGGTCGAAAATTGTCACCGGACGTCTGAAAACGGTTCGATTTCCGGGAGAAGAGCGTCCAAGGCTGAACGTTTTTCTCCCTTCGCACGATTATTATTCCCTCTCGGCTGGCAGCCGGTCGGAGGTATGATGGATCCATGAAAGACAACCATCACGAAAGAAGGGGTATCATGAACAAGAAAAAGACAACCGTCGCCATCACATTGGCTGCCCTGCTTCTACTTGCAACCGCTTGCGGTTCAAAAGACGACAACGACAGTAACTCGGCTGGAACAGCAGCGGGTAACAACGATGGTACGGCAACGAACAACGCAGCCGCGGGAGAGAAGCCGGATCCGTTCGGCAAATACGCGGAGACCGTTGAATTCACGAGCATCCTGAACAACAACCCGGAAGCGGCGAAGAAATTCCCGCAGGGCGAATCGTTCGAATCGAACCAATACAAATCCTATATCGAGAACGCCCTGAATATTAAATCGACCCCGCTCTGGGAAGCGAACGGCGCGGCATATTCCAACAAGTTCAACCTGATGATCGCGAGCAACGACTTGCCGGATATTTTCACCGTAGAGAAGCTTGACAAGACGCCGGCGAAGACGATCCTGAAACGCCTGTACGACAGCGGCATGATCGAGGATCTGACTTCGGTGTACGAACAATACGCCAGCCCGGCGGTGAAAGAAGTTCAAGACTCCGTAAAAGGAGAAGCGCTGAAGAACGCCTCGTTCGACGGCAAGCTGTACGGACTTCCGAACGTGACGGACATGAACAACGTGCATATGATCTGGCTGCGCCAGGATTGGCTGGACAAGCTGAAGCTTTCGGCTCCGAAGACGGTCGACGACCTCATGAACATCGCCAAGGCATTCAAGAACGACGATCCGGACGGCAACGGCAAGGCGGATACGCTCGGATTGGCATTGAAAGGCGACGTGCTCTTCGATAATTCCCCGTTCGCCTTGAACGGATTCGTCTGGTCGATGGACGCGTATCCGAACATGTGGGTGAAGGACAGCGCAGGCAAGCTGGTATACGGTTCGACGCAGCCGGCCATGAAAGCGGCGCTCGAGAAGCTGTCGCAAATGTACAAGGACGGCACGATCGACAAGGAATTCGCGCTTCGCGACGGCAACAAGACGAGCGAATACATCGCAAGCGGACGCGCGGGCCTGATGCTCGGCAACTGGTGGAACCCGTTCTGGCCGCTCGGCAGCGCGATCGACAATAATCCGAAGGGCGAATGGAAAGCGTATCCGATCATGACCGGCGACCATGTCAACGTCGGCAACGAATTCTTCTCCAACACGTTCGTCGTCGTGAAGAAAGGCTTCGCGCATCCGGAGCTGGCGATGAAATTCATGAACGTGCTCAAAGAAGCGTCCAAGAACAAGATTCCGGAGCTGCAAGAGCTGGAATCGACGGGCATGTACAAAGCCTCCGATTCGACGCGCGACATGTTCGGCTTGAACAACAACATGATCTCCCCGGTATTCACCGATACGACGGCGCGCACCGTGCTCAAGTTCGACGATATCTTCGCGGGCAAAGCGCAGCCCGACATTCTCGACGTGGCGGAGAAGCCGATCTTCGATCAGGTGAAATCCGAGAAGGACAACCCGAAGAAGGACCTCAACAACTACAAAACGTACCTCGCCTGGATGGAAGGCAACGGCGTCGTGGCGCATACGAAGCAAAATAACGTGATCAACGAGTTCACCGGCACGACCAAAACGATGGATCAAAACTGGACGACGCTGACGGATCTCGAGACGAAGTCGTTCCTCGAAATCATCACGGGCAAGAAGCCGATCTCCGAATTCGATAACTTCGTTAAGACGTGGAACAAGCTCGGCGGCGATAAAATTACGCAGGAAGTCAACGAACAGCATAACAGCGAGACGAAATAAACACGTCGTCCAGGCTGCGGAACAGGGCGCGCTCGTTTAACCGGACGGTTGACGCCGCGCCCTTCCCCGTTCCGGAGGGATTGGATGTTTTTTAGGAGGAAGAGAGATGGCAAAGCTTTGGCAACGAGAATCGCTCCATTTTCATTTCATGCTGCTGCCGGCTCTTGCGTTGGTGCTGATCTTTAATATTTATCCGATGTCAGGCATTATTCTGGCTTTTAAAGATTTCGTTCCGACCAAGGGAATCTGGGGTTCGCCATGGGCGGGATGGGATCACTTCGAATTCGTATTGGCCAATCCGGAAAGCGCGAAAATTTTACGGAATACGCTCATTATTTCATTCGGCAAGATCATTACGCTCATTATCGTCCCCGTCGTATTCGCGCTGCTTCTGAACGAGATCCGGCTTCGCTGGTTCAAACGCACGGTGCAGACGGTCGTCTACCTCCCGCATTTTCTGTCGTGGGTCGTCGTGGCCGGTATTTTGAAGGATATTCTATCGCTGGACGGACCCGTCAACTGGATCTTCCATCATTGGTTCGGCTTCGAGCCGCAAATGTTCCTCGGCAGCAATCATTGGTTCCGCTCGATCATCATCTCGACGAACGTGTGGAAGGAATTCGGTTTCTCCACCATCATCTACTTAGCCGCGCTGACCAGCATTAACCCTTCTCTCTACGAAGCGGCGGAAATCGACGGTGCCGGCCGTTTCCACAAACTGTTGCATATCACATTGCCGGGAATCGCGATGACGATCGCGCTGCTTGCGACGCTCAGCTTGAATGGCGTGCTGAATGCCGGCTTCGACCAGGTATTCAACATGTACAACGCGCTCGTGCTCGATTCCGGCGATATTATCGATACGTATGTCTACCGATCCGGACTTCAGTCCGCGCAATACGAGGTCGCAACCGCAATCGGCCTGGCGAATTCCGCCGTCAGCTTCCTGCTCGTCGTCGCGACGTACAGCATGGCGAGCAAGTTCGCTAATTATCGGATTTTCTAAATAATGGGGTGAGTAACGATGGTTCAAAACAAATCGATCGCTTCGCGGTCATTCGACGGACTGCTGCTGCTGTTCATGGCCGTCGTATCCGTGCTGTCCGTTGCGCCGATCATCCATACGATCGCCCTATCGTTCAGTCAAGCTTCGCTTGCTTCCGCCGGTCAAGTCTTTCTATGGCCGAAAGGGTTCAATGCGGGGGCGTACGAGAAGGTCTTCTCCGACCACCAATTCTTCGTGTCGTTCTGGGCGTCGGTCAAACGGACGGTCATCTATAGCGCGCTCAGCCTGTTCATTACGGTCATGATGGCCTATCCGCTGTCGCGGGAAACGCGGACGTTCAAATCCAGAAACGTATACATGTGGATTTTCGTCTTCGTCATGATGTTCAATGCCGGACTCGTGCCGACGTACCTGACGATCAAGTCGCTCGGTATGATGAACCACTTCTGGGTACTTGTTATTCCGGGACTCGTGAACGTGTACAATGCCATTCTCGTGCTCAATTTCTTCCGCAACCTGCCGAAGGAGCTGGACGAATCGGCGGGCATGGACGGCGCCGGCGCTTGGCGCAAGCTGTTCCTGATCTATTTGCCTTTATCGCTTCCGGTACTGGCGACGATTACGCTGTTCAATATCGTCAATACGTGGAACGAGTATTTCGCGGCGATGATCTACGTGACGAAGTCCGGCCTTATTCCGCTGCAGACGTACCTGCAGCAGGTCGTGTTGACCATCGATCCGACGAAGGTCACGACCGAGAACGTGGGACTGCTCACGCAGGTATCGAACCAGACGTTGAGCTCGGCCAAAATCGCCGTCACGATGCTGCCGATTCTGCTTATTTATCCGATTCTGCAGCGCTACTTCATTACGGGGATCACGCTCGGTTCCGTCAAAGAATAACGAAAGGAGAGGGTAACGATGGCTTTGCTGCAAACGACTTTCTTCTCCGGCGCGCTCGGCATGACGTCTTCGCTGACGGCGGTGGTTCCTCAGAACGTAGCGCCAGGGGAAAAACTGCCTGTGCTGTTTCTGCTGCACGGCCTGAGCGATGACCATACGACCTGGCTGCGCTTCACGACGCTGGAGCAGCAGCTGCAGAACCGCCGGCTGGCGGTCATTATGCCGAACGTGCATCGCAGCTTCTATTCGGACATGGCGCATGGCTTGAACTATTGGACGTACGTGAGCGAGGAGCTGCCGATGGTGGCGCGGGCGCTGTTCCCGATATCCGGCCGGCGGGAGGATACGTTCGTTGCCGGTCAATCGATGGGCGGGTACGGCGCTTTCAAGCTGGCCTTGTCGCATCCGGATCGCTTCGCGGCCGCGGTCAGCTTGTCCGGCGCGCTTGATGTGCGAGCGCTGGAAGGCTTGTTCAAGGGCGGGGAATTCGGCGATATCTTCGGCGACATGGGAGATGCCGCGCATAAGGATGATCTGTTCGCCATCGCGGAAGAAGCGGCGCGCTCCGGCCAGCCGCTGCCGAAGCTGTTCCAATGCTGCGGGACGGAAGATTTCCTCTACGAGGACGGGCTGCGCTTCCTTCGCCACGCGGGCGAGCTTGGCATGGATATCCAATATGAAGAGGAGCCTGGCTTGCACGAGTGGGGGTATTGGAACGCCAAGCTGCCGCGCGTGCTGGATTGGCTGCCGATTCGGTCTACCATTTAAAAAATAACCGCTGTCGATCGGAGTACTGCGCTCCGGTTGCAGCGGTTTTTGCGTTTCCGTGCACGGGTCTGACTGGCAGCCGCGCAACTTATTGGAAGCTTGTAAGTCTAAAGCTTGGAGGATGTAAAAATAGGACAAGGGAATTTGATGCTGCGGGGTGATCGGTTGCGTTTATTCGTCGCTAGGCACGGCCAGACAGCATGGAACGATCAGAATCGAGTTTGCGGAACAACGGATATCGAGCTGACCCTACGAGGCGTCGAACAAGCGAAGGACTTGGCTAGGGGGCTTGAAACGAAGCAAATCGACATCTTGATATCCTCTCCTATGCTCAGAGCCGTGCAGACTGCAGAAATGATCGCTAACGTCATGCGCAGTGAATTCATTGTGGATCGTAGGCTAATCGAACAGGATTATGGGGTTTTTGAAGGAGCGTTAAGAGACGATAAGGAGTTCTTGGCTGCCAAACTTCATTTTCCGAACACGCTTTCCGGTGGAGAGTCGATATTACGCGTCGCGCAAAGGGTATACAATATGCTTGATGAAATTACAGCGAAGTACAGCGGCAAGAATGTGCTGCTTGTCACGCATGGCGGTGTTTGCAGAGTCATTCATGCTTATTTTCACGATCAATCGAACGAAGCGTTCTATGATTTTCATGTCGGGAATGGACAGTGGAACGAATATCGCTTTGACCCGGATCGGTTCAATGAGAGAATAGTTGGCCGACATTGCGGCCTGTTCAGCCTCGATCATGAGCGGAAAGTTGCTTGTCGGCATTTCGGCCCGTTCAGCTTTGATCAAGAGCAGAAAGCTGGCGGTCAGGTTTTTGATTAACAATCCTGCCGCTTACACGGACATTAAAGACCGTTAGCGTCCATATTTCAGAATTTTGGCTTTCTTACGGAAATTTTTGTCCATAAGTATGCGGAAACTCGAGAAAACCGTAAAATTTATCTTCTAGTGGTCATCGATGTCCATTCATACATGGAAGGGACGTGATGTTTGTTTCTAATGGTCAAAATTGACCACATGTTATGACGATAACGTTGCTGTCTAATCAAAGGACAAGGATTGCATAATAGAGCCTTATTTGAAGGTTTGTAGGGGTTCAAACACTTTAACGGATAGGTGATGTTTTCCTTCCATTTTGTGAATAGTCAATCTACAAGCCTGCCTGTTGTCATCATCGCGGCTTGTTCAGTCTCGATCATGAGTGGAAAGCTGCCTAAGTTGCCTGTCGGTCATCATTTCGGCCCGTTCAACACATGTACCTAAATATCCGACAGCGATCAAAGGAGCTTACACGCAGCAAGCATTGCTGCGTGTAAGCTCCTTGTTTGCTTGGGGTTTTCACAAATAACCTGCGTTAACCCACGCTACGCGAACAGCATCTCAACAAGCACCGACTGCCCTGCGGCGTTGCCGCAGTCTACCGTATAGAACCCGTCTTCCCGGCGGTATTCCGCAGGCATGCCGTCCACGCGAACGGCCGCGGGCTCGGAGTCGGAGGCGAAGCCGAATAGGCCGCCTTCGCGCAGGGCAATGACGGTCCGCCCGGGCAGCGACCACCGCGACTCCATCCCGGCAGGCGAGACGTACTTGTCGAGGAGGCCGAAGCAAGCGACGCCTTCGCGGTACGGCGCGAATACGTACAAAGCCGGCTGCCCGCGTTCGACGGACAGCGCGTGCGCTGCCGACCGGTCCAGCGCGAATGCATGCCGGCCGACATGATCCAGCACGACATAGCGTTCTTCATCTAGTCCCGGTACATCGGCCAGCCGCAGCTCGCCGTGGACAGGTTGTTCCTCCAGGTAGAGATGGAAGGCGGCAAGCAGGCCGCAATCGCCCGAGCGGTTCCATATCTTGAGTGGTGCCGGCTGATCCGCCGGATTGACGAACAGGCAGTCTGCTGTCGGCATCCCGGGCCGGTCGGCACGCAGCACGCGACCGTCCGAGAAGATGAGCGGCCGCAGCTTCGAAGCATCGGTCGTCCCGACAGGATCGCTGATATAGAGGGGACCGCCGCTCACGGCGCGCAGCACGGCATGGCTCACGCTGTCTTCATGGGACGTCCACCACATGTCCCAATCGCCCCAATATAACGTGCCGTGATACACGGAGTTGTAGGCGTTCTGCAGGGCATGCTCCCGGAACCAGTCCGGCTTGGACGGGTAGAAATCGTCGCTGTTGCGCGAGATCGCCGTATTGCCGCGGTTCCATACGTTCTCCTGCGCCATGCCCATGCAATTGATCAGCCGCCCGTCGAAGTAGAGCGCAGCGGACGCTTCCAGCGACTGATGCAGACCGGCCGCAGCTTGCCCGAGCGGCAGATTGCCCTGCGCGAATTGGATCAGCGAGCTTTGGCTGTCAACCTTGATCATATCGATGCCTTGCCGAGCGAGGCTCTCATGCCAAGTCTTCCAGAACTTGAGCCCTTTGGCGGGATCAGGATGCGGGATCAAGCGTCCCGCATGGTCCGCGAACAAGGCTTCGCGCATGTCCCGGGCCAGCTCGCACTGTGGATCGACGCCATGCCAATACCCGGTAAAGGCATGCCACACACCTACCCAGGAGACTCCGAAATGCTCCTTCAGCGAGCGGACGGCCGCACGGAGACCGTTCGGGAATTTCGCAGGGCTCGCATCCAGCGCGGATAACGTTTTGTCTTCCCTTACTTGAGACCAGCCGTCGTCGATCATGACCCAGCGGACCGGGACATTCTTCTCCCGCAGCTCGACCGCCTTCGCCTCGATGCCTTGCTCCGTGACTTCCTGATAGAAGGCGTCCCACGTGCACCAGCCCAAATAGTCGAACGCCTCGGGATACGTCTTCGTTGCCCGTGTGCGAATGGGCTTGTCCATGGCATGCAGCATCGCCGCCGCGGCGTGCTCCGCCGCCGCGAAAGGTTCTCCATGCTCGCTCAGCACGCAGAGCAGTTGACGGCCGGAGCGGAATCCGCGCACGAGCGGAGAGACCGCCAAATCGAAGCCGTCCCCGTTTCCTTGCAGCGTCGTCTTGCATACGTCCGCACAGGCGGGAAACAGCTGGGCGTAGCGGCCGCCTGCCTTCCAGAGCAGCGCCTGCGTCTTCTCCGGAAGCGCGCTCGCGCCTTCTCCCATATACGGGCGCGTCCACCATTTGTAAGCGACATAATGGGCCAAGACGCCTTCCGAATCGGCCGGCTCACGGACGGAGATACGCAGACCTGCTTCAGGTGCGAGCGCATGCGTCACGCCGAAGACATCCTGTTTCAGTTGGACGGAGACGTAGGCGAGGATCGTGCTTGCGTAACATTTCAGCTCCAGCGCCACCGACTCGTTCCCTTCCTCGCAGCGGAACGTCAGCGTATGCGTGAGATACTTGCCAAGCGCATCCGTGCCGGCTGGCCCAGCGGTCCAAGCGCTTCGGTTCAAGGAGAGACGGTCGCCATTATCGAGCGAAACCGTCAGCGACAGCGGGTTCATCAAGCTCATGCCGTCTATATAATGAGATTCATATTGGATCGTCAACGTCAATAAACTCCTTTCGAATCGCGATGTTGATTGGGGTGCTGCCCAAGCAGACGCGTGCATGATCAGCATAGCGAATATGCGGTGACGGCCGAGAGGCAATTCTGTCTTGGGTGCGAGGAAAGCGGTTCGAATCTTCGGCTCTTGCGTCCGCCGGGGGGAATTTCGTTCACTGGAGCGGGAGCGACGTCCGAATCATGTCATCCGAACCTTCGGGATTCCTGATAATGGATCGGATTCAAGCGCGACAGCAAACGATTTTCCGCGGCTTTCGAAGACGAGGCGTTTTATAATAAGAACATAGGTTCACTCGTCCTTATTCAGGATCCCATTCTTAGTCTCAAAATCCGTCAGGAGGAATTCGATGAACGGCATGCAACCTTGGCTGCGGCTGATCGAGAAAGCGTCGCTGCATATTCTGCAGGCTGATCTTCACAGACGTTCGGAGCTGCAGCAGCGGGATCGCGTGCATCCGAACTACGTCATTTCGTTTATCCAAGAAGGGTCCTGCAGGCTCCGGATCGGCGGCCGCGATTATCGCGCGCAGCAGGGAGACGCATTGTTCGTCCCGCCTTATGCGATTCATGATTACATCAAGAGCGGCGCCAACGAGATCGTGATCTTGCAGTGGCACTTTACGCTGGATATCGCGGATGGCATGGACGCGCTGAAGCTGTTCCGGTTCCCGCCAATCTTCCGATTGTCCGATCCGGCGCGGTTCGAAGCCGTCTTCTTGGAGTACCGGCGCTGCGCGGAGCGGCCGGCGTCGCTTGCGGACAGCTTGATGAAAGGGGCCAAGTCAACGGAGCTCGCCGCGATTCTCATCGATGCGGCGCTGCGCCAGCCCGATCTGCGGCTGAAGGCCGATTACGCGGATGCGTTCACCTCGATGCTCGACGAATTGCTGGCAAGCCCGGAGACCCGCGTCGATCTCGCCGAGCTCGCCGATCGGTACCACATGCATCCGACTTATATCTCCAACCAGTTCAAAAAAATATTCGGCATTACGCCGATACAACTGCAACTGCAGCTTCGCCTGCAAAAAGCCAAGCTGCTGCTGGAGACGGAGAAACGACCGATCGGCGAAGTGGCGAAGCTCATCGGCTACGAGGATACGGACGATTTTTCGCGTTTCTTCAAGAAGAAGACCGGCGTCTCGCCGCTCAAATACCGCAACGAAGGCAGGGGCGGCTGATTCCATGACCGGCAACAAACCTAATCGGCATGGCAAGGATTCATATTCGAGGATTGGTTTCCGCTTAATGGAAATCGGTCCTTTTTTTATGCCTTCAGATCGACTTCGAACCTGTAGAAGTGATTGTTAATCCTGTATTTGAACGCTTATCTTCGAAGCTGAGCCATCTATATAATAGGCTTACGGCTTCTTTAGAAGTGATTAGCATCCAAACTACATGGAAGAATCGGAGTGAACGCGGTTGAACACGATCAAGGTAGGCATCGTAGGTACGGGCTTCTCGGCAAGCTTCCATTTGGAGGCCTTGCGCCGACTCCCTTATGTAGAAGTAGCCGCCATTGCGGGCAGTACGCTCGCGAAGGCGCAAGAGGCTGCGCATAAATACGGCATTCCACGGGCTTACGGCACGCCCGAGGAGCTGATCGCCGACGGCGACGTGCAAGTGGTTCACAACTGCACCCCGAATCATTTGCATTTCGGAATCAACGAGGCGGTTCTGCTTGCAGGCAAGCATCTGCTGTCGGAAAAGCCGCTGGCCATGAACGCCGAGCAATCGGCAAGGCTCGCGGAGCTGTCGCGGCAGCATGGCGCCGTCAGCGGCGTCTGCTTCAATTACCGGCATTACCCGCTGGTGGCCGAGACGCGCCGCCGGATTCAGAACGGTCAGACCGGGTCGGTTCATCTCGTTACGGGCGGTTACTTTCAGGACTGGCTTCTAGAGGAGACCGATTACAACTGGCGCCTGCACGCGGATTTGTCCGGCGAGACCCGCGCGATCGCGGACATCGGATCGCATTGGTGCGACTTGGCGCAGCATCTGACGGGACAGCGCATCGTAGAGGTGTTCGCTGACTTGAAAACGCTCTATCCGACGCGCAAGAAGCGGCTTCCGGGACTTGGACCGGACGGGGAACCGCGCTATGAGGATATTCCCATCTCGACGGAAGATTTCGGCAGTGTGCTTGTCCATTTCGAAGGGGGCATTCATGGCGTCTTTACCGTCTCGCAGGTCAGCGCCGGGCGCAAGAACAAGCTGTTCATCGATTTGTCGGCCGAGAAGGAATCGCTGCACTGGGATCAGGAGCTGGCGAACAAGCTGTGGATCGGTCAACGCGGCACGGCCAGTCGCGTCGTCGGCTGCGATCCGGGGGAGCTGTCGGAGGAAGCGGCAGCCATGGTCCACTATCCGGGCGGGCATGAAGAAGGCTGGCCCGACGGCGTGAAAAACCTCTTCATCGACTTCTACCAAGCCATTCGGAATAACGAGGAGGGGCGCCAGACAGGGCAGGCATCAACGTTCGCCTCCATCGAAGAAGGTCACTATATGATGCGAATTCATGATGCAATTGTCGAAAGCTGTCGTAAAAAGTCATGGGTTCAGGTATAATGAAGCCTGTAAAAGTGATAACTATCCATAAATCCATGATAAGGACTTCTTCCTGAAAGCCCGATATACTAGGTTTGTAAGCGATCCCATTCGAGTTCAGAAATGATTAGTATCAAATCTTTGGAAACGACATTCAATCTTTGGAAACGACAATCGGAGGTCAAACAACATGCCAAAACAACTACTCGCAGCGGCGCCGCGAAAAGCAGCGATCGGCGATTACGAAGAACGTCAGCTTCAACCGAACGAAGTGAAGGTCAAAGTCGAATACGCATCGCCGAAGCATGGCTCGGAGCTTGCCGGATTCCGCGGCGAGAGCCCTCATACGGCGGACTACTTCGACGAAGAATGGAACATGTTCCTGACGCGCGAAGCGAGCGATCAAGAGACGGACGGCGGCTTCGGCCGATGGAACCTCGGCAACCAATGGGTCGGCATCATCACGGAAGCGGGAGCGGACGTAACGGAGTATGCGATCGGCGACCGCGTGTGCTGCTACGGCGGAGTTCGCGAGACGCATATCGTGAATGCCGTCAATAACTACTACTTGAAGAAAGTGCCTGCAAGCATGTCGTGGAAAAACGCGGTCTGCTTCGATCCGGCCCAATTCGCTCTCGGCGGCATTCGCGACGCTCATGTCCGCGCAGGCGACCGGGTTGCCATCTTCGGTCTCGGCGCAATCGGCCAAATCGCCGCGCAAATGGCGAAGCTGGCCGGCGCGAGCTGGGTAGCCGTCATCGATCCGATCGAGAAACGCCGTGAAGTCGCGATCCGCGCCGGCGCAGACGCAGCCTTCGATCCCGTCAACCAAGACGTAGGCTTTGAACTGAAGAAAGCGACAGGCAAGCTCGGCGTCGATGTCATCATCGAGACCAGCGCAAGCGAATTCGCGCTGCAGTCGTCGCTTCGCGGCTTGGCGTACGGCGGCACGATCGCGTTCGTCGGCTGGGCGAGAGCGTTCAAGGGCGGACTCGACTTCGGACGCGAAGCGCATTTCAACAATGCGAAAATCGTGTTCTCCCGTGCTTGCAGCGAACCGAACCCGGATCATCCGCGTTGGAGCTGGAGAAGACTCGAGGACGTATGCTGGGAAATGCTGCTTAAAGGGCAGATTAACTGCGAAGAAGTCATCAATCCCGTCGTGCCGTTCCTGGAATCCGCCGAAGGCTACGAGCAATTCGTGGACCAGCGTCCGGACCTGAGCATCAAATTGGGCGTAAATTTCGTATAGCATCAACCGAAGGGGAGAGCGCATCATGAACCATCAGCTGGATTACCTCCTGCAGAACGCCGAACTGAAAATCGTGGAATTCGACATGAACTGCAGAACCGAAATGCGGACGTTCAAGCGGACTCTCCCCTGTTATATGATGTCCTATCACAAGAAGGGCAGCGCGAAGCTTCGAATCGGGACGGAAACCTACGATATCCAGCCGGGGTCCATCATATACGTGCCGATGAACGTGGAACATGACCACTACAAGACGCGGACGGACGAAACCGAATTTCTGTGGTGGCATTTCACGCTTCAGATCGCCGGGGTCATGGACGTCATGAAAATGTTCCAAATTCCGTTCATCTTCAAGCTGAACGATGCCGAGACCTTCGAGCGGACCTTCATGCAATTCATGGAAGCGACGTCGGGCAGCAGGCCGCTGCTGCTGACGGCCATCCTGAAGCAGGCGAAAGCGCTGGAGCTGCTCTATATGATTCTCGACAGCGCGCTCAACCAGCAGGAGCTGATGGGCAGCCTGAACCAATCGCAGAGCTTCCTCAATCTGCTGGCCCGCATCGTGCAGCATCCACAGGAACAGCTGTCGCTGCAAAGTTTGGCGGAAGAGCTTCATATGCATCCCACGTACATTTGTAACCGCTTCAAAGAATTGTTCGGCAAGTCGCCGATGCAGGTGCAGCGCGAAATGAAGATCCAGCGGGCGAAGACGCTGCTGGAGACGAGCGAAATGTCGATTACCGAGATTGCGCAGGCATTGGGCTCCAACGAACCGCAGAACTTCACGCGGCTGTTCAAATCCTATGTCGGGGTCTCGCCGACGCAATATCGCAATTTGAAACTCAAATGGAGGGATACAATTTGAAATTAGCAACGCAGGATAGATCGTTCTTCGGTTCCACGTACGAGCAGAAGCTCAATTCCTTGAAAACGCTGGGCTTCGAAGGCTTCGAGATCGACGGCCGCAACCTCATCGATCGTTATGACGAAATCCGCAAGGCCGTCCTGACGACGGGCATCCCGATCAGCTCCGTCTGCGGCGGTTACCGCGGCTGGATCGGCGATTTCGACGCCGAGGAACGGGCGAAAGCGGTCTCGGATATCGGGGAAATTTTGAAATACACGGGTGACATCGGCGCTGCAGGCGTCATTGTGCCCGCAGCCTTCGGCATCTTCTCGAAGAAACTGCCGCCGTTCCAATCGCCGCGTGCCGCGGACGAGGAACGCCGCATCCTGCTTGACTCGCTCGCGCAATTGAACGAGCACGCGCTGAAGGCCGGCAGCTTCCTGCTCCTCGAACCGCTGAACCGCTACGAGGATCATATGATCAACCGTCTGGACGAAGCAGGCAGCCTGATCCGCGAGGGCGAGTTCGCGGCCGTCGAGATCATGGCCGACTTCTTCCATATGGGGATCGAAGAGCCGGACGTGAACGCAAGCCTGCGCGCGGAAGCGGACCTGATCGCGCACGTCCACTTGGCCGACAGCAACCGCCTGCAACCCGGCTACGGCCATACCGATTTCGCGACGTATTTCAAAACGCTTCGAGAGATCGGCTTTGACGGATATATGGCCGTGGAATGCGAGCTTGCGCCGGGAGACGGCATGCAAGCCTACGCGGAGATGGCGGCGTACTTGAAGTCGTGCATTAACGCTGACTAAACAGACGAAACTAGGGAGGGTCATTCTATGAATAATCGTTTTCCGAAATTGTTGACCGTACTATCGTTATCGGCCATGCTGGCGCTGTCGGCTTGCGGCTCCTCATCCAATAATAATGGGAATGCCGCGAACGCAGGCAATAACGGCGCGGGTCAAGAGGAAGAGTCGTTCACGCTGAAAGTGCCAGACGCGGAGATTTGGGGCGAGGAGAGTTCGGCGCTGCAAACGATGTACGACTTGTACGAGGACAAGCATCCGAACGTGAAGCTGGAGCAGGTGACGATCAAGGACGATCAGACGCTCGCGGCCGCGCTCGTCTCCGGCGAGGCTCCCGATCTCATGCTGATGGATCCGTCCGCGGCGAAGGAGCGCTTCAAGAGCAACTACATCGCCCCGATGGACGAGTACTATACCAAGTACGGTTGGGATCAAACGATGTACAAGTGGGCGAAGAACGCGTACGTCGAAGACGGCAAGGCGATCGGCATTCCTTGGAACTACGAAGGGCTGATCGTGATGTACAACGAGACAATGTTCAAGGAAAACGGTTGGACCATCCCGACCAATTACGACGAGCTGATGGCGCTGGTGCCGAAAATCAAGGACAAAGGCATCATGCCGTTCGCTTGGGGCTCCTCCGACAATCCGGGCGTGGACGACTGGTGGGTAACCAGCATCGTCAACAGCGTGCTCGGTCCGGAAGGCACGAAGCAGCTGTTCTCCGGCGATACGAAATGGACGGACCCGACGATCGTGGACGCCATTCAGCGCTATAGCGACTTCTGGAACGCCGGCTACGTCACCGACAAGAAGTCGTACGCGATCTCCCAAGAGGACAGCATGCAGCTGTTCCTGACGGGCAAAGCAGCCATGCGTCTCGACGGCACATGGAGCCTGGCGAGCGACAACGAGCCGGACTTCGATATCGGCTTCTCGGCGTTCCCGAGCTGGAAGAAGGACGGCACGCCGGTCATTCCGCTCGGCGTAGGCGGCGGTCTCGTCATCAACGCGCAATCGAAGCATAAGGATGCCGTCGCGGAGCTGCTGAACGATTTCTTCAGCCCCGAGGTCGTGAAGGAGATGGCGGCTCACGGCATTCCGGAACCGGTCGAGACGGATTTCAGCACGATGGAGCTGAAGCCGAACGTGTCCAAGGCGCTCGATATGATCAATGAGGCAGCGCAGGCCGGCTCCAGCGGCTACGTGGCTTGGTCGTACGGACCGCCGCGCGTCGTGCAAGTGCTCGAATCGGATTTCCCGAGCGTCTACCTGAAGAAGACGACCGTTCAGGACTGGCTGAGCAACCTTCAGAAGCTGAAAGAACAGGACGTCGCGGAGAAACGCCTCTTCGACTTGAAGAACTACTAATTAACGGCATCCCGGGGGGAAAGGCGCGGCGCGGTTCCGCGGACCGCGCCTTCTTCCGTCATGCCCGGAAAGGAGAGGTAGCGCGTGAACGAAGTTAAGAGAGCATCAAGGTTCAAAAACGCACGCGGTTGGCTGTTCGTGCTGCCGGGCCTGCTGTTCCATATTTTCGCGGTTGCGATTCCGGCCGTCTTGTCGCTGTATTTGCCCTTCACGGAGTGGAACGGGCTCAGTATGCCGAAATTCAACGGACTCGATAACTTCAAGCAGCTGATTCATGATTCCATCGTCGGTACGGCGTTTCTGAACAATATCAAATGGGCTTTATTCTGGGTGACCATTCCGACTATTTTTGCTTTCTTCCTTGCTTATCTGCTGAACAAGATCAAACGCTTCCAAACCGTGTATCAGTCTATCTACTTCTCGACGTCGATCATTACAGTTACGGTTGCTGGACAGATTTGGCTGTGGCTCTACAATCCGTTCAGCGGCATGAACTTTTACCTGGATAAAGCGGGTGTCGGGTTCATCGACATTCCGGGGTTGACCATTCCGTCCCTGTCCATCTTCTTCGTCCTCATCGCGGATATGTGGAAGGGCTTCGGCGGTAATGTCGTTTGGCTGCTCGCCGCGATGACCCAGAACGACAAGTCGCTTGAGGAAGCGGCGAAGCTGGACGGCGCGGGACGCTTCCGGATTATCTGGAACGTCATCCTGCCGCAGCTGCGTCCGACGCTCGTCATCGTGACGATGCTGACGGTGCTCAACTCCTTCGGCGCGTTCGAGATGGTCTATGTCATGACCGGCGGCGGCCCGGCGCACGCGACGGAGACGCTGTCGACGTACTACTATGTACTGAGCACGACAGGCCGGCAGGCGGGCTACGGCTCGATGGTCGCCTTGCTGCAAACGTTCATCGCTGTCGTATTGATCGGGGCTTACGGGTATCTGCGTAAGAAGAAAGGATGGGATGTCTGATGCGCATTCGGCTCAATTGGCGCCATATTCCGCTGCTGCTCGCCGCAGCCTTCTCGTTGTTCCCGATGATCTTCCTGTTTCTGAATGCGTTCAAGAAGAAGGCGGAAATCATCAAGAACCCGCTCGGATGGCCCTTGCACTGGACGATGGACAACTTCGTGAAAGCTTGGGAGAAGGGGCATTACAACATTGCCTACCTCAATACGGTCATCGTGACGGGCATTACGGTCGTTCTCATGTGCGTCGTGTGCGGGCTTGCCGCGTACGGGCTCACGTACATGAAGACACCTGGCGGGGGCATCTTCCTGGCCTACCTGTTCGTCACGATGAGCATGCCCATCGGCTTCATTCCGATCTTCTTCATGACCGTGAAGCTCGGTTTGATCAATAATTATTGGGGCGTCATTATTCCCTATGTCGGCGGGGGATTCGCATTTAACGTCTTCCTGCTTCGAGCCTTCATGATCGGCATTCCGAAGGATCTGCTGGAATCGGCGACCGTTGACGGCTGCAACCAGATGAGAGCGTTCTTCGCCATCATCCTGCCGCTGGCGAAGCCGGCCTTCACGGTCGTCGCGCTGTTCACGACGCTGAGCAGCTGGAACGAGATCTTCTTGTCCAACGCGATTCTGCAATCCGACGGCATGAAGACCGTGTCCGTCGCGTACTTGAACTTCACGAGCAAATACGGGACCAACTGGGGCCTCATGGCTGCTGGCGGCGTCCTGACGGTCATCCCGATGATCGCGCTCTTCCTCAGCATGACGAAGAAATTCGTATCCGGCCTGCAAGAAGGCGGCGTAAAGTTCTAACGCCTTCCGGTGGCAGCGAAAATCCCCTCCGAGTTATCGGAGGGGATTTTTTGCGCTTAGCGCGAAATTCTCGCATGCGCGGCGTAAAGCGACGCATACGCGTCCATCTCGGCCTCGAGCTCCGGCTGCGGCATACCCTGAATGTTCGCTTTCAGCGTGTCAAGGAGCGCCGGATTGCGGAGAAGCAGCTTCAAGCGCGCTGCCAGGTGACGGGCATCACCGATCCGGAACGTGTAGCCGTTCAGACCGTCGACGATCTTCTCGGCCATGCCGCCGGCGCCGGAGGCGATGACGGGCACGCGGGATGCCAGCGCTTCACGGAGCGTTAGCGGGGCGTTCTCGTACCAGACCGAGGGGACGACGGCGACGTCGGCTTCCTGGTAGATGCGGGGAAGATCGGCTTCGGTGTACGCGCCACGGAACGAAATGCGATTGTCGCCGGCCGCGGCCCGTTGCAGCTCTTCCATATAGACCTCGTCGCCAGAGCCGTAGATATGAAGCCGCAGCTGTCGGGAACGTACCATGCCCATCGCGGCCAAGAGGACGTGAACGCCTTTGTGCGCATTAAGCGAGCCGCCGTATACGAGCGTGATGCGGTCGCCGGCGCCATAGGTCTTGGCATTCGGGACGAATGCCTCGAGGCGCATGCCATGTGGCAGCACGTCGACGTCGATGAACGGCATGACGCCTTTCATGTACGAGGCAAGGAATGTGGAGGGAGCCACGATGCGCCGGGCGCCTTGCAATAAAGGGGCCAATGCTTGCAGGCGCTCGCCAGCATCCGGCAGGAGGCAGTGGAAGGTACAGGCGGAGCCGCCTTCCGGGCCGGCGCAGAGCTGACGATCCGTCCGCAGCAGCGTCGATTTGGGGCAGGCGAACCAGTAATCGGTCAAGGTCATGACATACGGGATACCGAGCTTATGGGCGGAGCGCACGAAGGCCATGCCGTTCATCGCATGCGCGACGTGAAGGATGTCCGGCTGTTCGCGAAGCAAGACGCCGTCTGCGAAGGCTGCGAGCCGCGGATCGCCGAACAGCGGGATCGCCTCGCCCTCGGCTTCCGCGCTTCCTCGGTATGCAAGTACCGGTATGTTTTCGTATACGTATTCGATGCTAGAGATGCCGCCTTCCGCTGACGGCTCCGGGAGCGATTCGCTGCAGGCGATCACCTTCACCTGATGCCCGCGCTGCTTCATCGTGCGGGCGAGCTGCAGGACGAACTTCTCGGTGCCGGTATAGGACTCCGGGTAGAAGGCATGAACGAGATAGAGAATCTTGAGCGGGGCTCCAGGCTGCCGGCCGGGAGCAGCCGGCTCCGCGACGTATGGCGAAGCGGCGGGCAGATTCAGAGCAGGTATTCGCAGAGCGGCCGTCTGCGCGGTCGGTGGGACGGCCGTTCTTGTGTTCCGACGGCCGGGCGTTCTCTTCAGCGAATGGCGGCGGCGCGAAGGCGCGCCTTTGCCTTTGACGGACCGCTTGCGCCGCGAAGGGTTGCCCCCAGGGGAAGAACGCCGTATCCCCACGGCTGTTCGCGTTCGTGCAGTCCGCGCGAATGCCCGCTTGCCGGTGGAAGGTCGCGATATTCTTCGCTTGCCAGCGGAAGCCCGCGAGGTTCGTTTCCGTTTTAGTTTGCTTGTCATAGGGGTGTGCACCTCCAGGGCGAACGCTGTGAACGATGATCGGTTTATCCTATGTGCACGGAGGCTGGATGTCGCGGGCTATGGAAAGGTTTCCGTTCTTCGGAATGGCAGGAAAACATTGGACAATGCCGAGGGACGGCGCTATACTAATCACCCGGGTTTGGAACGGAAACCAATGCAAGCCGTTGCAAGCTCGATTTCATCCCTGCCTTGCGGCAAAAAGGAGCGTGGGCACGTCATGCCTTCCGAGAAGAAAGAGACCTTTAATGAAGTGGCGTCGGTCTATGATCAAGTCCGTAATCATTATCCGGGCCGATTGTTCGAAGACCTGTTCGCCTGGACGCAGCTGACTCCCGGAGCTCGCGTGCTCGAGATCGGCGCAGGAACCGGCATCGCGACGCTGCCGCTTGCCGAATACGGATGCCGCATAACGGCGATCGAACTGGGGGCCGAGATGGCTGCTATCGCAAAAGCCAAACTGGCGGCTTATCCCGACGTCGAGATTGTTACCGCTCCTTTCGAAGGGTGGTCGGCACCCGAGGAAGCCTATGATTTGGTCCTGTCGGCGACCGCGATCCATTGGATCGATCCGGAGATGCGGTATGCGAAGCCGGCCTCGCTGCTGCGCGCGGGCGGACATTTTGCCATCCTCAATTACGTGCACGCCGCAGGCGGAGACCAATCGTTCTTCGATCAGGCTCAGCGATGTTATGAAACGTTCATGCCGGCTTCGGTAAAGTCCAAGCCTTCGGACGTCAATCCGCATGTAAACGAGCTCATCGTGAGCGGTTATTTCGAGGAGCCGCAGACAGTGAATTATCTCGCGGAAGAGCGCTATAATCGGGACGAGTATTTGCGGCTGTTATCGACGTATTCGGATCATCGCATGCTGGACGCCGACACCCGCGAACGGCTATTTGCTTGCATCGGTTCTTTGATCGACGGCAGCTACGGCGGATCGATTCGAAAATGCTACCGCAACGAGCTGATCGTTGCTCGTAAGAAATAGTTTGGGAGGCGCGCCGACACGAGATGCCTTGGCTCGATGGATTGCGAATCGGCATCTCGGGCATAAGCCGGCGTTTATTGAAGGTTGAAGAGGCACGGGCAGGGGCTGCGTTTAGCAGAGAGAACGAGCTTAGGCTAGTCCCTATTTACAATTGAGACATAACTTCTCATAAGGCCCATAGCGCTAAGTGCTACGGGCCTATATGCATACCATTGTTATCATCACCGCATGCTCAGCGAATCAGCTTGAACGCCGCGCGGAGTTCCTCGGTGAACAGCATCGGCACCTGCCAGGCCGCAAAGTGCCCGCCTCTGTCGACGTTGTGGAAGTAGAACAGATTCGGATAGGCCTGCTTTGCCCAACTGAACGGGGCTTGATAGAGCTCGTATGGAAAGACGCTCACGGCGACCGGGAGAGTGACGCCCTTGGCGGCGAAGAAGGAGAATTTGTTTTCCCAATAGAGACGCGCCGAAGATATCGCCGTCGTGGTCAGCCAATAGAGCGTGACGTTATCGAGGACATTGTCACGTGTCAGACCTTGGGGGTGACCGGCGAAAGCCTGCGCGACGATCTCCAGACTATACGCGTCGTGGTCAATGAGGAAAGCGGCCAGCCCGACGGGCGAATCCACGAGTCCGGTCAGCGTCTGAGGGCGCGTCCCCATGATTTTGGCATACCCGATATGACTATATACGAAGGACAGCTGCTGGCATGCGCGCCATTCCTCTTCCGTGAGACCAGGGGGCAGCGGATTGCCGGCCTGGAGCGCGTTATCGATATAGGGCGGAACCGCTCCGGGCATATTGGTATGCATGGCGATCAGTCCCGGCGGCTTCTGTATGGCCATCAGGTCCGTGATAAGCGCACCCCAATCGCCGCCCTGCGCCACATACCTCGTGTATCCGAGGCGCTTCATCAGCTCGATCCAGGCGCACGCGATGCGGACGGGGCCCCAGCCCGTCATCGTCGGCTTGCCCGAGAAACCGTAGCCGGGGAGCGATGGAATAACCAGATGGAAAGCGTCCGCCGCGGTTCCGCCGTATGCCGTGGGATCGGTCAGCGGCTCGATAACCTTCAGCATCTCGATGATCGAGCCGGACCAGCCGTGCGTGATAATGAGCGGCAAAGCATCTTCATGCTTCGAACGAATGTGCATGAAATGAATGTCCAGCCCGTCGATCTCGGTAAAGAACTGCGGCAGGGCGTTCAGCCTCGCCTCGCACTTGCGCCAATCGTAATCCGTCGCCCAATAGCGCGCGATCTGCTGGGCTGTTTCAAGCTTCACGCCTTGGGATTGATCCGGGACCGTCTCCCGCTCCGGCCATCTTGTCGCGATGACGCGCTTGCGCAATTCGATCAGGTCCTCTTCCGGAAAATGAATATGAAACGGACCCCGTATGGCGCTCTTGTCGGTAGGCTGCGTTTGTGACATTGCGATCTCCTTTTGACTCGTTATGGTTGTTCAGCATGTCGAGAACCGTGTATACCACCATATTCATGGGCTGGGCCATTTGTACCTCGACATGCTTGCGGCCAAACGGATGCCAAGCTGCATGGAGCGAATTTGTTTTTGTTGCAACTTGTAAAATATAGAAACTTTTCCATTTTCGTTCCGTCTAAATGCTTGATGATTCCATGCAGGCTCTTGGACGAATAGGGGGAAGCAGAAATGAAGGTCAACGCAACGCATCGATTCTATGCCATTCTTGTATCCTTAATAGGTTCGATTATGCTAATCGTCCTTACTGCTCCAACAGCATCGGCGACAGGCAAGGTTTACTTGACAGTGAACGGAGTACCGACGAACGAGCCTTCGCTTGTGCCGCTAATGATCGAAGGTCATGCGTATCTACCTGTTCGCGCTATGGCTGCTCTGGCGGGCGAGGCCGTTGAATGGGATGGAAGCTCCTGCAGCGTACTTATTCGTACAAAGCCGGCGGCCGTAGAGGGAGCTTCTTGCAAAGGCGTTCAGCTGTGGATGGACGGCAAACGCGCCTCCGCGGAGTTTAATCCGATCATTCGTCACAATTCCGCCTATGTGCCGATCCGAACGGCGACTGCAGCATTCGGCATGCCCGTTGCTTGGGATCACGTCAAACGGAGCGTCAATGTTACGAAGAATGAAGCTGATCGATTGGTCGCTTATCAGCTGCTTCCCGATGGCCAATATCGTATGGACAACGCAACGAATAGGCAGAACGAGAGCATCGAAGAACCGGTAACGTCTAGGAAACTGAGAGGCATCGGTGCGAATGTGTTAGCAAAGTCAGAGAAGTTCGAGACGACGCTGACTACCGGACACGGTAAAGTCCTGGTTAAGCTGCAGAAGGTACAGCTTGCCGGTCGAACAATCGTCATGCCGCAGGAGATCGATCAGTTCCCTTTGGAATACGTCATTACGCCGGATGGCAAGAAGTCGTTCGTGATCGCCGATAATGGGATCTGGCTTATTAACAGCGCTACCAATAAGCTTCAGCGCATATCGCCCAGCACGTATAACGGGAAAACCTATGACATGATTGCCAAGGAAGCTCCGACAGACAATGAACATTGGATTTTATATTGGAATGGGGGAGTCATGCCTAGCCCTGACAGTACCAAGCTGCTTTATGTCTCTAATAAGACCAATAGGAACCACAACGAGTTTGCCCTATTTACTTATGATCTCGCTACAGGCGCCGAAACCATGATCGGCAAGACGGAGGGAGCGATGTACGAGGTCGTTGGATGGCTGGATTCTAAGCGCGTTCTATGCATAAAGGATTACGATTCAATCAGATCGACGGTTGTGGTTAACGTGCAAGGCGAAGAGCGCAAGTTGGATCTACTGGATAAAGAGGCGCAACTATTCGCTGTGCAGGATGATCGGATTGCATATTATATACCTCATAGCGACGGTGATGAGTTTCATATCGCAAGCGTTGCTTCATCAGGCGAGCTCCACGACATCACGACCATTCAAACAGAGGGATCGATAAGGATGCGCGGCGTTCAGGGGTTCAGCCTGCATAATTCGTATCTTGCTTTCATCTATGTCCCTAACGACGAGCCTATGGCGCGCTATTTGAAAGTGATCAATTTGCGTAACGAGACAATAACGGATATTGACACGTTCCCGGCCGGCTCTCAAGCATCGGCAGCCATCTTAGAATTTGACTGGGCGGACGATAAAACGATTCTTGCGGTCGTCCATGAGGAAGATCGTCAGGTGCTGCCAAGCGCGATTGACCCGATGGCCAACCCTGGCGAGATTTTCGAATTTCTAGATAAGCATCATATTGAGAATGGCGATATTTTTCTGGAAAATGACAAACTTTACATCAATATCGTCGGCCTGAACGATGATATTCGGCGTTTACTGGCGGATCATTATACGGCAGGGACGTATGAAGCAGTGAATGTCCACTTTTCAATCGAGCAGTTGAAAATCGCCATTCAGAAATTAGAGGATAACGATCTCTATCGGAAATTGAATTTATATGCTTCGGAGGTCGACGTATTCCATAATCAAATCGTCATTTCCATGCCCGAATCGAGCGAAGTCCAAGCCAAACCGGTTATTGAACGGCTGATTGATCGAAACATGATTACGTACGACATTCGTAAATCGAGCCGAGCTCCCGATTATACGGGAACAATCGTAAGCGTGGATGCCGAGCAGCATCGGATATTGATACTCGTAGACGGAGATCGGGAGCAGGTTGACGGAGGGATAGCATGACAACGATTATAGGGCTTATCAGGCACGGCGTGACCGATTGGAATCATCTTGGCAAGGCACAAGGCCTCTCCGACATCCCCCTGAACGAAGAAGGAATCAAGCAAGCCGCCGCGCTGGCTAACCGACTTTCCGGAGAACAATGGGATGCTGTCTTTTCCAGTAATCTGATGAGAGCCAAGCAGACGGCAGAGCTGGTGCGTCATGCTATAGGAATTGCGTCAGTCGTGACGGACGAACGGATAAGAGAAATCGATTGCGGCAGAATCGAGGGGACCACGGAAGCGGAACGCGTCGCGCGATGGGGAGCGAATTGGCGCGCGCAGGATCTTGGCATGGAAGATGGTCGATTGGTCGCCAAGCGCGGAGCGGGTTTTCTAAACGAGCTGCTCGTGGAATACGAGAACAAAAAAGTATTAATGATCAGTCATGGCGGATTAATTGGCTTGTCGCTGCAGCAACTGTTGCCGGATCGCTTCGCAAACACGAACCTGGGCAACACTTCGTTAACCATTCTTCATCACAGTCAGAAGGAGTGGACGTGTCCTTTATTCAATTGTACAAAACATCTGTAGGTGGAAAACAGAAGCTAGCAACGGTCATATGGTTCAGCGATATCTCATAGACAAGATAAAAAGCGAACAGAGCGCCGATAACGGTCATCTGTTCGCTTTTTCTGTTAGGAGTAATTAAGCTTCGTCTGCCGTTGGCCATAGCGAAATCGGAAAAATAATTGTCTTGACTTTTCTCTTCGATTCGACAGGTACTTGACCGCCATGTGCTATAGTAAAACAAGAAAATGACGCCTTCATTGGCGAAAGAGCAATCAAGACCATGAATCCATGCACAAGTGGAGGATTGTATATAGGAGGTTTCTAATGTTCCAGCATCGCAGCCAGCATTACGAGGAAGTCAACTTTGGATCGCAAGACTTACGGTACGGTGAGCTCATCAGCTGTACCTTTATACGCTGTACGTTTGCGAACGGATCGCTGGAGGAGATCGCCTCGACGAATTGCCGTTTTGTGGAGTGCGATTTTCGCGGGGCATCGCTGAACGGATCGATCCATAATGAATCCGCCTTCGAGAACTGCATCTTCAATGGCGCGAATCTGTTCTCTTCCAAATTCGATCAATGCAAAATGACAGGCTCGGACTTGACGAACGCCACGTTGGATGGAATCACGATCGTTCAAGGGGACTGGTCTTATACGAATTTGCGAAATACCAGATTGGCTAGACAGGACTTGAGGGGCATTAAATTCGTAGAAGCGGACTTGTCGGGAGCCAATCTGGAAAAGGCCGATCTAAGAGACGCCGACCTTACCATGGCCGTCCTGGCCAACGTGAAATTTCAAGGAGCCGATGTAAGGGGCGCTACGATGGAAGGCTTGGATTTCAAGACCTTTTCAATGACGGGGCTTCGAATCGACAATGAACAAGCTGTTTTGTTCGCGATTTCTCATGGAGCCAAAGTGGGAAGCAAGTGAGGACGCGCGGCTATTGACTTGGTAATATGTGGAACGTTATACTTACCCTGTATGTAGACATCATTTCAACTGCGAAGGAGCGAGGACGATGACAAACTTTCGATCGAAACGTCAACAACCTCATAGGAACTCCTCGCGGTGCTGCTGCTAGCTCATTCGCTTCCATCCATATAAGCCCTGAGGAGCTGTTTGTTCTCAGGGCTTTATAGTTGTGCGCGGATCCACTCTGACGTGTGGAGTGATGCCGCGTGCCAAGGCCACTGGTTCTTTTGCAGTGGCTTTTTTTGTTGGCAGGCAAAAGCGAAACAACAGAGAAGGAGATGGTTATTTTCAACAGGATTCGAATCGGGTACCAGAACGAGATCGAACAGCTTAAGCCGTTGGTGCGCGAAGCCTACCGAAGCATTCACCAGTATCAGCTGGAACGAACGCTGCCGTTAGAGCTGCGGCTGCGCGAGGCCATTGGGCAGACGATGCCCGTATTGGAAGTGTTTATCGGGCATCTTCCTGCTTATAAAAGCAGCTATATTAAAGTGCTGGGCAGGCAGGATCGGCTTGCGCCAACCGATTTGATCATGTGCTTCGACCGGGCAATCTACGAGCTGCATTTGTATGCCGCGCTAGGCGCTGGCATCGGGAAATTAGCGAATGAAGCGCCGTGGAGCAAGGAGCTCCGCGCGCTCTTGAATGAGCGGCAGGAGACCGAACCGGCAGATCATCGTGACGCTTCAGAAGAGTTGTTTCTGGCGAGCGGCAAAGTTGCGTGTTCCGGTCAGGCCATTGGAGCGGCAGCCGTTATACGGAGCAAGGATGAACTCGGGTTCGTGAAGCAGGGCGACATTCTCGTAACGACGATGACCACGCCTGATTTCATCGAGGTCGCTTCGCTTATCGCAGGGCTGGTCACGGATCGCGGCGGCGTTGTATGCCATGCTGCCATTCTGGCGAGGGAGTTTGACATCCCATGTATTGTCGGCTGCGGGAATGCGACGGAGACGATCTCCAGCGGGCAAATCATTCGTATCGACGCGATCGCCGGCATCGTAATGGGATGTGAGGATGCATGAAACGGATCCATCTAAGCGAGGCGGCCGAGGTTGATCGATACGGACGTAAAGCGGTGAACTTGGGCGCAGCGCTTCGACGCGATCTGCCGGTGCCGACGGGGTATGCGTTGTCGGCTACAACGGTTCAGCAGTTCGTAAGCGGCGAGCTGAATCTGGAGAGCGATAGTCAGACTATGCTCGATTCGCTTGGCGCCGTATCCGTGCGATCGTCCGCCTGCGAAGAGGATGGCGACATGACTAGTTATGCGGGACTGTTCCAGTCCTGTTTGAACGTGACGACAACCGCCGGAATAGAACGGGCGATTCGATCCATTTGGGAGGCTGCGCAATCGAATCGTTTGCGCAGCTATAAGAAGCGGACCGAGGGTGCGTCTGCGGCAGACCAAGACAATGCCGGGACCGGGGATGCCGTCCGACTCGCGCTCATCGTACAGCGAATGATCGCTTCCGATGTCTCAGGAATTCTGTTTACGCGCAACCCGGTCACGCATGCGGATGAACGCGTGATCGAGGCTGCCTGGGGGCTTGGGGAGGCGGTTGCTTCCGGGTACGTAACGCCCGATTACTTCAGAATGAACCGGAATGGGGAAATGACGGAAGCATCGGTTAGCGCCAAGGAGCTTGCAATTAGAGCCGGCCAAGGCGAAGGCACGATTCAACAACAGCTGGCCGGCAGCGCGGCTCATTCCCGATGCTTGACAGTCGAGCAATGCGGCGAGTTGAACGATCTGGCTGCTAAGTGCGAGTCTGTTTTCGGCTCGGACCTCGATATCGAATGGGCCTTCGCCGACGATAAGCTCTGGCTGCTCCAATGTCGGCGAATAACCGGTTTGAAGTAAGGCGTCGCGGAATTGGAATCTATCGTTTACAACCAAACGTACATTCGCTATTCTATTCCTATCACTTCCAAATTTAGGATTGAATGCCGACTCCAATGATCCAAACTAGATTGAAGAAGGAGTGGATGGCTTTGGTAGAACATGCTGCTCATGAGCAAAAACCGGATGAAGCGTTTGCAGGGAAAGTTCAAGCCCGGATCAAAAATGCTTCATTCGTCTTGCTGGTTGCCAACATCAAGGAGGCGGTCGATTTTTACGGGGGCATCGGCTTCACGACAGAAGACATTGGCGGCCATATTCACGTGAGCCATGGCGGAGCCACGTTTATTTTGCACGAAGCCGCGAAGACAAGCGATATTCGACCACACTCTTCTGCCGAGGGAGGCGTCTATTTCGATCTGTTCTGTTACACCGACAAACCAGGGTTGAGACAGTTATACGATCTGTTTATCGCCAAGCACATCGAGATTGTGAGAGGGCCGAATTGGTCGGAAGGATGGAGCGAGCTTACCATTCGCGATAATAATGGCTATCGCATTGCGTTTGGCGCGTAAGCTTCATGAATTTACTCATTGAAGGGGAAACTATTCCCAAAAAAACAATGAGGTGCATGGATGTTGCGCAGTGCGAACGTGATCATGTTGGTTATCTGCTTGTTGGTTAGTTGCTTGATGGGTAATTGCAGTATATCCATGGCCTCGGCATATTCAATTCCATCGAACGCCTTCCTCCCTGCTGGCGGGAATGATGAACGATCGAATAGCGGCTGGATTGAAGCGTTGCTGCATGTTCACGTTGTTTGCATTAACGAGGGATCCGGGACGAAGGAGAAGCCTTTCAGCGATGCGGCCTTTACGCCTATTCCGAATGCGCGCCTGCTTATCATTGATGGTCAAGGGCATATTGCAGCTAATGGCTTCACGGATCGCAAAGGGGAATGGCGCGTCAAGCTGAAGACGCTAGTCGATCCGCGTTTTCGAGCGAAGCAGATGGGAATCGTGACGGTAATTGCCGTGGCGGATGGATTTAATGAATGTATTACTTTCGATGTCCCGGTGAACGAGCATGGCAATGGAGCAGGCAAAGCATCCGTGGTGCTTCGACCGGTTCGTCCTGACGCTCGTAACGAGCCGTCCTTCAATGCGCCGTTTCATCGGTTTACGGTGTTTGCGATGCTGGACGATTATGCCAAGCAAGCGGGGCTGGTCAAACAGAAGCAGATCCAAGGCGCAGAAGGCTTCGGTCAGGTCGATATGCCATGGAGTGCAACGTTGAAATCATAAGTCTTAGCGCTAAGAGGGGAATTCAATGTCCAAAGCGATCGAGGAACGAATCGAAGCCATTATTCATCGTTTACGGCCGGAAACCAAATTGAGGGATAAATACGGCAAGGAAGCAACGCTGGATGAACGAATGAAGCATTACAACACGCCGGGGGTATCCATTGCGGTCATCCATAATTTCGAATTGGCATGGGCCCGCGGATTCGGAATTCGCGAGGCGGGAAATCCCGAGCCGGTAACCGAAACGACCCTCTTTCAAGCCGGGTCGATCAGTAAGGCGGTCTTTGCTTTGGCGGTCATGCGACTCGTTCAGGAGGGCCTTAACGCTGCCGTCGCTTTCGAAAGAAACGGCGATGGCCCGGTGGTGGCATTGAATATCCATCAAGAGGGAAGATCGTTCCGTGCGGAAAAACAATAGATTCTGTCTTTGGATTATGGGCAAGAAACATTTCAGCATGTAGAGCAAGCAGAAAAACTCGTTGGTTTCTTTGCAAATAGCTACAATGAAAAAAGAGGGATACGCTGGGGAATAGAAAGAAAAGAGACCGCAGGGATCATCGGAACCGTAGGCTTTAATGCTTGGTCCCCTACACATAAACGAGCAGAAATCGGTTATGAAATCCATCCCCAACAGTGGAGGAAAGGGTATATTTCAGAAGCGATGCCTGCCATTATTGCATATGGCTTTGATCGTATGGATCTAACTCGCATAGGAGCAGTAGTGTTTATCGACAATGAAGCATCTAACGCATTATTAGGCAAGATCGGGTTTCAAAAAGAGGGGATCTTGAGGGACTACATGGTTCAAAACGGTGTCGCCCATGATACCAACGTCTACTCCTTACTAAAAACTAACGTTAAACGATAATAGAGAACGGATGAGCCAAAAAAGGAAATGGTTCACCCGTATCATCAAAATTAGCACCTGCAAAGGCAGTATGTTCAATCAATGGGCAGGACGATACAGGATTTTACAATACACGATATCGAATAAGAAGAGATGCAGACTTTTCCGCGAAAAGGAGCTGGCAGCATGATTGTGATCCCAGAGGCATTTATTGAAAGAATGCACGAGCTTCACGGTGCACAAGGGGACGCGTGGTCGAGCGAGCTGCCTGGGCTGATAATCAACTGTGCAAGCCGCTTCGGCTTTAGTCCGGAAGCTTCTTTCTCTAATCTATCCTATAACTTCGTACTCCGCGTACGACGCGGCGACGGGAAGCCAGCCGTCTTAAAATGCTCTTATTTGAAGGAAGAGCTTGCTAGAGAAGTGAGCGTTCTTCGTGCCTACGAGGGCCGAGGGGCGATTCAAGTGCTTGATGCAGACGAGGAGTGGGGCGTGGCCCTGCTAGAAAGTGCGGTTCCTGGCACACCGTTGTCGATCATTGAGGACGATGCGCGTGCGACGGAGATTTTTTGCGAAGTATTTCGCCGCCTACACCTTCCTGCGCCGACTGATAGCCTATACCCGTCCATGAAACAGCACTTCGCGGCAATCGAGCGTTATCGCGAGAGAGTTGACGGTGCGAGCATTGAGGCGCCGCTGCCGGAGAGCTGGGTAGAAAATGCCGAGGAATGTCTGGCCTATCTCATCTCCACCACAAGCGAGCGTCTTCTCCTGCATGGCGATTTGCATCATGAGAATATCCTCCGCCAAGACGGGGAGCGATGGGGCGTCATCGATCCCAAAGGGGTCATCGGCGATATTCATTTCGATACGATCCAGTATTTGCTTAACTACGAGGATCGAGGCGGCGACTGCGAGCAGGTGCTGCGGAGCCGAATTGCGATCATGGCCGACCGTCTGGGCCTGGACCCTCGCCGAATCGCGATGTGGGGCGTGGCGCGAGGCGTGCTTGAGGCTTGCTGGACGATTGAAGACGGGGGGACGGATTGGATTCGAGGCATTCAAATTACGGAGCGCTTCGCCGAATGTTTGAATTGAGGTTGGTCTCACAATAAAGGAGATGACATCGCCATTCACTTAACCAAAGAGCTTAATGACAACTTCCATTCGCTTATCTCCTATGCCGACGAGATTAATAAACTGAATTCAGGGTCCGCAATGGCGATCGTCATTATCCATAGGGACAAGATTGTTACGGAGCATTACGCCGGTCATCATTCGCACCGGGCCTACGCTCGGGAGATTCAATATGACTCCATGTTCAGCTTGGGTTCCGTAAGAAAAAGCTATATCGGTTTTGCCGTGGCCCATGCAGTTAACGAAGGTTTCATTTCAAGCATTGATGATGCTATTATTCCGTATTTACCTTATTTAGACGTTAGCGTTGCTGGCGGGATCACGATACGGAATCTTCTGACGCACACGCACGGATTAGCCGCGGATCAGAACGGCGTGCTGGTACGTGAATTTCAACCTGGTACCAGTTGGGCGTACAATAACGAAGGTATTCGACTATTAGAAGCACTCATTTTGAAGCTGACCACTAAGACCGTCGAGGCATTCATTAGCGAGGAACTATGCATCCCTATTGGACTGCAGCATACGATGTGGCCGACAGAACATGAGGATCGTTTAGTAGGCGTCATCAATGATCCGAAGAACGTAGAGGAGTTTCCGCTCGGTACCCAGTTCGCATCCGCATTAGACTTAGCGTATTGGGGATATTTGCACCTCAAGAAGGGTCTATTGAACGAAAAGCAGATTCTGCCATCGCATCTATTCGAGATGGTAACAGAGGTACAAAGTCCAAGCCTATCGGACCAAACGCTGCCGCAGCATGGATTTCTTTGGTACGTCAAAGATAAGGAGTCCAGCAGAAGCGAGATCGGCCAGAAGGTTCCGTCGAAGGCTTTTCAAATCATCGGCATTACAGGGGTCCTCTTGCTCGTCATTCCAGAGCACGATATCGTTGTCGTTCGCATGTACAATAAATTATATAATTATGGCGGGCTGGATCATTATCTTTCATACTTAAGAGAGTTTGGAGATAAGCTCATGTCGTGCCTGGATCATTTGAATGAAAGACAATAACTGACGTTATGTTCCTTCGTTGGTTAGAAGGGGTAAAGTTATGCATAAGCAACGGACGTTAACAAACGTATCTTTAGGAACCCGCATACGCGCCTTTTTATGGGATTATGTGCTCATCGCGGGCTACATCATCCTGCTGGTCGGCTTATCATTTCTTATACGACCGTGGTTGACGCCATTATTTACGACGAGTCCATTATTGGCGGAACTCACTGGATTCCTATTCATTACGCTGCCAGTCTATCTCTATTTTGCCGTAGGCGAGGGCTCGAGATCCCAGGCGACATGGGGAAAACGGAAAATGGGGATTGCGGTGGCTCGCATCGACGGTCGCTCCATCGGACTCGGGTCCTCGCTGGTCCGTTCCGCCCTTAAATTCGTCCCTTGGGAACTCGCCCACTTCACCATTTGGCATATGGTCATTCCTGCTGATTACCCCGATTCTTTACTGAATTCATTATTGGCAGCCGTCTATGGTCTGGCACTTATCTACTTGCTCAGTGCCGTGTTTAGCAGAAATAAACAAACCGTGTATGACAGGATTGCGGGAACCGTCGTAAGGTATAAAGAATAGATGCTGGTAGATGCCATTCATCCGTACCTCACCAAAACATGCCACATTAATTTCAACTCTTGCAGCACCTGTTGGTAGGTTCCTCTGTCGCTCCAGTCATGCGGATTGCGCTTCAAATCCATCGCGGCAGAGCCAATCATGCTTGTATCCACAACGCCGCCATGTGCAATTCTTTTGGCTAGGGAAGGCATGGACGGACCTCTGAAATCCGACGGAACCTTATCCACCGGAAGCGAGAAGCCCATGTGCCAGTAAAGACCAATGGAATACTGCAAACATAGCTGCTCTAGCATGTCCCCTACATGCGTGCCCTTGAATGAGGGGTCGGCAACCAGTATGCTCACGTCTTCTTGCAGAGAAATATCCCCATGGACCTGAGCTTCGATATAGTGGTTTAGGTTTCGGTTCGGCTTTACGTTCGATGGGCTGCGGAATGGTTTCTCGAGATGGACGAGCAGCTGCTCGATTAGCTTTGGCACGGTCAGATCTTTTTCACCGATAGCAAAATCACCTACGAATGCATCCCTCATAAGCGCTGCCATAATGAGATCAAATTCCTCAAACGTTCCCTTGTCCTCGGGGTCTTGGTGAGAATCCAAGTAGGTGTAGGTACAGCGCCGAGAAACTTCGGGGTATAGGAGGAAATAGCAGGAGCCAAAACGCGGAGCAGGTCCATCTGGATGCAACATGAGATCCAGTGCCCCGTACTTGGGTCGTTCGCTATTGGTTGAGCCGTCTATCTGGTAGGCTCCGCCGAACATGTTCTTCTCCCATCGGTCTCGTTCACCGCCCGGATAGGCGGATACGCTTCCATTCGATAATAAGGTCTCAAACTGGCTTTTATAAGTTCCCTGCTCGAGTAGCGCTTCGGCAATGCTTTTCATGGTGGCGTCCGGTCGGTCCGGATGAAAATGAAGGGCAACGCGAGCGTGAGTTTTTAGCTTCGTCATCGCATCCTCAAACGTTTGCCGCTTCATGTTCGTCATATGAAGAATTTCCTTCATGGTTTGCGCCGCCTCGTCTTTGCGGCTCCTTGCATAATCCGTTATATGCGCTAGAGCTAATCGTTGAGCCCGTGACAGATCCGTAGGCAAATGAGCCACCTCCCGTTTTTTACAATCATAATACATAATGGACAGTAGGGAAATTAGACTACGAGACGTAGGTGATCATACTTGTTTCTATTTGATTACATCGTAAATCTCTCGATTTTTTCGCTCTTGGTCAGTACGCCATTCGTACTCCGTTCGTTTATTAATCTCAAGCCGCTCAAGCATCCCGCGATTTGGTGCGGTCTCTATGCGGGCGTCGTTTCGATCGTCCTTGTTTTATTAGCCGTGAAGCAGCAAGGCTATGTATACGATATTCGGTATGCCCCCGTCATTCTGACGTTTGCGTATCTTGGCCCTATTTCGGGCATCATCACCGGCCTATTCGCCTTGGCCGTCCGCCTGCTCTCAAGCGGAAATTGGTTCCCCGCCATAGCCGGCTGGGTGTTCATCATGGTGGTGTTTTCCGCCTTGCACGCGTATTTCTCCCGTCGGCGATTGCCCCTCTTTAAGAGAAGCCTGGCGTTGTCGGGCGCTTATATCATCCTTTATATGTGTACCGTGTTTACATTCCGCATCCTGGTGGACAAGCCGCTCTTTCATCTGCAGTATCTATGGTTCGTCATACTAGGGGTCCTATTAGGCGGGCTGCTGATCGAATCCCATGAACGTCTGCGCCGCATCATTGCAGAACGAAACGAAATGGAATTGTCGTTGAACGCAAGCGAGTATCAGTACCGGCTCATTGCCGAAAATACGTCCGATCTCATCATGGTGATGGATCCCGATCATACGATACGGTATTTTTCTCCTTCTCATGCGTTCGTGTTGGGCTATGCTTGTCGGGGTCTGGCACAGGATCGCGCGGCGCTTGACCGGATCATAAGTCCCGATGATGTGAAAGTATTTCACCAAACGGTAAGGAAGATCGTCGAGCAGCGGACAGCGCACTCGATGGAAATCCGGTTTCGGCATCAAGAAGGGCGTTTGATCCCGTTTGATTCCCTATGTAAGCCGGTCGAGGGGAAAGGCGGCCGGATCGAGCATATCGTGATCGTCAGCCGAGACATCTCCGAGCGTAAGAAGGCGGAAGAGTTTCTATTGCAGTCCGAGAAGCTGTCCGTTGTGGGGGAGTTGGCGGCGGGCGTAGCCCATGAAATCCGTAATCCGCTGACGACCATCAAAGGGTTTTTGCAATTGTACAAGCTGGAGAACGGCACGATCAAGTACGGCGATTTGCTCCAAGACGAATTGGAACGCATCGAGATCATTACGAGCGAGCTTCTTTCGATGGCCAAGCCGCAAGCCATCGCGTATACCCTCGTGAACATCAAAGACGTCATCGAACAAACGCTCGAGTTCTTGACGCCGCAGTCGTTATTAAACAATATCGAATTCAAACGCGATTACCAAGGCGATTCTTTTCCTGTCCTATGCGTGAAAAATCAATTGAAGCAGGTGTTTCTCAATATCTTAAAGAACGCGATCGAATCCATGCCGCGAGGCGGAGAAATTCACATCGGCTTGCAAATGGAAGCGAACGGGGAATGCCTTATTTCCATTCAAGATCAAGGCTGCGGCATTCCGGAGGAGCACCTACATCGTTTGGGCCAGCCCTTCTATAGTTTAAAAGAAAAGGGGACGGGGCTCGGTCTCATGATCAGCCATAAAATCATTAAACAGTATCACGGACGCATCGCCTATCAAAGCAAGGTCGGCGAAGGCACGCGGATTGAAATCAGGCTGCCGGTCCACGGATGATGGCGAGTGACGCGCGCCTTGATTGAGGGGAGACTTCAAGCACCAAGACAGGGTTAGAGAAATCAGGATCTATGAGGAGGTAAAGTAGATGTTGAAGTTATTCGAGTATAACTGGCAGGTTCGGCAGGACTGGTTTGCATGGTGCCAAGACGTTTCCGAAGAAGAACTGCTCAAGAAACGGACAGGCGGGATCGGCGGCATCTTGCATACGTTGTTTCATATCGTGGATGTGGAGTTCAGTTGGTTATCCGGCATGCAAGGAAAGCCGGAATTCACGGAGCCCTTCGAAGCCTATGCCAGCCTCGGGAAAGTAATAGAGCTATCTGCCAGGTTTCACGAGGAAGTTCGCCCTTTCGTCCTGTCATGGAGCCCTGAAATGGAATGGAAGACGTTATCGGAACTTACGCCGCAAGGGGAAACCGAAAGCTTCAAATACGGTGAAATCATGCGACATGTCATCGCTCATGAAATCCATCATATGGGTCAACTATCCATATGGTCGAGGGAATTAGGGAAAGCCCCCGTGACGGCTAATCTCATTGGCAGGGGATTATATTAGGAATGGGCAAACGTTAAACCGAGGGCGAGAATGAACTTCATGCTGCACAAAAAATTCGTGCAGGTAAAGAAAGATGAGGGTATCCGGCAGGATGCCCTCATTTTTTATTCCAAATGGTCATGAGCGGTCCTTCCTCGCCGTAGACAGGGTCCTGGTCCGGCAAAGGAACACGCTTAATGTCTTCCAGCACCTTCGGCCGTTCTCCGGGCTTGCCGGTCTGCGTGTTATAGCTCATCCCGTCCGGGTAAGCGCCCGCTACGGAAAAGTCTCCGCTGGAGCGGATCCGCTTATGCCCCGTTCCGGCCGGAAGCACCAGCACATCGCCGGCTTGCACCTCGATTTCTATTCCTTGTTCCCCGCCGATTATCAGTAATGCGGGTCCTCGGAGCACGGCCAACACCTCATGCGAATTGCTGTGATAATGATGGTAGCCAAAGACGCCGTTTACCCAGCTGTTCCGCCAATTGTTCCGGTTCAATCTTGCTTCCGCTTGGAAGGGATCTTCTTGAAAAGCCCCGGCGTACAGAAGCACGGGTAAGTCCGGGTTATTGGGAATTTTTCCGTCATCTGCGAAGAAGTATGTCAATACATTCAAGGTCATCATCTCCTGTTTCCGGCTCTACTGATTATTGTCACATTAAGGGAGGGGTGAAGCAGTTCATCTGATAATTATAACACCCTGTTAGCAGTGGCTTTAAGAGAGGAATTGACTGCTGGTATATAAGGGCCGGCGTTTCTCATTGATGGCAGGATAGTTTAAATGGTGCTCGAATTACTCAAGGAAGGTAGTTCCAGGTAGTTCATTCTCTTAAACTTATTTCAAAAAGAAAAGGACAAAACCAATATGAAGAAAACTTCTGAACTTATTACTGACAACAACACTTGGAATATGATTCTGAATTGGATAAATGATTCTCAATTAGATGTAAATATTTTAGAAAATGAAAGATCAAGTGGGGAAAACTCGCTATTAAAATTGCAAATAAGTAATAAATCAACTATGGGGGCTATCACGCTTGAATGTGGTGGCATCTTAGCCGATCATGGCTGGTTACGCATATTGGGTTCGGGGAGCGATCAATTAATTGGCTCGCTTACTGATAATAATTTCTCATTCGAATGTAGCGAAGGATTTGTGGTGGCTTATGATGTGCTCGGAGGTATCTTTGCGATTAATTCAGGTAATTTTGATGACCACACCCACAATGTGTATTACTTTGCGCCTGATTCATTGAATTGGGAAGATACAGGTATGGGGTATACAGACTTTATCTATTGGATATTTAATGGGGATCTAAGACAATATTACAGTTCTTTCAGGTGGGACAATTGGGAATTGGATGTAAAGAAGTTAAATGGTGAACAAGGAATCTCATCCTATCCTTATCTATGGTCAAAACAAGGTGAGGATATAAATAAAAGCCACAAAAAAGCAATATCAATAAAAGAAATTTGGGGATTACAAAGTGATTTTAGAAAGAAACTTAATGAGAGTTAACGTTATACCCATCGCCCAGATCAATGAGAAAGTAAAAGGTGATATAAATGTATGAAATGTTTTTGCAAGAGATAAGATCTAAATTGACTCATCTCAGAGTCACAGAGAAGATTCTTGTTGGAATCCTTATTATTGAACGAATGTTACCTAACTATCACTACTTTTCTGAAATGTATCACTGGGGTGATAATCTGAAAATCCGAGAAGTAACCAATTTAATATGGGAGCAATTACTTGGAATTAGGAATCTAACAAATGAACAGTTAATTGAACTTACGAATTCATGTGAAGATTTAATGCCGGATACTGAGGATTTTGATACCATTTTTGTTTCGCATGCGCTTGATGCAGCATGTTCATTATATGAATTAATTAGTTATTTAACTGACTCAGACGATAATCATATTGTTCAGATATCTTCTTATGCTATTGATACAATCGATATGTTCATTCAGGAGAGAGATGATTTAGATGCCAATGAAGCTGGTTTTGAATTGAAAATGCTGACGGATAATTTATTGATTAATGAAATAAGGCAACAAAGAGAAGATATTGATTATCTAAGTGATAATAATATTGAGTTAACACATTATATTAAATTCAAACGTTCTGAGAATCACAAAAGCAATATTAATATAGGCGTTTAGTCGAAGTTGAGTGAGATGGCGTATAGAGGTGAAATTCGATAAAAGTGAGGGGATCTAATTTGGGAGAAGTTTTTTTAAAGGTAGAACGAAGAAGCATAAAACCATTTAATGAGGAGCTAGTGGCTATTCATCCTGTGGCTTCGCAAGAATGTACATACTTAGCAATAACCAGTACTAACAAAATTATTGAATTAAATACGAAACAGGAATCTAGTAATATATTATTCTCTTTTGCAGGCGACGAATTAGATTTTAATGAGGCTGTTTCTATTCGAACATCTTCCGAGGATCATATTATCTCCGTTTTTAATACTTATGGCAGAGATGGATTGGTCATTGATCTACAAATAAAGAAGATCGTCATGCGATTTAGCAGAGATGATTACCACTTTAATCAAACTATATTTCCCGTTGCTTTTTATACGAATGATAATAATCGAGTGTTATTAATTCATGGAACGAAATGGAACCGGCTCGATATTTCAGATCCTTATACAGGTGAGTCATTAACCTCCAGAATGGATCCGGAGTTTCGTATGATTGATAATGAACCTCATAGCGATGAACATTATTTGGACTTTTTTCACGGGCAGTTATTGGTTTCTCCGAATAATGAATGGATTGTTGACGATGGTTGGGTGTGGCATCCCCATGGCTCCGTGGAAGCATGGAATATTAGACAATGGATTTCGAGAAACTGTTGGGAATCCGAAGATGGAGAAAGCAAGAAAGAGATATGGGGAGGCAAGGAAGAGTGGAATGATCCCATTTGCTGGCTTGCAGATACTATGGTGGGAATAACGGGGAAATTCGATACAAGTCTTTTTGATGATGATGAGCTTATTAATTTACCGAAAGAACTATTATTCAGGATTTTTGATGTTAGCGATGGAAGGCTGTTGAATGAATTTGAAATTTGTGAGGGTCAATTGTTTTTCGATAAGTACTTATATTGTTCCTCTCGCGGTAGTGGTCTTAGGGTTTATGACATTTCGAATGGAAAGGTAATATTTGAAGATAAAACAATTTATCCGACAGTTTATCATAATAAATCAAAAGAATATCTGGAAATTTCTGATAAGGATTTTAAAATTTATAGGTTAGTAGAAGAAGTACAAGAAAGGAGGAACCAATGAACATTCAAGATCTCCCTATCGAAATTATCGATCAAATCGGGGAAATCCAAAAAATCACTTTCCCTCGACAAGGTCATACTTCTATCGTGGCTATATTGGATACGCCAAATAAGAAATGCATCATCAAGAAAACAGAAAATGATCTCTACAATGAATGGTTATCGGAAGAATACCAAGCCCTTCAATATCTTTCTCATACGGGACTACCTGTACCGAAAGTCTATTCGTATCATGTCAAAAATAAATCAAGATGGCTGTTAATGGATTATATACATGGAATAAGTCTGAGAGAGTTTCTATCCAGAGAGCCTAGTCGCAAAGATAAAGAAAAAGCTATTTCTAACTTCGGACTTTGTTTAAAGAACATACATGAATGCCCTTGCCCAACTGAATTACTAACGAATGATCGTCTTTGGCTAGATACGATGCTTATTAAAGCCGAATACAATCTGACTCACTTTGCAGTTGATGGATCAGAAGAATTGCTTAAGCGACTGAAAGAAGGAAGACCAAGACCCATTGAAAACACGTTGATTCACGGCGACTTTACAATAGATAACGTATTAGTCCATGAATGCAATATCGTTGGAGTCATAGATTGGTCGGGAGCTGCTTACGGGGACCCAAGATATGATGCGGCGTTAGCCATCAGACCGAAATATAATGCTTTCGATAATGATAGGGACAAAGACATATTCTTTAACGCATATGGCAAGTTAAGAATTACGGATGAAGAATATAAGTACTTTGAAGATGGATTGTATAACTTCTTTTAATACTGCTTTTAAGGCTTGCCTATTTAATCAAGACTATTGCTCGAAGTCGAATCATAGTTGATTGGACGCGCGTCACAGACATCATAAAATAGATTACAAAGGAACATCATCCATGAAAACAAAGCAGACAATCGGATTACTACTTGTGGTAATCGCAGTGTTGTTAACGATGCTGAGCGTCACACGCGCGCAGAACGCTGCCTCGGAAGGAAGAGAAACGGTCCTCTATCGATTCGATAAGAAGGACATCAATAGATTGGATGAATTGGTGCAACGTCATAAGGATGGAAAAGGGGATTATCTGATGCTCATTCCACCTATTATCGATGGTGGGTATTGGATCTATGACGTGCATTCAGATGGTAAAGAGATCACCTGGACGGTCGATAACACTCGGGATGGTATGAGTGCGGAACGAGGCAAAACGGTTTATACGTGCAAGCAAATCAGCAAGCAAGAGGAATCGGACTTTTATGTGTACACGCTTGATAAATGTGAAAACCAGGGCGAGAAAAGTGTACCAGTTCTACGAATTCCTAAGTGAAATATAGTATCCTGCGCACAGAGGTAGCCATGCAAAAGGAGAAGTTATGAAATATAAACCCAGCATCATTATCTTATGTGTTGTAGTTGGCGTTGTCCTCGTCGCGTATGATTATCTGAAGCATGAACAAGTGAAGGGTGCTTATTCGAGTTCATCCTTTGTCTTGCAAGGGGATCTCGTTCAATTGGAAAGCGCCATCGACTATCAAATTCAGAACGACTGGAAAGAAGAGAATATCGTTCTCGAGAAAATAGAAGACGTCAGAGAGAGTATTGGGTACTTGATGACTGTCGGTAAGGATTCTGGAATTATCTCGAAAACCCAAGAAAACGACTTGTGGAAATTATACAATTATTTTTCAGCATATCCGGCGTATACTGGCTTTCCGAATACTATCCTTAATCCTACTCGAAGAGAAGAACTGACTAAGCTAAGAGATCATTTAAAGTTGGTTGGCTGGAGCAGGAATGCCGGATACTCGGGAGACTGAGAAAGCTTTGCGATGAAAATAAATGCCTTGCAACCCTAATTTTAATCAGCAACGCTAAGAACCGATCTTTCTTGTGTTAATGGGCCCGCTTAAACTCGTTATAGATACTGATGTGAAGGACGGATGTGTGGCATGGGACATAATCTCGCTGCGGGAGTCGTTGTTATAAAGGACGGAAAGGTTCTAGTCGTCAGAGACAAGTTCGGATGGAGCTTGCCAAAAGGTTCGATAGAAAATGGAGAGACATTCTTGCAAGCGGCTGAACGAGAAGGTTATGAGGAAACAGGATACAAACTAGTGGCAAAAGAAGTGGCTTTCGTTACAGAATTCACTTCTGAACAATACGGAACGTATCTGCAGGTGTATTACTCGGGAGAACTTCTTGGCGATTCGGATTTTGCGAATGATCCTGACCGAGATATATCAGAGGTTACATTCATGGAAATAGAAAAGCTGCGTCTTCTGATTCGATTCCGCCCATGGATTATCCCCTTAGAAGGTTGGCTAAAGAAGCGAACACAACAATATCATTCCTTTGACTTGGACGTTCAAGGGTTTGACGTTGAAGACGAAATCCAGTCTGGTTAGACCGGGCTAGCGCAATCTATCATTAGAAACACGATCTCGAGGGAGGCAGGGTGTTGCGAGTTTCCTCTATAAATTGGATAAACCTCCCACTTCAGTAAATATGTTCTTGACGCTATTCAGGCGAGCGATTACAATGAATTCTACTATACCGGAACAATCATCTTTGCTAGGCATCTCCGTCCCCGCAAAGACTCGTTTTCTTTTGCCGGGTTCAAGACGCAGCCAGCCGTAGATGGACAGGAGTTCATTTGCGGCTTTTTTGCGTTCGCTGACGGTATTGACACTGTGCGCTATTCCGGCCTTTGGAGGGGAAACGGTTGAGCATCATTCAGGTCGAGCACTTACGCAAGGATTTCAAACGAAACAAGAACAAGGAGGGTATGTGGTCCGCGCTCAAGGGGCTGATTCGCCGCGAATACGAGATCAAAACCGCGGTCGACGACATTTCCTTCGAGATCGGCAAGGGCGAGATCGTCGGCTATATCGGCCCTAATGGAGCGGGCAAGTCCACCTCCATCAAGATGCTGGTCGGTATTCTCGTTCCGACGGACGGGCGCGTGCTCGTGAACGGCATTGAGCCGTACAAGAACCGGGTGGAGAACGCGATGCGCATCGGCGCGGTCTTCGGCCAGAAGACGCAGCTGTGGTGGGACACCCCCGTCATCGATTCGCTCAAGCTGATGCGGTATATGTACGATATTCCGCTGCAGCGCTTCAATGAAAACATGGAACGGTTTACGGATATTCTGGGCTTGGACGAATTCAAGCATGTCGCCGTCAGACAGCTCAGTCTGGGACAGCGTATGCGGGCCGATCTATGCGCAGCGCTGCTGCATGATCCCGAGATCATCTATTTGGACGAGCCGACCATCGGCCTCGATGTCGTGGTGAAAGAGAAGATCCGCAATTTCATCCTGGAAGTGAACCGCGAACGGGGCACGACCGTCATTCTGACCACGCACGACATGTCCGATATCGAGAAGCTGTGCAGCCGGGTGATGGTCATCGATCACGGCAAGTTGATGTATGACGGCAACGTGGAGCGGATGAAGAGCGAGTTTGGGACTGCGGAGCATATGGTCGTGGAGACCGATCGCCTGTTCAATGCTTCAGACGAGCTGCTTAGGCTGGGTGTTCGAAGCTGCACGGTGGACGGCCGGAAGGCGCAGCTGGTCTACGACAAACGCGAAATCAACTCCTCGATGCTGATTAAATGGATCATGGAACGGTACGAGGTGAAGGATTTCGTCGTCAAAGAAACGGATATCGAAGAAATCATCCGCAGCATGTACATGCGCCGGCTTCCGCTCGAAGCGGCCGCGGACCGGGAGCGTGGATAGAATGAGACTTGCGCTGTACCGCGAGCTGACGCTCAATTCCTTCCGCCAAAACATCGCTTTCCGGATGCAGGTGCTGATGTTCCTGTTCGGCCAGCTGATCAAAGTATTCGTGCAGGTCTATATCTGGTACGCCGTGTTCGGCAGTCAGACCCAGATCGCTTCCGGCGCAGGCGGAATCTCGGTCCGGGAAATGGTCACGTACGTCGTCATCAGCTCCTTCATTTCCGTCTTCGCAACGAACAATGTCATCTTCTGGGTCGGGGGAAAGGTAAGGCAGGGCGAAATCGCGATGGACCTGCTGAAGCCGGTTCCGTTCGGACTGGTCGCCTTCTTTCATTCCCTGGGACAGAACATGTACCGGATCTTCTTCGAGCTCGTTCCGCTGCTGGTGATCAGCTTATGCTTCTTTCGCTTGGAGCTGCCGACAGGCTGGCATGCGCTTGCGTTTATCGTCATGCTGGTGAACGCGTTTCTGCTCAATTTCCTGATTAACTATTTGATCGGCTTGATCGCGTTCTGGTACGTGCTCGTCTGGCAAATCAACACGCTGCTTGGTGCGCTCATCAAACTATTTTCCGGCTCCTTCATTCCGATCTGGTTCTTCTCGGGGCCGCTGACGGCGATATCGTACTGCCTGCCATTCCGGCTCATCTACTACGATCCGATTTCCGTATACCTGGGCAAGACGTCAGGATGGGGGCATATCTCCCTGATCCTCCTGGAGCAAGTGGCATGGATCGCCGGGTTGCTGCTGCTCCAGCGGCGAATGTGGGCGAGTGCGGTCAAAAAACTGGTCGTGCAAGGAGGCTGAACATGCGGTATCTGAAATTATATTCCCGCTTCATTCCGATTTATTTCAAGAGCAAATCCGAATACGGCATCATGTTTTATTTGGATTTCCTCGGCTTCTCGCTGGGGCATATCGTGAATTTCATGATTATCTGGATCATGCTGGACCGCTTCCAGACGATCAATGGTTGGGGTCTGTACGAAGTGCTGCTCATTTACACGATGAACCTGTTCACGTTCGGTCTGGCTTCGATCTTCTTCACCTTTCAGATGTGGGAGGTGGAGGAAATGGTCTCGGAGGGGACGTTCGACGTCATGCTCGTGAAGCCGGTCAATCCGTTCATCCATATGATCATCCGCACCTTCGGACATTTCTATCTGGGCGATGTCGTTATCGGGCTCGTGATGTTCATCGTCTGCTTCCGGCATTTGGATCTGCATGTCGGCCTGGCCGGCCTGGTCGTCTTCATCGTCGTCCTGCTCGGGGCGACGCTCGTGCAAGCCGCGTTCATCGTCATCACCGGCTCCATGTGCTTCTGGTTCGTCCGTTCGAGCGCGCTCATGGACATGGTTCTGTACGGCATTCGCTCGTTCATGGATTATCCGGTGTCGATCTACAACAAATTCATCCGCATTCTCGTCACGTTCTTCGTGCCCTACGCGTTCGTCAATTTCTATCCGTCGCAGCTGATCTTGGACAAGACGGGGGAGACGCTGTTCTCCCCGGCGCTGCCGTACATCGCACCGCTCGTGGGCATTGCGCTGTTCGCGCTCGCTTACGGCGTCTGGAAGATGGGGATTAATCGGTACCAGGGGACGGGGAGCTGATGCTTCTGAAACGAAAATACGGCGACCGGTCGGATTGGGGACGGGTGCTGGAGCGGAGATATGCGCAGACGTATGTGGAGACGGCAAGCTTTACGGGACATGTCACCCTCCTTGAAATCGGCAAAGTATCAGAACCATTATGGGCTGATTACAACGGTGCAAAGGTGTGCATTGCGGATGCCGGCTATAGGTGGCTGCAACAGTTTCCTGTCGGAGAACATCATGCGGTGACGGTCATGTTGAACGACAAAGGCCAGGTTGTCCAATGGTACATCGACATCTGTTACCGGAATGGAGCAGATGCGAATGGCGTGCCGTGGATGGACGATTTGTTCCTCGATCTCATCGTCTTGCCTTCGGGAGAGGTGATTCGAAAGGATGCGGACGAGCTCGATGAAGCGCTGGTCAGCGGCAAGATCGACCAGATCGCGTACGAACTCGCCAAGTACGAGGCTGAACGGTTGCTTACTCTGATTCGCAATGGAAACTTTCGGCTGCTGGAGCTTGCGGAGGCGCATCGAGATTTGCTTATGAAGGAGCTGCGGTAAGAGACTGCTCTGTTTGGCATGAAAATTTAATGTTCCGATCGCTCCCGTTTCTTTATAATGAAATGTGAACGCTTTAATGGTTTGCTGGTTTTCATTCATCACTAAGGAGCGTGAACATGGAAAACAATCTAAATTGGGCAGGAAACTACCGGTACGGCGCCTCGGAGCTGCTTGTTCCCGAGACATTGGAGCAGCTGCGAGAAATGGTCGTCAACAGCGATCGCATTCGGGTACTCGGTACGCGGCATTCGTTTAACGGCATCGCCGATACCGCCGGAAGTCAACTCTCGCTGCAGAAGCTGAACCGCGTCGTGGCACTGGACCGCGAGAACGGCAGGGTGACCGTCGAAGCCGGCATCCGGTACGGAGAACTGGCCAGCTATTTGCATGACAACGGCTATGCATTGCACAACCTCGCGTCGCTGCCGCATATCACGGTGGCGGGCGCATGCGCGACGGCCACGCACGGCTCCGGCGACCGCCATGGCAATCTGTCGACGGCGGTTCATGCCCTCGAGATCGTCCAGGCGAACGGAGAGACGGTCGTCTTCTCCCGGGATCAAGAGGACGGCCTGCTGGATGGGGCGGTCGTCGGCTTAGGCGGCCTCGGCGTCGTGACGAAGATTACGCTGGACGTGGTTCCGGCCTTCGAGATGAGCCAGCGCGTGTACGAGAATCTGCCGTTGACGCAGCTGGAGCGGCATTTCGACGCCATCTTCTCCAGCGGTTACAGCGTCAGCCTGTTCACGGACTGGAAGCAGTCGGCCTTTAATCAGGTGTGGCAGAAGCGCCAGCTTCCGGACGGAGACGTTGCTTCCGCACAAGCGGAGCCCGACTTTTTCGGTACGGTCCCGGCGCCGGAGCATCGGCATCCGGTGCCTGGCCATACGGCGGAGAATTGCAGCGCGCAGCTCGGCATTCCGGGTCCGTGGCATGAGCGCATGCCGCATTTTCGGATGGACTTTACCCCGAGCGCCGGAGAGGAATTGCAGAGCGAATATTTCGTGCCGCGGTCGCAGGCTTACGAGGCGCTGCACGCCATTAACCAGCTGCGGGAGCGTATCGCGCCGCTGCTTTTTATTTCCGAAGTGCGCACGATCGCGGCGGACAAGCTGTGGATGAGCCCCTGCTACGGGCAGGATTCGGTCGCCATTCATTTCACGTGGAAGCCGGATTGGGAGGCCGTGCGGCAGGTATTGCCGGATATCGAAGCGCAGCTTGCGCCGTTCGGTGCCCGGCCGCATTGGGCCAAGCTGTTTACGATGCCGCCGGCCCGCGTCCAATCGCTGTACGCGAAGCTGCCCGAATTCCGGCGCCTGCTGCTGCAGTGCGATCCGGAAGGTAAATTCCGCAATGATTTCTTGAATACGTATATTATGGAGTAGGAAAGTGGGGCAGCCGCGCGTCGGCTGTCTTTTTCTTTGCCTTGGCAGGGAAACGGACTGCGAAGGGGAATACATCAGGCATCGGCTGCTTGAAGACGGCAATTTCAGCCGGAAGAATGCTCAGGAGGAGGCGGTTGAGGTGCGCGATGACCAGCCCGCATTCATTGAAATCGCAACGCCCGCCGCGCGCGCGAAACTGCGGATCGGACCCGACGAGCTGCGGTTCGAGCTTCCTTTTGCCCCGCAGTACTCGAGCCTCGTATACGTCGATCGGCTGACCGACCCGGTCTGGTTTACGCCCATGCAAATTCACGATTACTTCGAGCTGTGCTATATCTCGGAGGGCAGCGGGTGGTTCATTCTCGACGGCGCGAAGCATACCGCGAAAGCGGGGGACGTGTTCGTCACCAAGCCGCACGAGGTGCATTGCGGAGGCGCGTCCGGCCAAGGCCAGTTCACGATGTACTCGCTCGGCTTCCGCTTCCAGGAGCTGACTCCGCTCGAGAACGGCTATTATCTGCTCGGACAAAACCGCGTGGTCCGGGATTCTTCGGGGGCCATTACGCAGTGGTGCGAACGGCTTCTGCGGGAGTGCGAGCATGAAGCGCCGTACGGGCCGATTATGGCGAAGTCGGTTCTGACCGCGCTGCTGACGGATATTCTCCGCTGCTATGCGAGCAACGAGGCGGCTCGGGAGAATGCGTCCGATCCTATTCCGGCATATATCAAATCGGCGCTGTCGATCATTCATGCCCAAGCCGCGTCTCGCATTCCCGACGTCATCCGGCAGGCCGGCGTAAGCCGCGCCCATTTCGACCGCAATTTCAAACGGCTGCTCGGCGTCACGCCGGGCGGCTATCTGAGAAGGCTGCTGATGGATCGCGCCAAACGTTCGCTGCTCGAGACCGACCGCTCCGTCACGGAGATCGCCGAGCTGCTGGATTTCGAGTCGGTTCAAGCCTTCTGCCTGTTCTTCAAGCGCCAGTCCGGAACCAGCCCCCTGCAGTTCAGGCGCCAAGCTGCGCGCATTGCCGCGCCCGGCACCGAACAGGAGGAAGAATGTTAAAAACAACCGCGAAAACGACACTGCATTTCCGCATCGCGCCTTCTATAATGGTGGTAAAACCCGGCGGCAACGTCGGCAAAGGAGAGATACGATGCCGAGATATTTCAGCTCGGAAGCCGCTTTGCGGAAACTGAAGTCGCTGTTCTCGCTCGAGTACGATCTGGTCCGCCACGTGATCGGAATCGTTCCCCAGCTGCCCGAATACGCGGTGAAATGCCAGCTGGTCCGTCATCTTTACGAGGATTGGAAGCGCTGCCGCGCCCTGCGCGAGCGCATTCAGGATTTTGGGATTCCCCACCCGGACAAGCAGATCGACGCCAGTCGGACGAATCTCGTCCGGCATCTCCTGACCGCGCCCGACACGGCCTGCTTCGTCGGCGGTCTCTACCGCGTCATCAAGCGGGAACAGATCCGCGCTTACCGCGAATACGCCGAGACGACGCTGCGCCTGAACGACGCGCCTTCCGTGGAGGCCATCGAGGATCATTTGCCCGCGCTCGAGCGGCAGGTCGCCTGGGGGAAAACGTACCTGGAAGCCGGGCATGCCACGGTTGCGCAGGAGCGGGCGGCGGAAGCGTTCGAAGACGCGCTGCGCGATCATATTCGCAGCTTGGGCGGATTGTGTCACGAAGTTCTTCCCGAGCAGGCTGCCGGGGCAGAGGCGCCGCAGCCGTATCCGGATTATGCGGTTCCGGCGGAAATGCGGCTGGAGCCGGCGTTCAAATGGCGGAGCGCCAACCGGATGTATGATTCCATCCTGGGCGGCGGATTGGATAAAGAGGAGCATCCGGCCCACCATTCGTACACGCATTTTACCGAGCTGCCGATTATCGACCTGTGCGCGACGATCGTATACGACGGCCGCCACCTCGGCTTCGATTACGTATCCGATTTCGTTCGTCAAACCTGGGACGAATCGCGCCACTCCATGATGGGCTTTTCGCGTCTGGAGGCGATGGGCATCAGTCCCTATCTGGTGCCGATTCCGGTCGGCCATTATCAAGCCTACACCGCGCAGCCGCTGCTGGATCGGATCGCGGCGCTGACCCAGGTCGGGGAGGCGTGCTCGTTCGCGCCCAAGAAGCAGTGGACCGAGATGGCGATCGCGCAAGGCGACGTCTTAACGGCGTTGGAGCATGATTTCGATGTCGTCGACGAGAAGAACCATGTTAAATTCGGCGCGAAATGGATGAAGGTCTTGATCGCGCGGCAGAATGATGCGCGGCCGTTTAAAGAAATCGTCGCGGATGCCGAATGGAACGTGCGCCAGCTGATGAACGAGCTGCAGCGCGAGAAAGGCGAGAAATGGGAAGCGGAGCCGGGCGAACGGTTCGCCGGCTGCCAAGCCAGCGAATCCATGCTTAATTTGGCGCCATCCATCATTATTTCGTAAAGGCAGACAGCCAGCGCAGAGGCTGCTTCCGGCGACGCTTGCGGGCGCTGTCGGGAGCAGCTTCTTCGTCGTGCGGCCACCTCGGCAGGAGTAGCCGATTCGACTGGCGAATACTGGATCATTGAAGGGGAGGATTGGGATGGAAAAGATCAAAGCGGTGCTGTTTGATTTGGACAATACGATTCTCGACCGCACGCGCATGTTCGGGGGATTCGCGCACGCGTTCATCGATGCGCACTTCGGGCATGTCGCGGACAGGCAGGGGCTGCACGACCGTATCGTCGAGCTGGACAGGGACGGCTACAACCCGCGGGAGACGCTGTTCGCGGAGCTGCTGGACGAGCTGCCATGGGAGCGGAAGCCGTCTCTCGAGGAGCTGACTGCTTATTACTGGGGCGATTTTCTGAATCATGCGGCATTAATGGAGCGGGCACGGGAGGTGCTTGCGCACGCGCGGGCGAAGTACCGGACCGGCCTGATCACCAACGGCAAGATGAAGACCCAATACGGCAAAATCGATCGCCTGGGCATCCGGGATGCCTTCGAGGTGATCCTCGTATCGGAGGAGGCGGGCGTCAAGAAGCCCGACCCGCGGATTTTCGCGCTGGCGGCCGACCGGCTGGGGCTGCGCCCGGAAGAATGCTTGTTCATCGGCGACCATCCGGTGAACGACGTGGATGGAGCCGCCCGCTTTGGCATGGCAACGATCTGGCTGCGGTCAAGCCGGCCTTGGCCGGACGGCCTCGCGGCGGAGCCGATGCACACGATCGACCGGTTGGACGAGCTGCTGGCGCTGCTGTAAGGATAGGGCGGGGGCGAGTCGCTGGCGTCCTGTCCCGGGTTTTCCCGCATTGCTTCGCGGGCCGCACAGCGGTAAAGTAGAATAATGCGGCAAAACGAAGGAGAATCACACAGATGAAACAAAGCACCGAGAACCCGTTTATGCTTGGCGATGGCATAGCCTACGAACAGACGATGTTCGGGGTGCTGGGCATGCGCATTACCGAATGCACGCCGGACCGCGTCGTCGCCACGATGCCGGTCGGTCCGGCTTCCCGTCAATATTTCGGCGCGCTCCACGGCGGAGCGTCGGTCGCGCTCGCCGAGACCGTCGCAAGCGTGGGTACGTATAATTTGATCGACAAGGACAAGCAGGTCGCCGTAGGCATGGAGATCAACGCCAATCATATTCGTCCCAAGCGGGACGGCATCGTGACCGCCGTCGCGACGCCGCTGCACAAGGGGCGGACGACGATGGTCTGGGACATCAAGATCAGCGACGAGGAAGGACGGCTGGTCAGCGTCTCCCGCTGCACGGTCGGCATCGTTCCGAAGACCCGATAAAACGGACTGGATCACGATTCGTGATTTGCCTCGTGAACCCGGAATCTAATTATTTCAAGCCTATTTTCAAGAAATAAGGCGTCGCGGCAGTGATCGTTTACGTTGTTCAATAGGAAAAGGCAGAGGGGCCCCGCGATGGGGCCTCTCTGTTTTTCTTTTCGGACGGTTCGGGAAACGGGCGCGGACGCCGGACGAACAGTCAGATTTTTCCCTTGCATGGAGAACGTACATTCGGTGTATAATAGCGATATACGAACATACATTCGCTTTCCTGAGGGGGCACATCGATGTCGAGGCATATTTTCCTGATCGACGGACAGTCCTTCTACGCATCCGTGGAGAAGGCGGCCCATCCGGAGTACCGCGATATGCCGGTTGCCGTCGGAGATCCGACGAGGATGAACGGCATCGTGCTCGCGGCATGCCCCATTGCCAAGGCCAAGGGCGTGACTACGGCGTCGCGCGTCGGGGAGGCGATGGCCCGGTGCCCGGACCTCGTCGTGATCCGTCCCCGGATGGGGACCTACATTCAAGTTTCCTTATTGATTACCCGTATTTTCGAATCGTATACGGAGCGCGTGGAGCCGTACAGCATCGACGAGCAGTTTCTCGACGTGACGAATTCATTGGATTATTTCGACTATAGCCCAGAGCAGCTGGCCGCTTGCATCCAGCACGAGGTTCTGCTGTCGACGGGCGTCTGGTCGCGGGTCGGCATCGGCCCGACGAAGATTCTCGCCAAGATGGCGACCGACAATTACGCGAAGAAGAGCGAGGAGGGCGTCTACGAGCTCTCGTACGACAAGCTGGAATCCACGCTGTGGACGCTTCCCGTGCATCAGATGTTCATGGTCGCCTCCGCGATGACCCGGCATTTTACCCGCATGGGCCTGGCGAGCATCGGCGACATCGCCCGCATGGAGTTCGGCGAGTTCAAGCGGCGCATGCGGCGAGAGATGGGCAAGCAGAGCGACATCCAAGCGGGGTATTACTGGCAGACCGCCCGCGGGATCGATCCGAGCCCCGTGGAGCCCGGCATCCGGCGCCAGCTCAAGTCCGTCAGCCACGGCAAGGCCTTGCGCTGGAATCTGTACCGCGAGCTGAAGGATATCGAGGTCGTGCTGCTGGAGCTGGTCGTGGAGGTTTGCCAGCGGACGCGGCGCAACCGGTTCCTCGGCTCGGTCGTGTCGGTAGCCGCGGCGGAGACGGACGGCATCCGTTCCTGCTGGTTCAGCCGGCAGATGACGCTGCTGGAGCCGACATCCTTGACGCACGAGGTGGCGGCCGCCGCGCTGAAGCTGTTCAAGGAGCATTGGAACGGGCTGCCCATCAGCCGCCTCAGCATTGCCTTGTCGCAGCTGAGCGACGACAACGTTATTCAGCTCACGCTGTTCGAGGACCGGGCCCGCGCCTACCGGAAGGAGCGCGTCATAGACGCCCTGAAGGAGCGGTACGGGAGCACGGCCATCATGCGCGCCTCGTCGCTGCTGGAATCCGGCGTGGCGCGGGAAAGGGCGGAACAAATTGGAGGACACTACAAATGAGCAAGCTGGACGGCAACGAACGCTGGAAATCCAAAATGTTATTGACCGAGCACGTGGAGCGTTATGACCAGCAGCACGCGGCGGGCGGCGGACAAAGCCAAAGCCCGGCCGTCGATGAGCAGGCGCGCGCGCCCAGGGAGCGGAATCTCATTACGATGGAGGAGCGTACGATGCTTCGCGATTATATTCTGCTCCCGCATATGGAGAAGATGGTCCAGAAGAGCATCGCCGACGTGGAGAACACCACGAATATTTTGAAGCGCGCCTACCTGATGGCGGGGCAGACGATTCTCGACCGGGTCGTGCAGGACTTGTACGGCCTGCGGCGGGAGCTGAAGCAGCGGAACATTCGGATACTGAACGAGGAACAGTCGGAATTGGTCGTGTATCACCGCTACTATTGCCGGGGCTACGAGGACCGCTTCGGCATGACCCGCGACGTGATGCGCTCCGAGATCAGCGTCAAGCTGGCCCGGTACACGTCGGAGCTGGGGACGCTGCTGAAGGAAGGCCAGACGAGGCAGCCGAGATCCAAGTGACCGCCCCGCGTGTGATGACGTTCGTCTCTTCATGCCCGTGGCATCTGTCTTTGCTCGTGGCGTCTGTCTTCATGCTCGTGGCGTCTGTCTCCAGTGGCCTGGTCTTCAGCTACGTGTCGCCAGTTTTCTTTTTTGTCGCCAGCCTTCCAGCTCCAGCCTCAACCTGTTCGATAAGGCGCCTGCGGGCGTCTTTTTTTATGGCTTCCATATGAACATTCAATCATCCCATCGCGGCTTAAAGCACGGAGACAGGAAGACGGGGATTGAACATGAAGGAAGCGCCATGTAAGATTAGTCTTACAACCAGCAAGAAGAAAGGCGCATCATGTGGACCTATACCATCAATTTAGTTCGTGACTTATCCCCGGGCGTGAAGCGGTTCATTGCGACGGAGAGTTTATTCGGCATCGGAGCCGGCATATTCAGTCTGATTCTGAATTTGCATCTGCTGGACCTGGGCTACTCCAAGGCCTTCATCGGCCAGCTGACGTCGCTCGGCGCGTTGACAGTCGGTCTGACGAGCCTGCCGGCAGGCCTGATCGTCAGGCGCGTCGGACGCAAGCCGATGCTTGTTACCGGCATGCTGCTTGCATTCGCTTCCCTTATTCTGTTCGGCACCGGCACGACCGCGGCATCGTTGACCGCCGCGCAGCTGATCTGGTCGCTTGGCATCGCGGCGGTCGTTAATTCGGAAATCCAGCTTATATTCCAATATTGCCGCAGCAAGAAGGAAGAGACGAGCGCGTACTCGCTGCTATTCGCCGTATTTACGTTTTTCACCGGCGTTGGGACATGGCTGGCCGGCTATTTGCCGGACTGGATACCGGGACATACGACGTTGTATCAGTACGCGTTCTTCGTGGCCGGCGGCTGTCTCGCGCTCTCTGGCATCTTGCGCGGTCTGCTGCTTCCGTCCGTGCATGCGAGGGAGGAAATCGCCGCGGCCGGCGATGACGGAACGAAGACCGGCGAAGCCGAAGGGGGCTTGCCGGCAGGGAAGCCCAAGAAACGGCCGGCGATCGGTTTCCTGCTGCTGCTGTCGCTGCTGATATTCAGCTCCGGCTTTACGTTCGGGCTGCTGAGTCCGTTCCTGAACGTCATTTTGAAATTCCGGTTCGGCATGGAGGATGGCAGCATATCCGGCCTGCTGGCGCTGTCCGGTTTCTTCTTCTTCATCGGTTCCATCGCGATGCCGTACATCGTCGAGCGGTGGGGCGGCCGTCGGACGTTCGTTGTCTTGTTCCTCTACAATGCGCTTGTCGTGGCGCTAATGGCATTTGCGATGCCGGCCGCAGTCTTTGCCGTCTTGCTGCTCCTGCGCGGGACGGGCTTTACGATGCTGAACAACCTGACGGACAGCGAATGCATGTCGGCCGTTAATGAAGACGATCGTAATCTGTTCGCGGGCATGCGAACCGTATCCCGCAGCATCGGCAACACGGTTGCTTCCTATTGGGCGGGCTATATTTTGGCGGGCAACCATTATTCCCTGCCTTTCGTTCTGACGGCTGCCGCCGTAATCGCCGGCTATGTCGTCTATGCTTGGTTCGTGCAAGGTAAGCTGGATCGCAGCTTGCAAAGCCAGACTTAATGCAGCTGCGCGATTGTTCGTTCCTAAAGGAGTGATCGAAATGAATCGCAAAATTCCGCAGCAAATCACCCGTAGAGCGTTCTTAAGCACGACCGCCAAAGTGGTGATCGGTGCTGCAGGCCTCTTGGCCGGCTCCACGGGACTGTTCTATTATGGAGCCGTAACCCATCGGAAGGTTGGCGTTGAGGCACCGCCGAAGAGTATAGTAAGGCTTGGCAGGGTTGCGGATCTAAAGTTGCTTCAAGGCGTCGAGAGGATGAACTATGAAGCCGAATACGTTGACGCTTGGTATACGAAGCCGGTGAAGGACTTCGTTTATGTCACCATCGACGAGGCCGGCAAGCTGCTGATCCTGTCACCCGCGTGCTCCCACTTAGGGTGCTCGGTCGTGCCGGCGAAGGAAGCGCAGCAAGGCGGGAACGACGACATGTTCTTCTGGTGCCCCTGCCACGGCGCGGGCTTTGACAGCCAGGGCGGTGCGGTGTATGCGGTCACGCGGGGCTTGGATCGGTTCGAGCCCATCATCTCGGACGGAAGCGTTTATTTCGACATCATGAAGCCAATCATGGGAACGGAGAAAGCGTAGCTGCATGCGTTAGCGAACGCGCGGCAGAGCGGGCATCCGACAAAACAAGAAGGAGCAAGCGTCATGAATAGTAAAGAACGATTTTCTGACCGGGTGGATACGTACGTGAAATATCGGCCGAGCTATCCGAAGGCGGCCATCGATTATTTATACAGCCTCGTCGGCATGGATGCGGGTTCGACGGTGGCGGATATCGGCGCAGGAACGGGTATTTTCTCCCGGCTGCTGCTGGAACGCGGGAGCCGGGTCATCGCGGTGGAACCCAATAACGAGATGCGGACGGCCGCGGTCGAGGTGCTGACGGAGGAATCGAATTTTCTTGCCGTCGCGGGCTCGGCCGAGTGTACGACGCTGACGGAGCAGTCCGTCGACTATATCGTCTGCGCGCAGTCGTTCCACTGGTTCGACCGGGCGGCAGCGCAGAAAGAGTTCAATCGGATCCTGAAGCCGGACGGGAAGGCGGCGCTGATCTGGAATTCGCGTTTGACGGAGGGCACGCCGTTCAGGGAAGGCTACGACCGGCTGCTGAAGAACTATGCGACGGATTACGAACAGATGACGCATAAGAACATTTCGCCAACCGATCTGGCTTCCTTCTTCAAGGCGGGAGCCATGCGGGAAGAGCGCTTTTCCATGACGCAGGCGTTCGATTACGAAGGCTTGAAGGGGCGGCTGTTGTCTTCTTCCTACGCTCCGATGCCGGGCCATCCTAACCATGAGCCCATGATCGCGGCGCTTCGGCAGTTGTTCGACGAGACGAGCGAGGACGGGACGATTGCGTTCGATTACGAGACGGAAGTCTATTGGGGCGAAGTATAGGCCGCTCGGGGACGGTACATCCGCAGCGCAGGCAACAGTCCGGACATTTAGCAGATTAGCTGCAAAGAGGGGGCGATGATGCCATGACGCAAATCTGGTTCGATCCCGGTGCCCTGACCGTCAGCGGCGGATCGGAATCCATTGCTTTGCTCGCCAAAGAATACGCGTTGCTGCAATTTCTGTATGCACGCCCTGGTCAGGTCTTCTCGCGAGAGCAACTGCTGGATCACGTGTGGCCCGGGCAATATCCGGACGAGCGAACCGTGGACGACCATATTTACCGCCTGCGGAAGAAGCTCGCCCGCTTTCCGCAGCTCGCCATCGCAACGTTGCGCGGCAGCGGCTATGTCCTGAAGCTGACGGGCGCTCCGGCAGCGCCGAATCCGTCCGTGAGGGACACGGAGATGCATTCGACCGTCCAAGGCCTGTTCCGAAAATACCATCTCTACGGTCAGGGCCAATCCATGCTGACGCTGGCCGCGCAGCGGGACGTGCTGGGCATCGAGGTAGATGCCTTCTACGACGCGTATATGCGGTTCATCCAAGGCGATTTGGATTGGTTCCTGCATACGGACGAAGCGCCGGCAGGGGACAGGCTGTATTGGGTGCTGCTCTATGCCGCCTATCTGGCGGAGCCGAACGAAAGCCTGGCGCTCTTCGAGCGGGTGCTTGAGCTGAATCTGCTTCCTCCGGACCAAAGCCGGGAGCTGTATATACTGAATATCATCGACTTATATGCGGATACCGGGCAATTCGAGCGTGCGGAGGAGCGGCTTCGCATCGCGCGCGACACCGTGGAGCGGGAGAATCTCACGAGCTTCAAGATGGCTGTGGCGATTGCGGAGCTGTACGTGCAGACGGCCAAAGGCGACTTGGTCGAAGCGGAGCGCGGCATGGCGAACGTGGAGGAGGTGCTGAGGGAAGCGCCGTATTTGCGGGAGATCGCGCGGTATCAGCTTGTGCGTGCGATGTTCGAGCTGCGCGCCGGACGGCACAAGGATGCTTTGCAGGCCGTCGACCATGGGATGCATATCCTCCGTCAGGCGCAGAACGTGCCGCTGGCGCTGATGTCGCTCCGGCAGCTGCTGCGCTGTCTGGACCGCGTAATCGGCGCGGCTCCACGCAATGCCAAGCTGGCCGCGCTGAAGAATAAGCTGACGGCACAATGGGATGCCCTTATCCGGGAGCACGGCTTTGACCGGCTTCATGGGGGGATGATGGCGTGGCTCGCTCGTGCTGTAGGCTGACCTGAATAGCGCACGTCATATCTTGATCTTCATTACGTCACCTTGGTCTTCATAACATCACGCTAGTCTTCATTACCTCATCCTTATAACACAATGCTGGACTTCGTTACGAATGTTTTGATTGAAGCAGTACCTGTACGTTCGGTCTGACAGTCCTCTGATAAATCTCCTTTAGACTGAATCCTGGCAAGCTTACAGCTGAAGTCGAAAAGGAGAGCTCGGAGGATGCAGCAAACGGAACCGTCTGCCCGATTAACGAAAACGAAGCTTGAAAATACGAGACTATGGCGGAACCGCGCGTTCTCGCGTATGTTCGCCGCCTATGCGGGGGCGGCGACAGGCGAGTGGTTCGATGCCATCGCCGTGCAGGTTTTAATCGCCTACCGCTGGGGAGCCGGTCCCCTTGAACTGGCCTGGATCCCCGTCGTTATGGCGCTTCCGGGTCTATTGCTCGGAACGCTGGCGGGGATGGCCGCGGACCGGCTGCCGCGAATCAAGCTGATGCTGATTTGCGACGCGTTCACGGCAGCCGTCACGGTGGCGCTGCTGGCCGCGCCAAGCTTGGCCTGGCTCTTGCCCATGCTCGCCATGCGTGCCGCTGCTGCCGCGTTTATCGGGCCGGCCCAACAGGCCGCGACGCGGAGGGCCGTGCCGGAAGATCGCTTGCTGCAGGCGACCGCCTGGAACGGGATGGTGCAGCAGGGCGCCAAAATCGTCGGTCCGCTCGCGGGCGCGGCCGTTCTCGCGGCCTTGTCGCCAAGCGCCTGCATCCTGCTGCATGCGGCGACGAGGCTGCTGTCGGCGGGCTTGCTATGGACGGTCCGAGCCGAGGAACGGCGGTCGACTTCGCCGGAGCTGCCGATAATCCGGCTGTCGGCGGCCGACGAATGGCGAGAAGGCTTGCGGGTCATCGTACGGACCAAAGCAGTGCTGCATGCGCTGATCTTCGGATTCATCGGGCTGACCGCGATCCTAACCGTGGACTACCAGTTCGCGACGCTGATGCGCGAAATCGCGCCCGGCCGGCCGTCGCTGCTTGGCTGGCTCATGGCCGCGATCGGTTCGGGATCCGTTGCCGTCATGCTGTCGTTGAACAAGCGGAAGCAATTGAATTACGGTGCGGGGCTTGGCGGCGGATTCATCGGGCTCGGAGCGGCGCTTGCGGGACTCGGCATGCTGCACAAGGATGCTCCGACTGTTTGGGTGCTTGTGCTCGGGCTGGCCTTGGGCATCGGCAACGGCGCGTATATCACGACGAAGATTTACATGCTGCAGCGCGAAATTCCGTCGTCGTTCATCGGCCGCGTCTTCGGCGTCGAGCAAGCGCTGGGGAGCTTGGTCATGCTTGGCGCGCCGCTTGCGGGCGGCGTGCTGATAGAAGCCTTTGGCCCTGGCCCGGTGTTCGCCGGCTTCGGCTGGGCGACGGCGGCCATCGGCGCCGTCGGATTGATTTTCGCGCCGGCGTTGTGGGGACGAGCAGATGCCGTAGATGCGCGATCAAAGGTATCACATACCGTGTGAGATTAAGAGGAAGGGGCTGCGGCTCCTTCCTTTTTGCGTCGGGGATCACGCCGGATTCTTTCTTCCAAACGCGAATATTTCAATCCATAGACTAATAAATTTGGGTATGACTTTTAAACGTGAAGGAAGTGTGGCCATGAGGGGATATCGATGGAAGCAGTGGCGCAAACGTATCCTCTGGCTGCTCGTGATCGGCCTTGTGATCTGGTACGTGGCTACCGGCGGGCCGACGGTCGTGTCGGTGGCGGTGAGCATTCTCAGCCTGCTGCTGCAGCTGCTGTTCGCTATGATGTTCATGATCGTCCAGTTCGTCGCGCTCTTCTGGTTCCTGGCCAGGGGACGAACGTATTGGGTGCTGCCCGGGGAGACGGGCGCCACGTGGGACGATTATCGGGGCAATCCCGAGATCGTGGACAACGCGAAACGGATCGTGACGCTGCTGCGGGGCGTGAAGGATTTCAAGGAAATGGGCGGCGAGGCGATCCGGGGCTTTCTGTTGTGCGGTCCGCCGGGTACCGGGAAGTCGTATCTCGCGCAGGTCATCGCCAACGAGGCGCAGGTGCCGTTCGCCTATGCTTCGGCGCCGAGCTTCCAGAACATGTTCTTCGGCGTCGGCAACATGAAGGTCATGCGGCTGTACAAGAAAGCGCGCAACCTGGCGAACGTGTACGGAGCCTGCATTATTTTCATCGACGAAATCGATGCGATCGGCATGAAGCGAAACGGCGGCGGCGGAGGCATGATGGGCATGATGGGCATGGGCGGCGGTTCGGGGCTGCTCAACGAGCTGCTGCTGCAGATGGATCCGCCCAATCTCGACAATGGCAAAATCGCGAAAATGCTCCGTTCGATGGGGCTGCGGCGCAAGAAGGCGGAGCGTCCGGCCGTGCTGACCGTGGCGGCGACGAACTTGCCCGATGTGCTGGACTCGGCGCTGCTGCGGCCGGGACGGTTCGATCGGCAGCTTTGGGTCGATTCGCCCGATTATGACGGACGCGTCGATATTTTCCAATACTATTTGAAGAAGGTCAAGGCGGACGAGACGCTGACGCCGGAGAAGGCCGCGCTCGATACGATCGGCTACAGCCCGGCGCAGATCAAGCACATCGTGAACGAATCGGTCGTCATCGCCCATCAGCGGGGAGCCCCGCAGGCGAGTTACCTGGACTTCCGCGTCGCGATGGAAACGTACGAGTGGGGACTCAAGCAGCCGCTGCGTTCCATGAGCGAAGATGAGAAACGCAACGTCGCTTACCATGAGGCGGGCCATGCGGTCGCGCAATATTTGCTCAAGCCGCATGAGCGGGTTTGGAAGGTGACGATCATTCGTCGCGGCAGCGCGCTCGGCCTGGCGGCGACGAAGCCGACGCATGAGCGGTATAACCGAAGCGACAGCGAGATGCTGGCTGCCATTCAGGTCTGCTTGGCCGCCCGGGCGGTCGAGGAGGAGTTTCTCGGAAAGAAGCTGAACGGCGTGACCTCCGATTTGCAGCAGGCGACCAACATGGCTGGCGCGTATCTCGGCGCAGTCGGGATGGGCGACGAGCTGTTCAGCTTCCTCGCGGCGGGCTCGCATCAGGAGGCGCTGAAGTCGCTGCGGCCGAAGATCAACGAGCTGTTGAAGGACCAAATGCAGCAGGTGAAGAAGCTGGTGAGGGATCATGCTGAATTCGTGCACATCATCGCCGATGAGCTGCTGAAGCAAGGCGATCTGACGGGCGAGCAGATCGAAGGAATCTATCTGTCCATCTATGGGCGCACGCGGCCGGACCCGCCGAAAGTGATGACGCAGGCGGATAAGGATACGGAGCAGGCGAGGGCCAAGGCCGAAGCGATGGCGGATACGGAGCCGGAGGCCGAAGGGACGGCGGAGGCCAAGGAATCGGGCGAGACGGGATCCGAAGCGGTAGAAGCCAAGGAGTCGGGCGAGGCCGAAGAGGCTCAAGATGAAGCTCAAGATAAAGCTCAAGATGAAGCGCAAGATGACGAAGACGATGACGCGGACCTTGGCGACAAAGGTTTGGATGGCGATCGAGGGAAGGATTAGATGCAGGCAGGCTGCGGCGCATACGACCGCGCGAGTAAGAACCCGCTAATTCAGCGGGTTCTTTGCCGTACGGAACAGCCCAGTCCAATTGGCCGCTGGGGATGAACAGCCAAAGCCGAAGCATTTTGCGTGACATTCGGAGATGCGGTACAGGAGGATCGGTATGTCAGGAATCAAGAACATAAGCTGCATTTGGATCGGATGCCTGGCACTGGCTGTCGCTTTGTCAGGCTGCGCGAACGGCGATGGGAATCCTCAGGAATCAGCGGCGGATAATGGACAGGCAGCTGTCGGTCAGGGAGAATCGAACGATGCGAAGCCGCCGGCAGGGCAGGTTGAGCTGATCGTCTCGGCTGCGGCCAGCATGACGGATGCGCTGGGCGCAATCAAGAAGAATTACGAGGCGGCCCGCGGCAACGTCGCGATTCGGTACAACTTCGCCGCATCGGGAACGCTGCAGAAGCAGATCGAGCAGGGTGCGCCTGCCGATTTGTTCTTGTCGGCCTCTCCGAAGAATATGGAGACGCTGCTCGATAAAGGCTTGATCGATTCCGGGCATGAAGGCGAGCTGCTCTCGAACGAGCTCGTCGTCGTCGTTCCGGCGGGAGCGCAGGCGCGCATCGGCGAATTGGCCGACCTGACCGCGGCAAGCGTGAACCGGCTGGCCATGGGTATTCCGGAGAGCGTACCGGCAGGCGTTTACGCCAAGGAAGCGCTTAGCGCAGCCAAGCTGTGGGACACCTTGCAAGCCAAGACCGTTCAGGGCAAGGATGTCCGGCAGGTGCTTCAATACGTGGAAACCGGTAACGCGGATGCGGGCTTCGTCTATAAGACGGACGCGCTGACCTCGAAGAAGGTCAGCATCGCCTTCGTCGTCGATCCCGCGTCGCATGCGCCGATTCTATACCCTGCCGGCGTCGTGAAGGGAACTAAGCATAGCAAGGAAGCGAAGGATTTCTACGCTTATTTGCGATCGCCAGAGGCTATGCAGGTGTTTGAATCCTACGGCTTCGTCGCCGCGAAATAAACAGCCGTCCCTTATGCAAAAGAAACCCGTTCTCCCAGGCGGGTCTCTTTGCGCGCGGTCGTTCAAATCGTTCGAAGCATGCAGCATGACCGGCAAACGCTTGTCAGCGTTTAAAAACCTTCTCCGCGGCCGGGCTTCCGCTCATTTCGCTCTTGCCTCCGACATAAACATACGTATGATCCTCAGTGAGCCGGCTTCATTCACGGCATCGCGATTTCTGCCTCCGAATGTCTAGATCCTTCATCACGATTGTGCGGCTTCGCTTGAAATCCCAACCTGTGCTTTCGCCTCGGAAACATATGGAAGCGCTTACGGTTCTCAACCAGAACCATACATAGATGAAATGAGGATGAGGCGTAAGCCGAGAGGAGTGTGACCTTCCGCAGTAAACGCACCGATTACGTTAGTAAGTGAAGGGAGATGGACAATTGGACCGTTCTGTTTATCTTGTGAAAGGGGTCAAATGGATGCTTGCCGGCGCGCTTGCTTTTGCGCTGACCATCGTCGCCGCGAGCCGCGCGAACGCCGACGGCACGGGGACTTTCGAGATCGGGAGCTACTGGCAGCCGCCCAAGTATATCGGTGCGGACTATAACACGAACGCGAACTGGGCGAATATGGCCGCGGCGAAAATCGACATGGCTACCGCCATTCGGGTACCTGCCGGCACGAATCTGGATAAAGCCGCCAACGAGACCGGCATTGCCAATAGCTCGGCGAATAACGTGAAGCTGCTCGTCACGGATTCCGGCATTTATGGCCATTCGGTCCATTCGACGACCGAAATTGCGGCATTGCAGGCAGCGGTAACGCCATATGCCTCCGATTCGCGCGTCGAAGGCATGAATCTGAAAGACGAACCGATGACCCATGAATTACTCGGCTACGCAAACGCCTATAAAGCGATTAAAGCGGTCGACCCGGATTTGGACGTTTACGTGAACTTATTGCCGGCCGTAGTCGGTACGAATCCCTATCCGGGCAAGCTGTTCTATGCCAATTCGACCGCGCAAGGATTCGGAAGTTACATTGGACCGAGCGCGCCGATCGGACAGACGATCACGATCCCGGCGAACATCAGCTATCTGGACGGCGTCGTTTTCTATATCGATTCGCTCCAATGGGCCGCCAATGAAACGCTGACGTTAAAGCTGTGGAACGGTCCCGCGAAGACGACGTTGATCGGGCAAGGAAGCATTGCCGGCAACGGCAGCGGCAACGCATGGGAGTACTACAAGTATTTTTCGCTTGGGAAAACGGTGACGCCGGGGGCCGCGTATTACCTCGAACTCGTCCACAACGGCGGCGGCGACAACTCCGTCGGCTGGGCGGTACGGTCCAACGCGGACACCTATGCCGGCGGGCAGGCTTACGAGAACGGGGTTGCGAAAGCCTACGACTTCAACTTCCAGTTATATACGGAACGAACGAACGGCGGTACTCCTTTCGAAAACTATCTCGACGACTGGCTGCAATACAGCGGTGCCGACACCTTGCTCTACGATAATTATCCGTTCCGGACCACCGGAGACGACGCCGGGTATTTCGACCGGATGGAATCGGTACGCGGCAGGGGACTTGCGAACGACGTCATTTACGGCGCATTCCTGCAGAGCGTGGAAATTCCGGGGGCTTACCGCAATACCAGCTTGAACGAGAAACGCATGAATGTATATTCCTACTTGGCTTACGGATTCAAAAAATTGAACTGGTTCACCTATTGGACGCCGGATGCGGCCGGAGGAGAAACGTTCCAGAACGCGCCGGTCAGCGCCTCGGGCGGGCTGCAAGCGGGGTATACGCAGATCCAAACCTTGAATACGGAAATGCGCAATCTGGGCGGGACGTTAAAAGATCTCGTGTCCGTACGCGTCTATCACTCGGGTTCCTCCATTCCGTCCAAGACGATCGCCGTTCCCGACGATTTCTTCGTGAAACCGAGCGACTTGACCCAGCCGATGATCGAAGGGTATTTTACGAACGCGAGCGGGCACAAGTATGTCATGCTGACGAACCGCGATTACGCGAACGCAAGAACGCTTGCCTTCCAATTCAGTCCGAAACCGGCCTCGCTCACGGAAATATCCAAGTCGACAGGGCTTGAGGTCGGCGTACCTGGATACAATGCGGCTACCGGCGTATTGAGCTTGACGCTGAATCAAGGCGAAGGCAGATTGTTCGCGCTGCCGGCAGGATTTTCACCCTATGCCAACCTTGCCGCGGAAGCTGCCGTGTCGGCCACGAGCTCCTACGAGAGCACGGCCGACGACGGATGGGGCGCAGCGAAGGTTCACGACGACAATCGAGGCTCCGGTACGGTCAACGGCGTGATTTCCTCCGGGTGGAGCAGCAAAAGCAACTTGGGCGCCAACCATGCCGAGTCGATCACCTTCGATCTTGGCGCATCGAAAACGGTCGGCGAAGTCGTCCTGTTCCCGCGGGGAGGCGGGGGCGCGTTCTATCCGGTCGACTTCACGATTCAAGTCGCGGCGAATGCCGGCGGTCCTTGGACCACGGTGGCCGCGAAGACGGGACAGCCGCAAGCGTCTGCAGCCCAATGGATCCCGTTCGCGCCTGTATCGGCCAGGTACGTGAAGGTCGAAGGCACGAACCTGAGGCAGACCTCCGGTCAGTACCGGATGCAGTTCGCCGAAGTCGAGATCTATGCGGCGCCGAATTTGGCGAAGGGAGCGACATTGACTGCCAGCAGTTCGGCTGAAGGTGAAGGCTGGGGCTTGGCCAAGGCGAACGATCATATCCGGAACGGTGTTCCCGGATCGAATGGCTGGTCGAGCAGCTCGAGCCTGAACGCGAATCACACGGAATCGGTGACGTTGAATTTGCAGGCGACGAGGTCGGTGAATAAAGTCGATCTCTATCCGCGGAACGACAACGGCAACGTCGGCGCCGGCTTTCCGGTCAATTTCACGATTCAAGTAGCGAAGAATGCCGGGGGTCCGTGGACAACGGTCGTCACGCAGACCGGATACGCGCAGCCGAGCGGAACCGTGCAAAGCTTCTCCTTTGCCGCGCAAACCGCGCGTTACGTGAAGATCGAAGGAACGAGCCTTCGTCAGATCGCGGCGGAAGCGGGAACGCCGTACCGGATGCAATTCTCGGAAATCGAAGCGTATGGCGGCTTGGGCACGAGCATTCCGCTCGCGAATGCCGGTTTCGAGTCGCCGGGCATCTCCGGCTTTCAGTACGGTCCGTTCACGAACGGCTGGAACTTCGCCGGCACATCCGGTATTCAGCACAATGGCAGCGCGTTCGGGGCAGCGTCGGCTCCGGAGGGCGTGCAAAGCGCGCTCGTCCAGAACGACGGGGAATTCAGCCAAACGGTGAATTTTATCGCCGGCACGTATGCCGTCACGTTCAAAGCCGCCAAACGTCCGACGGGCGGCACACAAATCTTCAACGTGTATTACGACGCGACGCTGATCGGCACGTTCTCGCCGACGTCGACCGGGTTCTCTTCTTTCACGACGAACAGTTTCGTTGCGACGGCCGGCAGTCATACGATTAAATTCGCGGGCACGGTGCTGGGCGATACGACGGATTTCGTGGATGACGTGCAGATTAATTAACGTTGGCGCGATGGCCGGCACGTACGGCTCGGAAGCAAAGAAGCCGCCCTGATGGGTGGCTTCTTTGCTTGCGGCCGCATGTTTTTATCCTTCTTATGCATATGCGGGTTCTCGCTGCGCTCGTAATCGGATGAGTTCCATTTTCTGTATCCCTGCAGGCAAGCGCTGTGATACGATTGGGGCAATGTTTGCATATTTGCATAAAGGTGGCACTTAGCGATGGATGAATACTCCAGCATCATGGGCATTCCGGTTCCGAAGCTGACGATGGCGGAAACGGTGGCAAAGGTTGAAGGCGTTATTGCGGGGAAGAAACAGGCGTTGTTCCATATCGTCACGTTGAACCCGGAGATCGCGATGGCTTGCCGGCACGACCGGCAGCTGCGCGGCATCGTCGACGAGGCGGACCTGCTTACGGCGGACGGCATCGGCATCGTGATGGTGTCCCGCTTGCGGAAGGATCCGCTTCCCGAGCGGGTAACCGGCTGCGATCTGCTCTTCGAGCTGCTGGAAGCCGGCAATCGCGAGCGGTGGTCGTTCTACTTGCTTGGTGCAAGCGAGGAGACCAGCAGACGCGCGGTCGATGTTATCGAAGCCCGCTATCCACGGGCGAAAGTGGTCGGCAGGCAGCATGGCTTCTTCGATCCTGCGGAGGATAAGCGAATCGTAGCGGACATCGCGGCGAAGAGGCCTGATGTGCTCGTCGTCGCGCTAGGCGCCCCGAAAGCGGAACGCTGGATCCACGCCTACCGGGACCAGCTGCAGGCGTTGGTCGCCGTCGGCGTAGGCGGCAGCCTGGATATCGTGGCCGGAACCGTCCGGCGCGCGCCGCGGATCTGGCAGCGGCTTCACGCCGAGTGGCTCTTCCGGCTGCTCAACCAGCCGTCGCGCTGGCGCCGCCAGCTGATTTTGCCCAGGTTCGCGCTGAAGGCATTGCTCTACAGGGAGCGCGGCGGATTGTCCTAATCTCGTCATGTATGGAATTCGATGGGTTTTGCATGCTAGTAAAAGCAGCGTTCATTCAAATGATAACGAGGCAGCCTGCGGGGCTGCTTCTTTATTTTGGATTCGGGAATCTATGCCATTCGAATTTTATTGCGCTTGCAATGAACTTTTTACGCTCCTGTATGCTCTTAGCTATGAAAGGGGAGAGAACCTGATGGTAAGCCGTCTTGTCAGACAAGCCAAAAAAGGAAATAAGGATGCATTGCTGCAACTCATCATGGCCGACCGGGACGCTTATTATCGCCTTGCCTACTCCTACATGGGGAACGAGCATGACGCGATGGATGCGATGGAGGATATGATCGTCACGCTTTATGAGAAGATCGAGCAATTGCAGAAGGGGGAAGCGTTCTACAGCTGGAGCAAAACCATTCTCGTCAATCGATGCAAAGCGCTGCTTCGCAAGAACGGGAAGTTTCAACCGCTGGATGAGGAGCTTGAAGCGACGGCGCCGACGTTAACGGAAGAAAATCCGTACCGCAGCACGGAATCCGAGATGGATATGCACATGCTGCTCGCTCACTTGAACGCGCAGCAGCGGGAAGCGATCGAGCTTCGTTACGTGCACGACTTTCCGTATCAGACGATTGCAGACATGACTGGCGTACCGCTTGGCACGATCAAGTCGCGCATTTCGCTCGGCATGCGGAAATTGAAGGATTTTATCGGAGGTGAGCGCAATGAATACCATTGAAGAGAAGTTCAATCGGCATAAACAAAATCTGAATCAGATCAAAGCGCCTAGCGAGATGGAGGATCGGCTGCGCCAAGCGCTGTATCGCGCTCCGGCCAAGAAGCGCAAACGGAATCGGGCTTTGACCTGGAGCCTGTCGGCGGCCGCGGCGCTGCTGCTCTTCGTCCTCGTGTATCAGTACCCGGCCTTCGCTTATTACGGGGGCAAGCTGCTCAATCGGAACGATCTGTACTCGCTTAGCTTCGCCGAAGTCGCCGAGCAGGGATACGGGCAAACCATCGGCAAAAGCAAGACGCTCAAGGACGGTACCGTCCTTACCATAACCGGCGTAATCGCGGACGATAATGCTTTTCTGATGTATTATACCATTGATCTCCCGGAGGGCCAGACGTTTGCGGTCGGTGCCTCAAGCCGGTATGACATCTTCAAAGTAAAAGGATTTCTGACGGATTCAGATTCGACGGAGGGCGGCAGCAGTTACAATCAGAATCGGACCCAGCTGCGGGGCATTCAAAAATTCGAGCCCGTCAGCCCGTTCTCGCGGACGTTAACCGCCGAATTCAGCGAGTGGCTGGAAGTCGGCAAGAAAGCGACCTATCCGATTTCGTTCAAATTCCAAGCGAATAAGGCGATGAAGAGCATCCTTCGCGCAGATATCGCGAAATCCGTGCCCGTAGACGAAGGGGTGGTGAGTTATGATTCGATCACGGCTTCGCCGACTTCAACGGTGATTAAAGGGCACTACGAAATGGACAATGGCGAACCTCCGAGATATCCGGGCACGATGAAGCTCCTGGTGAATGGAGTCGAAGTGAATTCCTGGGGAATGAGGTCAAGCGGATCGCACGAACAAGGGATTACGAATTTCGAGCTCGATTACGACGTGCTGCCGACCGACAAGATCGAAACGATGGATATCGTACTTGAGAGCTTTACAGGGTACCAGAAAGTGACGGAGCCGATTCCGCTTACGAAGCCTTCAGATCGATCGATCCGGATCAACACGGAGAAGGTATTCGTTCGAAGCGTGACCAAGACCGCGTCCGGCTACGATATCGATATCGCAAGGGCGCAGTTTACGCAGTTCGACACCGACCAGTTATTCGTGCAAGCCGGAGGCAAGCGAGTTCCGATCGCTTCGGTTTCACAGGCGCGTCCATGGGATCTGGGCAACAATAACGTGTTCTGGGAGCAGACGTATACCGTGAAGACGACGGATAAACCGGAGTTTCTGCTGCTGCAAGGCTTTCACTACATTAAGCCTTATCGCGAGACGATAGAAATTCCGGTCGACGCCAAGAAATAGAACGTTTCAGGGATGCGGCACGATAGACGGATAACGAAAGGTACATGGCAAGAGTGGCATGGCTGTCGATGCGCGACAAGGTAGGCTTATACGCAAGCAACGGCGGCCGGTCATTGACCGGCCGCCGTTGCTATGGGGGGCTGTGGGACGCCGATTGACTGCTATTCGGCTACCCGCACATAGACCCGTTCGCCATGTTTCTCCACCGTTACCGGCGCTTCGAAGAAATCGCTCAGCCCGTCCGTCGTCAGCACGTCTTCCGTTCGTCCGCTGCGGACGATTTCGCCGCCTCGGATGAGAAGCGCATGCGTGAAGGCCGGCAAGATCTCTTCCGTGTGATGGGTGACGTAGATCAACGTCGGCGCATCCGGGCTTTCCGCCAAGTCGCGAATGCTGGCAAGCAGCCGCTCGCGGGAGAAGAGATCCAAGCCGTTGCAAGGCTCGTCCAGAATGAGAATGCGCGGCTTGGCCATCAGCGCGCGGGCGATGAGCAGCTTCTGCTTCTCGCCCTGCGAGCAGGTGCGGAACTCGCGGTCCCACAGGTGAGCGCAGCCAAGCGTTTCCATTAGTGAGCGGGCTAGATCTAGATCCTCCTCGGAGACGAGATCATATAGCCCGATCGTCGCATGCTTGCCGCTGATGACGATGTGCTGGGTCCGGTCCGAGGCGTACAGCTTCTCCTGCAAGGACGTGCTGACCCAGCCGATTTCCTTGCGCAGCGCCCGCAGGTCGACCTCGCCGAACCGATGTCCGAGTACGCTGACGGAGCCTTCCGATGGCCAAAAGTAGCCGTTCACCAGATTGAGGAGCGTCGTTTTGCCGGAGCCGTTCAGCCCGAGCAGCGCCCAATGCTCGCCGGGAGCGACCTGCCAGCTTACATCCTTCAGCAGCGTCAATTGCTCGCGGCGCCAGGTCACGTGTTGAATGTCGATCATCATAGAATTCCGTAAATCTCCTTTCGTGAAGCCAGCTTTCCTGCATGCGGTAACCAACCAATTCCCTCTATTGTACGCCCGAAGGCGCGTTTACTCAATCGTTCAAGCCGCGTCCGAGCCTCGCATCAGCTTGGATTCGCGCGGCAGCAGGAAGGCGAAGAGGCCTAGAAGGGGCAGGAAAGAGCAAAGGCCGATGACGAAATCGCCGCCTGCCTTGTCCATGAGCAAGCCCAGCAGAACGGAGCCGAGTCCCGCCATGCCAAAAGCGAGGCCGAAGAACAAGCCCGACACCGTGCCGACATGGCGCGGCATCAACTCCTGCGCGTAGACGATGATGACGGAGAAACCGGACATCAGGAAGAGTCCGATCGCGCAGCAGAGCAGCAGGGCGGCGCCAGGGCCCACGTATGGCAGCAGCAGTGAGAACGGTGCCGTGCCGGCGATGGAGATCCAGATCATCGTCTTGCGTCCGAAGCGGTCGGCCAGCGGCCCGCCGAGCAAGGTGCCGATCATGCCGGCAAATTGCAGCGCGAACAAGCAGATTTGCGCGCGGGACAAGGGCAAATGATAATGGTCCATGAAATAGAACGAATAAAAGCCTGTCATGCCGGCGATATATACGAATTTGGAGAAAAGCAGGGCAATCAAGAGCGCCATCGTGCCGGCGATGAACAGCTTGGTATGCGGTGAATGGTCCTGTGCGCCTGCTGCGGCAGTCTTCTTCTTGGCCGGCGCTGCGGCCAGCTGCTCCGCGTACCAGCGTCCGATGACGACCTGGACCGCGATGCCGAGCACGGCCGCGATCGTAAACCACAGGAACCCGAGCTGTCCATGCGGCATCAGCACGAACGCGACAAGCAGCGGAGCCAGCGCCTGGCCGGTGTTGCCGCCGACCTGGAAGACCGACTGCGCCATGCCGCGCCCGCGGCCGGCGGCCATCCGCGCGACGCGGGAAGATTCCGGATGCAGCACGGACGAGCCGATGCCGATCAGCATGGCGGCGGCAAGCAGCATCCATAGCGAGCTCGCATAGGCGAAGCCGAGCACGCCGGCGAGCGAGAAGACCATGCCGAGCGGCAGCAGATTCGGCATCGGCCGGCGGTCGGACAGGTAGCCGATGAACGGCTGCAGCAGCGAGGCGGTAATATTGAGCATGAACGCGACCCAGCCGATTTGGGTGAACGTCAGATGGAGCGAGGATTGAAACAGCGGGAAAGCGGAAGGCACGGCTGTCTGCATCGCGTCGTTGAGCAGATGGGCGAAGCTGACGCCGAGCAGCATCAGCGTGGCCGGATTGCGCGCTGCCGTTAATGCGGTGGATGGTATCATGGGTCATAACCCCTTTCGTCATTTTCTAAATTGTAGCGGAAGCGCGGATACGAGTCGCTAGCGAAAAGTGCTGCGAGCGGAGCAATTTTTGCTATAATAGGTGCAGGTGAAGACAGATGGAGATGAAAGCAGAGACGGAATGGATCGAGCTATGGCAGGGCAGCGGAGACTTCAAGAACGTTCCGCATAAGCACGATCAATGGATGCAGGTCACGATGCCGATCCAAGGGACCTGCCACTTTACACAGGAAAATCGCGGTTTCGCGCTGAACCAGGGCAGCGGGCTCATTCAGCCTCCGGGCACGGACCATCATTTTCATATCGGGGAGCGGACGTCCGTCATTATATTGAAGGTGCGCGAACGCGGAGTGGGCGGAATGGAAAGTATCATGCCGCATTTCGAGGCCGGAGCGCGGCATGACGTGAGGCAGGCATTCGACACGGACGATCTGATCGGCCGTTTCCGACATTGGATGCTGGCGCTGCTGCAAAGCCAGGCTCTGGCGGATCCGCTCGCCGTGCAGGAAGTGGAGGATGACGTCCTGGCCTATATCGGCGGACTGGTTGGCGTCGGTTCGGAAGGCGCGCTTCGGATTGCTCCGCCGAGGGGGGTAACCGACCCGCATCTGCGGCGGGCGCTCGCCTTCATGCATGAATGCTACGAGAAGACGGTGAGCGTCGACGAATTGGCCGGCATCGCGCTGCAAAGCCGCTTTCATTTCATTCGCTCCTTCCGTGCGGCAACCGGTACGACGCCGTACCAGTATTTGCTGAAGCTGCGCATGGAAGAAGCGATGAACCGGCTTCGCCGCACGGAAGCGACCATCGGACAGATCAGCGAGGAGCTCGGCTTTTCCAGCGCGAGCCAGTTTCATCGGGTTTTTCTGAAAATGAACGGCGTCACGCCGCAGGCGTTCCGTCAGCATTGACGCTATTGAAACGAAAAAGACCAACAAACCCGGGGATTGGGATTCCGGGTTGTTGGTCTTTTCCATGCAGGTGCTGCCTCTGCATGCCGTCGAGCAAATGGAAGGCTGTTGTTGGAGCGATCTGGACACAACTGAAGAAATCCAACTAAGCAAAAATGAACTGAAGAAAACGAACTGTTCAATACGAACTCATCAATACGAACTGATCAAAATGAACAGAAGAAAACATTCTTGCGAGCTTCAGTCGGCCGCTCAGCGGATGAAAAGCTACCAGCAGCAGCTTTTGGGCTGGCTCACCAACCGCAACAAATGGCCCAAAGCTGCCATATGGCAGCTTTCCGGCGTCTAATGGCCAGTTAGAGCTCCGAAAGCTGCTATCGAGCAGCTTTCGGAGTACATTACCACAACAGATGGACCAAATTCTGTCATATGGCACAATTTCGGCGTCCCATGACCACTCAAAGCTCCGAAAGCTGCAATTTAGCAGCTTTTTGGCTCTGGCACCGATGCCGGCACACTACGCATTGCCAGGTAAGCAGCAGAGCTAGAACAACATGAGCAAGAGGTGCACCCCGTGCACTACATTGCCAGAAAACCAGCAAATCCCGAGCAAGAGGTGCACCCCGTGCACCACTTTGCCGGAAAAATACAAAATTCCGAGCTACATCTTAAATAGTCCCCAATGCCGCTACTTTTGCAAAGCCGCCATGCGGTAATCTCAGCAACAGCAACAGCTCCCGGAGAGGTTCACCGGGAGCTGTTGGTTTTCCTTCTATTGCCCTGTAGTTAACTACAAGTTAACACCGAGCGCAAATTACTTCACCTTCGGCAAACCGTTGGCCTCTCGCACAAGAGCGAAGTACTGGTCTGCTCTGACCGCTTGATACTTGCTGCCGAGCGATTCGTTCAACTGGGCAACGTCGGTAGGCGTCATGCTCCAAGCGAGCAGGCCGAGCGATACGAAGAGCGGCGACTTGCCGTCCCACTTCGCTTTGGCCTCGTCCAGGATGCGCTTGCCGTCCTGTGCGGTACTGATGCCTTGGATCGTCGAGACCGGCAGTTTGCCGCCTTCGATCGAGACGCCGTAGCGATCTTCCCAGCTCAGGAACAGTCCCGGAACATGGTATTCGTTCGTATAGGCATTCACCTTAGCTTCGCTGAGCGGTACGTTTTGACCGTCGACTCGGTTCAGCACGTATGGAATCGTCATGCCGGTTTTCTTCATATACGGATACGTTTGCTTCAGGAAAGAAGCGAAGGTGTTTTCCGGCCAAGCGTTCGAGTAGAAATAGCCGGAGCCTGAAGGTCCTGCGATCAGTTGGTCGTTGGCAGTCGCCGTGCTCAAGTAGTGATCGAGCATGACCGGCGCGCCGTCATAGAGCAGCGGGCTCGACGTCCAGTTGAGCGGAACCTTGCCGCGGTTCGGATCATCCCATAACACGCGCATCCGATGCTGGTTGTACTGGAAGTTGTCGCCCTCGCTGAATGTATACGTAACGTAAATTTTGTTCTCGAGCTTCGGCGTCTTCGCGGGAGCCGGAAGCTTCGCTTTCATCGACGAGCCGGAGAACACGGTCATGTTGCTGAACCAATCGGCCGCAAGCACGTAGACGCTGTGGCGCGACGTGATTTCGACGGAATTGAACTCGCCTTCGACGTCGTTGCTGAACCAGCCGAGATACGGCGTGCCCGGCTTGACGTCCGATAGGATACGTTCGAACAGCTCGCGCTGCTCCGGCACGTTCGCGTCCAGCCAGAACACCATCGCTTTATTAGCTACGGCATAATCTCTTAAGTAGCCGTAAGGCTCTTTCTTCTCCGAAGAGAGCGGTTGTTCGTTCCCTGCGGATACCTTGTATTGGTTCCACATATCGACGGAAGCGGTCAGCTGCTTGGTGCCGGCTGGCGGCGTGAACTTATAGACGAAGTAACGGCCGTTATCGGCAAAACGGTGGCCGCCGTCGCCCGTGGAAACTTGCGAGCTTTGCGCGTCGTAGAGGAACGGTTTCTCTTCCTCGGTACCCGGGATGAAATGAGCGATCGTCTGGCCGTCCGCCTTGACAGTCACTTCATGTACCGCCGAGCCCCAGCCGTCCTGCGTGAAGGCATCGTCGAAACGAAGGAATGCCGAGTCTTTGCCCAGGAAAGGCGTCAAATCGAGATCATACACTTTACGGTTCTTCCCGTCGCGCTCCTGCGTGTTGTCCGCCGCGATCGTCTTGAAGGAAGCGGGCATGCCATCCGGAATGCGGATGGACGTATCCGGGCTCAGGCCGACCAGCATGCGGTGCGTAGTCTGGCTCCATAGATTCTCGTATTGCCATGTATAGGCATCGAGGCGATCTTTGAATTTGCCGCGCAGATCATCCAGCGTCTTCAAGCCGTAAGGCGCAGCGGCTAGCTTCTGCGCCAGCTCCGGACTGGCGACGACGGCATCCTTCAGACCTGCCAGCGTAGTGGCCACGTTAATGGAATCCGGAACGTTCGGATCATAGATGATCATGCCTTTGACTTCTTTCTTGAAGGTACGGACGATGTCCCAGTAGTTGTCGCGAACTTTATAGGGTACATCCAGGTCATTCAGCCAAGTGAATTTGCCTTCTTCTTTGCTCTCGAGCAGATAGACGCGCGGCTCCTGGCGATTGACGATGCCTTGAAGGGAAGCGAGCATGATCTTGACGTCGCCCGGTGCGTCGTAGATATCGGCGACTTCAAGCGATTTCACTTTGGCGAAGCTCGGCAAGGCTTGTCCGGTCGGCCAGGATACAGCGCTGTTGTTCTTGCTCGCGGCAGTCTGCGCCGGCGCTTCCGCCGATGCGCCGATCGTAAAGGTCAATGTACATGCCAGCGCAAGGCCCGCGGTCGTAAGCTTTCGAAACATGAATCGAACACCTCGTCTCGTAAATTTGGAAGGAATAGCGTACATCTGCTTCCTCAATCGTCATGCCTCAAAATCTCAGGTCCTGCAAGTTCTCCATCGCTTGATCGTGCCACTTGTCATTGAACGCGCTTTCATTCGGGCAGTGCCGATTTCGGCATCCCGCATGTTCTGCCTCTTTTCTCGGGCGGCTGTTACGCCTATCCTGGATTTCGCCTCCTTCATGTACGAAATCGAACATTTTAACCGCTTACATGTTCAGTTAATGTTTAATATATTCTATATAATCTTTCAATACTTTCGACAAAACTTCTTATGAAACTTCGCATAATCCCGGGTATTGCTAGGCCGAAGGAGGTGGTTTTGTGCAAAAATAAGGGTGTTTAGGATCAAGGAATCACCCTTGCATAGCTGAAGGTAAGAATATATTATATATACTAATATGATAACGAAACTTGGTGATGCGAAGTGAGTACGGCAGATCGGATACCGTTATATCAGAAAATCCAGGATTACATCCGAGATTTGATCGTATCGGAGGGCTTGAAGGAAGGCGACCGCATCCCGACCGAGAAAGAACTGATGGAGAAGTTCAACGTCAGCAAAATTACAGTTGTGAACGCGTTGTCGGGACTCGCGAATGAGAAGTTCATTACACGCGTTCCTGGCCGCGGCAGCTTCGTGAGCGGGAAGGGGAGAGAACAGGCGGCTGATGCGCAGGCTGCGTTATCCGCAGCGGTGCCGGCTGGCTTGTCAAGCTCGGGCTTAGCCGACCACGGCGAATCTCGTCACCGGACGGGCGTCATCGGACTCGTGATGCCTTCGATTTACGACTTTTTCGCGATTCGGCTCGTGGAAGGCATTCGCAGCACGTTAGAGGAGAGAGGCTTCCGCTGCCTCATTCTGTTGTCCGGGGGAGAGCTGCAGAAAGAAATCGATGCGATCAAGACGCTGAAGGACATCGGCATCGAAGGGCTTCTGATCTTCCCGGTCGACGAAGAGCGGTACAATGAGGAAATTCTTGCGATGAAATTCTCAGGCTTCCCGTTCGTCTTGATCGACCGGTTCCTTCCGGGGGTAGAGACGAGCTACATCGCGGCAGACGGCAGGATGGGGGCGAGCCTGGCGGTCGAGCACCTATGGGAGCTCGGCCACCGGGAAATCGCGATTTGCTCGGATTCTCCGCTGCAGACCATCACCGTTCAGGAACGGATCGAAGGCTACATGAACGCGCTCAAGAACAAAGGCGCGATGATCAATCCGGCGCATATCATCACGGAATTCCGCATGGACAACATGGAGGGACCCGAGAAGCATCCGCTGTATCGCTATATCCGCAACCGGATGGCGACGGCGTATATTACGCTTAACGGACGCCTGGCCGTGGAAATCTATCAGATGGCGCGCCATGCGGGACTCGACGTGCCGGGCGATCTGTCGATTGTCAGCTTCGACGACCCGACGTCGATGGTGGAAGATTTCAGCCTCTTCTCGCACGTGAAGCAGTTCGAGCACGACATGGGCTGCCGCGCGGCGGAGATGCTCCTGCAGATCATTCGCCCGGACGGCGCGAATGGCGGTAAATTCATGAAGACGCTTATCGAGCCTGAGCTCGTCGTTCGTCAGACATCCGGACCTCCCCGCGGCACGCACGAATAGGCAAGTTCGTACCACCCGGTTTTCCGTATCGACGGAAACCGGGTTTTTTGTTGTCGAATCGGGACGGACAAGTGGACAATTGTCCAGAAGGCTTGCGAAAGCCGTGGGAACGGGATTGAGAAATTTTTAATCGTTTGAATGCTAAAAGATTTCTAAAACATATTGAATATATATAATATTTAATATATATTGATAAATAGATAAGGAAGACATTGGTTCGGTCCCGCAGCGGGGCGTACGAACCAGTCATAACATTCGTAAGGAGGAGTCGCGATATGACCGCATCATTGCTTTGGAAGCGAATTTGGCGGCACAAGCTGTTCTATCTGTTCATGCTGCCCGGCATCATCTGGTTTTTCTTATTCTCTTACGTACCGCTATACGGCGTACAGGTCGCGTTCCGCGATTTCAGATTCTCCGGCGGCTTCAGCGGAAGCCCATGGGCCGGACTGAAATACTTCCATCAATTTTTCGACTACTACCAATCCAGCAAGCTCATTCGCAATACGATCCTTATCAGCTTGATGAAGCTTCTGATCGGCTTCGCAATGCCGATCGTGCTGGCTATCCTGCTTAACGAAGTGAAGAACGTTAGATTTAAGAAAACCGTGCAAACGCTTTCGTACTTGCCGTATTTCGTATCGTGGGTTGTCGTCGTCACCTTGATGCAGCGTTTGTTATCGCAATACGGCGGTCCGGTCAACAATTTGCTCGTCTCGGCGGATTTCGTCAAGGATCCCGTTCAATTCTTGAACAACACGAGCTGGTTCTATCAAGTCATTCTCGGCTCGGACGTTTGGAAGAACATCGGATGGAATTCCATCATCTATATCGCCGCCATCGCGGGCATCGATCAGCAGCTGTACGAGGCAGCCAAGATGGACGGCGCCGGACGCTACCGCCAAATCTGGCATATAACGATGCCCGGCATACGCAACATCGCCGTCATTCTGTTCATCCTGGCAACAGGCAGCTTGATGAGCGCGGGTTATGAACAGCTCCTCCTGCTCAACGGACCGGCGACGGCGGCGATCGGCAGCGTACTGGACGTACACGTCATCAATGCCGGGATCAACGAAGGCCGGCTCAGTTATGCGGCCGCAGTCGGATTATTCCAAAGCGTTATCGCGCTCGTGCTGATCTTGACGGTCAACCGGGTCGCTCGCAAGGTCAGCGATGTGTCCCTCTTTTAAACCCGCAGGAAGGAGAATACCGACATGAGATTACGACGTATCTCGCCATTTGATTGGCTCAATTATACGGTTTTGGCGTTGCTTGGCTTCTCGATGATCTATCCGTTTATCTACATCCTGGTCTACTCGCTGAACGACGGCAAGGACTCCATGATGGGCGCGCTTTACTTCTTCCCGCGCAAATTCACGTTCGACAACTATGGGCAGGTGTTCGACAATCCGAAGATCTGGGCGGCTTACAAAATCACGCTCTTGCGGACGCTGCTCGGGACGTTCCTCTCCGTGTTGCTAAGCACGCTGATGGCGTACGCGCTGTCGAAGAAGACGCTGCCCGGCCGGACGTTCTTCACCTTCTACATCTTCTTGCCGACGATCTTCAGCGCGGGGTTCATTCCGTACTTCATCACGCTGCAGAAGCTGCATCTCATCAATACGTTCTGGGTGTACGTCATTCCGTCGCTGTTCAGCTTCATGCATATCGTCATTATTCGTACGTTCCTGCAGGGCATTCCCGAGGAACTCGAGGAATCGGCGCGCATCGACGGATACGGCGATTTTCAAATTTTCACCCGCATCATCCTGCCGTTGTCGGGACCGGTGCTGGCGACGATCGGGCTGTTCGTCGGGGTCGCCCATTGGAATGACTGGTTTACCGGCGCTTATTACGTGTCGAATAAGGATCTCATTCCGGTTCAAACGATGCTTCAGCAAATGTTGACGGAAGCGGAAGCGTTGTCAAACGCCGCGCAGCAGGCATCCCAGAATGGCGGGCAGACGGTTAACATGAATGGAGCGGGTTCCACGCCGGAGTCGCTGCGAATGGCATTGCTCGTTATCGCCGTATTCCCGATTCTATGCGTGTATCCGTTCCTGCAGCGTTTCTTCGTTAAAGGGACGATGATCGGTTCGGTCAAAGGCTAATTTCGCATCAAGCGCAAGTTAAAGCTCGGGTATCGGTTTCGTGCTCGCCCCGTCCGGCTTTGCGGCCTGGATGGGCGGGCAAGAATCTTTATCATAAAACCACGATAATGCGGAGGGGTTCATATGTGGAATGCAAGAGGCAAAGTGGCAGCGACCGTCTTGACGACGGCGATGCTGGGAAGTTTGCTGGCAGCCTGCGGCAACAACGACAACGGGGACACGAACGGATCGACAAACGGAGCAAGCAACGGCGGAAGCGATAACAAACCGGTTACGCTCAAGCTGCTTCATAACTGGAACGGTTCGGGAGCCGGCAACGTCGAACCCGACATGACGCCGATCGCGAAAGCCATCAAAGAGAAAACGGGCGTTACCGTGAAATTCGAGTATACGAAAGGCAGCGAGGTCGAGAAGATCAACACGATCTTCGCAACGCAGGATTTGCCCGATATTTATACAGGCCCGGCATGGGGCGGCGAGTTGGACGGCGTAATCAAAGCGGCGAAGGAAGACCAATTGGTCGACCTGACCGACAAGCTGGACAAATACCCGAACCTGGCGAAGGAAGTTCAAAAAGAGAACGTTCCGCCGGCATTGTATGACAAAGCGATCGGCGGCATCGACGGCAAGCAGTACATGCTGTTCCAAAACCAGCCGGCCAGCGACAAGGATGCCATGGATTGGCTCTACGGCTTCTACGTGCGCAAGGACATCGCGACGAAGATCGGCGTTGACCCGCAATCGGTCAAAACGAAGGACGAACTGGTTGCTTTCCTGCAAAAAATCAAAGACGCGAACCTGCAGGAGAACGGCATGCCGGTATTCCCGCTGGGCGGCTTCTCGAACGGCTGGGCGGTAGGCATCGGCAACACGATGTTCTACGGTTCCGATTATGCCGATAAAGGCGACGGCACGCTGGAGCATATTTTCTTCACGAAGCCTTACGAAGACTACACGCTCTACTACCGTAAGCTCATTTCCGATGGTTTGCTCGATCCGGAAACGTTCACGCAGACGGACCCGATCGCGAAGGAGAAAATCAACCAAGGCCGTATCGCGGTATTGGCTGCCCACTATCCGGCCATTCTCGACGCTTCCAAAGAATACGTGAAAGCGCATCCGGGCAGCGATTACGTGCCGGTAGGTCCGCTGGAGCGCGCTGGCGCCGAAGATAACCGTCCGGTCGATCTCGGCATTCAAGGCAACAACGTTACGGTCATCACCAAAGAATGCAAGAACGTCGACGCTGCGCTGAAGCTGCTTGACTTCCTGGCTTCCGACGAAGGCTTCAAGCTCGTTCATTACGGCATCGAAGGCACCGACTATGACATGGTCGATGGCAAACCGGTAGCGAAGAAAGACGTGTTCGACAAGTTCAATGCGGATACGACGGGCAAAGCGAAGAAAGACGAAGGCTTCGGCATCGGTCTTGAATCGATGACTGGCCTGGATCGTACCAACACGCTCGGCGGCGACATTTGGGCTGACCAAGAGCGTACGGCTGCCATGGACAGCGCGCGCAAAATTCTCCGTCCGAACGGCATTCAAGTGATTTCCGCTTACAACGCCGGCGACTTCATCGCAAAATCGCCGCAATGGGAAACGCTCAAGCCGTCGATGGACCAAATCGGCGACGTGTGGAAAGAAGCCGTGTTCGCGAAGTCGGACGAAGCAGCGCTTAAAGTCATCAACCAACTGCGTACGCAAATCAAGAAAACAGGCTACGATGATGCCATGAAATTCGTCAACGACAGCCTGAAGGGCAAAGAAGTCGTGAAGCTGCAAATGGCGAACTAATTCATTCCTAAGTATCGACCATGCTTAAATAGATATTGACCATGCTTTCGGCGAACCCGCCAACCATTCGGTGTCCGGATGCACCGAATGTCGAACACGAACGCAATACTAATCGCAAAGGCCGGGCCTGCATAATTGCCGGCCCGGCCTTTCTATAGGAGGCGACGGATTTGAGCCGCAAGAAGAAAACGAATCCCGAATGGACAGGTTTTCAGGAATCGAGACCCTATGGAACGAAATATGATTTGCGCACGGATTTCGTCATGGTTTATGGCATCGGCGACGATTTGCCCGCACGGATCGAGGGCTGGAAGGAAGCCGGCTATACGATCCATCTGATGACGGGCGTCTCATGGGGCGAATATCAGGATTATCTGTACGGCAAGTTCGACGGACGGGATCACTGGGACGAGGCGCAGACGATTCGGGACGGCAGTCACATGCTGCATGGCAAGGACGTGCCGTACATGGTGCCGACGATTTCGTTTGCAGAGTATCTGGCCACCTATATTAAGAAAGCGATCGACTGCGGCATTGAAGCCATCCATATGGAAGAGCCGGAATTCTGGGCGCAGTCTGGTTACGAAGAAGCTTTCAAGCGCGAATGGCTCAACTACTACGGCGAAGACTGGATTCCTCCGCATGTGACGCCGGACGCGCAATACCGCGCTTCCAAGCTCAAGGCGGCTATGTATTACAGAGCGCTCGACCGGATCTGCAGCCAAATGAAGGAGTACGCGCTTGTCACCTACGGCCGAACGGTCCGTTTCTACGTGCCGACGCACAGCCTTATCAACTATACGCAGTGGCGGATCGTCAGTCCGGAAGCGCTGCTCGTGTCCATGCCTGCTTGCGATGGATTCATTGCGCAGATCTGGACGGGTACAGCGCGTACGCCGAATGTCTACAAGGGCGTTCGCCGCGAGCGCACGTTCGAGACGGCTTACCTCGAGTATGGCATTATGCAGGAGCTGACGCGCGGCACTGGGCGGGAGATGTGGTTCCTGCACGATCCGATCGAAGATAACCCGCGTTATGCGTGGAGCGACTATCGCTTCAATTACCGTCAGACCGTCGTTGCTTCGCTGCTGCATCCCGGCGTCAGCCAATACGAAGTCTGTCCTTGGCCTTGGCGCGTATTCTCTTTGCCGTATCCCAAAGAAGACGGCAAGGGCAAAGAGACGATTCCGGCGGATTACGCGACGGTGCTGCTGACGGTCATGAACGTGCTGCGAGATATGCACAATCATGAGGAAGCGGATGCCGGAACCGAGTATACGCGCGGCATCGGTCTTTGCTTGGCCAATTCGGCCATGTATCAGCGGGGGGATGTCATCGGCGAGGACGACGGCCGCGAAGCATTCAAGTACGACGGTACGGAATCGGCGGATAAGCTGTCGGAAGAGCAGCGCGACCTGCTGGATTGGTCGGCGTTCTACGGCTTGGCGCTGCCGCTGGTGAAGAGCGGCGTTCCGCTGCGTCCGGTGCAGTTGGACAATATTCTTACCTTCCCGGGCTACATGGACGATTACCGCGTGCTGCTGCTCAGCTACGAGTTCATGAAGCCGGAGCATCCGGGCATTCACCAGGCTCTCGGGCAATGGGTGCGGGACGGCGGCGTGCTCATCTACGTCGGCGACGGCACCGACCCGTTCCATGGGGTAAGCGAGTGGTGGAACCGCGGAGCCGGCAGCAAAACGTACGATCGGGCAGAGGAGCATCTGTTCGAATCGCTTGGACTCGGACGGGAGCCGCAAGAAGGCGAGCATGCCGTAGGCAGCGGCGCCGTCATGTACCTGCGGGTCAATCCGGCGTCTCTCGCGCAGTCTGCCGAAGGCGCGGAGCGGGTAACGGACAGCATCAAGCGCGCGCTCGGAATCCGTGGAGAAGCAGCGGACTATCGCGAGAGCGGCGTTCTGCGCATCCAGCGCGGACCTTATGTCATCGCGCAGGCGCTGGATGAGACGGAGTCGGACACAGGGACAGAGCTGCAGGGCTCGTTCCTCGATCTGTTCGAAGCTGATCTGCCGGTCCGTGACGGCATCGAGCTGAAGCCGGGCGATAACTGCCTGCTTTACGACTTGCGTCATGGAGCAGGCGAATCGCCGGCCGTGCTCGCGAGCTCGTCCCGCGTTCGCGACGAAGAGCGGAATTCCGCGGAATTCCGTTATGTGTCGGAATCCCCGTCGGACATGACGGTCAGCACGCGTATTCGCCTCTCGGATGCACCTCGTCGGGTCACGGCGGACGGCGACGAGATCGCGGTACAGTACGATGCAGCTTCAGGGACGCTGCTTGTCCGCCATGCAAGCAGTCCGACGGGCGTACAGGTCAAGATCTCCTTCTAAATGAAGAAGGTTGCATTGGAATAATGGCTATATGAAATAACGTTATCTTTAGATCGATGTAGAATAGATGTAGATCGATATAGAATAGATGTAGGAACGAATGAGATCATCCAAGCGAGGCCATCCAAGTTAGGCGCTTCAACCGCTCGCATATGCAGCGCCGGTTGGGCGCTTCTTTTATAGAAGCATCCTGTTGGGCGGACGCGTATATCCTGGTAATAAAGATTGTCAATCCAAGTGGAATGGTTTATGTTATGTTATATAACATGAACGCTAAGCGGGATGCTTGTACACGAGGAAGGAGCAACAAGATGAGCCAGGAACGATTGCCCAAACATATTTACGAGCAGCTTGCTTATTTCCGTTACCAGATTCGCAAATTCATCCGCTTCAGCGAGGAAGCCGCCCGCAGCAAAGGGCTGACGCCGCAGTATCATCAGCTGATGCTGTCGATCATGGGCTTTCCCGGTCGCGAGCATGCGACGCCGAAGGAGCTGGCGGAACGGCTGCAGATTACGCCGAATGCCTGCATTGAATTGATTCAGCGCTGCGAGGAGTTGAACCTTGTCCAGCGGTTTCCGAATCCGAGCGACCGCCGCAGTATATTTATTCGGCTGACGGATACCTCGAAGGAAATTTTGGAAGAGCTGTCGGAAATCCATATGGAAGAGCTGAAGCGCGCGGGACTGTTGGAATTCAAGGAGCTGTACCCGGGTTCGAACGAGAAGGAAGCATAGAACGGCCGGATGTAGGCAAGCGCCGAAATTTACCCTTTTTTAATATTTGAACAAAAAGTGAACGCTTCGTGACGATTTTGTGGTATAGTATAACTATATTATGCCAACGGGAGTGTTGCACAATGAACGACCACCAACAACCGGCAAGTGCGGACATGCAGAATCCAACCCAGAACGATAAGATCAATTACTGGACTTCATTGATGCCGAAGCTGGGATTGGCCCTTATGATTATCGGTGTTCTTATGAGCGCAGGCTTCTCATACGAGTTCAAGGATACGAATTTGGGATTGATGATCGGGTTCGGATTTATCATCGGCGGCATTCAAGTGTTGTTGCTGGGGTCATTGTTCCACGCGCTCCAGCCGAAATTCGTTACCGGCTCCTCCGCGGCGCCGGCGCGTCAACAAGTGGAACGCGTTCACCAATAATCGTACGGCGTTCGAACAGGACGCATAGAGCAAGAGGCAGCGAATCGTCGCTGCCTCTTTTTGTTGTATCCGCATTCGGGAAAATAAGGAAGATGTTCGGCCAGCATGCACCAAAGGTTGTCCTCAGTGGCGTTTTATCGGATTATCGCTGCAGGTAACGGAAGCCAATTGAAAGCCTTTGCAGCGCTATTCTTGAACGACTATTGAACGAAAAGTGTCCGAAAAGAAACAGAACGTTGACGGAATTGTTAACGACGGCGAACGGCGGTTCCAATCGCGACGCGATCTGATATGCTAGCGTCAAAGGGCCATACAAGGACGCTTGCATGTGTAAGGAGATGAGTAGCAAATGAAGAAACGATCCAACCTCCGCGGCTTGCTGCTGCTGATAACCGGGCTGCTGACGACCGTGCTCCTATCGGGCTGCGACGGCAAATTCGTCGTGTTCGATCCGCAGGGACCCGTGGCGCAGACCCAGTACAAGCTCATTATATTGTCGGCGATCTTATGCGCGATCGTCGTCATTCCGGTGCTGGCCATTACGGTATTCATCGTATTGCGCTACCGGGACAAACCGGGCAACACCGCGCCGTACAAACCGCATTGGGACGACAGCAAGGTGCTGGAGATTCTCTGGTGGGGCATTCCGATCGTCATTATCGCGATCCTGGGCGGATACACGGCCCGCGATACGTATGCGCTGGCGAGAACGCCGAAGACCGCGGTCACGGACGTCAAGCCGGTTGAAATCCAGGTCACGTCGCTGGATTGGAAATGGCTGTTCATGTATCCGGACCAAAACATCGCGACCGTCAACTACGTGCACATTCCTGCCGGCGTGCAGGTGCATTTCGAATTGACGAGCGATGCGCCGATGAACTCATTCTGGATTCCGCAGCTGGGCGGCCAGGAATATACGATGCCGGGCATGGCGATGTCGCTGTGGCTGCAAGCCGATAAAACGGGCAGCTTCTACGGCACGGGCGCCAATTTCAGCGGGAAAGAATTCGCGCATATGCGCTTCAACGTAACCTCCGAGTCGCAGGCCGACTTCAATAAATGGGTCGATTCCGTCAAAGGCAAGTCGAACGAGCTGACGGAAGCCGGTTATAACGAGCTCGCGATACCGGGCAAATCCGACGAACAAACCTTCTCCTCGTATCCGACGGAGCTGTTCGATTCCATCGTGAAGAAGAACGGCGGCCATCACATGGACATGGATATGGACGAGAACAAAGACGACAAGGTCGACACGGACGAACAAAAGTCCGATTCGAAAGGCGCTCACGACATGGACGATATGAGCGACATGGACATGAGCAATATGGATATGAGCAATATGAATTCAAGTGAAATGAATCACAAGTAGGTTGAGGGAGGAGCACATCATATGTATGCCAGTATAAAATCTTTCGCCTCCTCGTTTTTTGTGACGGGCGACCCGCTGATCTACGGCGCGGACGTCTCCATCGCATTGACCTCCATCGCCGTCCTGTTCGTCCTCTTCTATTTCAAGAAGTGGGGCTGGCTGTGGCGGGAATGGCTGACGACCGTCGATCACAAAAAAATCGGGATCATGTATTTAATCGCCTCCTTGCTCATGCTTTTCCGGGGCGGGGTGGATGCCTTGCTCATGCGGACGCAGCTCGCGCTTCCGAACGTGCATTTCCTGCAGGCGGATCACTATAACGAAGTATTTACCACGCACGGCACGATTATGATTCTCTTCATGGCGATGCCGATGATGTTCGGGCTGTTCAACATGGTCGTGCCGCTGCAGATCGGCGCGCGCGACGTCGCGTATCCGTTCTTGAATTCCGTCAGCTTCTGGCTGTTCTTCTTCGGCGCCATGCTGTTCAACATCAGCTTCGTCATCGGCGGTTCGCCGGATGCGGGCTGGCTCAGCTATCCGCCGCTCTCGGAGCTGTCAGGCAGCTCGGGGGTCGGGGAGAACTTCTACATCTGGGGCATCCAGATCTCCGGGATCGGGTCGCTCGCGACGGGGATCAACTTCATCGTCACGATCCTCAAGATGCGCGCGCCAGGCATGAAATTCATGAAAATGCCGATGTTCACGTGGTCGGTTTTCTCCAGCAGCATCATCATTATTTTCGCGTTCCCGATCTTGACGGTCACGCTGGCATTGCTCTTCATCGACCGTTATATGGGCGGCCATCTGTTCACGATGGACGGTGGCGGGTTCCCGATGATGTACATCAACTTGATTTGGATGTGGGGTCACCCCGAGGTATATATCGTCGTCTTGCCGGCGTTCGGTATCTTCTCGGAGATCGTCGCCACCTTCTCCCGCAAGCGGATTTTCGGCTATAAATCGATGGTCTTCGCACTGATGAGCATCAGCATTCTATCTTTCTTCACCTGGGTGCATCACTTCTTCACGATGGGCTCCGGCGCGGACGTCAACGTCGCCTTCGCGATCGCGACCATGGCGATCGGGATCCCGACGGGGGCCAAAGTGTTCAACTGGCTCTTCACGATGTTCCGAGGCCGAATACGCCTGGAGCAGCCGATGATGTGGACGCTCGCGTTCATTCCTTGCTTCGTCGTCGGGGGCGCAACGGGCGTCATGCTCGCGGTAGCGCCGGCGGATTACCAGTACCATAACAGTTACTTCCTGATCGCGCATTTCCATCAGGTGCTTATCGGGGGCGTCGTTTTCGGTTATCTGGCGGGCATCTACTATTGGTGGCCGAAGCTGTTCGGCTTCAAGCTGAACGAGCGGCTTGGCAAATACGCGTTCTGGCTGTGGAATATCGGATTCTACGTTTGCTTCATGCCGCAGTATGCGCTTGGTTTCATGGGCATGACGCGCCGCGTGTATACGTACGGTTGGGACATGGGCTGGGGACCGCTCAACCTGGTCTCGACGATCGGCGCCTTCCTTATGGGCATCGGATTCGTGTTCCAAGTGTGGCAGATTCTGTACAGCGTAAAATACGGCGAACGCGACACGACGGGCGATCCGTGGAACGCGCGGACGTTGGAATGGTCGATTCCGTCGCCGCCGCCGATGTACAACTTCGCGGTCGTGCCTGTCGTCGACGAACGCGATCCGTTCTGGGAAGAGAAGGAACGTCGCGACTTCGCTCCGGCGGATCCCGTTCCGGTCTCGAAGCTGGAATCGATTCATATGCCGAAGAACTCCGGCGTTCCGATCATCTTCGCCGCTTGCTGGTTCGTCGCCGGCTTCGGCTTCGTCTTCGGCTGGAATTGGATGGCGTTCGCCGGATTGGCCGGCGTAGGCATCTCGCTGCTCGTCCGATCGTTCACGTACGACACTGATTATTACGTTCCGCTCGAAGAAGTCATCGAGACCGAAAAAGCGGCAGGGAGGGCGGTTTAATATGCAGCAAGCCATGCAACACGGCCATTCGCAGCACGCGGATGCGTCGCATGATCACGGGCATCACGATCAAGAATCGATGAAAGTGCTCGGCTTCTGGATCTTTCTCGTCACCGACTGCCTGCTGTTCGGTACGTTGTTCGCCACGTATGTTGTCCTGAAGGGACATGTCGACGGCGGGCCGACAGCCAAAGAATTGTTCGAAATTCCGGGCTTCGTGGCGGAAACGTTCATCCTGCTCACGAGCAGCTTCACGAGCGGCTTGGCGGTGCTGGCCATGAATAAAGGCAAGGTCAACCAGCTTATCGGTTGGTTGATCGTAACCGCCGTGCTCGGCGCCTCGTTCGTCGGACTCGAGATCAACGAGTTCGTGAACATGGTTCACGAAGGCGCGAAAATTTCCACGAGCGCGTTCCTGACCGCCTTCTTCACGCTGGTCGGCACGCACGGACTTCACGTATCGGTCGGGTTGATCTGGATGATCGGCCTGATGGTGCAGCTGAAAATGCGCGGCATTACGCCGGTCACGCGCCGTAAAATCACGGTTATCAGCTTGTATTGGCATTTCCTCGACGTGGTGTGGATCTTCCTCTTCACGATCGTATACTTGATGGGGGTGATGTAAATGAGTCAGCATCCGGCAGGCGCGGCCGATCATAGTCATGGCCAACACGGCGAGCATGAGGATCACGGTTCGCTGAAAGCATACGTCATCGGCTTCATCATTTCCATCGTCCTCACCGTCATTCCGCTTCTGGTCGTCTTCCAGACGAGCATGAACAAAACCGGCGTCATCATCACCATCATTACGATGGCCGTCATTCAGCTGATCGTGCAGCTCTTCTTCTTCATGCACATCCGCGAAGGAGAAGGGCCGAAGTATAACGTCATGGCGCTTATCGTGGGGTTGTTTATCGTCGTCGTTATCGTCGCGGGCTCCGTATGGATCATGTCGTTTAACTCGGTTGTTCAATAATGCGAAACGGCGTTGAATAGACGCTAGAAAGCAAGAAAAGCGCGGTCTCCGATATGGGGGCCGCGCTTTTTGTCGTTTACTAGTACCGGACCTGCTTCAACCGGAGCAGCAGGATGCAGAGCAGATAGAGACAGCCGCTCACGCCGAACAGCGCATAGATGTTCGAGCTGAACAGCAGGATGGCATTGAAGGGGAAGCTCCAGATGAAGGCGATCAGGAGCGGCATGACTCTGGCTCGCAATAGACCGTAGAAGAATAGGCAAGCCGGCAGGACCAGCATCGTGAATGAGATGGACGGACTGCTAAGCTTGTTCATGCCCTCGAAGTACGGATCGGTCCAGGCGAGAGGAATCCATAAGGCGATCGACAGGAGGACAGCGACGAAGCCAAGCCATTGAATCGGTTTGAAAGTCAGGAATGCGATGTCCAAGCACCCTTTCGGCAACTGGGATTTAATTACATTGGCTTGATTATAGCGCAGCATACAGCCGCCGTACAGGATCGGAATCGCTGCTGCCGCGCAGCTTCAGGGCCTGAAATCGAATGCCCTCCGTTCAGCATGATATGGTTGTTCAAAAAAATGACGGAAACAGGTTCTAAAAATATAGTTCGTTCCCGGCTTGTCCATCCTGTTTTCCCGTCCGGCAGTCTGGTGAAAAAGCTAGTAATCAGCCGAGAGCTGCTAGCAGGGGAACCGAAAAAGAGACGGAGGGATAACCATGAAGACGCCAATTGTCGGGATATTTCGCAATGAACAGAACGTGTTCGATGTCATCGAAGAGCTGAAAGCGATGGGTTGGAGCGAGGAGAATCTGTCCGTGATCAGCCGCAGTCGGGAAGTGGTGCGGCAGGTGGATGTCGTTACGGGGACGAACGGAGCGGAGGGAATGGCTGCCGGGGCGGTGACGGGGGCTGTGCTTGGCGGCACGGTCGGTATCTTGGCGACGACGGGTTTGCTGCTCATTCCGGGAATCGGGCCGCTGCTTGCCGCAGGTCCCGCGGCCGTATTCCTTGCCGGCGCGGCGGTCGGCGGAAGCACGGGCACGCTGGTCGGCGGGCTGGTCGGTCTCGGCATTCCGGAGACGGAAGCGGAAGACTACCGGCTGCTCATCGAGAATGATCATTTTCTGGTCATAGCATCGGTTACGGAGGCGGAGCGTTCGAGCGTCGAGCGGATTTTTCTGGCGTATGGCTCCTTGCAGCAGCAGGCAGCGTCAACCGCTGCGCTCGAGCAAATAACGAAGCGGCACGCGCCGGACGATATTCGAGTCGTGATCGGAACGAAGGCTTCGGAATATACGCTCGATGCGCTTGCTCCCGTACAGGAATTTATCGTTCATCCATCCATCGGAGGTGAAGAAGGATGATCGCGGGCATAAGCGCGGCCGTTGCGGCAGCTTCCTTCTCCTGTCTCGTCTTCTATGGCATCAAGACGATGAAGAAGCTCATGACCTCCCTGGACGAGACGCGAAGGACGATTGCCGAGGTGCGGGTATCGGCCAGGAACGTCGTGCAGGAAGCGACGTCGACGATTCATACGCTGAACGAAACCGTCAAAGACGTGAAAGTACGGCTCAATAACGTCGATCCGCTGCTCGAGAGCGCCCACGATATGGGGGATGTGCTGCACAAGGTGACGATGTCGGTGAAGAAAGCTGTCGGACTGAATGACGGCATCGAGCCAAACGATGTGTCCGTGCGGAAGAGCGGGTTTAAGAAATGGTGAGAAGAGCTATGGGCTAAAGGTGCAAGCGATGGCCGCAGTTCCTTTATTCCGCTTCGACAGGCCCTTGCTTCAGATAGAAACGCGCGCTGGAGCCGCCGTCGACGGTGAACACTTGCCCGTTGATATACGAAGAAGCATCCGATGCGAGAAAAGCGACGAGCGGGGCGATATCGCCAGGTACGCCGACTCTCTTGACCGGAATTTGAACCGCATCGTACTCGCGTTCTGCCTCCGTGTCGTAGCTGTGCTTCTCGACCTCGACAAGGCCTGGCGCGACGGCGTTCACCGTGATGCCCAGCGGGGCCAGGTCGAGCGCCAGCTGCCTGGTGAGCGCATTCATTCCGCCCTTGGAGGCGGCATAGACGGCATAGCCGTGCATCGTCGTATTCGCATGAACGGAGCTGATGTTAATGATTCGTCCGAACCCCTGCGTTTGCATAACCCTTGCGCTGGCCTGTGCCGCGAAGAACGTGCCTTTCAAATTGGCATTCATAATGCTGTCCCAATTGTGCTCCGTTACGGATGCCCAGTGAATAACCGGATCGATCGCCGCATTATTAACGAGAATATCGATGCGGCCGAAGCGTTCGACGACCGCATCGACGAGCGCGGATGCTTGCGACGGAACGCCGATATCGGCTTGATAGCTGAATGCGGGGCAGCCTTGAGCATGAAGCTCCCGAATAAGCCGTTCGGCGGCTTCGGCGCTGGTTGCATAGTTCACGCAGACCGATGCGCCTTGGGCAGCCAATTCGCGAACGATCCCGCTGCCGATTCCTTTAGCCGAGCCTGTCACCAAAGCGACCCGCCCCTGAAGCTGTTTATGCTGACCTTGCATGCGCTTTCACTCCTTCGTAGTTAGAACCGGGCGGCGCTCGCGGCTGCGGAATACGCCATCCTGACGGGAACGATTTTCCTCTAACTCAAACAATAATGGACGTGCCTTGGACCGTCAATGATTAATTGGATTCGCTTAATTGACATTTGCCTATTGACGCTGACCCGACATTATCGCTATAATGACTTCAAACTTCACATGAACCACAAATTCGTTGACGAGAAAGAGTACGTCATCCGTCTGATTCACAGAGAGTTGGGGCAGGTGCAAACCAACATTCAGGCGCTGACCGAAGCCATCTCCGAGAAGCCAGCTGAAATGATAGTAAGCGGCGCCGCAGGTCCAGCGTTAACGGGACGCGTATTGTCGGATACGTGAACGAGTGCTGTTTTCCTGATCGGAAAGCGGAACTAGGGTGGTAACACGGGTATATACCCGTCCCTTTTAGGGACGGGTTTTTTGCGTTCTTAGGCGTCGATTCGAAACAAGGAGGAGAAACGGATGATCGGAACAACAACGTTATCGGATTTATTGTCGCCGGCGGCTCGCGAGATGCAGCCATCGGGCATACGGAGGTATTTTGATTACGCGGCGGGCCGGAAAGACGTGATATCGCTCGGCGTGGGCGAGCCGGATTTCGTGACGCCGAAGCTAGTGCGGGATGCCTGCATCCTGGCGCTCGAGAAGGGGCGCACGTCGTACACGCCGAATTCCGGGCTACCGGAGCTTCGGGAAGCGATCGCGGACTACTTGTCCTCCTCGTTCGCGCTGAACTACGAACCGTCTGACGAAGTGTTGGTCACGAACGGCAGCAGCGAAGCGATCGATCTTGCGCTGCGGGCTTTGATTACGCCGGGCGACGAAATCTTGATTCCGGAGCCGTGCTTCATCGCGTATTCTCCGATTGCGGCCTTGTTCGGCGGCGTAACGGTACCGATCGATACGAGAGCCGAAGATCAGTTTAAGCTGACGGCCGATGCACTGCGAAGCAAACTAACGCCGCGCTCGAAGATTCTCATGGTGAGCTATCCGAATAATCCGACAGGCGGCATCATGACGCGCGAAGACTGGCTGCCTATTGCGCAGCTTGCCGTCGAGCACAATTTGATCATCATCACGGATGAGATTTATGCGGAGCTGACGTATGGAAGGAAGCACGAAAGCATAGCGGAGCTGCCAGGCATGAAGGAGCGGACGCTGCTCATCAGCGGCTTCTCCAAAGCATTCGCCATGACGGGCTGGCGGGTGGGTTATACATGCGGACCCGAAGAGCTGGTGTCGGTCATGCTCAAAATCCATCAATATACCGCGATGTGCGCGCCGATTATCGGTCAAATCGCTGCTTTGGAGTCACTGACGAACGGGCTGGAAGAGAAGGATCGGATGGTGGAGTCCTACGATGGGCGCCGGAAGCGCTTCGTGTCGGGGCTTCGAGAGATCGGTCTTCCATGTCATGAACCTCTCGGTTCGTTCTACGCCTTTCCGTCGATCGCGCCTACGGGACTCTCTTCGGATGAATTCGCGCGACGTCTTCTCGATGATGCAGGCGTCGTCACGGTGCCCGGACACGTGTTCGGCGCGCAAGGGGAAGGCTTCATCCGCTGCTGCTATGCGGCCTCGCAGGCACAACTGGATGCGGCGCTGGAGCGGATTCATACGTTCTTGCGCACGTTATGAATCAACGATGAAGGCGTTTGGAAATAATCGATAAAATGCTGCGCGCGCTTCGACAGCAGATGATCCTTCAGCCACAGGATGCCGATATCCGATTGGAAGTTGGCATCCCGGATAGGCAGCATGGTCACGTCGCCATACGGGAAGGAGGCAAGAATGGATTTGGGAAACACGGTCACGCCGATGCCGGACGCGATCAAGGACATGATAACGGTCACGCTGGAGCATTCGCATATAATGTTCGGTTCCAAGCCGTGACGTCTGAATTCGTTCACTACTTGCTCGTGCATGCGGATGGTCTTGTCCGTCTTGAGCGTCAGCAGCGGATACTCGGCCAGTTCATGCATGCTGATGCTTTGGTTGTCATCGCCGGATTGCGGCACCCAAGAACTGGGGAAGACTGTTACATAAGGGTCGGACGGCAAAGGCAGGGTCGCGAGCTTGGCCGGCAATATGCCGGTTTCGAACGGCAGTCGCGACACGACGAGCTCGATCGAACGTTTCTCCAGCATTTCGCCGAGCAGGAAATGGTCACCCTCGGTAATTTTGAACGTAATCTGAGGGTAAGCGGCACGCAGCTGCTGGATGGGCTTCGGCAGTATCGACACGCAGGATACGACGGCGCCGATCGAGAGCGTGCCGCGGACGCCTTCCTCTAATTCCTTGACCTCCAGCATGGTCTCGTCGAGCTGCGCCAGCAGCGATTCGGCTTTGGAGCGGAGCAGCTCGCCTGCCGCGGTCAGCGTCAGCTGCTTCCGGCCGCGCTCGAACAGCTTCGCGCCCAGCTCCTCTTCCATGAGCATCAATTGGCGGCTGAGCGGCGGCTGCTCCATATGAAGCAATTTGGCAGCGCGCGTGATCTGCTTCTCCTCGGCGATGGCGAGGAAATATTTCAATTGTTTCAAGTCCATGGGAATCGCTCCTTTCCATACCTTCAGGGTATGCAAAATGGATAAAATAGATATTATTAATATAGCTACGGTCATAGTAAAATGCAATTAAACAACGAATATGACGAAAGAAGGGATTCCCATGATCGCATCTACTCCGATCACGATCGAACGCACGACTTCGCCTAAAGTAAAACCGCCTCAGGACAAACTCGGCTTCGGCGTCTATTTTACGGACCATATGTTCATCATGAATTATTCGTCCGAGCAAGGCTGGCACCAAGCCCGCATCGTGCCTTACCAGCCCATCACGCTTGATCCGGCCGCGAAAGTGTTCCATTACGGCCAAACCGTGTTCGAAGGCTTGAAAGCGTACCGCACCGAAGACGGCCGCGTGCAGCTCTTCCGCCCCGACATGAACATGAAGCGCCTGATCCGCTCCAACGATCGGATGAGCATTCCTCCCATTCCCGTGGAAATGGGAATCGAAGCCGTCAAGGCGCTCGCGAACATCGACCAGGAATGGATCCCGGACGGCGAAGGCAACTCGCTGTACATCCGTCCGTTCGTCATTGCGACGGAGCCTCTTCTTGGCGTTCATCCATCGCATGAATATCAGTTCATCATCATCATGTCGCCGGTTGGCGCTTACTATCCGGAAGGCATCAACCCGGTCAAAATCTTCGTGGAATCCCGTTATGTACGCGCCATGATCGGCGGCGTCGGGGAAGCGAAGACGGCGGGCAACTATGCAGCCGGTCTCAAAGCGCAGGAAGCGGCTCACGAGAAGGGCTATACGCAAGTTCTCTGGCTGGACGGCGCGGAGCATAAGTATATCGAGGAAGTCGGCAGCATGAACGTATTCTTCAAAATCGACGGCACCGTCTACACGCCGGCGCTGAACGGAAGCATTTTAGACGGCATCACGCGCAATTCGACGATCCAACTGCTGAAGCATTGGAACATCCCGGTCGAGGAGCGGGTGCTCTCCGTCGAAGAAATCTACGAAGCGGGCCGCAGCGGCAAGCTGGAGGAAGCATTCGGCACCGGCACCGCGGCTGTCATTTCGCCGGTCGGCGAGTTGAACTGGCTCGGCGAGAAGCTGGTCATCAACGGCGGCGTAACGGGCCAAGTATCCGAGAAGCTGTACACCAACTTGACGGGCATTCAATACGGCAAGCTGGAAGATCCGTTCAACTGGATGGTCGAAGTGAAATAAGTTTGACTGCGCACCGCGCGGTCCCGAAGCGTCGGGTAGGTCCATTGGATCTGTCCGGCGTTTTTTTGTTTGCGCAGAAGCCTGCTCGATGATTCAATTCTATAACTCTATGAAAAACAGACGAGCGCGTACTTCCTATCATTTGCGCACCGCATATGCTGTAGCAAGACAACTCATGCTGACGAGCAAATCGGAGTTTTCAAAGGATGATTGGATGCCGCGCACGCCATTAGCTAGATTACTGCGAGAAATGGTTGTCGTCGCAAGCGGGTCAAGCCATAGCAAGCTACCGGTAGAAGAAGTGATCCGGGAATGGTCAGAGTGGCATACGTTGACGGCGAAACGGAGAGGAAACGGGAAGAGCGACGAGAAGGCGGCTTATTCGTTGAAGCCCGTGCTCCAGACGGAGGCGAAGTCGTGGGAGAAACGCATGCGACCAAATTCAACTAAGCCGCGAATTGTGATTGTCGGCGCCGGTCTGGCAGGCCTGACATGCGCGTACCGGCTTCGACAGGCTGGGTATACAGCGATGCTCTATGAAGCGGATGATAAACTAGCCGCGGGCCGCTGCAGCACGCGGTATGATGATTTTGAGGAAGGGCAGATCGCCGAACGCGGCGGCATGCTCATCGATACCGGCCACCTCGCGATCCGAAGGCTCGCAAGGGAGTTGGGGTTGAAGCTGACCGATTTGCTTGCGGCGGAGCCGCCGGGATCGGAGCCATGCTATTACTTCGACGATCAGCCATACACGTTTGCCGAGGCAGCGGAAGACTTCAAGGCTGTTCTGCCGACGCTCAACCGCGATTTGCAAGCCGCGGGATTCCCGACGCTGTATAACCTCCATACTAGGCGCGGACAGGAGCTGGACCAGATGTCCGTCACCGATTGGATCGAGGCGTCGGTCCCTGGTGGAATGCGCTCGAGATTCGGGCGGCTGCTGGACATTGCCTGTACGATCGAATACGGGGCGGAAGCCGGCATGCAGAGTGCGCTGAATTTTCTTTATTTGCATGGATTGATGGAGGAGGCTGACGCGTTCAGCATGTTTGGCCTGTCCGACGAGCGATTCCAAGTGCAAGGCGGCAATGAACAATTGGTCTGGCGGCTTGCCGCCAAGCTGGACGAGCAAACGATCGTCCGCGGACGCCGGCTTGTCGCGATCGCCGAGAATGCAGACGGCAGCTATCGTCTTTCCTTTCAGCAAGGCGGGGAGATTGATGTCGTCGAAGCGGACAAGGTGGTGCTCACGGTTCCGTTCTCCATCCTTCGCTCCTCCGTCGACATCAGCCAAGCCGGGTTCCGATCGCTGAAGCGCGATGCGATCCATGAGCTCGGCATGGGGACGAACAGCAAGCTGCACCTGCAGTTCGCGGACCGCCACTGGCTGTCGCTCGGCTCGAACGGGGATACGATTGCCGATACCGGCTACCAGAACACCTTCGACGTCGTCCGCGGGCAGCCGGGGATGGCAGGCTTGCTCGTCGATTATACGGGGGGCAGTATCGGAGAAGGCATGCTGACAGGAAGCGCGGAGGAGCGGGCCCTGCGGTTCCTGCAGCAGATCGAGCCTGTACTCCCGGGAATATCGGCAAAGTGGAACGGCAAAGCCGTACGCGATTATTGGCTGGGCAATCCGTACTCGCTCGGCTCCTATTCCTATCGCAAAATCGGCCAGTATACGAAGTTTGCCGGCATCGAAGGCGAGCGCGAGGGGATGTTCGGCAATTGCCATTTTGCCGGGGAGCACACGTCCATCGAGTTCCAGGGTTATATGAACGGCGCGGTTGAAAGCGGAGAACGCGCAGCCAGCGAGATTATTGAAGATTTACGTTGAAAGAAACCGGTTCCTGCGGAGGAGCCGGTTTTTTGTCGTCTTGTCACTGAAATTCAACGCATTTTTCGCCGTAAAGCTTGTTCTGACCGTGCTGAAAATGTAATAATAAACAACGGAATGTTTTTTTGCAGGCTATTGAAATCCAAAGAAAGCGGGAATGAACCAAGATGGGTCGTAAATGGAATAATATCAAAGAGAAGAAAGCTTCGAAGGATGCCAATACGAGTCGTATTTATGCCAAATTCGGTCTTGAGATTTACGTAGCCGCCAAGAAGGGCGAGCCGGATCCGGAATCCAACCAAGCCTTGAAATTCGTGCTGGAACGCGCGAAAACATATAACGTGCCCCGGGCGATCATTGACCGCGCCATTGACAAAGCTAAAGGCGGCGGCGACGACAATTACGTGGAGCTGCGTTATGAAGGCTTCGGTCCCAATGGTTCCATGGTGATCGTCGATGCACTCACGAACAACGTAAACCGCACGGCGCCGGAAGTTCGCTCCGCCTTCACGAAATGCGGCGGCAGCATGGGCGTCAGCGGCTCCGTCTCCTATATGTTTACCGCGACAGCCGTCATCGGCGTCGAAGGCAAAACAGTCGACGACGTGCTTGAGCTGATGATGGAAGCGGACGTCGATGTCCGGGACATCGTCGAAGAGGACGAGGCGGTTATCGTGTACGCGGAGCCGAATCAATTCCAAGCGGTCCAGGAGGCGTTCAAGCAGGCCGGCATTACCGATTTCACGGTTGCCGAGCAAACGATGATGGCTCAGAACTACGTGTCGATTCCTGAAGAATCGCAGGCGCAATTCGAGCGTCTAATCGACATGCTCGAGGATTTGGAAGATGTGCAGCAGGTTTACCACAACGTGGAATTCGAGGAATAGTCTTGCTTGGTAAAATAGTTAAAAATATGAAAAAGCCGCGGTTTTGCGGCTTTTTTTTGTGCCATTCGTTGTAAATATGAGGTAATATAGATGGTAGATGCAGGATAAGGAATTCCATATGTAAGTCATAGTGCCTATATGAGTGTGTGTTGAAATTGTCGAATAAAGTCATAAAAAGTCAAACTCAACATGTAGTGAAGGTAAACAGATTAACTATTCGATGAGTCCGAGGTGCAGGTTCCGAATGAAGCTGAAAACGATGCTAACCGTATTTATCGCAATGTTTTGCTTGTTTACGCTCTTGCCAGGCCCGGCAGCATGGGCAGCTTCCTCGCTGGAGTCGCCGAGCGTGACCTCATGGGAAATGAGATGGGAACACGCTGACCAGGAAACGTCTTTACCTGAAGAGGCGGCCGCCGCCGGGGCATGGCAGAAGATTCAGATCGCTGAACCGATAAAGCTGCGTCCGGAGAACATGGAATCCGCTTGGATCCGCATGAAATTACCGGAACTTGCGAACAACAGCGGAGCGTTCTTTCCAGGCATTTACGGACAGAACGTCACGGTCTATTTGGATGGAGAAGTGCTATTTCATTCCGAACACGAGCATCAATTCGATAAGAACCGTGTTCTGATTAGCCTAGAGAAGCATGATTCAGGCAAAGAGCTTTATATTCATGCGGAAAGCAATACGAGCCGGCTAGGTCTGGACGGGGATCTCCGTTTCGGGAATTACCAGCAGCTGGCCACCGATTATGCGAAGAAGGATCTTCTCGATATCATTATCGGCTGTGCTTATATATTCGTCGCTTTCGTCATGCTCGTATGCTCGGTGTTTCTAGATCGGCAGCAATTGAAGATTTGGCTCTCGCTTACCTTCATTATCCTACCCATCGGCGGGTTGATGATCGGTTATTCTCCATTCCTGTATACGTTCTATGGACAATACGGACAGCAGTATCAATACATGTTCGATCTTTCCCTCTATCTGTTTCTGCCTGCGTTAATGATCTTCTTCGAGCAGTTGTTCGGAAGCGGTTATAGGTCCATTGTCAAGAATTTCCGACGGTTAGTCACAGGCGTCTCATCATGCAGTGTTGCCGCATTAATCCTTTACGTAGCCACGGACAAATCGTTCTTGGCGTTATACAGGTTCATTTCGATCAAAGGCATCGGCATCATCATGCTGCTTCAATTCCTTCTTATGTTCCTGGTGTTGGTCCGCCAGTTATGGAAGCGAAATATCGATTCAATCATTATTGCTTGCGGTCTTGTCACTTTCACTGCCATCAGCGTAGGGGAGCTGACTTTGTACTATTCCTCGGAGCAAGCTTATGAATTGTCCTGGTGGAAGTGGGGGTTGACCGCATTCGTCCTGTCGCTTATCGTCGTGCTCGGCAGACGGTTCGCTTACCAGCATAAGCTGATCGTTATGTATTCGAGAGAACTGGAAATTTACAACACGGAGCTTCAGCGTTCCGAGAAAATGGAAATTATCAGCCAACTTGCAGCTTCGGTCGCTCATGAGGTCCGTAACCCGCTTCAGGTCACGAGAGGCTTGCTGCAAGTGCTCGGGAAACGCAACGAGCCTGCTCCGAACGAGGACGATTACTATCGTCTGGCGATCGAAGAGTTGGATCGGGCGTCGGTCATTATCACCGATTTCTTGACGTTCGCTAAGCCGCAGATGGAACAAGTCAAAGAACTTAATCTCGCGGAAGAATTCAAGCATGTCGAAGGCATCATCATTCCCCTTGCCAATCTACAAGGAGGGAGATTGGAGATTCAGATGCCGCGGTCACTGCGCATCATGGGTAATTCACCAAAGTTAAAACAAGCGATTATTAATATCATTAAGAATAGTATTGAAGCGCTTGAAGGATCGGGACTCGTTCGCGTTTGGGCCTATGAGGAGCAGGACTATGTTGTCATCCACATCGCTGACAGCGGCGGGGGCATGGACGATCAGATTCTCGAGCGGCTCGGAGAACCGTATTTCACGAATAAGTCGAAGGGCACGGGGCTTGGTCTTATGGTCACGTTCCGAATTATTGAAGCGATGAAGGGTACGCTCACTTACAAGAGTGAGAAGGGGGTAGGGACGGAGGCAACGATTCGTTTCCCGGCAGCCAGGTTTATACAAACAAACGCGAAGGTCATATGACCTTCGCGTTTAGTTATTGCAGTCTATTAGGAACGGAAGTTACCACGTGAAAGGAGCGGCTTCGATGCCGTCAGCAGCGGATACTTCAGAAGGATGCTGTGGAATAACCAGCGCGGCTTTCTTCGGCGATTCTTCGACAACGACTACTTCGATGTCATCCGGAATCGAAAGGTTGAACGCTTCTTTTAGCGCTTCTTTCGGATCGGCCAGCAATTTGGCTTTGAATGCTTCGTCGGACCAGGCTTTCTCGATGATTTGTTGTCTTGTTACTTGTTCGGACATTGTCGACACGCACCTTTTAGTAGGAATATTTTATCAGGAAGAGTGTACCATTAATGGGTCTTTCAATCTAGTGCTATTTTCGCTAATATATGACAAAAGATATAAAAAAGAATCGTCGCTCCAGGACGATTCTTCGAGGCGGATTGGTTTGATTTTTCCTTACCGTGGCAAGGTGGATTGCTGTTGATGCGGCTATTGTACGTACATTAATGACCGGATCGAGCAGGCATGGCATTCGACAACAAATACGAAAATCCACCATCCAACAGTTGCCGCTTCGTTTGTGCCAAACGCTGCGACGTAGCTGTCAAATGGTCAGCCAGATTCGCTTGAAATGTAACGAGGTGAGGGAGCGGAAGCGAAAGCTTGTCCAGTGCATGACTATTCGCTTGGGCCAGTTGAGCATATCGGGTAAGGGCATCGTTCACGTAAATTGCGTTCTTCACGTCATTCTTCGTTAGAGGAGCGGCCTCGGCATCTCGCTCGGCGGAAATCATCCCGACAAGGCTGTTCGCGCTCTTCAGATCGAAATCTTCCTCCCAGTCCGCCCAATCATCCGAGAATTGCAATGTGGCGAGCACAAGATCGACGGCATCGCATACGACAGGTTCAAGATCCGGGCGCTCAGCCAGCAGCAGCGCACCGGTGCTCGCCAGTTTGACGGGGGAGGCTTTCCGGGCCAACTGGGCCGGGTTTAAGCTGCTCGTCGGCTGTTCATACGCGACGGCCAACGACCAGTCCGTCACATAATCCCGGAAACGGCCCCAGAACGGCGAGTCATGCTCAAATAAACCTCGATATAGATCCAGCAGGTTCAGATGGAATAGATTGCCGAGCGCCAGCTTCTCTTTCCAATCGACAGGCGCCGTATCCATGAGATCGTCCTGGATGAAAAAGTAAAGCATGACGAATACATTCGCGAGCGAGAGCTGCCGGTATACTTGGGGTTCCAGGTTCGTAATTGGCTTCATCCAGAACGGGAGCAGGTAACAAATATGATTCTTGGTGCTGGATGGATGGAGGGGATTGAAGGCTTGCATGTAAGAGAGGCCTTTCGCGTTCAATGGCGCGGGGTAAGCTTCGATCAGATGCTCCGCCTCGCGGAACACGGCGATGAGTTCTTCTTCGTATTCGGATCTCCATGGCATCATTCATCATCCTCCGTGATTGTCGCTATCATGACGAACGTTGCACGCAAGTCGCAATTCATATATCGAATCCGCAGATAGGCTCGTTTAAGGCGAATATAGCTGTTCTTTCAATATACCTTCTATCGGCGTATCGCACCATCGTTTTTATGCTACCGCGGGTTCTCTCGTCCGGCTGCTAGATCAGAGAGGGCATTCATTAGTTCAGTAACCGCAAGAACAACCATGAAACAGCCCGTTCATCATTGAACGGGCTGTTTCGAATTACGCAAGGCCAATCAAACTACTTTCATGCGCTGCTGTATGCCTCGTCTCCTATGCTTAGCCTACATTTCCCAAGGCATTCTCACCGGATACCCGACCTTCTCCGTGCGAAGCAGCTGCTGCGAGCGTTTCGGCAGGCTGTCGTACGTTTCGCGCGGAATTGGAATGGAATAGCCGGTTCCGAACCAATCGCGATTGTAGATCAGCGCGATATTCGTGCGGCGATAAGCGGAACGGTTCGGCGTGCCGCGATGCCACATCCGGATGTCGCGGATGACGATGGATCCCGCGGACATGTAGACTTTCTCGGAATGCATGTATTCCGAGGCTCTGACGATATGCATGTGCGGATTGACGATGCCGCCGAGCGTATCCTGGTTCGCGCGGTCGCCGTGCAGATGCGTGCCGCCGGGCCATACTTCGAGCGGGCCGTTCTCTTCGGTCGTATCGACGAGCGGAATATTCAAAACGAGGCTGAACGGGGGAAGCGCAACGGACATATCCGGGAATAATGGATTAATGTCGCAGTGCACCGCCTGGTAGTCCGACCCCGGCATCGGCGTGTCCGAAGCGAAATACGTGATCTTGCTGTACTCGCCGAGCAGGCCGTCGATAACGGATAAGGCTATCGGGTGCTCGATGATGGACGGATCGTTGAACGGCGCTTGAAACGGCAGGTGCATCTGGGCGCGGTTGGTGCCGGTATTGTAGCCGCAGCGCTGGATATATTCGTCGAACAACGGATCGAACGCGGCGCGAAGCTCCGCGATTTGCTCTTCGCCATAGACTTTGTCGAATACGATGTAGCCGTTCGCCTTCACTTGTTCGATCGCGATCGCGAGCTTCTCCGGTTCGAGGCGTCCGTTTTTGATTTCTTCGGCCGTTAATGTCATTTTCATGGTCGATTACCTCCGTTAAGCCTTCTTCAGGCCGTGAATTATTCGTTCTCGGCGTTCTCGGAATAGAGCAGGGGGAAATACTGATTATCGTACCGCTGTCCTTCCTGCGGACGCGGTCCAAGCAGCCGGATGTTATCGACGTTATGACGGCCGTGCTTCTTGTACGCCATGCCGTGAGGCATGAGGTGCGCGACGACGGAGAGACGCGGGTCCTCGGAATAGTTTTGGCCGGAGCCGTGTATCGTGAGCGCATGGTGGAAGCTGGCTTGGCCGGCTTTCAAGGTGACGGGCACTTCCTTCCACTGCTTCCCCGATTCCTGGGCGATGCGGTCTTTGACCGCTTCGAGATCGCGATTGAAGAACGCGTCGCTGCCGGCCAGCAGGCCCCACTTATGCGAGCCCGGGACGACCGACATGCAGCCGTTCGATAGATCCGTATCCTGCAGCGCAATCCAAGCCGTAACCAAATTGTCGGTATCGGTGCACTGCCAATAGATATAATCTTGATGCCAGCCGACGTTGCCCGGGGATAGCGCGTCTTTCTCGCCCGTGCCGGTTCCCGGCTTGTAGATGACCTGGTCGTACCACAATCTCGCTTCACTGCTATCCATCAGCCCGGCGGCCAGCCTGCCGAGCGTCGGATTCGTCACCGCAGCGCGCACGGCGTCGTTGATCCACCAGGAATTGTCGATCTTGCGAAGCATCTTCGGGTTGTTCGACGGACGCCATTCGTCAAGCGGATAGCCGTCGCCGTCGTAATCGAATGCCCAGATACGCTCGTGGGCACGGCGCAGCTCCTCGATCTCATGCTCGCTGAACAGGACGGGGCTGACCCAATAACCGTTCTCCTTGTAAAATTCTTTATCTGCTTGTGTAATAAGGCCATTCATGTCCTTCATGCTTCACATCCTCTTCTCTTGATGGGACTAGTGAATATGAACCGAGTATAGATCACATTACGGCATACGTATTGTAAAGATGGACTATCAATTGTAAAATTGTAAGAAAAAAGTGAGGATCACCATGCGGAGCAACGAGACCAAATCCACATCGCTATTGAAGTCGGTCATTGAATTACTCGATTCTGAATGGCAGCGGTTCTCGATTCATTCCTTCGGCTTCTGGCGAGACAGAGGGTGGAACGGCTCGGGTTCGGGATTCGAATTGAATTACTATACCCGGGGGACGAACACGGTCGTTCAGGACAAGCGCACGCTGCACTTCAAGCACGGCGATTTGATCTACGTGCCGGATAACGTACGAAGCAGCTGCTGCGAGGACGGTGCCTTCGATTTGTATTATGTCATGTTCCGATTCGACTCGCCGGCGTTGAACGCGCAGATCGGGGAGCTGCTCGGGCAGCTGAAGCTCGACCAAGCGCCGCTGTCCATGCCGGGTCTGCAGACGGACTTTCGGGCGCTTATTGCCGAGCTGCGCATGGACCGCCAGAAATCCGTGCTGGCCAAATATTATTTCCTTCACTTCTTCGCGCGGATGTATGTCGAGCAACTCGAGAATACCGGACAGCCTAACCGGCATGAGACGATCGTCCGCCAAGTCATCGAGGATATTCAGGAGCGGCTTGACGCGGGCGGCAAAATTTTGCTTCCCGAAGTGGCAGCCCGCCATTCGCTCAATGAACGGTACTTGAATCAACTCTTCAAGACGGTGACCGGGACGACGATCGGCAAATATATCTTGACCGCGCGCGTCGAAATCGCCAAGCGGCTATTGGAGACGACGGACATGCCGATTACGGAAATCGCCGTCGTCAGCGGGTTCTACGACGGGGCGCATTTCTCCAAGGCGTTCAAGGCGCATCTGTCGCTGACGCCTCAAGATTACCGCGAAGGGCATGCGTTCCAATAAATGCATGATTACTGCAGTATTAATTTACAAATCGCGGACCCGGGTTATGGGAATATCCAATAGCATGTCGGGTATTATCGGTTCTGTAAGGTAAATAAAAAACGGGCAAGAGATAGGCAAGAGATAGGCAAGAGATGGGCAAGAGGTAGGCTAGAGATAGACAATAGATAAACAAGAGACAGATGAAAGGCTGTTAAGAGGCTGTTAACAGAATAGAATCGCTGCCTCTTTATATGGAATGACTAGACGGCTCCCGGAAGGGTGCCGTCTATTTTTTTCTGACAATTATACAAATGCGCGCCTGATTATACAATCCTGCCACCAGCGGGTGCTCTATAATTCAATCAGAACTTAAAGCGCTTACATCGTTCCCGAGGAAATGCTTACACCAGGTATCGCCGGAACAGAGTCATTTCGCAGGAACATGCAATGCGGGCAATAAAGGAAGCATCAAACAAATGACGGGGATCGTCGAGCCCGTACAGGGGGAAATCTGCATGATGAAGAAGAAACTTCTCGTAAAACCGGTTTCGCTTGCAGTCTGCCTTACATTAACGATTTCGTTGTCCGCTTGCAGCAATAACGATTCTGCCGGCTCCGGCTCGAACGCTTCCGGCTCGAATTCTTCCGGATCGGCAACGGATATCGCCAAGCTGCTCGATCCGAACGCGGAGCCGACGAAAGATCCGTTCGGCAAATTCGATCCGCCGATTACGGTCACGACCGTGCATACGAACAACGAGGTCGCATCCAACCTCAAGAAGCCCGACACGCTCGAAAGCAATATTTACACGCGTACATGGTCGGAGAAGCTCGGCATTAACATGAAATTCAATTGGACGTCGCCCGGAGCGCAGGGCGAAGAGAAGATGAACCTGATGATCGCGAGCGGCGATTTGCCCGATTTCTTCTACGTCTCGCCATCGCAGTTCGAACGGTTGGCTTCGACCGGGCAGCTGGAGGACTTAACGCAAGTCTTGAAGGACTACAGCACGAAATATATGAAGAAATACTTGACGGGCGACTATGCCGGCCTGCTCGAAGGCGTCACGAGGAACGGCAAGGTGTACGGCATTCCAAACGGACAGACGTACCACGATTCCGGCTTCATGCTATGGATGCGCTCGGACAACGTGCAGAAGGCAGGATTGACGCTGCCGAAGACGGTCGACGATTTGGATAAGATACTCGATGCGTTCAAAAACAACGATTACGACAACAGCGGCGGCGAGAAATATCCGATCGCGCTGCAGGACGCGAACATCGCTTCGACGTTCTGGGGCATCGGCGACGCCTTCTTCAATATGTTCCATGCCTATCCGAATATTTGGGTCGAGAACGGCAAGGGCGAGCTGGAAGACGGCATGTTCGGTCCCGAGCACAGGGAGAATACGCGCAAAGCGCTGCTCAAGCTGCAGGATTATTACAAGAAGGGCTACATTAATCCGGATTTCGCGACGTTCGACGATGCGAAGTACAACGAATCGATCGTCAATAACCAGTCCTCGATCGTGTTCGGCGGACTGTGGGACGCATGGTGGCCGCTTAACCTGAACCTCGACAAGCATCCGGACTCCAAATGGCTGCCGGTCGCCATACCGTCGGCGGACGGCGAGCAGGCCAAATCTTCGGTAACGGCGGCGACCGTGCTCGGCGTGAGCGTCGCGAAGAAAGGCGCAGCCCATCCGGAAGCGCTCGTCGAGATGGAGAACCTGTTCCACGACCTGAACAACAACCCGGAGACGATGCAGTTCGGCAAATACAACACCGATCCGGTCGATAATTCAGGCATCTTCCTCGCATATCCGATGCCTGTATATAATCCGTCGTTTAACTACGAAGCGTTCGAAGTCGTCGGTAATGCGTTCAAGACGGGCAAGGCCGACGGCATGCCGGAATCCGACAAGCTCTTCTACGATCAGGCGAAAGCTTACGCCGACAAGAACGACAAAGCCGGCTTCCCGTCTTACTTGTCCTATACCGACCAAGGCAGCCTTGCGGTCGTCGACAGTTACATCAAGAACAAAGCGTTTCAAATGAACGAGTACACCGCGATGCCGACGCAAGAGATGATCGACAACGCGCCGATCATCAAGAAGGCATACGACGTCATGTTCCTGAACGTGGTGAAGGGCGGGGACATCGCCCAGTACGACGATTTCCTGAAGCAATACGACGCGCTCTACATGTCCGCGGTCTATCCGGGCGTCAACAAATGGTTCGAAGCGAAGAACAAGGACAGCATCCAGAAATGGTTCGAGAGCAAATAAAGCACGACGCTCGCGGCAACGGCCTGCGGATGCTGCATCCGCGGGCTTTGTTATCCGCGCGGACGCGCGAGACGCTGAATGGGAGTGAAGGGAAACCATGAAATTGCTGCAAGCGTTTACGATTCCGCGGAGACAGCTGGCCTTGTACGCCATGCTGATCGCGCCGGTCGTCGTACTGTTCATTTATGCGTATCTTCCGATGTTCGGAGTCGTGATGTCCTTCCAGCGGTTCGAGCCGAGTCTCGGTTTCTTGCGCTCCGATTGGGTCGGGTTCGATAATTTCCGCCGCTTGATGTACATCCCCGACGTGAAGCAGGTCGTGCTCAACACGCTCTTCATCGCTTCGATGAAAATTATCGTCGAGACGCTGGCCGCCATCGTCATCGCGGTCTTGCTGAACGAGATTCTGTCCAAATTATTCAGGCGCGTCGTGCAAACGATCATCTATTTTCCGTATTTTCTCTCGTGGGTCATCCTCGGCGGCATCCTTCGCGACCTGCTCTCGCGCGAAGGGCTGATCAACGTGCTGCTCGGCAAACTGGGCATCGCCCCGATTATGTTCCTGTCGAAAGCCGCGCTGTTCCCGTTCCTGCTGGTCGGCACGGAGACGTGGCAGGTGACCGGCTTCGGCACGATCGTGTTTCTGGCCGCCATTACGACCATCGATCCGACGTTGTACGAAGCGGCGGTCATGGACGGCGCGAGCCGCTTCAAGCAGATCATCCACATTACGATTCCGGGCATTAAGTCGACCATTATTCTCATGATGACGCTCAGCATGGGGTACATTCTGAACGCCGGCTTCGAGCAGGTGCTGATGCTCTACAGTCCGCTCGTCTATTCGACCGGCGACGTCATCGATACGTGGGTCTACCGGATGGGGCTGCAGCAATCGCAATATTCGCTGGCTTCGGCCATCGGCTTGTTCCGCTCGGTCGTCAGCCTGGTGCTGATCTCGGTCTCGTACTACGTCGCGCGCAAAATTTCGGATCATCGGATCTTCTAGGAAGGGAGGCGGGGAATCATGCAGAATCGTTCCATGGGAAGGCGCGTCTTCGCGTCGCTTAACGGGTTGGTGTTCATTCTGTTCTCGCTGAGCTGCGTCGTGCCGATGCTTCATGTGCTGTCGGTATCGTTAAGCGCCAGCAGCGCGGTCAACGCGGGAGAAGTGACGCTGTGGCCTGTCAAATGGACGTTCAAGTCCTATGCGTATATTTTAAACAAATCGGAATATTGGACCGCGATGGGCGTGTCGCTGGAACGCGTCGTGCTGGGTACGGTCGTCAGCATGCTGTTGACGATCTTGATCGCTTATCCGCTATCCAAGAACAAGGCGTCGTTCAAGCATCAATCGACGTTCGCCTGGTATCTAGTCGTCACGATGCTGTTCTCCGGCGGACTCGTGCCGTCCTTCATGATCGTCAAATATACGGGGATCCTTGACTCCATGTGGGCGCTGGTGCTGCCCGGCGCGGTGTCGGTGTTCAACGTGCTGCTGCTGTCGAACTTCTTCCGCAACATTCCGAAGGAGATCGAGGAGTCGGCGTTCATGGACGGAGCGGGACATTTTCGCATCCTGGGACAGCTGTACTTGGCCTTGTCGATGCCGATTATAGCGACGTTGATCGTCTTCATCGCGGTCGGCCATTGGAATGCCTGGTTCGACGGGTTGATCTACATGAACAACCAGAAGCATTATCCGCTGCAATCGTATTTGCAGACGATTCTGGTGCAGTCCAACTCCCAGGTCATGACGCAGCAGTATGCGAAGCTCATGAGCATGGTGTCCGACCGGACGATCAAATCGGCGCAGGTTTTCGTGGCATCGATTCCGATTCTATGCGTCTATCCGTTCCTGCAAAAGTACTTTATATCCGGCATCATGCTCGGTTCCGTCAAGGAATGAGCTGCGCCTAAAGGGACAGCCCGGCTTGGAACCTTCTGCGGTATTCGCTCGGCGCGCAGCCTTCGGCCCGCTGGAAGAGGCGGCTGAAATAAGAGAGGGAATTAAAGCCGCACCGCTCCGCGATGTCCGTCAGCGAACAGGAGCTGCGCTGCAGCCATTTCTTGGCTTGATTCAGGCGCATTCGGATGACGTAATCGACGGGACTGAAACCGGTCGCTTCTCTGAACCGGGCGATGAAATACCCGCTGCTTAAATTTACGGCCGCGGCGAGGTCCTCCACGCGAAGCGGCTCGGCGTAATGCGCATGAATATAGGCGAGCGATTCGTCGATCAGCGAATCGCTGCTGACGGTTCTGTATAGACTTTGATTCCGCATCGCTTCGCGCGCGAGCGAGGTCAGCAGCAGCCGGAGATGGCCCTGGGCCGCGGCGGCATGCCCGTATTCCTGCGCGAAGCATTCGTTCACGATGCCGATCATATGTTGGCGGATCGGCTCGGGATCGCGCGGGACGATATGGATCGGCAGATCGACCGTCGCTTCGATCAGGCCGCTGACGGAACCGATCGGGCCGGTTTGCGGCGCGTCCGACGCGGCAATGCGCGCCGAGAAGACCGGTTCGGGGACGAACAGCCGGTAATGAATCCAGACGTAGCGAAAAGGCCGGTCCGATACCATCCGGTGCAGGCGGCTGGGAGCGGCGTGCACGAGCTGGCCCTCTTCGACGGCGAAGGTTTGGTCTTCCGTCTCGTACCGAATGCCACCGGACGTCAAGAACAGGAGATGATGGAAGGGCATGGAGCGAAGATAGCGCTTACGCGCCGCATCGTGCTCGTAGCGGGACATCCCCGTCTCGGGCGGCTTCGGGAACTCCCAAGGTTCTTCCCTGCGCTCCCAGCCGTACTGATCGAAGGCAGCGGAGAAGTAAGGCAGGCCGCCCCATTCGGCAGCCGATATCAGTCTGGTCATCGTCTGAATACGCCTCTCTTTCATTCCTGAATGCCTTTCCTAGAATAATAGTCGAATCCTGCAAATGCATCAACAGATCGTGCAAGCGAGCCTAATGCCGAAGCGCTATACTCATGTTGGATCGCAATCGCATGCCATACGACAGGAGAGATTCGCATTGGCCAACCGAACATTGGCGTATCAGGAATATCTGGATAAGGTGTACGGCGCTTGGCTCGGCAAGAGCATCGCCGGTACGATCGGCGCGCCTTATGAGGGCCGCAAAGAGCTGTTTCATTACGAGTACGACCCCAAGGCGATCGAAGAAATGTTCGCGAACGACGACTTGGACCTGCAGGTGCTGTGGCTCGAGGTCGTGGAGAAGAAAGGCGTGCATATCACCTCCATGGACTTGGCGGATGCTTTCTACCGTCAATGCCCCTACGCGCCCGGCGAGTATGCGTACTTCATGAAGAATTACGCAAGGGGTATTTATCCGCCCTATTCCGGCGGGTTCAACAACCGTTATTACGTGAACGGCATGGGCTGTCCCATCCGTTCGGAGATATGGGCCTGCATCAGTCCGGGAAACCCGGCGCTTGCGGCTGCATATGCGTCGCTCGACGGCGTACTTGACCATGAAGGCGATTCCGTGTTCGCCGAGCAGTTTCTTGCCGCGATGGAAGCGGAGGCCTTCTTCGAATCCGATCTGTCGCTGCTGCTCGCCGTAGGCATGCCATACTTGCCCGAAGGCAGCCGGATTCGCGGCTTGGCGGAGGATACGATCGCTTGGTGCGGGACGACGGAGCGCTGGGAGGAAGTGAGGACGCTCATTCTGCGCGATTACGGACATCCCGACTGCACGAATTTGTATCAAAATATCGGCTTCACGCTCCTGTCGCTGCTGAAGGGAGAGGGCGATTTCATTCGAACGACGATGATCGCCTTGAACTGCGGCTTCGACACGGACTGCAGCTGCGCGACGGCCGGCGCGCTGCTCGGCATTATTAACGGCGCTAACTACCTCATTGATAAGCATAACTTCTACGATACCAGCTATAAGCTCAGCGTCGACGTCACGCGCGTCAGCAACAAGCTGGAAGACTTGGCCGCGGACACGTGCAGAGTGGGCCTGGCGGTCGCGGCGTCGCGAAATACCACGATCAGCATCCTGGACGCGCCCGATATCGAGCCATTGCCATTATCCGCTGAACCCGCGGAAATCGAAATCGCGATCGATTACGGAGGCATACCCGTTATCGGCGCAGGGATGAAGAAGCGCATCGATATCGTCGTACGCAACCGTACGGCGCATTACCGCCAGGGCCTGTTGTCCGTTCGGCTGCCGGATGGATGGCTGACAGCGGAGCGGGGAGGCAGCCTTCGCAAGCGCGTCGAGCTGCAAGGAAACCAGTCGGTGGCGGTCCCGCTCTCCATCGAGGTTCCGTTATCCATAGGCGTGGTGCACGAGCATAACCGAATCGAAGCGACCTGGAGCGACGGTTCATGCGAGCAAGACCGTTCGTTCGGCTTGAACGGCGCGCAGCAGTGGCGGGTATACGGACCGTATTGGCGCAATGCCGCCGTGCTGCCGCACACGGAGCTCGGCGAGTGGTATTATCCGCATTTTCCGGCCGGCACGAAGAACGAAACGGATGACCTCGTACGGCAATATCACCTGAATACGCAGCCGGACGACGATGCCGGGCATCATCCCGCGGCTGGCGGCGGTTCTTCCGGACGCCTCGTTCAAATTCACGAAGACCGCATGCTGTTCTCCGAGCTGATCGGCTTCCAAGGGCCGTGCGCGATCTGGGCGGAACGCCGTATCTACTGTCCCGAGGATCGGACGGTTCACTTGCAGATCGGCCATTCCGACGCGTACGCCTTGTGGCTGAACGGGGAACGCATCAGCGCGTCGGAGCATGCGGATTGGTGGACGGCCGAGAACCGTCATTTGGAAGGAATTACGCTTCGCAAGGGCGAGAATGTGATGCTCGTTCAGCTTATCCGCCGGAGCAGGGAGGCGGAATTCAGCTTTATATTCACGGAGAAGGGCACCTGCACGAAGCATGTGTGGGATCTGGGTTCTTATATTTAGCTTAGTATAGCTTCCTAAGGCTGCCGTTGCTGGCGGCCTTTTTACCATGCGATCCTTCTGGTGCTGCCGTTGACGTTGACGTTAGTTATACCAGATGCTTATAGTAGGACAAGGTTGTCTCGGAGTGGTATGATTTCATCATAAGCAAGCGAATGACGGTTGCCAGATTGGAACGGCAATCGATCGTAAAAGACGGCAATGCCGGTTGGAGGTAATGAAATCGTGGCTGTGCTAGACGTAGAGATTCGGAAAGCCGGATACGCGGCGGATGCGGATGTCATCCGAAATATCGTATTCTCGATAGAAGCGGGAGAATTAGTCGGCCTGATCGGTCCGAACGGCGCAGGCAAGAGCACGACGATCAAGTCGCTGCTGGGCCTCCTGCGCAGCGTGGACGGGAACGTGACGTTCGGCGGCGAACAAGGACGTTATGCTTATGTGCCGGAGCAGCCGGTGCTCTATGAATATATGACGCTGTGGGAGCATCTGCAGCTGGCCGCATCCGCGTACGAGCTGGATGAGCGGACGTTCCTGGAGCGGGCGGAGCGGATGCTGGAGCGGTTTCGCCTGTCGGGCGAGCGGCATAAGCTGCCGACCGGCTTCTCGAAGGGGATGCAGCAGAAAATGATGCTCATCATCGGCTTCCTGCTGCGGCCGGACGTATACGTGGTGGATGAGCCGTTCGTCGGTCTCGATCCGCGGGCAACGCGGGATTTTCTTGAGCTGCTGCAGGATGAACGCCGACGTGGCGCCGGGGTATTGATGTGCACGCACGTGCTCGATACCGCCGAGAAAATCTGTGATCGCATTATCCTCATAAACGGAGGATCCGTCGTGGCGCAAGGGACGCTCGAACAGGTCCGGGAGCAAGCAGGGTGCGCCGTCGACGCGCCGCTGACCGATTGCTTCTATGCGCTGACATAGGAGGTATGGAATGGAGAAGCAGATGGTAAATTGGCGCATCGGTACCTTGTTCAGGCGAAGGCTGGGCCGGTTTTGGCTGGAGCAGTGGAAAGCGTGGCGGACCGCGCTGGACTGGACGGTTTGGGTGTATTTCATTCTTCCGCTGCTGTGGATCGGCGGCGGCACTTATTTGGATCTATGGCATCATCCGGCGGATTGGCTCGTCAAGCTTCCGCTATGGACTGGCGAACGCATGCCGCTCATCGTCATCTTCTTGGGCCGACTTCGAACGTTTACGGAAGAAGCCGACGTGTTGTTCTTGCTGCAGAAACAGTCGTGGGGCAGAGGGTTGCTCCGGCGGGGAGCGGTCTATACAGCGCTGACGCTGCTCGTCGTGACTGTGCTAATCTATGCCGTATTGTTCCCGTTCTTCCTGGCGGTCCATCATTTCTCGGCATCGGCCATGATCGCGATGATGCTGTTCACTTGGATATGGGCTATTATTGGGGCATTCGGCAGAAATATGATCGAGGCTAGATTCTCTGGCTTTCGCAAATGGGCGATGAAGACGGCGTCCATGCTCCTGCTCGCGGGTACGTATCTCGTGCCGATGATCGTGCTCGGTACATCGCCGCTCGAGCTGCTTGTTCCTATACTCATTGGCGTGGCGACAATCGTGTTCTTGCTTCGCGTCAAGCTGCGTGCAAGAGATACCTTCGAGTCCGATGTGCAGCAGGAACAGCTCGCGAGGCTGGCCAGCACGCAGCTCTTGCTGCGGAACGTCATTCAGCGGAAACCGCGCGTCAAGCTCAGCCGGCCGATCTTGCTCCGCCGCTCGAATCGGATCTTCAAGACGTTCAACGGCGAGACGATTCTCGGCGAGATGATTATCAAAGCGTTCATTCGGCGGCTGCCGCTCGTTCGCACATGGCTGATTTTTATCTTCGTTTCGGCTGCGGCTGTCTTTCTTTCGCCTGAGGTAATCAAGCCTTTCGTCGCTGTCGCGCTGCTGCTGCTGCTCTCGAGCTGGGTCATCTCCCACTGGCGAGGCATGATCGCCGAACCGTTCCTCAGACAGTTCCGCTGGACGGATGCGTCGCTTCGCAATTCGGCTAAGCGCGTGCGGTTCTGGCTCGTCGTTCCGGCCGCTGCTCTATTCGGCTTAATAGGCGGCATGCAGGCATATGGTCCTTGGGGAGTATTAGCCGGCGTACCGGGCGTATTGATCTGGATGTTGGTCTGTAATATCGTATCGTCTACGATGCTGCTCCGGATGGACCGGAAGGAAGAAGAAGCTTAGGAGCTGAGAGCATGTACTTAAGGAGCATTACGATTGACCGCCGAGAGGAGATGGATCAGCGGCAGTATCCGTTCTCGATTCCGGTGATTCGATCATTAACGTCATTAACTTTCGAGTCGAACGTGACGTTCTTCGTAGGGGAGAACGGATCCGGCAAGTCGACGCTGCTCGAAGCGATCGCTTACCAGTGCGGCTTCAACACGGCCGGAGGCGGGCGCAACAACGCGTATGACGTGGATGCTTCCGGATCCGCGCTCGGCGGGCATATTCGTCTGTCCTGGCTGCCGAAGATCACGAACGGTTTCTTCCTTCGAGCCGAGACGTTCTACAGCTTTGCCTCCCACATCGACTCCATGCCGGAATCGCTCCCATCCTACGGGGGACGTTCGCTGCATGCGCAGTCCCATGGCGAAGCATTCCTTTCGTTGTTCAAGCATCGTTTCGGGAAACGGGCGATTTATTTGCTCGACGAGCCCGAGGCGGCGCTGTCGCCGGCCAGGCAGCTGGCGCTCATGCGCATTATGCACGATCTGGAGGGAGAGGCCCAGTTCATCGTCGCGACGCATTCTCCGATTCTGCTTGGCTATCCGGATGCGCGGATTTATGATTTCGATTCGGTGCCGGTCCGAGAAATTCGCTATGAGGATACGCTCCATTACATCGTGACGAGGCGGTTTCTGGACAACCGGGGACGGGTGTTGAAGGAGCTGTTCAATGACGAAGGGGACGAGGACGAACGGGATTAAGTCCTTTTGATACTGGTTTGCTGATAACGGGTAACATGCATACGTGAATACAAGGAGGTCTACACCATGAACGAAATCATCTCTCTCATAAAGAAGCACCGCTCCATTCGAAGCTTTACGCCGGATCCGGTCACTGACGAGCAATTGAGGGCAATCTTGAGCGCGGCACAGGCGGCATCCACCTCATCCAATATTCAGGCGTACAGCGTCATCGGGGTCCGCGGCGAAGAGAAGCGCAAACGGTTGGCGGAACTCACGGGTAATCAGAAGCACGTCGAGCAGGCACCGCTGTTTCTCGTATGGTGCGCAGACTTGAACCGGCTGCAGTCCGCAGTCAGAAGGTCGGCGGAGGCGGAGGGGATCGAGCTGCCGTCGAATATGGAAGCCTTCATCATGGCAACCGTAGATTGCGCGCTCGCGGCTCAAAACGCGGCCGTTGCCGCGGAATCGCTGGTGCTCGGCGTCGTCTATATCGGCGGCATTCGCAATCGGCCTCGCGAAGTCGCCGAGCTGCTGAACTTACCGAAGCTGGTGTATCCGGTGTTCGGCATGTGCGTCGGCACGCCGGATCAAGCGCCCGATCTGCGGCCGAGGCTGCCGGTATCGATCGTGTATCACGAGGAGGCCTATTCCGAAGCCGGCTTCGCGGAGGGCATCGACGCGTACGACTCAGTCATGGCCGAGTATTACGCACGGCGCACAGGGGGAGGGCGATCCTCCGTCTGGTCGAAGGAAATGTCTGCCCGGTTCCGTTTGGAGAATCTGCGGCCGCATATGCGAGACTTTTTGGAAAGTCAGGGTTTCCGATTGGACTAGGCAAGGTTATCCTTGCCAACGGGACAACCCTCCGAAAATGCCAAAAACCTTCTTTGGCGCAGCTGCGGCCGAAGAAGGTTTTTGTGTTGTGCTCGTATAGCGTTGCGATTTGCTATCTCGCATCTGTTCTCTCGCATCTACTATCGCAGTTAATATCGCATTGGGCTAGCTGCTGGCTGCTTTCTCTTGTCCAGTCGGAACGACGTCCTTCAGCTTGAACAGCGGTACCAGTACAACCGAGCCCGCGAGGACGAACAGACCGCCAAGGACATACACCGCGGCGAGTGAGAACGCGTCGTTAATGCCGCCGGCAAACAGCATCATGACGACCATGGAGCCTGTAAACAACGGACTCAGGATGCCGTTTACCCGGCCCACAAACGAATCCTCCGTGTTCTTCATCATCATCGTGTTGATTCCGATATTGATGCACGGGAATGCCAGTCCGCTTACGAATTGCAGCCCTAGCGTCAGCGCATAGTTCGTGGATAAGCCCATGGCGATAATCGTCAAGCTGACGATGACCATGCTGAAGGTAAGCAGCTTCTGCGGGGAGACTTTGCTCGCGAAGCCCATCGCCAGCACGCCTCCGATAATCATGGCGACGCCATTGATCAACGCGAACCACTGCAAGTCGGAATCCGGTCTTCCGAGACGTTCCGTGATGAGGAAGATTCCCATCGGCTGAATCAGGCCAAAGCCGAGTCCTACGGCAAAGAAGCTGCCGCCGAGCTTGCGAAGGATGGCGTTATTCCGAATGTAGCGGAACCCCGCTTTCATGTCTGCCACCACCTGCGTGTGCTGCTTCGCTTCATTCTCCTGTCGATCACGCGGAAGGAAGGAGAGCGATGCGGCCGATAACAGGAAGGCGATGCCCATAATGCCGATAGCCGTTTCGATCCCGTAAGTCTGGAAGACGAACATGCCGACGACAGGACCGAATATCATGAACACGGCAAACAGCGTTTGGTAGACCGACATGCCCTTCTGCACCAAGTGCTCCGGCACATGCAGCTTGAATAGCTTCATGCCGGACGGCTGAGAGAATTGCGACAAGATCGAAGATACCAGCGTCGCGAAGAATACCACTTTCCACGAGCCGTACGTCAAGGCGACAAGAATGGCGAGAATAGAGCCCGCGCTGAGCAAGTCGCAGCTGACCATCGTCCTTTTCGGCCGCCAGCGATCCGCGAACGTCCCCCCGATGAACGAGAAGATGAAGATAGGCGCATACTCCGCGACCGAGATGAGCGACACGGCGAACGCGTCGTCATGCGTCATTTCTTTGACATACAGCAAGATGGCGATATTGCGCACCCAAATCCCGATCTGCAAAAACAACGTGGACATCAGAATCGTTTGCACGAACCGATTCCCGAGCAGGGATGGGGATGGGGCGGCTTGCTTGGACGACATGCATTTCACCCTTTCGGTATCCGGTTTTCTTGTTCTCCAAGCATTGTATAAGATCCACCCATGTCCGAATAGCTTCGCCAGAATGATCGTTGCTCCTCCTCGAGACCGATTCATTCGTCATTTATCGTACGTTGGAACATTTACGCTCCTATCCCGTCTAGTAAATAACTGGAAATGGCAGAAGGGGCGATGATCGTGGCTCGTGCCGATCCGCTTCATCTCCGAGCAGCTGGGTGCTGAAGTCAGCTGGAACCAGACCAGCAAAACGATTCTAATCACAAGCACTAGGATTGCCGCGAGCGATCCTTCTTTTTGTTTTCAACCCGCGGCATCCAATCATAAATCGCTTTCAACCATACTATGAAAAGGTAACCACTTGAGTTTCATAACGGGAGGAGCGCGATAGAATGTGCAATGCACAGGCACCGGGTATCTGTTCCGCGGCGATCGGCGTGAACACGCTGGCGAACGGGGGAGCCTCGCACGCGGAGGGATACCAGACGAGGGCGAACGGGTACGCCTCGCATACCGAAGGGTATTTGACGGTCACGGGCTCGGACGCCGCCCATGCCGAAGGAGGAGGCACGACCGCCAATGCCATTTATTCGCACGCCGAAGGATTTGGCGCCGCCGTAACCGGCTTTGCTTCGCATGCGGAAGGGTACTTTACGCTGGCATCCGGCGCTGCGTCCCATGCGGAAGGAGGGAATTCGGTCTCAGGAGGAATATATTCGCATGCGGCAGGCGAATTTACGCTAGCGCTGGGAGCGCGCTCCCATTCGGAAGGCCAGCGGACGCGCGCGAATCAAGCGAATGCGCATGCGGAAGGCGCCGACACGCTCGCTGACGGTATAAATGCCCATGCCGAAGGGGAACTGACCGTCGCTTCAGGCTTGGATTCCCATGCGGAGGGACTGTCGACGACCGCTTCCGGGCAAAGCGCGCATGCGGAAGGCGAGAACACGATCTCGAGCGGGAGAGCCTCGCATGCCGAAGGCAGCTTGAATGTGGCCAGCGGACTGTTCTCGCATGCGGAGGGGCAAGCCACGCTGGCATCCGGGGATCTTGCTCACGCGGAAGGCAGCCAAACGATCGCCAGCGGACAGAATGCGCATGCCGAAGGCGCGCTGACGACCGCGAGCGGTTTCGCTTCCCACGCGGAAGGGGTCAATACCGTTGCGAACGCGCTGTTCTCGCATGCGGAAGGACAAAGCACATCGGCGAATAACCTCGAAGGCGTACACGTTATGGGGAAATTCGGTTCAGCCAACGAGCAGACGTACTCCTGGTACTTGGCGAATGGTACAAGTCCGGAATCGCCCGGCATAGCCGCCAAAATATTAAGCAACGGCGACGTGAAAATCGACGGTACCGTCAGCAGCCCGGCCGCGGATTACGCGGAGATGTTCGAAACCGCTGACGGCAACCCGATTGCGCCGGGCTATTTTGTCGCGCTGACGGAAGACAAGGTTCGCGTCGCGAATGCAAGGGATACGTATATCGTCGGCATCACAAGCGGGAAGCCTGCTTTTCTCTCCGGGAACGCCGAGCTCGGCTGGCATCAGAAATACCTGACCGATGAATGGGGACAAACCCAGTATCATGACGTGCTAGTCCCTGAGAAACGGGATCCGAACGGCGTGCTGCTAGAGCCGGAACGCACGGAGCGGCAGCCTCGACTAAATCCGGATTGGAATCCGCTGCAGCCATACGTACCGCGGCTGCAACGGCCGGAGTGGGTCGCGGTCGGGATGGTCGGCAAGCTGCTGGTGCGCGATGACGGGACTTGCGTGCCGGGAGGCTTGTGCGCGACTAACGACGACGGCGTGGCTTCGGCGGCGTTCAGAGGGTATTACGTGTTGAAGAGAACCGGTCCTAACCGGATTCTTGTCCTGTTGGGACTTCGCTACTAAAGATCAGGCTGCCGAATAGGAAGATATCCTGAGCATTCGGCAGCCTGGCATGTTTTCATGCCTTTAACTTGACTTCGAGTGAACTCGAAGTGAGATAATAGCAGCGATTCATACATAGGCAGACATCGACGTAAACGGAAAGATAGCTGGACGGAATACGATCTTTCGGAAAGTAGGGAAGCAAATGGACTATGTGAAGCTCGGAAATACCGGATTGGACGTTTCTCGCCTCTGCTTGGGATGCATGAGCTACGGCGTTGCGGAACGTTGGACGCATCCTTGGGTGCTGAACGAAGAGAACAGCCGTCCCATGATCAAGCGGGCGCTCGAGCTCGGCATCAATTTCTTCGATACGGCCAATATTTATTCGGTCGGCTCCAGCGAAGAAATCGTCGGACGAGCATTGAAGGACTATGCCAACCGCGATGAAATCGTCATCGCCACGAAGGTTCATTTCCGCATGGAGCAGGGACCTAACGGTGCCGGACTATCGCGTAAAGCGATCATGAGCGAAATCGACAAGAGCCTGAAGCGGCTGGGGACCGACTATGTGGATCTGTACCAGATTCACCGCTGGGATTACGGAACGCCGATCGAAGAGACGATGGAAGCCTTGCATGACGTGGTTAAAGCAGGGAAAGTCCGATATATCGGTGCATCGGCCATGTACGCGTGGCAGTTCCTTAAGGCGCTGCATGTAGCGGAACGGCATGGATGGACCCGGTTCGTCTCCATGCAGAATCACCTTAACCTCATCTACCGCGAAGAGGAGCGGGAGATGATGCCGCTCTGCAAGGAAGAGAAGATCGGCGTTATCCCTTACAGCCCGCTCGCTTCCGGCAGATTGGCACGCGACTGGTCCGAAACGACGTATCGTTCCGAAACGGACCAAGCGCAGAAGATGAAATACGATGCCACCGCGGCCGCAGACCGGTTGATCGTGGATCGGGTTGCTGCCATCGCGGAACAGCGCGGCGTTCCTCGCGTCCAGATCGCGCTTGCCTGGCTGTTGCAGAAGACGCAAGTGGCTTCTCCCATCATCGGGGCCACGAATAACGCCCAGCTCGAAGAAGCGGTAGGCGCGCTGGCGATTACGTTAACGCTGGATGAAATCAAATCGCTCGAAGAGCTGTACGTGCCGCATCCAGTGGTCGGCGCTACGTAGGACGGTTATACGTTCAGACGTTGAATAGCTGTATGAAGAGAGACCGCGTGCGCTGGCGGTCTCTTTCTAATGGGCATTGACTGCCAACGATCACCTGCTATATTAGGAGGAAGAGACCGTTTACCAGATTTTATTTGATCGCAAAGTTAAGAATGTGACTGTGACGGCTTATCGACACCAATCCCGTTTGTAGAGGAAGAGGAGTAACAGCATGCAACGTATCTTGAACAAAGGCGGACAAATACCGGATAGCAAAAGGATTGTCTTCTTGGGTGACAGCATTACCGAAAATGGAACCTACATCGCGCTCATGAATGATTATTTTACGCAGGAGATGCCTCATAAGCGGCTGGAGTTGATTAATCTGGGGCTGAGCAGCGAAACGGTGTCCGGGCTTAGCGAACCGGATCACCCTTTTCCGCGTCCATGCGTGTTGAACCGTCTAGATCAAACCTTGGAACAAAGCAAACCTGAATGGGTCGTCGTCTGTTACGGCATGAATGATGGCATCTATTATCCGTTGTCGGGCGAACGGTTCGAGGCTTATAAGCAAGGCATGCTGGCGCTCATCGAGACGATCAAAGCCTACGGTGCCAAGGTAATTGTCATGACGCCGCCGCCATTCGACTCCCTTTCCGTAAGCTCCGGCAAGCTGCTGCCCGATGGCATGGACAATTACAGCTACATGGAGCCTTATGAAGATTATTCATCCGTGCTGCAGCAGTATGGGAATTGGATAAAAACCGACTTGGTTGGAATCGTCGATCAGGTGGTGGATATCTACGCGCCTTTGGCGGCGTTTATCGGCGAACAACGAGATCAACATGCTGACTTCGTTTACGGAGATGGCATTCATCCGGAGAGGGAAGGCCATTGGGTGATTGCAAAGACGCTTTTAGAAGAAGTGTTTCACCTGTCCCTTAAGGGTAAATACATGGAAGATTAAGAGAGAAAGAGAGACCGCGCATGATGGCGGTAATAAACTGAAAATGATATTAATAATGGCGGTCACACTGGAAACAGTCTTGACTCGTCATTTTTGAGATGTGGGCATATTCTTATTCTAAAAGAGCAGGTGAGTTTGTTGTCAGATTTCAATAATAGGTGCGAAGCATGTCAGCATCAGCATGTGCAAATTGAAGAAGAATCCGACTTGCCCCAACACCCCTACAAAATGTGTTATGGATGCCATAATCGATTAAAGACGCTATCGTTACGTCCCTTTCAGTGGTATAACCTTGCCGTTCTCCATGGGCCTTTAAGTTTTTATTTGCACGATGACTTTTACGACGAAAATGGTGAAGCGTGCCAGCCGGAAGAAGAATTTGAAATTCTTCACGAAGAAAGAGCCCCTGCATTAGAAAATGTGAAAAAGAACCTGGGGGACTTAATTGATTTTACAATTACGCAGTGGTTTTTGAAAAATGATAGTATCCAAGCTTTCAGATGCCATGACTCAGAAGAGCTTCTGCATGCAATCAAAACGAAGTTTTACAACACGGACAACTATGAAATTAAATCTCGAATGTTAGAAATAGTAGCAGATGTATTAGAAACATCAGCTTCAAGCTGGGTCAGAGAACTTTGTGAAGAATACGATGATGGCTTACTTACCGAAATATCTAGTGCGGTTGCACGCTGTTTGCCACAAGACGAAGGGTTAACTCTTGTGTTTAAAAAGTTAAAAGATGTGGAACTAAAGAAATTGCCCATGAGCGCAAATGCATGTTTATCTCGCTTCCGCTCTAACCTAGTGCTTGATTGGATGGAACAGAATGTTACTTCACACCACGATAGCTGGGGGAATCTTGCAGCCGCGAGCATGCCTAACTGGGATAGGATGAAGTCGTGGTTAAATAAAGGCAGACCGTTTAGTTTAATCGCGCTGGATACGATGGCGAATTCCGGGATACCGGGTGGAAACATTTATCGGGACCGTTTGGTTTACAAAATAATTCAAACTAATCATGTTGAAATTGAATCCGTGTTAAAAGCTTATTATGAACTTGATAAGGTTCCTCGTGTCAGAATGAAGCTCTCCGGTATTCTTGAAGATGCAGAGAAAATTTTTGAATAACCGCTTTAAGCGCCTGGATGGGGCGGTAAATAGCAAGAGGATTTTAAAAAAAAGTATTGATAAGACCATCATGATTAAAACAAATGTAGTTGGAGGGTAGAATGAATAATTCCAAAGGATATACATGTGGTTGTTGTGGCGAATATTATGATGAACTTCCACGGAGTTATGGAAGCTCAGCCCCGCTCTATTACGAAGTTGCAAAACCTGAGGAACAAGAAAAAGTCTTTGAACTAAGTGAAGATTTTTGTGTTATGGACAATGAACACTTCTTTATTCGAGGAAATGTTGAAATCTCGATCATCGGAACAAATGAAGAGTTGATTTGGGGCGTTTGGATTTCTTTAAGTAAAGCAAATTATAAGAACGTAAGAGAAAACCTCAACAATCAAGAAGTGTTGGAGCCAATGTTTGGATGGTTTTCTTCAGTTTTGCCAAATTATCCTGATACGCTTAATTTAAAGGCGAAAATACATCATAGAGGCGGTGGAATTAGCCCCTATATTGAACTTGAAGCGACGGACCACCCGCTAGCTGTAGAATTGAGAGATGGTGTAACAATCGAACGTGTTCAGCAAATAGCTGAAGAGCTTTGTGCAAACAACAAGAGCGATGGTTCGGATTCGTTCGACACGTCTACTACACGAAGCAAGAAATTTGCAATTTCAGCGGATGAGATAAAAAGGCTTATAGATTCGGAGGAGGGATGTATAGCGACAAATAGAATTACGGTTGATGGCTGTAAGGTTGGATTTATGTACAGAGAACAACCATACCAAAACGGCAATCCTGATAGTGGTTGGAGGTTCATGGCTGGTGACGAAGACCAGGATTACATGGACAACTCGGAAAACAGTGCTGTCTATCAAGTTAATACCATTTGCAATTATGATCCGGATATAATTTCGTATCTTGATGCACGGCCAGGCACGGCGTTTTTCAGAGACGAACATGGCGAATTTGTTCTTGATGTGGAATGGGTAAATCCGGATGCATGAACTAGATACAAATCATAAAAAAGGCGAGTCAAAACTGTTGTCAGTTTGCTCGCCATTTTTAATGTCTATTTTGATTTTGAATTTAAAACAGAACTCCATAACATGATGGCGGTCTTTTTCTTTCTAGGCATTGACACGTGAATATCATCTGATATATTAGGAAATAAGAGACGCCAATGATTCCCATCTCTCAGAAAAGAGGCTAAGCACATGCTTCAAGTGACGATCAAGGACCATTCTCCGTACCTCGAAACCACGGATTCAGAAGGTGTTTATTCCGATCGGCCTTATCAATACGCGTTGACGGCCGGCATGAACGGCCAAGCGCCTGCGGTACTTGAATTGCCGCATTTGGAGTGGACAGTTAACGATGGCGCAACGGAAGGGAGAGGCAGCTTCGGCGGTTCCGGCATCACGATTTTGCAAACGTTTACAAATGACGGATTAGGCATCGCGGAGCGAATCTCCATCACGAACACCAATGCGAACGACGTGACGATCGATCAAGTGATGCTCGGTTTCACGGCAGCGTTGTCCAGTCGGGCTGCCTGGCGGTTAAGCGCGATTCCGTTCTTGGTCGAGCTCGACGGCACTGTCCATGACTTTACGGTCGAACAACTGTTGGTCGGCGAAGCGAAAAACAGCATGTACGTGGACGCATCGAGAGAAGTGCTGCCGTTCGACGAGATCGGTCTGCGCTCGGAAGCGTGGGCTTGGGGCGATGGGGACCGAGGAATCGTGGTCATCAAATACAACAACGAGCAGATCGAATACGCCATGGCGAGAACGGATCATACCGATGGCGAAGGGCTGCTTCGCTTCGGCGGGGCGGGACTCGCGCTGCTCGGCGAACCGTTCGGCGTTAGTAGGCTTGCGCCCGGACAAACGTTCGTTTTCGGGCAAACGCATTATTTTCCGTACGAAGGAGCGATCCGGACGGCTTACGGTATTTATCGTGCCTTCCAGGAATCCCGGGGACATACGCATGGCGCGGATTACGATCCGCCGGTGAATTGGAACGAGCTGTACGACATCGGCTGGTACCACTCGGATGCGGAGCAGCTGAAGCTGCATTATCACAAGGAAGCGCTGCTGCGGGAGGCCGAGAAGGCGAAGGCCTGCGGCTGCGAGCTGCTCTATCTGGATCCCGGCTGGGAGGTCGCGGAAGGGCTTACGTTGTGGGATGAATCAAGGCTTGGCACCGTGTCCGATCTGATCCGCGAGTTGAAGGACGATTACGGCTTGGATCTCGGTTATCGGACGATACTGCGCGCGTATAAGCCGCATTGGCCGGAACACTATTTCGTGCAGCATTCGTACGGACCGATGCAGCCGGAGAAAATGGATCCCGTGTGGGGCTATCACTTCTGGGAGATGTGCCTCTGCGACCCGGAATTCTATCAAGAGAAGTTGAATCGGATTCTCGCGATCTCCAAGCAAGGCATCCGATTCATGATGTTCGACGAAATGGACTGGCGCGGCCCGTGTTATAACCCGAACCACGGACATCAGGTGCCATCGACGCCGCTGGACCATATTGAAGCTGTCTACCGGCTGGTTCACGACGTTCGCGCTGCATGCCCGCAGGTGCTGACCGAGGTGCACGACTCCGTATCGCCATGGGTAACCTCGCTCTACATTCCGACGTATTTCCGCCAGGGCGCGCCGGGAATCGGCAGCTACGACGAGAACTGGGGCTTCGAGTACATGTGGAATTGCATCGAGGATATGAAGACGGGCAAGGCGCTGGCGCTCTATTATTACAACCTGGGCTGCAGCATTCCGCTCTATTTGCACATTACGATGGCCGCCGACAATGACAAGTGCGTGTTCTTCTGGTGGTGCGCCTCGACGATTCGCCATCTCGGCATCGGCGGCAAGACCAGCCATCCAAGCGTGGAAATATCTGGCGCGTTGGCGCCGTACGACAAGGAAGCGCGCTTCGCCAATTATTGCGAACAGATGAACGTATACAAGCAATTGAAGCCGTATTTCGTACGCGGCGTCTTCCATGGCATTGCCGAGCATATCCATCTGCATACGCTCGCGGATGAAGCCGGCGGCGTTATCAATGTCTTTAATTTGACGGATGAGGACGCGGAACTGACCTTTCATGTGCCAATCGCATTGCTCGGCGGCAAAGCTGCGCCGTTGCCCGTATCCGGAGCAGACGCGGAATGGCATTCGGATCGCGTTACGTTCAGCCTGCGCCTAGGAGCGATGTCGCCCGGCGTCATCGCAGTAGGCGAAGCGGCTAACGGTCTAATCAGATAAACGGAGGTGCAGCATGACCGGCAAAAGCTTGGAGTCGCTTAATAAGGCGGATGTGGAAGGCCAACAGGACCGCAAGGAAGCCGTCTATCGGAAGCTGAAAGTCATGATCATGCGCAGGGACCTTACGCCGAACGAACGGATCGACGCCGCGGATATCGCGGAGAAGCTCGGCGTCAGCCGCACGCCGGTTCGCGATGCGCTGAACATGCTGGATGCCGAGGGCTTCATTACGACGGTACCCAGACAAGGCATTTACGTGAAAGGCGTCTATAAAGACGATCTCATGCAAATCTTCGGCTACCGCGAAATGGTCGAGCTTTATTCGCTTGACGTCGGATTTGAAGGTTTAAGCCGAGATTGGGCGCTTATCGCGGAGATCATTCGCGAGTTCGACAGCTTGATCGGCCAGGAGGGCTGGGACGGATTTCAACTGATGGAATCGGACATTAAGCTGCACAAGACGATCGTCTCGTATTCCGGCAATAGGCTCATCTGCGATTCCTACGATAAGCTGAACGGGCATGTGCAGATGGCGCGCGCGTATTACTTGCAGGATTTACACCGCATGCGGCAGTCGCATGACGAGCACCAGGCTTTCCTCCAAGCGCTGAAGGACGGCGACAAGCCGGCCGCCATGCGGCTGTTGAAGCGGCATTTGGAGCTGACGCTGCACAATATCTTGAAGCTGATCGACATCTATAAGGTTTTCTAGGAGGCCAATTGGGATATGGGCAAATTGTCGGGTAAAACAGCGATCGTAACGGGCGGTGCAGCCGGTATCGGCGCGGCGATCGCCAAAGTGTTCGCGCAGGAAGGCGCTTCGGTCTGCATCGCGGACAAGAACGAAGAGGGAGGGCGCAAGGCCGTGCAGGCGATCGAAGCGATCGGCGCCAATGCGATCTTCGTCAAGGCGGACGCCGGCTCCGTCTTGGACGTGCAGCGGTATATATGCGAGACGCTGGCTGCTTTCGGCGCGATTCATATCATGGTGAACAATGCCGCCGTCATTCATCAAGCGAACGTTGTCGATACGGATGAAGCCGATTGGGAGCGCATCCTTCGCAACAACCTGACCAGCGTATTCTTGGGCAGCAAATACGCGGCGCGCGAGATGATTCGCCAGAGCCAAGGCGGCCGCATCATCAACGTTTCCTCGATTCACGCGACGTTATCCGAGCCCGCATGCAGCGCGTATACGGCAGCGAAGGGCGGCGTCGAATCGTTTACCCGAACGCTGGCCACCGAAGTCGCGCCGCACAAGATTACCGCGAACATCCTTGCGCCCGGAGCCACGTATACCGAGCTTACGATTCCCATGTACACGCCGGCCGTGAAGGAAGCGCTGTTCAAGCGCGTTCCCCTTCAAGACATCGCGCAGCCGGAAGAGATCGCGCACGCGGCCTTATACCTCGCATCCGACGAGTCGAGATACATGACCGGCTCCACGTTAACGATCGACGGCGGTTACGTCATGGACGGCAGCCTGCCGAACGCCGCATACTGGGAATCCTAAAGGAGATGCCGCATGCAGGAAGTATTAGTTAGACACGAGCAGCTGCGCGAATGGTGCGTACGCAAGTTCATGGACGCCGGCGTAAGCGAGCGGGATGCCGCGATCGCGACGGACGTACTCGTCCATGCCAATCTCAGGGGCGTCGATTCCCATGGCGTCATGCGCATGCCGCATTATCTCGACACGATCGCCGCGAACGGGCTCAACGTAAACCCGCATATGCAAATCCGGGATACCGGTCCCGTAACCGCGATCGTGGACGGAGATGACGGACTCGGTCACGTCGTCGCCGAGAAAGCGATGTCATATGCGATCGAGAAAGCGAAGCTGAACGGCGTCGGCATGGCGAGCGCCGTGAACAGCAGCCATTGCGGCGCGTTGTCCTACTTCGTGAACATGGCGGCGGAGCAAGGGTTGATCGGCGTCATGATGACGAACACGGACAAGATGGTCGCGCCGTTCGGCGGCAGCGCCCCTTACTTCGGCACGAATCCGATGGCGTACGGGTTTCCGGCAGGCGAACAGCCGCCGATCATCGTCGATATGGCGACGAGCTCGGTCGCGTACGGCAAAATATTGGACGCAATTCGCCAAGGCAAGCCGATTCCGCCCGATTGGGCGGTCGACGAGGCGGGCGAACCGATAACCGACCCGTCGCTGTTCAGCGCTTTGCTCCCGTTCGGCGGGGCGAAAGGGTATGCGCTAGGCATGGTCGTCGACCTATTCTCGGGCATGCTGACAGGCTCGCCGGTCGGGCCGTACGTCAGCCGGATGTACGCCGATGATTTGAGCGAGCGCCGCAAGCTCGGGCATTTCATGCTCGCGATCGATATCGGCAGATTCACGAGTGCCGAATCCTATGCAACGAACATGGAGCGGATGGTGCAGGACCTTAAGGCGATGCCGCCCGCGCCGGGCTATACGCAGGTGATGCTGCCTGGCGAGCCGGAAAGCCGGAGAGCGCAAATCCGTCTTGCGATGGGGATACCGTTGACGGAGGATTTGGTTGATTATTTATGTCATTAAATATAGAGATGGATAGCCCAAGTAGATGACCGCTCCCACGGTAATCTGCTTTTTTGTTTGCGAGAATAGGGGCTTATATGGCGCCAAGATGACGAAAGAGATTGACAATGAAGCTAAAGGTCATTTAGACTCAAGGTGCACTAGTGAGATAGTGCACTGGTTCATTGAACCAAAGGAGGTGGAACGTTGCAGCTGAATTTCAACAACCCCAAACCGATTTATTTGCAGATGGTGGACGAGACCAAGCGGGCGCTCGTCAGAGGGGAGCTCGCTCCCGGAGATAAAATTCCTTCGCTGAAGGAGAGGGCCCAAATGTCAAATATCAATCCGAACACGGTGCAAAGAGCCTATCAAGAGATGGAGCGGGAAGGACTGACCGAAACATTGCGCGGACAAGGGACTTTTATCAAGAACGATCCGGAGCTGCTGCTGCATCTTCGTTCAGAAATGGCACATATCGCCGTGATGCATTTCATTGAGGAAATGCACGGCTTGGGCATAGAAGCGATAGAGATTGAACGGATCCTGCGCGATCAATTATCGAAGGCGAAGAAGGAGGGCTAGCGCATGCATACGGAAACGGAAGCATCGGAAGCATCGGAGAACATCGTCGAGTTATCGGGCATACATAAGCGCTACATCCTCAAGCATGCGCTGACCGGCATCGATCTGGAGATCAAGAAGGGCAGGATCGTCGGACTGCTGGGACCGAACGGAAGCGGGAAGTCGACGCTGCTTAAACTATTGGCCGGCCTGATCCATCCGACATCGGGCACGGTACGCGTCGGCGGTCGCGCGCCGGATGCCAACCACAAGAAACAGATCGCCTACCTGCCTGAAATCGATCATCTGTACGGCTGGATGACGGTCGACGAGACGCTGCGTTTCATCGCGGGCTTCTACGAGGACTGGCAAGCGGACAAGGCAGCCGAGCTGCTCGTGAAGATGGATTTGGACGGCAGGCAGAAGGTGCGCAATCTCTCCAAAGGTCTGCGCGCGCGGCTGAAGCTGATCGTCGCTCTATCCCGCAGCGTACCGCTCGTGCTGCTTGACGAGCCGTTCTCGGGCATCGATCCTTCGTCGCGGGCGAAGATCATCCGCTCCATCGTGAGCGAATTCCAGACGGGCGAGCAGACGATCATCGTATCGACGCATTCCGTCAGCGAATCGGAACCGATGTTCGACGACGTCATGTTTCTGCACCAGGGCCGCGTCAAGCTATTCGATTCGGCCGACAATCTGCGGTCGGCCTACGGCTGCTCGCTGGAGAACATTTGGGAGAAGGTGTACGGATAGATGGGATTCCGTCGGTTGATTCGCAAAGAATTGAAGAGTCTCTTCCCGCTGTTTGCCGTCTGCGGCGTCGCGGTTATGGCACTGCACCTGATCGCGATGATCAAAGGCGCTGCATGGGGAGAAGAGGCTGTGCTGGTCGTCTCGCTGCTAATGCCGTTTCTGTTCATATCCTTCATCGCCGCAGGAGCCGGTTATTTCCAGCTCAGCACGGAATGGAAGACGAATTCGATCTACCTGCTGCTCTCGCTGCCGATCCGAGGCTGGAAGGTTCTCCTGGCGAAGCTCGGCGCACTTCTGCTTCTTCTCGTCGGCACGCTGCTCTGGCTCGGCGCAAGCTATTCCCTGTTCTTGCTTCGAAGCACCTCGGCAGCGCTGTTCGATAACCAGGAGTGGAGAGACGGCGCGTTCAGGAGCACGCTGCTGAACCAGACGGGCAACAGTCTTTGGATGTACCTGCTGTCGTTCGTGCTGTTGGTCATACTCGTCCAATTTGCGTTCTTGAGCGGACAGCTGGTCACGCGCTTTCGGTGGATCGTGGTGCTTGGCGCCTTCTTCGCCGGATTGTGGTTCATCTACCGCATTGCGCCGTTCTTGTCGGCCTTGCTGTACTGGCTGCCGGATGTTCGCTTCGGCGGAAGCTTAGAAGGCGTGATCTACCTCCATTCGGGTCTGTTCGCAGCTCTCGTGCTGCTCGGCGGCGGTCTCGTCTGGCTGAACGGGTACTTATTCGAGAAAGTCGTGGAGGTGTAAGGATGCTATTTCGAACGAACCGGATCGTCCTTCTCCTTGCCATTGTCATCGCGTTCGCTTGTTCGATTCTTGACATGACGTTCCTGAAGGATGACATGTTCGAACAATTCGCCAGGAAGCTGGTCAACATAGAGCGTACGAACACGTACGAGCAAGCCCATCCCGAGGCAACGACGACCGCGGAAGGAGAATACGCCATTGAAAGCGGGAAGATCAAGGAAGTGAGTTTGGCTGGCAAGGCAGGAACGATCGCCGTACGGCCGGCTGAAGGCAATACGATCCGGCTGCGCTATCAAGTCAAGGTGACAGCCCGCGATGAGGAAGCAGCCAAGCGCAGTCAGGCCGCCGTGAAGGCCGACAAGGATACATCGGGCGAACGGTTGACGCTCGCGGTGACCTTGGACGGCAAGCCGATCGAGAACGGGAGCGCCATGGTCGAGTATGAACTCCTGGTACCGTCCGGACTGAAGCTTGACATCAAGAGCGAACGAGGCTCCGTTTCCGTTATCGGCACGAAAGGAGAGGTGAACGTTCAATCGGACAACGGCATGGTGGAGATCAAGCAGGTCGAAGGACGGATCATGACGGACCTCACGCGCGGCAATGCGTATCTGTCGGGCATCACGGGAGATATCAGCTTGAAGAACGATACCAGCGATGTTACGATCGAGCACGCTAAAGGAGCGGTCAAGCTGGACAGCCTTCAAGGCGTCGACGCGATCGGGCCGATCGACGGATCGCTGTCGGGCAGAGCCCAAGAAGGCTCGGTCATGCTGCGGGCCATCGGCGGCGCCGTGGACATCGCGTCGGTGGCAGCCAACGTCCAAGTAAGTGAATTGCGAGGAGATCTGCGCATTCAACCAGAGTCGAGCGATGTGACGGTCATGCTTGAAGAAGCAGGGGGCTATGCACTGGATATGTCTGTGAGGGACGGTCATATCGTTACGGGGCTCCCGCTGCAAGTTGAACGCGATTCGGATAACGAAAGCATGGATCGTATGCGCGGAAGCTTGGGAGACGGTGCAAGGACGATCGCTATCAACGGCGTAGCGTCAGATATATATGTCTATACACGTACGGCTGCGGCCGTAACGAACTAGGAGGTAGACTATGAACGAACCAATCGTAAGTCTTCGCAACGTAACGAAGCGAATCGGACGCAAGACGATCATCGACAACGTCTCGTTCGATGTGCCGAAAGGCGAAATTTTCGGATTCCTCGGACCTAACGGAGCCGGCAAAACGACGACGATCCGGATGATGGTCGGCCTGATGTCGATCACCGAAGGAACGATTACCATTCAGGGGAAGAACGTGGCCCGCGAATTCGAGCAGGCGATCCGCCACGTCGGCGGTATCGTGGAAAACCCCGAGATGTACAAGTTCCTGAGCGGCTATCACAATCTCGTCCACTATGCGCGCATGGTGCCGGGAGTGACCAAGGAACGCATCCGCGAGGTGGTGGAGCTCGTGAAGCTGGAGGACCGGATTCACGACAAGGTGAAGAAGTATTCGCTCGGCATGCGCCAGCGTCTCGGCGTCGCCCAAGCCTTGCTGCACCGGCCGTCGCTGCTCATCCTGGACGAACCGACGAACGGCCTCGATCCGGCGGGCATACGCGAGCTTCGTGACTACCTGCGCTATCTGACGAGGGAAGAAGGCATCACCGTCATCGTCTCGAGCCATTTGCTCTCGGAGATGGAGCTGATGTGCGACCGAGTCGCGATCATGATGCGGGGCAAGATCGTCGACGTGAAGCGGATCGGCGAACTGATCGGCACGAACGAAGATGCGCAGACATATCTCATCGAAGCATCGCCTAGCGAGCCGGCCATCGCCGCAGTTCGCGAGATTGCCGGAGCAAGCGCGGTGAAGCCGGTCCATAACGGCTTCGAAGTGACGGCGGAGCGAGACCGGATACCGGATATTTTGGCCCATCTCATGCGCATGGAGGTCCGCATCTACGGCGTAACCCCGATCCGTCAGTCGCTGGAAGACCGGTTCTTGGAAATTACGGGAGGTGAGCAAGTTGGTTAATTTGATTCTGAACGAAAACATGAAGCTGTACCGCCGCTGGCGCACTTGGATCATGGTGGTGCTAATGGTCGGCGCGGTGCTGATCGGAAGTATCGTCGACTGGCATTACGATAACAAGGATGCCGGGGCAAATGATTGGCGGAGCCAGATCACGCAAGAGAAGCAGCACTGGAACGAAATGATTGCCGATCCGAAGACGGACGAAGGGGCGAGAAGCTACGCCAAAGAGCAGCTTGCGATCGGCGAGTACAGATTGGCGCATGACATTCGGCCGGAATCGGACACGATGTGGTCCGGCATCAATGGCTCTGCGCAGCTAATCATGCTCATCACCTTGTTCACCGTCATCGTGGCAGGCGACAGCCTTGCCGGGGAATTCTCGACCGGCACGATCAAGCTGCTGCTGATCCGTCCGGCGAGCAGGCTGAAGATACTGGTCTCCAAGTATATTTCAATGATCCTCTTCGGACTTCTGCTGCTCGTCATCCTCTTCATCGTCTCGGTGCTTACGAACGGTTTGCTTTACCAGTTCAAGCTGCTCGATCTGCCGAGGGTGTTTCTCGATTCCGCCGGCAACACGGTAGAGGGCAGCATGCTTGGCAACCTGTGGAAAACGTATTTGTTGAACGGCGTATCGACGATTATCTTCGTGACGCTGGCGTTCATGATCTCGTCGGCGTTCCGCAGCAGCGCCATGGCAATCGGGATCTCGATCTTCGCGCTGTTCGCGGGCGCGATCATCATGGAACTGACGGAAGCGTATGCATGGAGCAAATATTTGCTGTTCTCGAACCTGGATCTGTCGCAGTACCTGGAGGGCAGTCCTTATCAGGAAGGCATGACGCTGACGTTCTCGATCCTCGTGCTAACCGGCTATTTTATCCTGTTCAATCTCGTATCCTGGTTCTTCTTCACGCGTAGAGACGTCGCGGCATAAGAAAGATTTTCGATGAATGGACTGCCTGTTAGGAAGAAACGGGCAATTTATTTAGAAAGAAACGATCAATTCGATTTCCGCATTAGGAATTTCAATGTTAATGCCATTAAACGTTTGGGGCCGCCTCTCGATCTTCACCGGGAAGCGGCTTTTTTCTTGATTACACGTCTACCGGCCGTTTGATCGCGAAGGGATAAATAAGGATGAGGTTAAGGATAATTATAGAAATTAATAGTTGCAATAACATCCTATATAGAATAAGATGAAATTAGTTGCAATAGCATTCTATCTATGGAGGGCTTACACTGAGCGAACATTGGAACCGCACTGACAACGCCGCAACGGAGTCGCACGGTCAAGTCATCTCCGCCATCTACCGCCACATGCAGGTCTTGATCGCGTCCGAGCTGGCGCCGTATCGAATCGGAAGCGGTCAGTATATTTTTCTGATGGCGATTGCGTCCGGGCAGCCTGTTACGCAGAAAGCGCTTAGCGAGAAGCTGCTCATCGATAAGACGACGACCGCCAAGGCGATCATGAAGCTGGAGACCGAGGGCTACGTAAGGAGGGAAGCCAATCCGTCCGACAATCGCTACCAATGGCTCTATTTAACCGATTCCGGGAACGAGGTCGTGCCGAAGGTGCAGGAAGCGCTGAACCGGATCAAGCACCAAACCCGGAAAGGGATTACCGACGAAGAGTACGCCTCCTTGGTCGGTCTGCTGAAGATCGTGCTTCGCAATCTAACCGAGCAGGAGGAGATGTAGATGAGCTGGAGCGGAGGAACGATTTTAACGAACGAACTATTGAATTGGCCAGGCGTTACGACGCTGCCTCACCGGTTCGGAGGCGTTGAATTTCAAATCAACGGCTATGAGATCGGACATCTGCACGATAACCATTTGTTCGACCTGCTTGTTCCCAAATCCGAACGCGGCCGATGGATCGAGGAAGCCAAAGCGAAGCTGCATCATATCTATCCCGATTCGAACTGGGTATCCGTCTATCTGAATACCGAGCAGGATGTTGCAGGCGCGATTGAAATCGCGGCTTCCAATTATGAACGACTCAAGCTAAGAAGGGAGAAGTGAAAGGATGATTGCCGTTCCATTTATCGTCGTGGAGAACTGCAAGGACGAAATCTATTATTATCAGCGCGTGTTAGGCGGCGAAGTGACGATTCTCCGAAAGCTGGGGGAGGAAGTGCTTAACGCGGATCTGCATGTCGAGGGGGCCACGCTTAAGTTTGCCGACACCCAAGCAGCCAAGCCGGAGCTCAAAGGGGATTACGTGAGAGTGTTCCTCAAAATCGAGACGGAGGACGCGTATCGAAGAATCTATGACGAGTTTGCCGCGGAGGGGATCGTAAATACGGCTGTGTACGAGGCTCCGTTCAATGGTTTGCTCGCCATTGTTACCGATCGGAACGGCGTTTGTTGGGTGTTGTCTTATTACCGGGGTTAATGAGCTTTCTCCAATCAACGTCCTTCCACTGGAAGGGCGTTTTCGTTATGCAGCATGCAGCGATTCGCACGATTCGAGCAAACAAATGGAAAAACGCAGCAATGTCCGCATGCCGAGGAACCTTTTATACTGAAAGCAAGGGTGGAGCTCCCGTACAAATAGAGAGGCGGGCTGTTTGTCATGCTCGGAAGGAGGGGAACCGAATCAGCGGCGGCAGGAAACCGAAAGGCGAGAATATGCAGCACATACGATGAAAGGGAGTGCTTTAATGTCGATTACGATGAATGGCGGCCTTGGCAAAAAAACAGCTTTTATCCTGCTCGCGCTAATCATGCTTCTGGCGGTCATGGTCATACCGAAGCGAGCGTTCGCAGCGGATTACACGACGCAGAACTGGCAGACGGTCGAAATCTCGCTCACCAGCTCCAAGACGTACGCCGATCCGTTCGCTAACGTCGACGTCACCGCCACCTTCACCGGTCCAGGCGGCACGGTCATTACGCGACCTGCCTTCTGGAACGGCGGCAGCGTGTGGAAAGTCCGCTTCGCGCCGACGAAAACCGGCGCATGGTCGATGACGACGTCGGCCAACGATCCGACCGACACGGGCTTGAACGGCATTACGAAAACCATTCAAGTAAACGCTTACGCGGGGAGCCTCGATATCTATAAGAAAGGCTTCCTTAAAGTGAGCAGCAACGGCCGCTACTTGACGTACAACGACGGTACGCCGTTCTTCTACCTCGGCGACACGCACTGGATTCTCCCGCATGAGCGGTTCTCGAGCTCGAACGCGACCGGCGTCGCCTCGCAGTTCAAGTACGTCGTGGATAAGCGCGTCAGCCAAGGCTTCACGGTCTATCAATCGGAACCAATCTGGCAGCCGCACGGCGGGGGCACGCACACGGGTTCAGACGAAGAAGCGGTAGCCAATCTGAGCGACGGCTTCACGAGCGCCGATTTGGCCGGCTTCGACAACCTCGACCGCAAGTTCAAATACATCGCGGATCAAGGCCTCGTGCATGCCAACGCGCAGGTATCCTGGGCGCAGGATCCGGCGAACTATTCCGTCTACACCGATGCCTACATGGCTCGCGTAGCGAAATATTGGGTCGCGCGCTTCGGCTCGTATCCGCTCATCTACACGATCGCGCAGGAGATCGACCGGAACATGTACGGCGCGTATAATGCGACGACGATGAGCAAATGGTATGCCGTCGGCCAGAGCATCAGCGACAACGATGCCTACAGCCAGCCGATCATGCCGCATATGGAAAACACGAGCACGGCGGTCGCCTCCAACTCGACTTGGGCGAGCAAGTCCTACCATGACGGCTGGGCGGTACAGTGGCAGGGCGATCTGACAGGCATGAGCACGGCGAAGGATTTCTACAATTTCAGCACGGCGAAGCCTTCGGTACTGTATGAGAGCGCCTATGACGGCTTCTGGACGGATTCCACCGGCGCGCTCGGCGCTGCCTACAAGGCGTTCCAATACGGCATTTACGGTTACGGCTACGGCGCATCCGGCGTTTGGAACGACGTCTATTCCAAGACCGGCGATCCCGACGATTTCGGTACGGGATACGAGCTGCCATCCCGATACACGTGGTGGTACGACGGAGCGAATTATGCGACCGGGAATCAGCTGACCTACTTCAAAAGCTTCTACACTTCGCTTGAATGGTGGAAGCTCGTGCCGCGGTTCGACGATGCCGCATGGGGCTCGTTCAGCGACACCTCCAGATCGCTGCTGTCCTCGGACGGCAACAGCACGTACGTGACGTTCTTCTTCAACGGCTCGACGAGCACGGGCACGATCAAGGGCATGGACAACGGCTATTACTATGATGCGAAATGGTTCAACCCGCGGACTGGCGCCTACACGTCGATCAGCACGACCGCGAAGTCGACCTCCGGCCAGTGGAACGTTCCGACGAAGCCGGATTCGAGCGACTGGGTGCTGCTGCTGAAGAAGACATCCACGCCGGTGCCGGCGTCGACGAATCTGGCACTTGGCAAAACGTACGCCAGCTCTTCCAATTGGGATAGCACGCAAACGGCGGACAAAGCATTCGACGGCTTGCTTTCGACGAACTGGCAGGCATGCAACACATGTTGGAGCGGTCAGACGCTGGAGGTGAACTTCGGCGCGAACACGACGTTCAACCGCGTCGTCCTGTCGGAGTACGACAATCGCACGACGGGCTACCGCATCGAATATTGGAACGGCTCGACGTGGCAGACGGCGTACACGGGCACGAGCATCGGTTCGTCGAAGACGATCACGTTCCCTGCGGTGACGGGCAGCAAGGCTCGGATTTACTTCACGTCCGGTACCGCGAACGCGCCGATCATCTATGAATTCGAGGTTTATAACGATGTCGTGAACCTGGCGCTAGGCAAGACGTATGCCAGCTCCTCGACGTGGGATGGCTCGCAGACCGCGGACAAAGCGTTCGACGGTTCGCTCTCGACAAATTGGCAGGCATGCAGCGGCTGCTGGAACGGCCAGACGCTGGAAGTGAACTTCGGGGCGAACACCACGTTCAACAAGGTCGTCCTCACGGAATACGACAGCCGCACGACGGGCTATCGGATCGAATATTGGAACGGCTCGACGTGGCAGACGGCCTACACGGGCACGAGCATCGGCGCTTCTTTCGTGCCGAAGACGATCACGTTCACGGCGGTGACGGCCAGCAAGGTACGCATTTATTACACCTCCGGCACGAGCTTCGCGCCGATTATTTACGAGTTCGAAGTATACAATCAGTAACAGGCTCCATGCAGGCTGACAGTAAGTCCGGAAACCTCTCCAGGTGACCGGACTTTTTTTGTGCGGATCGATCGTGACAATCGTAGTTACTCTCCTAAAATATGCTAAAATGAGGTAGATTCGAGAGGCATCGACGCTAATAGATAAGCAGGGGAATGGTGACGATGATAATAAACGAAGACATGGATGCTTCGCGAGGCTTAGAGACATCGTTAAGCGTAATCGATGAGCGCGAGGATCAATATATCGCTGGACGCGGCGAACCGCTTGACCTGTTTCGACGATTTCTATCCGGTACGCCGAGTGACAGGAAGACGATCTGGAATATTTACGGGACGGCAGGCGTCGGGAAAAGCTTCCTGATCGACTCGTTTCGCCGGCAAGCGAAGCGCGCAGGCGCGCTTCTGCTGTACGTGGACAGCCGGGATTTCAATCATACCGGAGAGCAGCTGTGCCGCCAGCTTCTTATGCAGCTGCCTTCTTCGAGGGAGAAGGCGCGTTACCCGAGCGCGCTTGCTGCTTGTCTGGCGAAGCTGAACCAGCTGGCTGCAGAAACGAAGGTGGTGCTTGCCTTCGACACTTATGAGGAAATGGGCGAGCTCGACGGCTGGTTCCGGGATCAATTTATCAAATGGCTGCCGGACAGCATGCTGGTCGTAATTGCAGGACGCTATAAGCTGACGGGGCCATGGATCATATCTCCGGCTTTGCGGGCACGCCTTTTCTTCATCCCGCTCGGTAATTTGACCAAGGCAGACAGCGAAGGGTATTTGAATCAATGCGGCATGACGGATGCCAAGCAAATCGAGCGCATCTGGCTCAAAACGGGCGGTCATCCGCTCGCGCTCGCGCTGGCTGCGGACGTTGCTCCGGACGTCGATTGGATGAACGCGATGGATGATACCGGCTGGTTCGATCATCTGGCCAAGGCCTGGCTGCGCGAGGTGCCGGACATTCACCTTCGGAAAGTGGTCGAGGCCGCGGCGGTCCTGCTGCGCATGAATCATGAAGTGCTGCAGGTGATTCTCGATCAGGATATCGATGACGAAACCTTCAGCCGGCTGATCGCGCTATCCTTCGTCCGCAAGACGGAGCGCGGCTGGATGCTGCATGATCTCATGCGGCTTGCCATGCGCAGGCAGCTGGAGGAACGCATGCCGGCTTATTTCGAACGGCTGCGGGGCAGAGCCGCGCACTATTATGCGGCCCGGATCCGCCATTCCGCTCCTTATCGAAGCACCGAAATCGAATTAGGAGAGCTCTTTTACTTCTCCGGCAATCCGATGATCCGCGCCTTGATGCAAACCTACGCCAGAGGCCAATACGTATGGGACCCGCTCTCAATGGCGAATGTGAACGAAGGCGAGGCCTACCTGCAGCAGCGGCTGGAGGCGATAACCCCGCTGAGGTTCAACGGGATGGACCCCGAGTCCGAAGAAACCTTCGACGAGTATGTAGACAAAGAAGAGATGACGTTAACGATCAAGGATTTGAATTTGCGCACGTGGGTCGAGCTCGATCAGCGGGCGGCCATGCTGCTTCGTTCGACGGACGGAAGAGCAATCGGTCTCGCCGTCATCGTACCGATCCATAAGGCGACGCTGCCGGCTCTGGACGAGGATCCGTTCGCAAGCCCGTATTTGTCGTCGCTGTCGCCTGCCGAACGCAAGCTGCTGGAAGCGGAGCCGTCCCATCCGGCGGGCTGGTTTATACGGACGATCGATTACGCGGATTGGCAAAATCCCGATATGGCCGCGGAAACGACGTATTTCATGTTCTCCTATATGTGCGCGGGAGGCGTTTTCGTCACTTCGCCGCCGCCGATGGTTTTCTTCCGCGACGCGCATCTGAGCCTAGGCTTCCAATTGGTGCCGGGAGTCGTCCATCTCCATTACGACGGACGCACGCCGACGCCGACGTTTATCATTGATACGCGGGGCGACAAGCGGGAGGAATTTATTCGCTTCTTATTGCGACGCGGCGGATTCCCGGATGAATTGGCCCCAACGAACGCGCATGAGCAGCAATTATCCAAGCGGGAGCGAGAGGTGGTCGCGCTGGTTCTCGAAGGGTTGACCAATGCGGAAATTTCCAAGGCGCTCTTCGTCAGCGAGATTACCGTCAAGAAGCATGTCAGCTCCATCTACAGCAAGCTGTCGGTTAAGGGACGAAGCCAGTTGATCAAGCTGCTTGCGGGCGGCACTCATAAATAGCCTAAAACAAGCCTAGAGCAAGTCTAAAGCAAGTCTAAAGCAAGACTAAAGCAAGACTAAAGCAAGCCCACGCCTACACGGTGCGGGTTTGTTTTGCGTTTATCCGGGAGCGATGAAACTATACGTTCGTATAATATCGGATTGAAATCCTTCATGGTAAATTGAGGCATGTGAGGCGGTACTCCGAGCTTGCGCGTCAAAAAAATCCAAAGGATCAGGAGTGGCAGAGCAATGGAATGGCTCGTATGGATTCATGTGGTGTCGGCGATCGTCGGCATCGGTCCGACGTATGTCGGTCATATTTTACTCCGCAAGAAACAAGAGAGGGAGCAGCTGCTGCAATCGTTGGCCTTGTTCAAGCTGCTCGACGTTTTCCCGAAAATCGGCGGTTCGATCGCGGTTGTATCCGGCATAGCGCTCGTTGCCGACTCGGGCTGGAAATTCACCGACATGTGGATTCTCGTATCGCTCGTGCTGTACGTCCTCATTCAGCTGGTCGTGCTCGGCATGCTGCGTCCCATTCTGGGGCAATTGATCGAAGCGCTGAACGCCGGCGAAGAACAGGTCGGCGAGTCGACGCTCCAGATGAAACGTTCCGCGCTGCTTGCCAAAGCCAACGGGCTTTACAACACCGCATCCATTCTTGGAATCGTACTCATCAGCTTAATGATCATCAAACCCATGTAAAACCTGACCGAAATGCAAGAGGACACACCCAACCAATGAGGAGGAAATAGACATGCAAGTAACAGGAAAAGTAGCTTTTATCTCGGGTGGGGCTCGGGGAATCGGTGCCGCTGCGGCGCAGCGTCTGGCTCAGCAAGGCGCCAAGGTAGCCGTGAATTATATTCGGGACGAAGATGCCGCCCAGGCGCTCGTGAATCGTATTCGTCTAGCTGGCGGAGAAGCCGAGCTGGCAAGAGCGGATGTACGGGATCCCGAGCAGGTGAAGCAGGCTGCGGCCCATATTCAGGATACGCTGGGCGGCATCGATATCTTGGTGAACAACGCGCATATGTCGTTCGTCATGAAACCGCTGCATGAGATGACGTGGGAGGAATTCGCCCAGAAGCTGAACGATGAGATGAAGACCGCTTTTACGCTGACCCAAGCAGTCTTGCCCGGCATGATAGCTAGGAATTACGGCAGGATTATCTATGTATCCAGCAATGCAGCGGAGGTGGCGATGCCTTATATGGCGGCACACGGCGCAGCCAAAGCATCGCTCAATGCTTTTGCCAAATACGTTGCCTTGGAGAATGCCCCCTATGGCATAACGGCGAACGTAGTTTCTCCCGGACTGGTCCAAACGGATGCCTCGAGCATGACGCCGGATGTAATCAAGCAGCAGGTTGCCGCCATGACGCCGCTGCAGCGGGTGGCGATGCCGGACGACGTGTCGGGCGCGATTGCGTTCCTGGCCAGCGAGGAGAGCAGGTTCTTAACGGGCACCTGCACGAATGTAAGCGGCGGTTTATATATGGGATAGAACGATTTTCTCGCCTGCGAATACAGTATTGGAACAGCTCGGAAAGGGGAACAGCTCATGGCAACCATTACGGTAGCGGCAGTCGGCGACCTGCTGATGCGAGGGGTAATCATCGAGTCGGCAAGGCGTACGAACCGCACCCATACGAAGGAAAGCTACGCTTTTCGGCCGATATTCGCGAAGGTCAGCTCCCATCTCGGAAAGCCGGACGTGACGATTGGCAACCTGGAGACGACCTTTTCCGGAAAGCGCTGGTTCGAGCAAGGCGCAGGGAAGCCTTATCGATACGAACGGGTAAGCCGCTTCGGCAACCCGATGTTCAATTGCCCGGATGAGCTCGCCCGGACCTTGAAGCGGCTCGGATTCGATGTGCTGACAACGGCGAACAATCACTGCATGGACGGAGGCTCGGCCGGCTTGAAGCGAACACTGCGCGTGCTCGACCGACACGGTCTGCGCCATACGGGCACTGCCCGTTCGCCGAAGGAATCAAGGCGGCAGCTCATCGTTCAAGCGAAGGGAATCAAGCTCGGCATTCTCGCCTACACCTACGGAACGAATAAGTTTACGGTACCGGAGCCATGGCTCGTGAATCGAATCCGCAACGAGCAAATGCTGGCGGATCTCAAGCGGTTAAAGCAACGGACGGATGCCGTTCTCGTCTGCATGCACTTCGGAACGGAATATAAACGCACGCCGAATGACAGGCAGCGAAGCCTAGTCCGGCTGCTTCTCAAGCATGGTGCCAATGCCGTGCTTGGCGCGCATCCTCATGTTCTCCAACCTGTCACGACGAGCGCCATGAGGGACGTCGATGGCAAGGTTCGCACGCGGGTCGCCGCTTATTCGCTGGGCAACTTCATCTCGGACCGGTTGTACGGAAACGTACACACGCTGAGCGGGATGATTTTGACGCTGACGATTCGGAAGGATCGCAGCGGGAAGACCGATATCACGCAGGTCCGGAAACTGCGAACGACCTCCAAGCAGAGCAGCGCGAACGGGCGGGCCGTTTTCCGGATCGTTCCCCATACAACTTCCAAGGCTAAGTGACGACTTCCATGTTGAAATACTTTATGCGGAAATAATTTATGCCGAAATGACTTCCATGCTGAGAACGGATGCAAGAGGCTGCCGAATATGATTTCGGCGGCCTTTTTAGCATGTTGTACCGTTTTCGCCCTATTTCGGACGAGCCTGCAGATTAAATCTCGAAGTCTTTCATGGTAAACTAATGAGAGATAACAAGCGAATTGGCGAAGGGGAGTAACGATGAAAACATCAGCCTTGAAGTACTTTCGATGGATCAGTTATTTGGAGGGAACGTCGTTCTTGTTTCTGCTGTGCATTGCCATGCCGCTCAAATACATCGGCGATCGTCCGGAGGCCGTATCCGTCACGGGCGGCATCCACGGGTTATTGTTCTCGCTCTATCTGATCGGGATCGTCATCATGGCCATTCTGTTCCGGTGGAAAGCGCTGCGTATCGTCGGCGCCGTCATCGCTGCTTTTCTGCCGCTGGGACCTTTCGTATTCGAGCGAAGATTGAAGGCAAACGCTTAATAGGCGTACGAAATGCGTACGAAAGGCGTGCGAAAGGCGTGCGAAAGGTGTTCGGAACATCAAAGAAGAAGCAGCTGCCCGTGCAGCTGCTTCTTCTTGTTCCATGTATCGTGCGTTTGTTAACGCGCTTGGTAGTCTTGCATGATGACTTGCAGCACGTGCCTGCCCCAATTCGCGGCTTCCGAGCCCGGCTCATTCCAAGCGTACGTGATCAGCGCTTTCCATAATGCCCAGCCGCGTGCCCGATTGACGGTATCCTCATCGACGTTCATGCGGCTAAGGAAGATGCGGCGGCTGACGTCGTCAAAGAAGTTCCACGCCATCACTAGATCGCTGGAAGGGTCGCCGACGCCCATCGTTCCGAAATCGATGACGCCGCTCAGCCTTCCGTCCTTGACGAGCAGATTGCCTACCGCAACATCGCCATGCAGCCATAGCGGAGCCGACTGGAAGGTCGTCGCAAGCGAAAGCTCCCAGATCTCCGTTAACAGCTTCGGATCGTATTCGCTGGAAAGCTTCTCGATGACGGACCTTGTATCGTCATCGTAGACGGCCAGGTTTCCGCCGCGATGGAAGTTTTGAATGCCCGCCGGAACGCCGCGGCTGGCGTCAATCGCTTGCAGCTCTTTCAGAAACGCCGCGAGATCTTCGGCAAATTCGCCCAAATCGCGGATGTTCGCATGCGTGACGGTGTCGCCGTCAATCCATCGGTTGACCGCCCAGGGAAGCGGATATTCATCCGTCGGCTCGCCTTTCGCGACGGGTGCCGGGATGGGCAAGGAAAGGCTGGGCTGGAAAACAGGAAGCCAAGTCAGTTCTTTCGCTACGGCCGACGCGTAGTGTTCATGACTTGGCAGACGGACGGTCATCTCATTGCCCAGCCGATAGGTGCGGTTATCATGTCCGCTCTTTTCTACCGGATGTATAGTCAGTTCCTTCCACTGCGGAAATTGACGGTCGATTAATCGGCGTACAAGTTCGGTCGTAATGGCAACTATTTTACTCACCGCTTTCTGAAAACTTCATTATCGTTCATACTAGTGTACCTCAATGGCTTCTAACAAGTCACATGTTGACTATAATCATTATTTCCTGATGTACGGCCGTCAGCGGATGATGCTATACTCGTTGTAAAGTTTATTCCGATTTATTAGATCGGATAAGTGGAGTTATGTTGACATCATTGCAGGCGGAAGAGGTGAGACGATGAATCTAGCGCAAATCGTGAAGTCGCATCTGAACGATTGGGAGAATGAGATGATTACGGTACGCCGCGATCTGCATCGCAACCCCGAGAGAATGTTCGAGGTCTCGCGAACGGCGGAGATTGTAGCGCAGCTATTGGAGAGTTGGGGATTGGAAGTCCGACGAGGGGCAGGAAGGCGATTCAAGGCAGGGGTAGTCGGCATACTCAGAGGAGGGCAGCGCGGCCGTACGATCATGCTGCGCGCGGATATGGACGCCTTGCCGATTCAGGAACAGACGGAAGCGCCGTACCGTTCAGTGAGAGACGGCTTCATGCATGCTTGCGGTCACGATGCGCATACAGCCATGCTGCTTGGCGCTGCCTATGCGCTTAGCCGGGAGAGCGAGCGTCTGCGAGGCACGGTGCATTTCGTGTTTCAGCCGGCCGAGGAAGGCGCCGTTCCGTGTCCGGTTGACGGCAGTCTCGTAAGCGGAAGCAGGGATCTGATCGACGACGGCGTATTGGACGCGGTCGAAATGGGCTTCGGTCTACATGTCTGGCCGGATCTCCCGACGGGTACGATCGGCTTGAAGGAAGGGTACGTGATGGCGGCTTCCTCGCATTTCACCTATGAGTTTACGGGCTTGTCCGGTCATCACGCGACTCCGCATCTGGCGGCGGACGCCTTGATGATGACAGCCCAATTCGCGGTCGAATCGAAGACGGCCGTTGCCTCCCAGTGGAACCCGCTCGTACCGGCCGTACTGTCATTCGGCACGATGCAGGCGGGTAACGCACTGAATGCGATCGCGGGGCAGGGCAAGATCAGCGGCAGCTTCCGGACGTTCGGCCATGATGCCGTTCAGCGACTGAAGAGCTTGCTGGAGCAGCGCGCCGAATTCACGGCCAGTTCGTTCGGCGGCACGTATCGATCCAGCTATCGCTTGGGAACGGCGCTGCGGGCGGACGGGGATGTCGTGAGATTGGCCGCCCAAGCAGCGGCAGCAAACGAAGCGGAGGTGCATTGGCTGGAGTCGCCGAGTCTCGCGGGCGAGGACTTCGCTCTGTACGCGGAACGCATTCCCTGCTGCTTCGCGTTCCTTGGCATTCGCAATGAAGAGCGGGGTATCGTGCATCCGCTGCATCACCCGCGCTTCGACATAGATGAACGGTCACTCAAGATCGGCGCGCAGCTCCATATCGCGTTTGCGCTGGAAGCCCTTGGTGGCGGGAATGAAGCTGATCCCTCTTAAACGCCGCTAGATTGGGGTGGTTGACAGTGGCCGGCAGGAATAGCTGAGCCTCGCATCGAAGAGTTCCGAGTGCAATATTCATGATCAATTAAAAGCGGGGAAACGTATGAATATCGTCCTTATCGGCATGTCCGGAGCTGGTAAAAGCACCTTAGGCGTGCTGCTTGCAAAAGCTTTAGGCATGGTTTTCGTCGATACCGATCTGGTTATTCAACATCACGAAGGCCGATTGCTGCAAGAAATCATCGATCAAGACGGGATCGACAAGTTCATGGAGATCGAGGAGAACGTCGTCTCTGAATTGAAGCTTGACCATTGCATTATCGCTACAGGCGGTAGCGTGATCTATTCGGAGGAAGCGATGAATGCCCTAAAGCAGCGCGGACGTGTCATTTATTTGCATGTCCCGTATGCAGAAATCGCGAGGCGGCTTACGAATATCTCGACCAGAGGCATCGTGATGAAGAACGGGAACAGCCTTCAGGACGTTTACGACGAAAGAGTGCCGCTGTACCTGACGTATAGCGATCAGACGATTGATTGCGCGGAGAAGGACATTCAACAATGCGTGCATGAAATCATGGCGGATTTGCAAGCGAAAGAGTGAAGGGCAACTTGACGCAAAATAAAAACCATTGTCCAGCAGACAATGGTTTTTTGCCGTATAACTTCTGTTCATTCGCCTCCGTGCGGGTCAATGCGCGAATCGAACCTCTGACGTTCACTAATAAACATCCCGGGCATATCGCTTGGCGAGCGACAGCTCCTTTACATAATCCGCGGCAGCGGCCGGACTCATCCCGCCATGCTCGGCAACGATTTGCTTGAGGGCGGCATCGACATCTTTGGCCATGCAGGCGGCATCGCCGCACACATAGACATGCGCGCCTTCCGTCAGCCATTGCCATAACGCTGCGCCGTTTTGCATCATGCGGTGCTGGACGTAGATTTTCTCCGTTTGATCGCGGGAGAAGGCGGTATCCAGCCGGTGGAGGAACCCTTCCATCCGCAGCAGCTCCAGCTCCTCTCGGTAGTAGAAGTCGCTGGCGGCACGCTGTTCGCCGAAGAACAACCAGTTTCTCCCTCTGGCGAGCATAGCCTTCCGCTCATGGAGGAAGCCTCGAAACGGACCGATGCCGGTGCCGGAACCGATCATAATGACCGCCGCATCCGGATTGTCGGGTAGGCGGAAGTGGGCATTCTTTTGGACGAATACAGGCACTTCTCCTTGAAGCTGCGCCCGATCCGCGAGGAAAGCCGAACAGACGCCGATCCGGGCATTATCCCCGCAGCTGTAACGAACGGTCGAGACGGTTATATGAACTTCGTTCGGGCTTGCCTTGGGGCTGGAGGAAATGGAGTAAAGCCTCGGCTGGAGCGGCTTTAGGACCGAGGTCCATTCCGCTGCGCTCGCGATGATCGGGAATTCTCGCAGCACGTCCGCAGGCTGACGACCCCAGAGCCATTTCTTCGCCTTGTCGTTATCCTTGTTCTGTATCGTCCAGGCGAGCTCCTTGCTCCCGGAACGCGCTTGAATGAAGCGGAGAATCTCCGGCGTTAGGCGCGAAATCTCGTAATGATAGAGCAGGGCCTCGGCCAGCGGGACTTCGCCCCGGCCCTTGACCGGCACGGGACTTATAGGATCAAGCCCAAGCGATGTCAGCATCTCTTCCACGAGATCCGGACAGTTCGTCGGCCATACCCCTAAGGCATCGCCGGTCTCGTACCGTAAGCCTGATCCGCTTAGATCAAATACGTACTGACGCGTTTCTTTCTCGGAGCCGGCTTGGTTCAGCAGCCGGTTGACGGCCACCTTTGCTTGCAAGGGATGGTGACGGTCGATGATCGTCGGCGTCGTTATTTCCGCAGCGGCAGCGACTTCCGCCATGGATTGGGCTTGCATAGCGGCTTCGGGAGCAGCTTGAAGCGCGGTCAATCGCTGCTCGAGCTGCTCCATCCAATGGGTTACTATCTCTTCGTAATCCGTATCGCAATCCGTCCGCTCGATCAGCGAACGGCCGCCAAGCTCCTTCAGACGGCCGTCTAACTGACGTCCGAAGCCGCAGAACGAATCGTAACTGGAATCCCCGAACGCGAGTACCGCATAACGCATGTTCGGAAGCTGCTGCATGGCTTCCCCTTGGAGCGCATGCCAGAACGCCGCGCCGTTGTCCGGCGGATCTCCGGCCCCGAAGGTGCTTGCGACCAGCACGAGCAGCTTCTCATGGGGCAAGTCCCCGACAGGATAAGCATTCATGTTCATGATCCGAGCTTCCAGTCCGGCTTCCTTCAGTTTCTTGGCGCATGCTTCCGCCGCATTCTCGGCATTGCCCGTTTGCGAGGCCCAAAGGATCGTAACGACAGGAGGCTTATCAGCATTTTGCGGACGATCCGACCCCTCGACATTTACAGAAGCATCGGCTATCGGTGAATCAATCGCTGGATTTTCATCCGTCAGATAAGTCCGAGAGAAGAGGCCGGCAAGCACGCCATCGAGCCAATAGCGCTTAATCGGTTCGAATGGCGCCGTAGGGGGCAGGACAGGAATGCCATGGAGGGAGCGGGCACTGCTTTCATGCAAACTGGTAATAAAGCCGGACAAGTAGACCTTCTCGTGTCTTTCCAAAGAATGGCTCTCCAAGGTGTCGATGCCGAGCATTTTCGTTAACGTTTCCAGTTGAACCATCGCATGTTCCTCCTTCATGGCCGTGCTGAACGTGCCTGTATGCTCGATGTGTGGCCGTCCCCGATCATGGCATGATCTCTCTTCCGTAGAAGCATCCGCACGAACAAGCGATACCGCGCAAAACTTGAACTCGGGCTGCATCGAGATCGGATCGATCGCATCGTTCGTCACCGCATTGATCGCAAGGTTATTCCCGTACCGATCGTTCCAATGGAAGGGAGCGAAGCAATTGCCCGGGCGCACCCGATCGGTTACGACGGCGGAGAGCACGGCAAGACCGCGGCGGGAACGGATCTCGACGGAATCGTTCTCGCGTATGCCGAGCGCGGATGCATCCTCGGGGTGAAGCTCGACGAACGGCCCGGCGTTCAGTTTGTTCAAGGTCGCGATTTTGCCGGTTTTGGTCAAGGTATGCCATTGATGCTGGACTCTGCCGGTATTCAATACGATAGGAAATTCATGGTCCGGCATCTCGGCTGGCGGCAAATACGGACGGGCTAGGAAGATCCCTCTTCCGCTCTCGGTAGGGAAGAGGATGCGGGGGCGGTGCCCGTCATCCGTTTCTTTCAGCGTTTGGCTCACGCCGTCGTTCAAGTACCGGATCGGACTTCGATCGTCCTCGCGATCCGGCGCGAACGGCCATTGCAAGGGCTTCTTCCGCAAACGCTCGTACGTCGCGCCCCGGATATCGTAACCGGTCTTCGGATTCCAAGCCTGCTGAATTTCGGCGTAGACCTCAGCGGCGCTATCGTAGGAAAAAGCGTCTGCATAACCCATCTCGCACGCTACCCGCGCGATGAGTTCCCAATCTGGCAAAGCTTCGCCCGGAGGATCGACGGCCTTCTGCATCAAGGTGAGGTTGCGTTCGGAATTGATCATGACGCCTTCGCCTTCGGACCATAAGGCGCCAGGGAGCATAATATCCGCATAGTGATTCGTCTCGGTCTCATAGAAAGCATCCTGCGTGATAACAAGCTCGGCGGCTTGAAGGCCGGCGATGACTTGATTCCGATTCGCTACGGTAGCAGCCGGATTGGTGCAGATGATCCAGCAGGCTTTGATCGTCTTCTCCTGCATGCTGCGGAACATCGAGATGGTGCCGTCGCCGGTCTCCTTGCGCAGCGTACCGTGCGGAATGCGCCATAGCTCTTCGATGAATCGGCGATCTGCATCGACAAGCACGGACCGCTGACCTGGCAGGCCGGGTCCCATATAGCCCATTTCACGCCCGCCCATCGCATTCGGCTGGCCGGTCAACGAGAACGGGCCGCTGCCCGGACGGCATATTTTCCCCGTTGCCAGATGCAAATTGCATATCGCGTTCGTGTGCCAAGTACCGTGCGTGCTTTGGTTGAGTCCCATCGTCCAACAGGTCATCCACTCCGGCGCCTCGCCGATCCATTGCGCGGCCTGACGGATATCCGCCTCGGGAATGCCGGTGATAGCGGCTACTCGATCCGGCGGATAGTCTTCCAGAAAGCTAGGCATGACGTCCCAACCGGAGGTGAATTCCTCGATAAATGCCGGATCCGTATGGCCGTTCTTGACGAGCAGATGGAGCAATCCGTTGAGCAGCGCCAGGTCGGTACCAGGCTTGATCTGCATGAACAGGTTGGCCTTATCCGCCGTGGCGCTTCGTCTCGGATCGACTACGATCAGCTTCGCTCCCGCCTTGACGCGGTCCATGAGGCGCAGGAAGAGGATAGGATGGCAATCTGCCATGTTCGCGCCGATGACGAAGAACACATCCGTCCGGTCCATATCCTGATAAGAGCCAGGAGGGCCGTCCGCGCCGAGAGACAGCTTATATCCGCTGCCGGCGCTCGCCATGCACAGGCGGGAATTGGATTCGATGTTGTTCGTGCCGACAAAGCCTTTCGCCAGTTTATTGACGAGATATTGCGCTTCGAGCGACATTTGACCGGATACGTAGAAGGACAAGGCGTCCGGACCATGCACATCAAGAATCGCGCGCAGTCGACGGGCGGTCTCGCTGATTGCCGTCCGCGTATTCGTCTTAATCGGCTCGGCATCGCGCAGCGGGCGGATATAGGCGTATTCCATGCGGCCGGACTCGGCAATCGCTTGCGCGCTGGTGCTGCCTTTCGTGCACAGCCTGCCGAAATTAGCCGGATGCTCCTTATCGCCCGTTACTTTAATGACGCGGTTGTCTTGGACTTCCATCACGATGCCGCAGCCCACCCCGCAGTAGGGGCATACGCTTTTCACTTTTTGTGTCTTCATTGAAATCACCAACGTTTATGTGACTGGCAGGTCTAACGAACTCGTTCCATAGCCGTCGAATTTTGCGTGCGATGTAACTAAATCTAACTCGTTACGCTCAATATAGATCGCTTTACGATATAAGTCAATAGTTGTGTTATATTACCTAACATGTAAACCCTTTCATCACTAAATGCCCCTCATATTCGTCTGAAATACCCCTGAAATACGACTGAAATAAGTCTGAAATTGGCCTGAGTTAAGCCGGAGTACGCCTGAATTACGTTTAACTTACGCAATCTTCATCTTCAATTAGGCTTACTACACCTCGTCTGCTATAACTAAAGTTGCGAGTAGGGGAAATCACTCTCGAAGTTGGTTGCTTATAGCTAGGCAAGAATGGCAATTGTATCTGCAATTAGCCATAGATGCCATCTATAGCCCCTCTGAAATCTATGCATTACTTGTATAGACTGCCTTTGTATTATAGTGAAATCAGCAAAATAATCCGAAAGCTAATCACTAGCTGTTCGAGAAGGAGTCGAGCACAACGACAATATCTTGCGCGAAGAGACGATACGACAATCAAAGTGCCGTCTTATGTGATGTCTATGGAAGAAATAAACAGACCGAGTCATTCTGACCGGGATTCACCAGAGAAGAGGAGAGTTATCAAATGGCGATATCATTCGATTATTCCAACGCATTATCGTTTATCGGTCAACATGAAGTGGATTATTTTAGCGAATTCGTGAGCGTGGCGCATCGCATGCTGCACGAGAAGAAAGGGCCCGGTTCGGATTATATGGGCTGGGTGAACCTGCCGCTAACGTACGATCGCGAAGAATTCGCACGCATCAAGTCTGCGGCAGCCCGCATTCGCGGCAATTCAAGCGCGCTTGTCGTCATCGGCATCGGCGGATCGTATCTCGGTGCCAGAAGCGCGATCGAGGCTTTGTCGCATACGTTCCATAATCAGATCGAAGGAAACACGGAAGTGTATTTTGCCGGCCAGAACATCAGCTCGACCTACATGACGCATTTGCTGGAGCTGTTGGATGGCAAGGATGTGTCCCTCAACGTCATCTCCAAGTCCGGCACGACGACGGAGCCGGCGATCGCCTTCCGCATTCTGCGCGATTACATGGAGAAACGATACGGCGTCGAAGAGGCGCGCAAACGCATATTCGCGACGACCGATGCCTCCAAGGGCGCGCTTAAGAAGCTGGCCGACGAAGAAGGCTATGAAACGTTCGTCATTCCGGACGACGTCGGCGGGCGTTATTCCGTTCTGACCGCCGTAGGCTTGCTGCCGATCGCCGTTGCCGGCATCGACATCGACCGGATGATGGAAGGGGCAGCCGCAGCCGCGCGCAAATACAGCGATCCTGACTTGGCTACCAACGAAAGCTATCAATACGCGGCCGTCCGCAATGCGTTGTATCGCAAAGGCAAAACGATCGAGCTGCTTGCGAATTTCGAACCCTCCCTGCATTTCGTGTCGGAGTGGTGGAAGCAGCTGTTCGGCGAGAGCGAAGGCAAGGATCAGAAGGGACTTTATCCGGCTTCCGTCGATTTCTCGACCGATCTCCATTCCATGGGGCAATATGTCCAAGAAGGGCGTCGCGATTTGCTCGAGACCGTGCTGAGCGTGAAGAAGCCCCGGATCGAGCTTGCGATCGAGGAAGCGGACAGCAACCTGGACGGGCTGAATTTCCTCGCCGGCATGACGTTGCATGAAGTGAACGCGAAAGCGGCCCAAGGTACGCGGCTTGCGCATGTCGACGGCGGCGTGCCGAACCTGATTATCGAGCTGGACGAATTGAACGCCTATACGTACGGCGAGATGGTCTATTTCTTCGAGAAAGCGTGCGGTATCAGCGGCTTGCTGCTAGGCGTCAATCCGTTCGACCAGCCGGGCGTCGAAGCCTACAAGGTGAATATGTTCGCTTTGCTCGGCAAGCCGGGCTTCGAAGCGCGGAAGGAAGAGCTGGAGCGTCGCCTGTCCAATAAACAAGAGAACTAACGAGGAGGAACTACAATGGCAAACCAACAAATCGGCGTCGTCGGCTTGGCCGTCATGGGCAAGAATCTGGCGCTCAATATCGAAAGCAAAGGCTTCTCGGTCGCGCTCTATAACCGGTCGCCCGAGAAAACCAATGAGCTTCTGGCGGAGGCGGCAGGCAAAAACTTCGTCGGTACGTACAGCGTGGAGGAGTTCGTGCAGTCCCTGGAGATGCCGCGCAAAATCCTGATCATGGTCAAAGCCGGGCAGCCGACGGACGATACGATCAATCAGCTCGTGCCGTTCTTAAGCCCTGGCGACATTCTTATCGATGGCGGGAACGCGTTCTTCCCGGATACGCAGCGCAGAAACAAAGCGCTGTCGGAAGCAGGCTTCCGCTTCATCGGCGCAGGCGTCTCCGGCGGCGAAGAAGGCGCATTGAACGGACCGGCGATCATGCCGGGCGGACAGCGCAGCGCTTACGAGCTGGTCGAACCGATCCTGACGGCCATCTCTGCCAAAGTGAACGGCGAGCCTTGCTCGACGTATATCGGGGAGGACGGCGCGGGACATTACGTCAAAATGGTGCATAACGGCATTGAATACGGCGACATGCAGCTGATCGGCGAAGCTTATCATTTGCTGAAGGACGTCCTAAACCTCTCGCCGGCGGAGCTGCATGACATCTTCACGGAATGGAACAAAGGCGAGTTGGACAGCTATCTGATCGAGATTACGGCCGATATCTTCGGCAAAACGGATCCCGAAACAGGCAAACCGATGGTCGATGTCATTCTCGACTCCGCAGGCCAGAAGGGCACGGGCAAATGGACAAGCCAAAACGCGCTCGACCTCGGCGTTCCGTTGTCCATCATTACGGAATCCGTATTCGCCCGCTTCATCTCCGCGATGAAGGAAGAACGCGTCACGGCCAGCAAGCTGCTCGGCGGCCCTGCTTACGAACCATTCGCCGGCGATCGCGGCGCATTCATCGAAGCGGTGCGCAAGGCGCTGTACGCCAGCAAAATCGCTTCGTACGCCCAAGGCTTCGCGCAAATGCGCGCCGCATCCGAAGCGTACGGCTGGAACCTCGATTTCGGCAGCATCGCGATGATTTTCCGCGGCGGGTGCATTATCCGGGCACGTTTCCTGCAAAATATCAAGGACGCCTACGACCGCGATCCAGCACTCAAAAATCTGCTGCTCGACGACTATTTCAAAGACATCGTCGACAACTACCAAAGCGCATGGCGCGACGTGATCGCGACGGCCGTTCGGCGCGGCATACCGGCACCGGCGTTCGCTTCCGCGCTGGCGTATTACGACAGCTACCGTTCCGAGCGTCTGCCGGCGAATCTGCTGCAAGCGCAGCGCGATTACTTCGGCGCGCATACGTTCCAGCGGGTCGACCGCGAAGGCAGCTTCCATTTCCAATGGATGAGCGGCATCGAAGCTGCTTCGACAGCGAACTGAATTCGAAGGTAACAAGGAATTGCCCCTGGTTATGTCGAATTCCATTCCTATAAACGCATTGGAATGACGAGAATCCTTGGGGGGCAAATACGTTGAATCCGAAATTCACGCATCAACATTTCGAGGTTAGGAAACAAATCCTTTCGCTGATCGGCGCAAAAATCGATATTTTCGACAAGGATGGAGCGCCCGTTCTTTATTCGCAGATGAAAGCCTTCAAGCTGAAGGAAGACATCCGATTATATGCGGATGACACGATGCGGGAAGAATTGATCACCATTCAAGCGCGGAGCGTCATCGATTTCTCCGCCACCTATGACGTCGTCGATACGGCAACGGGGACGAGGATCGGTTGTTTGCGCCGCAAAGGGATGAAGTCGCTATTGAAGGACGAATGGACGATTCTGGATGCGAACGAGTCGGAGATCGGATTGGTGAAGGAAGACAATGCGCTCTTCGCGCTGCTGCGAAGATTCTTGTCCAATTTGATTCCGCAGCATTATATCGTAGAGGTGAACGGCAGTACGATCGCGGAATTCAAGCAAAATTTCAATCCGTTCGTCCAGAAGCTGAACCTCGATTTCTACGCGGAGCACGACGACGCATTGGATCGCCGTTTGGGCCTCGCCGCCGCTATTCTGTTGATCGCCGTCGAGGGCAATCAGGGATAGATGCCAGAACTGCATAAAGGTAAGGAGAAGCAACGCCGTCACGATTCGTGACGGCGTTGCTTCTTTTGGTCGTTTTGCTCATTACGCCATAGACTAGTCCCATTTTCCACGTAGTTTCATAGAATATGATAAAAGAATAGCGAGGTGAACCTAATGACAATCCAATTTCTTGATCAACGTATCTCGATCCATAACGACGGCTTTGGAGGCACGGAGCCGCTTGACGATTTGCCGATCTTGATCGGCGACATCGGCCTTCAGGTCGTTGCCGCGAATCCGGCGAATACGTCCAACGTCCGCGTTCTGCTGACGGGAACGGCTAGCATCGCCCTCAGCGGATCGCCGGAAGAACCCGGACCGACCGTCGTTTCGCTTACCGTGGAACGCGGCGGCGACGGCACGGCGGGAACAGGCGTGATGATCTTGAATCAGCAGTTCGAAATCTCGGCGTTCAGCCCCTTCTTTCCGATCAGCGTATCCGCGGCCGATTTTCCGCCCGCAGCCGCTGTCTTGGCCGGGGAAATCCGCTACGTGCTCTTCATTGCATCGGACGGCGATGTCGCGCTGATCTTGTCCGGCCCGGTCGTATTCAACGGCGTGGCTGCCGCAGGTACAACGACATCTTAAAGTCCGGGGCGGTGCTTCACGCAATCAGGGACAGTGCTTGCGAACAAGCGCTGTCCTTTTCGGTGTTTCCGACTCGGGCTCCAGCCTAACCTGGATGTCCGGAGGACAAGATCAACGGCATGTGAAGCAAGTGGAATTTTTCTTCCAATAATTCGCAACTATTGCAACGCGTGTATCGTCTAACCAAGGGAGTCAAAAAAGACTGCCTCCCGACGCGCTTTCGCGTTGGGCCCAAAAGAGAGAGAGAAGAGGAGACGAAGCATGAAATTATCGAAATGGTTGTTGGTCTTATCGTTCTTATTGTTGCCGTTCGCATCCGCAGTATCCAATTCCGCCGCCGCGGAAGGTCTGGAGCCGGTCGCTCCGCCGCCCGCCACGGATACGCTCGTCTTGATGATGAAGAGCGCCCAGATGATTCATAACGGCGCGACTTATCAATCCGCACAGCCCGTAGCTGCCATCGACGGCAGAACCTATATCCCGTTCAGTTCCATCGCAGCCCGCTACGGCTATAAGATTTCCTACGATGCCCTGAAGAAGGAGTCGATCGCCAAGAGCGATCGGCACGAGCTCGTCTTCAAGATCGGCAGCGGCTTCGCTACCCGCGACGGCGTACAGACCAAGCTGGCCGGCGTGCCGTATATTTCGAAAGGCTATCTGATGGTGCCGCTTCGTTCCTGGGGCGAGATGGCGGACAGCACGATCGCGGTCGTCGGCAAACAGATTACGCTGAAATGGTCGACGGTGGTCATTCCGCCGAAGCCGACGGCAGATTTCGAAGTGCAGCCAACTGAAATCTATGCAGGGCAAACCATGGTTACATACACGGATCATGCGACGAATACGACCGCGCTGCCGTTCGTGGACGAACGTTGGGACGGCCGAATGGATATTTTCCCTGAACCCGGCACCTACGTCGTTACGAGAGAAGTACAGGACAGCAATGGCGTGTGGAGCGATCCGTTCTCCGTCACGGTGACGGTCAAAGCGCCGAACTTGCCGCCGGTCGCCGACTTTACGACGGATAAGACGCAGTACCGAATTGGCGAGAACATCACGTACACGGATCTCAGTACCGATGACGAGAACGCGATTGCGCGCAGTACGTTCACGGGCGCCGACAAAGCCTTCTTCGAACCGGGCGATCATCAAGTCACGCTCGAGGTCGAGGATACGCACGGCTTGAAGACTTCCGTGACGAAGACAGTTACGGTCACGAACGAAGTTCTCTATACGAAGGATGAATACGAGCGGTTATTCACGGCGACGGGCGATATTTACACCGTTGACGGAGCAGCCGTACTGAACTATCCTGCCTACAAGTACACGATCGTCAACGAGCCTGCCCAAATGGTTCGCAGCAACAGTCCGGAGACGCTCGTGCAGGAAGGTATCTCGTATCATGCTCAGTTGGCAGGCAAGGTTCGTTTCATGTTCCATAATGTCAATAATATCGGATACCCTGTATCCGTCCATCTGCTCGCAACGAATATGGGCAGCGGCACGGCGAACTATAACAAGAGCGCCTCGGGAATGGGCGGACCGACGGCATCGCCCGAGCTGGCCGGCAAGCTCTCCACGTCCCGTTATCTGACGTCGCTCGCAAGCAAGCCGGCGGAGGTATGGTCGACGATTCGTCCAGGCGAGACGAAGGAAATTCTTCCCGAGCTGGCCAAGGTGCCTATGAAGGCAGGCGAATCGCTAAGCTCCTATGTGGACGTATTCTCTGACCGCGAGCTGCTGTACACCGTCGTCGTGACCGCCGTGGGCAAAGACCCGGTCGCGGAGCTGCCGAACCTGACGGAAATGCCTAGGGACGGCAAGCATGTCAGAGGTACGTTCTACAACGCCGACCGTTCCATCGATATCGAAGACCAGATCGGCGCAACGCCGCAGCGCATCATGTTCGGCGATGTCGGGGGTGTCGATACGATTATCGACGGCATCGACGAGATGACGGGGCAGCTCGAGTACAATCGAGGCAATTACGGCGTACTCTATCGCATGCACCTATCGCACGTGGCACCAAACACGCTGATCTCGCTGAATGCGCGCGGCGGCTTGTACACAGGCGCGTTTCTCGTCAACGATCAGCTCGTCACGGTCGCGAATAACCAGGCGCTGAGGAGCAACGCGCAGTCGGCCGTCCTGTATCGCACCGGAGCTAGCGAAGAAGCGGTCGACATCGTCTTTACCATCGCTTCGGGAAGCAACCTGCCGATCGCAATGACGTTCACGCAGCTGCCGCAGCTGCGCCAATAAACGTAGCGCAGTCATCCGCATCCGCAAATTGTGATCGTATGAACCTGAGCTGCTAAAATAAAGAACCGGCGGCCGATTCGCATCGGCTGCCGGTTCTTTGACTGTTCAGAAAAGATTTTTATTATAACTGGTCGGCTATAATTCCGCTGCGGGCGCTGTTTTCACGGGCAGGCGCGCCAATGTCTTCAGATCGCGGAACCCGATCAATCGCTTGCTCGGTTCATGCCACAGCCGGAAGTTCAACGAAGCCAGACTGGTCAGAAGCGTAATCGTTCTCACTTCCTGCATGCGCGGGTTGGTCTCGTGCACGGCTTCCAGATTGTAGTTTGGAATTCGCGGGCTCAAGTGGTGGATGTGATGAAAGCCGATGTTGCCCGTGATCCAATGCAGCACGCGAGGCAGTTTGTAATAAGAACTGCCATGCATCGCCGCCTTCACGTATTCCCAATCCGCTTCCTCTTCGTAATACGAATCTTCGAATTGATGCTGCACATAAAACAGCCAAATCCCAGCAACGCTGGAGACCATGAAGATCGTACCTTGGATCAGGAGAAACGTCTGCCATCCGACAGCCCAGCAAAGCAGGCCGCTTACGGCAACGATGCCGGCATTCGTTATATACGTATTCATCCGCTCTTTGGCGCCTGCGCGCTTCCGATTGAAGCGGTAGTCGATCAGGAAGATGTAGATCGGACCGATCGTGAACATAATTAACGGATTCCGATACAAACGATACACCAACCGGCGCAGCGGTGAAGCGGTCAAATATTCTTCTACGGTTAACGTCCAAATATCTCCGGTTCCTCGGCGGTCGAGATTGCCGCATGTCGCGTGATGGACGGTATGGCTGTACTTCCATTGCATATACGGCACATAGGTTAGAATTCCCGTAATCGTTCCGATAATATCGTTGGCCTTGCGATTCTTGAAAAACGATTTGTGACAGCAATCGTGGAAAATAATGAACGTCCGGACGAGAAATCCACCCGCAATGATTGAAATCCCTACCGTAAGCCAAGCGGAGATCGACGAACACAGGAAGGCGGCGAGCCAAAGCAGTAGTACGGGTCCGATCGTATTGATGAGCTGCCAAATACTGCTTTTGAGCCTCGGTCTTTCATAGGCTGATATTTCTTTTCTCCAATTGCTTTGCTGGGCTTCTTTCATTAGGTTGTCATGGTCCTCTCTCGACGCTGCTGTTCTACATGCATGTTAACATCAACGGTACTACGAAAGATAGGCACAAGGCGTTCCAATTAAATCTAAAGCTCGTCTTGATCGCCTATTATGCGCTCATCTTCGCATCGTTCGAATCTGGATTCGAAGCACGTCGATTCGTATAGGATATGTTCGAACAGGCGAAGCCGCGCGGCATTTGGGCCTTGCAACCATCTTCTTCCTGTCGTCGTCTTAGTAAATATCCAGGATCGGCGTTCCGCCGATTGAAGAATACGATAAGGAGCGTGAACCCTATGAATCGAAAGGTTATAGCCGCGGCGGTAGCGGCTTCGGTCATGGCCGGCGTGATCTTCGCGCCGCCCGGCGCGGAGAGGACGCATGCGAATGGAACTTCTCCGGCCATGCGAATAGAAGTGATGGGGAAGCCGGTCTCCTCCGGAGAGGCGGCGCTAATCGATCGCGATCGGGTACTCGTGCCGCTGCGCGCGGTTACCGAAGCGTTCGGCGCGACCGTGCAGTGGGAGGCCAAGACGAATACGGCGTCTGTCCGCAAGTGGGGCGTTACCATCCGTTTTCAAGCATTCAGCAACGCAACCGTCGTCGATCGGGCATACCCTGGCGGCTCGAGCCAAGCGAAGGATAAGCTTGACGTGTCGATGAAGCTGCGCGGAAACAGAGCCTATGTGCCGCTTCGCTACTTGGCCGCTCAATTCGGCTATGCCGCCGATTGGCATGACGGGACGGTCTTCGTCTCGTCGCCGCTCGGCAAGCAGAAGCATGATACGCTGAACGCGGGCGATCTCGCGAAGGCGCGCGAAATCGCGGTCTCCCTCGGTTACGATCCGCAATACGCGATCAAGCCGATGATCGCGGGCAACGTCGGCGAAACCGACGGCTTGACGATGTTGTTTCCCGAAGGGGAAGCGCTTCGGTTCATCCGGATCGCAGGGGATCTTGCGGAGCAGATCGAGATCGTGGATGATCATGCGGTCGTGACATGGGGCGGCCGATTAACCGGGACGAAGGCGGATCGCTTGCTCAGTTTCATGAAGCGGAAGTGGACCGGAAGCGTCGGCGAAGCACCGAAGCCGGGCGGCGATTATTTGTATTACAACACCGGCATCTTCGGAGAGACCGGATGGACGGAATACGGGATTGTCGACGCCAACGGGACGTTTACGCAGACGGGCTACCGCCACTACGGGTTCGGCGAAACGGATACCGAGACCGGCACGTTCGAAATCGCCAAGAAGGGCGAGAAGCGAATTGACGCCGTAAGTGTCGGATAACAACCGTGAAACGGATCAGAAGCGAACCATGAAGCGGCCGCCATGCCCCATTCCATCTCCGTTTATCCCTCAACCCCGATGGTCATAATAGGGAAGCATTCCAAGACACGGAGAAGGCAGCGACCCACAAATGCGAACACCCCCTCAAAAGTCTCTACCGGAGCCGAACGGCTATGCCCGCTTGATGCGGGAATACGCGGCAGTTCCCGTCAATCCCGACGTCGCGGGCACCGTCGCGCGCATACGCGCCGACATGGGCGACAGCGAGGATTTAGCGATTCGCGAAATTCGGCCCGACCGCTCGGAACGGACGGCGGGAGCGGTTATTTATATCGAAGGCTTGACGGATCAGGCGGCGGTGAACGGATATATTTTCGACCTGCTCAGCCGCTCCCTGTTGAAAGCGCCAAAGGACGGAAGCGAAGAACAATCGCGGATGTCCGCGGACGCTCATGAACTGCTGTACGGCGTCGGTCCGGTCGAAGAAGCGGCGGACATGGCGACCTTGTACGGCTGTTTGTTGTCGGGCGGAGCGATCGTTCTGCTGGACGGCTGCGAGCTTGCCTACGGCATCAATATCTGCCAGTGGAAGGGCCGGGACGTCACGGAATCCACGAATCAGACGTCCATCCGCGGGCCGAGGGAAAGCTTTACCGAGACGCTCCGGGTCAATACGTCGCTCGTGCGGCGAAAGATCAAAGATCCCCGGCTGCGGCTGGAAAAAACGATCATCGGCCGGTCGACCCAGACCGAAGTCATCCTGATGTTCATCCAAGGCGTGGCGAAGGCTTCCGTCGTCGAGGAAGCGCGCTCCAGGCTCGGCGCCATCGATATCGACAGCGTGCTCGACAGCGGCTATATCGAGGAATTGATCGAGGACGGAAGGTATTCGCTGTTTCCGACGATCTACAACACGGAGCTGCCGGACAATGTCGCCGGCCAGCTGCTGGAAGGCAAAATCGCGATCCTGGTGGACGGCACGCCGAACGTGCTGATCGCGCCGACCCAGCTCGTGACGTTCTTTCAATCGGCGGAGGACTACTATCAGCGGTTCCATTACGCGAGCTTGCTTCGCCTATTGCGCTTCATGAGCGTCTTTATTTCGCTCCTGCTGCCTTCCTTTTACATCGCCATCACGACCTTTCATCGCGACATGCTGCCGGTCTCCTTATTGATCAGCTTGGCCGCGCAGCGGGAAGGCGTGCCTTTCCCCGCTTTCGTCGAAGCGCTCGTGATGGAGGTGACGTTCGAAATTCTGCGGGAAGCGGGCGTGCGCATGCCGCGCGCGATCGGACAGGCGGTTTCGGTCGTCGGCACGCTCGTTATCGGGCAGGCCGCGGTTCAGGCGGGCATCGTATCCGCGGCGATGGTCATCGTCGTCTCCGTCACGGCCATCTCGACGTTCACGCTTCCCGCGTACAGCATGTCCATCCCGATTCGGATGCTGCGGTTCGCGTTCATGGCCATCGCCGCGAGCTTCGGCTTATTCGGCATCATTATGGGGCTGTTCGTGCTGCTGCTTCACTTATGCGCGCTGCGTTCTTTCGGGGAAGCGTTCATGTCGCCGCTCGCGCCGTATCGCGCCGTGGGAATGAACGATACGCTGCTTCGTCTGCCAAGATGGCTGTCGTTCAAACGGCCGGGCACGGCGGTAGACGGCGGGAGCAACCGGTACCGGAGGCGGTGGTGAACCATGGGCTGCATTAACGGGGTACGACGGTTCGGTATCGTCCTCCTCTGCCTGCTGCTGACGACGGGCTGCTGGAGCAGGCGCGAGCTGAACGAGCTGCTGATCGTGCTCGGCGTGGGCGTCGATTGGCAGGACGGCCAATACCTCCTCTCGTTCCAGGTCGTCAACCCAAGCGAAATCTCCTCGCAGTTGAAAGGCGGCCAGCGGCCGCCCGTTACGCTTTACGTCGGCAAGGGAAAGACGATATTCGAGGCGGCAAGATCGATGACAGCGGAAGCGCCGCGTAAAGTATACATGGGCCATCTGCAGTTGTACATCATCAGCGAAGAGCTGGCCAGAAGAGGCATGAACCATCTCGTCGACAACATGCTGCGCGATAATGAACTTCGCATGGATTTCAATTTGATTATCGCCAAGAACACGACGGCCCAAAGCCTGTTGAAACTGTACACGCCGCTGGAGAGGCTGCCGTCGAACAACATGCTCCAATCGCTGCAGACGTCGGGCAAATCATGGGCGCCGTCCGTTCCCGTCACGCTCGACCAAGCGCTCGCCAAGCTTTCCGCGGATGGAAACGAGCTGGTGCTGTCCGGCATCGAGCTGATCGGGCCGCGGCGAATGGACGCGTCCAAGCGCAACGTGGAAGTGTTTCTGCCCCCGGGCCGATTTCGCTATACGGGCATTGCGGCTTTCAAGGAAGACAAGCTGGCCGGCTGGCTGAACGAGAAGGAAAGCAAAGGGTACACGGATATTACGAACAAATTGTACAGCACGTCGATCGAACTCCCTTGCGACGAGAAGAGGAATTATATGGGGCTCGAAGTGACCTCCGCGAAAACGCGTTTGAAAGTGGTCCTGCAAGCCGGCAAGCCGTCGGCGTTCATTCATACGGAGGTGGAGTCTAACATCGTGGATCGGCCCTGTACGGACGTGGATTTGCAAAACCCGGCAACGATCAAACGGCTCGAGAAGAGCGCGGAGCGCTATATGCAGAGCAACGAAGAAGCGGCGGTAAAGAAAGCCAAGCAAATGAAAACCGATATTTTCGGGTTCGGCAGCCAGTTCGGCAAGGACCATCCGCAGGCGTGGAAGAAAATCCAGGCGCGTTGGAACGACGACTTTTTCCCGCAGATGGAAATCAAATACGACATCAAGCTTCATATCCGGAAGACGGGCACGATCGGCAATGCGACGTTGAAATCGACAAGCGGGGAGGGCGGCCGACGATGATGACCATAGCTTCGATCCTTGGCTTGCTGGCACTGGCAGGGTTCGCCTTATGGTTGGACCTGCCTGCCCTCCAGGCGCGCAAGTACAAGCGCGAAACCGCCGTTTTCCTCGTGTTCCTGCTTGCGGGAACGGCTTTGTATGCCGCGATGGCGCTGCATGTCAAGCTGCCGAACCCGTTCATGCTCATTAAGTGGATGTACTCTTGATGCGCGGCGGCTGGCGGTCGGCGGTCACGAGGCGGACGGAGAAGAGGCGGGAAAATGAAGAACCGGTATAGCAATTTCACCATATCCGTAAGGCAGTTTACCATTCTGATCGTGCTTGGCACGATCGGCGATTCCATTCTCATTTTGCCGGTCATCGTGGCCCACACGGCCAAACAGGATGCATGGCTCGGCATGTTGCTCGGCATGGTGCTCGGCATGGCGACGGGAGGCTTGTTCGTCGCCATCGCGAATGCAATGGGAAGACGGAGCTTATACGCGTCATTGAAGCAGAAGGCGGGCGCTTGGGTCGGGAGTATCGTCATGCTGCTCTTCCTGTTCGAATATTTCATCTGCGGCTTATCGCTGCTCAGCGAGATGAGCCAATTCATGACGACGCAGTTAATGCCCGAGACGCCGGCCGACGCGATCATGGTGCTGTTTCTGGCCGTCGTCGCTATCGCTTGCCGCTACGGCATCGAAGCCTTCTCCCGCATGGGGGAACTGTTGTTTCCGTTCATGCTGGGGCTGCTCGCGCTTCTGATTCTTCTCCTTCTGCCGCAAGTGGATTTCGCGAATCTGAAGCCATATGCAGGCACGGGCGCCATCTCGATCGCAAAGGGCGGGTATATGGCGTTCTTGATCGTCTTCGCGGAAATGGTCGTTCTGCTCATGCTGGTCCCTTACGTGGAGGGAGAAGGCAAACTGACGAAGCCGATCATGAAAGGCTTTGCCTTCGGCGGCGCGGTGCTCTTCGTGATCGTGCTCTTCTGCGTGCTGGTCTTGGGAACGAGTCTGATGGAAACCAAGTATTACCCCACCTACGTACTGGCGCAGAAAATCACGATCGGGAACTTCCTGGAACGGCTTGAGGCCATCATTGCGTTTCTATGGATCATAACGGTATTCTACAAAACGCTGCTGCTATTCTTCGCGTTGAAGGAAGGCATCGGACAAGTGCTGAAATTGCGCGAGAACCGGATGCTGGTGATCCCGCTCGGTATGATGCTCATCGTAGGGACGGTTGCCGGAACGCCCAACATTACCGTGTACATCGATATCCTGAATCGCTATTACCCGTGGTTTGATCTCACCTTTTGCGTCGGACTCCCGATCGTGCTGCTCGTCATTCTGTCGATCGGCGGCAAACCGGGCGGGCAGCAGGCGCAAACGCAGGGGAGTACGCCAGAGCAAACCCATGCGCAGCCGCAAGCGCAATCGCAAGGGCAGTCGCAAGCTGGAACCTGATTCGAGACGGCAGATTGACCGGGCAACATTGTCGTTCGCAAACGGTTACTCTATGATAGTAGTTATCGTTCGTTTCGCCGTCACTGGTTTTCCGATTCGGACAAATCCGCAACCAAGCAGGAGGTACTGGCATGAAGAGGATCGGTTGCCTGCACGCACATCATTCCAATATCGCTCCTATCGAAGACGCTTGCAAGCGTTTGACGCGGAGCTCGTCCACTTCGTGGAACCAGGCCTGGATCGTCTGAAGCACGATGCCGATTTTACCCCGCAGTTCGCCGAGACGAAGGTACTTGAAACGTTGGCTTGGATCTCGCGCTGCCATGTGGATGCGATCTTGGTTACCTGCACGAACTTCACGGGACTGCTGCAAGGTGACCAACACTTCGATGTTCCGGTCATCAAGATCGATGAACCGTTGAACGAGCTGCTCGCCGGCCAAGAGGAACGAGTGGTCTTCGTATTCACTAATCCTGCTACGATTAAGGGATCGACGGAGCAATTCGAGCATTTCGCTGCGAGCAAAAAAAAGGTTATTCTCGCGGAAGCCCAGTTGCTGCCAGGGACGTTCGAGCTGATTATGAAGGGCAGGAAAGAAGAATACCTTCAAGCGGTGACCGAAGGCTTGCATCGTATCGCAATGGCAAATTCGGATGCCTGCATCGCTGCCGCGCAATTATCAATGGTTCCGGCCGCACGGCAAGCTGCTGCCCTCGTTAGCGATGCGGGCATTCGCATCGTGAATCAGCTGGATGCTTTATCCGGTAACTTGGCAGACAGACTGTCTCTTGAACTCAGCAGAAGCCGTTAAGGTGCTTGTGTGAACGGGCGTCAGCGTTGAGAACGGATCGCACATCGTCTGGAAGGATGGCGCTTATGCCGTTAAAGCTGTTTCTGGTTGTTGTTCTCTTTGTCCTCAACGGTTCGGCCGCGAACGCTGAAACCCATTCGTTGGACGAAACGCCTCCATTGCTCTACATCGCAGTAAAAGCCTCACAAACAAGGATCGAAGTAGAATCAACCCGTCAATTGAACCGATTGTCCGTGGAGAAGAGTGTATGCTGGAAATGGCATGGATTTCGTCTCGTTTCATCTTCAAGATGGCTTTGTTCGTGAACGAGAATCATCACGGTTAACGTTAACGGAGCAAAGATTATTGGACGACGAGCTGCATGGAGTGTCTGAAATCCAGCATATAGCACGAGACGAGAAAACCAAGGCTGTCGCGGTTGAAATTTATGGCAGCATCAATATACCTGAAGTTTGGATCTTGGATGTCGGAAGGGAACGAGCCCGCTGGTCCGGCGCCGGATCGCTGTTAGGCTGGTCAGACGGAGGACGGCTGATGATAGCCGACCCATCCAAGAGACGGTTTATTTTTCCGAATTCTCAGCACTAGGTAACTTATTTCCCATACATTGGATTGCTGTTACCGCGAGGCATGGCTCTTAAGCCGAATTGCAGGTGACAAGGCAGTCATCCTATTAAAGTCGCATCCAATGCGGCTTTTTTTTAATTGCAAGAAGAAAGCATCCCCTTAGAAAAGGTCATGAGCTTGCTCCCATCCCCGGTTTTCACCTGAGCGTAATCCCAATCTTTGTTAAATTAGATATCAAAGTGCAACAAAAGACAAATAAAGATAATAGTTGCCGAGGTAGACAGCCTTTATAATTACAATGTAAGCGAATACAAACCCAAAGGAGGTAAAAAGTGTAACGATTCCCGCGTTCGGATTATAGTCCGTTTACATACTTGATCCGATCCACCGCTAAGCCGAACGAGTCGAAAGGCAAGCCGGCAGTCTATTTATTTGCTCATGGTGTCCCCACAAATGAATCTGCAAAGGAAGTGTTTGCGTGCTAAGAAAGAGAAGCCTGATGTCCGCTTTGCTCTCCGCTTCGCTGCTCTTGATCGTAATCGATTCGCCCGTGCTTGCGGAAGGTACCAACACCAACACCAACAGCAATAACGCGCAGGTTCCGGTAAAAATAAAGCTGACGACCGACATGCTCATCAACGAGACCGGACTTGGCGACGTCGGCATGCTGGTTGACGAGCAGGACGAAGCCGGTGACACGCCTGCCAAGGACGAGTACACCAACTGGCTCGTCAGTAACAATCAATCCTATCTGTATCCGGCCGGTGCCGTTATCGATTTGGGTCGGCGCTATAAAATTACCGGCGTTTACTTGTATGACCCGGCTGGCAGCAGCGGCGATTTCAAGGTATCGTACGGGCCGCCTTTCCAATGGGTCGAGCTGTTTACCGACCCGTTGAAGGGCAACAATGTCTGGAACAAGCACGATACCGACGTAGAGACCCGTTTCCTCCAGCTATCGAAGGTCTCCTCGGATGTGGCGATGAGCGAAATCGTCGTGTACGGCTATCCGCTAGAGGATGTGCCGGCTGCTGCGCCGAAGCCCGCTCCAACCAACTTCACGATTCCTGTTAACGAAGCCATCGGAACGAATGCCTTTATCGACTCGCCGATCGAGCAGATGAAGGCGACGGGCGTCATTCGCGAATACCACAACTGGAGCTTCGTGGAGGAGCAGGAGGGCCAGAATAAGTTCTCGCCGTCCGCGAACACGTTCTGGGATTTCGATGCCTACTACAAGCAGCTTAAGGAAGCCGGCATTATCGCCTCTCCGGCGATTCAAGGGAACGCGCCTTATGTCAACGGCAGCTGGAACGGCCAGCCCATCAAGCAAGGTGCCGATCCGCTGGATCCCCAATCGTACTTCCTGCATGCTTCGCATCTGTACCAGTATGCAGCCAGGTATGGAAGCAATCCCGTTCCGCTCGATACGATCAAGGTAGCGCCAGGACAGGAGAAAAAGACGGGGCTTGGCTATTTGGACTATTACGAGGATTGGAACGAGCCTGACGCTTCGTGGCAAGGCGACGGCAATGTCTACTTCTCGCCCTATGAATTCGCAGCCATGGTTAGTGCGGACTACGACGGTCACCAGTCTGCGCTTGGTAAAGAATATGGCGTGAAGAACGCTGATCCGAACGCCAAGCTGGTCATGGGCGGCCTTGCGGATGCGGGCTCGGTCGGAAACGTATCGGCGAACTCCTATATCAGAGCGATGAAGTTCTGGGCCGATTATCACCGCACCGATGGCGTATTTCCTGCGGATGTGCTTAATATCCACCATTATTGGGACACAGGCTGGGCAGGCAGCCCGCAGTCGCCCGAAGAAGGTCATATGAAGGAATGGCTCGAGGAGTTCGTCCAGTTCCGCGATCAATATTTGCCGGGCAAAGAGCTGTGGCTGACGGAATTCGGCTACGACACCAGCAAGGGGATTGATCCGCTCGGCTATTGGGGTTCGCGCACGAGCATCCAATCGGAGCAAGTGCAAGCCGAATGGATTATCCGCGGCTTCCTGGCGTCATTGGCGGCCGGCATCGACCGGACGACCCAATATATGATCCGCGACGCGAACGACGATCCGAACAACAATATTCAATACAGTTCCAGCGGATTCACGTCGACCCGCAACACGGGAGAGGTTCCCAAGATTTCCTGGTATTATATGTACACTTTCAAGGATGCGCTGAAGGGCATGGTGTTCGACAAAGAAGTAGAATCGAATGATCCGAACGTTTGGATTTATAAATTCAAGAGCCTGGAAGGCAGCAAGAGCGCATACGTCGTATGGTCTCCGACCCGAGACGGCTCGAAGGTGAACGGTTACAAGCTGCAGCTTGACGGCAAACCGTCCAAGGCAACGTCCGTTGAACTGACGGATAAAGACACGGACGGCGTGGCGAAGGAGCTGTCCATCCAGAACGGCGCGGTCAAAGTAAACGTCAGCGAGAAGCCGCTGATCGTGCTGACCAATCAGAAGGCGGCAGGCCTGAAAGAGAGTTCCGTCAGCGAACAAATCGCGATTCCGGCAAACGGAAACACTACGACGCCTTTAACTGCCACAGTCACGGACCAGAACGGTGCGCCGGTCGGGACTGAATCCGTCATTTGGAATGTCACCGATTCGTCCGGTCATAATGCCAACGGCTTGTCGATCGACAAGAAGGGCGTGTTGACGGTGAAGTCTTCGGCCAAAGCAGGCAGCTATACGGTTACGGCAAGCACGTCCACGAAGCCGGCCGTTCGGAAATCAACGACGATCGCGTTGTATAAGGCAGCTGCGGCCGGAGTTGAAATCAGCGGCGTGGATGCGGCGGCAATCCCTGCCGAGGGAAGCAGTACTGCTAATTATGCAGGCAAGGTTACGGACCAGCATATGTCAGCGATGCCCGGAGAACTCGATTGGAAGGTATTCGATGCAGCGGGACATGCCGTCAATGACGTCAACGTTGACAAGCACGGCGTGCTGTCCGTCAAGAATTCGGCCGCCGCAGGCAGCTATACCATCCAGGCTTCGCTTCATTCCAACGCGAGCGTGAAGGCAACGAAGACGGTCACGCTGGCGCCCGTAGCGAAGGTAGATATCGTCTCCGCGTTCGGCGATGGCACGCTCTACAGCCAGATTACGATCCCGCCGTCCGGGAAGATCACGATCACGTCGCCGTACGCCGCGAAGTCGATCAGCCAAGCGGACGGCAAAGGCGCCTCGATCGGGAATGACGGCTACGCCTATTCCGTCGTGAAGTCGGACACCGGCGCGCTCGTCTATACGATGAGCGTCGACAAGTCCGGTTTCTTGACCGTCAACAGCCGCACCGCACCGGGCATGTATAAGATAACGGCCGTATCCAAAACGAACCCGGCCGTAAGCGGCACCTACGAGCTCAACCTGTTCAAGCTCGCCGGCGCTTCAATCAGCTCGGGACCCGATACCATTGCGATTCCGGAGCATGACAACGTGCTTGTCAAATACGGCGAATCGACGCAGGGCGTGGCGCTCGGCATTCCTGCCTACGACAATATGTTCAACGGAAACTCGTGGAACTTCTTGTACAAGTGGGAAGTGTTCGACGATCAAGGCAAGCCGGCCCGATATTTGACGTTTAACGCGAAGCCCGATCCGAACAATACGCTGAACGTGTCGTCCAAGGCGAAGCCGGGCGTCTACACGATCCGAATCACGTCGACGATCGATCCGGCCATTACGGCCAAGAAAACGATCACGCTTACCGGGAAGTAAGTATTATTAGCCGCATTGCAAACGGAATGACAATCGCGGCAGCAGTCGCAAAATACTAACGCATTCGAAGCCCTCCCGTGATCGGGAGGGCTTCGTCTGTCGAGAAAGCTGTTTGGCGATGCGGCAGCCTTCAAGCAGCAATCCGCTTCGATGCGCCTAATGGCAGCAATAAGGAATTTTGTACGTTGCTATACGCTGTCTTATTCGGCGAGCGGTATAAGTGCATATCTGCACTTATCTCTACACTTTCACAAGTAACGAGCAGAATAAGGGCATATCTGCACTTATCTCAGCACTTTCGCAAGTAAAGAGCAGAATAAGTGCATATCTGCACTTATCTCAACACTTTCGCAGGCAATCAATGGAATAACTGCATAGCTGCACTTATTTCGCGAAAAACAAGCTACTAAGCGCTCGGAAACTAAAAATAAGTGCAGATTTGCATGTATTGCTCCGGATTTACTCTATCAGCCGGAAATAAATGCATAGTTGCATTTATTTTCTCCTGTCGACGGTAGCAATCACTTGGGAAGGAGGTCTATGGAGTGCGCCTAGTGCTAATGCGGCGCCCCTTCGAATTCGATTCCGCAAGGTCCGGGGCTCTCATTCTTCTGCACCTGAACGATCTCGCCGTGACGGTTATGAAGGCTGTCATGGATATGATGGCCGAGCCGAAGCGTGGATTCGCCCACGTAGTGACAGATGAAAGACCGGCGGAAACGGTCTGCGGAATAGTTGGGATAGGAGCCGTGTATGGTGCTTCCGTTGAAGAACAGCACATCGCCGGCCGCCATAGTCGCCGGGACGATCCGGCTGCCTGCGGGCAGATCGACTTCGTCGCGAAAGAAAGAGACGGCGGGATCCGCTTCGTGCGGGCACTGGATATCGAGGCTCTGGGTTTGCGGCACCACGACAAGACCGCCATTTTCCTCGTCGCAATCGTCGATCGCGGTCCACGCCGCGATGCAAGTGCCGGGCTCCACGCGCAAATAATAATTATCCTGATGCAAGGCCTGACCTCGCGAGCCCGGCGGTTTGTAGTAGAACATGCTTTGCGCGGCGAGCGGCTCTTCGTCCATCATGTCGGCGAGGATATCCACGATGCGCGGGTCGAGCATATATTGTCGTGCCAGCTCAACAATGCGATGCGGATAGAGGATCCGCGGATACAACAGCAAGGGATCGCCGTTCGCCACCTCGGGGGGAGCAGGTTCAAAATAGCCCGGGAGCACGCCTTGTTCCTGTATGTCCATGAACGTATCCCGGATTGCGCGTACATCCTCGCTATCGAACAATCCCCGGATGATCAAGTAACCTTCATCCTTGAATTGTTTTTTCTGTTCGGCCGTCAAACGGTCGGGCTTGAATGGGGCTTGCATGCCAAGACATCCTTTCTCGTTGAGATTTGGTCATATCTAGCATAGAATAGTCGGTAAATGGAAGAAATGAATGCGTTTGCTAAAATGATATACGATTTTACTGCCGGAAGAAGGGGGCGCAATGGCGTTGAACGAGCATTTGTTTCGCTTCGATACCGAGACGGAGTCGCCCGAGGTCGGCGTGCTGCTCGCGGATCATTTTCGCCGGCCTTTCGGCTTCCAGGGACATCGCTCCAGGGGGACGGGGGATTGGCTCATCGTCTACACGATTCATGGAAGCGGTTCCTTTCGGGTGGACAGGGAGGTGCATGACTGCGGTCCGGGAGATGTCGTGATCCTGCCCCCGGGCGTGCCGCATCATTATGCGTCCAACGAAACCGGCGAATGGGACATCCTGTGGACGCATTTCGTGCCGCTGCCGGATTGGATGCCGTGGCTTGCGCTGCCGAGAACCGGAGAGGGATTGATCTGCCTCCATCTCCGAGGCGACGAGATACGGGGCAGAATCGAGCAAACCTTCCATCGGCTGATCCGCGATTCGTCCTTGACGGCGCCGGTTAACCGCGAACTGGCAAAGCTGGCGCTAGCGGAGGTGCTGGTGCTGCTCTATCACTACAACGGCGAGCAGGAGAGCGATCGCATCGTGGACGAACGGATCAGCCAGGTGATCCGGTACTTGTCCGAGCATCTGCACCTCAAGCATCGGCTGTCTGATCTGGCCGCTATCGCAGGCTTGTCGCCGTCCCGTTTCTGTCATCTGATGAAGGAGCAGACCGGCGATACGCTTACCGAACGGCTGAACAAGATGAGACTCGCGAAAGCCGCAAGATTGCTGGAATTAACATCGCGCCGGATCAACGAAATCGCGTTCGACGTGGGGTTTGACACCGCCTATTATTTTAGCCGGCTCTTTACCGGCCACTTCGGCGTCAGCCCTACGGCATATCGGCAGCGTATCCGGCAGAAGCAGCAAACATCGCTCTGAAGGAGGCGGAAGCGGCATGAATCGGCTCAGGCACTTGCTCCTGCGAAGCATTCAAGCCCGTTTGATGATGTTTATTTTCGTGATGATCATTCTGCCATTGCTATTTCTGGGGTTTATGATGTTCCGCGCATCGTCGGGCATAATCGAGAAAAGCGTCACCCTGAACACATCCGAAACGATGGACCAGGTGCTCGACAATATCGAATTTCATCTGAGCGGCATGGAAAGCGTGGCCACCGACATCATTTTCAATTCCACCATCAACAGCAGCCTGCGCAAGGTGAAGGGAGAATACGACGAGGAGGAGATCCAGGCCGTCAATGAAATCAAAGCCGTGTTAACCAAGCAGCTAAGCGTGCAGGACGGCATCGAGTCGGTATTCCTGATCGGCGACAAGTACTTCCTTGTCAGCAGCAGCAATACGAATACGGCCTCTCCGCTCGACCATGTTCCGGAGCTGATGAAGAAGCAGGATTGGTACCGGGAAGCTTCCGATCGGGGAGGCAAGAGCTACTTTACGATCGTTCCGGAGCAAAATAAGCCGGATGACGGAACAAGCACGTCGGGCGAAGAGGGGATAACGCGCGATGCTTCGGAGCAGAACAGGCCGATTCGCTTGGCCCGTCTGTATCGGGACATCCAGACCGGCAACCCGCTCGGCCTGCTTGGCGTCGATATGGATTACCGGGTCATTGACGGGATCGTGTCCAGGCTGCACAGCGGATACAACAGCTCGCTGATCCTGATCGACGAAGCCGGCAATACCATTTATAAACGCGATCCCGGTCAGCGCTTTGCCGCGCAATCAGCATTGGACAGCATGGAGCTGTCTCGGCTTGAGAGCGGCGTCGATCAAGTGAAGGTCGACGGCCAACGGATGCTGCGCATTTATCGGACCTCCCATCTTGGCGGATGGAAGGTCATCCAACTCATTCCCTACTCCGACATATTGGCCCCCGTTCAATTCATTAAGAGGCTGACCCTGCTGCTGGTATTGATTTGCCTGGCCGCGGCGCTCATCATGTCCGCATTCATGTCGAGAAGGCTGATGAAGCCGCTCATGAATTTGGTGGGGCTCATCAAAAAGGTGCAGCTTGGCGATCTCGACGTTCGTCTGGATACGATCCGCAATGACGAGATCGGTTATCTGAGCAAGAATTTCAATATGATGACCTCTCGTTTGAAGGAAATGCGCAATGAGATTTACCGGGAGCAGGAATTGAAACGGCAAGCGGAGCTGTCGGCGCTGCAAGCGCAAATCCAACCTCATTTTCTGTACAACACGCTGGATTCCATCAAGTGGATGGCCGTGATCCGAGGCGAGCAGCAGATCAGCGACATGATATCGGCGCTTGTGAACCTTCTGCGCAACAGCGTCAATCTGGGCAACGAGACGATTCCCCTCCGGAAAGAGATCGAGAACCTCAAGCATTATATCCACATTCAGCAAATGCGGTATTATCATTCTTTCGAGATGGCGTACAAGGTAGCCGACGAGACGCTCGATTACGGGATCCCCAAGCTCATTCTGCAGCCTATCGTGGAAAATGCTTTGTTTCATGGCCTCGAGGCTATGGAGAACAATGGTTTGATTACGTTAGAGGCGAAGCTGGAGGACGGACATCTCGTCTGCCGAATCAGCGACAACGGCAAGGGCATGGCCGGCGATCTACTGAAGGAAGTCATGGAGGGGAGAATCAAATCGCGGTTCTCCGGCATCAGCGTCAAGAACGTGCACGAAAGGCTGCAGCTGCATTACGGACCGCAGTACGGATTGGAATTCCAGAGCGTCGAGGGCATGGGAACGACGGTAACCGTTCGTTTTCCCGCAGTGCCGCTGAAGGAGGAGGCCCGGATTGCATAAAGTATTGTTCGTCGACGACGATATTCTTGTTCGGGTAGGATTGCGCGTGTTGATCGACTGGGCCGGCGCGGGCTGGGAAATCGCGGGCGAGGCCGCGAGCGGCGTGCAGGCGCTGGAGATGATCGAGTCGATGAAGCCTGACTTGCTCATTATGGACATGAAGATGCCTCAGATGGACGGGGCGGAGCTGCTCCAATGCCTGCGCGAGCGGAGCCGCAAGCTGCAGATCATCGTGCTCAGCTGCTACGATGATTACAACTATATGCGCGAGGCGCTGGCAGCCGGAGCTAACGAATATATCCTGAAACCGGAACTGACCGGTACGGTGCTCGAGGAAGCGCTTGGCCGCATCAGTGCCCGCATCGACGAGAAGGAGCAACGGGACAAGGAATATTACGAGCTTAAGAAGCAGGCGGCTCTGCATGCTTATTATGCGATGGACAATTTCTATCGGGAGCTGCTGCGAGGAAGTTACGCGTCGCAGGAAGAACTGGATGCAGCAGCGGCGCAGTATGCGATCAAGCTGCCTGATCATGAATATGCAGTGTTGTTATTTTCGGCCGAACCGCATCGAGGCGTACCGGAGCAGCAAGGGCAGCAGAAGCGGGAAGCCGTGGAGAATTCCTTGTTCAACATCATCCAGGGGCTGCTGCAAACCCTTCCCGCATCCAGCATGATCCGGGACGTTGACAGCGGCGATTATATCGCCGTGGTCAGCAGTCCTGCCGGAGGCCAGCTGCTGCAAGAAGCGGAGAACGTGTCGAACCGGGCGGTTCAGGCTGTCGCGGCGTATATGCGATTGAAGCTGACCGTAGGAGTTAGCGGGATGGCTCGTGATCCGCTGCAGCTTCACCGGGAGCTCGGTCATGCCAGAGAAGCTTTGCGCTGCAGGCTGCTGCATCACGACCGGATGGTGTTCTCCCATAGGGAATTTGCGGCAGACGAAGGTCAACTCCGCGAAGGGTTGAAGAAGCTGCAAGCCAGGCTGCAAGAGTTATTCATGGCTCTCGTCGGCGGTCATGCGGGCCAAAGCCATGATCTTCTGCAGAACCTCGTTGGCGAGTCATGCGGAAGCGGCAGCAGCAGACTTCTGAAAGTCCTGTGCACCGAATTGGCCAGCTGGTACAACAGGCAATTGGATTATTCCGTCTTTGAAGGCAGGCCTGTCCATGAAGCGGACTACTTGAATGTGGAAGAGCTGCTGAATTCCCGGGAGCCATCGGAGCTCGCGCGGTTGTTTCTGGATCGGGCAGGCAAGCTTCGCGAGGACGCGATCGCGACGCCGGCAGCCGGAGTAACGCCTTCCATTCGCAGGGCGATCGCATTCATCCAGGCCCATTATGAGCGTCCGATCACGTTAACCGACCTGTCGGAGCATGTCGGGATAAGCAAAAGCCATTTGAGCGTCGTGTTTCGCGAGCAGACGGGCCTCAATTTCGTGGACTATCTGACCCACTATCGCATTGAAAGAGCGAAGCAGCTGCTGCGGCTGGACTCCGGCAGGATTTATGAAATCGCCACGATGGTCGGCTTCGACAACGAGAAATATTTCAGTCAGGTATTCCGTAGCAGAGTAGGGGTCACGCCGACCGAATACAAGAAGTCGATGCTTTAGGAGGCACCAGAAACCGAATATTTTGCACCTATTCGAAAGATTTTGGAGCTTTACGACCGGTTGATGAGCGCGGCCGGCCGGCAGTGGAAAAGCCGAAATAATTTGGGGGAAATCAAAAGGATACCGCATTGTGGCAAATGGCGCCCGGGGCTACCATGATAGTAACGGCAGAAAGCGTTTACATAACCGCGCAAGTGGATCATGCGCGCCAGCGCTGCCGTAAATCAACTTTGGGGGGATTCTGTTTGATAACCAGTAAAAAGAAGCTCCTATTCTCGATGCTGCCGATTCTCGCCATGCTTCTTGCAAGCGCTTGCGGTAACGGCGGCAATAACAACGACGGCGCCAGCAACGGCGGGGCGAATTCGGACGGCAATGCTGCGAGCACCGACGGAGCGGACAACGCGGATTCTGCGCCGACGAACAGCAAACCCGTTACGCTTCGCATCCTGGGCAGCTCGGGTTTCACGGAGGATATCATCAAGTCGATCGCACCCGAGCTCGAAGCCAAGGGGATCAAGCTGGAAACGGAGTTTTACGATTGGGTGACCTATGACGGGAAGCAGAAGCTCGCCATGACAAGCCAGGGCGGAGATTACGACGTCGTGTTTCTCCCCGGCAACTATACCGTGCTGTGGGCGAACTCGAAGGCAGCGCTGCCGATGGACGACTTCTTCTCGAAATTCGGCTATGACGAGAACGATTATTATGAGTCCGTCAAAAACTACGGCAAGGTGGACGGCAAATGGTATATGGCTCCGTTCTCCGCCGAGGCGATGGTGTATTTCTACCGGAAGGACCTCTATGATGCAGCAGGCCTGCAGCCGCCCAAAACCTTGGATGAAATGTACGATACGGCGAAGAAGCTGACGAAGGACGGCATTTACGGAATGGCCTATCCGGGCGGACCGGATGAAGGATCCTCGAGCTTCTGGAGTTATTTCTTCTGGTCGCACGGCGGAACGTATTACGACAAGGATATGAAGCCGCTGCTGAATACGCCGGAAGCGGTCAGTTCCGCGGAGCTGTTCGCCAAGATTCTCAAAGAAACGGCGCCTAAAGGAGTGGCGACCTGGCAGAACGAAGAGACGGTCGCCGCTTTCAATTCAGGCAACGTGGCCGCTACGATCATGTGGCCCGGCTATCTCAGCACCTTCACCGATAAGACCAAGAGCAAGATCTACGACAAGTTCGCGGTAGCACCCGTGCCTGCCGGACCAAGCGGGAAGGCGGTTCCGCGCTTCGGAGCATGGGGAATCGCGGTCACGTCCAACGTCAAGAACAAGGATGCGGCGTATGAATTCATCCATGCCTTCACCAAGCCGGAGACGATGAAGGAGATCGCCAAACAAACATCAACGGCAAGCAAGTCCATCAACGGCGATCCGGAGCTGCGCAAGCTCAATCCGACGCTCGGCGCCTCTGCCGACGTGCTCGATACGGCGCAAGAACGTCCTTCCTTCGCAGAATCGGCGCAGATCAACACGCAGGTGGGCAATGCGATCAACTCGATCGTCGCTGGCAAGCCGGCCAAGGAAACGCTGGATGCCGTCCAAAAGACGGTGGAAGGCATTCTCAAGGATGCGGGCTATTACGACAAGTAAGACCGCTAGTCTGACAGTAAGTATGGCAGTAAGTAAGATCGCAAGTAAGACCGCAAGTAAGACGGCAAGTAAGATCGCAAGTAAGACGGCTAGTTGTTGACAGCTGGAGCCGAACGGCTTTACTGCCGCTCGGCTTCCCCTTGTTCAGACGAAACGAAAGGAGAGGGCCATGCGAAAAAATGCAGCTCCCTACGTGTTTCTGGCACCTACCTTGCTATTGTTTATCTGCATCTTCGTGTTTCCGATCGGCTACGTCATCTGGACGAGTATGTTTCGCTGGAATCTGATGAAGCCGCAAGCGGGACAAGATTTCATCGGCTTCGATAACTTTAGCAGCATGCTGGCCAATGACCAGTTCCGCGAATCGATCATGGTCACGCTGAAATTCGTCCTTCTCTCGGCGCCGACCGGGATTTTGCTTGGTTTGGGACTGGCGCTGCTGCTTAACCGGCCGTTTCGGGGGAAACGACCGATACAGGCGCTCGTTCTGACCCCCATGATGATCGCACCGGTCGCGGTCTACTTGTCCTGGAAATTTCTGCTCGAGCCAACGTTCGGCATCGTCAATTATATGCTCAGCTGGTTCGGCATCGAGGGGCCGGGTTGGTTCTCGGATACGAGCACGGCATTGCTCTCCGTGGCGCTGGTCGATATTTGGAGCACGATTCCGTTCGTCTTCCTTGTCATGTATGCCGCGCTTCAGGCAGTGCCGCAGGATCCTGTGGAATCGGCGCAAGTGGACGGGGCGAACCGGTGGCAGATTTTCTGGCATGTTACGCTGCCATCCATCAAGCCGGTGCTGCTGGTGGTGCTGATTATCCGAATCATGGACACGATACGCATCTTCGACAACATCTACGTGTTGACCAAAGGTGGGCCTGCCAACGTGACGCGGACGGTTCAGTTCCTTGACTACGAGCTTGCCTTCAACGCATTCGATATCGGCAAAGGCTCCGCTTTGGCGCTTATCATCGTCGCGATCATTCTGCTCGTCGGATCGCTGCTGATCCGCGAAATGAACCGGACGAACGAGGAGTTGAGAATCTGATATGAGCGAGATGATGACCGGCGAAGCGCGGGGGAGGCCTCGTACGCATATAGGTAAAGCGGGTATGCAATTCACGGGCATTCGCAGAACAAATAAGGCGGAGTCGCTGCTGTTCTCGCTGCTTGTTGCAGTGGCGCTTCTATTCCTGCTGCTGCCGAGCTTCTGGATGGTGGTGACGGCTTTCAAGTCGAACTCCGAGGCGATGTCGCTGCCGCCGAAGCTGCTCTTTACGCCGGTGCTGGACAATTTCGCGACCGTGCTGAGCAATCCCAGCTTTCTCAAGTCGTTTCTCAACAGCGCCGTCATTGCGATCCTGACTACGCTGCTAACCTTGTTCTGCAGCGCAACGAGCTCCTATGCACTAACGAGATTTCGTCTCGTAGGCGCCAACACGCTTTCAACTTTGATTCTGATTTCAAGGATGATTCCGGCCATCGTACTTGGCCTTCCGCTCTATATTATCGCCAGGAAATTGGAGCTGCTCGATTCGTATTTCATCATGGTTATCGCGATCACGACGTTTGCGCTCCCGTTCCAAATCTGGCTGCTGCTCGGCTTCTTCGCCCAAATCCCGAAGGCGCTGGACGAGTCGGCCCTGATCGACGGCTGCAGCTGGTATTCCGCGTTCATAAGGGTCATTCTCCCGATTGCCGCTCCCGGCCTTGCGGCAACGGCGATCATGACGTTCCTGTTCAGCTATAACGACTTCTTCTTCTCGCTCATTCTGACGGGGAAGAACATCAAGACCGCGCCGCTCGCCGTCATGGAATATATGGGCCTGCGAACATTCGACTGGGGCGCGATCATGGCGACCGGTGTGCTGCTGGCGATTCCGACGCTGTTCATCGGCATCGTCTTCCAGCGCTTCATGATCCAAGGCATGACTGCCGGCGCGGTCAAGGGGTAGTCATTTGTCATTGGGTTTTCATCCAAGAAAGGCAAGGAGCGAAGCTCCTAGAGGCACTCAATATGAAATCGGAGTCATGACAGCGGGACATCTCCTCATATATTGATTTGATGGCTATCAATATAAGAAGGGGAGGTTGTCCGGTCCTGAAACGATACAGCAGAAAAGCGGGTATTCTATCGATCGTTCTCTTGCTAGCTTGGAGTGTTATCTCGCTTCCTCTCGCAAGCGCCGAGACAAGCAAAAACGAGCTGCTCATCATAAATAAGAAAACGAATCAATTGGCGTTCTTCGTAAATGGGGAACTCATCAAGACGTTCTCCGTCGCCACTGGCAGGAACCGTACTTTGACGCCCGAGGGAAGCTTCACCATCGTGAACAAGATCAAGAACAGACCGTATTACAAAGAAAAAATTCCCGGAGGCGATCCCCGCAATCCGCTGGGCGATCGCTGGTTAGGGCTCGAAGTGAACGGGACTTACGGAACGACCTATGCGATCCATGGCAATAATAACGCTTCCTCCATCGGAAAGTACGTGAGCGCCGGCTGCATCCGCATGAAAAACGAGGAGATTCACTGGCTCTTCCCGCAGATCGAGCTTGGCGCGAAAGTCATCATCACGACGTCGGCGCTTTCGATGGTCAAGATTGCAGAGGATAATGCGTATCCGGTCGTGCAGCCGTACGCAGGTAAATTAGTGCTGAACGGTGAGACGATGACGCCCGTTCATCCGCTGATCCTCGCCGACGCGCAAGTGTTCATTCCCATGCGAGACGTCTTCGAAATGCTGGGCGCGAAGGTACAGTGGAACGCAGCGGCCAAGACGGTCACGGCCGTGATCGGCGACCGAACGATTACGCACACGCCTTTGACGAGCGAAGTGATTGTCAATGGATCATTACTGACGATGACAGCCTCCAGAATCATGGCGAATACGGTCATGCTGCCGTTACGGGCGATTTCTGAGCTGATCGGGTATCGCGTGGAATGGGACGGCAAAGCGAAGGAAATCCGAATCGACCGGTAAACGCATGAAAATGAATGATTGTCGAGCTGAAGTCCGGGATCCCATCCCGGGCTTTTTGCGCATGTGGCGATATGCTGCCAAGGGATCGGAGACGATGGAAATGGATGGAATTAGCAAGAATAGGGAACGACTATAGGCAAATGACCGACAAGGATGGATGTTCTCATGAAATCTTTCCATCTTCAAACCGCTGTCCCTGGACTGGAACATTCCAGCGATCTCGTGTGCCGAGCGCTGAACCTCGATAAAGATAGCGCGCAGCTGATTTATTTGTCGTCGCTGTGCGATAAGCAATATATTCAATCGTCGATCATGCAGGCTTTCGACTCCAGCGGCGATATATCGGAATTCGACGACAAGCTGACTCTGGTCGCCGGATTCGAACGAATCAAGAGCAGCCAACAAACGGCCGAGAAGCTGCTTCATGGTTATGCGCTCGTCGTGCTTCCGGATTCGATCTGCGCGATCGAAGCCAGGAAGCCCGCCCTCGCCAAGCCGGCGGAGACTTCGTCCGAAAGCATTATTCAAGGGCCGCAGAACGCCTTCTCGGAAGAGCTCGAGCAGAACGTGCAAATCATTCGAACCCGGTATCCCTCCAAAAATTTGAACGTGGAATACACGGAAATCGGAACGGAAAGCCGCACGCAATTAGCGATTCTATATGACAAATCGAAGGTAGACCCCGAAATTCTGCTTGATCTTGACAAGCGTCTATCTCAAATCGACGCGGCGGTCGTGCAGGCTTCGAATCAAGTCCAGATGCTGCTGACGAGCCGATTCGAATTTTTCCCGACGGCGTTGGTCACGGACCGGCCCGATCGGACGGCTCTGAGCCTCAGCAAAGGTAAGGTCATCCTTCTTCTGAACGGCACGCCGTTTTCGATTAATTTGCCCGCGGTCTTTTACGATTTCATGGTCTCCATGGACGACGTGTATCAATCGCCTTGGCTGACGAGGCCGTTATTGATTCTCCGTTACATGGCCGTATTCATTACGACGACGCTGCCGGCCTTATACGTGGCGGCGGTTTCGTACAATCCGGAGTTTTTCCAGACGCAGCTCGCGATTGAAATCGCGGGGAGCCGCGCCGCCGTGCCCTATGCATCCTTCTATGAAGTGTTCTTCATGTTGTTCATGACGGAAGCGTTGACGGAGGCCAGCATTCGGCTGCCCAAGCATATCGGTTCGACGGCGACGACGGTCGGCGGTCTGATTCTGGGTCAAGCGGCACAGGAAGCCGGACTGGTCAGCAGCATTATGATCATCATTGCTTCTTCCGTCGCCGTCTCGAACTTCGTCATCCCGATCAATACGATGAGCTATTCGATGCGGCTCATCAAATTCCCGCTCGTGATCTGCGCGATGTATTTCGGATTGGTCGGCGTCGTGACAGGCATTTTCTGTTTCATTGTCTATGCGACGAGCTTGCGGAGCTTTGGTCGTCCGTATTTGAAGCTGTTTATCGGGGAAGCCAAAAAAAGCAGGTGAGAGGCAATTGTCGCGCTACTTTTTCTACTTGATGTGCGTTTCCATGCTGGTCCATACGATCTTGTTCATTCCTCGCGTGCTGATCGACGAGCGATTCGACGGCGCGATCATGTCGCTCTTCGTCGGCCCCGTGATCGGATGTTTCTTGATGGTTGTTTTTACCCAGTCCATGCAGAAATTCAAAGGCAAAGGGCTGCCGGAAATCGCGGCGATGTTCCTGCCCAAGGCAATCGCGATCCCGTTAATGCTGCTATTCGGGCTGGTGACGATGCTATCCGGCTGTCTCATATGGATCCACTGCACGTTTATCATATCCAAGTACTTGAATCCGGATATGGCCATCTACATCCTCCTCAGCTTGTTCGTGGTCGTCACCTGCTTCGGTGCCTTGCAGGCGACGAAGACGGTGCTGTTCAGCTTGGAGATCATTTTTTTCCTGAGCGTGCCGCTCCTGATCCTTTTGCTGATTCACAGTATTTTCAACAAGAACATGAATTACGACGCCGTCAAAGCGATGATCGACTATTCGTGGATGACGCCTTCCTGGAAATCGATATCGGCTTCATCGTTTACCTTCGCGGGCTATATCGGGCTTGCCATATTCAACCGCGAATTCAAGGACGGGAAGGGGATCCGGTTCTTATGGTTGTTCCCACTGCTCGGTTTGGGACTTATGCTCGCGTCCTTCTTTATTCCGATCGGTTACTTGGGGACGGACGGCATCGATGATTATATCTATACATGGGTCTCGACAATCGACGCGGTTCGCATGAAATACGTGTTTATCGAACGGGTCATTTCGATCTATCTGCTCATTCTGCTCATGATGACGTATCTCTTCACCATGATCACCTGGCATTTGGGTTCGCAGACGATCAGCAGCTGTTTTCGGAAATACAAGCCGCAAGCCGACACTTGGCGATCGAAGCTCCCCAGCCTCGCCATCTGCCTGGTCATCGGAATTTGCACCGTCATAGCCGGCAGTCGATTCGATGAAATCATGCTGTTCAAGGCAGCCTCGTTTTGGATGATCATTCATTTGCCGTTCGATGCGGCGTTCGTCTTGATCGTGTTTATTTGGAGCAAACGGAGGATAAAGCAGTGAAGCGGGCCTGGATATGGAAAGGATTGCTGATTGCGTCGCTGGCATGGCTGCCGGGATGCGGGTTCAAGGATATCGACCGGCGCTTCTTCGTCATGGCCATCGGCATCGATAAGTCCGATAACGAGAACAAACCCTATCACGTGACCTTGAAGCTGGCCATTCCGTTCACGAAAATCCAGCCCGGCAAGACCAACGCGTACCAGCTCGTCAGCGATGACGCGAGCACGATCACGGAAGCGGTCCGTCATATGAAATCCAAGGTGGATAAAGAGCTCGACTTCTCGCAGGCGAAAATTATCGTCATCGGCAAAGCGATGAGCGCGGAAATCCTCCAGAAAGGGACGCTGGATTGGTTTTTGCGCAGAAGGGACATTCAAAGTGCCGCCTATATGGCGTTAGGAGACCCTACCGCCGAAGACGTTCTGAACGTAAAAACCGACTCCGAGCGTTTTCCGGGCGACAGCTTGTTCTTAAGCTTCGACCAGGACGGCACGGAGTCTTCGTATATTGCGACCGAATATTTATTCGATTTTCACCGCAGGGTAACGGAGAAGGGGATCGATCCGTATTTGCCGGTCATCCGTCCGATGGACAGATCCTATTTGATCGATCGCGTCGCCGTGTTCGACAAGAAACAGCTGAGGGCGATATTAACTCCGGAAGAAACGAGAATCTTTAACGCGCTGACGACGAACTTCCAAAATTTCGATATCGAGACGAAATCGAATAGCCTTCAATATGCCATCACCGTTCAACAATTTAAGTACACGTACAAAATCGATCCGTCCGCCCCGGCATTGAATTTGCGCGTTCGCATCGTCGGCCAGTCCGAAGAATCGACCGAATCGTTGTACAATCAACCCTGGTCCTATTATGAACGGCTTGCCGAACAGCAATCGCAGGCGCGCTACACGCATGTCCTGCAAAAGCTGCAGTCGCTGGGCGTCGATCCCGTCGGATTCGGATTACGGTATCGAGCGACGCGCTATCAACGGGAGAAGGATTGGAAGACGTGGGAAGCGATCTATCCGAAGATAAGCTTTGATACGAAGGTGCAGATCCGGATTAAGAGCTCTGGCGGCATTAAATGATGATCGGAACCGGCGTGTGCAGCGTGGTGGCGGCAAGTCCTATAAGACCTAAGACGCGATGACACGCGATGAGGACTTTAATAGTCCCCGGACAGCAGTTTTCCTACGCGTGAAGCCGTGTCGGTATCATTGTCGGGCATGTTGATCGTCATCGTCAGATGCGGCGCATCGGATACGATAAACGACAGCTGGTCGAAGACGAGACGGCCGGCAAGCGGATGATGATTGATCTTCTTGCCTTCGGGTCCGCTCAGGACATCATGCTGCGGCCACCAGGCTTGAAATTCCGGACTGATGGCGTTTAGCTCGCCAATCATCGCCGTCCACCAGGGATCCCCCGGATCGTTGGCGTAATGGGATCGGAACGTGGCCAAGCGGTGCCTGGCATGCGATTCCCAATTATTATGCAGCATTCGGCGGACGTACGGAGAGGTGAACGTTCGCCACAGGCTGTTGCGTTCCCGCTCGGACATCGTTTCGTAATCGCCGTAAATCATCGCAGCCGCCTTGTTCCAACCGACGACATTCAGCCGGGGATCCATTACGTAAGCAGGGCTGGTACCCTGCAGATCCAAGAAGCGCTGCAGGCCGGTGCTGATAGCGAAGGATGCAGGCCGCTGTTCGGCCGGCAGCTGTTGCAAGGCCAGCAAGTAGAGATGTTTCCGTTCATCGCTATTCAGCTGCAAAGCCGCCGCGAGGCTGTCCAATACTTGCGCGGACACCTGGATGTTCCTTGCTTGTTCCAGCCACGTATACCAATCCGCGCTGACGCCGGCAAGCAGCGCGACTTCCCCGCGCCGCAGTCCCGGCGTTCGCCTCCGGCCGCCGTTTAATAGACCGGCTTGTTCCGGCTGCATGCGGGCTCGTCTTGTTCGCAGAAACTGCGCGAGCTCCTGCCTTCTTTCATGACCCGATGGTTCCACTCGTCTTCGCACCTGCCTTCCGTTCCATGCCCGACCCTAGGAGCGGCACTCCTAGGATAAGCCGTCATCTACTTCCCTTTGTCGTTTCATTATACACTTTCAACGCAAGCAGGAGAGGTGTAGGAAATACGAGATTGGGAGGATGGACATCATGCAACAAGGGATCGCGATGGAGACGCCAAGCCGTCAATCGAAGCCGCTGCTTATGCTGGGGCTAGCGCTGGGCTATTTCATGGTACTCATGGATACGACGGTAGTGAATATCGCCTTGCCCGCGATTCAAGACGATTTGGGCGGCGGGATGGAAGGCTTGGAATGGGTGGTGAACACGTATACGATCGTGTTTGCCGGGTTGTTATTGGGCATGGGAGCTTTGGCGGACAAATGGGGAGCGAAGCGCATTTATCTCGGCGGCTTGCTCATATTTCTCGCCGCGTCCGGACTGTCGGCTGCCGCACCGACGATCGGCGTGCTGATCGCCTGCCGCGCCGCGCTTGGCGTCGGCGGGGCGGTTCTCATGCCCGCGTCGTTGACGCTGCTGGCGCATGCGTTCACGGGAAGGGCCGAACGTGCCAGAGCGATGGGGATCTGGGCGGCGTCGACGGGAGCGGCGATGGCGGCCGGGCCCGTAGTCGGCGGCTTGCTCGTGGATGCTGCCGGCTGGCGCAGCATCTTCCTGCTGCAAGTCCCGCTCGCGCTCGCGGGGCTGCTTGTCACGGCACGGCATGTCGGCGAAACAAGCCGCAATCCGGGGCAGGGCTTCGACTTGGCAGGTCAAGTGACGGCGTTTGCGGCGATTGCGGCGGTGTCGTTCGTTCTCATGGAAGGAGAGACTTACGGGTGGTTTTCTCCTCTGATACTTGGGGCTGTCTGCGCGGCAGTGCTGAGCGGATATTTGTTTATCCGCGCGCAATCGAGAGGAAGAGCGCCGATGCTGCCGCTTCGAATGTTTCGGAAGCCGGCCGTCTCGGGAGGGATGGCCGCGGGAATGGCAATCAATCTAGCGCTAGCCGGACTATTGTTCATGCTGCCCTTGCATGCGCAGCAAACGCGTGAATTATCTGCTGGAGCCGCCGGGCTTTGGCTTCTGCCGATGATGCTTCCGCTTGCATTCAACCCCATTTTGACGGGACGAATCGTGGGGAGAATCGGGCCGCGAATCCCGATGACCGTCGGTTTTATCTTGACGGCCGCAGGCACGGCCTCCTTGTTGACGCTGGATAAGCAGGCGGAAGGAGCGATCGCGATCATCGGTTTGCTCCTGATCGGCTTCGGCATCTCGCTGACGATTCCTTCCCTGATGACAGCCGTCCTATCATCCGCGGCCAAGGAAGCTGCCGGCGCGGCGAGCGGCGCGTTAAACGCCAGCAGGCAGCTTGGCGCGACGATCGGCGTCGCGCTGGCGAGCATGATGTTAACCGGCCGCGCGGAATTCGCCGCGGGGATGCACGCAGCGCTTCTCGCGATGACAGGTGTATTAATCGGCGGCGGCCTGCTCTCATTCGTATTCATTAGAGAAAAGCATCGCGCCGGTTAACCCCGACGATCCTTAGACTGTTTCACCCATGGTCGTTCCCTCTGTCGCAAACTCGTATGAAAGGTGACATCAAATTGAAGTTACCATTCTTCCGCCGATGTGCTATCGTCAATCTGTGAAGCTATGTTTATCCAAGCCTATATTCGACACTTTCATAGAGAGAGGGATACGACAATGAGCAACAAGCTGCGAATCGGAATCATCGGAACCGGAGGTATTGCCAAAGCGCATATTTCCGCCTACAAAAAATTGCCGTACGTCGAGATCGTCGGCGTCGCGGACGTCATTCCGGGCAAGGCGGCGACATTCGCCGAAACGGAAGGCTTGACGGAGGCCCAATCCTTCGATAGCCACAACGAGCTGCTGAAGCTGGAGCTGGACGGCGTGAGCATCTGCACGCCGAACGTTTCTCACCATATTACGACCGTAGACGCGCTGCGTGCGGGCAAGAACGTGCTCTTGGAGAAGCCGATGTCCGTCACGCTTCAAGAAGGCATCGAGATGACGGAGGCGGCGAAAGAGAGCGGGAAGATGCTGACGCTGGGCTTCCAGCCGCGTTATGACCCGAACATGAAGCTGCTGCAAACGATCGTGCAGTCCGGACGCCTCGGCAACGTGTATTACGTCGAGACGGGAGGCGGACGCCGCCGCGGCATGCCGGGCGGTACGTTCATCAGCAAGAAGCTTGCAGGCGCCGGCGCGATGGCGGATATCGGCTGCTACTCGCTGGACATGGCACTGAACACGCTTGGCTATCCGCGGCCGCTTACGGTCTCGGCATTCACATCGAATCATTTCGGCTCCAATACGATCTACCATCCGGAAGCAAGCAAGTTCGAGGTGGAAGATTTCGGCGTAGCGATGGTGCGCTTCGAGAACGATCTCGTGCTGCAATTCAAGATTTCCTGGGCCATGCACATGGATACGCTCGGCGCGACGATGTTCCTCGGCACGGACGCAGGTCTGAAGGTAACGCCGGCTGGAATCGGACCGTGGTCTGGCGTGTGGGACGGATCGGTCGGCTCCATTACGTTGTTCCATGACGAATTCGGCGCCAACACGGCAACGCCGATTCCGACGATCGAGCATAAATTGAACCTGTTCGATCAGAAGGTCCATGATTTTGCCGAAGCGGTCCGCGATGGCCGTCCAGCTCCGATCCCCGGCGATCAAATTCTCATTCAGCAAGCGATTATCGACGGCGTGCTTCGCTCCGCGGAATCCCGCCGCGAGGTATCGGTCGAGCTGCCATACTAACGTCATGCCGGTAAGTTGGCATTGGAACGGATTTAGACAACGAAGCTGCCTCGTACAAGAGGCAGCTTCTTTACTATAATCGCGATATGATCGCGCTGCGGAGCGCATGAAGCACACATTCCAAAAGCGAACGGAGAATGGACCCATGCAGCATCAACAACCGATGCCCGGCGAACGAGCCGGCCAAGAGAGATCCGAATGGACGGCAGCAGGAGCGCCGGAGCGCGTCGCGCCTGGCGTCTGGCGTCTGCGTCTAGGGAACCCCGAGGCGCTCACGCCGATGACCTACAAGGAGAAGTCGCCGCTTGCGCAGGCCATGGAACGTCTCGGCGAGCAGCCCGAGTTACCGACCGGCCCTGCTGAGTTCCAATGGAGGCTTACGAGCCGGGGCGTTACCGTCCGGCACCCGCTGCAGACGGAGGAGCGCATCTACGGCTTGGGGCTGCAGCTCAAATCATTCGACCAGCGCGGCCTCAAAAAACAACTCCGCGTCAACAGCGATCCGGTCGCGGATACGGGCGATTCGCATGCGCCCGTTCCGTTCTATGTCTCGACCGCCGGCTACGGCATACTCGTGGACACCGCACGCTATGCGTCGTTTTATTTCGGCACGCATCTGCCTCGCGGCGCTTCCCGCTTACCGTCCGGGCCGTCTGCGGAAGCGGCGCAGCCGCGGGATACGACGGAATCGCTGTACGGTGTTCGCAAGGAAGCGGATCAGCGCGACATGGTCGCGGAGGTGCCAGTCGCGGCAGGCGTAGATATTTATGTTTTCGCCGGTCCCGCCATGCTGGATGCGATTCGGAGGTACAATCTGTTCGCGGGCGGCGGTTGCCTGCCACCGCTCTGGGGGCTGGGCGTCTGGTACCGGGCTTACACGGGTGCGGACGCCGCAGAGGTGCTGCAGGTCGCGAACGCGATTCGCGAGGACGGCATGCCGTGCGACGTGTTCGGTCTGGAGCCCGGCTGGCAAAGCCATGCCTATTCCTGCTCCTATACGTGGGACGAAGGACGTTTCCCGCAGCCGCGGAAGACGCTGGAAGCGTTCGGCGAGCTCGGCTTCCGCGTCAATTTGTGGGAGCATGCGTTCACGCACCCGACTTCGCCGATTTACGATGGGCTGTTCCCGTATTCGGGGGATACGGAGGTATGGGGAGGCGTCGTTCCGGACTTTGCCGCCGCCGAAGCCAGGCAGCTGTTCGCAGCCGATCATGCCGAGCGGCTCGTATCGCAGGGGATCGCCGGATTCAAGCTGGACGAATGCGATCATTCGGATTATATCCCTACGCCGTGGTCGTTCCCCGAGACGAGCCATTTTCCGTCCGGGCTCGACGGGGAACAGATGCACAGCCTGTTCGGACTCCTATACCAGCGGACCATCGCGGACAGCTTCAGCGCGTCCGGCGTCCGCACGTACGGGCAGACGCGGAGCTCCCATGCTTTGGCGGCTCCTTATCCGTTCGTGCTCTACAGCGATCTGTACGACCATCGGGATTTCGTCCGCGGCATGGTCAACATGGGATTCAGCGGCCTGCTATGGTCCCCCGAAGTCAGACAATGCGAATCGGCGGAGGATCTGATCAGACGTCTCCAGACCGTCGTTCTGTCGCCGCAGGCACTCGTGAACGCATGGATGATCCACAATCCGCCGTGGCGTCAATTCGATATCGCGCTGAACAACGAGGGCATTCTGCTGGATGACGGCGGTTGGCTCGCCGACAAATGCCGCGAGTGGTTCCGTTTTCGGATGCGCCTCATTCCTTACCTATACGCGGCGTTCGCGCGGTACCGCTTCGACGGCACCCCGCCGTTCCGGGCGCTCGTCACCGAGGATCCTTCGGATCTATCGCTCCATGCCGTAGATGACGCATTCATGGTCGGCGATCATTTGTTGGCCGCTCCATTGCTTGCCGGCGAAACAAGCAGGACCGTGCGACTGCCCAAGGGAGGCTGGTACTGCTATTGGACCAAGCAGCGGTACGAAGGCGGACAAGCCTACGAATTCGCGGCCGATCTGGATACGTTCCCGCTGTTCGTCAAGGAAAACACCCTGCTGCCGCTGGCGGAGCCTGTCATGTCGATTCAGCCGGATACGGTATTTGACGTTACGGTGCATGTCTTCGGCGATCGCGCAGCCCGGTTCGAGCTGTTCGAGGACGACGGAGTGAGCGGAGCGTTCGAGCAGGGAGCCTTCAACCGGGTCGTCCTTGGGTGGGATGGCTCGCAAGGAATTTCGGAACGGAAAGGGGATTACGAAGGACGGACATTCAATATCAACCGTTGGGTCGTCGAGACGGGTCCTTCCCGAGCGTAAGCGCCAGCTATAGGCGAAACCTCGGCAACCAAGTCGATCACGGCATTCGAATCGTTCGCTCCTGATGTCGTCTTTTCCTTCGTTCATGACATGGCTTGTCTACTGGACAACGATGGAATATGCTGGAATCGGGAAGGCAGGCAAATCGAAGGAGCGTGGGCATGACGATCAAAATTGGCATTGTCGGAGCAAGAGGACTCAGCACCCTTCAAGGTTTCCGGTGCATCGAAGATACCGAAGTCGTCGCCCTGTGCGACTTGGACGGCGATTACGTCGCCGAGACGGCCGTCAAGCACGGAATCCCGCGGACGTACCGGATCTACGAGGATATGCTGGACTCGGATATTGACGCGGTCATTATCGCAACCCCGATGCAGCTTCATGTCCCGCAGGCGATCTTGGCGCTTCAAGCGGGCAAGCATGTCCTGAGCGAAGTCACCGCAGGGGTGACGATGGACGAGCTATGGTGGCTGAAGGAGACAGCGGAACAAGTCGACAAGGTGTACATGATGGCCGAGAATTACTGCTATATCCCGGAGAACCAGCAAATTCTGGGCATGGTGAAAGCCGGCTTGTTCGGCGATGTCTACTTCGGAGAAGGCGAATATATTCACGATATTCGCAGCCTCGCATTTCGTCAGAACCGTCAGCAGACGAACGAAGGAGTCAAGCCGACCTGGCGAAACTACTGGCAATTGGGCAAGCGGGGCGCGTTCTACCCGACGCACAGTCTAGGCCCGGTCATGCAGTGGTTCGGCGGGGATCGGATCCGTTCGGTCTCGTGCTTCGGCTCGGGCTGGCATACCGACTCGCGATTCCGTCAGGAGGATACGTCGATCACGCTCTGCCAGATGGAGAGCGGCAAGCTGATCAAGCTGCGGATCGACTGCATCTCGAGACGGCCGCACAATATGAACTATTATACGCTGCAAGGGACGAAGGGCTGTTATGAAGCGCCGCGAGGGCTTGGCGATACGCACAAGATATGGCTCGATGGCATGGGAGACGGGGAGGAGAGCATGCAATGGCGTCCGCTCGCGGACTACGCCGGCTATTTGCCGGAGCGGTATCGGAACGTGACGGAGGAGCAGAAGCTGGCAGGACATTGGGGAGGCGACTATTTCATCGTCGAGGATTTCGTAGCGGCGATGAAAGGGGAGCGCAAGCCTGCCATCGACGTCTACGACGCATGCGAATGGACGGCCGTTGCCATCTTATCCGAGCTGTCCGTGATGAACGGCGGCCGCGCGATGGAAATGCCCGATTTTCGGAAGAGCGCTTCCCGCGGGGAGCAGATCATCAAGCTTTAGCCAGCATTACTTGAACCATCATTATGAGTACAACAAGAAGCCGCGTTCCATATCGGACGCGGCTTTTTTCTATTGAGCGAATGAAGGGTAAGGTCGGGATCGCATCAGACAGTAGGCACCGTGCCGCCGTCGATGACATATTCGCTTCCCGTAATGGAGGCCGCGCGGTCGGATACCAGGAAGGCGGCTAGCTCGGCGACTTCCTCGGGCAAGCCCGGACGTCCGATCGGAATGCCGCCTAAGGAATTCATCAATTCTTCTATGGCTGCTTCGCGGCTTCCCGCGGCAGTCGCGATTCGATCGATCAAACGATCCGCCGCTTCGGTTTGAATAAAGCCGGGCGCAATCGTGTTGATGCGAATCCCTTTCGGGGAGAATTCTTTGGATAAGCCCTTGCTATAGTTCGTTAGCGCTGCTTTGGACGCCGCGTACGCCAATGTCGTTTCATATAAGGGCAACGATCTCTGGATGGAGCTTACGTGAATGATCACGCCTTTGCCTTGCTCGACCATGAGCGGCAGCAAGCTTCTGTCCAAGCGGACGGAACCCAGCAGATTCATGTTCAAGGTTTCCATCCAATCTTCGTCCGTTAAGGCTAACGCTCCGCCCGGGGGAGTGGATGAACCGCCGACCGTATTAATAAGGATATCGATGCCGCCGAGCTTTTCTTTCACGGCTTCGACGATCCGTGCCGTGCCCTCCGGCTTCGTAATGTCGGCTTGAATGAAATGAACGCCCCGAATCGGGTCTTCCGAAGGAATCGTGCGGGCAGTCGTGAGCACCGTGGCGCCGGCTTCGGCCAGCCGCTTCACGATCGCTTGGCCCATGCCTTTCGTTCCTCCGGTTACTAATGCGCGTTTTCCTTGAAATTCAGTCTCATAAGAAGCAAGCTTCATGATGAATATCCTCCCTGTAGATAAGTTGATGTGATAATGAACCCGGTACATGTGTCAGCTTACGCCAATTCGAATAATAAATCTAATTGATCTTTATAATAAATTTCATTACTAATATTCATTAGAGATGAAGCATTCCTGCATGCAAGCTTGTTTGAAATCTATAATCGCGTGTATGATGGCACCAAGAAATATGCCTGTCAGCAATGAGGAGGGAGCCCCGATGGAACTTACGCAATTAGAATACTTCTTGGTAGTAGCCCGGCTGGAGCATCTGACGAAAGCTGCCGAAGCGTTATCCGTCACGCAGCCCGCGCTCAGCCATTCCATATCGAAGCTGGAAGCCGAGCTCGGCGTGCCTTTGTTTGAACGGAAGGGCCGGAACCTGCGGATTAACCGTTACGGTTCCATGTTCGCCAAGCGCGTCGAGAAGATTTTGCAGGAGGTGGACCGAGGGAAGAAGGAAATCGACGAATGCGCCGACCCCGAATCCGGCGTCATCCATCTGTCGTATTTAAACATATTGGGCGTGGGTTTGATTCCCCGCTTGATTCGTGATTATCAGCAAGCCAACCCCAAGATCACCTTTGAGCTGACGCAAGGGGATAAAGGCACGATTCTGGAGCGGGTCGAGAGCGGGCATTCGGATTTGATGATCACCTCGGAGAGACCCGTCAGCGATGCTTACGCTTGGGTACCGATCCTGTCGATGCCGTTGTATCTCGCGGTATCCTCCGAGCATCCGTTAGCAGGTCAAGCCAGGATTCGTCTGAAGGAAATTACGGGCGAGCCGTTTGTGGGGTTGAAGGATAACTGTACCTTGAAGGATTCGTTACTGACACGCGTCCATCATATGAATTTTACGCTCGCATCCACCTACGATGCGGAGGATCTTCCGACCGTAGCAGGGTTTGTTGCGGCTGGACTTGGCATATCCGTATTGCCGAAGACGGCTGGCTTGAACCTCGAGGGTCTGCGATGGATTGAGATCGAAGATGAAGGATGGGTGTGGGAAGTCGGCCTGCATCTCAAGAAAGATCGCTTTCTGACCCCGGCAGCCCGGAAGTTCGTCAGCTTCATTGAAGGCAAGGCCGGTTCATTCTCTGCTTGAGCGGACTGAAGGGCGTAGGCAGTCATTGCGGATGACTGCCTGCACCCTTTTCTTACATTACAGTTAGGAATGGATGTCATGAAAATAATGAATTATACGGTGACATTCAACGCGTTTACAATAAGAAAGTACTTGAATCGGAGAAGACTTGAAAGAAGGAGCGATGACGAATGCCGGCTTATGTCATATTTATTAGAGAGCAAACGAACGATCCGGCGGAGCTGCGCGTATATGCTTCCAAGGCACCTGCCGGGCTTGAAGGCCATCCGGTCAAACCGCTCGCCATGTATGGTACCCATGAAGTTATCGAGGGACCGGAGGTTGAAGGAGCCGCGGTGCTTGAATTTCCGAGCTATGAGGAAGCCAAAGCGTGGTATTACAGCCCTGCGTACCAAGAGGCCGTGCGACACCGATTGAAGGGAGCCGTTTATCGAAGCATCATTATTGAAGGTGCTTGATGGCCTTATGCCTGGCGGCCTGTTATGCGATGAATGCGGGGCAGGTTCGCCGGGTTTCAGCCGTCCGCACCTGCAATTGAGTTAATTATAATAGAAGAAGGAGAACGTCATGTCCGGATGCTAAATTTTAGCGTTGACAGTCTACCTACTAAAAGGTAGAATAACCTCATGAACAACAGCACAACACGCACGACGCAGCGATCGATGGAATCCTGCTTGGACATGAAACAGGAGGTGCCCGAGTTGAATTAGCCGAGGTATCGCAGCACTACAGGGCCGTTGATTGCGTGCGAATAAATTGTGTAACGCGATAGAATGCTATAAAGAAACGAACATGAATTCCAAACCAATACACCTACCTTTCAATAGGTAGAAAAAAGGAGAATGAACAATGAATCAATCCAACGTTCAAGGAAAAGTAGCCGTAATTACAGGTGGAAGCAGCGGGATGGGCAAAGCTACGGCGATCGAAATGGTGAAACGCGGAGCATCCGTCGTCATTAACGGACGCCGCGAAGAAGAGCTTGCCGCGACAGCGAAGGAAATCGATCCGACAGGCACGCATGTTGCTTACGTCGCCGGCGATATTTCGGATCCCCAGACCGCCGATCGATTGATCGCAGAAGCGCTATCGCGCTTTGGCCGCATTGATACGCTCGTTAACAACGCCGGCATCTTCATATCGAAACCGTTCACGGAATACACGAAAGATGATTTCAATGCGGCATTGTCGACGAACGTAGGCGGATTTTTCCACCTCACGCAACGTGCGGTTACCGAAATGCTTAAAGCAGGTAAAGGGCATATTATCAACATCACGGCAAGCGGGACCTCGGACCAGCCGATCAAAGCCGTTCCGGCCGTGCTTGCCGCATTGACCAAAGGCGGATTGAGCAACGCGACGAAATCGCTGGCGATCGAGTATGCGGACAAAGGCATTCGCGTGAATGCAGTCGCGCCAGGGGTCATCAAGACGCCGATGCATCCGGCCGAGCATCATGACTTCTTGAACGGCCTGCATCCTGTCGGCCGAATGGGCGAATCCCAAGAGATTGTCGATGCTATCCTGTATCTAGAATCCGCACAATTCGTTACCGGCGAGATCCTTCATGTCGATGGCGGTCAAAACGCCGGTCAATGGTAAGCCGAAATAATAACGATTTATGCTTATTGATTAACGATTGCGAGAATGAAGTTTATATTAACCCCAAAAATACAAACACGAATGGAGCAAATAAAAATGAAAACATTAGTCATCGTAACGCATCCGAACATCGAAGCATCCAACTGGAATAAAACATGGGTGGCGGAATTGCAAAAGCAAGACGATATTACGATTCACGAATTGTACAAGGAGTACCCTAACGAAAATATCGACGTGGCGCGAGAGCAGAAGCTCCTTGAGGCGCATGACCGAATTATTTTCCAATATCCGCTTTATTGGTACAGCACGCCGCCGCTGCTCAAGAAGTGGTTCGATACCGTATTGCTGTACGGCTGGGCCTATGGTCCGGAAGGCACTAAAATGACGGGCAAAGAATTCGGCGTTGCCATCTCGACTTACGGTACGGAAGAGTCGTATCAACCTAGCGGATTCAATCGGTTCACGCTGGAAGAAATCTTGCGTCCGATCGAAGCGACTGCCCATTTTATCAGTGCCGCGTACCTGCCTCACTTCTCGCTGAGCGACACGTCCAACGTGACGGACGAACGTTTGGCAAAGAGCGCCAAAGACTACGTGCGCCATCTTCAAACGGTAAAAGCGGTCGCGGTGACTGTATAAGGGACTTCATTGCAAATTGAAATCTCCACAGCAATGGATGCAAGCCTTTGGAAATGATGACCGCAGAAATTGCCGAACCCGCTTGAGCAACCAAGGTTGACAAGCTATCTACTCAAAGGTAGGATGGCATTATGAACAAAAACAAGAACACGGCTGAGCTCATATTGGATACTGCGCAGGCTATCGTGCAGGATGTCGGCTTTAACGGATTCAGTTATTCGCACATTGCAGAGAAGATCGGGATACGCACGGCCAGCATTCACTACCATTTTCCGAATAAGGAGGATCTGGGCGAAGCTCTTATTGCGCGCTATCGCAGGAATTTCATTGCCGCATCCATTCAATTCGATAACGAAACGTCGAATAACCTGGAACGATTGCGTAAATTCACGCTCATGTACGGCGCACCGGTTCAAGATTATTGCACGTGCCTGGGCGTCATGCTTTCCACGGACTTGGGCGCGTTGTCGGGTAAAGCCGGAGAAGGGTTAGCCGAGTTTCTCACCGCTAATTTGGATTGGCTGCAGCGGGTACTGGAAGAGGGACGACGCGAAGGTCAGTTGAACTTCGCTGGCGATGCCGGCGTGCAGGCCCATCAATTTCTTGCATCTCTTCAAGGTGCGCAGCTGCTTGCCAAAAGCTTTCGCGATATAAGCAGGTTTGATCGGATTGCCAATGGATTATTATCCGCTTTGACTTCATAAAAGGCGGATTTTTTCCAACCTAGAATCTATCTATTGATAGGTAGATAATTGGTGAAGCCAAGCTTAGAATCGTTCATGGATGTGAATCCTAGATCTAAGCTTGGCTCATCTGCACGGTTGCGACTTCGAACGAAAACGAAAGAAATACGAGGAGGATGACAGTTATGTTGTACGAGCTGCGGATTTACCATATTGTGCCGGGTCGCTTGCAGGCGATGCTGGATCGATTCCGGGATGATACGATTCGGATTTTCGCGAAGCATGACATGAAAGTAACGAATTTTTGGGTCGATGCGGACGAAACGAAGAATGAACTGTATTACATCCTTGAGCATGCGGACGCAGCGGCCCGCGAACGCAACTTCAAGGCCTTTCAGGAGGATCAAGAATGGCTTGACCTTAAGAAGAGAACCGAGCAAAACGGCCCGTTATACGAGAGCATCGATATCATCTATATGAAAAACGCGCCTTTTTTCCAGCCGGAGTAAGACTGCCCCGGTAAAGGCAGGAGAAGAAGGGGGAACGATGATAGCAGCTTATACAATCACTCCTCAAGAGCCGATTCCGTCGGGTTACGGTCCGTACACCACTGCATGGGAAGTCGTCGAAGGACGAGATCTAAGCGGCAAGATCGCCATTGTGACAGGCGGATATGCCGGTCTGGGCTTAGAGACGACCCGCGCTCTAGCCGAAGCAGGGGTGACGGTCATTGTGCCGGCGCGCACGCCGGATAAAGCCCGCGGCTCGCTGGCGGGTATACCGCGGACGGAGCTGGAGGAACTGGATCTCTTCGATCCGGCTTCCATCGACGCCTTCGCGCTGCGCTTTCTGAATACGGGGCGGAAGCTGGACATGCTGATCAACAATGCAGGCATCATGGCTCCGCCTTTGGTGCGCGATGAACGGGGCTACGAATCCCAATTCACGACCAATCATTTGGGGCATTTCCAATTGACGGCTCGGCTTTGGTCGGCATTGAAGCAAGCCGGAAGCGCGCGCGTCGTCTCCGTTTCTTCGACGGGAATCCGCTTCGGAGGCGTTGATTTCGATGACCCCAACTTCGAACGCAAGGCGTATGACAAGTGGAAAGCCTACGGCCAGTCCAAGACGGCCAATGCGCTGTTTGCCGTCGAACTGGATCGTCTGGGCTTCGCGTATGGCGTTAGAGCATTTTCCGTTCATCCTGGCAGAATCATGACCGATTTGACGAGATTTTTGTCCGAAGAGGAAAGCGCGGCAGGCGGCGTCTATAAGACGGCTGAGCAGGGAGCTGCGACGAGCGTGTGGTGCGCGACAAGTCCTCAACTCGCGGGGAAAGGCGGCGTGTATTGTTTGGATGCGGATATCGCGCCGCTCGTTACCGGATTCGACCTGCAAGGCGTGGGGCAAACGTTGACCGGCGTACTGCCATGGGCCATTGACCCCGGATTTGCGGCGCGGCTTTGGAAGCTTAGCGAAGAGCTGACAGGCGTGAAATTCGAAGCCTGATCCTCTTCTTGTTGATCAGTGATTGCACGCTAATGAGTTAATGAGAATACGTATGAATTTCGAATTCGAATCCAAATCCAGGGCGGGACTTCCCGGCTTGGTTTTTGCGATGTCCATTTTGTTGCTTACGCGACCAAACGAATGCAGCATAGCGTCTCGTCGTTCTCCGGCTATGGCGAGGGTCCTACCCATGTATTTCAAGTTTATCGATGAGTCAAAAGGTTGACAATTTAATATCCTAAAAGTATATTATCTATTAATAGTTTAAATATTAATAGGACAAGGTGGGATGCCAATGTCGGAACGCGACGCCGATGGCAAGGCGCTTGATTTGAGACTGATCCGCGTACTAAGCAAATCGGTGGATGCGTTGTACGCAAGCTTAGAGCGCGCGATCAGCAGCTACGGGCTGAGCATGGATACCTTTCGAATACTCGAATTGCTATTCAGTAAAGGCGAGCATACCATTCAGAAAATCAGCGAAACGTTCTCCATTCCCAATGGGAGCATCACCTATGTGGTCGATAAGCTCGAGAAGAAAGGGTTTGTTGAGCGTCTCCCTTGCCCGGGCGATCGGCGTAAAACGAATGTGGCTTTGACAGGGGAAGGACGAAGCTACTTCAATACGATCTTTCCCCAACATGTTCAGACGATCGCCGATCAATTATCCTTCGCGACGGATGAAGAGAAGCTCGAACTTATACGCGTACTCAAGAAAATCGGATATGGAATCAAGAATCTTAATGATCATGCAACTCATGACGGGGGGAAAAGATAATGGGAACGGAAGCTGTTAAAATGGAAATCGGCGTAGATACATTCGTTGAAACGACGCCTGACGTGAATACGGGCGTAACGATGAGTCATGCGGAGCGTTTGCGCGAAGTCGTAGAGGAAATTGTCTTAGCGGATAAGGTTGGGCTCGATATATTCGGGGTCGGCGAGCATCACAGGAAGGAATTCGGGGATTCGGCTACGGCCATCGTGCTGGCGGCGGCGGCATCGATGACCAAAAGGATTCGTCTAACCAGCTCGGTTACCGTGCTCTCCGCTGCCGATCCCGTGCGCGTGTTTCAGCAATTTGCCACGCTGGACGGGATATCGAACGGACGTGCGGAGATGATTGTCGGTCGAGGCTCCATGGTCGATGCTTTCCCGCTATTCGGTTACGATTTGAATGACTATGAAGAGCTGTTCGAAGAGAAATTGGAGCTCTTATTGAAATTAAGAGAATCGGAGAAGGTCACCTGGAAAGGCGGGCATCGACCGGCATTTACGAATCTGGGCATCTATCCGCGGCCGGTGCAAAATCCGCTGCCCGTGTGGGTCGGCAGCGGGGGGAATGCGGAATCGGCCGTACGTGCAGGCGTTAACGGACTGCCGCTCGTATTGGCGATCATCGGCGGCAGCCCGCTGCGCTTCGCGCCGATCGTGCAGCTCTATAAGAAAGCAGCCGCAGCCGCAGGACATGATGCTTCGAAATTGCGCATCGCCGTACATTCCCTCGGTTTCGTTGCGGAGAGTACGTCGCTTGCGATCGACAGGTATTTCCCTTCTACGCAGGCTTCGTTTAATGCATTCGGCCGAGAACGCGGTTGGGGAGCGTACACCAGAGCCAAATTCGATGCCGAACGCAGCTTGGAAGGAAGTCTCTTCGTCGGCGATCCCGAGACGGTGGCGAACAAAATCATGTATATGCGCAAACAGCTGGGTTTCACGCGCTTCTTCTTGCATATGCCCGTCGGCACGATGCCGCACAAGGATGTCATGAGAGCCATCGAACTGCTTGGGACGGAAGTCGCGCCGCGGGTTCGGGAAGCGAACGCAAAATGGGAAGCGGAGCAATCATAATTTAACTTGAACGAACGAAAGACAAGATCCGATCGTAACGAAAGAGAGAAATGGCTGAGACCGCATGGTTCCAGCCGTTTCTCTTTTTGCGTTCTATGGGCCTTGTCATTGTCATAGAGCAGCTCGAGTCCTCGGCAGCCGCAGCATAAATTTGGGTGGATCATGAGAAAATATGACGTATCCGTGTTTATTTGGGGGGTAGATCCGTGAAACCGTTTAGGAGAAGGATACGCATGCAAGCCAGGTATTCAACCATAACGGAGCTCGAACATGCTGAACTAGAAGCGGACAGCACGATCACCTCGGATTTGGAGCACAACGAAACCGTCTTCAAACAGCTGTTCCAGGATTGTTCCGATATCGAATTCCGAGAAATTCGAACCGCCGGACAATTACGGTGGCTGGTCATCTTTATTTCAAGCTTGATTAATGAAGAATTGATCGATGATCATATCTTGAAGCCCCTCATCGCCAAATGCGCGGAAGAAGAGGTTTCTGATCGCGGACGCGCCAACATCGAGACCGAGCGGATCATTTCGGCAGGGTCGACGAAGATGACGTCCGATCTCAAAGAGATTGTCGGCAAAGTGTTGAACGGTTATGTCGTCGTCTTGACCAGGGCGGATGGCCATGCGGTGCTGGTCAAGGCCAACGGCACGAAACAGCGCAGCTTGGAAGAGCCTTCCTCCGAACCCGTCATTCACGGTCCCAGGGATGGCTTCATCGAGAATATTTCCACGAATATGGGTCTGCTTCGCAACAGGCTCAAAACCTCGCGGTTAAAAATGGAGTCCGTCACGCTTGGGGAGCTGTCTCAAACCACAGTCATCATTTCATATCTCGCCGGTATCGTTTCCGATTCTCTGGTGGAGGAAGTTCGCGAGCGGGTTACGCGGATTCAAATCGACGGGATTCTCGATTCGGGGTATGTCGAGGAGTTTATCGAGGATCTGCCATATTCTCCTTTCCCGCAAGTACATAGCACGGAGCGGCCGGATGTCGTCGCAGCCGAGCTGCTGGAAGGTAAAATAGCCATCCTTGTCGATAATACCCCGTTCGTCTTGATCGTGCCGATGACGTTCTGGACAGGCCTTCATGCAAGCGAGGATTACTATATTCGCTGGCCCATCGCGACCTTCATACGGTGGATTCGCTTCGTGTTCATCTTCATCGCTATATTCGCTCCTCCGCTCTACGTTGCGGTGACGACGTTCCATCAGGAAATGATTCCGACGAATCTCGTGCTGAGCATCGCGTCCTCGAGGGAGGCCGTTCCGTTTCCGGCCTTGGTCGAAGCGCTGCTGATGGAAATCACGTTCGAGGCGCTGCGGGAAGCCGGCATTCGCCTGCCTAAACAAATCGGTCAAGCGGTAAGCATCGTCGGTGCGCTGGTCATCGGCCAATCCGCCGTCATGGCGGGCATCATCTCCGCGCCGGTCGTCATTATTGTATCCATCACGGGAATCGCGTCGTTTACGATCCCACGCTACAGCTTCGCGAACGGCATCCGCTTGCTGCGTTTTCCGATGTTATTCTTGGCCGGCATGCTTGGACTTTACGGCATCGTGCTTGGGTTTCTGGGCATTCTGCTGCATGTGGCGTCCTTGCGCTCGTTCGGCGAACCGTATTTCAATCCGATTCCGATTTCCGTCAAAAGCTTGAAGGATACGATCATTCGGGCACCGATTTGGGCGAAAACCCGCCGTCCGATCATGAGCGGAAACAGCAATCCGTACCGTGAACCGCCGGGACAGCAGCCGGGTCCGTCTCGCGGGAAGCAGCCGTCCTAACGCAATCCGGAGCCTTCTACGAGAGATGGAGAAAGGAACTTCAACCATGAGACCATTCCTATGCAGTTGCCTGTTGATCGCCGCGCTGCTCGTGAGCGGCTGTTGGGACCGCACGGAGATCAACGACCTTGCGTTCATATCGGGCGCGGCATTCGATTTAACGAAGGACCAGCAATTCTTGTTGTCGGTGCAGATCGCGATTCCTTCTTCGGGCGAGGGAGGGCCGGGAGGCGGAGATTCCGGCAGGCAAGAGAAGTTTTTCGTCCTGTCCGCCACAGGCAAGAATACGAACGAAGCCTTTCAAAAGCTTCAGCAGAAGAGCTCGCGAAAGCTGTTCACCGCCCATCGCAGCGTGATTTTCGTCGGCGAAGCGTTCGGGAGGAAAGGCATCAACGATGCGCTCGACGTATACGCGCATGATCCGCGCCAGCGGCTGCGAACCTATATCATGGTCGTGAAGGGAGGAACGGCGCGGGAAATCTTGCAAACGAAGTACCCCTTCGAGCAAGTGCCCATAGAAGCGGTCAAGGAAATGGAAGGACTGCGCAGCGAATTGGCGGTTACGCTTCGGGATTTCTTCGTCGAGGCGTCCAGCGAGGGCATCAATCCGGTGACCGGCGTCATCGAGGTCGAGCATTCTTCGGGAGAAGAAAGAAAAAACGACATATTCAAGCTGTCCGGATCGGCTTTGTTCAAGGATTTGAAGGTCGTGGGATTTCTGGACCGAACGGAAACGGACGGATTGATGTGGATAACGGAACGGATGAAGCACGGCAGGATCAGCACCGAGCTGCCGAACGGCGCCGGAATCGTCGGCGTGATGTTAAAACATGCCAATCGTAAAATAAGCGCGGAGGTAAAAGGCGACAAGGTGAAAATCAAAATTCACCTTAGCGGGAAAGGCAGCCTCGTGGAGAACAACACCACGCTCGATATCAGCCGGCCGAACAATCTTAAGCTCGTGGAAAAATGTTTGGAGCAAACGGTCCAAAAGCAAGTCCGCTATACGATCAGCAAGCTTCAACAGCAGTACAAGCTGGACAGCGTCGGCTTCGGCCAAAGCATCTACCGAAATCGCCCGAAGCAATGGAAAGCGGTAAAAGGACAATGGGACAGCATGTTTCAGCATGCAGAGGTAACGATCGACGTGAAATTGGCGATTAACGGAGCGGGGATGGCAGGCCCTCCCCTGCAATTGAAAGAAGAGGAGATCATTAAATGATCTTGCAAATGGCTGGTTTTATACTTCTCTCGGTTCTATGGTCGGTCGTTCGAATGCGATCCTTGCTGCACGAGCGCAAAAAAAAAGAAGCAGCCGTTTACGGCATGCTTATGGGTCTATGTATCGTGGTCGGCTCCTTGCTCATCGCGGGCGTGAAGCTGCCGAGCTTTACCGTCCCGTTCAAAATCATGCTGGAGCCCATCGGTAAACGGCTGCTAAAGCAGTGAATGGCGGACTTTTCTTCGGAGCGTGTCGATCATGAGCAGCAATAATGGCAGAAGGGTTTGGTTCAGGAAAGCCAAGAAAGGGAACGTAAAAACAAGGTAATTCAGCAGTTCCGTCGAGCTGGAGAATATCCACACCGCGCCGATAATCGACAGCAGCGTGGTCGGAAGCACGATGTCCCGATAATGCTTGATGTCGAACAGCTGGCTGATGCACAGGCAGAGAATAAACAACGAGACCGAGACCTTCACGAAACAACCAAGCACCCACATCGAAACCGCGATCGCCTCCAGCCGCTCGAACGACCCTTCGATGCCGATGTATTGGATTACGCTTAAGAAAGAATACGTTAATTTGCCCGTCAGCGGCCCGAGGACCATGATCGTCAGGGTAACGATGAGGATGGAGGAACAAGTAATGCCAAGCAGCGCATACAGGGAAACCTTACGAGCCTTATCGGGTTTATCCAAATAGGGCAGGAGCCACCCTAGAAGGAAGAGCTGGTTCATGAATCCGCCGGCGGGGCTGATCGCGGATTGCAGCACCGGCACGATGCCATCGCCCAGAATCGGCTTCAGCTGTTCCGGGTTGGCATCCAAGGCCGTAAGGATCAAGAGGGGAATCAGAAAGACGAGAATAAGCAGCGTAAGAAACTCATTGGTTCGCGCGATGACTTCGATGCCCGCTATGGTTGCCAGTCCGCATAAAATCATGAAGGTCGCGTTGGTCACCAAGATCGGGCTCTTGGGCAGCAGAAGCGTCGTAATAAACCCCGTATGCTGCATCGTTATCGTCGAGATCGATACGAACCAATAATAAATGTAATTTACCGCTACGAGCTTGCCGAGCCAAGACCCGACGATTCTCGAACTGTACTGATTAATCGTCAGCCCGGGATATCGATTCCCCAGCACGATCATGACCCAAATCGTGATCAATCCTGTCGATGCCGCAGGTATAATGGCCATCCAAGCATTTTGTTTGCCGAACATGACGCTGATGGAGGGAACGGTTAGCATATTCGTCGAAACGATGAAGGTAAATATCAGATAACCCAGTTGGGTTCCCGAGATTTTTTCGGATTTCTGCATGCTCGCGCACTCTCCTTTCTTCGCAGAGGTGTTTCAAGTATCGTCGATTTGACAGGCAATTATACCCAGCGGACAGCGTGCAAGCCCAGGGAAAGCGAATGGCGGCACAGCGTTATTGGCGGGGATAATATCGTGATCCGCAGCGGAAAATAAGCGGGTTGAAGTACCCGCAGCACATGATTCGGAGACGATGGTTAAGGAGCTCAAACATGACACAGATTACGATGAATCCAAGCATCCTGACGTTCATTAACGTCTTCACGGTCGAGCCCGGCAATCAGGAACGCGTGGTCGAACTGCTTACGCGCGTCACTGAAGTTTCCGTGCGATACGCTCCGGGATTTATTTCCTGCAGTCTTCACCGAGGCATTGACGGGACTAAAGTGACCATGTACGCGCAGTGGAGAAGCAAGGAAGATTACGATGCGATGCGAGACGACCCTCGTCCGCTTCCCTATCTGCAGGAAGCATTGACGATCGCGAAGTTCGAACCGGGCATGTATGAAGTCGTCAGAACTTTCGAACCCGCCATTGAGTAGCGCCGGACATCGCGCGGACTTGACATCCGCCTCCGGCTCGTACTAATGTTAGTGCCAAGAGGTGGAGTTGATGAGTAAACGGCAGGATATTATGGCGGCCACGCTCGAATTGATTCACGAAGAGGGGCTGCAGTCGGTTACGTTTTCGAAGATTTTCAAGCGGGCGAACGTAGGCTCCGGCACGATCTATAACTATTTTGAAAATAAAGAAGAATTGGTTAATGCCCTTTATCGAGAGGCCCGATTGTTGATGGGGGATTACCTGCTGAAGGATTACGATCCTGAAGCGAGCCTGTATGAGCGGTTTAAGTGCCTGCAGATGAATAGACTCCAGTTCGGCATTCATTGTCCGAAAGAGTTCCTTTTTATCGACGGCTTCTCGTTCTCGCCGTATATTTCCCCCGATCTGCGCAACATGGACGATGCCCGCAATTCGCGAGAAGTCGTCATCTCCCTGATCGTCGAAGGGCAGAAACAGGGCATCTTCAAAGAGATGGACTCCCATTTGTGCCATCAGCTCATGCACGGCATCATTTCTTCCATCCTGAAAGGATATTACGTTCAGAAATATCCGCTCAACGAGCTTCAGACGCAGCAAATTCTCGAGGCATCCTGGAAAGCGATACTGGTGTGAAACAACCCTTTGGACGCTGCGTCCGAGGGTTTTTTTGTGCGTGCAGATTGGAACATATATTCCGATATTGATTAATCATTGTTAAGTAAAGTTCTGAGCTTCATTCAAAGAACTTTACATTTTCTCGTATTTTATCAGGTTTAATGGCTAATATTAAGATCGCCGGTTCATCTGAACATGTACCGCCTGTTATCGAATTGGTTGGAATATACATTCCAAAATGTCTTGACGGTAAAGCGGAAAGAATCTATACTGACGTTGTTGGAACAAACATTCCAAAACAAAAACAACTACTTGGGAGGACAACTAGATGAATAAAGTTTGGCTGATTACAGGAAGCTCCAGAGGGTTTGGCCGCAGTCTTGCGGAAGCGGTATTGGCAAAGGGAGATCAACTCGTCGCGACGGCTCGGAAAACGGAACAGATCGCCGATCTGGCGGAACGCTACGGAAACCAAGTTCATATCGTGCCGTTGGACGTCAACCGGTACGAGCAGGCAGAAGCTGCCGTGAATGCGGCATTCGACAAATTCGGCCGTTTGGACGTCCTTGTGAATAACGCCGGTTACGGCAATGTCTCCTCCATTGAGGAAACGACGATGGAAGACTTCCGCGCGCAAGTGGAGACGAACCTCTGGGGCGTCGTGAACGTAACGAAAGCCGCGCTGCCGCTGCTGAGGGAACAGGGCCACGGTCATATCGTTCAATTCTCGTCCATCGGCGGACGTACGGGCGCTCCGGGTCTCGGGGCGTACCAAATGTCGAAATGGGCCGTGGAAGGCTTCTCCGAGGTCTTGTCCAAAGAAGTCGCTCCGCTCGGCTTGAAGGTGACGTTGATCGAACCGGGCGGTTTCCGCACCGACTGGGCAGGTTCCTCCATGCAGCATACCGAGCCTGCTGACGTATACAAAGACACGGTCGGCGGTTTGCTCAAGCACCTGCGCGACATGACCGGCAAAGAGAACGGCGATCCGGATAAAGCCGCGCAAGCGATCATCGCGGTCGTGAATGAGGACAATCCGCCGCTTCGCCTGCTGCTCGGAAGCGATGCGGTTGCGATCGCGAACGCGGTGGATACCGGCAAGCTCGCCGAAACGAAACGCTGGGAGAAGCTGAGCGTCTCGGCCGACTTCGAGGCCAAAGAATTGGACTTGGCGGTATCGCGCATGTACGACGAGATGGACAACTGATCGTTGGCATCGCAGATAGATGAAACGCTGCATCGCAAGGGGATTCAAAGGCAGGTCGGCCATCATGGCCGATTTGCCCTTTTACACAAAGCAAAGAGGAGCCGCTCCATTAAACAGAAGCGCCCATAAAATAAATCAAAGGCGGTGCCTGGAATGAGGAACATCGAACATGTCTATATAAACGGGACGTTTGTTCCCCCGCGGGGTACAGATCGTCAAGCGCTGATTAATCCATCTACGCGTGAAGTCTTCGGGAGCGCGGCGCTCGGGAACGAAGAAGATGCCAAGCTTGCTGTCGCGGCAGCGAAAGCAGCCTTCGGTTCGTTCTCGAAGACCTCCGTGCAGGAGAGAGCCGCAATGCTGCAGCGTCTGAACGACGCCATATTGGACCGCATCGACGATCTCGCCGAAGCCAATATTCTCGAATACGGCGCGCCTCGGATGGCAGCCGTCGGCCGGGTGAAGCTGGCCGCGGCGAATTTGCTGGACAGCAAGGAAGCGCTGGAACAGTTCGAGTTCGTTCGTTATATCGGCAAAGCCAAAGTGGTGGCCGAGCCCGTGGGCGTTATCGGTATTATTACGCCATGGAACGCGAGCTATTCGCAGATGACGGCGAAGCTTGGAGCGGCAATCGCCGCAGGGAGTACGGTCGTCATGAAGCCGAGTGAATTAAGCGCCCTGCAAACCCAATTGCTGACGGAATGTTTCCATGCAGCAGGCATTCCAGCAGGGGTAATCAACGTCGTCAACGGTCTTGGCGCTGCGGTGGGCGCCGAACTGACGCGCAATCCGGACGTGGCGATGATCAACTTCACCGGTTCTACCCGGGTCGGCAAAGAAATCCGCAGAGCTTCGATCGACACGATGAAGCGCGTGACGCTGGAGCTGGGCGGCAAATCCCCGAATATCGTACTCGACGATGCGGACTTCGCCAAGGCGATTCCTGCAGCCGTCAGATCCTGCTACACGAATAACGGGCAAGCCTGCGTAGCCGGTACTCGCTTGTTCGTGCCGGAGCACCGGCTCGAAGAGGTGAAGAAGCTGGCCCGCGAAACCGTGGAAGCGATGAAGGTCGGCCTTCCGTCCGAAGCGGATACGGTGCTTGGACCGATCGTGACGGAGAAGCAGTACGAGCAAGTGCAGCATTACATTAGAGCCGGCATTGAAGAAGGCGCGGAGCTGGTAATCGGCGGTGAAGGCCATCCGCAAGGACTTGAGCAGGGGAACTTCGTCAGACCGACGGTATTTGCGCATGTCACCGAAGACATGACGATTGCGAAGGAAGAGATTTTCGGACCGGTGCTGTCGATTCTGACGTATACGACGGAGGAAGAGGCCATCGAGATGGCCAATAACACGGATTACGGCTTAGGTGCTTATATTAGCACGGCCGACCTGGAGAAGGCAGGTGAGCTTGCGTCCCGCATTCAAGCAGGCGTCGTGCTCATTAACGGCGCAGGCTTCGAGATGAAAGCGCCGTTCGGCGGCTTCAAGCATTCCGGCATCGGCCGCGAGTACGGCATTTACGGGCTGGAAGACTGTCTGGAGACCAAAACGATTACAGGGTTTGATCTGGCGATGTAACCTTTGACTTTAGGTGCTTCGAATGAATAAGGAACCCTCAGCACCACTGCTTAGTGGTATTGAGGGTTCTTTGGCATCGCTATGGGATTAACTTATTCGACTATTTTTTGGGACAGCCCGGTGTTTCCTTTGTCAATGTTGACATCCAGATTGGAAGCGTGTACATTAATTTTGCTTTCAACGTGCTTGTTGAACTATTTGTAAGATGACCGGCGGGGATCGCGCTTAAGAACATCACTTGAAATATGGGAGGGATACATCCAGGTGACGAGGATAAATCCGGAAGAGGTTGACGGTACAGTGACTGCAGCTCCAATCAATCGCCCCGATCTGCGAATCGGGATAGTCGGCGTCGGCAGTGTCGCCATCAACAATTATTTGCCGTGGCTGGCTCAACTACAAGGGGTGAGCCTGTACTATTATTCGCGGACAGCCGCCAGCATAGACGTAGCCGTCAATCAGTTCGGCGGAAGCCGGACGGAGTCGCTGGAGGAGCTGGCCGGCAAAAATCCCGATGTTATTTTCATCCTCACCAATGAAGCGAGCCATGTTCCCATTGCCAGGGAGTTGTTGAGGTACGGCGTCAAGCGTTTGTTTATGGAGAAACCGCTGCAAGCGTCGAACGGCCAAGCCAATGTCACCGAGCAAGACTTCTTCGACGCCCGGGAACTGCTGCGGGAAGCGAGCGACGCGGACGCCGAAGTGGCGATGAATTTCAATTACCGCTTCTTTACGCAGAGCTTGAACCTGAAGAAGCTGATCCAGGAGCGTAATCTGGGGCAGTTGTTGCAAAGTACATGGCATGTTCATTATGCGTGTTGGAGCCACTGCATTGATTTGCTTCGACACTTCGGCGGAGAAGTCCGCAGCGTTGTCGCGTTGAACGGAGACCGCCCGTACGGGCAGGGCGACATGCGCGGAACCGATATCGCGGCCGCTTTCACGATGCGCTCCGGCGCGGTCGGCACGATCATCGGATCGTCTGCTTCTTCGTTCGCTTCGCCGCTCTACCACGTGACGATGAACTTCGAGCACGGAACGGTTTGTTTGTCCGATCTGGATGCGAGGCTGACCATTTATCAAGAGGGCACGAATTTCGGCGAATCCTTCTTCATCATTCCGGACAAATCGCGCTGGACGCAATACGAAGCATCGTTCAGGCATTCGCTTGAAGCGTATTTCCAAGCACTGCGGAGCGGGGAGAACCCACCGGTTACCGGCTTAGACGGACTGGCCGAATTGCAATTCGAAGCTGCGCTGAAGCGCTCTGCGGCTTCCGGGAAAACCGTCGAGCTTGAAGCTGCATTCCCGCTCGAGGGAGCATAAATCATGCTATCCCTACAAATGAACGGACAGCAGCATGTCGCTTGGGTTGAGCAGCCCATGCCGGTAGCGCAAAAGGGACAAGTCATTATCCGCACCGCCGTATCCGCGCTGTGCGGCAGCGAGCTGGGCCGTTACCGGAACGACGGAACGGCCCAAGGCAATACGGGGCATGAAGCGGCTGGCACAGTCGTTGCCGTCGGCGTGGGGGTAACGGCACCGCAGGTCGGTCAACGGGTCGGCGTATCTGCCATTGCCGGATGCGGCCATTGCGATTACTGCGCCAAAAAACAATACACATGGTGTCCTAACCGCAACTATTACGAGTCGATGCATGCCGAGTATTTCGTCACCGACGCCGTTGCGTGCCATATTCTGCCGGATGACCTGTCCTGGGAAACCGGCGTGCTGCTCACCGGAGACGGATTCGGCGTTCCTTACCACACCTCTACCCAATTTCGATCGGGCGATGTGCGGAATGTAGCCATTTTCGGCGCAGGGCCGATCGGCTTGGGCAATGTCATCATGCAGAAGTATTTGAAGCGGCGAATCATCATCGTCGATTATTCCGTCCAACGATTGACCTTCGCTGAACAATTAGGCGCAGATGTATGCTTGAATGCAGCCGATGCCGACGTTGCAGCCGCGATCCTTTCCGCCACCGAAGGGCTAGGCGCGGATGTTTGCATCGAGGCGACCGGCAAGCCGGAAGCGGTGAAAAACTGTTTTGCGGCGGTAAAAACCGGCGGGCAGGTGATCTTCAACGGCGAGCAAGGGAAAGTGGAGCTTTCGATCAGCGACGATTTCATCCGACGCGATGTTACCGCTACCGGTTCATGGTTTTACCATTTCGGGGAGTATGAGCAGATGTTGGCTTTGTACCGGCAAGGCTTGCCGGTCGACTCGCTCATATCGGACGTACTGCCGTTTCGCGAAGCTCCGGAAGCGTTCCGGGATTTCGCTCAGGGACTGACGGCCAAAGTGTTATTGTGTTACGATTGAACGCGTGTCCGATTCCGCTAGGCATTAAAGTGGCAGCGTGCACGACAAAGAGACGCCGGGTGAATCACCGGCGTCTCTTTGCTTTTAATCGATTTTGCAGGTATTCCAAATCGTGCATCGGCGTCAAATCGGAAAGCTGAAGATTAGTAAACTTCCAATTCGAACAGGGAGTAGCCGTATTGCGTATTGCGCGCCGTTCCGTTTACTTTGACGTAACGGGCATCGACGGGGGTAAGGAAGATATTGTCGATTCCGCCGTCTCCGCTTGTCGTCGCGTATACCGTCGTCCAGTTGGCGCCGTCCTCGGATACTTCGATCGAATAGACTTTCGCGGAGGCGTTCTCCCAATTCAGAAGGACGCGGCTGACGGTCGTCGTCTTGCCCAGATCGACGCTGATCCATTGCGGATCGCTGAATGCCGATTCCCAGCGCGTGCTTTTGCTGCCGTCGACTGCCAGCTTCCCGGCTTGAAGCGCGCCATCGGAAGAAGCGGCGTTCTTGCCGAGCGCAAGGTTGACCGCCGAAGCAATCGGCTGTACGACGGTAACCTTTCCGTAACCTGTCGCGATCACGGCTACTTCGTAAGGATTGGCTTCCGTGAACAAGGCGGCGTTAAGCGTGAGCTTGCCGGCTGTCACCGTGTATTGATTGGCTTGAAGAGCTGCGCCGTTAAGCTCGATTGCGGTGATTGCGGCTCTCCAAGCTGCATCGTCCGCGAACGAAATTTCGATCGGTTTGCCAAGCACGTTATCCGTCGTATCCGCGGTCAAAGCCGGTCCTGCGAGAGGGGCTTTGTCGCCGGCATAGACCTCGAACTCCCACAGCGAGAAGCCGTAAGGGGATCCGCGCTTGATGCCGTTCATCTTCACGTATTGCGCGCTGACGGGAGCGAACGAGATGTCGTCGACGTCGCCGTTGCCATTATCGGTAGCGTATACGGTCTTCCATGTCTGCCCATCCGCTGACACGTCAATGGTATACGCTTTGCCGTACGCGTTCTCCCAGTTCAGGACGACGCGGTTAATCGTATGGACCGATCCAAGGTTAACGCTCATCCATTGATTGTCTTGGAAAGCAGACTCCCAGCGGCGATCCGTGCGGCCGTCGACCGCATCGGCGCTGGAGCGGTGATAATCCGGCGACGAAGCCGTCGGTTTGCCGAACGCAAGGTTGAGCGGATTCGGGTTCTGACCCGGGTCCGGATTCGGATTCGAGTTGCCCGGTTGATCTTTGGCGCTAACGGATTGTTGAACGGACGCCTCCGTGTATCCTTTCGCTTGCACGGAGATCAGGTAGGATTTGGCATCCTTGAATAAGGAGGCATCCAACGCGATCGTTCCGGCCTTGACTTGATATAGAGCAGCGCCAATCGTCGTGCCGTCGATCGAGACGGCTTCGATCGCGTTTCTCCATGCCGCCTCATCGCCGAAGGAGACTTCGATCGGCTGGCCGACAACGGCGTTCGTCGTATCGGATACGAGTTCCGGCGCGCTCGGCAGGCCGGCTCCGCTGCCGTACACTTCGAATTCCCAGAGCGAATAGCCATAATTCGTTGTCCGTGCCGTGCCGTTTACTTTGACGTAGCGCGCGGAGATCGGCGCAAATCCGATGTCATTGACGCCAGGCTTGCCTGTCGTCGTCGCATAGACCGTCTTCCAAGCCTTGCCGTCGGCGGAGACTTGGACGGTGTAGCTCTTGCCGGCTGCATTCTCCCAATTCAGAAGGACGCGGCTGACAAGCGCTTCCGCTCCTAGATCGACCGTAATGAACTGCGGGTCGCTGGAGGCGGATTCCCATCTCGTTGCCTTGTTGCCGTCCACCGCATAGCTGCCGGCTTGATTCGGAGCGGGCGACGTGAACGTCGGTTTGCGCAGGGCAAGGTTAACGTTGGAGCTGGTTATGATCGTCTGCTTCACGGCAGCCGGGGCATAGCCCTTCGACTCGATCGTGATGTCGTAGCTGCCGGCTTCAGGGAATAAGGAGCCGTTCAGCGCGATGGTTCCCGGCGCGGCTTGGTATTGCGCAGGGGATACCGGCGTGCCGTTCACTTTCACGGTCTGGATGGCCGTTCTCCAATCCGCGGCATCCTCGAAGCCGATGTCGATCGGCTGACCGGCGCGGTTCATCGTCGAATCCGCCACCAGATCCGGCGCGTCCAGGCTGCCTGCCGGGCTTCCGTACACTTCGAGCTCCCATAAGGAATACCCGTAGTTCGTCGTGCGTTCAGTGCCTTCCACTTTGACATATCTCGCGTTCACGGCAGGGAAGGTAATGTCGTCGATGCCTTCATGGCCGCGAGTCGTGCTGTACACGGTTGTCCATTGTTGACCGTCCGTCGACACTTGAACGGCGTAGCTCTTGCCGGCCGCGTTTTCCCAATTCAGTCGGACATGGCTGATCTTATACTCCGACTTCAAGTTAACCGCGACGAACTGCGGATCGCTGAATGCGGATTCCCAGCGCGTGTCCGGTTTGCCGTCCACCGCGTAGGAGCCCGGGTTATTCGGTTTATCCGACGTGAAAGTCGGCTTATTCAGCGCCAAATTAACGGTCGAGTCGGTAATCACGACTTGCTTCACGCTTGCGTCAGGATAATCGGTCGACTGAACCGCAATCGTGTAGCTGCCTTCAACCGGGAACAACGAACTGTCGAGCGTGATTTTTCCCGCTTCGATCTCGTATCGGGCAGGATCGATTGCCGTACCGTTCACGAGCACGGCATGAATCGACTCGCGCCATTTCAGATGATCGGCGAACGTCACTTCGATCGGCTGATGGATTTGATTCAGCGTTTTATCGGACGCAAGCACGGGGGACACGTTGGCATCCAAATCCGTTACTTTCGTCGGATCGACTTTCACGAGCGACTTCGGTCCGACAGTCGCGGAGCCCGTTACGCCTGCCGCATCGTGGAACGTCACCGTAACCGCTTCGTTCGTCGGGTTCCATACCTCGGCGGAATAAACGGCGCCTTTCTTGTATACGGTCGCGCCGGACCAGCCGCCCGCCCAAATGTCGTCGGTGCGCGTTCCGAGCGTTGCCATGCTGTGCACGAACCAATAGGTATTGAAAATTTCGTTCTTCTGCGTGTTATCGACCGTAAACTTATCGAGCACCGCCTGCGGGTTGCTCAGTGATTCGATCGGCCAGACGATATGGTACCACGCGTTCTCGGGGCCTTTGTTATCCTTCACCATGCCGTTGTACAAGTCGGCGGCTTTGGCGGGATCGAAGCCGTAACTCGTCAAATATTCGCCTGTCGGCAGCCAGTGAATCCCGTACACATTGACGGGGTCTCCGCTGAAGAAGGTACCGAAGTTATACGCGCTTCCGTACACTTGGCCGACCGATTTGTGATTGAAGCCCGGCAGCCAGTTGTCGTTGTCGTAATTGAACCAGTATTGCTCGATGGCCTTCAGCTCCGTCGTGAAGCCGTAGATGGAGATGTCGCGGGTCGCTTTGTCGCCGGACAGCAAGCTCCACATGTATTCGCCGACCCAGCCGAACAGCGATTCGCCGGCCGCTTCCTGATTGTTCCCGTTGTTGTTGTCGCCGTAACCGCCGGCCCATGAATGGCCTTCGTACGGATCGAAGTTGCGCAGGAACGGATAGAGCGGATCTTCTTTGGACGGATTGGCGTAATCCCGGATCAGATGCTCGACCATGCCGCCGTAATTGTCCTTGAAGTCTTGGTCGTAGGTCGCGAGCACGGCAGAAGCGAAGACGTAGTAACCATAAGTGAAATGGTGGTCCGTCAGACCTGTATTCGCGCCGAATTCGCTGTTTTTGTAATACATGGTTCCCCACGTCGGGTCATAGTACATGAAGTAGTCCGGTTCGCCTTTGGTATACGTGTACCAATCGGTCAAGATCGTTCGCAGGCGCGAGAGGAACGTTTCTTTATACGCTTGATCCCCGATTTGGTCGGCGATCAGGACGCCCATCGCCAGCGGATGCAGCACTTTGCCTTGCCAATACGCATCGCCGGACATGATGTTCTTGGACGTCGCTTCGTCCAGGTAGCTTAATTGCGCAAGCAGCGCGTCGCGGGAATAGGAAGGATCTCCCGGCTCCGTGAATTGAGGCACGATGCCGTTGAAGCGATCCGTCGTCGTGAACGAATTGCCTTCATGAAGCTTCAGCGTTCCGCGAATGGAAGGATACGCAAGCGGCGTCAGCGTCGAAGACGATTGCTTCCATTGATGCGGAAGCAGCGCCATCAAGGTCGTCGGCTCCAAGTCCGAACGCTTCCGGTCGATCTCCACGTCGAAGCGGGTCGTCACCTCGGAGGTGTTCTCGTCGAAGCTCGGCGTCACGATCGTATTCTTGACGAAGGCGTACCCGTGTTTATAGAAGTAGTTCAAGTCGCCCGCTGCAGGCATGGATGCCAATGACAAGTAGTTTTGTCCGCCGCCGAGACGGATTTTGACCTTGTTGCCGACTCTCATGAAGACGGAGCCTTCCGGCACGAATATGCCGTAATTGCGGACTGTTTTCGTCGCCTGCGGGGAGCCGTCTACGTTCGCGACCGCGAATCCGATATGGTCTGCCGTCAACGAAGCGCCTTCGGCCGCGAGAACCGGGTTGCCCTTGTCGTCATAGAAGCTGGCGGAGAGCGGGAAATACAATTCCGATGTCGTCGGATCGCTGAATTCCGAATACAAATACGGCGAACCTTTGACGAACGTCGTTGACATCTTATCCGTGTCGTTGTCGCTCAGCGCGACGGTAGCGGACCAATCGCCGTAACCGGTCACTTTGTTCTTGATTTTGCCGGTGCTGATATTGCCGGCATTCAAGTAGAAATCAGGTGCTCCGTCGGCCGCTTGCGAATTGCCTGTATCATTCACCCAACCCGCGCCAGGAGTAAGGATGCCGAGGCCGAGCGTGGTGTATTTGGATTTCAACGGGAGCGTGATCAGGCTGTCGCTCAAGTTCTTGATCAAGACCGATTGCCACCAGTCATTGGACGGAATCGGCGCGTTCAGCTCATCCGATTTGTTCATCGGCGGACGAGGCTGCGGCATGTTGATATCGCTGGTGAGATAGCTGCCTTTGCCGACGTCGACCGTGGAAGCGACAGGGAGCGACGGAATGGCATAATCCGGCTTCGGATCCCCGTACACGTAGTCATAGACGCCGAAATCGATCAAGGAGTAGCCGTAGCTGGTCGTACGGCTGATGCCTTTCATTCTTACATAACGGCCGCTGGCATACACGGGCGTATCCATCCAGCCGTCCGTACCGTTCATTTCCCGGTAGATCGTCTTCCAATGGACCGTATCGTCGGATACCTGGAGATCGTAGATGCGGCCGGCGGCGTTCTCCCAATTCAGGCGGATACGCCCGATGTCGCGCACTTTGCCGAGGTCGACATAGATCCATTCGTCGCTCGTGTGAGCGGAGGACCATCTGGTCTTCGCGTCGCCGTCATTTGCATTCTCCGGCGGCATCGCCGGTTTATCCTTGTCGGCTTTCTCGTAGGAGGAAGCGACGACCGGTTTATTGCGGGCAACATCCTCGCCCAGTACGACCGGAAGGAGATTGCTTCCGCCCGTGCCGTAGACCTCGAACTCATAGAGCGACACGCCGTAACCGCCGCTCCGTTCCAGGGACAACAGCCGCACGTAACGTCCTTGACCGGACAACGCGATCGTGTCGACGCCGCCGTCGCCTTTGGTGTCCGCGTAGATGTCTTTCCAAGTCGACTCGTCGTCGGACACCTGGATCTTGTACGACTTCGAGTAGGCGTTCTCCCAGCGGATGACGGCCTTATCGATCGTGGCTTGGGCGCCGAGATCGATGTAGATCCATTGCGGATCCGAGCCGAACGCGCTGCCCCAACGGGAATCCAAGCTTCCGTCAACGGCCTTGTCGGGCGTCAAGCCGCCTTCCGTGGAAGAGGCATACGCCGCTCCCCCATAGGTTAGCAGATGGGAAGCCTCGTTTCCCTTTGCGCCGGCTGCCGAAACGGTCGATCCGTTCCATGAACCGAGAAGCAAGGAGAGAGTGAGCACTGACGGTGCCGTCAGCGGCAATTTCTTACGAACCTTTCTTGCAATCGAACTCATTCCACCAATTCCTCCTCTTTCTCGCCTTAAGGACATCCTTATGAGACATTTCCCGAAATAAAGAAATGTCAAATTCCAACATAAATTGCTAAATTAATTGGAATTTTTTTTCAGCGCAATTATATCTTCTGCCGATTTCCGTTCACAATGAGCGAAAAATCCTACTCCGACTACTTTCTAGGTCTCAGGGCATGGGGATGATGTCGATTCGTGATCATGCGACGCATATGTCAATAGAAACATAGCAGCAATGTGCATGGAGGGCGATGTCAACTTTCGACTCAACGGGGAAGAGGGTTCTATTTCGGTTGGCAGTGTCCGGGATTGCAATCTCGGTAGGTCGAACGACCTTATTGGCCTACGACGAAAGAAATAGGTCGTATTGAACGACTTTACAAAACCTTAAGGGTCTGATTAGGCTAATAAATGCCATCCATTTCCTGTATGAGTCAAAACAAGAGACATTTGTCATAGATAAATTCCGTTTTGCGGCGCTTGCTGAAAATAAAGCATGGTGAGAATTTCGTTGGAAAAGCGCGGGTCATCCGAGGGGATTCGGAGCTTAAATGAAACGGTTTAGGTGGATGTACCCATGGGCCTGCGGATGCATGGGGCATCGTCTTTACGCCTTACTCGACATGGATTCCTCATCTCCAGCTCGCGATTTGCATGGGCAAATACGGCAAGCTTGAGCAAACGTACGGAAACAGCCATCCGCGCTAATGCGATGGGTGTTTCGTTATCCATAAATTCGCGGAGGCGGAACATGTTATTCATTCGATGATAATAATTGACGGGACACCGAACGGTGTCCTATAATCAAAAGCGACACCAAACGTAGTCCAATTGATGATGGACAAAACATTAGGAGAGGGTGTTGTGAGCGATAACAACCAGTTGCGGGATGTATTCGACGCGATTGCGGATCCAACGAGACGCCGGCTCATTCGTCTGCTGGCAGAGGCGCAGGAGATACCGCTCCATGAATTGACGGCACAGTTCCAAATGGGCCGGACGGCGGTGTCCAAGCATTTGACGATTCTTAAAGAAGCGGGACTGGTGCTTGACCGCAAAGTCGGCAGAGAAACGCGATTCCGGCTAAACGCCGCCCCGCTCAGGGAAATTCAAGATTGGGTGGGGTTTTACAGCAAGTTCTGGAGCATGAATATGATGCGCTTGGAGCGACTACTCGAGGAGGACGAAGAATGACGTTAGCATTATCCTTGGATTATCAGTACACGACGACGATCGAGAAGGCATGGTCCGCATTAACCGATTCGAACAAGCTCGCCAAGTGGATCATGGAAAATGATTTCAAGCCCGTCGTCGGACATCGGTTTCAGTTCCGCATGCAGCCGAACGAATATTGGGACGGCATCGTTACCGGCGAAGTGCTGGTCGTCGAAGCGCCGAATCGTCTGTCCTACAGCTGGGCCACCGGAGACGAGAAGCACACGGTTACTTGGACGCTGCGGGATCTCGGGGACGGCAAGGTGAACCTACATCTTGACCAGACCGGATTCTCCAACGTGCATGGCCTTGAAGGCGCCAGATACGGCTGGGGCAATTGGTTCCGCGGCTTTGAACAGGTGCTGGACCAATAGACAGAATACGATCGGAAGGACGTGAAGCATGAACGAATCGAATCAGGAGTATATCGTCATCGCGGGTGCGAGGGAAAACAATCTGAAGAACGTATCCTTGCGCATTCCGAAGCGGAAGATCACGATCTTCACCGGGGTATCCGGATCCGGCAAGTCCTCGATCGTCTTCGATACGATCGCCGCGGAATCGACGCGCTTGCTGAACGAGAACTTCAGCATGTTCGTGCGTACGTTCCTGCCCCGCGTACCGCAGCCGGATACGGACGCGATCGAGAACCTGAGCATGGCGGTTATCGTCGATCAGAAGCGGCTCGGCGGCGGTTCCCATTCCACGATGGGCACGATCACCGATATTTCTCCCATTCTCCGGCTTCTCTTCTCCCGTGCGGGCCAGCCTTACGTTGGACCCGTGAACCTGTTTTCGTTTAACGATCCGCAAGGCATGTGCCCGGAATGCAATGGGATCGGCCGCAGGCTGGGCGTGGATATGAGCAGGGCCGTGGATATGTCCAAGTCGTTGAACGAAGGGGCCGTCATGCTGCCGGACTATGGGGTGGGCGGCTGGGAATGGAATATGATCGTGCAGTCGGGGTCATTCGATCTCGACAAGAAGCTTAGCGCGTATTCGGAAGAAGAGCTAGAGCAGCTGCTGTACGCCAAAGCGAGAAAAGTGGAGATGGATTTCGCCGGGAAGGCCGTCAACGTTACGGTGGAAGGCATCATCGAGAAGTTCACCAACAAATACATCAAGCAGGACGTGAAGACGAAGTCCGAGCGTACGCAGAAGATCGTTGCGCCCTTCATTACCGAAGGACCCTGCTCCAGCTGCCGCGGCGCGAGATTAAGTCAGGCTGCGCTGGGCTGCAGGATCAACGGACGAAACATAGCGGAGCTGTCCGCGATGGAGGTTGGAGAACTCGTCCGCGTCGTTCGCGAAATTGACGATCCGATCGCCGCGCCGGTCGTTAAGTCGCTGACGGAGCGGCTGCAGCATCTTGTGGATATCGGACTTGACTACCTGACGCTGGACCGCGAGACGGATACGTTATCCGGCGGCGAATCGCAGCGCGTCAAGATGGTGAAGCATCTGAGCGGGAGCCTTGTCGATGTCACTTATATCTTCGATGAGCCCAGCATCGGCCTGCACCCCCGCGATGTGCACCGATTAGTCGGGCTGCTTCAGAAGCTGCGCGACAAAGGCAATACCGTCATCGTCGTCGAGCATGATCCCGACGTCATCAAGGTGGCGGATCATATCGTCGACGTCGGACCTCATGCCGGCAGCCGCGGCGGTACCATCGTATATGAAGGAAGCTACCAGGGTCTGATGGAAGCGGGCACGTTGACAGGCAACCATTTGAAGCGCCAGCTTCACTTGAAGCCTGATTCCAGGCAGCCGTCCGGGAAGCTGTCGGTCAAGAATGCGACCCTGCACAATCTCCGGGATGTGAGCGTCGATATCCCGACCGGCGTGCTGACAGTCGTGACGGGTGTCGCGGGTTCAGGCAAAAGCACGCTTATCAGCGACGTCTTCCTAGGGCGCCATCCGGACGCGATCGTCATCGACCAATCGGCGGTCGGCGTGTCCACGCGCTCGAATCCTGCGACCTACACGGGCATTATGGACGATGTGCGCAAGGCGTTTGCTTCGGCGAACAAGGTGAACCAAGGCTTGTTCAGCTTCAACTCCAAGGGGGCTTGCGAGAACTGCCAAGGACTCGGCGTCGTGTATACGGATCTGGCTTTCCTCGATAGCGTGAAGCTGCCATGCGAAGTTTGCGGCGGCAGACGGTTCAAGGAAGAGGTGCTCGCCTACAAGCTGGACGGCAAGTCCATTGCCGACGTGCTGGAAATGACGGTGGAGCAGGCATTGGATTTCTTCCAGCTCAAAGAAGTGGTGCGCAAGCTTCAGGCGATGAGCGACGTGGGGCTGAATTACATTACGCTCGGCCAGCCGCTCAGCACGCTCTCGGGCGGGGAATGCCAACGCATCAAGCTGGCGAGCGAGCTGCATAAGAAGGGCAGCATCTATGTCATGGACGAGCCGACAACCGGCCTGCATATGTCGGATATCGGTCACTTGCTTGCGATCATGAACCGCCTCGTGGATGCCGGCAATACGGTGATCGTCATCGAGCACAATCTCGAGGTGATCAGCCAAGCGGATTGGATCGTCGATATGGGACCGGACGGGGGCAGCAAGGACGGCCGGCTGGTATTCGAAGGCACGCCTTCGCAGATCGTTCATGCGGAGCAGTCGATCACGGGTCGTTATTTGGCGTAAGCCGTTCAAGCGGAGTTAACCGAGTTGAATAAGGAAGGGGAACCTTATGTATATCGTTTTCGTTATTTTGGAAAGCTTTCTGATTCTCGCCATGGGCTTCGGAGGCGCAAACAAGCTTACCGGCTCGAAGGCTTTTGTCGAGATTTTCGAGAAGCTTGGGCTCCCGCAATGGTTCCGCGTGGTTACGGGATTTGTCCAACTCGCGGGAGCAGCCGGACTTGTCATCGGGTACTGGTATCCGGCAGTCGCCGCATGGGCCGGGATTTGGCTCGGCATCACGATGCTGGTCGCGTGCCTCCTGCACTTCAGAGTCAAGCATCCGATCGGTGAAGCGGTCCCGTCTATCGTGCTTACTTCGATTGCAACCGTCATGGTCGTCATGCATGCGCTGGAAGCGCAGCATCCGTTTCAGTAACAACGCGCAGCCGACTTAATTGATGAACAACTAAATGAACAGCATAAATGAACAGCGAAGACGGTTATTCCTTGAGGGGAAGATCGTCTTTTTTTGTTGATCATCTTGATGCTCGGAATGGGGTTCGAAAATTTAATCTTAATCGTAATATTGACGATTAAGACCGACTCTGCTATCGTTACTTAAGCGTAATAATTACGTTCAACCATAGAGTTGAACGTTTTCTTTGGCCTTTAATCGTAATTATTACGCAATTCACGATCTGCCACTAGAGTCGAATTTGGGAGATTGAAAGGATGATTTAGGATGCTGCTCGCCGCGCTGGAAGAAATATCGTTCGGTTACGGAGATGTCCCCTGTCTGGAGAACGCGAACATCGAAATCCATACCGGGGAGTTCATTGCCGTGACCGGTCCTAACGGTGCAGCCAAGTCGACGTTACTTAAGCTTGCGCTTGGATTACATAAGCCATGGCAGGGCAATGTCGCATGGTCCGCATGCAATCAAGAGGGCGAGAAGTTGAAGATCGGCTATGTACCGCAGCAAATCGCCTCGTTCAACAGCGGATTTCCGAGCCGGGTCGCCGAATTCGTGCGCTCGGGTCTGTACGGTCATGGCAATTGGCTCAGAAGGCTGAAGCCTGCAGAGAAGGAATTAGCGGAAGAAGCGATGCGGGGAACGGGAACATGGGAGCTGCGCGATCGCAAAATCGGCGAGCTGTCGGGGGGACAAAAACAACGGATTTGCATCGCCAGAGCACTGGCCATGTCTCCGGATTTATTCGTGCTCGATGAACCGACGACCGGCATGGACGCGGATAGCCGCATCCGATTCTATCGCCTGATGCGGGAACAGATCGATCGATTCGGCCGAACGGTCGTGATCGTCACGCACAACCTGGAAGAGCTGGAGCCGATGCTGGACCGGGTCATTACGCTCGAGAGGAGAGAGGAAGGAGGATGGAAATGCTGCACTACGACTTTATGCTACGGGCATTTTGCGCCGGTGGAATCATTGCGCTGATGGCATCCGCGCTCGGCGTCTACTTGTTATTGCGAAGGCAGGCTTTGATGGCCGACATGCTGTCGCATGTGTCGCTCGCCGGTGTCGCCGCAGGCGCATGCATGCGTATCAATCCCACGATTTCCGGATTTATCGTAGCCGTTCTCGGTGCCATCGCCGTGGAGTACGTCCGCAAAGTCTACAAGACCTATAGCGAGCTTTCGGTCGCGATTATCATGGTCGGCGGTCTGTCCGTATCCATGATTCTCATGAGCATGAACAAGACGATGAACAAGAGTTTCTCTTCGTATTTGTTCGGATCCGTCGTTGCGGTCACTCGGACAGAGCTTCTCTATATGTCTGCTGCGGCCATCATTGGCGCGCTGTTCTTCTTGTTCTTGCGCAGACCGCTCTATCTGATGGCTTTCGACGAAGAGTCGGCGAAGACGAGCGGCGTCCCCGTCCAATGGATTTCGCTCGGCTTCAGCATCGTAACGGGGATGATCGTGGCGGCGGCCATGCCGATCGTCGGCGTGCTGCTCGTGTCATCGCTGATCATTTTGCCCGCTGCGCTCTCGATTCGCATCGCGCCGAGCTTTACGGCGGCGGTATTCGTTGCGATGGGAATCGGACTCGCCGGCACTTGTACGGGATTGGCAGCATCCTACGAGCTAAGTACCCCGCCCGGGGGGACCATTGCATTGGTGCTCCTATTGTTCTTAGTGACGGGTTTAGGCTTGAAGAAAGCGCTCGTATGGATAGGATCGAAACAAGCAAGCAAATCGAAGCAAACCAATATGGAGGTCGCCAATACATGAAATCAACATGGCTATTATCATCTATCGTCATAACTGCAGGACTGGCATTTATCTTAACCGGATGCGGAAAACAAGCAGCAAGCTCGGATGGGAAGCTGAAGGTCGTGACGACGTTCTATCCCATGTACGAGTTCAGCAAGCAGGTCGCCGGAGATCATGCGGACGTTGTCGCCCTTATTCCGCCGGGAGTCGAGCCTCATGATTGGGAGCCGAGCACGAAGGACATGGCGGCATTGAAGGAAGCGGACGTCTTCGTCTACAACGGAATCGTAGAGGGATGGGTGGACGGCGCGCTGTCAAGCGCAGCGAACAAGCAGCGCATCGTTGTCGAAGCGAGCAGCGGAATAACCTTACTGGAAGGGCAGGAAGAGGAAGAACACGAGGAAGGCGAAGCGAAGGAGCAGGACGAAGCAAAGGATCACGACGTAGCAGAAGGGCATCCGCTGGATCCTCATGTATGGCTCGATCCCGTGCTGGCGCAGCAAGAAGTTCGTGCGATTGAAGCGGCGCTGGAGAAGGCCGACCCTGCGAATAAGGAAGATTACAAGAAAAATGCGGAAAGCTATATCGCTAAACTCAAGGAATTGGATCTTGCCTTCCGGGAAGGCTTGCAAGAAACGAAGCATAAGGAATTCGTCACCCAGCACGCGGCGTTCGGGTACTTGGCGAAGGAATATGGCTTAACCCAAATTCCGATAGCGGGACTTTCTCCCGAGCAAGAGCCGTCCCCGGAAGAGATGGCGAAAGTCGTTGAATTCGCGAAGGAACACGGGGTCAAAACGATTTTCTTCGAAACGCTCGTCGAGCCTAAAGTCGCTCAAGTGGTCGCGGACGAGATCGGTGCGGCGACGGATGTGCTTAACCCGCTCGAGGGGCTGACGGACGAAGAGAAGAAAAACAACCTGGACTACATCGGCGTCATGAAGAATAATCTTGCGGCGTTGCAAAAAGCGCTGAACGAGTAGGGAATCCGATGGGCTTTCCAATTTCGTAATGCTTGCGGATAGAAAGCAGACCGCCGTTAACCTGTGACCCAGGTTAATGGCGGTCTGTTTGTGTTGCATCTTGATCTCATCTTGATGCGCGCTTCACTCGTTCTTGATCTCGAGTCGCTAGACTAGCCTTAGTCGCGAAGATCTAACGAGGAGGATGAGGATGAAGAGGACGAAGAAGACCAGGAAGAGCTTGCTGTTGATCGTTAGTCTTGCACTGATGCTGAGTGCTGCCGCTTGCAGCGGGGGCAACGGGGAAGTCCGGACATCGACGGAAGGAGGGGGCGGAACGCATTCCCCGAATCCGGAGACCGACGACAGCCCATCAGCCGCGAATGCGGAAGCCGACAAACCGACGTCGACGCCTACGCCGGCGCCCGATCCGAACAAGCAAAGCACCGTCGTGATAGCCATGTACGGGTACGACCCCTACTATGAGGATGCGAAGAAAGCCTACGAAGCGCAGCATCCGAACACGAAGATCGACGTGAAATACGCAGCCAAGGATTTCGATCCGTCCGGCCTGCTGGTGGAGAAATTCAGGACCAAAACGGCGGCCGATTTCCTCGGCGGCAAAGGAGCGGATCTGATCGTCATGGATGATTTGCCTGCCGACCATTATATCGGGCAAAACTTATTGGCCAATCTGAGCGGCATGATGGATGGCGATCCGGCATTTCGGAAAGCAAATTATTTTCAAAACCTGCTGGACAACGTGAAGCAGAGCGACGGCAACGTATATGCGCTGCCTTTATCGTTTAACTTGTCCGGCCTGCTGGCGGACGAGGAGGTACTCCATGGGACAGGCGTGCAGGTTGACGACAGCGGCTGGACGTGGGAGCAATTCAGCGGCATCGTACAGGAACTGCCTCTGACGGGCCCATACAAGTACGGTTACTTCGAGAAAGCCAAGACGAACATGTTATGGCGATTGCTGACGTCATCCTATTCGCAATACGTGGATCAGGTGAACCGGAAGGCGAAGTTCGATTCCGATGCGTTCATCGGGCTGCTGAATCGAATCAATCAGTTGGAAGCGGAGAAGACCGTCACCTTTGACGTCAAGAACTTCATAGGCAATAACGTGTATTTTCAGCCAACGGATGTCTATACCTTGAGCGATTACAAGGCGCGTTTGAAAGACAGCAAATTGGCGCACCCGAAGCTCTATCAATCGCCGAAGTCGGAAGGGCAGCAAGCCGGAGGCTTCTACGCGCCGCATGCGAATATCGCGATTAACGCGAATTCCGACGTGAAGCCCGAAGCATGGGACTTCCTGAAGTTTCTGATGTCGGGCGAGGGGAGAACGTCGGACAAGGAATCGGAAGATTCCTCCTGGTATAGCATGTTCCCGGTATCCAAATCCGCGTTCGAGGCACGGGCGGCGGCTGCGACGCGGGAAGGAACGATTAACCAAGCGGAGCTTCAATCGTTAACCGACTATATAGCGAAGGCGGCCAATCCGGTCGTCATGCTTCCGGGCGAGATCGAGCTCCTGCTCTTCCAGAAAACGCCGGCTTTCTTCAGCGGGCAGAAGTCGGCCGAAGCCGTCGCGGAATTGATGCAGAACAAAGCGACGACGTATCTCAATGAATAAGCGCCGGCTTCGCGGTTGGCCAGGAAGAGACGGGCCGGTTGCCATGATGTTTCTGGCGCCAAGCTTGCTTGGGTTCTCGTTGTTCTATGTCCTTCCGTTCGCGCTTGGCGTCTGCTATTCCTTTACCGACAAGCTTGCGGGGGGTTCCTTCGTCGGGCTCGCGAACTACAAGGAGCTGCTCGGCAGCAGCTCCTTCCGCCAAGCGGCCGTCAATACGCTGCTGTTCACCGGAATCGCCGTCCCCGTGCTGATCGTGCTGTCGCTTGGGCTGGCGCTGATGCTCAACCGGCGCCTATGGCTGAAGAAGGGGCTGCAGACGGCGTTCGTCCTGCCACTCGTCGTGCCGGTCGCTTCCATCGTCATGATTTGGCAGATTTTCGTCGATTGGAATGGAACTTTGAACGCATGGCTGCACGGCCTGGGGCTGCCGCGGGTCGATTGGATGAACTCGAACGGGTCGATGGCCGTGCTGGTAATGATCTATATTTGGAAAAACATCGGCTACAATATGATTCTGTTCCTTGCGGGACTCCAATCGATTCCGCAGAGCTATTACGAGACGGCGCGCATCGAAGGGGCAGGCGGCACCCGCCAGCTGTTCTCCATTACGCTCGTGTATCTCACGCCGACGATGTTCTTCGTGATTCTCGTCTCGATCATCAATTCCTTCAAGATCTTCAGGGAGACCTATCTGCTTGCGGGCGATTACCCCTATGACCGCATTTATATGATGCAGCACTATATGAACAATATGTTCTTCTCGCTGGACATCCAGAAGCTGACGGCCGCAGCCACGCTGATGGTCGGATGCATCGTCTTGCTGGTATCAGGCATGCTGACGATCGAGCGCCGCTTTCAGGAAAATTTGGAGTAACGGGGAGGCCGCTTATGCAGATGATCCGGATCCTTCCCAGGACAGCGCTGTTTGTCTTGCTCGTAACGGCTGCAGCGATCCTATTCCTTCCCATCGTGCTGACGATCGCGAACTCTCTGATGACGCCAAGCGAGTTCGCGTTGAACTACGGACTGCTCGGCAAGATGACGGACGCCGCGAGCAATAAGGACGCCTTCGTCAATTTGAAGCTGATTCCGGACTGGGTGACCTTCTCCCAATACAAGAAGCTGCTCATCGCGACGCCGAGGTTTCTGCAGATGTTCTGGAACTCGGCGGGACTCGTCGTTCCGATCGTCCTCGGACAGACGCTGTTCGCGTCGCTTGCCGCTTACGCGTTCGCCAAGCTTCGGTTTAAAGGAAGGGATGCGCTGTTCTTGATCTACCTGATGACGATGCTGATGCCGTTCCAAGTCACTCTGGTTCCAAATTATCTCGTTATCGATCGCTTGGGGCTGTTCAATACGGATGCGGCGATTATTCTGCCGGGCATATTCGGCGCGTTCGGCGTCTTCATGCTCCGTCAGTTCATGGCGCAGATTCCGACCGCCTATATGGAAGCGGCCAAGATGGACGGCGCGGGGCATGCGGCGATATTCGTCCGCATCTTCCTTCCTTTGGTCAAGCCGGGAATCGCCGCGCTCACCGTGCTGCTGTTCGTCGACTACTGGAATATGGTCGAACAACCGCTCATTTTTCTGGAAGACGCGTTCAAGCAGCCGTTGTCGCTCTATCTGCTCCAAATTCGCGATCAGGAGAGCGACGTGATCTTCGCCGCTTCCGCGCTGTATATGAGCCCGATGATTTTGCTGTTCTTGTATGCCGAAACCTACTTCGTCGAAGGTATTCAGCATTCGGGAATCAAGGGGTAACGGAAGGAGGCGATGCAATGGAAGCATCCATCAAGCCAGCCGCTGCGCGGAGCCGGAAGCGGGTGATTGGCCTGATTGCCGGACTATTCTGCGCGTTGCTGATCGGTCTAACCTTATTCAGCCATACGCTGTTTGCGCTGACATTGCCCAAGGTGACGACCGAACAGCCAGTCATCGGCACGCTGAATTCGGCGTTCGAAGGGGAGGCGGTCCTGCACGCCGTGTCGGAGCTGGACTTGTCGAACCCGGCCGGTGGCCAAGTGACGAAGGTGTTGGTCAAGGAAGGCGACGCGGTGAAGAAGGGACAAGGTCTCGTACGTTACGAGAACGTAGATGCCGAGCAGCAGCTTGATACGGAGAAGGCGTCGCTCAGAAAGCTGAAGCTGCCGCTGCCAAGCTTGCAGCGGGCTTATATGGAAGCGATGCGGGAAGCGGATCCTGCAGCGCAGAACGACGCTCGCATCGCGCTTGAAAGCGCGACGATCGATATTGCCGCGCAAGAGAAGCGCATTCGGGCTTTACAGAACCAAGCGGATGAGCTTCAGCTGCTTAAAGCCCCGTTCGACGGAGTCGTGAAAGCCGTGAATGCCGTAGAAGGCCTGCCTTCGGGAGCGGGCTCTCCCGATATTCGGCTCGCGAATGCGGAGAAGGGACTGCAGCTCGAGATCCAGGTTCCTGTATATGTAATCGCCGCCATGGAGATAAACGATCCTGTAGAGGCGACGGTTGCCGACGAGAACGGTCGTGCCGTTCAGGGGCGCGTTGCGGCGATCGGAGAGGGCGGTTCTGCCGGGCCGGACGATTCGGCAAACGGGGAACCGAATGCTTCCGGAGCGAGCGATGACGCTGCGGAGCGTATTCGACTGCTCGTAATCTTGCATGATAAGGATTTGCGAGAAGGCGAGCGGGTGAAGCTGAAGCTAGCGGCTGCGGGCGCGAAGGACGCGAAGATCGTGTCGACCCAGTCGGTCCACCAAGACATGGACGGCGCCTATGTGTTTGTCGTCCGTATAAGCCAAGGACCGCTTGGCAATAGGAAGATTGTAAGGAAAACGCCCGTGACCATTTCCGCAGTCAGCGGGTCGAGAACGGCGATCTCGGACGGCTTGTTCGGAGACGAAGCCGTTATCCTGGAGAGCAGCGAACCGCTCGCGGACGGCGCGGAGGTCCGACAGCTGCGGTAAGCGCCGGCCGTGTCATTTCAAGTATACTGATTGGTAGATCGCGAACGTTGGGGGAAACGCCGTATGGAAGCTAGGACGATTTTGGTCGTGGAGGACGAGCCCATCCTGAGGGAGATCGTGAAGGATTATTTTCAGAACGAAGGGTACGGGGTGCTTGAAGCCGCTGACGGCGAACAAGCGTTGGAACAAATGCGAACCGGACAAGTGGATCTCATAATCTTGGATATCATGCTGCCCAAACTGGACGGATGGTCGGTATGCCGCCGCGTTCGCAAGACGTCCGACGTCCCGATCATCATGCTGACCGCACGCGTGGACGAAGACGATACGCTGCTCGGCTTCGAGCTGGGCGCCGACGATTATGTCACGAAGCCCTATAGTCCGCCTGTGCTGCTCGCCAGAGCGAAACGCCTGCTCGACAGCCGCTCGCGGCAAACCCGTTCGTCTGCCGCGGCCTCGGATGATGCTTTGGTCCGCCACGGCATTCGCATCCATTACCCTTCGCGGACAGTGGAGAGCGACGGCGCGCGCATCGGGCTCACGCATACGGAATTCGAAATCTTCAGCTATCTCATGCAGAACCAAGGCATCGTGGTCAGCAGGGAACAGATGATTCTCAAGATCTGGGGATATGCCTATGACGGCGACGATCGCACGATCAACACGCATATCCGGAACATTAGAAGCAAGCTGGGGCCAAAATCGAAGCTCATCGCGACCGTCGTCCGTAACGGCTATCGCTTCGAGGCAGGCGAATGACAAGCCGCATCGTATGGAAATTGTTTGTGCTTACGACGTTGTTATGCGCGCTTATCTTGGGGGCCATCTACATGGGGCAGACGTTCTTCTTCAAGAAGTATTACGTCAGTCAGAAAGTGAAAGACATCCAATCCAGCCTGCAAAGCTATACGTCGCAGTATGAATCCGGAGCGGGAGACGCCAAGCTCGCGCAGTCGCTAGCGGAGGACTTTTACAGGGCTCATGGCGGTTGGCTGGCGGTTCTGGACCGCAACGGCGAGCTCATTCAAACGGACGCGTTCGACATGGTATTGACCGGCGAGAGCTTAAGCGGCCAGACCGTGACGTATACGGTGCCGCTGTATCATTTGGTAAGCGCGGACGAAGGGGAGAATTTCAAGCGCTTCCTTGCGGATGAAACGCCTTTCTGGATCTACGGCATTGTGAAAGGGAACACGTTAATCCCGGCTGCCATCCGAACGGACAACAGCGGGATGGGAATCAAAGCCGAATCGTTCGAGAACGCGGACTTGAAAAGGATCATGGACACGGTCGTGTCGGATAAATTAAACCGTATTGACGAGACCCTTGCGGAGAAATTGCAGCATGATTCGGATTACTACGGCAATAAGGCGGAGCTGTACGATCCGTTCACTTACTTGCAAGGCAAGGTCGTGAAGAAGCGGCTGCAGATGCTGGACAACACGAGCAGCCTGTTCTATACGAACGCCTTGTTTCTCGAGCGGATCAACGTTTTCCAGACGGCGCTGCTATTCAAATACGCGGGCGGGGATGCGGGTCCTCAAACGCAGGACTTCGAGCAGAGCAACGCCAAATACAAGGTGATCATTCAGCCGGTACGCGGCGCAGGCGGAAATACCGCGTATCTCTTCGCCATGGCATCGCTCCAGCCGGTCGACGAAGCCGTCCAGGTGATCGATAATTATTTCGTCTACGTCATCGTGTTCGTCTCGGTCCTGGTCGTGTTGGCCTCCTATTACTACGCCGTCAGCATCGCAAGGCCGCTGCTGCGCGTCAACCTGGTGACGAGGCAGCTGGCCGAGCTGGATTTCAGCGCGGCGATTCCCATCAAGTCGAAGGACGAGATCGGCGATCTGTCTCGGAATATCAACTCGCTCTCGCAGAAGCTCCAAGCGTATATCGGGCAGCTGCAGGACGACATCGAGAAGGAGAAGCGGCTGGAGAACACCAGGAAAGCCTTTATCTCCGGCGTCTCGCATGAGCTCAAAACCCCGCTAAGCGTGATGAAGAGCTGCATAGCGATACTCAAGGACGGCGTGGCCGCCCATAAGAAGGACCATTACTTCGACGCGATGGACAATGAAGTGAACAAGATGGATGAGCTTATCGTGGGTATGCTGGAGCTGGCCAAATACGAGTCGGGCACCTATCGCTTGAAAATGGAGACGTTCGATATCGACAGAGTAATCTCAATTGTATGCGAGCGGTTCGAAACCGATATCAACGATCATCGTCTACATCTCCGTGTTCGTTCTTCGCCTGTCCAAGTCTTGGCTAACTCGCTTCGTATCGAGCAGGTTTTGACGAATTTCCTCTCCAACGCGATCCGTTATACGCCTGAAGAGCAGGTCGTCAGCGTGACAGTGGACGAGGAGAAGGATCGGGTCAAAGTGTGCGTGGAGAATGGAGGCGTGCGGATTCCGGCCGAACAATTGGACAAAGTATGGGATCGATTTTACCGTATCGACGAATCGCGCCATAGTACGAGCGGCACGGGATTGGGGCTGGCGATCGTCAAAAACATATTGGAGCTGCACGGCAGCGAATTCGGTGCGGCCAATACGCCGGACGGCGTCGCCTTTTACTTCTGGCTTCCGAAATCGCGCGCAGGGGATTGAATAGAGGGAGTTAGCTATAAAGGAGTCAGGCCGCTATGCCAATAGCGGCTTTTTCTATTTGCAAGCCGCAAAAAGCAAAAAAATCCTCGGCGCGCAGTTGTTCGGCTGCGACATGCCCAGGATTTCGGAGAGCCCGATTAGCCATTGTTGCTCATTGCAAAATACGCACGTGTTTCTTTGCGGGATTGAGGCGTCAATACGCGATCAAGCTCTTCATTCAACCAAACAAGCGATTTATTGCGCAGCACGTTGCGCATACTATCTTCTGCTTCGAGCATCGTCAAGTTAATCACGCAGGGCGAAGCGAGCGCGCATTTTGCATATTCTTCGTCGCGGCATAGATAACTGTTATTTTTGATGTTTTTGCATTGAAAGATGGGCGTAGCGCCTTCGACGGCTTCAACGACATCCCAAAACGATATATCCGCAGGAGACTTGGCTAATTTATAGCCTCCTTTTACGCCGGGAATCGAGCTGACAATACCGGCTTTCGTTAATTTACCGAAAATCTTCGAAAGATAGGTCTCCGAAATCCCCTGAAACGAGGAGAGCTCTTTGATCCCGATCGCAGCATCCGAAGGAATATCGATTAAATAGACTAAGCAATGCAGGGCATATTCAACGCCGATACTATACTGCACGCAGACACCTGCTTTCTGGACACGAAGGTTGTTAGTAATCATCTTAGGTGGATTTAAAACCCTTGTCAAATCGGGGGATTAGGCGATTTCCAGCGAATTAAAGCCTCCAAGCGGTTGACAGCCGAAACTGAAAGGTCTATATTGTAGACAAGGTTAATCGACGATTGATGTTATCGACGATAAAGCTTGATTTATAAAAATAGACATGTTGGAGGAGATTATGATGAACGTTCGATTCGACCATACTCAGGTAAGCCCAGGTGCGATGCAAGCGATGTTGAAGCTGGAAGGGTTCATTAAAACAAGCGGGCTGGATGCCAATCTCTACGAACTCATTAAGATCCGGTCGTCGCAAATCAACGGCTGCGCTTATTGCTTGAACATGCACACGAAGGATGCCCGCAAACTCGGCGAGTCGGAGCAGCGGATTTACTTGCTTAACGCTTGGCGCGAAGCGCCTTTCTATACCGACAAAGAACGCGTGGTGCTTGAGCTTACGGAAGCGGTAACCCGCATCTCCGAGCAAGGCGTGCCGCAGGAATTGTACGATCGCGTCCGGTCGCACGTGGATGAAGTCGAATATGTAGCTATCATTATGGCCATCAATACCATTAACGCTTGGAATCGCATCGCCATTTCGACGGGAATGTTCCCGGAACAGGACTAAAGAGAGGCATCGGCAAAATGAGCTACAACATCCTTCTATTCGATCTGGATGACACCTTGTTAGACTTTGCCGCGAATGAAACGGCTTCGTTAAGCAAGCTGTTCCAGCAGCAAGGCTATACGTTCTCGGAGGAGCTGTTTAGCCACTATAATACCGTCAACAAACAGCTATGGGCCGATTACGAGAAAGGGACGATCGTCTTAGATGTCGTGTTGAACGCCAGATTCTCGGAGACCATGCTGAGATTGGGACACGTCGTGGATGGCGCAGCTTGGGAAGAAGCGTACCGGGAGCTATTGGGCAGCGGAGAACAGGTGTTGATCGAAGGCGCTATGGAAGTCTTGCAGCGCTTATCTGCGACTCATCGGCTGTTCGTGATCACGAATGGGATTGCCCACACGCAGATCAAGCGATTGAAGCAGTCCGGCTTGCATGCATTTTTCGAAGAGATATTCGATTCTCAGAGCATCGGATTTCAGAAGCCTTCCCCGCATTTCTTCGATTGCGTGACGAGTCGTATTCCGGATTTTAATCGGAGAGAAGCACTGATTATCGGGGACTCATTGAATACGGATATTAAAGGCGGCCTGCTGGCAGGCATAGATACCTGCTGGGTGAACAGGCATTCGCAGCCGGCCTCCGCGGAGATTCCAAGCACCTACACGATTACAAGCTTAGCGGAGCTTTATGAGATCTGCGCTACGTTAGAAGAGAATCATGACGACATGAGTGATTGATCGATTGGATAGGGTAAATCAGAAGAGCCGGCTCATCTCCCAAGCGAGAGATGCCGGTTTTTGTTTGGTCTACGGCATAGTCGTTCGTTAAGAAATTGAATTGCGTTTATATAAGTCCGGATTACATCGACAATTTATTGCCGCATATAATGTGAGGAAAAACGCGATTGAACGATGATGAAAACCGGAGGATTACCGATGTCTCAAACGACTCAAGTCTCAGGCGCCAAACGAAGCTATGCATGCATGACGATCATTTTGTTCTGGTGCGGGTTGGTTGTTCTATCTGGCATGTACATCACGATCCCGCTGTCCGACGTTTTCACGGAAGCCTTCCGAATCAGCTCGAGCCAAGCGGCATGGATCGGGAGTTCGTATTCGCTCTGCTATGCGCTGGGTTGTCTCCTGTATGGCCCATTCTCCGACAGGTATGGGCGAAAGGTGTTCTTGGCAGCGAGCATGATTGGTTTAACGGTCGTTACCGTCGTGACGGGATTCGTGGATCATTATGGCGGACTCGTTGTTCTTAGAGGCGTTCAAGGATTGGCCGCTTCCGCATTCGCACCGATATCGCTCGTGTACGCAGGGGAAATGTTCCCGCCTCTCAAGAGGCTGACCGCCGTTGGATTCATAAGCTCGGGTCTGTTAATGGCAGGCATTGCGGGGCAGGTATTTAGCGGAATCGTCCATGCTTATTGGGGTTGGCATGCCATCTTCTATATTCTAGGGACCGTGTACGGCCTTACCGCGCTGCTTGTGATCGGCTTTCTTCCGAGTGACGACGAGCCAAGGCCGAAAGAACGTGTTTTGGCGAAGTTCAAACAAATGGCGATGCTGCTGAAACAAAAACAGCTGTTGTTGGCGTTCTCCATCACGTTTATGCTTTTATTGTCTTTAGTGGGCATGTACACCGTGCTGGGAAGTTATTTAAGCGCCGTGAAATTCGGACTGTCCGCGCAGGAGATTCTTTCTGTTCGCGCGATTGGAATCGCAGGGATGCTGTTGGCGCCTTTTTCCGGACGAATCGCGCATCAACTTGGTATGGCAGTCGTTCTCCAGGGAGGATTAGCATTAGCGGCCATTGGATTGCTTGCTTTAGGATTCAGCTCTTCCGTGCCGGTCATGGTCCTCATGAGCGTGGTGTTCGTAGCAGGGATCGCGTTAGTAACTCCCGTTCTGATCTCCATCGTCAGTCAACTCGGAGGACCCGCAAGAGGAAGCTCGATTTCGTTCAATGCCTTTATTCTCTTCCTTGGCGCCAGCACGGGACCTCTGGCAGTCGCGAAATTAATCACGACCGAAAACTATTCGCTATCCTTCGAGCTGTTGGGTTCCATGCTCATTGTAGGCGTTGTCATTTCCTTTCTCCTGAAATTACCGGCGAAGGGAGCAGGGAAAAGCGAAAAGGTTTCTTCCCTATCAGCCGATTGACGCGCATAAAACGACTATAACCATTCTTTCACTTGCCGGTGCGCGGCTTCGTATGGCTTAATATAGATGTCGGGCCGACGAAATCTTCGCGAAAGGAGCTGATCCAGTTGATCAAACACACAGAGGTGATTTCCGCCTAAAGCGGAAATCGTCATAACGTGGAGGGGGGCCGCAAGGCCTCCCTTTTTATCGCATCGCATGGATGACGGATCAAACCGTTTTCAATTATACTGTAAGATAAGCAGGATGCAGCAGCATGCTGGCGGATTCTCAAATTGACGAGAGGGGGCGTTAACGTGAACATAACGATTGCTGAAGCCGATGTCTTGGCCGAAACGATTAAGGAGGTTTACGTTGAACTACAAAAATGGAAAAGATGTGCTTCCCCCTAGACTCTTGGAAGAACTCCAGCATTACATTCAAGGAGAATTGCTCTACATCCCGAAGCCGCAGAGCGAACGCGCCGCTTGGGGCGAGAAGAGCGGATCGCGCGTCATGATCAAACGGCGCAACGAGGAGATTTACTTGCGCTACGCGGGCGGAAGCACCGTACAGGAGCTTGAACGGCAGTATCATTTGTCCGGCGACAGCATCCGCAAAATTATTTTTAAGCTGCGAAGCGCAGCGGCGTTTCCGTTAACCGAGCGAGAAGCCATTGATGCGCCCGCGCCAATCATGTATGAAGCCGTTCAGGCAGGTAAACATTGATACCAGCCCGTCCTGGCTAAGGGACGAGTCAATCATATAGCGAAAATAACGAACAAGAGCAGGCGCTTCGGCGCCTGCTCTTGTTCGTTAAAGCGAGATCGTGGAACAATGAAGACCGACGATCATCGAAGGGAGTGCCGGGTCTTCGCTTTATTCTGAATCAAGATCGTCAGGCTGACGAGAGTAACGAAGATCGTTGCTCCCATGTCGGATAGAATAGCGACCCATAAGGTCAACCAACCGGGAATCGTAAGCAGCAAGGCAAGCAGCTTCAGCCCCATCGCCACGCCGATATTGAAGCGAATGACGCGATTTACGAGGCGGGCTACATGAATCGCTTCGGGCAGCTTGCCAAGGTGATCCTGCATCAATACGACATCCGCGGTTTCGATCGCGCTATCGGTTCCTTTGCCCATGGCAATTCCGATCTGCGCGGAAGCGAGAGCGGGGGCATCATTTATGCCGTCGCCGATCATGCCTACCGTGCCTTGCTTGGCTAGCTCCTTCACTTTGGCGACTTTATCTTCCGGGAGAAGGTTGCCGAAGTACTCCGTTACGCCGACCGCGTGGGCCACTTTCTCAGCCGTCTTCCGATGATCGCCCGTGAGCATGACGGTATGGCGAATACCGTTCTTATGCAAGGCCGCGATAACGGATTTGCTTTCCTCGCGGATCTCATCGGATAGTCCGAACATCCCGAGAACATGATGTTCACTTGCCACAAGAACCAATGTAAGACCCTTTTCTTTTAATAGTTCGATCGTGGCTTTGACATCGGCAGGGATTGCTAGATGCTGCATGCTTGTTTCGTTGCCTAACCAGTATTTATTGCCCTCGTACGTGGCGACGATGCCCTGACCGGAGATGGCTTCGATATCATCGGCATCGTTAAAGCTGACGTTTGAAGCTGCCACGTGCTTCATGATCGCTTTGGCAAGCGGGTGAGAAGAAGTTTTCTCGATGGCTCCCGCTATAGGCAGCAGCCTGCTCTCGTCATAGACGATCACTTCCTCGACATACGGCTCGCCTTTCGTTAACGTTCCGGTTTTGTCGAACGCCAACGTATCCAGTTTGCCTAATTGCTCGAGGAATACGCCGCCTTTCACCAATATACCGTTACGTGCATTACGCGCAATTCCGGCGACGATCGCGATCGGAGACGATAAGATCAACGCGCAAGGACAGCCGACGATAAGCACGGCAAGGCCCTGATACAACCAGTCTGACCAATCGCCTCCAAGCAGGAGAGGGGGAACGACGATAACCAATCCAGCTATGATCATGATCAACGGCGTGTAATATCTAGCGAAATTGTTTATGAATAGTTCCGTCGGCGTCTTGGTTTCCTGCGCTTCTTCCACCAGATGGAGGATCTTGGCCAATGAAGAATCCTGATAAGCTTTATCGATTCGGATGTGCAATACGCCTTCATTATTGATGCTTCCCCCGAATACCGCTGCGCCCTCGGCTTTATCGATGGGCAGAGATTCGCCCGTTATAGCCGCTTCGTTCACCGAGCTTTTGCCTGCCGTGACCGTTCCGTCGGATGGGATTTTCTCTCCCGGTTTGACGACGACTACGTTGCCGATGGCAAGCGTCCCGATGGGAACAACCTTTTCGGCGCCGTTCACGATCATGGTGGCTTCCTTGGGCGCGACCTTCAACAGCGTCTCCATGGAACGCCGGGCCTTCTCCATGCCAAGCCCTTCAAGCAGCTCGTTGATGCCGAACAGTACGGCGACCAAAGTGGCTTCCTTCCATTCGCCGATCGCTACCGCGCCTGCAAGCGCGATGGTCATTAACGTGTCGATGTTGAATTTCAGCTTCAGGAGGTTCTTGAGACCCTTGAAGAAGGTCGTATATCCGCTCAATGCAATCGCGATCAGGTATAGCAGGATGACAGTGGAGGCTGCCGAACGGCCGTCCATCAGAATTGCCGCTAAGTAAAGAACGGTAGAAACGGCAAGGTATCCAATGATTTTCTTGTTCCCATGGCTATGATCGTGATCGTGACCATGACCGTGATCGTGACCATGCTTGTGACTATGACCGTGATCGTGATCATGACCGTGATTATGACTATGACCGTGATCATGGTTATGACCGTTTTCATGTGCATGATCATGTCCATGACGATGCTCATGTCCTTCATGTGCGTCCGCGATCGGAGTCTCGATATAGGCGCGGTCGGCTTTGAGAATATGCCTGATTCGATCCAACGAAACGCGTTCATCCACCTGCAGCTTGCCGCTATTGTAGCTGAGCGTCGCTGTTTCGCCGTGCTCTAATCGACGGATTTCATCCTCAAGCTCGCGCGCGCAATTTCCGCAGGACAGACCTTTAACGCGATATTCGATCATCCATGATCATCTCCCGATAACATGTGAATACTTGCTCATATATTAAAGTTGTTCGGTGTGAAAGTCAATCCATTTATGAGTATCTGTTCATATGTTATCTTATGTTGGAAACGCGAGGTGTTGTGAGGGAAGTCAGCCTAGATCGTAAGCTTTTCGAAAAGCGATTAACTTGCTATACTTATTGAAAAAATGTGTTGTCAAAGGTGATGTACGATGGAATTGGAAAAACAAATCATAGACATGTGCGACAATACTTGCGACGGAACAGAGACGGATTTGTCCATGGTTAAACAAAAGATGGTTGATGAGCATTCCGCCTACGAATTAGCCGAGTTATTCAAAGCACTGAGCGACCCCACGCGCGTTAAATTGATCGGCGCCTTATTAATCAACGAATTATGCGTTCATGACCTATCCGTTCTGCTTGAAATGGGGCAGTCGGCCATCTCGCATCAATTAAGATACTTACGGAATTTAAGAATCGTGAAACGAAGGAAATCAGGAAAAACGGTTTATTACTCGCTTGACGATTCGCATATCGAACAGATCTTTGTTCTGACCTTGCAGCACTTGAAGCACGAATAATGTGATGAACGCTGCTGGGGACTTTCGACGGAAACGAAGAGGATTATTCAGGAAAGACGGAGAAGTAGAGTGAACTCTACGATAAAGGATTGTGATAGCCAAATGAATCAAATCGGAGCGATTATCCGACAGGGTCCGCAGCATTGGGCGATTATTCAGCAGGCTGACGGTCTCGGAAGCATCGCGTTATCCGGGATCTGGGCGATTGGCGAAGAAGAAACATGCACGGCCGCGCAAGTCTATGCTCGCATAGTAAGCGAAGAGGATGCCAGAGAGGTTCTTGCTTGGCAGCCAGCAAACATGGTAGCCGGGCAGGCATGGGAACTCACCTTGAACGCAATTCCCCAAGGCGGGCTGTACCGGCTGAAGACGTGTCTGCAGCTTGATCAGCAACCGGCCTTGGAGTGGGCCATTCGCGGCGATATGGTCCATCATATCGGGATCGGCGATCTATGGGTCATAGCAGGGCAAAGCAATGCGGCCGGCTACGGGAAAGGCCCGTTCCGGGATGCGCCTCAACCGGGCATCCATTTGCTTCGCAATAACGGACACTGGGACTTGGCTTCGCATCCTTTCAACGAATCGACGGCTTCGATTCATTTCGAGAATCGGGAACGAGCGAATCCCGGCCATTCTCCCTTCCTGGCGTTTGGCAAACTGGTGCACAAGGAGGCAGGCATCCCGATCGGCTTGGTACAGACGGCATTGGGAGGTTCTCCGTTAAATGCTTGGAATCCGGACGAGGATGGCGTCCTGCATCGCAATATGATGAAGAGCATCGCATCCGTCGGCGGCAGGGTGCGCGGGATTCTCTGGTATCAGGGCTGTTCGGATTGCTCGCCGGCGGACTCGGCCAGCTACCTGGAACGGTTCGATTACACCGTGCGATACTGGCGCCGCGAGCTGAACGATGAAAGACTGCCGGTCCTGACGGTACAGCTTAATCGCTGCACGGATTCGGCAACGGAAGAAGTCGACCGGTCCTGGGGACGCGTGCGGGAAGCGCAGCGCCAAGCAGCGCTGACCCTGCCTCACGTTTATGTCATACCGGCCTTGGACTGTCCATTGTCTGACGGTATTCATAATAGTCCGGCGGGGAATATGATCATTGGAGAGAGAATGGGCAAGACGGCATTGGCGCATGTCTACAAGCAAGCAAATTTACATACGGAAGCGCCTTCCCTCGCTTCAGCGGCATGCACGGCAATCGATGATCGCCCAAGCATTCGATTGCAATTCGCAAACGTATCCGGTTACCTGTTGCCCATCGGTCCCGTATCTCAAGTGTTCGCAGTCGAGGACGCAATAGGCGATATCGAAATCAGCAGCTGGCAAATAACCGGACGCAGCGAAATTACCTTGACGCTGGCTAGAGCCGCAGAGGGCGAAACGTTCGTGCACGGGGCTTACCAAATGAATCCCTCGAGCTTCCTGCCGCTCGATTCCGGAACGTATATGCCTATTCTCGCTTTCTATGGTCAACGTGTGCTGTGATTGAGCGCTGTAATGGCGTGCTGAAATTAGATATGGAATCTCATAAGAACGAATGAACGAAGAAGCCGCAGCGATGCGGCTTTTTGTTATGGCGAGTTTCGGTTCATGATTCATGTGCAGGAAGATTGAAACAGTTTCCGCCGCTCTGCGTATAACTTCTCTAAGACAGGCACTGCTTTTTAACCATACACTAGGAGGAAATATCCGAAATGCAAGAAGGCGAAAGTCGAATCCGTTTTTGGAAGATCTTGAAAAAAGGCAACACATCTTCGGCAAGCGCAGCAATCGGCAATGCGGGTATCGCGATTATGAAAGGCATTGCTGCCGGTTTAACCGGAAGCGGGGCCATGTTCGCGTCGACGATGCATTCCGTTGCCGACACCATTAACCAGGCTTTCGTATTTGCCGGAAGCGTGCTGGCGGAGAAGCAACCTACGAAGCGTTTCCCGTCCGGATTCGGCCGAGTGATTAACCTGTTCTGCATGATCGCCGTTATCGTGGTAACGGTCATGGCCTATGAAACCATTCGAGAAGGGTTTCATTTGTTATCGCATCCCTCAGAATCGCACGGGTTCTGGCTGAACCTTATCGTATTGCTCCTGTCCATTGTCGTAGATGGATATGTCTTGGTGAAAGCCATGAAAGAAATCGTCCATGAAGCGCGCGTAGAAGCGAAAGGCTTTGGCATCGTGGCTGCTTCCTTTCGTAATGTCGGACGGGCAGCTCCGCCGACGCGCTTGGTCTTCTACGAAGACTTAGTCGGAACGACAGGCGCCTTCCTGGCTTTGATCGCCGTTGTCGTAACTTCCGTAACCAACTTTACGCTTCTGGACGGAATATCGACGGTACTCATTGGATTGCTAATGGTAGCCGTTGCGTTCAGGGTAGGGTATGACAACATGATGGGGTTAATCGGAGTCGCCGCTCCGCCGGAAATCGAAGAAAAAGTCGCGAATATCATATTTTCCCATCGGAAGGTGACGGATATTTATCAAATGCGCATTCTTCAAGAAGGCCGATATTACCACGTCGAAGGTCTTATTGAATTAACCCCTGGATTATCGCTGGCCGATGCGGACGATATTAAATTCAAGGTGAAAAGCAGGCTGCTGGACGATGCGGATATTACGGATGTCACGATTGGCATCATTGAAGATAATGGCGTGACCAATTGGAGGGCCGACAGGCTGAAATCGAACGTTTAACGATGAGGGGACTGTGCAAACAGTCCTTTTTTTGTTTCCCATGGCGGTGGAGAAGCACGACAAGGATGACCTTATGGCTATTATGGCTATTATGATCTGCGCAAGTATCAACTATGCGGATTCTGGCTATCGTGAATGCCAATCTAAAGAAATGGTCGTGCTCGTGTCACAAAAATATTGATTGTCTCGTTATATGTCCGAAGCGCTGAAACGCTGAGGCAAGAACACAAATACAACAGAAGAGAGAGGGATATACGAATGACACAACGAGTAAATTACATGCAGCAATCGCCGGAGTTCGTTAAGAAGCTTATGGGACTTAGCGGAGCCGAGAACGAAAGCGCGATTGAACAGAGCATCCGCGATCTGATTCACATCCGGGCATCGCAATTGAATGGCTGCGGATTCTGTCTGGACATGCATGTCAAGGAAGCTAAAATCCACGGCGAGCGCGAGCTTCGTCTCTATCACCTCTCGATTTGGCGGGAATCGACTTTGTTTACACCGCGTGAGCGCGCATCGCTGGCCTGGACCGAGATTCTGACCAAGCTGCCTGAGCACGGCGTGCCTGACGAAGTGTACAACCGCGTTCGCGAACATTTGTCCGAGAAAGAAATTTCCGATCTGACCTTCTCCATCATGGCCATCAACGCTTGGAACCGTATCAGCATCGGCTTCAAGAGCGAACCAGGTTCTGCCGACGCGGCGTTCGGACTGACGAAAGCGGGCTTGAGCTAACCGGAAGAATGAACCGCACGCCCTTGTCACAATAGAATGAACGAATCATAAAACGGAGGTATACAATCATGACGCAACGAATCAATTACATGCAGCAATCGCCGGAATTTTTCAAGAAACTGATGGAACTTAGCGGCGCCGAGAACGATAGCAGCATTGAACAGAGCATTCGCGATCTAATCCACATTCGGGCATCGCAGCTGAATGGCTGCGGATTCTGCTTGGATATGCATGTGAAGGAAGCGAAGATCCATGGCGAGCGCGAGCTTCGTCTCTATCATCTCTCGATTTGGCGGGAATCGACGCTGTTTAGCCCGCGTGAACGCGCAGCGCTGGCTTGGACCGAGATTTTGACCAATCTGCCTGAGCATGGCGTGCCTGATGAATTGTACGACCGCGTTCGCGGACAATTGTCGGAGAAGGAAATTTCGGACCTAACGTTCTCCATCATGACCATCAACGCTTGGAACCGCATCAATATTGGCTTCACGACCGCACCAGGTTCGGCTGACGCTGCGTTCGGATTGACGAAAGCGGGTTTGAACTAACCGGCTGCACGTAGAGAAGCAGAGCCAACAAGAGAGAAATAGGATAAAGGGCAACAAGAAGGAGCTGCGGCGGCAGCTCCTTTTTCTATTCCGCAAACGATAAGGTTCCGTATTCTGGCATTCGATTTCCGTATATTTACTAGGCTTAGGCGATCGAAGACGGTATGCTCCATATGCCCGACCACGCTGCAGTCGTTTCGACCTTCCGGATATCGAAGCCGATCCCGTAGCATCTTCAACGCCATATAAAGCTGAATTAGCCCTTTTTATAGCTGGCAGGCGAGTACCGCTATTATTTGAACGCTCCTCCATAGAATGAAGGATGATAGAATAATAGGAGGAGAAGTATGGCCATTAGAAGAATCGGGGAAAAGAAGCTGATCGCCAACAAGGTTGTTTCCAAATCTTCCGTCTCCCAATATTCCATCGCCAATAAGTCCGTCTCCAATCCATTCAACGCCAAAAAGTCCATGCCCAATAAATCATGCGGCACCAAACTAACGGTATCCTGCAAAGCCTGCTCGTGCAGGAAGCGGCGAATCTGCAAGAAGAAATGGGTTTGCCCGACGACGGCGAAAAGACGCAAATCGGCGTTCCGCGCACTCTCCGGCGCCAATCTCACGTTAACGGAGGGCGAGTTCCAGAAAGTGCAATACCAAGTCGAAGAATTGGATCTACTTAATGAATACAATTCGTCCATATCGATCTTCCGTCCCAAGCAGCCCGGCGTATACTCGCTATTGGCGAGCGTTTCGTTTGAACAGCATACGCTTACGCCGGTATCGATGGAGCTCCAAATCCGGATTAATAATGTGCCGCGCATCTCGGATCGCGAAGCGTTCACCCCTAAGCAAGGCATAATTACCGCTTCCGGCATCATTAATTTGAAGCCGAAGGACAGAGTCGAGGTTTTTACCAAGCCGAATGGGGATAGCGGTTGGGCGTTAAGCGGATTCGCAACCCGTTTTGAAGGCGCCAGAATTGGATGAAGCCGAACGATAGCTGATTAAGGTCGCGTAAATCGCGGCTTTTTTGGCATGTTGGGATAAAGTCGCTGCCAAATAATCATGATAAAACGGTAGCGATACGGGTTGCATATCGATTCAAAAGGAGCGGGAGAATGGGAAAGCTTGAAGGGAAAGTGGCACTGATTACGGGAGGCAATAGCGGAATCGGGTTGACGACCGCGAAGCTGTTCATTGCCGAAGGCGCGAAGGTCGTCATTACGGGCCGGAATCAAACGACGTTGAACTCGGTGGCGGAAGAACTCGGCTCGAATAGCCTGGCGGTTCAGGCGGATGCAGCCGATCCGGCAAGCATGGAGAACGCGGTTGCCGAAGCGGTCGCAGCCTTCGGCGGGCTGGACATCGTTTATGCGAATGCCGGCATCTCTTCAGCTACGCCGCTAGGAGGCACGACGCTCGCCGTATTCGAGGAAGTACTTAAGATCAACGTAACCGGCGCCTTCTTCACGGTTCAAGCCGCGCTGCCGCATTTGAAAGCAGGGTCATCGGTCATCTTAACCGGCTCTACGCGCGCTACGGACGGCGCATCGCACAGAGCTGCCTACGCGGCAAGCAAAGGCGCCGTCAGCAGCATGGCAAGAGTGTTCGTCTCTGAGCTGTCTCCGCGCGGCATCCGCGTAAACACGGTGGTGCCCGGCGCTACGCGCACGCCGATTTGGAACAAGTCGACCGCTGAAGAAACCGCGAAGCTGGAAGCCTCGCAGGCGCGTACGATCCCGCTTAACCGGATGGCGGATCCGGAGGAAATCGCCGCTGCTGTCCTGTTCCTGGCTTCCGATGATTCGTCCTACGTGCAGGGAGCCGAAATTACCGTTGACGGGGGAGCGCGCTCGGCACCGCTGGGGGCTCCGATCTACACGTCAAAATAAACTCGCCGAGGGTGAAGGAAAATAGCTTATCTTTCTAGAAAGATAAGCTAAGCCCTTATGAGAGGACCCTCCGACGCATGCTCTTTCATTCAGACTTATTCCTCAATGCCTTTATTATTTTCCTGCCTTTGATTTTTTACCGTCCTTTCTATAAATACAAGAATCCATTCTTCGTTTACTTGCTGTTTCTTGTCCCATTGATCATCACGATGACGTTCCCCGTTAAGATGTTCAACTCGGTGCTGGACCTAAGAGGAGTTCCTCTGATAATAGGCTCCTTGTACGGCGGCTTATACGCATCGCTCCTGTTATTCGGAAGTCTTATCGTATACCGATTTTTATTGGGCGGCATCGATATCCTGCCTTACATCATCGCGCTTCTACCGACTTTCCTGCTGCTTTGTTTCTTGTTCAGAATCTATGAGAAAGCCACTGCAAAGAAGAGAATGTTCCTCGTATTTGGAATATGCTTCTTCTTACGTACGACGGTCGTCAATCTATATGCGCTAATGTTGGGGAATACAGATTATTTCGTATCGTCGTACTTGCCCAATCTGCCCATCATACTCGTGCAATGTACGCTGGCGGTCATGCTCGTGTTTATGATCGAGACGATTCGTAATCATATTCAAATCCAGGAAGAGATCATTAAAGTGGAAAAAATGAGGGTGGTCAGCGAGATTGCGGCATCCGTCGCCCATGAAGTCCGAAACCCCTTAACCTCCGTCAGGGGCTTCATCCAATTGCTTGCGGATCCAACCTTAAGCGATCGCAAACGCCAGCAATTCTCCGCGATAACGTTGGAGGAGCTGGATCGGGCCGAATCCATTATTTCCGATTATTTATCGCTGGCCAAACCTCAAAATGAAAAGCTTGAAGCCATCGAGCTTGAAGAAGCGTTAGTCAAAGCATTTCAAATCTTAAGCTCTTATGCCAATTTGCAAAACGTGGAGATCGTCACCGAATTCGATTCGAGCGCTGCGGTCTATGGCAACCAGGCAAAATTTAGGCAAGCTTTAATCAATATCGGCAAGAATGGCATCGAAGCCATGCCTAACGGGGGAACATTAACCCTAAAATACAGCACGGACGATGATTCCCGTACCGTAAAAATAACCATCCGCGATACGGGCGTAGGCATGAACAAGGAACAGCTTAACCGGCTGGGATCGCCATATTATTCAACGAAGGACAAAGGCACGGGGTTAGGGACCATGGTTATATTCAGCATCATAGACGGAATGAACGGTCATATCGAGGTTCAGAGCAAGGAGGGGGCGGGCACGACTTACGTGATCACCTTGCCCTTAGCTTAGCGCTTTAGCCGACCCGCGTGACTCGCTCTTCCGAATATAAGCTGCAATGGCAAGGCCGCGTAAACCGCGGCCTTTTTTGCGTTTTGCCGCATGCGACGGACATGGTCCGGCGGGCAATCACCCGGTGCGGAGAATGATAAGCAAACGATAAGCTTTTGTTAAGAATTGCGAGACGCGCGCGTTAAGCTTTCTCCTCTATACTCCTACTTGTTACATAAACGAGAGGAGTTCAGACCATGGTTTTTTCCAGCTTAATCTTTCTGTATCTATTCTTGCCGGCCCTGCTCATTGCGTTTTACCTCTTCAAGTGCGCGTCCTACCGGATTTGGATTTTGATTCTCTTTTCGTTTGCTTTCTATGCGTGGGGAGAGCCCGTATGGATCGTGCTGCTCCTGGCAGCAGCCATGGCGGGGTATCTGTTTGCGCTCGGCATCGAGAGGTTCAGGGCCACATGGCTGGCCAAAGCGTTATATATTACGGCAATCGCGGTCAATATCGGACTATTGGGCTTTTTCAAATATGCAGCGTTTCTCGTCGACAACCTGAACGCGTTCTTGCCGATCGACCTTCCCCGCCCGGAAGTCGCGCTTCCGATCGGAATTTCGTTTTTTACCTTCGAAATCATTTGTTACTTAACCGACGTGTACAAAGGCGCGATCACGGCACCAAGGTCGCCGAAGAAAATTCTGCTCTACGTCTCTTTCTTCCCGCACCTGGTAGCGGGACCGATTATCCGTTATTCCGACATCGAACGTCAGATCGAGCGCCCCGCGGTGTCGATGGCCGGATTCAGCGAAGGCATTACCCGTTTCGCGATCGGCCTGGGCAAGAAGGTGATCTTCGCCAACCTGCTCGGCGAAGTCGCTTCGCAGATGCTTCAGCCCAGTGCGGATTCCGCCTCCGTGCTCGGTATCTGGTTCGGCATCAGCTTGTACGCCTTGCAAATTTATTTCGACTTCTCGGGGTATTCGGACATGGCGATCGGCCTCGGCAAGATGTTCGGCTTCGAGCTTCGGGAGAACTTCGATTATCCGTACGTTTCGAAATCCGCGGGCGAATTCTGGCGCCGATGGAACATGTCGCTTGGCGGTTTCTTCCGCGATTACGTGTACATCCCATTGGGCGGCAACCGCAAATTTTATGTGAGAAATCTGTTCATCGTCTGGTTCTTGACCGGATTTTGGCACGGAGCGAGCTGGAATTTCATTATATGGGGACTTTACTTCGGGGCGCTGATTTTCATGGAGAACCTGTGGCTCGGGAAGCTGCTGGCCAAAGCGCCGGCGTTCGTCGCCCATGGCTATGCAACGGTCGCGATGCTGGTCGGCTGGGTCTGGTTCTATTTCACGAATTTGAAGGACGCGGTCAAGGCGCTGCTGACGATGTTCGGGCTGTATCATCGCGAGTTCGCCTCGCCGGAGCTGCACATCTATTTCAAAGAAAATCTGCTGCTGTTCGCCGCCGCGATCGTTGCATCGACGCCGGTTACGAAATGGCTGCTGCGCCGATTGACCAGACTTTTCCCGCGTCTTCATGCCGGCATGGCGGTCGTTGGAGCGCAGCTGCTCAACATCGCGCTTCTGATTGTTTCCACGACCATGCTTGTCGGAAGCACATATAACCCGTTTCTTTATTACCGATTTTGATGGAAGAGGGAATAGCAATGAACGTCAAAGTAAATCTCGGTTTGTTTTTAATCGTAGTGTTCGGCTTCGGTGCCGTGAATTTGCTGCACGCACGCTCGCATAGCGTATCCGACCTGGAACAGAGGGAGCTCGCGCAACGACCGGCTTTCAGCGTGAGGGGACTGCTCAATGGCGAGTATGCGCGCAAGGTAGACGATTATTTCTCCGACCATTTCGCTTTCCGCGAATCGTTCCTTCACTTGGGCTCGAATTTGAAGGAGCTGAAAGGCATCCCCGAATCGAACGGCGCCTCGATCGTCGAGCAGGGCGGGGACAACACCGGAGAAGACCTCGGCGATGGAGACGGGGGAGCGGGAAGCGCGGTCGTGAACAAGAACGCCGTCAAATATTTAATCTTGAAGGATCGGGCCATCACGTTGTTCGACTATTCGGCCGATGCGGCGGATCAGTATGCGAAGTCGCTTAACCGGCTCAGGGAAGCCGTCGACCCGGCCGTCAAAATGTATTCCATGCTAGCCCCGAATTCCGCTGCCTTCATGGATAACGAGACCTATAGGGCGATGTCGGATTCGCAGCAGGAGGCTTTCGCCCATATCGACGAACAGCTCGATCAGGAGATCAGCGTGGTCGATGCCTACGGCGCGTTGGACGAGCACAGTAAGGAAGATATCTTCTTCCGCACCGATCATCACTGGACCGCGCTCGGAGCGTACTACGCGTATGCCGAGTTGATGAAGACGATGGGTGAACAGCCGGTGCCGCTGGATCAATACAAGACCGGAACGGTTAAAGGGTTCCTCGGCTCGGCGTACAAAGAAACATTGAGCGACAAACTCAAGGCGCATCCGGATACGATTACGTATTATCGGCCCGATCTGGATTATACGTACACGGCACATACGGCAACCGGAAAGTCCCTTAACCTGAAGGTCGTCGATCCTCATTATGCGTCGAAGACGAGCGGCTATTATTCCGTCTTCATGAATGGAGATTACCCATGGGGAGAAATAACAACGGGTGCCGGTAACGGTAAAAGGCTCGTCGTCGTCAAGGATTCCTACGCCAATGCAATGATTCCGTTCCTGCTTCCGCATTTCGAAACGATCGATTATGTCGATCTCCGTTATTACGAGGGCAGCTTGACGGATTTCATCAGCCAACACCGCATTACCGATGTTTTGGTGCTGAGCAGCTCCACGGCCGCTCGCACAACGGGCATGGCGAAGCTGTTGAACGACAAGACCGGTCATGCAGCCGCAAAATGAGTGCCGGCTCTTAACGTGCATACGATCGCAAGCAGGAGTCGACGGAAGAGTCGGCTCCTACTCGCGTTCCAGTCCTGGAGAATGCCGCTCGTTTCGTCTTCCGCGAGTTTCGAAGCTGGAAGGTTTATATGGTATATTTGCTAAAATGACACGCGGAGGCTGAACAGTCTGCCGCGCTCAAGCCAACATTATCCGGAGGTAGCTATGTCCGCAACGGAAACGATCCTCATCGTCGACGATGAGAAAGAAATCATCAAACTTATGGAGATCTATTTGAAGAACGAGGGCTATGAGCTTCTCATGGCATCCGACGGCTTGGAGGCGCTCGAAATCCTGCAGAAAAGCGCCGTCGACCTGATCATCCTCGACGTGATGATGCCGCGACTGGACGGCATCGAGGCTTGCATGCACATCCGCGAGGAGCGCGATACGCCGATCATCATGCTGTCGGCCAAAAGCCAGGACATCGACAAAATCGCCGGCCTTAGCATCGGCGCGGACGATTACGTAACCAAGCCGTTCAATCCGTTGGAACTGATGGCTCGCGTCAAATCCCAGCTCCGCCGGTATAAGCGCTTCGACAAGCGGGCGGCCGACAATCCGAACGAGATCGTCATCGACAATCTGGCCATCAATATCGCGATGCATACCGTAACCGAGGATCAACGGGAAATTAAGCTGACCCCGCGCGAATTCGCCATTCTCAAGCTGCTTGCCGTCAACCGCGGCATCGTGCTGAGCATGGATCGCATTTATGAGGAAGTCTGGAAGGAGCAGTACATGGAATCCAAAAATACGGTGATGGTTCATATTCGGAAGCTCCGCGAAAAAATCGAGCTCGATCCCCGAAACCCCCAATACATCAAGACGGTATGGGGCATCGGCTACAAAATGGGAGGCGCCTAAAGAGGAATGGGAATCCATACGAAGCTTGGACGGTTTTATTCCCTGCGTACTAAATTACTGGTTACGATGCTCTGGAGCATCGTTGCCGCCCTTGCGCTCCTGTATGTGCTCCGGCAGCTGGTGAATTTATTGTACGAGAATACGCTGCTGTTCTGGCCGCTTCCCTGGCTGATCAATCATGTAGGCTCAAGGCCGATCATGGCCGCAGCCGGCGTTATCTTGTTCGTCCTTCTGTACTACCTGTTCGCGAGAGGAACTGTCCGCTATCTGAAGGAAATCGATATGGCCTTGCAGGAGATCGGCAACGGCCGGCTTGATCTGGAAATTCCGGTGCGGACCTCGGACGAGCTGGGCGCGATCGCGGACAGCATCAACAAGATGACGGAAGGGCTCGATACGTATATGGCGTCCATCCGAACCGGGTTGGATGAAATCGCGGAAGGGCGGTTCGACAGCCCGATTCCCGTCCAATCCGGAGAGCTTGCCCGCGTGGCGGACAGCATCAATCGGATGGCTTCCCAGCTCAGCCGTTCCATCGAGGAGGAGCGGAATGCGGAGAAGTCCAAGAACGACTTGATCACGGGCGTATCCCACGATCTGAGAACGCCGCTCACCTCGATCATCGGCTTCCTCGAGGTCATCGAGGAGGACCGTTACCGGGACGAGACGGAACTGCGTCATTATGTCAATATTGCCTATGAGAAGTCGCTCAGCCTGAAGAAGCTGATCGACGAGCTGTTCGAGTTCACGCGGGTGAACAACGGCTTTCCGATCCAACCGGTCAAGCTGGACCTCGTCGGCTTTCTCCGGCAACTTGCCGAGGAGTTCGTCCCCATTCTAGAACGGGCCGAGGTCACCTGCCGCATCCGAGCGGAAGAGGAAGAGCTGTTCATCATGGCCGACGGCGACCTGCTCGTCCGCAGCTTCGAGAATCTGATCGCGAACGCCATCCAATACGGGGCCGAAGGGCGGGATATCGATATTACCGTTCACCGCGAAGATGGTTGGGCGATCGTGCGGTTCATTAATTACGGCGAGCCGATTCCGTCCCGCGACTTACCGTTCATATTCGACCGTTTCTATCGCGTGGAGCGCTCCCGGTCCAAGTCGACCGGGGGGACGGGACTCGGTCTCGCCATCACCAAGAGCATCGTCGAAAAGCACGGCGGAAGGATAACGGCGATGAGCAACCCGAAGAGAACCATGTTCGAGACGCGGTTCCCGGTGATCGTTGACGCAGAGATCGAGACGCCTGAAACGGAGCACACGATATACATGTGATAAGCGTAGAAAACGGCAGCCAATGACGGCTGCCGTTTTCTCATTCAACGACGATTCTAGTTAGCATGAAATGATCAATGAAGCTCCGAGTAAACGTGATTGTTCTCGAATAATTGCCTGACCTGGTCGGCCATGAACAACGTGGAATGCGGCATTTGCTGGCGGATCCACCACTCCACGATGCCAATGAACGCGGAGGCCATGAACTGGGCTTTCAGCTCATGGTCGATGACGGGCACATTGTCCGGTCGTTCCATTTTCAGCATAAGACTGTTCGATATGAAATTCAGCAGTTGATCGCGGAATAGAAAGGCCCGTTGATTGGAAAACATAGCAGAAAAAAACGCGAAATGCGCATGGAAATAATCGAATACCGGTTTGGGATCCTGCACCATGCCTTGGTTTTCCGCCGTGTTCTCCCGGTTCTTGCACAGCGAGATCAGTTCGTTGATGTGATCTTCGATGCATTTATCCAAGAGGTCGTATTTGTCGGTGTAATGCAAATAGACGGTGCCGCGATTCACGTTGGCACGTGCCGCGATTTCGTTGATGGTGATTTGTTCGAAATCCTTCTCCGCAAAAAGCTCGAGAAACGACTTCGTAATGGACTGCTTGCTTCTGAGTACGCGGCGGTCGGTTTTAACAACGGGTTCCATAGGGTTCGTTACCTCCGGCAGTTAATCAACAGTTTTGAGGCTGGTGTTGGATATGAGACATATACGCATCGATCAACCATTGAGTAGTTGGTGCTTCTGTTTATAATATTAATCAACGGCCGTTAAATATTCAACATGTGTTAGATAACGTATATAATTTGAACTTCATCCAGTACCTCTGAGTCCTCAAAAAATAAGCGAATTAAAGGAGCATGCAACTATGGAAAACGTGCAAAATAAAGTAGTCATTATTACGGGAGCCTCCAGCGGAATCGGAGAAGCGGCAGCGAAGCTGCTGGCCCAGAACGGCGCGAAAGTAGTATTGGCTGCACGAAGAGAAGAGCGTCTGCACGCGATAGTAAATGACATTAAAGAAGCCGGCGGAGAGGCTGTTTCCATAAAAGCCGATGTCGTTTCAGCGTCGGATATGCAGCGCTTGGCCAAGTTTACTTTAGATACGTATGGCCGAATCGATGTCCTGGTGAACAATGCAGGGGTCATGCCGAGCTCCAGGCTGAATGAATTGCGCATCGAAGAATGGGATCAAATGATCGACGTGAACATCAAAGGCGTTCTCTACGGAATCGCGGCGGTATTGCCCGTCATGCGGGAGCAGCAGTCCGGTCACGTCATCAATCTCTCCTCAACGTCCGGCTACCAGGTTTCTCCGACATCGGCCGTGTACGCAGCGACCAAGTTCGCCGTCAGAGCCATCTCGGAGGGACTGCGCCTCGAAGAATCCCCGACTTCGGGGATTCGATCGACCGTGATCGCGCCAGGTCTGACGAATACCGAGCTGTTCGGCACCATTACGAGCCCGGAGGTGCAGGCATTCGCCAGTCAGCTAAGCGGCAAAGGGATTTCTCCTGCCAGCATTGCGAGAGCCATCGCGTTCGCCATCAATGAACCTGACGATACGCTGATCAGCGAGATCATGGTTAGGCCAACCGCATTGTAAGCCTTCTTTATTTCATCTAGGCGGCATTGTCGATTGTTTTCATTAATTGCCGAGAAGCCGAATAAGCCCGCGATCATCGCAGGCTTATTTGGCTTTTTCATTTATTCTCCTTTTTCATATCGTTCATGATTTATTGCGAGGGCAACATTCTTCTCGAAGATGTCCTGCAATTGCTCCGCCATCGTTTGCGGAGACAAGGGCATCCCATTCTTAATCCACCATTCCACGACTCCGACAAAGGCAGAGGCCATGTATTGCACGATAACTTGCTTGTTATCTTCTTGTTGGATGTCTCCGATGTTCAATCGCTCGCGAATTCCATTTCTCACCATCAAGCTCAGCTGTTCTTGAAAACAAGTGATTCCTTTATTGCTTAACATGGAGGAGTAAAACGCGAAGTGCTCTTCAATGTATTGCAACAATGGCAGCGGAGACTGAATGATAGGGATGCTTGCCTCGCCAGATTTCGCTAAGGTGCAATAATTCAGCATCGTGCGCAAATGATCTTTGATGCAATTGTCGAGCAAGTCGTATTTGTCCGAATAGTGGAGATACAACGTCCCCCGGTTTAGATTGGCTCTTTCCGAGATGTCGTTGATCGTAATGTTTTCGAAGCTTTTCTCGGACATGAGCGCAATCAGCGCCGCGTGGATCGCTTCCCTGGTCTTGAGGATTCTTCGATCGACTTTAGGCATGGCGTACCGTCACCGTTCCTTTTGTTGAAATGATGATGAACAGACGTAATTGATCTGTTGATTAGTGTACAGAATCGAATCGATTAGCGATTGAGAAATAATGCGGGTGATCTATAATGATAATCAATAGATGTCAACTAATCAACTGTTGTTGACTATCTAGACAATTTAAAGGCAGACTGAGAGCCCCTCAGCTGTGCCAATCAGAGGAAAGAGGCGAAGAAGTCATGAAAATAGAGGTCTGGTCGGACGTGATGTGCCCGCTGTGCTATATCGGCAAAACGAATTTGGAAGCAGCGTTGGAACAATTCGAGCATCGGGCTGAAGTAGAAGTGGTGTATCGGCCGTTTCAGCTATTCCCTCAGGCGCCGAGCCGTACCGGCAAAGACTACTATGCTTGGACGGCCGAAATTCATGGCGGCGGCATGACTGCCGACTACGTGAGGGAAAGCAATAAAGCGGTGATCCGAATGGCGAAAGACAATGGCCTTGATTATAATCTCGACACCTTGATTCCATCCAATACGTCCGATGCGCTTCGGGTCGCCGTCTATGCCCAAGAATCGGGAAAAGCCGGAGCGTGGTTGTCGCGGGTTTATAAAGCTTACTTCACCGATTCGTTGGATATCGGCGATCACGATACGCTTGCCAAGCTTGCGGGCGAGAGCGGCCTTGATAGCCAAGAAGTTCTTGCTATGCTGGGAAGCGATAGATACAAGGACACGATGAAGAAAGAGCGGCAATATGGCACGCAGCTTGGGATTTCAGGCACTCCGTTCTATATTTTCAACGATAAGTTCGCCGTATCCGGGATCAGGACGAGCAGCGCGTTCTTGGAAGTGCTTGAGCAAGTGTGGAGAGACGAGCATCCCTTGCAGATGATTGGCACCCATTCGCTCGGCGATTCCGAGGGCGGTGTTTGCGGAGTGGATGGTACTTGCGCGATATAACGTGGACCAAGCGTGGACCAAGCGCGGACCAACGTAATAGAAACACTTGAAGCAACTCCGGCAACGGATCACAACTTATTTAACTACAAGGGGAGAACATCATATGCATCCGAATAATAAACCTATCCTTCAACCGTTTATGCTCCCTTCGGGCGTACAGCTTAAGAATCGCGTAATCATGGCGCCGATGACCAACTCTTCCTCACTTGAGGACGGGGGCGTATCGGAGCATGAACTGGCCTATTATCGCGAGCGCTCAAGCGGCGTGGGCGCGGTTATTACGGCGAGCAGCCATGTATCGCCAGAACGAACTGCTTTTCGCAACGAACTCGGCGCGGATGACGATGCCTTGATTCCGGGACTGAGAAAACTGGCGGGTACCATTCAAGGACAAGGAGCGAAAGCGATTTTACAAATCTACGATGCGGGCAGGATGGCTTCGCCGGAATTGAATAACGGCAAGCAGCCTGTCAGCGCCAGCGGCATTGCCTCGGAACGTCCAGGCTCGGTTGTTCCAAGAGTGATGTCGGAGGAAGATATTGAAGCCACGATCCATGCGTTCGGCGAAGCGGCTCGCAGAGCCATCGAAGCAGGTTTTGACGGCGTTGAGATTCAAGGCTCCAATACGTACTTGCTGCAACAATTCTTTTCTCCCCATTCCAATCGCAGAACCGACCGGTGGGGAGGGACGATCGAGAATAGGATGGCATTTCCTCTGGCCGTAATCGAAAGCGTGAAGAAGTCGGTTGCCGAGCATGCGAAGACGCCGTTCATTGTCGGCTACAGACTGTCGCCCGAAGAAAGAGAAAACCCGGGGATAACGATGGAAGACACGCTTCGATTGGCTGACGTCCTGGCGGAACAGCACCTCGACTACGTTCATGTCTCCGTGAGAGGTTTCTGGGAGGGATCGATGCGGGATGAGGATGATCGACAATCGCGCGTGCTGCTGATCCAAGAGAGGGTGGGGAATCGTGTACCCGTAATCGGGGTCGGAGGATTATCTTCTCCGGAAGATGTTAGTCGAGCGCTGGACGCTGGCGTGCCTTTACTGGCTTTGGGGCATGCGATCATTATGGAACCGAAATGGGTCGAGAAGGTGTTAAGCGATCAAGAAAACGAGATCCGAACGACCTTGCCGAGAACGGCGCAGCAAGAATTGGTGATCCCGGATGCGATGTGGAACATGCTGATTAACGTTCCTGGATGGTTCCCGGTCGTTTAATGGTAATCTGACAAGAACTATGATGATCTTGGAAGCCGCGTAAATCGCGGCTTTTTGTCATACCTGGGGACTGAACCACCACCAAGTTCAATGGAGAGTATGGTTATTGAATTAATTTCGATCAAAATAGTCGGAATAATATTGAAATCCCATCATCTCCATGTTATTATCTCATTGTGATAATCAGTTACTTAAATATGATAGTAAAATTCAGAGGAGGTTCAAAGGATGAGCATGAATGCGAGCACGAAGAAGGTTATTCAAATCGACGCCAATCCGCGGCGGGTGCGGGTGAAGTTTGCCGGGGAAACGATCGCCGACAGCAAGCGGGTACTGACGCTGCATGAACGCGGCCATCTGCCTGTCTATTATTTTCCGCTGGAGGACGTTAGAACGGATCTGCTCGTGCCCTCCGATCATGGCTCCTATTGCCCGTACAAGGGCGATGCGTCGTACTGGAATATCGAGGCGAACGGCCGGATATCCGAGAACGCGGTGTGGGGCTATCAGGAGGCGATCGCGCCTTCCGAAGCGATCAAAGGTTATGTAGCCTTTTATTGGAATAAGGTCGATGCGTGGTTCGAGGAAAACGAAGAAATCTTCGTGCATCCCCGCGATCCGTACAAACGCGTGGACGCGCTGCAAAGCTCCCGCCATGTTCGCGTCGTGATCGACGGCGTTACCGTCGCGGAGAGCCGCCGCCCCGTCATCGTATTCGAGACCGGCCTGCCGGTACGATACTATCTGCCGATCGAGGATATCCGCCAGGATTTGCTGACGGCAACCGAACATCGGACGCGCTGCCCTTATAAAGGAGAGGCTTCTTACTGGAACGCGGAAATCGACGGCAAGACGCATGACAATATCGTGTGGAGCTATGCCGATCCGATTCCCGAAATCCCGAAAATCAAAGGACTGCTATCGTTCTATAACGAACGGGTTGAGACGTATATCGACGGGGAGCGCGATGGCGATTTGACCTGGCATCTCTCGGCGCTCGACTTCTTTAACGCCAATGAAATCAAGCCGGTACACGCATAAGTTCGGATTCGCAGGCGGCACGATAGCGACATAACTGAATTCATTCCATCGGACTGACCTGATCGCGGGAAGTCTTTTTTATTTTTATGGGGGATGCGCGGCATCGCGTACGATACTATGTACGGCATGAAACTTCCGATATAATAGAAACGAATTGCCGAGCGACATGAACTAGGGGGATCATAATGAACGGAACACAGACGTTGAACAGGGCGCTGGACATTTTGTTTGCCTTATCGGAAGCGCAGGATACGCTGTCCGTAAGCGAGATCGCCGAGAAGGTATCCATTCCGGAGAGCACGACCTACCGTTTTCTGCAGACGCTCGAACAGAATGGCATCGTCGAGAGACGCGGCAAAAGCCAGATCGGCCTGGGCTTGCGCATATTGGATCTAGCCAGGAGCCTCAGCCACCAGATGCACCGGGAGCTGCTGCCGCTCGCCCTCCCCATCATGGAGGAGCTGACCGCCCTGACGCAGGAAACGTCCGTGCTGTTCGTGCGGACAGGGCTGAACTGCGTGTGCATCCAAAACGTCAGAAGCCAGGGCTTGCTGCAATTCGCCGTGGAGAACGGCCGCGTATTGCCGCTCACGTCGGGCGCTTCGGGAAAATGCATTCTCGCCTACGAGAACGACCGGACGATCGGAAGCGTCATGGAAACGCTCGATTCCGAGACGAAGAAGTCGAAGCTGAAGACGGAGCTCGACCTCATCCGGTCCAGGGGCTGCAGCATCACGCACGGCGAAGTGGATCCCGATATATTCGCCATGGCAGCGCCGATTCTCGATGCGCACGGGTTGATCGTGGCGAGCTTATCCATCGCGGGACCGAACTTTCGCAGCAATGCCGAATACGACGACAGGATGACGGGTTTATTGCTCGAGGCCTCCGAACGGTTGTCGAGAAGGCTGGGAAACTGATTCCGCTAATTCCGACCAAATCACTTGCAAATAATGATTGACAGCCTTTGGGATTCATAATAATATTGAATTACAAGATATCATTATCACAATGTAATAATTCAGAGACCAACCTGACGTTTGGAGGTCTCATTTTCCCGAAGGGGAAGATGAGGCCTTTTTCGTTGTCCGGGAACAGCCGAAGCTTGCTTCTTCGCCAATCCATGGCCGCAAGCAAGTCTCCGATAGACGGAGACGACACGTCCAGAAGGAGGGACAGAGGCTTCATTTGCGCTTATAAATCTGACTAAATCAATCCGTATAATGAGAATTTCGAGAAAGGAGGGAACGCCATGAGCAACAGCGCAGCAGTAGAGTTCAAGAAGGTGACGAAAAACTACGGTTCCGGCAACGTGCTGGACGGCTTCGAACTGGTCATTCCAACCGGCAAGATCGTCACGATCATCGGCCCGTCGGGCTGCGGCAAGACGACGCTGCTCAAGATGATCAACCGGCTGATCGAACCGGAGTCGGGCAGCGTCTTCGTGGAAGGGGCGGACATATCGCAGCAGGATCCCGTCACGCTGCGGCGGAATATCGGCTATGTCATCCAGCAGATCGGGCTGTTCCCGCATATGACGATCGCCGAGAACATAGCGGTCGTGCCGCGCCTGAAAGGCGAGAAGAAGCAGCGCTTCAACGCCCGCGCGGATGAGCTGCTCGAGCTGATCGGACTCGACCCCATTCGTTTCCGCGACCGGTACCCGCACGAGCTGAGCGGCGGACAGCAGCAGCGCGTCGGGGTTGCCCGCGCGCTCGCCGCAGACCCCTCCATCATTCTAATGGATGAGCCGTTCAGCGCGCTCGATCCGATCAGCCGCGTACAGTTGCAGAAAGAGCTGATCAAGCTGAACGAACGGGTCAAGAAAACGATCGTGTTCGTGACCCACGATATCGACGAAGCGCTGAAGATCGCGGATCAGGTCGTGCTGCTCCGGGAGGGGCGCATCATCCAAAAGGGCACCCCGGCGCAGCTGCTCGACCAGCCGGCCGGACATTTCGTCCGCGAATTTCTGGGTGCCGAACGGTTCAGCCAATACAGCATTTAAGCAAACAAGCCGCCCGAAAGGAGTAGAACGTTCATGGATCAAATATGGAACACCCTGCAGGCCGATTGGCCGCTCATCGTGCAGAAGACGGGCGAGCATTTCCGGCTGTCGTTCGTATCGGTGCTGATCGCCTGTCTTATCGCCATCCCGGTCGGCATTGCATTGACGGCCTACCGAAGAGTAGCCAATGCGGTCATTACCGTCGTATCGGTCATCCAGACGATTCCGAGCCTGGCCTTGTTCGGCTTCATGATTCCGTTCGTCGGTATCGGGACGAAGCCGGCGATCATCGCGCTGACGCTGTATTCGCTCCTGCCCATTCTGCAAAATACGTACGTCGGCATCGGCGGCGTCAATCCCGCTCTCATCGAAGCAGGCACGGGCATGGGCATGACGCGCTGGCAAATTCTATGGATGGTGCAGCTGCCGATCGCGCGCGGCGTCATCATGGCAGGGGTCCGGCTTGTTGCCGTGCAGACGATCAGCCTGGCGACCATCGCCACGTACATCGCGGCTGGCGGTCTAGGGGATATCATCACGCGCGGCATTTCCATGATCAATACGACCACCATTATGGAAGGAGCCATACCGGTGTCGCTGCTCGTTATCGGGGTCAACTTGCTGCTGCTGGGCTTGAATCGGGCTTTAACGCCGAAAGGCTTGCGACATTATACCAAACAATAAATAAGAGAATGCGAGAGGGGAACAGGGAGATGGAGAAATCGTACACGAACGGGTCGAGAAAAGGCAGTGCCTGGCGGAAAGGAGTGTTAACGGGAGGGCTGGCGCTTGCGTTGATTACGAGTCTGGCGGGCTGCGGCAAATCCGAGTCCGCATCGTCCTCGGCGGACGATACGATTACGATCGCGACCAAAGGCTTTGCGGAATCCGATATTCTGGCCAACGCGATCAAGCTGTTGATCGAAGACAATACGAAGCTGAAGACCAAAGTAACGACGCTGGACAACAACCTGCTGTGGAAGGCGATCGATGCCGGAGATGTCGATACGTACGTTGAATATACCGGCACGGCGCTGTTGAACATCTTGAAAGCCAAGCCCGAATACGATCCGCAGAAAGCTTACGACGTCGTCAAGGAGCAGCTGAAGGAGAAGAACCAGATCGAAGTTCTCGACCAAATCGGCTTCAACGATACATACGCGCTCGTGCTGCGCAAGGAGGTCGCGAGCAAGCTGAACATCAAGACCACCTCGGAGATGGCCGCTCATGCCGGAGAGATCGTCTTCGGCACGAGTCAGGAGTTTCTCAAGCGCGAAGATACGTGGCCGCTGGTCGAGAAGGTGTATGGCCCGAAATTCAAGGAAACGAAGACGATCCAGAACGCATCGCTCGGCTACCAAGCTATCGAGCAAAACCTGATCGACGTTACGGCCGTGTATACGACGGACAGCAAAATCCCGACCGCTAATTTCATCGTGCTCGAGGACGACAAGCACGTATTCGTGCCGTATTACGCGATCCCGGTCATCCGCGAAGCGACGCTGGAGAAACACCCCGAGCTCAAAGACGTCATCAACAAGCTCGCGGGAACCATCGACGATGCCGGCATGCAAAAGCTGAACGGCGAAGTAGAGTTGAAAAAGCGTCCGCCGATCGACGTCGCGAAGGAATGGCTGTTGAGCAAAGGGCTGCTTAAAAAATAACAGGGCAGGTGTGAAGCATGGGTAGAGATCAAGCACGTGAGCAAGAACGTGATCAAGCACGAGATCAAGCACGAGATCAAGCACGAGATCAAGCAGGAGATCAAGCACGAGTTCAAAAGCGACAAATGGCGCTCGGCGCCATGATGTATTTTCCGGCAGGCGAGCATATTTCCAGCTGGCGGCATCCGGAGGCGGACGCTGCAGGCCTCATGGATTTCGAGTATTACAAGCATGTCGTCCAAACGGCGGAGCGGGGCAAGTTCGACATGTTCTTCTACGCGGACGAACTCTACGTGTGGGACCGGTTCGAATCCGGCGTCGTGCAATCGAACAGCATCCGTCCGGAACCGTTTACGCTGCTCTCGGCATTGGCGGCCGTGACGAACCGGATCGGGCTCGCGGCGACGGTGTCGACGACGTACAACGAGCCTTATCATATCGCCCGCAAACTGGCGACGTTGGATCATTTGAGCCGCGGACGGGCGGGCTGGAATATCGTGACGTCGCAAACGGACGAAGAAGCGCGCAACTTCGGTAAGGATGAGCATCCCCGGCACGCCGACCGCTACGGCCGCGCCGGCGAGTTCGTGGACGTCACGCAAGGATTATGGGACAGCTGGGACGACGATGCGCTGCTGTTCGACAAAGGCGAGGGAACGTTCGCCGATCCGGCCAAGCTGCATACGCTCCATCATCGATCGGCGAATTTTGCGGTGAGAGGCCCGTTGAACGTCTCTCGTCCGCCGCAAGGTTACCCCGTGCTCATTCAGGCTGGCGCGTCGGAAGCGGGCAAGGAGCTGGCCGCCGCCTCCGCCGAGGTCGTCTTCGCACCGGGTTCGGCGTTCGGACCGTTCGGCACGGTAGCGGATGGCAAGGCGCTGTACGATGATATCAAAGGCCGCATGGCCAAATACGGCCGTTCGCCGGATGAACTGAAGATTTTGCCCGGCGTGCTGCCGATTATCGGACGGACCGAGGAAGAAGCGAAGGAGCGGCTGGCGATCGTCGAGGAATTGACGCCGGAGCGGCTGGGGCTTGACTTGCTATCGCATTATCTGGGCCGGGATATATCCGGATATCCGCTCGACGAACCGCTGCCGTACGTTCCTCAGGTCGAGGGCTTCAACCAGAGCAAGAGCAGCCTCACGCGTATTCTGCAGCTGCTGGAGCGCGAGCCGCTGACGATACGCCAGCTGTACAAGCGCGTCAATTCCCGCGGCATCGCGGGCACGCCGTCGCAGATCGCGGATCAGCTCGAAGCGTGGTTCCTCTCCGGCGCGGCGGACGGCTTCAACGTCATGTTTCCGCACTTGCCGGGCGGCTTGGACGACTTCGTCGATCTCGTCGTACCGGAGCTGCAGCGCCGGGGACTGTTCCGCCAAGAGTACGCCGGCACGACGCTGCGCGACCATCTCGGCCTGCAGCGTCCCGCGAGCCGTTACGCCAAAGTCCAATCCCGATGAACGAGGTGAACGCAATGACGGTACGAGCGAACGAGAATCGAATCGCGGCGGCCCGGGGAACGGGGCTGCGCTGCAAAGGATGGCGCCAAGAGGCGCTGCTGCGCATGCTGGAGAACGTGCTGGAGAACGGCGAGAACCAGAAGGAGCTCATCGTTTATGCTTCGCTCGGCAAAGCAGCCCGCGACTGGCCGGCCTACCATGCGATCGTGGATACGCTGAAGCATCTGGAGGAGGACGAGACGCTCGTTATCCAATCCGGCAAGCCGATCGGCATCTTCCGCACGCACAAGCAGGCGCCGCTCGTCGTCATGGCGAACTGCAATCTCGTCGGCCGCTGGGCGACGAGCGAGCATTTCTATGATTTGCAGGAGAAGGGTCTTATCATCTGGGGCGGCCTGACAGCGGCCGCCTGGCAGTACATCGGATCGCAAGGCGTGATCCAAGGGACGTACGAAATTTTCCAGAGCATCGCAAGGCTGCATTTCGGCGGCCATTTGCGCGGCAGATTTATTCTGACGGCGGGTCTCGGCGGCATGGGCGGCGCCCAGCCGCTCGCCGGAACATTGGCCGGAGCCGCGATTCTGTGCGTGGAGGCGGATGAGGCTCGCATCGACAAGCGAATCGCGAGCGGGTATTTGCAGCGCAAGACGACGGACCTGGACGAAGCGCTTCGCTGGATCAACGAAGCGGCGGCATCCGGCGAGAGCCTGTCGGTCGGCTTGCACGGCAACGCCGCCGACATCTATCCGGAGCTGCTTGGCCGGAACGTCGTGCCGGATATCGTGACGGACCAGACATCCGCGCATGATCTGCTGTACGGGTATATTCCGAGCGGTTATACGCCGGAGCGAGCCGCGGCGGTGCGGGCCGTGGACCCGGCGAAGCTCAGGGACGACGCCGGTCGCTCCATTGCCGCGGAGGTCCGGGCTTTGCTGGGCTTCAAGGAACGCGGAGCGGTCGTCTTCGATAACGGCAACAACATGCGGACGCAGGCGAAGCTGTACGGCGTCGAGAACGCCTTCGACATCGATATCTTCACGGAAGCGTTTCTCCGTCCGTTGTTCGCGCGCGCGATCGGACCGTTCCGCTGGATTGCCCTAAGCGGCGATCCTACGGATATCGCTCTGATCGACGATTATATCTTGGAAGCGTTCGGCGATAACGAGATCGTCGCGAATTGGATTCGGCTGGCGAAAGTCCATGTGCCCGTGGAAGGGCTGCCCGCCCGCATCGGCTGGTTCGGCCACGGCGACCGGACGAAGCTCGCGCTCGCGGTGAACGCGTTGGTGCGCGAAGGCAAGCTGTCGGGTCCGGTCGCATTCTCTCGTGACCATCTCGACGCCGGAGCGATGGCGCATCCCAATATCATGACGGAACGAATGAAGGACGGCAGCGACGCGATCGCGGACTGGCCCTTGCTGAACGCCATGATGAGCTGCTCGTCCATGGCGGACTTGGTCGCGATCCATTCCGGCGGCGGAGGTTATGCCGGGTATATGACGAGCGCGGGCATCACGGTCGTAGCCGACGGCTCCGAAAGCGCGGACGAGCGCCTGCGCACGGCGCTCACCAACGATACGACGCTCGGCGTGCTGCGTTACGCGGACGCCGGCTACGCGGAATCCCATGACGAAATTCAAAACAAAGGCATCCGCCGCATCGCGACGGAGCAATACGGAGGTAGTCCTTATGCGTGAATTGACACAAGAAGACGTCGTTGCGGCCGTGAAAGGCGGCTCGGTGTTCGCCTCGGGCGGCGGCGGCTGGGTGGAGCACGGGCTGGAGATCGGCGGAGCGGCCGTCGCGCTCGGCAGACCGAAGCTCGTATCGGTGGATGAGCTGCCCGAGGATGCCATCGTGCTGACCTGTACGGCGATCGGCGCGCCGGCCGGCACGGACTGGCAAATGCTCGGGAAGGACTATATCAAAGCGGTTCAATTGGTGCAGGAACGCTTCGAAGGCAAGATCGTCGGCGTCATGACGCCGCAGAACGGCATGTCCAGCAGCATCAACGGCTGGCTGCCCGCAGCGGCGCTCGGCCTCGTCGTCGTTGACGCGACAGGCGATATCCGGGCCCATCCGACGGGCAAGATGGGCTCGCTCGGCCTCGCGTCCCGGCTCGATTTCGAGACCATACAAGCCGTTGCCGGCGGGAAGCCGGAGATCGGGACGTACATCGAGCTCGTGACGGTCGGCACGCCGGCCAAAACCTCCAACATCCTGCGCACGGCTTCGGATATGGCAGGGGGATTCATCGCCGCCGCCCGCCACCCGCTGCCGGCCAGCTATATTAAGGAACACGCGGCCGTCGGCGGCGTATCCATCGCGATCGAGCTCGGGCGCGCGATTCTGGAAGCCGAGTCGCGCGGCGCGGACGCAGAAGGCATCCTGCAAGCAATCGAAGAACAGACTGGCGGGGCGCTGATCGGCCGCGGTACCGTCGCGAGGAAGAACGTCCGCTATTCCGGCGCGTTCGACATCGGTACGATTGATGTCGCCGTACAGGAAGGCGGCGTATTGACGCTGCATGTCATGAACGAATACATGGCGGTCGAAGACGATCAGGGCATCCGGAGGAGTACGTTCCCCGACGTGATTACGACATTCTCGCTGGAGACGGGCCGTCCCGTAAGCGTCGGCCATCTCGAGGAAGGGCAAGCCGTCGGCGTCTTCGTCATCGACAAGTCCCGGATACCGCTCAGCTCGAGCGTCACGGACCCCAGCGTTTACCCTGAGGTGGAGCAGGCGCTCGGCATCGAGCTGTACCGTTACGCATTCCCCGAGACGGAGAAAGTGCATGTCTGACGCGCTGCTGCTTGACGGCAGCCGTCTGACGATCGCGGACGTCCATGAGGTTGCATACGGCGGGAGGCCCGTCGAGATCGCGGCGCCCGCCTGGGAGCGGGTGAACGCGGCTCGCCGGCTCATCTTCGAGCTGGCTGAACGAGATGTGCCCGTGTACGGGTTGAACCGAGGCGTAGGCTGGAACAAGGACAAGACCATCGAAGCGGCCTTCTTCGGGCGCTTCAACCGCAATCTGATCCGTTCCCATGCCGCGGGCGTCGCGCCTTACGCATCCGAGCCCGAGGTGCGGGCCGTGCTGCTCGCCAGACTGAACTCGCTGCTGGTCGGCTGCGCAGGAGCAGATCCGTCCGTCGTGCTGCGATACGCGGAATGTCTGAACCTGCGCGTCCACCCGGTGCTTCCGCTGCGCGGCTCCGTCGGCGCGGCGGACATTACGACGCTTGCCCATATCGGGCTTGCGTTCATCGGCGAAGGGGAAGCCGATTACGGAGGCCGCCGGCTTCCGGCGTCCGAGGCGCTGGCCGCGGCGGGACTGGCGCCGCTTACGCTCGGGCCGAAGGACGGGCTGGCCATCGTCAGCTCCAATGCGCACGCGGCCGGGACGGGAGCGCTCGTCCTGCATGAGATCGGCGAATTGCTGGCGCTGGCGGACAGCGTGTACGCCTTGTCGCTGGAGGCGCTGCGCGGCAACGTCAGTCCGCTCGAGGAGGGCGTTCATCGCGTCCGGCCGTATCCCGGGCAGCTGCGAAGCGCCGCCCGCGTGCGCTCGGCGCTGCAAGGCAGCGATCTATGGCAGCGCTACAACCCGGAATCGCTGCAGGATCCGCTCAGCTTCCGCGATGCCTGCCATATCCACGGCGCCGCGTACGACGCGCTCGGCTACGCAGCCGATCAGCTGGTAATCCAGCTGAACGGCTCGGACGATAATCCGTGCGTGCTCCTGGACGAGGGCCGCATCGTCTCCTGCGCGAATTTCGAAGCGGTCTCCTGGACGCTCGGCTTCGAGATGCTGGGCAGCGCCCTGCACCACGTATCCCGGGCTGCCTGCTACCGCATCATCAAGCTCGGCACGCCGTCCTTTACGGGCTTGAGCCGATTTCTGACGCCGGACGAAGCATCGTCAATCGGGTACTGCACCGCGCAGAAAACAGCGACGTCCCTCGACGCGGAAATCCGGCATCTGTCCAATCCGGCATCAGCCGATTATTTCGCCTTGGCGGGGGACATCGAAGACCATGCCGCCAATTCGCCGTTCGTCGTCGCCAAGACGCGCGAAATACTGGATCGTCTGCGCTATATCATCGGCATCGAAGCGCTGCATGCGGCACAGGCGGTCGATTTGCGCAGCGTCGGAGCGGAAGGAGAAGGGCCTTTGCTCGGCAAGGGATCGCGCGTTGTCTATGATTCGCTGAGAAGCAAGGTGCCGTTTCTCTCCGAGGACCGCAATATCAGCGTGGATATCGAATCCGCCTATGCTTTGGTTGCCGGCGGGCAGCTGCTCGCCGCCGCACAGGCTGCCGCGGAGGCAGCTACTATTTCATAAAGGAGTTGTGCAAGCATGGCCCATCATGATCCGCAATGGTCGCTTCGGGATAGAGACCCGGGCGGCGGGGAATGGCAAATTCGGGCGGAGCGCAGTCCGCGCTGGATTCGCGTGAAGTTCGGCGAGGTCTTCGTCGCGGACAGCAAGCGCGCGATCGCGGTCACGGAGACCGGCAAGCTGCCGGTCTATTATTTTCCGGAAGCCGACGTGCGTACCGACCTGCTGCGGGAATCGGCGCGGCGTGAATCCGATCGCAATAAAGGCGAAGCCGTGTATTGGCATGTCGACGCAGGCGACGGCCTAGTCGAACATGCCGCCTGGTCGTATGCGAAGCCGACAGCGATCAGCGCGCTGCTGCTCGGCTATATCGCCTTCGCTTGGAAGAAGGCCGACGCCTGGTACGAGGAGGAAGAGGAAGTGTTCGTCCACGCCCGGGATCCGTACACGCGCATCGACGCACTTCCAAGCTCCCGCCACGTGCAGGTGGTGATCGGCGGCAAGGTGGTCGCGGACAGCCGGAATCCAGTCGTTCTCTTCGAGACGGGCTTGACGCCGCGCTATTATTTGCCCGCGGAAGACATCGACTTCGAACGACTCGTCCCATCGGAGACGGTCACGCGGTGCCCGTACAAGGGAGTCGCAACGTACCACTCCGCGAATATCGGCGGCCGTGCGTACAAGGACATCGTCTGGCGTTACGAGCAGCCGCTGCCCGAGGCGCATGCAATTGCGGGCCGGTATAGCTTCTATAATGAAGCGGTAGACGCAGTCAACGTCGACGGCGAGACATGGGCGCTGCGGGAAGAGGACCGTCTTCCTTACGGGAACGTCGGCAAAACGAATGCGTGATGCCTTGATTCGAGATGGAGCGCAATGAGGATGACCGGTCGTCAAGCCGCCGGATTGGCGCTGCTCGGCGCGGCCGTCTCGTGGGGGTTCAGCTATGTCTTCAGCGCCTATCTGCTTCGCTTCTTCTCGCCGATCGGCCTGTCTTTCCTGCGGATGGCGCTAACCTGGGCTTGGATATTGATCTTCCTCTATCGCATGGGCTCAATGAGGCGTCCGAACCGGCGGGAGTGGCTGATCCTGCTGTTGTCTGCCGCGTTCGGCACCCTGCTTCAGCAGCCGCTCTATTTCGCGGGCCTGCGCACGTCGTCGGCCGCGAACGCGTCATTGATCTATGCCGCGGCGCCGCTGTTCGCTATATTTCTCGAGAGGCTGACGCTGAAGACGGGGCTGACCCCCGCGAAGCTGATCGGCGGCGCCATCGGCTTCGCGGGGGTGGCGATCATCGTCGGCGTCGGCGATGATCGCGTCCGCCTCTCCTCGGGCGACGGGCTGCTGCTCTTAGCGATGCTGGGCTTGACCGCAGGCATGATGTTCACGCCGGTCCTGGCAAAGACGCTGCCGCTGCGTGACATCAACGTCTACTCCAGCGGTATCGGCCTGCTGCTGATGGCGCCGGTGGCAGGCGGCGAAGCCATTGCGGGCGGCTTTGCCGTCCCTGGCCAGACGACGCCATGGCTGCTTTTGATTCTGCTCGCCTTTATAACGGCGGCCTCCGGCATCTGGTGGACAAAGGGAGTAGCGGTAGTGGGTCCGGGGACAGCCGCGACTTACATGAATCTGCCTCCGTTCATCTCGCTCGTCGCCGGCCACTGGATTCTTGGCGATGCGATCCGGTACGAGCAACTGCTTGGAGGCGCACTGGTCCTGCTCGGGGTATTCGCTTCGAACGGCATGCCGCTGCGCAAGTCGCATTCCGGTAAAGCTCCGAGCGTATGAATGAACCGTTAGCCAAATAACCGTAATTGTCGAGGAGGAGATTGCCGCGCGGCAGCTCCTCTTTCTGTCTGTTCGAATGTTGGAGTCAAGCATCGTAGTTCGCAAATCGACGACAAGTGCAGGATTATCCAGTTGCTGTCGCGAACTCACTAGGTGGAAGATGACATCCAGTCGAATAGGGAGGATCCAATGAACATGAACAGGTCGGATATTCAGTCGGATTGGAAAGTGGAAAAAATCGAATTCGCGAAGTTAACGGGAGAACGAGCCCGAAGCGCGGGAGCCAATGGCAGAATCGGCATTCATGGCAAGAGCTGCTCCGTGGATATCGCCAGAATCACGATCGATGGGCAAACGGGATACGGCAGCTCCATTCATATAACGCCTGAATGGGCCGCAGCAATAATAGGCCTTCGAATGATCGACTTATTCGACGAACGGGGCAGAGTGCGCGAAGCGTATCGCTTGCAATTGGAATATCCTTTGCTCGATTGGTTAGGGCAGCGACTAGGCAGACCGGTGTATGAGTTGGTGTCGGGTTCCCACGTGGAAAAGGGAGTCCCGCTCGTCGTTCCCTGCTATGATACGTCTCTATATTTCGATGATTTGCATCTTCCGGATGAGCGGGCCGCGGTCGAGCTGATGCGGGAACAGGCGAAGCAAGGCTATGCGAATGGCCATCGTCATTTTAAAATCAAAGTCGGTCGGGGCGGGCGGCATATGCCGCTCTGGGAAGGGACGAAGCGCGATATCGCGATCGTTCAGGGAATCTCGGAAGTGGCAGGTCCCGCAGGCAAGATCATGATCGATGCCAATAACGCCTACAACTTGAACTTGACCAAAGAGGTCTTGGCGGCTCTGTCGGACGTGAACCTGTACTGGCTGGAAGAAGCGTTCCATGAAGACGATGCGTTGTACGAGGACCTGAAGGAATGGCTCCGTCAGCGTGGACAGCATGTGCTCATCGCGGATGGGGAAGGGCTTGCCTCTCCGCATCTTGTGGAGTGGGCGATTCGCGGCCGGGTCGATGTGCTGCAGTACGATATTATCTGGCCCGGCTTCACGCATTGGCTGGAATTAGGCGAGAAGCTGGATGCGCATGGTTTGCGGTCGGCTCCGCATTGCTACGGCAATGCGTATGGCATTTACGCGTCGGGACATTTGTCGGCCGCCGTGCGCAACTTCGAATTCGTGGAATGCGACGACATCGTCATCGATGGCATGGATGTATCCGGATATCGGGTCGAGAACGGAGAGTTTCATATTCCGGCCGCGCCGGGCTTCGGAATCGCGTTCGACGATGAACGCGTAACCAACCTGATCAAGCAATCCGGCTGGTCCGCGAGCAGTCAATCCTAAGCCCGATAGGCAGAAGATTAGCGAAGAGATGTTTTCTGCTGAAGAGGTGTTTTCTGCTGAAGAGATGTTTTCTACCGAAGAGGTGTTTCTATTATAGAGGACTTTGATTCTAGCGTGTTAGTCATCGGCTCTTCCGCCATCCCTTATGCTTCACGTGCTTCATATCCGGTCAGATCCGGCAACGCGCTGCGGCCGCTCATTGACGGAGAACCGGCCTTCCGCCGCATTTGCGAGGCGATCGAACAGGCCAAGCACCGCGTATGGGCGACGGTAACGTTCATGTGGTCGGCTTGCCGAATGCCGGACGGAAGAGGCACGCCTCTCGACGTTTTGAATCGGGCCGCCAACAGAGGCGTGGACGTTCGCGTGATCTTCTGGCGCCCGGACCCGGAGACGGAGCACTTGAAAACCAATGCTTTCTGGGGTGCTTCCGAGCATTTCGAACGGTTGAGAGCAAGCCAGTCATCCATGCTCATCCGCTGGGATCGGGCTCAGCCGGGGTATTGCCAGCATCAGAAGAGCTGGCTGATCGATGCGGGTTCCGATGCGGAGACAGCCTTTATCGGAGGCATCAATCTCAATCCCCATTCCGTGGTAACTCCCGGCCATGGCGGGGAAGGCGAGAACCATGATGCGTATATCGAGCTGTCGGGACCTTCCGCGGTCGACGTCCACCATAATTTCGTCCAGCGTTGGAACGAGGCGAGCGAGCGGGGATTGACCGACGGACGATGGGGAGCGGGCAGTGAATTCGATCTTGCGTTCCCGACAGAAGTACCTCGCAGAAGGGGCAGCGCCACCGTTCAAATTCAACGGACGATCCATCCCGGCCGGTTGGGCGACGGGCATGCGACGCCTGGAGGGGCTGACTTTCCGATTGAAGCAGGCGAACGCTCGAATTTCGATCAGTACCGTGCGGCAATAGGCGCGGCCCGGAGTTCCATTTATATCGAGAATCAATATGTCTCCGTTCCTGAGATTATCGATTGCCTGAGAGAGGCATTGCTGCGCGGCGTGGAAATCGTAGTTCTCGTGCCGGCAGAAGGCGACATTCCAGAACAACTAGCTGCCCTTGCAGCGTTCGATCATTTCACTTTAGCGGGCATCGCCGGATTAAGTGAGGATGGCAAGCGCAACCCGGTATGGGTTCACGCCAAGCTCATGTTGATCGACGGAGAATGGGGGACGGTCGGTTCATGCAACCTGCATCGCTACTCCCTGTTCGGCAATTGCGAGATGAACGCGGCTTTTTGGGACGAAGAGGCGGCTCGCACGCTGCTGACCGCACTGCTTGATGAACATCTCGACGCGGATATTTCCGGGCTTGGCGATCGTGCCGCGCTGCAGCTCTTCGGCAGAATAGCCAGGAGCAATCGAAGACTCAAGGAAAACGGCGATTGCAGCTGGCAGGGTCTTGCCTTTAGCCTGCTTCCGTAGCGCAAGCTCTTGTGCCGCTATCACTGAATTTAGGATGGACCGTTTAGTAAGCCGCTTCCGCAGCGGCTTTTTTCTTTTGCGGAATCATCGATACAAACTATGATCATGATAGAAAAAGCTGTATTGATCGATATAGAAGCATCCGTTATAGTGGCGTAACATTGAAATTGTCACATTCAAGCGAGAATGGAAGGGACCGATCGAAATGGAGTTCAGACAGCTGGATTACTTTATCGCGACATGCGAAGAATTGCATTTTACAAGAGCCTCCGTCAGGCTGGGCATTACGCAGCCTTCCTTGAGCCATCAGATCAAAGCGCTGGAGGACGAGCTTGGCGTCCCGTTATTCGACCGAATCGGGAAGAAAATCGCGATCACCGAAGCCGGGTTGATTCTGTATAAGCAGAGTAAATTGGCCATCGGCAACTTGGCAAGCGCCAAAGAGCAAATCCAAGAGCTGCAGCAAATCGAACGCGGCACCTTAGCGATCGGCGCGCTTCCGGGCGAGCTGAACCAACTCGTCTCGACGCTGCTGCTTGATTTTCATCGCGATTATCCGAAGGTCCGCATTAAAATCTTCGGCGTGGAAGATGTCGTGAGCCGCGTCCTGCAAAACGAATTGGATCTGGCGATTACGATTCTGCCGCTCGAGGACGAACGAATTCAGACGATTCCCCTGTACAGAGAACAGTTTTATTTTGTTGCAACGCCGGAGCATCCATACGCAGGCCGAACCGCCATTAATTTCGAGGAGATCCTGAACGTGCCGATCGTGATGTTTCCCGAAACCCATCGCTGCCGCCAGTTGGTCGATCGGACGTGCTTGACGGCCGGCCATAAGCTTCAACCCTTGATCGAGACGACGACGATCGATTCGTTGTTCGGGCTCGTACGTTCCGGCGCAGGTGGCACCGTGCTGTCGAAAACGCTTCTTGAAATGTACAACTACGAGGAACTGATTCGTATTCCGATTCAAAATCCCGCGTTGTGCAGAGAAGTTGGGATTATCTATCTCCGCGATAAATATATGGGGAAAGCTGCCCGTGGATTTATCGATCTCTTATCGGCTCATGTCAAGCTGCTCAAGCATGACAAGCTGCTGGTGGATTGCGACGGCCGGGATCCCGTACAACCATAGTTTCCGTCTATCGTTTTCATAGAAACAATGATATTGATCAATCATTTTGATTTTCATACAATGAGGCAACAGAAGAAAGTCGCTTACTCTGAAGGAGAACGGCAATGGAATTTCCAGTTGACGTTGTTAGGACGACATAGCTGATTACACTCTGGAATCGAACACAGGAAGTGGTGACCGTCCATGCAAACCATGGCAGCCGTGCAGAAACAGAGAAGCCTCGGTTCTATACAATTTTTACCCGTTAGTCTATTTGCGTCAGTCATGGGGATATCGGGACTGTCATTGGCCTGGAGAGAAGCGAGCAAGCTGTTCGGAACCTCCACCGTCATCGCGGATATAATCGGGCTTCTCGCGATGGTCCTATTCGTCGCTTTAACCATCGCCTACCTCTCGAAATGGGCGTTATATCCGGAGAAAGTCAAAGCCGAATTCGCGCATCCCGTCTCGGGCAATTTTTTCGGAACGATCACGATCGCGCTCCTCTTGCTCTCCTCCGTTACCGGCGTTTACAGCCGGCATTCCGGGCAGGCGATCTGGATCATCGGGACCGTGCTGACCCTAACGCTGAGCTTCGTATTCGTCGGGCGCTTGCTGAAGGGAAATCACGATCCGGCCAACGCGGTACCGCCTTCGCTTATTCCGATGGTCGGAACGATCGATATTTCGGTCGCCGGGGGAACCATGCCGTTCGCATGGACGCAAGAAATCAATTTGTTGTCGCTTGCGATCGGCGGAATCGTGGCGCTCGTGTTCTTCACCTTGATTTTATCCAGACTGATTCATCATGATCCGCTGCCGAAAGGTTTAATGCCGTCGCTGTTTATCATGACCGCGCCGTTCGAGGTCGGCTTTCTCGGCTACACGAACTTCGAGCAGCGAATCGATCCGTTTGCCTCGATTTTGTTTTATTTCGGACTTTTCTTGTTCATCGTGATGTTCTTCAAAGTATTCCACAAGTCGATTCCGTTCGGCGCATCCTGGTGGTCCGTGAGCTTTCCGATGGCCGCGCTCAGCATTGCCGCTCTGAAATACGCGAGGTTCGTGGATTCCTGGTTGTTAATCGGCATTTCCGCGATTCTTCTTGCATTGCTCAGCATCGTGTTGACCGTGCTCTTCGTTCGGTCGCTGAACATTCTGTTCAACGGAAAGCTGCTTAAAGGGTAGTTATTGCAGCGCTCGAATTTTGCACGAAGAAGGGATGGGATTTGGATGATCGTGACTAAACTTCACCATGATAGCGATTTTGATAATGCGATCCTCTTCGGTCAATACGTGATGGTGATGACGGACGAGAAAATGACGGGCGGCGGATTGTTGGAAGCTTTTGACGATGACCATGTTTGGATCAAGGGCAAACAGCACTCGCGTGCATGCTCGTCGTTCATGCAGATGCCTCCGCCTGACATGTATTTCGATTTGCCGAATTAATTCACATATCCGATTTCATTCAAGCTGGCATTCAAGGACAGCAAGGCACTAAATGGGGGGAACTGCAATGAAAATGATCGATGAACAGCGTCATGAAATGATCGATGAACAGCGTCATGAAATGATCGATGAACAGCGTCATGAAATGATCGATGAACAGCGTCATGAAATGATCGATGAACAGCGCGTAAGGCCGGAATGGCTGGATAAACTCATGAAGAAGGATCGGGTTTCGGGATCGGAAGCGCTGGTCAGAAGCTTGCTCATCGAAGGCGTGGAAACGGTATTCGGGATTCCGGGAGGAAGCACCCTGAACATTTACGACGCCATTCACGACTTTCCGGGGTTTTACCATATATTAGCCCGTCATGAGCAGGGGGCCATTCATGCTGCGGACGGCTATGCGCGCGCGACCGGTAAAGTCGGGGTTTGCTTCGCGACGTCGGGACCCGGAGCGACGAACCTGGTTACGGGGATCGCCACTGCCAATATGGACTCTGTTCCGCTAATCGTCATTACAGGAAATGTCTCGACGGCTCTGATCGGTACGGATGCGTTCCAGGAAGCCGATATTACGGGCATCACGATGCCGATTTCGAAGCACAATTATTTCGTTCGCGACGTGAATGAGCTGCCCAAGATCATTCATGAAGCCTTCTATATTGCCTCCACGGGACGAAAGGGCCCGGTCTTGATCGATATTCCCAAGGACGTATCGAGCCAAACGACGCTATTTGACTATCCGTCAGACCGTCCTAAGATTCGGGGATACCGCCCGGACATTCAACCGAGCGCAATGCAAATCGAAAAATTGCTCGAGGCTATCGAAGCGGCAGAACGTCCAGTCATTCTGGCCGGCGGGGGCGTTATCTATTCGGATGCATCCAAGGAACTGCTAGCCTTCATAGAGACAACTCGAATCCCCGTTACGACGACACTGCTCGGTTTGGGAGGCTTCCCGAGCGCGCATGAATTATGGATGGGCATGCCGGGGATGCACGGAACCTACGCAGCCAATCAAGCGCTGCAAAATTGCGACCTTATCATCAGCATCGGCGCGCGCTTTGACGACAGAGTCACGATGAAAACGAGCGGATTTGCACCGAAGGCGACCACGATTGCGCATATCGACATCGATCCGGCTGAAATCGGGAAGATCGTTGATACGGCGATTCCGATCGTCGGCGATGTGAAAACCGTCCTTCAACTAATCAACGTTCACGCGAAACCGGCAAATACGGCAGCGTGGCTGGCAGATATTCAAGAGAACCAATGCAAGCAGCCGCTTCGTTATACGGATTCGGAGGTCACGTTAAAACCGCAATTCGTCGTTGAAATGATCAGCGAGACGACCAATGGCGAAGCGATCGTCACGACGGACGTGGGGCAGCATCAGATGTGGGCCGCTCAGTTCTATCGTTTCAAGCATCCGCGTTCTCTGATTACTTCGGGCGGACTTGGAACAATGGGCTTTGGTTTACCGTCGGCGATCGGAGCGCAGGTAGGCAATCCGGATCGACTCGTGGTGTCCGTCAATGGCGACGGGGGGATTCAAATGAACGCGCAAGAGCTTGCGATGTGCGCCATCCATAACATTCCCGTGAAGGTCGTCATTCTGAATAATCAGGTTCTCGGCATGATACGGCAGTGGCAAGAACTCATTTATGATAATCGCTTCAGTCATATGGATCTCTCGGGCAGTCCCGATTTCGTGAAGCTGGCGGAAGCTTACGGCGTTCGAGGGCTTCGGGCAACGAATAAAGAAGAGGCTCGTCAAGCGTGGCAAGAAGCTATGGATACGCCAGGCCCTGTACTCATCGATTTCGTTATCAGTCAGGACGAGAATGTATATCCGATGGTTAAGCCGGGCTCCACGATCGATGAAATGATTATGGGGGATGAACGATGAAACGTCAGACGATTGCCGTTCTTGTAAACAACCAACCAGGCGTTTTGCAGCGGGTTGCCGGGTTATTCGGGCGCCGCGGCTTCAACATCGACAGCTTGACGGTAGGCGAGTCGGAAGATCCTGGATTGTCTCGCATGATCATCGTGACATCAGGGGAAGATAAAGTGCTCGAACAAGTGCAGAAACAGTTGAACAAGTTGATCGATGTGGTTCAAATTATCGACTTAACCGCGCATCCGCTCAAGGAGAGGTCGTAGTTGCGGAATGAACGAATCCATGGTTATGAAAATAACGCAGCGTTCGAAACGAAAGTCACTTTATCATTTTACGAGAAGCCGCAACTTGCCTTCCATGGCTCATCTCGATGCATTGTACGCCAGCGGCGAGGCCGACCCTGCTTTATCGGATGACATACGAAGCGAGAGTAGAGAAATTGAGCTTCACGGACATGCTTTCGTAGCCAACGCACATCTGCGAATTGCGGATCAAGTGATGGACGCCCATACAACGCATCGACAATTTCATCATTATTTGGACCAGCACGTATTCTTGTGGCCGACGCGCAAGGATTGCCTGAAAATGCTGGAGATGTATTCGCGAAGAGAGCGGCATGATGCATTTGCCATCCTTCAATTGGATGCACAATCGTTGCTGCATGACTTCTACGACGCGATTAAATTGTCGAAGTACGATTCCGGCAGCTCGCCGCGTTATCCGGCTCGTTGTTCCTACAAGAAAAGCTTGCGCATGTTTTTGCCGTTGGACCGATTCGAGCTGGTGCGGGAGAATGACGTACCCACAAAACCATCTGAAATCCGAGAGGTTCTGGTGGAAGAGAAAGTAACGAACTTGTCCCGGTATTTACAGGCCGTTTATTGCAACGACATGGAGGAAATTCCAGGGAGATGGATGCCGTATGCGCAATCCTTGGCGAGCTTCAAGAATCAGAGTTAATCTAGAGCCGGTGGGCGGTGATTATCAAATTAAACCTACCTTTTAATAAATAGATAAATTGCGAAAGAATCATTGGGGCAAGCTACAAAAACAAGCGGGAAACGGGGGAACGATTACGATGGTTTGGAATTTGCTCAAGTCCAGAGGTTTTTTATCGGCTTACTTCTTGGTTATTCTCATGCTTGTCAGCGCCGTTGTATCCGATAAACGGGATATTCTATTCCCGGAAATTGCCGGCATGGCCATGGGGGTTATGGTATTCCCGGTGCCGCATTGGATAAGGAAGCCGGTTCAACTATGGCTTTCCCCGACGATAGCCGCATTCCTTGGCACGTATTTGAACGACTTTTCCTTCACGACGTTGACGAAACTTTGGATCGGTCTTCTGATTATCGTTGTTCTCATGCATGTATTTCGCGTCAATTTCGGACCGACGATTCCTGCCGGCCTGCTGCCGATCTTCTTAGGCCTGCATGATTATGTTTTTGCGATCTCGACGGCCATCTTTACGTTCGTGATCATGTTGGCTGCTTTCAAAGCTAGAAATCCGGATAAGCTGCCTAAGGGCCCGCTGAATTTCCGGAGAGTCCCGGATACGGTCATCATCACCGTTGTTTTATGCCTTTGGATCGGGCTCGCATCCGCTGCGAAACTGAACGTGCTCGTGGTGCCGCCGGTATTTGCCCTTATTTTCGAGCTCTTCCATACGGAGACGTTCAAGTGGAAATTGATTTCGCCTCGGGTAGCTGTGTTGACGATTACAGCTCTGCTAGCCGTCGGCGTGCTTCACTTGCTGCCAGGTTCGATCATTTGGGTCGGCGTCATCAACGTGCTGCTCACGGTCATTGTTTGTCAGTTGTTTAAAACGCCCGTACCCGTGGCGTTCGGCGTCTCCTTGATGCCGCTTATCGTCCCGGCATGGGGAACATGGGGGTTTCCGATCGGTGTCTTCGTCACGACAGGCGTGTTGATGGGCATATGCGCAGCATACCGGCAGTTCAGAAACAAAACAACAAGCCATGCCGTATGAATGCGGAGTATTGCTTGTTCCGCCGGTTACGGTCACATTTGGAAGCATATCATTGGCGTAAGAAGCAATAGGAAAGCAATAGGAAGGCAATAAGAAGGCAATAGGAAGCATCGTCATTACTGGCGATGCTTTCTTGTTGTCTCGTGTTTTGCATGGGCTTGTAGAGACACCGGTCATCATTTGATGCCGACGGGGACGATTCGGAGTAAGTCTTGAATCAGATGACGAAGCTCCTCCGAGCTCTTCGCGACCGTTTTATACCCCCGCAATGCGCCTGATATCAGTTGCGCTAATCTCATTGGCTGAATACCGCTTACGGCAGCAGGGTATATTTCCAATAGGCCGGCTAGCAACGTTTCCAATTTCCCGTAGCTCGTGTCAAGCGCTTCCCGGGCAAATTGGTAAGAGCTGTCCGTGATTTCTTTATGCTCCGGCGATTTCATCGCATCATCGAAATTACGGATCGACCATATTTCGAGGGCATATAGGATTTTGTCCTCCGCCGTGTTATGGGACGACAGCCCGTGATTGATCTCCTCAATAAGCAGATCCCCGTGATGAACAATCGCTGCGTTAAATATTTCCTCCTTACTCTTGAAGTACAAATAGAGACCGGCGCGGGAAATGCCCGCAGCCTCCGCGATTTCGTTCATCGATACGCGTTTGTAACCGTACTTGAAGAACACCTCTAACGCCGTCGCAACAATGTGAAGTTTCTTTTTATCTTCCATATGTCTATTTTATACAATTTACAAACTTTGTACACTCGTCTATTATAGACATATAGACATTTTATGATTTATGTCTAAAATACATTACCGAGGAGCATGCCACCTATGAATACCGTACAAGCACCGCTGCAGTCAGGATTCGGACCCGAAACGACCGCTCGAGAAGTGACAGCCGGGCAAGACCTTAGCGGCAAGGTGGCCATCGTAACAGGCGGCCATGGCGGCATCGGACTGGAAACTACTCGCGCGCTAGCCGGAGCCGGCGCAACCGTCATCGTGGGCGCACGCGATGTCCATAAAGCACAAGAAGCGCTCGCTTCGATCAACAACGTCGAGGTCATCCAGCTCGATCTTGCGGATCCCTCATCGATTGACGCGTTCGCCGACGCCTTCTTGCGCTCCGATCGTGCGCTCGACATTCTCATCCTGAACGCGGGCGTTAGCTATCATCCGACGATTCGCGACGAACGGGGATTCGATACGCATTTCGCGACGAATTACCTGGGGCATTTCCAACTGACGACGCGCTTATGGGATTCGCTGAAGCGTTCGGCCAACGCTCGTGTCGTCGCGCTTTCGTCGATCGGCCATATGGCGGGACCGATTGATATGGACGATCTGCATTTCACGCGCAGGCCTTACGATAAGGTTGTCTCTTACGGCGAATCGAAGACCGCGTGTTCGTTGTTCGCGGTCGAGCTCGACAAACGCGGCCGAGAGCATGGCGTGCGCGCATTTGCCGTCCATCCCGGCGCCATCCTGTCGGGTTTGGCACGGCATTTAAGCGATGCGGATCTCGCCGGCTGGGGCGTGAAACGAAACGAAGACGGTACCTATGCGTCATCCGGAGGAGGTTTCAAAACGACGGAGCAAGGTGCGGCGACAAGCGTATGGTGCGCGGTAAGTCCGATGCTGAACGGCAAAGGAGGCGTCTATTGCGAAGATGTCGATATCGCGGAGGTCGTTCCGTCGGACAGCCCTCAGTTCAACGGAGTCCGTTCGTGGGCCATCGATCCGATACTTGCCGAGAAGCTCTGGACGATCAGCGAAGATCTGCTGCACATTCCTCATGGCACCATTCCCGCGGAGTCATGACTGACCATCGCTAATAGGAATGAATTTTCTTACGAATGAATGGGATTGTCTAACGAATGAAATGAATCGGACCCTATTCTTGTCGATCGTGACGACAAGGATAGGGTCCGTTTTTCGTTTCGCGACAGGGACATGGGTTGCTTTTCGACAAGAAGGGATCGATAAAGGGCTAATCCGCCATGCTTTATTGCAATAACTTATGAATGCTATAAAATCAAATGTCTTGTTACTCTAGGGAGAGCATGTTACGTTTAATGAAGTGATATAAGTAACCGATTACATGCAATTGTAATCGGGTCGGCTCTTATGCTAAGCGAACGAGGGGTGTAGGGTGAATGCTTCAAGTAACGAACAGTCCGTTTCGACAAGAACAAGTGGAATTGCTTAATCTCTTGCTGCCCACGCTGACGGAAGGTCAGAAAATCTGGTTGAGCGGTTATCTAGCCGCGCTCCAAGCGGCAGGAACGCCGGTGGCAGCCGCGCTGCAAGAAGCGGAAGCACCGGCAGCGAGTACCCCGGCGGTCCCCAAAGAGGTGACGGTGCTCTTCGGTTCGCAGACCGGGAACAGCCATAAGCTGGCGAAGAAACTGTCCGGCAAGCTGCAGGATCAAGGCGCCCAGGTTACGCTGTCCGCGATGATCGACTTCAAACCGAACACGTTGAAGAAGGTTCAGCATCTATTGGTTATCGTCAGCACGCATGGAGAAGGGGATCCGCCGGACAATGCGATCTCGTTCTACGAATTCCTGCATAGCAAGCGAGCGCCTCAATTGGAAGGCATGCCGTTCTCGGTGCTGGCATTAGGCGACACTTCCTACGAGCTCTTCTGCAAAACAGGCAGCGACTTCGATCAACGCTTGGAAGAACTGGGCGGCAAGCGGCTTGCTCCGCGCGTCGATTGCGACGTGGATTACGAAGAATCGGCCGAGAATTGGATCAAGGATGTCCTCGCTTATTTCGGTGAGGCTTCCGCAGCTGCAGATGCGCTGAAGGTCGCAGACGTTTCGGCGGTTCCGGGAGGGCTATCATCGGAATATTCCAGATCCCGTCCGTTTCAAGCGGACGTGCTCGAGAATTTGAACTTGAACGGACGGGGATCGGAACAAGAGACCCGGCATCTCGAGCTTGCGCTTGCAAGCAGCGGTCTCCAGTACGAACCGGGCGACAGCTTGGGCATTTATCCGCAGAATCATCCGCGGCTTGTCGATGAACTCATCGCAGCGATGGGCTGGCAGCCGGACGAACTCGTCGTTCTTCCTAAGAGCACGGAGAAGCGTTCCTTGAAGGAGGCGCTGACAAGCCACTGCGAGATTACGGTGTTGACGAAACCGTTGATCGAGCAAGTGGCGGCGCTTGCTCCCGGCAACGGACTGAAAGATTTTCTCCTATCCGGCGAAGAGCAGGAAATCAGAGCGTACCTGAAAGGACGGGATCTGCTCGACTTGGCGCAGGAGTATGATTGGACGGGCATTGCGGCCGATTCCGTCGTATCCCTTCTCAGAAAGATGCCGCCTAGACTGTATTCCATCGCGAGCAGCTTAAAGGCCTACCCGGAGGAAGTGCATCTCACGATCCGCAATGTCCGTTACGAGTCCCGCGGAAGAGTCCGGTACGGCGTCTGCTCGACGTTCGTGTCGGAACAGCTGGAACCCGGACAGACCGTGCCCGTATTCGTGCAGGACAATCCGAATTTCAAGCTTCCGGCCAATCCCGATACGCCGGTCGTCATGATCGGTCCCGGAACCGGAGTCGCTCCGTTCCGCGCTTTCCTCGGCGAACGGGAAGAGCTTGGGGCAGCAGGGAAGACGTGGTTGTTCTACGGCGATCGGCATTTCTCATCCGATTTTCTCTATCAGGTCGAATGGCAGCGCTGGTTGAAAGAAGGCGTGCTGTCGCGCATGGATGTCGCCTTCTCGCGCGATACGGAGCAGAAGGTTTACGTTCAGCACCGGATGCTGGAGAAGAGCAGGGAGCTGTATCAATGGCTGGAAGAAGGCGCTGCCGTCTACGTCTGCGGAGACGAGAAGAAGATGGCGCATGACGTCCAAGCCGCGTTAATCGCGATATTGAAGCAAGAAGGCGGCCTGGGCGATGAGGAAGCGGCGGCGTACTTGACGAAGATGCAGCAGGAGAAGCGTTACCAACGGGACGTTTATTGAATCCTGGAAGCATAAGAGAACAAGGAGGCAGATGTCATGTCTGAGAATAACTTACTATCGCAGAACAGCGCGCCGCACAGCGACGTAGAAGATATTAAGCGCAGAAGCGATTACTTGCGGGGCACGCTGGAAGAAACGCTGCAAAATCGGATCACCGGCTCGATCTCCGAGGACGATAACCGGCTGATGAAATTCCACGGAAGCTATATGCAGGACGACCGCGACGTGCGGAATGAACGGAGCAAACAAAAGCTCGAGCCGGCATTTCAGTTCATGGTGCGCGTGCGGGCGGCCGGAGGTCTCGTGTCTCCGGAGCAATGGCTCATGATGGACAGGATCGCGCAGAAGTATGCCAACGATACGATCCGGTTGACGACAAGGCAGTCTTTCCAATTGCACGGCGTCATCAAGTGGAACATGAAGAACGTGATTCAGGAAGTCAACGACGAGCTATTGAGCACGCTTGCCGCCTGCGGCGACGTGAACCGGAACGTGATGTGCAATCCGAATCCGTACCAGTCGGCCGTTCACGAGCAGGTCTATGAATGGGCGCAGAAGGTCAGCCATCATCTCGATCCGCATACCCGAGCGTATCACGAGCTTTGGCTGAACGAGGAGAAGGTGGTGGACAGCAGGGACGGAGCGGAGCAGGAGCCGATATACGGCCCCGTCTATTTACCGCGTAAGTTCAAGATCGGCATCGCGGTCCCTCCGGCGAATGAAGTAGACGTCTTCTCCCAAGATCTCGGGTTCATTGCCATTCATGAGAACGGGCGTCTGCTGGGCTTCAATGTCGCCGTTGGCGGCGGTATGGGGATGTCGCATGGCGATACGAAGACCTATCCGCAAGTGGCGCGGACGATTGGGTTCATCCTGCCGGAGCAGATGGTCGATCTAGCGGAGAAAACGGTCACCATTCAACGGGATTACGGGGATCGCGCGGTACGCAAGCATGCCCGGTTCAAATACACGATCGACGATCGCGGCATCGAGTGGTTCGTCGACGAGCTGCAGCAGCGGTTGGGATGGAAGCTGGAAGAAGCCCGTTCCTATCGATTCGACCATAACGGCGATCGTTATGGCTGGGTGAAGGGGAGCAACAACAATTGGCATTATACGTTGTTCATCCAGAATGGCCGCGTGAAGGACGAGAGCGACTATCAGCTTATGACCGGCCTGCGCGAGATCGCCAAGATTCACACGGGCGACTTCCGGCTGACGCCAAACCAGAACCTGATTATCGGGAACGTGACCAGCCAGAAGAAGAAAAAGATCGAACAGCTGATTAAGACCTACGGGCTAACGGACGGGGCGGCCTTCTCCGCGCTGCGTAGGAACTCCATGGCATGCGTGGCTTTGCCGACCTGCGGCCTGGCTATGGCGGAATCGGAGCGTTACATGCCGACGCTGCTCGATAAGCTGGAGTTGATTCTGGATGAAGCGGGCCTGCGGGACAACGAGATCGTCATTCGGATGACCGGCTGCCCGAACGGATGCGCCCGCCCGGCACTGGCAGAGATCTCGTTCATCGGCAAAGCGCCCGGCAAGTACAACCTGTACCTGGGCGGCGGATTCGCCGGTCAGCGGCTGAACAAGCTGTACCGCGAGAACATCGGCGAGACCGAAATTCTGAACGAGCTGCGGCCGATCCTGAACCGGTATGCGAAGGAACGGACGGAGAACGAACACTTCGGAGATTTCTGCATTCGCGCCGAGTACGTGAAGGAAGTGCATTCCGGCCTCGATTTTCATGACTGATCGACTCAAATCGGCAGTCGGCTAGCAGCAAGGGCACCCATCCATCGTGGGTGCCCTTTCATTGTTTCATATCACCGTTCGGATAAGATGAAGGGTGGACGCTCTATTTTCCTTTCCGAATAGAAACCCTCGAAGAAGGTTAAACCTAAATGCGGTGGAATCATGCGCTAATCGTATACAAGGACGGAACCTAGAGCTATGAACAAGAAGAATGCAGAGAACGACGCCATTCCGAATGATTTCGATGAAGCCTCCGTTATTCAGGGCTTTGATATCGAGCTTAGCGAAAACAATGCGCTGCGGATCGACAGATTGGTCGACGACTACGAGAAGCGCATTCTCAATCGCGTTGATGAAGAATATACGGAACATACGACGTTTACGGATCGCTTAGCGGATGGAATCGCCAAGTTCGGCGGGAGCTGGACGTTCATCGGCTGTTTTGGCGCGCTGCTGGTGGTGTGGATGATATGGAATACGATTCCGTTTATCGCGACGCTTCATTTCGACGAACCCCCGTTTATCCTTCTGAATCTCTGTTTGTCTTTTCTTGCGGCCTTTCAAGCACCCATCATCATGATGAGCCAAAACCGGCAAAATGCCCGAGATAAACACGAGTCGGTCATCGATTTCGCCATTAATTATAAAGCCGAGCAAGAAATCGACGATATGCAAAAGCATCTGCACCGTATCGAAGAAAACGGCGTGCGCAACAAAGAAGAGTTTAACGGCGAGCTGCTGCAGATCAAGCAGTTGCTGGCTTCAATTGAAGCTAAGCTGGATCGCAAGCAAGCGGAATGAAAACCCTAACGAGCGAGCGGATACCTGTACAGGTATTCGCTTTTTTATGTGCGGGGAGATTGAGACGCGCTGCAGCCTGTCCGCCGTGGGTTGGATAATTGTGAGGCCGCAGGAAAATACTACTTAAAATTCCTATCCTAAAAGGTGTGTTTAGATGAATACGTTGAAAATTTCGCTTGTGCAGGCATTTCTGCTGCTTACGATCACTTCGGCCGTCACGAATCAGACGACGCTCATTCCGCTCATCTTGAAAGTTTCGGGCAGAGACTCCTGGATCAGCGTCGTCATGGCCATCGTGCCAGGTATCATCCTTCTCCTTATGATTCAATTTATTATGAATTCGACCACGAAGGAATCCATCATCCCATGGGTAAAGCGTCATTTCGGCTCGTTTGCCAGCTGGATCATCGCACTGCCGTTCATGATCTATTTATTGTCCGATGGCTTGATAACGCTGAAGGATACGACGAATTGGGTAGATACGACGTTTCTGCAGGAGACGCCGCGTTTCGTGATCGCGGCTTCGTTGACCGTGTTATGTTACCTGACGGCGCAAGCCGGCTTCTGGTCGATTACCCTATGCGCCGGCGTGCTGCTGCCGTTTTTCATCCTGCTGGAAATCTTCTTGTTACTCGTCAACATGCAATATAAAAACTATCAGTACGTGATGCCGGTACTGGAGAATGGCTATGCCCCCGTCATGCACGGCACGCTGTTCTCCACGCATACCGTGATAGAAGTCGTGATCCTGCTGCTCATTCAGCATCATATCCAAACCAAAGTCCGTCCTTCCTTTGTTTTGTTATTGATCGTGGTTCAGATCGGACTCGTGCTCGGGACGCTGCTGGATATCTTAACCAACTTCTCGCCAGGCGAGGTAACCTTGCAGCGCTATCCGTCCTTCGAGCAGTGGGGACTCGTAACCTTAGGCAAGAACGTGGCGCATCTCGATTTTTTATCGATCTATGAATGGTTGAGCGGCGCTTTTATCCGGTTATCGCTTTGCATGTACATCATCATCGAGCTATTCCAATTCAAGAGCAAGTTATCGCGAAACATAGCGTTCCTTGCGCTGACCGTGTTTATGTTGATCACGCCGCTTTTTCCGATCAGCGATCCGCTGTTCGTCTGGTTTTTGCGGGAGAAATTTTACCCCTTCGCGTTGATTTTCGTATTCGCCGTTCTTTGCCTGCTGCTGCTATTTGCCGTTATCGTTCGCATGAGAGAGAAGGGAGGTCACAGCCATGCAGCCAAATCAAATCCAACCTCTTGAATCCTCTTTGCGGCAATTGTTCGAGAACTGCTCCGATGTTATTTTCCAGCATGTTCAGCTCGTGAACGAGGAAAGCCGTTGGGGCGTGCTGTTCGTTTATTGCGAAGGCTTGATTGACGCCCAACGCATCGAACAGTCCATTATTCCGCAATTGGAGAAGTTTACTGCCGATCAGGCGGAATCGGGGACACTCGGGAACCTGTCCTTCCTGCCGCTTGATCAAGAGCAGCAAACCATTATTGATGCGGTATTCTCCGGGAAGCTGCTGCTGGTCTTGGACCGTCTTGAAAAGATCTATTCCTTGGATATAGCAAATCCGCCGCAGAGGCAGCCGCAGGAATCCAATACGGAAGTGTCCGTGAAAGGGCCGCGTGACGGCTTTACCGAGCAAGTGTCCACGAATATCGCGCTGGTCCGCAAACGCCTTCGTACGCCAACCTTGTGCTGCGAAAGCTATGTGGTAGGCCGCCGGAGCCGCACCAAGGTGGCGCTTCTGTATGACCGTGATATCATCAATCCGAAAATCATTGCTACCGCCCGCAAACGAATCCAAAAAATCGATGTGGACGCCCTCGTCAGCAGCGAAGAGTTAGCGGAATACATCTCGGATTCCCCGTTTCGCCTATTTCCCTTGATCGATTACATCGGAAGGCCTGATTTTGCCGTCGAGGCGATACTCAGAGGAAGATTCATCCTCATTGTCGACGGGACGCCGATGGTGCTCATTGCCCCGGCAACCCTGTCATCATTGCTGAAGACGCCTGAAGACATTCACGCCTCCTATATTTTCGTCGCTTGCGAATCGCTCTTAAGGTATCTTGGACTCTTCATCGGGATCTTTATTCCGGGGTTCTATGTCGCGCTTACGTCGTATCATCTGGACCAGATCCCGATAACCACATTAGCGACGGTCATCAACGTAAGCAAGGGCTTGCCGATTCCCGCGCCTCTGGAAGCCTTTCTCATGCAGATCACGTTCGAATTGTTCCGGGAAGCAGGCATTCGGCTGCCCAAAGGCGTCGGCCAGACCGTTACCGTGGTCGGGGGACTCTTCATCGGTCAAGCGGCGATCGAGGCCGGCTTAACCTCTCCGGCCATGCTGGTCGTGACCGCCTTATCCATGGTATCGACCTATACGCTCGTCAATCAATCGTTAAGCGGGCTGGTGACCTTGCTGCGTTTGTTCGTATTGGCCTGTGCCTCATTCCTCGGGATGTACGGCTTTTTCTGGGGCATGTTTGCCCTGCTTGTCTACCTGAGCAAAATGCAGTCCTTCGGCGTGCCTTATCTGGCGCCGATGTCGCCGCCGGTCTTCAAGGATATGCTGATGGCGCTGCTCACGAAACCAAGAACTTCCGTTCGGACAAGGCCGCTCATCTATAATCCGACCGATTTGGATCGAAAGGAGGGAGGGAAATGAAAAAAATAGCCGGAATCGCCGCTGTACTCCTCAGTGCAAGTCTTGCGCTTACGGGATGCTGGGACGTGAAGACGATATCCGACTACAACTTTGTGACCGCAATGGGGATCCAGTATCAAGAAGGTAAATATACGATCTATGTCGAGCTCATGGATTTCGGCGATATGGGCAGCCAGGAGCAGGCTACGCCCGGCGACAGATCGAAGGTATGGATCGGGAAAAGCGAAGGCGAATCCTTGTACGAGGCGATTAACGAGTTGTACAAAACTGCGCAGCAAAACTTGTATTGGGACCATATCATGGCCATCGTTTTTAGCGAAAGCGCCCTGAAAAACGAGATCAACTCGTTTTTTGATTCGATCCCGCGTTTTCCTCAGATTCGTTATAACACGTGGGTGTTCGGCACTCATGAACCGATCAACGAGCTATTCAAATATTCGACGTTTTTTAATCTGTCGCCCATTTCGAACCTCTTGCATAACCCGAAAGTCCTTCATAATCAATTGTCCTACATTCCGCCGATTCGGCTTAATACGGTCCTAGCCAATGCAGAGGAACAGGGGGAGACCGATCTCGTTCCAAGGTTGACGTTGAAACCGAAGAATTGGGAGGATACGAAGAAGTCTCAAACCGTCCTGCAGATGAGCGGTGCTTATGCGTTGAACGGAGGGAAAGCGGAACAAAAGTTTTCGGAGAAGCAGTTACAGGGCGTAAGATGGGTGAATCTCAAGACAAGGCGGGCGACTCTGCCGATCAGTCAGGACGGCAAGAGGCTAGGCACGGTATTGATCATTAAGCCCAGGAAGAAAACTGAAATCGTCATGCAGGCGGGCAAGCCCGTTATCTCGTTGAACTTAAAGTTTAGCGGCGTGGTCGAAGAAGTATTGGTACCGTCGAAGGTCAAGCAATTCAAAGAAATCGCGGAGAAGAAAATTGCGGAAGAGGTCATTCAAACCTATCGGACCGGCATAACGAATCATAGCGATGTCTACGACTTTCAACAATACCTGTACAGGAGGAATCCGAAAGCTTATCGCTCCTTATCGGCCGCAAGCCCGAATAACGGATTGATTTTAACCGAGGATTCGTTACGAAACGTGAAGGTTACCGTTAGAATCTCCCATACCGGCATGTATGATATGGAGCCGTGATATTGTTCGACATGGAGCATGAATTTGTAGATCCTCGCTCGGCGCTTCATGTTCATGCATGATTTGGAAACATGATGCAAAGATTAAACGCTGTACCCCGGGACAAACGACAAGCCAGGAGGAAACCATGGGAATACTTGATAGTAAGATCGTGCTGATTACGGGAACCGGTGGCGGTCTGGGCCGCGCGGCCGCGGTAACCTTTGCGCGAGAAGGCGCAAAGGTGGTCGGATGCGACATCAACGCCGCCGCCAATGAGGAGACGATCGAGCGCATACGAAATGCGGGCGGTGTCATGACAGGCATCGCGCCTTTCGATCTCACCGACCCCGAACAAGCGCAGAAGATGGTCGAAGATGCCGTGGCTGCTTACGGCGGGCTCGACGTCGTCTACAACAATGCGGCTATTCAACGCTTCGGTCCGATGCCCGAATTCTCGATCGAGGACTGGCGGAAGACCATCTCCGGCGAGCTCGACATTCCTTTCTTCGTGTCGAAGTACGCATGGCCGCATCTGGTGCAGCGCGGCGGAGGCGTAATCATTAACGTCGCGTCCTTGGCTGGCGTAATCGCCGGAGAGACCCCTCCCATGGTCGGGCACTGCGCGGCCAAAGCCGGCGTCATCGCCATGACCCGGCAATTCGCGCTTGAAGGCGCGCGCGTCGGAATCCGTGCGGTGGCGATCAGCCCCGGACCATTCCTGACCCCGGCCAGCGACCGCGACCTCGGCGATAACCAAGCGGCCCGCGACGCGATCACCAGCAAGACGCTTCTCAAGCGCTTCGGTCAACCGGAGGAGCTCGTGGAGCTCGCGGCCTTCATCGCTTCCGACCGGGCGTCTTACATCACCGGCGCCAACTACATCGTCGACGGCGGCGCTAGTGCTTGGTAGAGCCGCGTGGAGCTAGGGTTAAGCATCTTATTAGGCTGCCGGCGAATCGGCGGCCTTCTTGCGTTCATGAGCAGGATTGCATAGGATTTACTACATAGGCAGCGTCGAACACGCGATGCGTAATAAATCGGAATATAGAGCTTGCGTACGACGCAGCGTCATACTTTAAATTTGATTTGGAGGGGAGGCTGCCGTTTGAGTCAACGGTATTACCATACGAATGAATTTGCCAAAAAAACGTCCGTCACGGTTAGTGCTTCAATATTACGATAAACAAGGCGTTCTTGCTCCTTCGGAGCATACGTTGGCCGGGTATCGATTGTATTCCGACGAGGACTTGGTCAAGATGCAGCACATTCTGGCTCTGAAGTATCTCGGCTTCTCTCTCGCCCAAATCAAGCGCCTGATTCAAACGGGACCGCAGCAATTACCGGCCGCGCTGCGAACACAGAAAGCGATGCTGTTGGAAAAGCGCGCGCAGCTTGACTCCATCCTGCTCGCGATCGAGGAAACCGAGAAGATGGCGCAAGGCGGCGCGGTCGACTATAACGCCGTCGTCAATATCATGGAGGTGATGCAACTGGAATTGAAGCCGGGATGGATCGACAATTATTTGACGAGCGATGAACGGAAGACGATGCGCAAATTAACCGTGAATTCCTATTCACGGGAAGCGTTGAAGAAACTAGCAGGCCAAGAGTTCGCCCAAGAATCGCATGTCCACTATACCCGGTTTCGGGACGAGCTCAGGCGGCTCGTGGCAGCCGATGCCGATCCGGGCAGCCCGGAAGCGCTGCGCCTAGCGCGGTCCCTAACGGAGCTGAACGCGCGCCGATCGCAGGGAGACCCGGAAATACGCAAAGGAATGAAGCAGGCCTGGGTCAACTTCAACGCGCTGCCCGACGATAAGAAACCGGAGATTTATGTGTTGTCGATGAAAGAACGGGCATTCATCCAACAAGCGTGTATTCTAATGTACAAGCAGTCCGCTGAAACGTGATCGCACCTCTTTCCGGGCAGCCTCTACGGATGTTCCGTCCGGACAATAAGCGAAACGAATGAATCGAAAGAAGGAATCCAAGATGGAGAATGAACAGCTTAGCAACAGTACGATTTTTCCGCTAGGAGACAAGGTAAAGGCGAACTTTGTCGGCGACGCTTACCTGCAGATGGTGTTTACCGATCCGGCGCCGCTGAACACCAAGATCGGTAACGTCACGTTCGCGCCGGGCGCCCGTAATAATTGGCATGCGCATCATGTTGGACAAGTGCTGTTAATTACCGGCGGCAAAGGGTGGTATCAAGAAGAAGGCAAGCCTGCCCGGCTGCTCCAAACTGGCGACGTGGTCAACATTCCGCCAAATGTAAGACATTGGCATGGCGCGACCAGAGACAGCTGGTTCGTGCACCTGGCCATGACGCCGGGGGAGACGGAATGGTATGAACCCGTCGATGATGATTGGTTTGACAAGCTATAGCGATTAACGGCACCACTTGCCGAGAATAAGCCGCCATGTTTACACAAAAAGACCGAATCAGCCATCTGATCCGGTCTTTTTCCTATTTATTGGCTATTTTAGACGTCAGATTTACAATTCCTTTGGCTCCGTTTAACGCAGCAGTAACACCGCTTCCTTATTCTAAGTGTGTGGGAACGGTCTCATGTGGGAACGGTACCACAGCAAGAGAGGGAGTGCACCGTGGATAATCCGACCATTAAAGAAATCGCCCTGCGAGCCGGACTTTCGAAATCCACCGTTTCAAGGATCATCTCCGGCAAAGGGTATTCCAGTCCCGAGGCACGTGACAAGGTGCTCGGGCTGATCGAAGAATTGCAATACAAACCGAACGCGGTCGCGCGGGCGATGGTGTCGCAAAGAACGCACAACATTGGCGTGCTCCTCTATAGAAGGGATCATCCAATCGCCTCGCATCCGTTCTACGGGAAGATCGTCGATGCCATTCTGCTGGCGGCGGCAAGCCTGAACTACTCGGTCTTCGTCACGACCGATCACGACATGTCTTACCGATCGGCGGACTTCATGATGGAGAAGCGGGTGGACGGGCTCATTCTTATCAGCCGCCTGCAGCAGAACGTCATCGAACACATTACCAAATTCGGCGTTCCGTACGTCATGGTTAACGGGTCGACGGACGTGGACGGCGTCATTCACATCGTCAATCAGGATGAAGAGGGAGGAAGGCTCGCCGCCCAGCATCTGACCCGTACCGGACATGACCATATCTTCGTCATTGCCGGGCCGCAGACGCACCGCAGCCATAATTTGCGGCTCAAGGGCTTTCTAACGTACATGGAACAAGCCGGCATCACGGTCTCGGAAGCTTCGGTCCGCTATGCGGAGACGTCGACCTTCGCCGAAGGCTATGACATCATGAGCCGTCAGTGGGGACCCTTCCGGGCAGGCCGGCACTCGGCGCTGTTCGCTACCAACGACATGCTCGCGCTCGGCGCCATGAAGTTTCTGCTGGAGCAGTCGGCGAGGATTCCCGAGCACATCTCGGTCGTCGGCTTCGACGACATCGATATGGCCGCGATGTTCTCGCCTTCCCTGACGACGATCAGGGTCGATGCCGGCGAGATGGGCAGACAGTCCGTCCATCTGTTGGATCAGCTGATCCGGCAAGAGCCGAACGTTGCGCATCCCAGCCAATTGCTTCCCGAGTTAATCATTCGACAATCAACCCTATGATCCCATCATCCGAAAGGAGCGACAATCATTCATGCGCTGGTATCTCAAAGCGTTGGGCACCCGAAAAATCGTGGAATTCATCGTACTCGTGCTCTTCGTCATCTTCTTCCTGGGCCCGCTGCTTAACTTAGCCATTCTGGCCTTCACCGGCAAATGGAATTACCCGGACGTGCTGCCGCATCAATGGTCCATGAAATGGTGGACCTTCGTCTTCAAGCAAGAGGACATTCCGCAGTCCATCGGCTTATCCTTCATGATCGCCGCGATCGTGACCGGGTTGTCCATCTTGATTTGCATCCCCGCGGCGTATGCGTTCGCCCGGATTCGTTTTCCGCTCAGCCGATTCTTCCTGTTCTCGTTTCTGCTGACGCATGCGTTCCCGAAGATGGGCTTGTATGTCTCCATCGCCGTGCTTTTCTACAAGCTGGGTCTGATGAACACGCTGCTCGGCGTCGTCCTGATCCATATGATCAACGTGCTCATGTTCATGACTTGGATTCCGACCGCCGCCTTCCGGAACGTGCATAAGGCGCAGGAAGAATCGGCGAGAGACGTAGGCGCCGGGCCGTTCCGGGTATTCCTCAAGATTACGCTGCCCATGGCCTTGCCGGGCATCATCGTCGCTTCGATCTTCACGTTCCTGAACTCGCTCGACGAAGCGCAGGGAACGTTCCTGGTCGGTATCCCGAATTACAAAACGATGCCGATCGTCATGTATTCCATCATTAGCGATTATCCGGCTTATGCCGGCGCTGTGTTCTCGATCATCCTGACGGCTCCGACGATCATCCTGCTGCTTGCCGCCAAACGGTTCGTCAGCGCCGATGTCATGTCCAGCGGCTTTCAACTCAAGTAATGATGGATCAATCGCAGACTTAAGGAGGCCATTATGGAAATTCAGCTATCCGTTCAACAGTTGTCCAAACGGTACCACACCGGCGAAGGCGTCACCGGCATCTCGCTCGACGTCCGCAAAGGCGAGCTCGTCACGCTGCTCGGGCCTTCGGGCTGCGGCAAAACGACGGTGCTTCGCAGCATCGGCGGGTTCCTCGACCCCGATTCAGGCGAAATTCTCATCGAAGGCGCGAGCGTGCTCAAGTCGCCGCCGGAGAAGCGGCCGACTTCGATGGTGTTCCAAGGCTACAATCTATGGCCGCATATGACAGTGTTCGAGAACCTGGCATTCGGTCTTAAAATACGCAAGATGAAGAAAGCCGACATCGAGAAGGCCGTGAAAGACGTCCTGGAGCTGGTTCGGCTGCCCGGAGCGGAGAACAAGCATCCCGGCGAGCTCTCCGGCGGACAGCAGCAGCGTATCGCGCTGGCCCGGTCTCTGTTGTTGAAGCCGGCCGTGCTGCTGCTGGACGAGCCATTCTCCGCGCTTGACGCCAAGCTTCGGCATGAGATGCGCGAGGAGCTGAGGGAGATCCAAGCGAAGACCGGCCTCACGATGGTATTCGTCACCCACGACCAGGAAGAAGCGCTGTCGATCTCGGATCGCATCGTCGTCATGAATCACGGCAACATCGAGCAGATCGCTTCGCCTCAGGAGATTTACGATGAACCGAACACGCTGTTCGTCGCGCAGTTCATCGGTAAAATGAACTTTTTGAAAGGGGTGATTTCGGAAGGCCAAGTTACCGTAGGGAAGTTGAGGTTTCCGAATTCGAACCAGTTGTCCGGCGGGGTAAGGCTGGCGATCCGGCCTGAAGATGTCATCATGAACGGTCCTGAAGAACAAAGCTTGCCCGGCGTCATCAAGCAGATCATGGTTCTGGGCCACTATGCCGAAGTCTCGATTCAATTGCCGGAGCACGGCGTCATTCGGGCCTTCCAGCCGCGAGATGCCGTCAAGTCGCTGCATTCGGGCGATCCGGTGCACGTCAGCTTCAAGAAAGTACTCATGTATCCGGAAGTCTAAAATTCAATTCCTAATCTCCATTCTAAAGCCCAATTCGAATCCCCAATGCCAAGGAGGCAACCAAGCATGTTACGCAGAAAATCCGCTCTTACTTTATTGACAGTGACGACCGTTACCGCAGCTCTTCTCGCAGGGTGCGGAAGCACGAATAACGCCGAGAATGCCAACGCCGGCGCGACAAATGGCGGCACGGCGAACAACGGCGCTACGAATGCGGCAGGCAACGCGGCCCCTGAAGACACGTCAGCCAAACCGGTCGAATTCAACTTCTACTTCACCGGCTCGGAGAACGTCAAGAACCTGTGGGACACGATTATTCCGATGTTCGAGAAAGATCATGCGAACATTAAGGTGAAGGAAGTGTACATTCCGTCCGGCACGGGCGCGCAGCCGACATACGACCGGATTCTCGCGGCGAAGCAGGCGGGCAAAGGCTCCGGCGGCATCGACCTGTACGAGGACGGTCTGTCCAACGTGACCCAAGGACAGAAGGACGACCTGTGGGACACGCTTGATCCGGCCAAGATCGCCAACCTCGCCTCCGTCGACGCCAATACGTTGAAAGACGTCGCCAACCTGGCGATTCCGTACCGTTCGTCCGCCGTCGTGCTCGCCTACAACAGCGAGAAGGTGCAGACGCCTCCGAAGTCGCTCGACGAGCTGTTTACCTGGATTAAGGCGAATCCGGAGCGTTTTGCCTACAACGATCCATCCACAGGCGGCGCCGGCAGCTCGTTCGTCACGACGACGCTGTACGACAAGCTGTCGGAGGACGCGATCCACAGCACCGATGCGAGCATCGAGAAGCAGTGGGACACGGGCTTCGATACGCTGAAGGGCCTTGGCAAATACGTGTACGGCAAAGGCATTTATCCGAAGAAAAACCAAGGTACGCTGGATCTGCTTATTAGCGGCGAAGTCGACATGATCCCAGCTTGGTCGGACATGGCGCTCGAGCAAATCGGCAACGGCCAGCTGCCGGCTACGACGAAGATCGCGCAAATCACGCCAGGCTTCAACGGCGGCCCGACGTACCTGATGGTGCCGAAGCTGTCCGATAAGAAGGACGCGGTCAACGAATTCCTGAACTTCGTGCTTTCCCCTGAAGCGCAGTCCGTCGTCGTGACCAAAATGCACGGCTTCCCGGGGATCAAGCTCTCGAGCATGCCGCAGGACATTCAGGATTCCTTCAAAGGCGTGGCGGAAGGGTTCCGGACGTTCAACATCGGCGATCTGGACAAGGACATCAACAAACGCTGGCAAAGCGACGTAGCGGCGCAATGATGAAGAAACAGGTGAAAATGGGGATACTGGGATTGCTTCTGGTCATCCCCTCTTTTTTGTTGCTGTTCGTCACGGTAGTCGTCCCGATCGCGGTTTCGTTCAAGGAGAGCCTCACCAACAAGGAGGGCGGCTACGATCTGTCGAATTATATGTTCTTGTTCACGGATAAGCTCATGCGTTCCAATATCGTATTCTCGCTCGAAGTGACGGTCATTTCGGTCGTGATCGTGCTTATCGTCAGTTATGCGCTGGCAGCGTATATGCGGTTCAACAACGGCAAAATCGTAAAGTGGATCCGCAATATGTATATGATTCCGATCTTCATCCCGTCGGTTATCGCGACGTACGGCTTGATTCAGCTGCTGGGCAACCACGGTTGGTTATCCCGGTGGGTCTTGCTGCTCGGAGGCGGCGACATTCCGCGCATGATCTTCGATATGAAAGGGATCATCATCGCCAATCTGTGGTTCAACATTCCGTTCACGACGATGCTGCTCGGCTCCGCCTTGTCCGGCGTTCCGAACGCGGTCATCGAGAGCGCGAAGGACGTCGGCGCGGGCAAGCTCCGCCTGTTCACCAGGTTCATTCTGCCGCTTACGTACAAGACGCTGCTCGTCGCCGTTACCTTCGTCTTCATGGGCGTCATCGGTTCGTTCACCGCTCCGTTCCTGCTTGGACCGAACGCGCCTCAGATGCTTGGGGTATCGATGGAGCAAATCTTCGGCGTATTCCAGGAGAAGCAGGAGGCGTCCGCGCTGGCGTTCTTCACCTTCCTGCTCTGCTCCTTCATGGGCTACTTCTACATCCGAAGCATGGTTAAGGAAGAGGGGGCGCGTTCCTGATGAAACGACTCGTTCTGGAAGCGGAGGGACTGGTGCGGCCCGTCTGCTCCAAGACGCATATCGCCTACAGCTTCCATCTGGCTAAGTCAGGCGGCAAGCTGTGGATCGACTTCGCGTACGAACCGAAGAATCTGGAAGACCGCGAGCAGTCGCGGGCACTGATCGCGGCCGGCGTCGAGAAGTATACCGAGCAGGCGCAGCGCGAGCTCGTCATGGACCGATGGGAATCGTTCCTGCCGCTCAAGAATCTGATCACGGTTTCGGTCGACGATCCGGTGCGTCATCGCGGGGCGGGCCATCGACATGATCCCGAGCAGCTGCTCGCGATCGGCGAGGAGGAGACTTCCCCGGGTTTCGTCCGCGGAGATCTGCCCGAAGGGCTGTGGCGCGTGACGCTGAGCCTGCACGCGATCGTCACGGAGAGCTGCCGATACAGGCTGCGAATTCATCATGAGGAGGCATAAGCATCATGCGCTGGATGGCTTGCGAGCTGCATAGTCACACCTACCACAGCGACGGCAGGCAATCCTTGCTCGAGCTGGCCCAAGGGGCCAAAGCGCTCGGATTCGACTGCGTTGCATTGACCGACCATAATACGATGACGGGCTTGGAGAACAAGTCGGACGTCGAGCAAGCAACCGGCATGACGATCATATCGGGCATGGAGTGGACGACCTTCTACGGACATATGGTGACGATCGGACTGACCGATTTCGTCGATTGGCGTCCTGCTGGACCCCGCGACATTCAAGCGGGCATCGCCAAGGTTCACGCGCACGGCGGCATTGCCGGCATGGCGCATCCGTTCCGCATCGGCAGTCCGATGTGCACGGGCTGCTTCTGGGATTTCGAGATCGAGGATTGGAACGCGCTCGATTATATCGAGGTATGGTCGGGCACCTTCCCGTCGATCAAGACGGACAATGCCCGAGCGTTCCGTCTGTGGACGGAGAAGCTGAACGCCGGGTACCGGATCGCGGCGACGTCCGGACGCGACTGGCATGCGCAGGAGCAGACGGAAGACCCGGTTTCCGTCACGTATTTGCTGCTGGACGACTCGGAAGGCAGCGAGACGGAGCGAGCGGTGCGAGCGCTTGCCGCTGGCAGGGCCACGGTAACGATGGGACCGCTCGTGACGCTTGCGCTGCGGTCGGAGACGGCAGTTTACGGCATCGGCGATTCCGTGCCGATTCAAGACCAAACCAGCGGCTATGAAGCTGCCGCGACGATTGATTTTCAGATTAGAGAAGGCAAGTGGGCGTTCCCGGATGCGGGATATTCGCTAGCGCTGACGAGTAATCTTGGCGTGATCGGTGAAACCAACGTTCATGCGGGGCAAGCGGATTATCGGTTCGACATTCCGGGGGAAGGCTTGCTGTGGATTCGAGCGGAGCTTAAAGGGACGGTACGCGGCGTTCGCACGACGATCGCCTTCACGAATGCGATTTACATGGATTCTGATAAGCAGCTTAGGCTTCCGAAAACGCTTTGATCGAAGGTACGAAGCCCGCTAACGGCAAAGCCTTAGGAGGCTGCATCCACATCACTTTAAGGAGCGTGACGAGATGACGACACGTCGATTCCCGCTAGTAACGGCACATGCCGGCAGCATGAACATCATGGCGCATACGCTTCGCTCGGTTCGGATCGGACTCGAGCTCGGCGCCGACGTGGTGGAAGAGGATATTCGGGTGACGAGGGACGGCGTACCCGTATTGGCGCATGACGATGAATGGTCGACCGCGGATCGGTTGACCGTGAATATAGCAGCGACGACGTACGCGGAATTAAGCGAACTCGTGTTGGAAGCGGAGCAAGGAGAACTGCGGGAGACGTTTCGCCTCCTTCGGCTGGAGGATATTCTGCCGCTTCTACAAGCATCGGGCAAAATCGTGAATCTGGATTTGAAGGTCGATGAAGCGATCGAGCCGACTGCTGCGCTGATGAAGCAATACGGCCTGTCGGAGCGGTCTTTCTTCTCCGGCTGCCAGCGGGAGAGAGCGCTGCTGGCCGAGCGGCTGCAGCCGGAGATGCGCAAGATGCTGAACACGGACGTCGAGCTGTTCAAGACGATGTCTTACCGGGATGCGATGGTTCAAACCTGCGAGGATGCGCAAGCGGCCAATTGCCAAGGCATTAATATCTATCATGGCATCCTGCAAAAGGAATTCGTCGACTATGCCGGCGAGCGGGGCCTTCCGGTCTATGCGTGGACCGTCGAAGATGCCGCTCTGATGCGGCAATACGCGGATTGGGGCGTTGGCTCGATCACGACGCGCAGCGTCGAGGCGCTGGTTCAGGTCAAGCAGGAATGGCTGGCACGGGAGCAGCGGCGTTAGTCGGCAATCAGGGCTTGCCCTAATCGTTCGGCTGCAGGTCGGCAAAACAGGGGTGCCATCTATGGTGATGGTACCTTATTTCCTATTGTCGAGGATGGGAGGGTAATCATCGATTTAGCGGCGCGCCTAATTGCTCTCGCTGGGATTTGTGATTGCTTTAAGCGGATTATGGGAATGCTTCTGACGTTAAATCAACGGTGGAGTGAGGGAATCTGATGAAAAAGACCGCATTTGTAACCGGAGCCAATAAAGGAATCGGATTCGAAATCGCCAAACAATTGGGCGAAAAAGGCTGGAAGGTCATCCTTGGCGCCCGCGACGCGGAACGGGGCCAAGCGGCAGTTTCCGAACTGTCCGCGCAAGGCTTGGACGTTGAATTCGTTCCGATCGATATGACCGATTTGGAGAACATCGAGCAGGCTGCGCTCGCTATCGCGGCGAAGTATCCGAAGTTGCAGCTTCTGGTGAATAACGCCGGCATGCCGGGAGCCTTTTCCCGCTCATTCACGGAAACGAAAGAAGAAGACCTGCGCAACGCTTTCGAAGTGAATTTCTTCGGAACCTACCGTTTAAACCAGCGTTTGTTCAAGCTAATCAAGGATAGCGAAGGAACTGTTGTCAACGTATCCACCGATATGGCGTCCCTTGACCACATGCAGAACGCCGAACGCACCTTGAACGCATTCGACTATAATTCCTCCAAGACGGCCAGCAATGCCATGACCGTGGCGATGGCCTACGAACTCAGGAGCAGCAACGCGCAAGTATTTGCGGTAACGCCGGGATTCACCACGACTGATCTGAACGGCAATTCCGCAGGCGGGAAATCCAAAGCGGAAGCCGCCGCTATTATCGTAGGATATGCGACGGACGGTAAACGTCACAACGGTGAATTTCTGAATGCGCAAGGCGTTCTGGCGTGGTAATCCAAGTCCGTTCTGCAAACCCGACATATCGCTTCACAGAAGCCAGCAGCCCTTCGGCTGTTGGCTTTTGCTTGTCGTGTTTCGGATTTCCCTATTGCCCGATAGAAAATGTCAATTAGCCCTTGTGGCGAGGCCATGTTAACGTATATACATATATTCTCATCAAATTAATCGGAAATTAAAATGGAGGTTGTCCCATGTCCGTATCGCAAACACCCGTTTTGTCTCAAGAGAGAAAAGAGCGCGCGTTTCAAGAAGCGGTTTCTTTTGCCGCGTTCGTCGAGCAGGCGCAAGTGAACCAGCAGACATTGGCGGCAAATTACGACGCTTACGCGCTGGAGGACCGGCAATTGGACTTTCTGAATGACCGGGAGGAACCGGTGGACGTTCTCGTCCTCGCTCACGATTGGTGCGGAGACGTCGTCGCGAATCTTCCGCTCTTCGGCAAGCTCGCGGATCGGACGGATAAGCTGCAGCTGCATATCCTGAACCGCGATCCGGACAATCAGGATATCGCAGACTTGTATAAGCATGCCGACGGGCGCAGCCATATTCCCACGTACGTTTTTTTCGACCGATCCGGACAAGAGCTCGGCGTGTTCATCGAACGCCCCGCGGAGATCACCGCTCTTCTCGGCCAATGGATCGAAGCGTTCTGGGCCGAGCATCCGGAGCTCGAAGGCCGCGGCAAACCGATAAGCGAGCTCGGCGATTCGGAGAAGAAAGCACTGCTTCGCCATATCAAGCAGCGGAGAACGGAAGTTATCGGTCAAGAACAGGAAGCCATCCTGCAAGAAATTCAATCCATCGTTAGCCGCAAGGCCATTTAATTGAAGCGACGGGGAGGTTATTCGACAGATGAAATTCGCCTTATTTAGCTTGATCATGAATAATCCGAACCCTGTATCCGGCGAGACGTTCTCGGATCATCAGAAACTGCAAAACGTGCTCAAACAAGCCGAGTTGGCGGAACTTCTCGGTTTCGATGCTTACGGCGTAGGGGAGCGGCATGGTCCGCCTTTTCTATCCTCGTCCCCGCCCGTCGTGCTCACGGCTATCGCGGCCAGAACGAAGCGGATCCGGCTGCTCACGACCGTAACCGTACTCAGCATATTGGATCCCGTGCGGGTCGCCGAGGATTATGCGACGCTCGACCATCTATCCGAGGGCAGGCTCGAAATCATCATCGGCAAAGGCAACGATCCGCGGCATTATCCGTTGTTCGGCATCCGAGAGGATGAACAATGGGAATCGCTGGCCGAGCGATACGGGTTGTTGCGAAAGCTTTGGGATGAGGAGAATGTGTCCTGGGAGGGGAAATACCGGCCGCCGCTCACCGATGTCACCGTGCTGCCAAGACCTTATCAACACAAAATCCCGATCTGGCACGGCAGCGCTTCGAGCACGCTCTCCACGGAGCTGGCGGCGCAATACGGAGAACCGATATTCTCGTCGAATACGTTCCATCCGCAGGAGAAATACAAAGCGCTCATCGATCATTACCGGGAACGTCTTGCCTTCTACGGACATGATCCTCGCAAGGCGATCGTCGGAGCGGGAGCGGGGAGTTTGTATTTGGCCGATTCGCCCGAAGAGGCGATCAAGCGGTTCCGTCCTTATTACGATGCCTATTTCTCCACGCCTGCTTCCCAGCATAATCAGTCTCCGTTCAAGGATCTCGAAGATCATATCGCCCGCGGTTCCATGTTAGTCGGAAGTCCACAGAGCGTCGCGGAGAAAATACTGAACTATCAAGAAGCATTCGGGAACGAAGTGCTCAGCATTAGCGTCGACGGCTTGTCCGAAGCGGAGCAGCGCGAACAGCTGGAGCGATTCGCGGAAGAAGTCGCGCCGATCTTGCGCCGCGAAGTTCCGAGCACGGTCTGGAACGCCAAATCGCCGTTTAGATCCGATTTGCAAGCGATCACGTAACATGAATATGAAGAAGCGAGGAGAGACGTTTCCCGAATTCATCGCCGACGTCCGATGTGGGGCGAAGAGAATAGGATCTCCTGCAGGGCCGCGTAAATCGCGGCTTTTTTGCATTAGGGGAGAAGAAGTTCCAACCTGATAAAATAAGGCGAAATGGCAACATCCGACGAAATTCCCGTGTCGATATCGTGAAAATGGCAACATCCGACGATGTTCCTGCGTCGATAATGTGACGTTCGCGATGGGCTGAATCACCATCGAATGACACTATACAGCAGGAGTTGGCCCGATGTCCTTTAAAACCAGAATCGTACTACTGTCTTCATTGCTGCTTGGACTGACCGCGCTATGCGGCGTGCTGACCATCCAGGCTTATCATAGCCGAATACCGTTTGTCGGACGGATGTTCTACAGTACCGGAAGCGCGGCAAGCGGCGGAGATCCGGAGGCTTCTCTGCCGTTGTTCAATGGGTTAAAACCCGGATCCGACGAACCTCATGGCAGGTACTACAAGGGCCGCGTGCTCGTACTGATGTATCACGAAGTCGAACAAGCGCCGCACGATGCCGGTTCGCTGTCCGCCGCCAAGTTCGAGCGCCAGCTCGAATTGATGAAGCGCAACAATTTTCACTGGATTACGATGAACCAATACCGAAGCTTCATCCTGCACGGAGACCCGGTTCCGGATAACGCGGTGCTGTTGACGTTCGACGACGGCTATGAATCGTTCTACCAGTATGCCTATCCGATCCTGCGCAAGTACGGAGCGCCCGCGACCAGCTTCTTGATTGCCGCCACGGTGGGCAACTCGCATCACGCAGGGGTTCCGAAGTTGAACTGGAACCAGGTAAAGGAAATGAACCGGCACGGGATTTCGTTCTACAGCCATTCGTACGACTCCCATAAGTATGAGCCTACCGATGCGAAAGGCAGGCATATGATTGCCGCGTTGACCGGGCCAGTTTACTTGAAAGACAAGGGCAGGCGGGAGACGGAGAAAGAATACGAGCAGCGGGTGACAGCGGATCTGACGCAGGCGAATGCGGTGCTGCGCCGGGAGCTCGGCGCTCCGAACCATGTGCTGGCTTTCCCTTACGGCGCGTTCTCCAAGCCGCTGCTCCATATTTGCGTGCAGCTGGGCATCGACGTGACGCTGACGGTCAAGGATGGCCTCGACAGTCCCGGCCAGAGCAACGGCTTCCGTCTCAATGCCGGCGGCGCGCAGAACGATCCCGACCTGCAACTGGCGCTTATGAAGCAGGCGCGGCAGCGGCTGGGACATGCCCACTTCGACCGCGCGCCTGAACGAAAGCGAGAGGCATTGTGGACGTTGGCGGCCATGGCGATCGTCGCTGCGTTGTTGGTGGATTCGGTACGCAGGCGCATGCGGGAGAAACGGCCGCCCGGACCGCCTTATCAAGGTCCGGGAGGTTCCGGCACCAGTCTGCCCGTGCTTGCTCCCCCTGCGAAAAGTTAGCTTTGCATCGGCAGGTGGCGATGCAAAGTTCAAGTTCACCGAGGAAAAATGAATCCAAGGATCACAAAGAAAGCCGCTGCGTGCGGCTTTTTTCTTTGCTGCTGCATTTCGATCTCCATCCGGCTCCTCGGCTTCCTGCGTTTCCTTCCGTATGCTTTCGTCTTCTTTCCGGATGACAAAAAGCCGTATGGCTAAGCATTTGAGCGTTCGGATCGTTTCATCCGGCTTCTGGCGCTTCCGATCATCCACAGCAGCAGCGGGATGCCGCACAGGAAGATGGGAAACACGATATTCTTCCAGAAGAGGGGAAAGTTCACTTGGGATTCGTCCACGTTGCGCGGGAACATGGCGACGGCGAATACGAGCATGCCGACGATCCAAAGCACGCGGCGCCACTTCCGGATATGGAACAATTGAGCCGTCCCATAGCTCGCCATGAACAGATAAAGGCCTAGTTTGACGAATACGGTGAAGCTCATGCCGACGACCAGAAAGATATCGAGATTCTGAACGAATTCCATGACGGATACGTACTGACTGATGGAGTAAACGGGATACTGCAGCTTGGCCGGAACGGTATTGCCCAGCATCATCATCGTATCGATAACGACGTTCAGCAGCACGACCGCGGCGAACGCCACCCCCCATATGCCGGAAGATAACGTCTTTCTTTTATTTCCGATAAAGGCGATCAGCATGACGACCATGACCGACTCGCTCATATAAGAAGCCGCAGGGGCGCTCCCTGACAGTACCGGCATCATACCGGCGGGGGGCAAGAGCGGAAGCAGACGATCCAGGTGCAGGTCCTTCAGCGAGAAGATCCGGAACAAAATGATGTTGAAGACGACGATGGGGCCGATGATCTCGCTGCAGCGTCCGATAATATGGACGCCGCCTTGCACGGCATACATAATCACGATCAACATGATGAGTACGATGGCCCATAACGGCGTCTTGTCGAACAAGGCCATATGCACGAAGTCCGCGTATTCGCGCAGGACGATTCCGGCTACGGCGATCCACAGCAGCAGGTATGCGAAGACAAGCGCGTTGCCCAACCATTTGCCGATTATTTTCGGGACATATTCGACGAACGTGTGCTCCGGATAGAGCAGGCTCAGCTTGGCCGCGATAAAGGTAACCAGCACGGACGCGGCGCCGCCCAAGAGCGTGGCTAGAAGTGCGCCTTGATGGGCTGCTTCGAACGTCGGGCTGAGCACCAGCATGATCGTCATGCCGACCTCCATCGTAAACAGCAGCCAAAATAGTTGATAGTTCGTCAGCTTCATCTCGAGCTCCTTACAGTTTATTGGGAGGCGGCCCTTGAAGTCCGATTCGTCTGATCTTCACGCGCGAATGAACGGTAACTTTAGCTTCCGAGAACGCCTGCTCCCAATGGGCATTCAACTGCGACCACGCCTTGGGATGCTCCCGATTAACGGCTTGTCCGAAATGGAACACGTCGACTTTAAACTGCTTTTGCACCTTCTGAATGACGTTCAATTGGTCTTTCTCGATATGGCGGTTCATCTCGTCCTCGAATGCGCGCAGATCCTCGGGTTTTCGAAGGTCGACGGCCGGCAGGCTCTCCAGTATGACGCCGCTGCCGTTCAGGTCGACGTCGATGTTAACCTGGCCGGCTTTGACTGCCGTGCGAATCTTGGCATGCAGCCGGGTTACTTCCGTATTGAACGCGCCTTTTCCGTTCGGCAACTCCACCGTGATCGGGATGCGATCCGTTTCGCCCGTGATCCATAACCGATAGGCGGATTCAAGCCGGCTCAAATAACCGGCCAATTGCTGTTTCCGGTTGAAAATCGCGCGCCCATAGACTTGCAGCGTTTTTTTTCGGAGCTTCGGATCGTAGCTTATCTCCACGGCAGGAAGGGTAGGGCCGCTGCCTTCGACGTTTTGCTCGACTAAGATCTCCAATAACGAATTACCGGTGGTCTTGCCGATGATATGCCTGATTTTGGAAATCGCGAGCGTGGGCATCGTCTCGAGCGGGTAAGTTAATTGCATGAACTCGAGCGCGGTGCTTCCCTTCACGACCCAAATATCCGATTTGAGCCGGCTGTCGGGATCCCGGGTCACGGAGTCCATAAGATCCGCGATGCCGGCCTTCGCCATTTCCTCTCCGAAGTAAATATTATTGCGATGCCCGCGGGTGATTCTTCGAGACAGCTTGAGCTGCATGTCCAGGAGGCAGTCCGATACCATCTTTCCGACTCCCGTCTCGATCAAGTAGGACTTTTTCTCTCCGCCGCCGGATTCACCGGATTTCGACGGGACCATGAATTGTCCGATCAGCATGATTCTTCCGTCCTCGAGCCGATCGACGCCGGAACCGAGCTCGAATAAGCGGTCGTTCAATTCGCGCCGGTCCCAACAGCCGGTCAACAGAAGCAGAAGAAGGATGGCCGCCGGCAAGCCCAGTCGTTTGTTCCGCATGTTACCTCCTTCTAGGCTTTCTGTTTATCGAGGCCTGAAGCGGTTTCAATTTCCGCCTGGGAGCGCGTATGAGCACGTCCTTGATTTGGTCCGGTTGAAACGGAGCGATGGGGGATAGATAAGGAACGCCGAACGACTCCAATCTCGCCATATGGATCAAGATGACGAGCGTTCCCATGGCGATGCCGAACAAGCCAAGCGCTCCCGACACCATCAGAAGCGGAAATCGAAGGATACGGAACGGGATGCTCATGTTGTAACGGGGGATGGCGAAGGACGCGATTCCGGTCAGCGAGACGATGATGACCATTGGCGCGGACACGATTCCCGCCTTGACCCCGGCTTCCCCGATAACCAGGGCGCCGACGATGCTGACAGCGGAGCCGACGGCTTTCGGCAGGCGAACGCCGGCCTCGCGCAAGCCTTCGAACAGGAATTCCATCAACAAGGCTTCGATGACGCCCGGGAACGGAACGCCTTCGCGCGCCGACGTGATATTTTGCAAGAAGTTGGTCGGAAGCAGCTGCGGATGAAAGGTCGTTACCGCCACGTACAGAGAGGGCAGGTATAAGGAAATGGTGAACAAGATAAACCGGGTCCATCTCACCAGCGTGGCATAGATAAACCGCTCGTAATAATCCTCGACGGCTTGGAAGGCCGTCCAGAACGTGATCGGCATAATCAGGGCTTGAGGCGTTCCGTCGGTCATGATGACGACTCTGCCTTCCATCAGGCTGGCCGCCGCGATATCCGGACGTTCGGTATTCATCACTTGAGGGAAAGGACTGAACGTTCGATCTTCGATGAGTTCTTCGATATAGCCGGATTCCAGCACGATATCCAGCTGAATATCGGACAATCTTCGTTTGACGAGCTCGATCAAGTCCGGACGCGCTTGCCCCTCCACGTAGGCAATGACGATTTTCGTTTTGGAAAACGAGCCGAGAACGACAGGTTCCAGCTTTAGCTTCGGCGTTTGAATTCTTCGGCGGATGAGGCTCGTGTTGATTTGGAGCGTCTCGGTAAAGCTCTCTCTCGGGCCGCGAATGGCGACCTCGTTGGCCGGCTCCTCGACGCCCCGGTGCTCCGAACCGGCCGTCTCCAGCAGCAGGGCTTCCGCCTCGCCGTCGACGAAGACGGCAAGTTCGGCTCGCAAGACCGATTCGACGATTTCTTGCAAACGGCTCTCGTTACGGATCGGCCGCACGACCGCGAAATGCTCTTTCAAGAGCGGATAGTCGACCGTGTCTTTGCTGCCGGCGCCGGCCTTCTCCACGAGCCAAGATTGAAAGAGCGGCGACGCGAACACGTTCTTGTCGATCATCCCGTCGACGTAGACCATGAGAATCGTACAATCGTCGGACAAGTCAACCCGTTGAAAGACGACGTCGAAGCAATGTTCGAATAATTGACGAAGCAGAGCTTCATTCTCGGCCATGTCGGCGCTGATCGTTTCCCGGGGATAGGAAACGGGGTTCCGCGAGGAGATCAAGACCACACGCTCCCTTATTTTTCCCCTATTATCCTTCGCTTGGCGGTCTTTTATTCGCGCCTGACTGCCGAACAGGTACGAGCGACCATACGCGCGGCATCTCGGCAGAATAAGATTGGTTAGGGAAAAAACAGGGTGTGTGATGTCAGCCCAAATAGAGGGATGTGATTTCGTGGAGCAGCGATTGACCCTGCATGCCAGAAGCATGCGGTTGCGTTCCCGTCAATTCCGGCAGTTTATCAAAAAGCTCGGCTGCAAGAGAAGCCAAACGTTGCATTTCACGCTTGTCCACGATACGATGGCGCGCAAGACGGTTCAGCCCACCTCGCAGAGCAAGGCGCGGGCGATGACGCTGCATAAGCCGATGAAGCAGCTCGAGCGCCGGCTGTCGCGGATTACGCTGCTGACCCGTACGAAGCAGCCCGTTCCGGTGCTGAGCAAAAACAAACAAGGCTACGCCGTGTTCATGACCGTCAATTATCGGGAGCAGGCACGCGGCGATTTCCAGGCGGTTCGCGCGCATTTCATCGATGTCGACCTGAACAAAATATCCGAAATGCTGAATACGAGCGAAGAAGCGGAGCGCCGCATGCAGGAGCTGCAAGCGGATCCCCTGGAACAGATCGAATCCGTTACCGTGACGCGCACGAAGCAAGGACGTTATCGGCTGCTCGCCCAGCGAGGCAAGCGAAGAGTGCGGCAGCTGAAGCGGAAGTTTCTAGCCAAGCACGCGAAGCTCATTCGCGGTTCGATGGTCGTCGAAACCAAGAACGGCTACCACATCTACTGGGCCATCCGCAAAGGCTCCATCACCCGGTTCGTATCCATTCAGCAGGCGCTCGTCCGCAAATTCAATTCCGATCCCAAGATCACGGACCTCTCCCGCGTCATGCGCGTTCCCGGCTTCTACCACCAGAAGAATCCGGCAAGCCCTTACCTCGTCCACGTGAAACGCTGGGGAAGGAAGCAGCCTTTTACGCAGGCCGAGCTCATCCAGAGATTAGCGTTAACCTTATGAGGAACCGTTGCATGGACGATTCGGCAATCCAAAAAAGCCGCGAGTAATCGCGGCTTTCTACTTTTCCATTCCATTCTTAAGCTTTGGATTTGAGTTCCGTTAGAAAATAGAACAGCGCAAGGACGGGGAAGAGAACGCCGATCCATGCCGACAGCCCCCAGCCTCCATGGGCATACGTTAGCCCGCCAAGGAACGATCCGGCAGCTCCGCCGAGAAAAAATATGGCCATGAACAGGCCGTTCAGCCGCCCCCTGGTTTCGCTGCCCAAGGAGTAAATCGCTCGCTGTCCGACGACAAGATTGCCGGAAACCGCCATATCCAGCGTAACCGCCGCAACGAACAGCAGGACTAACGAGAAGGTCGAGTTATCGTGAATGAGCGCGATCATGAGAAACGACAAGGTCGCGATCAGAATGGCGCCCATCGTCAGCGATTTGCTCCAGTTACGATCCGCCAATCGGCCCGCGACGGGAGCCGCAATCGCTCCTGCCACGCCGACGAACGCAAACAACGCGATATGCTGCTGGGACATTCCGTATTCATCCGCCAACCGCAGCGGAACCGTCGTCCAGAACAGGCTGAAGGAGCCGAATAAGCAGGCTTGATAAAACGCGCGGCGTCTCAAGATAGGCGTTTGTTTGAATAAGACGAGCAGGGAAGCCACCAGGCCGCCATAAGTCATGCTTCGATTCGGGCGTCGTTCGGGAAGAGCGCGTGCCAGAACGATGGCCAACAAGGCCATGAGCACCGAGGAAACGACGAATATCGTTTGCCATGACCAGATCCCGGCGAGCAAGCTCGCTACCGGCCGTGCCAGCATGATGCCAAGCAGTAGGCCGCTCATGACATTGCCGACGACGCGACCACGTTGTTCCTCGGTGGATAAGAAAGCCGCTAACGGAACAAGGATCTGCGCGACGACGGAGCCCGATCCTATTAAGAGGGATGCGGTAAGGAACATTGCCGAACCCGTGGAGAAAGCGGCTCCGAGCAAGGCAAGCACCACGACGGCGAGCGAAGTCACGATAAGCCGGCGGTTCTCCAGCATGTCGCTGAGCGGTACGATAAATAGCAGCCCGATGACATAGCCGATTTGGGTTAACGTTACGATAAGGCCGGCGGCGCCGGGCGGCAGTCCGATGTTATCGCTAATCGGACCGATCAGCGTTTGGGAATAATATAAATTGGCGACTATAAGGCCGCATGCGGCAGCCAATAACAGCACCATGCCGCTTGAAATGCTCTTTGGTTTCGCCAGGATCGATTTATTCATGTCCAACATCCTCTCTTATTTACTAAACGGTGCGTACAGTAATGTTCTGGACTCATCATATAATGAACGTATCGTTTTGTAAATAGGGAACCTCTTTTTATTATCCAATTTAGCCGATATACTTATTCAAAACGCAGTCGTCGAAAGGGGTGAAGGCTGTTGCCTAAGAAAGGTCGTCCGCGCAGTCCGCTCACGCAAAAATCCATCCTCGATGCTTCTTACGAGCTGCTGCTCGAAAGCGGGTTCGATAACGTAACGGTGGAGAAGATCGCCGAACGCGCCGGCGTAAGCAAGGCCACCATTTATAAATGGTGGCCTAACAAGGCAGCCGTGGTCATGGACGGTTTTTTCTCTGCCGCAGCGGACAGGCTTCCCGTTCCCGACACCGGCACGGTATACGAGGACGTGCTGATTCACGCGACAAACTTAGCCCGGTTCATGGTCAGTCCGGATGGCAAAATCATCCGGGAGCTGATCGGGCAGGGGCAATTGGATCCAACGTTAAAAGAAGCGATCCAGACGCATTATATCCAGCCGCGCAGATCGGAAGCCATGGAGTTGATGAATCGAGGCATACATAGCGGTGAACTGAACGAAGGCCTTGACTTGTCTTTGGGCGTCGATCTGTTGTACGGCCCTTTGTTTTATCGCATGCTGGTCACGGGCGGCTCCTTGGACGATGAAGGCGTGAAGGAAATCATTGCCGCCGCTTTCAATGGATTGAAAGCGGCGGCAAGCAAGCCTTCGTTATCCTAAGAGGTATAATTTCGCCCCAATCCCAGTTCTACGAGCAGCTGTCTGTAAGCAATGGAGGTACGGTCCGCCGGGATGTGGGCTTCGGCCATGAGATCGAGCGGAAGATCCTCCGGCGTCTGGGCTTCGACCATTTCCCTGTCTTCCTGGAACACTTGCAGGTTGAACCGAATGGAATCTTCAATCGGGGCGGATTTGTCGAAATTACGAGATATGGGACAGAAGAGCCTCGTATAACGAGCGGAGACCGGAGACGCGCAGTTCAGAATCATCAGCTTTCCGTCCGCCGGGAAATGCACGGTTAGCGAAGCCGCGAACGGGGCGAACACGCGGAATGCCCGCAGCCACATGAATCCTTCCGGAGCCGGATTTTCCTGACCGATGCCGTAATTGCTAACGGTGCTCCAATAGTCCGCATAGAGCTGATTTCCCCTGCGTTCGACTTTGTATTGCGGCACCTCGGTGTTGTTGCGATCGCCGAACGTTTGGGTATGCACGTAGGCAAAATGGGAGACATCCAGAAAGCCTTCCAGCTGACGCCCGGCCGAACCGGCGATGTCGAAGCTCGGTGGCAGGATGTTGAGATAGTCCGGATCGTCCCAGCCGGAGAATTCAGGGATCTGCGCATCGGTCGATGCCAGCGAAGTCCAGATCAAACCGTAACGTTCAACGGCAGGATACAGGATGAGTTTCAGCTTAGGCGAGATTTTGGCATCCGGATGGGCGGGAACCGACGTGCAAGCCCCTTCGCAGTTATAGCGAAATCCATGGTACGGGCAGACGATTTCATCGTTCTCGATCCATCCCTTGCTCAAGGGAGCGCCGCGGTGGAAGCAAAGATCGCGCGCGATCACGACTTTTCCTTTGCTGCGGTAACAGACGAGCTTCACGTCGAGCAGCTTGACGGCGACCGGTTTATCCGCGACTTCGCTCGCAATGGCGACCGGATACCAATACTGCGACAGGACATGCCAGTCATTCGGGGTGAACGTGCAATCTCGGGGAAGCGGCATTGGAGTCGTTTCGTTAAGGTTGTTCGTTTTTGTCATTGGGGTATGCTCCTTTGAGTTGGATGGGGTAACGCATAAAACCCCAGGTTCAAGAGGCGCAGCATGAACCAAACTCGATTTCGTCTCCGCTGTGGGCGAACGAAAGAGAAGTTCATCGGCTGGCCTCTTGTAGCCTGGGGCAATTTACGGTTGCCTGGTCGAGACGCTCATCCCAAATTAATGAGCTTATACAAGAGAAACATGCTATTATGTCAACTTAAGTGACATGTATATAACTCAATATTAACTTCGGATTGGTTTTCCTGTCAATGATTAATTACAATCTGTCGGCTAGCTGTCACGGTAGCCTATTCGTGCTGGGCGAAAACCCTTGAAACGACGAGATAAATTGAATCTGGCGGTTCAAGGGTCGCAATGAAAAACCATGTCATTAATAATGACATGGTTTGTTTGTCTAAAACATTGAAAAACAGCTAACGGTTACGGGAATGGCTAATCGGCTCGTAATGCCCACTTTATATCGCTAACGGATGTCATGGGGCTTAATGCGAGACTTTTCCGTTCCAATCAGCTCATCTACGCCCAATAACGTCAGTCACAACCGTTAGAGTTTCATAAGCAGCCTTATTCGTGGAATAGCATCGCTGACAACCGTTAAGGTTCCGATTGAATTCACGATGCAAGCTCCGCAGCTTGCGCCGCCGCTTAGGTTGTTCGAAAAACGCTCCGTTTACGGAATGATGATGGTGACGGTCGTTCCCTCGCCCGGACGGGACTGCAGCGTGATCCCGTAGGGTTGGCCGTAATAGAGCTTCAATCGCTCGTCCACGTTGTTGATGCCGACGCCGCCTAGTTTGGGCAGGGAGGGCCGTGGTTCCTCTGCGCGCTCTGCAGCGTCATCGGCTTCTTTTTCTGCTTTCGCGCGCGCATCGGGATCGAAGCCTACGCCGTCATCCTTCACGGTGAATCGCACATTCCCGTCGTCGGTTGGCAGGGCCGTAATTTCCAACAGTCCCGGACCGTCTTTTTCCCGGATGCCGTGATAGATCGCATTCTCCGCGAGCGGCTGCAAGATGATCTTGGGAATGACTTTGGCGGCCAGTACCGGATCGAAATGCAGACGAACCTGCAGCTTTTCCCCGTAACGCTCCTTCTGAATGATGAGGTATTGGGCGACATGGTTCATTTCGTTCTCCACCGTCGTCAGCTCGCTGCCTCCGCTCAAGGAAAGCTGAAAAAACTTGGCTAACGCCTTCGTCGTCGAAATGACGCGTTCGCTCTCGTTGAATTCCGCCATCCAGACGATCGTATCGAGCGTGTTGTACAGAAAATGCGGATTGATCTGGCTGTGCAGCACGCTCAACTCGTAACCGTGCAGCGTTTTTTCCTTCGTCTCGATGTCCTGCATCAGCCGCCGCATCTCCGTGACCATCGAATTGAAGTGCTGCGCCAGCCCTTGGACCTCCGTCGGGCCGGTTTCGGATACGCTCACTTCCAGCGTCCCCGACTTCACCTTCTGCATCGCTTGCTCGAGCCGATGAATCGGCCGGGTCATGCTTTTGGCCAGGAAAGGGGATACCAGCATGATCAGCAGCAGCAGGCCAAGTCCGACCAGGACGAACGAGAGCAGCAGCTGATTGCGCACTTGCCGGAGTCCGTCAAGGGAACTGACGCCGACGAGCGTCCAATCGGAATTCCGCAGCTTCGTTCGGTAGGTCAAGAGATTCGTCGATGAATCGAAGCCCTGCTTCGACATGCTGATCGTCCTTAATTGTTCCTGCTTGGCTGCGTCCGTAAAATAAGAGGGATCTTGGTGGTACACGATGCCGCCTTCGCTGTTGATGATAAAAGCGAATCCTTTGCTGCCGAGCTCCAAATCGTTCAAATAATCCTCGATGCCCTTGTACTCGATATCGAGCAGCACGACGCCGAGATTATGATCGTTCGCGTCCTTGATTTCCTGGCTCATCGAGATGACCCAGTTGTTCTTATCCATCGAAAACTTCTGCATGCGCGCGGAAGTAAGCACCGGATTGGTGCTGTTGATCGCGGCCACGTACCACGGTTCGTTCATCATATTGGATGAACGCCGCATGTTCAGTTTCTTCTCGTTGGACAGCACATAGCCGTCCTTGCCGATCACGACGACGGATTTAATGTTCGGATCCGACTTAAGCGCGAGCTGAATGAATTCAAGCTCTTCCTGCTCGCCTTCCTGGGAAGGAGAGGAGAGGGTTCGAATCGTTTGCGGATTATGGGCAAGCATGGTGCTCAGCACCTTCAACCGGTCGATATACATTTCGACTAAAGTGCCGCTCTTGGAAACCGCCATATCGGCGGATTGAACCGATTCGTTCATGACCGCCCGGGAAATGCCTACATAGAGAATGGCGCCGATGATGCCGATCGTGAACACGCTGATCAGCATATAGATCCACGAGATTCGGAATTGAAGGGAACGGGGCATCAGCTTCACGGGTGTTTGATCCTTTCCCTGTATTGGAGGGGAGAGAGCCCGAACTTTTTCTTGAAGGCGGCGCTGAAATAATTCGGGTTGTCGAAGCCTACGGACGTGGAAATCTCGTATATTTTCATATCGGAAGTGAGCAGCTGAAGCTTGGAACGTTCCAGGCGCGTGCCCATGATATAGTCCTGAAAGGACACGTTGAACAGCCGCTTGAACAGCACGCTCATATAGCCCGAGCTAAATCCGACCTGATTCGCCAGCATGGCGAGCGAGAAATCCGGGTTGGCGACGTTATCCTCGATGATTTGGGCGATCGCCGCCTTGTTGCTCGAATCCTCCGGCATTTGAAACGTTGTCTTGTACTCGCTGACAAGATGCCTCAGCTCCGACAGCTGCTGTTCGCTTTGGAGCTTCTCCACCAATTTCCGCAGCACCTCGTACACGTCGGTTTTGGAAACGGGTTTAAGTACGTAATCGTCGATGCCGATCTTCAACGCCGTGACCGCATACTCGTAATAATCATAGCCGGTAATGACGGCGATCTTCACGGCGGGCTTCGATTCCTTCGCTTTGCGCGCGAATTCCAAACCGTTCAGCTTCGGAATGTTAATATCCAGCAGCACGATGTCGGGACGGCGGTCAAGGAAGAGCTTAAGCCCTTCCTCGCCATTGTCCGCTTCGATAATCTCGGTAATGTTGAATTCCTCGAACGGCAGCAGCCGCTTAATGCCTTTCCTCACTAACTCCTCGTCTTCGACGATCAGCAGCGTATACATCGACCCCAACTCCTCGAATCTGTTATTCGACGACAGAGCGGAGATAGCCGTAGCCTTCCTTTTGCATATCGTCAAGCGGAACGAACCGGATGGAGGCGCTATTGATGCAATAACGTTTCCCCGTGAATTCCTTAGGACCGTCGTCGAACACATGGCCCAGATGGATGTTGCCTACGCGGCTCCTCACTTCCGTACGTACCATATTGTAACTCGTATCTTCGTCGTAAGTCACGACGTCCGGATCGATGGGCTTCGTGAAGCTGGGCCATCCGCAGCCCGCATCGTATTTGTCGCTGCTGGAGAATAACGGCTCTCCCGTCGTCACATCGACATAAATGCCTGCGTCGAAGGTATTCCAATATTCGTTGGAGTAAGCCGTCTCCGTGTCGTTCAGGACGGCGACCTTGTACTGAATATCCGTCAACTTCTGTTTCAATTGCTCGTCGCTCGGCCGGGAATATAAGGCGGGATCGACTTTAACCGGTTCGTCCAGGATCGTAAGATCGACATGGCAGTACCCGTCCGGGTTTTTCTCCAAATAATCCTGATGGTAATCTTCCGCCAAGTAGTAATTCGTTAACGGCAGCACTTCGGTTACGATCTTCTTCGTGTATTTCTGCTGTTCCTTCGCGACGACGGCGTTAATGACGGACAGATCGGTGTCTTGGCTGTAATAAATCCCCGTTCTGTAGTTGATCCCCACATCGTTCCCTTGTTTATTCACGCTGGTCGGATTAATGACTTTGAAGAAATCGGTCAGCAGATCCGTGAGCGGAAGACGGTCGGGATCGTACTTCACCTCGGCTGTTTCGGCGAATCCGCGGTCTCCTTGAACGACATCGTCATACGTCGGGTTGGCCCCGGTACCGTTGGCATAGCCGACGGTCACGTCCTGGACGCCGTAAATACGCGACACATAAGCCTCGATTCCCCAGAAGCAGCCGCCGGCCAAATAAATCGTTTGCAAATGGCTCTGCGAATAATCCACCTTATCGTTCGGATTCGGCGAACGCGTCGTCGTAGGTCCTGCGGATGCGGTCGTGACGCCGGCCGCCGCCGTTGCCGCCGTGTCGGAGCTGTCATTGCCGGGCATCCGGCTGCCGCACGCCGCCGTAAATAGCAGCAACAGCAAGGATGCTGCGGTTACAAGTCTTTTCAAGTCAATCCCTCCCGATCATGATCTTCGTTACCGCGGCTCTACGATTCTACGAAATCTGTTTGAAAGCATCGATGATGGCATCATTGGCATTTTGCCCCGGGGCCGTTTTGACGAGAACGCCGTCCGAGCCGATGTAGAGGGAAGTGGGGTAGCCTCTAATGCCGAATTTCTTGGCCCATTTTCCATCTTCGTCCAACAGCACGTAGATGTTTTTGCCCGTATTCTCAGCCTGCAGCCCTCTGAACCACTCCGTAAAATCAGCCGCGGATTGTTCCCCGTTGTAATTCGGACTGACGATCGTAATGACTTTAAAATCGTTTTTTTGACCTGCCAACGTATTCAACTCGTCCATCCCCGCCAAGCAAATCGGACACCAGGAAGCCCAATACTTCACATAGACCTTCTGACCGGCGAGACTCGCCAGCGTGACTTCGTTACCGTCCAAGTCCAACAGATCGAAATTAGGCGCCGCCGGGCCTTTGTTGACCGTGGTAGCATTCGCTGCATTCGAGGCGGCGGAGTTAGAGCTGGCATTGCCGCAAGCCGCGAGCAGCAGCAGCAGGGAGAGCAGGGCGATGACGGACAGCGACCGTTTGGTACGATTCATGATGAACCTCCTTAGATGTGGAGTCTTTAACTAAACCACGCCGTAATCATATTGAGCTTGTTCGTCATCAGCAGCACGCCCATCACGATAAGCAGCAGGCCGGATACGACCTTGAGCGTCGGCAAATGCTTGTTGAACGCTCGCAGCCGTCCGATCAATACATCCGAGAAGAGCGAAAGGACGAGAAACGGAATCGCTAACCCTAGCGCGTACACGAACATATAGCCTCCGCCTTGCAGGGCGGACCCTTCGCTGGCCGATAGGCTGAGCACGGCGGCGAGAATAGGGCCGATGCACGGCGTCCAGCCGAAGCTGAACGTAAAACCGAGCAGGAAAGCCGCGGCGAAGCCCGTTTTTCCTTTCCAGGCGACAGTGATCTTCTTCTCGCGCTGCATGAAGAGCAGTTTGACGATTCCCGTCTGGAACAACCCGAACGCAATGACGACAATCCCGCAGGCATCGATGAACCAAGAGGCGTTGATCACGCTTCCGAGCCCGCCTGCTCCGAATCCGAGGAGCACGAACACGAAGGATATGCCGAGCGTGAAGAATAACGTATTCCCGACCAAGGAGGGATGAAGCCGCAGCTTGCCCCATTGGACCGAACGCGAATCGCTCCCCGGAGCCGTACCGCCGAGATGGGCCAGATACACGGGCAGCATGGGCAAGATGCACGGCGAGAAGAAGGAAAGGATCCCGGCGAGAAACACGCTCCCGACGAACACTTGCGAAGTCAACATCGAACCGCCTCCTTGTAGTTATCAGTGTACGAGTTTTTCGTCCGAAAGGGCATATACTCTGATGATCAGTTTCTGTGAAATGATGATGCGATGAATTTGTGCTATCATGATGGAATCATCGGGCTTGCATAAGGCGATCGGTCAAGAACTCGGAGAATGACATCAAGGGAGGAAATGTAACATGGAAAAAGCAACGTTTGCCGGCGGGTGTTTCTGGTGCATGGTAACGCCGTTTGAAGAGCTGCCCGGCATTATGGGGATCGTATCCGGCTACACCGGAGGCGCGAAGGCAGATCCTACGTACGAAGAAGTGAAAACGGGAGAGACGGGGCATATCGAAGCCGTCCAAATTACGTTTGACCCGGCGATTTTCCCGTATGAAAGGTTATTGGAGCTGTATTGGCCGCAAATTGATCCGACAGACGAGTTTGGGCAATTCCATGATCGAGGCACGCAATATACGACCGCGATCTTCTACCACAACGAGCAGCAATTAGAGCTGGCCCTTCAATCGAAACAAGCATTGGAATCGAGCGGCCGGTTCGACAAACCGATCGTAACGAAGATTTTACCGGCGGCGACCTTCTATGCAGCCGAAGATTATCATCAGGATTACCATAAGAAGAATCCTGACGATTATAAGGAAGACCGCGAGAAGTCCGGACGCGATCAATTTATTCGAGACAACTGGACGAGCTGACGCAAATGGATATCGAGATTGAAAGGCCGCGTAGACCGCGGCTTTTTTGCGTTGTTGCAACCCCAAATATCATAAATGTCATGAAATCTTACATAATAGCGCATTCATTTTTCGGAAAACCTTATTTTTTAGACGTAATCTAGAATGATTATTGACAACCCTCTTATCCTACCTTAAATTATGTTAAGTAATCTAACATATAATTTTGTCGACACCAGGAGGAGCGGTATCATGATGAGAAACGTATTCAAAGTTGTTTTAGCACTGGTATTGGCAATAGCCATCGTTCCTTTGAAGAACGCCGACGCGAAGGAAACGGGCTTCGACCCGTTCGAGAAAAGCATTGATCAAATCTCCGCGGCGCTGGATTCGGGCCAAACGACGTCCGAGCAATTAGTCGACTATTATTTGGCCCGCATCGCGGCGTACGATAATACCGGCCCGCACGTGAACGCCATCATCACGGTGAACGATAAAGCCGTCGACCTTGCCAAGCGACTGGATGCGGAACGCAAGGCGAAGGGGCCGCGGGGCAAGCTTCACGGCATTCCGATCGTCGTGAAGGACAATTACGACGTGGTCGGCATGCCAACAACGGCGGGATCCGTGACGTTGAAATCGTCCTACCCGGCCAAGAACGCCTTCGCCGTCCAGAAGCTGATCGACGCGGGCGCGATCGTGATCGCGAAGACGAACATGTCCGAATTCGCGGCATCCTACGGCCGTTTGGGTTATAGCTCGCTCGGCGGATTGACGCTCAATCCGTACAACCTGAACCGCGATGCCTCCGGCTCGAGCAGCGGTTCCGCCGCGGCCGTCGCGTCCGACTTTGCGGTATTCGGCCTGGGCACGGATACGTCCGGCTCCATCCGAGGACCTGCCAACGTAACCGGACTCGTCGGCATCCGTCCTACGCTCGGCTTGACCAGCCGCAGCGGCGTCATCCCCGCCGCGCTCTCATTCGATACGACGGGTCCGCTTGCCAGAAGCGTGACGGATGCGGCGATCGCGCTCGGCGCCATGGCTGGAACGGACAAGAACGACTACGCAACGAGAGCTGCGGATAAACACGCGGTTGACTACAGCGCCGGGTTGAACGCCGCCTCGCTCAAGACGGCGCGGATCGGCATCGCAACCGGCTTCTTCGGCGACAATGCCGAGGTGGACGGCGTCGTCAACAAGGCGATCGCCGGCATGAAAGGGATGGGAACGCAGTTCGTGCCCGTCACCTTCTCGAAGTCGACGAGCTACTTATGGACGCCGGTGCTTGGGCCGGTCGGAGACGCGGAATTCAAGGTCCAACTGGAGAAGTATCTGGGCCGTCTGCCGCAAGACCAGCCGAAGACGCTGCAGGACATCATCGACATCAGCGAATCGCCGGAGGTGCTCGGCTCGGCTACGCCGGTCAACCCGGCGCGCCTTGAAGGACTGAAGGAAGCGCTGGCCGCGGCGGCAAACAAGAACTCGGCCGCATACAAGCAAATCGTGCAGAAGATCATTCCGGCGACGCGCGCCGAAATTCAGAACATCATGAAAGCAAACCGGCTGGACGCGATCGTGTTCCCGACGATGTCCTGCCCGGCATCCCCGCGTTTCGACCGCGAGGATCCGACATACAAGTGCGAAGCTTACGACACGTACGCTGCCAGCTACGTCGCGTCGTCTACCGGTTACCCGGAAGTGACGGTTCCTGCCGGCGCGACCAAAGACGGCTTGCCGGTTGGCATCTCGTTCTACGGTCTAGCTTACAGCGAGCAGAAGCTTCTGAGCCTGGCTTACTCGTTCGAGCAATCGACGAAGGCCAGAACCGCGCCGCTCTTCACGCCGAATCTGCCGGCTTCGTTGCGGGCAGCTCAATAATAACGATGTTCATATTGGAAATCCTCGAGGACTGCCGACAGATGTCGGCAGTCTTTTCTATTGAGCGTAACGAGCCTCGGCCGATAGGGGACGCATCGGAGGAAGGATACTTGTTGGCGGTCGCTCATAGGAATGCATCTGGAAAGCGTGAAATCAAAAAAAGAACCTGAGTACACGACTCAGGTTCTTTATCTTGCATATAAACGGACACGATGATACAATCGAAACACGACTGGGTATCGTTAAATCGGCATAATTATTTCATCTTATATATTTATCGTAACATGCCGATAAGCTTTAGTCAACTGTTTTTAATTTCAAGGTCAGGAGAGATGTTGAATGGATCCATTGGTTCTTGGCTTTCGGGAAATCGAACAAACGCAGCTCTTGCTCGTCGGCGGAAAAGGGCTGCAATTAGGTGCATTATCAACCCTTCCAGACATAGAAGTACCAGATGGATTTTGCGTGACGACCGTGGGATTCCGACAAGCCATTGCGCAAAACGATGCGTATCAGGCTTTGTTGGATCGACTGACCAACCTGAAAGTAGAAGATCGCGATCAGATCGGTGAAATCTGCGGAAAGATCCGGCAAGTCATGTCGGAAGCAACCATTCCTGCCGATGTTGTGCATGCAGTTGCCCGCTATCATTCCGAGATTGGCAAGGAACATGCTTATGCCGTGCGTTCCAGCGCGACTGCTGAAGATCTGCCGCATGCCTCATTTGCCGGTCAACAAGATACCTATTTGAATGTCATCGGCATAGAAGCCGTCTTGAAGCATATCAGCAAGTGCTGGGCTTCTCTATTTACGGATCGCGCGGTCATCTATCGGATGCAAAACGGATTTGACCATCGTCACGTTTACCTATCCGTGATCGTTCAAAGGATGGTTTTCCCGCAGGCTTCGGGGATCTTGTTTACCGCGGATCCCATAACCTCGAACCGAAAGCTTCTATCCATCGATGCCAGCTTTGGACTTGGAGAAGCGCTCGTCTCGGGCTTGGTCTCTGCCGATGGCTATCAAGTGAGGGAAGGAGAAATCGTCGACAAGCGGATCGCGGCCAAGAAAGTAGCGATTTATGGACGACAAGAAGGCGGTACGGAGGTCAAGCCGATCGATCCCGATCAGCAAATGACGCAAACCCTTTCGGATCAACAAATTTTACGGCTAGCAAGCATCGGGAGACAGATCGAAGCTCATTTCGGCAGCCCCCAAGACATCGAATGGTGTTTGGACCAGGATAGCTTCTTTATTGTCCAGAGTCGGCCAATCACGACGTTATACCCCATCCCGGAAGCGAGCGATGAGGCCAATCGCGTCTATTTATCCGTCGGACATCAACAAATGATGACCGATCCCATAAAACCGTTGGGATTGTCGTTTTACCTGTTAACGACCCGTGCACCCATGCGTACAGCCGGCGGGAGGTTGTTTGTCGATGCTACGCCCATGCTGGCTTCGCCCGCCGGCAGAGAAACGCTGATCCACACGTTGGGATCGTCCGATCCGCTGATCAAAGACGCGCTTACGACGATCGTCGAGCGAGATTTTATTCCATTGGCGCCGAATGAAGGGAATGCGCCGGGTCCGAGAAGAAGCCTATCGGATCTGCCGGTGCCGACGGACAGCGATCCGGCAATCGTTGCGGATCTGATTAAGCGAAACCAGACCTCGATCGCAGAGTTAAAACAAACCATCCAAAGCAAATCGGGATCGGAGTTATTTGATTATATAGTGGAAGATCTGGAAGAATTGAAGAAGATCCTATTCGACCCGCAGAGCACGAGCGTCTTTATGGCTGCCATGAACGCTTCCTCCTGGATCAATGACAGCATGAACGAATGGCTGGGTGAGAAAAGCGCGGCGGACACGCTTTCCCAATCCGTCCCGAACAATATTACGTCGGAAATGGGACTTGCGCTGATGGATGTCGCGGACGCGATTCGGCCTTATCCGGAAGTCATTGCTTATTTGCAGCATGCGAAAGAGGAGCGCTTCTTGGATGAACTCGTTCAACTGGATGGCGGTCAGGAAACGTTGGACGCCCTGAATGATTATCTCAGCAAATACGGCATGCGATGCGCGGGAGAAATCGACCTGACAAGAACGCGTTGGAGCGAGAAACCCATTACTCTTGTCCCGCTGATTCTAAGTAATATCAAAAACTTCGAGCCGAATGCCGGCAAACGGAAATTCGAGCAAGGGCTGCGGGAAGCTATAGCCAAGGAACAGGAATTACTGGATCGCTTGAAGTCCTTGCCGGATGGCGAACAAAAAGCCGAAGAGACCAAACGAAGGATCGATCTCGTCCGGAATTATATCGGGTATCGGGAATATCCCAAATACGGCATGGTGAGCCGCTACTTCGTGTATAAGCAGGCTATGTTGAAAGAAGCAGAACGACTCGTGCAAGCAGGCGTTATTCATGAAGTCGAAGATATCTATTATCTCGCTTTCGAAGAGCTTCATGATGTCGTGCGCACGCATACGCTGGATTACCGAATCATCGGCAAGCGAAGAGAGGATTACAACGGATATGAAAAACTAACGCCGCCGCGCGTGATTACGTCCGATGGCGAAATCATTGCAGGGAAGTACAATCGAGAACATCTGCCAGCCGATGCGATCGCAGGTCTGGCTGTATCTTCCGGCGTCATAGAAGGTCGCGCACGCGTCATCTTGGACATGGAAGAGGCCAATCTCGAAGAAGGAGATATCCTGGTCACTTCCTTTACCGATCCTAGCTGGACGCCGTTGTTCGTAGCGATCAAAGGCCTCGTCACCGAAGTCGGCGGGCTGATGACCCATGGATCCGTAATCGCGCGTGAATATGGGTTACCGGCAGTCGTCGGCGTGGAGAATGCAACCAAGCTGATCCGAGACGGGCAGCGAATTCGCGTGCATGGAACGGAAGGGTACGTTGAACTTCTGTGAACAATGAGCAGGAAACCATTGACAGCATTCAAGTCCACATGTGACAATAAAAGGGATTCGAACCGCCAATTGAATGGAAATGAGTGGTTAGCGTTGAAGTATGGGCGAAAGCTTGATACGGGACAATCGCATACCGCCCTTCGCAAAAAGGGACCGCGTGGAAGCTGATAGCTTCCGCTCGGTCCCTTTCTTATGGTAAAGCAAGAAAGGGGATTTTATTTTTGAAATCGTTGTTGCTACAACAAGAGAGGGGTGTTGACATGACGCCTATCCTACTGGACGGACGGAATCTGACGCCTGAAACCGTCATGGAAGTCGCTTTTGAACAAAGGGAGGTCGTGCTGAGCAGCGAAGCAGGCGAACGGGTCGCACGCTGCCGCGAGATGGTGGAGGAGCTGGCGGCCGCCGGAAAAGTCGTGTATGGGGTAAGCACGGGGTTCGGGAAATTCAGCGACGTGCAAATCTCGCCGCAAGATTCCGCGAAGCTGCAAATCAATTTAATCCGCAGCCATGCCTGCGCCGTCGGCCGCCCGCTGCCGGAGGAAACCGTGCGGGCGCTCATGCTGCTTCGCGCCAATGCGCTTGCCAAAGGCTATTCCGGCGTTCGGCCCGCAACGCTGCAGCTGCTGATCGACTGCGTCAATCGCGGCGTGCACCCGGTCGTTCCGGAGCAAGGCTCGCTCGGCGCCAGCGGCGATCTGGCGCCATTATCCCATCTCGCGCTCGTGCTGATGGGCGAAGGTGAAGCTACCTACTTGGGCGAGCGGCTTCCGGGCGAGGAAGCGCTGGCGCGGGCCGGACTCCGACCGATCGCCCTGCAGGCCAAAGAAGGGCTAGCGCTCATCAACGGAACCCAGATCATGACGTCGATCGGGACGTTGACTTTCATGCAATCTTATCGGCTGGTTCAGATTGCCGACGCGATCGCTTCGCTCACCTTGGAAAGCCTGCGCGGAATCCCCGAGGCATTCGCGGAGGAGGTGCACCTTGCGCGCCCGTATCCCGAACAGATCGGCGTGGCGAAGAATCTCCGCGCGCTGCTGAAGGGAAGCCGATTGACCACGGGGCAAGGAGAGATCCGGGTCCAGGATGCGTACTCGCTCCGCTGCCTGCCTCAGGTGCATGGCGCTACCCGGCAAGTGCTGGCGTACGTGCGGGATAAGCTTACGATCGAGATCAATTCCGCAACGGACAATCCGCTCTTGTTCCTAGAAGAAGGCAAGGTCGTCTCGTCCGGCAACTTCCACGGCCAGCCGATCGCGTTCGCGATGGATTTTCTAAAGATCGGCATGAGCGAGCTCGCGAATATTTCCGAACGACGCACAGAAAGGCTCGTGAATCCGGCGCTCTCCGGCGGGCTGCCTCCCTTCCTCAGCCACGCCCCGGGCCTCGCGTCAGGCCTGATGATTACGCAGTATGTCAGCGCCTCGCTCGTCTCCGAGAACAAAGTGCTCGCCCATCCCGCGAGCGTGGATTCGATCCCGTCGTCGGCCAATCAGGAAGACCATGTATCCATGGGAACGACGGCCGCGAGGCATGCGGTACAGGTCGTCGGCAACGTATCCAAAGTGCTGGCGATCGAGCTGATCTGCGCGGCCGAAGCTGCCGATTTCGTCGGTGCGGACGGTTTGGCGCCCGCGACTCGCGTACTCTACGATAAACTGCGCGCGCTCGTTCGGCCGGTCGCCCAGGACCGGTCCATGTCCGAAGATATCGAGCGCACGGCGGCCGCCTTGTTGTCCGGCGAGTGGCTGGATGCGGTGGAGGCCGTCGCCGGTTCGTTGTATTAACCAATCGCAAGCCATGGGAGGAATCCGCTATGACGATGAATAAGCCGGCCGATTCAAGACGCGACATCCGAGCCCCGCGCGGCACGGAATTGTCCTGCAAGGGCTGGGTGCAGGAAGCCGCGCTCCGCATGCTGATGAATAATCTTGACCCTGACGTCGCGGAGCGCCCCGAGGAGCTGGTCGTCTATGGCGGCATCGGCAAAGCCGCGCGCAGCTGGCCTGCTTATGACGCCATCGTGCGCGAGCTGCGGCGGCTTGCGAACGACGAGACGCTGCTCATTCAGTCCGGCAAGCCGGTCGGCGTCTTCCGGACGCATGAACGCGCGCCTCGCGTGCTGCTGTCCAACTCCGTGCTCGTGCCGAAATGGGCGACGTGGGAGCACTTCCGCGAGCTTGAGCGCAAAGGGCTGATGATGTACGGTCAGATGACCGCGGGCAGCTGGATCTATATCGGGACGCAGGGAATTCTGCAGGGCACGTACGAAACGTTCGCCGAAGCGGCCCGTCAACATGCGGGGGGGACGTTGAAAGGCACGCTGACTTTAACGGCCGGGCTTGGCGGCATGGGCGGCGCGCAGCCGCTTGCGATTACGATGAACGAAGGCGTCGTCATTGCCGTCGAAATCGATCGCAGCCGAATCGAACGTCGCATCCGGACGAGGTACTGCGACGTGCTGGCGGAAACGCTGGATGATGCGTTGGCGTTGGCCGATCAAGCGCTTGCCGAGCAACGGGCGCTCGCCATCGGTCTCGTAGGGAACGCGGCGGACGTGTACCCTGAATTCGTCCGCCGGGGCATCAGGCCGCATTTCGTAACCGATCAAACCTCCGCGCACGATCCGCTCGTCGGCTATATCCCTGCGGGCTTCACCTTGGACGAAGCGGCCGTTCTGAGGGCGCGCGATCCCGAACGCTACGCTCGGCTCGCCAAGGCAAGCATGGCGATTCACGTTCGGGCCATGCTCGACTTGCGGCAGGCGGGTTCCGTCGTTTTCGACTACGGCAACAACATTCGTCAAGTCGCGTTCGACGAAGGCGTTGCGGCCGCCTTCGATATCCCGGGCTTCGTGCCGGCCTATATCCGCCCATTGTTTTGCGAAGGCAAAGGACCGTTCCGATGGGTCGCGCTCTCCGGAGATCCGGAAGATATCCATAAGACGGATGAGCTCGTCCTTCGCCTGTTCCCGCAGAATGATCGTCTGCGCCGCTGGATCGAGATGGCGCAAGAGCGCGTCGCGTTCCAAGGGCTGCCGGCGCGCATCTGTTGGCTCGGTTACGGGGAACGGGAGAAGTTCGGTCTCGCGCTGAACGACATGGTTCGAAGCGGCGAGTTGAAGGCTCCGGTCGTGATCGGCCGCGACCACCTGGACTGCGGCTCCGTGGCTTCGCCGAACAGGGAAACGGAGGCGATGAAGGACGGCTCCGACGCGGTCGGCGATTGGGCGATTCTGAACGCGCTCATCAACACGTCGTCCGGTGCATCCTGGGTCTCCGTGCATCATGGAGGAGGCGTCGGCATGGGGTACTCCTTGCATGCCGGGATGGTCGTCGTGGCGGACGGTACCGAAGAAGCGGCGGAACGGCTTCGCTGCGTATTGACGTCCGACCCGGGCATGGGCGTAATCCGTCACGTGGATGCGGGTTATGACGAAGCGATCGAAACCGCGGAGAAACATGGCATCCGCATACCGATGCGCGAGGAATCGCAACAAACTGGAGGTGATTAGCCATCGAACGAATCGACCTGCTGTTGACCGGTATTGGCTGCTTGGTTACCCCGGTCGGGGACACGCCACGCTGCGGGAAGGAAATGAACGAGATCCGGGAAGTTCCGGACGCTGCGATCGCAATTCGGGACGGCCTGATTGCGCTTGTCGGTCCCGAAGCGGAAGTATTGGAAGCATTGAACGGAACGGAAATCGTGGAAACGCTTGACGCGCGCGGCTGCTTGGCCACGCCTGGCCTCGTCGATCCGCATACGCATCTCGTGCACGGCGGATCGCGCGAGCACGAGCTTGCGCTCAAACGCGCCGGCATGCCCTACTTGGAGATATTGGCTCGAGGCGGCGGCATTCTGAGCACCGTTCAAGCGACTCGCGCGGCGAGCGAACGGGAGCTGTACGAGAAAGCCAGCCGCAGCCTCGACATCATGCTGCTGCAAGGCGTCACGACGGTGGAAGCGAAGAGCGGCTACGGGCTCTCCTTGGAAGACGAACTGAAACAGCTGCGCGCGGCGAAGCGGTTAGACGATAGCCATCCGCTCGACGTGGCGTCAACGTTCATGGGCGCGCATGCGGTACCGCCCGAGTTCAAAGGGCGGACGAACGAGTACGCGGACCTCGTCTGCGGGATGCTTCCCATGATCGCGGAAGCAGGACTGGCCGAGTTTTGCGATGTTTTTTGCGAGCAGGGCGTCTTTACCGTGGAGCAATCCCGACGTATCTTGCTGGAGGGGCTGCGCTGCGGCCTGCTTCCCAAAATCCACGCCGACGAGATCGAATCGCTCGGCGGCGCCGAATTAGCAGGGGAGCTCGGAACGATATCCGCCGATCATCTGCTGGCTGCATCCGACGAAGGACTGCGCAAGCTGGCGTCGAGAGGCGTTATTCCGGTTCTGCTGCCCGGCACGTCGTTTAACCTGGGCCTGAACAAACACGCCCGCGCGCGGGACATGATCGATACGTTCAACCTGCCCGTCGCGCTGGCGACGGATTACAACCCCGGTTCATGTCCGAGCGAATCCATGCAGCTCGTGATCGTGCTGGCATCGCTGAACTTGAAGATGACGCCGGAAGAAATTCTCACGGCCTGCACGATCAACGCGGCTGGCGCGATCGGGCGAGGAAAGCGGATCGGTACGATCGAGGTCGGGAAACGCGCGGACATCGCGCTGTTCGATGCGCCGAATCTCGCTTATCTGCCGTACCATTTCGGCATCAACCATACGTACGGCGTAATCAAGAACGGGGAGGCTGCCGTATGGAACCGGCAAATCGTCAAGCCGCTGACAAGCTCCGGGGAGGCGATGCCATGAACCGGGAGATCCCCTATTTGAAATCGCCGGAACAGGCGGCCTATAAAGACCGATACGAGACGAAGGTCGCGCATTGGATTCGGCAATGGGACGGCGCGGAGCCGCTGCTTGCGGGAATCGTCGGCGTCCCGATATCGAAATCTTCGATTTCGATATCGAGCGCTTCGACAGCGCCGGCGGCGATACGCGCCGCGTTCAAATCCTTTACGACGTATTCCATGGAGTACGGAGTCGACCTGCAGGACATGGCCGTCCGCGATCTGGGCGACATCCGCATGCACGTGACGGACATCGCGGAATGCCATCGGCGAATCGAGGAGAGTCTGCGCGCGCTGTACGAGGTTCAGCCGGCGATCGTTCCAATCGTCATGGGCGGCGACCATTCCATCAGCTGCCCGTCGGTCCGAGCGTTCGCCGAGCGCTACCCCGGCCGAAAAATCGGAATCATCCACTTTGACGCGCACCATGACGTGCGCAATTTCGAAGACGGCGGGGTCACCAACGGGACGCCTTTTCGCGGTATTCTGGAGTCGGGTCTCGCAGAGGGCCGTCATATCGTGCAAATCGGCATCCGCGGGTTCATGAACGCGAAGCCTTATCACGATTATGTGGCGGCCAAAGGGGTCCGCGTTTTCACTTCGCGCGATGTAAGGCGCATGGGCATCGATTCCATTATCGATCAGGCGCTTGCGATTGCCGGCGACGGTACGGAAGCCATCTATGTCAGCTTCGACGTCGACGTGATCGATCAAGCCTTCGCTCCGGGATGTCCGGCCATCGGGACAGGGGGGATGAGTCCTTGGGATGCGCTCGACGCGCTCTACCGATTAGGCGCTTTGCCGCAGGTGGCGGCGATCGATTTCGTTTGTATCGATCCGTCCGTGGATGTTCGCAACGTAACCTCTCGCCTTGCGGTCCAATTCATGCTCACTTTTCTGGCGGGAATGGCAGGACGGCCGCGATGAATCAGACAGGTCGGCATGTTATATTTTTCCACGCATGGTTTACCTCCCTTTAAGCAATAGTGTAAGTCAGAAGGGAGAATACAGTATGAAAGGTAAGGGTATACAGCGATTGTGCCTGATCGGCACCGCCTTTTTTGCGTTGTTTTGCGATCCCGTGCGAGCATTGGCACTTCAATCGGAGGAACCTTCCGTGCAGCTGATCGTCAAAACTTCTCCAAATGCCGTCATGGCATCCCAGATGCTGCTCGATTCCAAAAAATGGGTCGATGCGGTTTCGAAAGGCGTCACGCAGCAAACTGCCTATGTTCCCATTTCCGATACCTATTTGTCCATCAACGATAAAACGTATAGCATCGATCCGTCTTATCAACTCTACGATACGGCGAATTCCACGGCGATCCAGCTTGGCGGAGTAATGAGACAACAGCTTGCTGCCCATGTATCCGCTATGAAGTCGAAGCATTACGGAAGATTGCTAACGTGGCCCGAGGCGAAAACGATCATTCCGATGAAATCGATTCTCTCCGTTGTCGATCTAGAGACCGGTCTGCGGTTCGAAGTCCAGCGGAGAGCGGGAAGCACGCATGCCGACGTGCAGCCGTTGACGAAGCGCGATACGGAAATCATGAAGCGGATCTATCAAGGGAAGTGGAGCTGGAGACGCAGGGCCGTCCTTGTCGTGAAGGACGGTCAAACCATCGCCGGTTCCATGAACGGCATGCCGCACGGCGGGGACGGTATCCCGGACAACGATTTTCAGGGACATTTTTGCATCCACTTTCTAGGCAGCAGCACGCACAAAACCGGGAGCGTCGACAGGGATCATCAGACCATGGTGCATAAAGCGGCCGGAAAGCTCCGGCAATATGCGCAGCAGGCTTCGCCTAACGACTTGGTGGAGCTGTTTTTCATCGCGATCAACCAGCGGGACTCCGAGATCATGACCGCGATTTTCCCGTATCGCAACCATGAGCAGCTGGTGCGACTGAAGGAGGAGGCGGCCGATGTCATAGCCATCCGCAGAGAGTCGCAATATGAGGGGACCGCATCTTCCGATCTGCTGACCGTCGATGTACCGGCCAAAGCGGTTATCTACCGCGACGGTTTCCGGAAGGCGGAGAAGTCGCTCGTCTTTCAACTGCGCAGAAGCTCCGTCATGCAGCCATGGACCATCGAAAACGTGGAGAACGCGTTATGAAGTGGCTCTTGGCGACGATAATGTTGGGACAACTTCAGCTGGGCGGCAGCGACGAGCAGCTATCCGTGAATCTTCGGGGGCGAAACCCCGTCGTGATCGAACGCGCCGATTACGCGTCGCCCGGCTTTACGATGGTGGATTTGGACAAATTCGACGCACTTATGAAAACCTTGGAACGGCAAAGTTATGAAGCCCCTCGAAATGCGGCCATTAGCGATCGAGGCGGAATCATACCCGAAGTGAGCGGGCACAAACTCAATCGGATGGAATTTACCGCGAAATTCTTTGCCTTCTTCTATGGCAGCGGCTCATCCGTCATCGATGCGCCGCTTGCCGCCGTCTATCCGCGGGTTGACCGCGAGCTGCTGGCGAACATTAAGGAGAAGCCGATCGGCCAGTACGTCACCTACTACAATAATCGCAACAAGAATCGCGCGCATAATATCAAGCTGGCGGCGCAAGCGATCAATAATACGGTCATTTTCCCCGGGGAGACGTTCTCATTCAATCTGGTTGTCGGCGAGCGTACGAGAGAAACCGGCTACCTGGAAGCACCGATCATCGTCAGAGGCGAATTATCGGAGGGAATCGGCGGCGGAATATGCCAAGTGTCTTCGACGTTGTTCAATGCGAGCGACCGCGCGGGGCTGCGTATCGTGAAGCGCTACTCGCACAGCCGGCACGTGCCGTACGTGAGGCCGGGGCGCGACGCGACCGTCAGCTGGAACGGTCCCGATTTCGTCTTCGAGAACGGCTACAATCAGCCGATCCTTATCCGAGCACAGGTAGCCCCAGGCAAATTATTCGTGGCGATCTATTCCTCCGACGTCATCGATTACAAGCCGCGCGTCGTGCCAGGCATGTCATTCGGGCAGCTTCCGGAAGAAATCTCCGCGACGGCCCAAGAAGATGCCAATTACCGATAGGAAATCGCCGTTGGCGTTGTTTCCAGCCGCGATTATATGCATTAGAAATCCCCGGCTTATGAGTAGCCGGGGTTTCTCTGCGTCTGAACGGCCTGAGAAATCAGGCTTTATCACGACACCGGTCCCGGTCCGCGTGCCAGCCGGCCCCCGTGTTTCCGCGCTTTCAAATTACCGGTATTCCTTATCGTCGATTTCACGTGGAGATCCACCTTCATGTTCGGCAAATAATCGGTTCGCCACCCGGACAGCTGCGAACGCGTCAGATCATCGCGGAAATACTGGCCGAGTCCGAAGATATCGGCACCGCTCTTCTGAACTTTCATGAACAGCTGCACGAAACCTTTCGAGACAAGCTCCTGTAGCTCCGATTTAATCAATTGCATCGAAGGACTTCCCTCGGTATCGATGACGGTGATTTTGAGATGCACCGTGCTTCTTAGACGAGGCCGGCCTTGCTCCATGCGGCTCCGATTTCCGACGCGGCTGCTGACGATCTGCACCGTGGCATGGCCCATGACTTCGATTTTTCCTTGGGTATTCACGCCGGTGAAGACGTTGTACAGCAGCGTTTCTTCATTGGTCATTCTTCCGACCATTTTGCCGTTCTTCATGATCGCCGAGCCCGTGCTCTTGATCACCGTCGAGTCCCCCGATTTGATGATGGGTATGACGACATCGTGGGTGTAGGAATGGATGCTTCTGAAGATCCGCCAAGTCGGCGTATAAGCGATATTGGGGCTCCAGCCGGCATTCTTCTGGAAATAGTCGTAGATTGCCGTTCCGTCATCCGTTGAACTGGCGTCGATATGGTTGAAGAACTTGTCGAGCGGTTCGTCGCAAATGACGAACGTCGTTTTGGGCGCGATGTACCTCGAACGAATGATGCTTGCAACGCCTTCGGCCAAGCCGTGCTTCGCAAACGCTTGATCGACAAGGATCACTTTAAGATGGAGCAAATCGACCTGGCTCTCCATGTTCATGCTGATATGGTCGATGACCTCGTTGATGGAATCCCCATGGTCGGAGATGATCTGGATTTCTTCTTTATCCTCGCTCACGCTTGGAATATCCAGATAGATCGTATAGCCGCCTTCTTTGTAAGCAATGCCCATGGCGATCGGCAGGGAGCGATGATTGATATCCCTGTTGTCCCAACAGCCGCCGAGCAAGAACAATAAGGCGACCGCGACCGTCCACTTCACCGTCGCTCTCATCCTGCATCCCTGCTCAGCTGCTTGAAATGACGCCGCCCCGTCAGGAGAAGGACGAACGGCGTGACGATCGCCACATACCCAAGAAGGATGGTTTCCCAATGGAGGAATGCCTCGGTCGCGTTCAAGGTGGGAATGAACAGGCATGCTGCGAACGTGAGAACGGAGAGCACCGGATGCAGGATCGACGTCTTCACGTCCTTGATGCTGTGCCGGAAAATATTGACCAGCAGCCAGAGAACCAAAGCGATGAAAAGCATGATGAAGGCGAGGGAGCTTAGAACCAGGAACATCGAGACCCGTTCGAACATCAGCCAATCGATCTCGATCGTATCGATCGTGAAGATAAAGGGGAACTCCAGCTGTTTGGCCGTTTCTTCGCCTAGCGTCAGAATCGGGATATAGACGGACAGCATGAACAACGGCAGGAGCATCAGGCTGGCGATATAGATGGATTTTGCTTTATACGGGACATAGGGCGGCACGAACCCCAGGAAGAGGAAGCAGTCCGAGAACGCGAACAAGCATTTGTAGAAGGAGGAATAGGTAAGAAACGAGAAGTCCTTCGGATCGTTCGGAAGCAGCGGCAGCGCGTAATGCGGATCGATGTTTTGGAGAGCGTACACAAGGACGAATATCGCCGGCAGGAGAAACACGAGGCTTAATAGCAGGCCGGTCTTCATCAGCCCCCGTACGCCGCCATGCATGACGATGAAGGTCGGAATCACGATCAGCAGGCACATGAGAATCCAGAGCGGCGTATTCGATAAGAAAATGATTGATATGATCTCCGAATAGGCCCTCACCGCCAGGACGGCGATCATGGCCAGATGCAGCATGACCGGGAGCAGAATCGCCCAAGCCAGCCACTTGCTCTGCTTCATCAGCGTCGTGACGATGTTCTGGTTGCCATAGAATCGTACGGCTTTCATGTACAAGGCCAGCAACGCGAATTGCAGCACGAACCCGGTAAGGATGGGCACCCAATGGGTTTCCGCGGTACTTGCGATGAGGTCGGTGGGATACATAAAGAAAATCAACCCCATATGCGTGATGATAAAAACAAGCGGAACTTGTAAATTTTTGTGCATGTCATTCACCTTTGGGCTTTCTTGATTGCAGATAAGGGACGTTAAGCGTCTGGAATCCGGCTATATACGAACAGATGATCACGAGTCCCGACATGAGACCCAGCACGCCGAAAGCGGCGGATAGAAACAAGAGCAGATACTTGAACAATCGAACCGACATCGAATTCTGGATGCCGACGACCGTTGAGCTTGAAATGGTGATGACGGCAAGCACGATAATGAGCAGGTTGCTGACCAGCTTCGCCGATACGGCGGCTTGCCCGAGCACGATGCCGCCGACCATCGTAACGGTCGGACCGACGCTGGAAGGGAGCCGGATGATGGCCTCCATCAACAGCTCCAGGACGAATAACAGCAGCAGCGTCTCCACGATTGCCGGATAGGGCACGTCCAGCCGGCTCTTGGCGATCGAGTGCGCCAGCTCGAACCGCAGCACGTCCGGGTTGACGGACACGAGCGCGACGTACAGACCCGGCGCGATAAGCGTGGTGAGAACGCCGACCAGGCGCAGTAAGCGCAGTAAGACCGAGAAGACGGGCGTCAGATTCCGGTCGTCTTCGGTCATGAATAAATCCGTGAATAAGCTCGGCAGGACGAGCGCGAACGGAATCCGTTCGATGAAGAGCACGGCTCTTCCGTTGCGTAACGCGCGCATTGCGGTTTGCGGCATTTCCGTCGTATGGTAATGGGTGATCAGATTGAAGGAAGACAGGCCGAGCACTTTCATGAGATCCTGCGCGTTGTTTACTTCCAGGTTCAGCTTCGATTCGATGGCCGCAATCAGCGTCCGCAGGAATGCGGGATCGATGCTGCCCTTCAGATAGGACACGGTCACGCGGTTCTGCAAGGTTTTCCCGAACGAGTAGGTTGCGAGCTCAAGACTGTCGGCATTCGTGTGCCTTCGGAGCAGCCCGATGTTCGTTTCCATATCCTCGTTGAAAGCGCTGTTCGAACCCATGATGCTATTCTCGGTCAGCGGCGCCGATATCGAACGGCTGAGCGTCTGCGGCACCGGAATCAGGCTGACGCAGGTAGCGGAGGTCTCATGGACGACGAGCAGCATGCCGATCTGAATTTCGGCGACGAACGCATGGGAAGGACGGGACGAGAAGTCGTCCCCGAGTCCGACGACTACCTCGCGCAGACCGTGTTCGGCCAAGTCTTCGACTTGGATGAGATCTCGGATCATCGAGATCGTCTGAGGGAAGTCGATCAACGACTTTAATCCCAGCACCGTAATATCGTCAGTTCCGAGGTGGATATGACGCGAAATGAAATCGTTGTCGTGCGCGTAATGACGCTGCAGCATGGCCACGATAGACAATAAATACACGCTCCGATTCTGATTCTTCCAGGATGGCTTCCGATATTATTCCAAAAAAGGATAAATGTATGCGGTGTATCGGCCGCTCCGCTTGCATGATCGTGCACAAGTCACCGCTGTTTCCCATCGGACGGAAAATCGCGCTGGTCGGTGCCAGCGGCGGAGGGAAATCGACCGGTCTGAACGACGTAAGTAAGGAGAAGCTTAAGGATGTCTGCAGCGCCATGCGCATTCACGATTTCATCGCCGCGCAGCTTTTAACACTTCATAGTACAAAATCAATAGGCTGTTTTGCATATGAATTTAAAGGAAAACAGACCTGTAAACCGTTAAATTCAATTTAAAATCCAGTGATTTTCTTTAAACTTACGTATCGAATTTTTCATGCTTTTTGAATGAAAATCTATTGGACCGTCGGGAAAAGGCAGTGCTAAGCTAAGCGATATCTTTTTCCTATTATTTCTATTGGAGATGTCAAGTCGGGGGATAGGAACGGAGAAGGAACTCGCCAGTATGAATAATTCGACCAAACAGGAGCGTGGTAGTGCATGGCCAAGAAAAAAGCGATCAAATTCGGTGCTCTCTTACAGGGCGTAGGCGCGCATATCGGTTTGTGGAGGCATCCGGACATCCGGACGGATGCAAGCGTCAGCTTGGAATTCTACAAACGACAAGTCCGAATTGCCGAAGCCGGTAAAATGGATCTGGTCTTCATCGCCGACGGGCTCTATATTACCGAGCAATCGATCCCGCATTTCCTGAACCGCTTCGAGCCGGTTACGATCCTATCCGCGCTGGCCGCAGCGACAAGCAGAATCGGACTCGTCGGCACGCTGTCAACCTCTTACAGCGAACCGTTCAACGTTGCCAGGCAGTTCGCATCCTTGGATCATATCAGCGGAGGCAGAGCCGGGTGGAATGTCGTGACGTCCCCGCTTGAAGGCTCGGCCCTCAACTTCGGCAAGGAACGGCATCCGACCCATCCCGAGCGTTATCGCATGGCGGAGGAGTATATCGAGGTAGCCAGGGGACTGTGGGATTCATGGGAAGACGACGCGTTTATCCGCAACAAGGAGACCGGGGTGTTTTTCGACAAGTCGAAGCTGCACGCGCTTCATCACCGAGGCGAATTTTTCTCCGTTCAGGGACCGCTCAATATCGCCCGCTCGAAGCAGGGCCAGCCTGTCATCTTCCAAGCAGGGTCGTCCGAGGCCGGCAGAAACCTGGCTGCCAAATCGGCGGATGCCGTCTTGACGGAGCACGAGAATATCGAGCAAGCCAAGGCTTTCTATAGCGATGTGAAAGCCCGTGCCAAGGCCTATGGCCGATCGGAAGACGACATTGCGATTTTGCCTGGTATTGGGCTGTTTGTCGGCCGGACTCAGGAAGAAGCAGAGCGCAAGTACGAGGAAATCGCGAATCTCGTTACGATCGAAGGCGCGATCGCCCATCTAGGCAGATTCTTCGAGCATCACGACTTCTCGCAGTACCCGCTGGATGAACCGTTTCCCGACCTTGGCAACCTGGGCGACAACAGCTACAAAAGCATCACCGACCGAATCAAGCGTATCGCCAAGGAGCAGCAGCTGACGCTTCGGCAGCTCGCGCTCCGTACGGTGACGCCCCCGGGCGAGTTCATCGGAACGCCGGAGCATATCGCCGATCTGATTCAACGCTGGCATGAGGAAGGCGCCGCCGATGGGTTTATCATTCAATCGGTTACGCCGAATGCGTTGGAAGAGTTCGTCGAGCTGGTCGTGCCCATTCTGCAAGAGAGAGGCGTCTACCGGACAGCGTACGAGGAGGACACGCTCCGCGGCAACCTCGGACTCCCGATACCGGCCAACCGTTACACGCGCAAGACGGCGGACGCTCATTCATGAGCCTAGCGGCGTTTTAAGGCTACCTGCATCCGGATAGGCAAAGAATCCGATTGACTACTGAATCGGCTTGAATAACGAAAAAGACGACCTTTACTCCATAACCGGAATAGGGGTCGTCTTCTCCTTGTTATACGCTGCTGCTCGCATGCTCCTGAGGCATCAAAATATGTGCCGCGTAATCGGGATCCTCCAAGAGCGGTCGACCGATCGCGATACTATCGGCCAAGCGGTCCTCGAGTATGCGGTTCGCGAGACTGCGGGTATATATTTTGCCGACCGCAATAACCGGAATATTGAAATGCTGTTTGATCGCGGCCGCATGAGGCAGCTGATAGGCGGTATAGACGTCGCTAGGTTGTATAGGGAGATTTCCGCCTGAAGAGACGTGGATCGCATCCAATTGAGACTCGAGCGGCTTTAACATGCGCGCCCACTCATCGGGAGTCAGGCCGCCTTCACTGTAATCGGTAGCAGAAATTCGAATGATGACCGGATATGCTTGACCGACTTCTTCTCGAATCGCGAAGAGAACTTCTTTCAAAAACCTCGCTCTGTTCTCGGAAGAACCGCCGTAGGCATCCTCCCGCTTATTGGATAGCGGCGATAAGAACTGATGGATCAGAAAACCGTGCGCCGCATGAATCTCGATTCCGTCGAATCCCGCTTCCATGCTCCGTCTAGCCGCTAGACGATATTCCTCGACGATGCTTTTAATGCCGGATACGGACAGCGGCTTCGGCGTGCCGAAATGATCGTCGTACGCAATCGCGCTCGGCGCGACCAATGAATCCGTAACTTCGGGCGAAGATTTTCGTCCGCCGTGCGACAGCTGGATAAAGACGGGCGTTCGGTGCGCGTGGACCGCGTCCGTGATTTTCCTTAAAGGCTCCATGTGCCGATCCGTGAAGATTCCGATATCGTTGCCCCATAGTCTGCCATTCGCAGCGACTGCGGTAGATTCCAGAATAATAAGCCCCACATGCTTGGCCCTTCGGCCGTAATGTTCGATGTGATGCTCAGTGGCAAACGCGTCGGGAGTACCCCTGTACTGCTGCAAGGGGGCCATGATGAGTCGGTTCTTTAATCGTAATGGACCAATCGAGATGGGGTCGTTCAAGGTCGGTGTCATAGCGTTGCTCTCCTTTGCGATCGAATAAGGACATTTTAGTATGGATCATGAAAAAATTACATGATATTGTAAAGGAGTAAGGCGTATTTTAAGTCATATCTATCGTTAAATTTAATAAAATACCTTTAATAGTGAGGTGCTTGCGTTCATGGACCAAATCGATTACAAAATATTAGGGTTGATGCACGAAAATGCTCGAATCCCCATCTCCGAGATGAGCAGAACGATCGCGATGTCGCAGCCGGCCGTAACGGAGAGGCTGAGGAAATTAGAGGAGCAAGGCGTGATCACAGGCTATCGCGCGCAGCTGTCTCCGCAGAAACTCGGCAACCATTGCACGGCATTCGTGATGTTCAGAACGAATAATTGCAAGGACTTCTCCGCGTTCTGCGAAGAGGCTCCCGAGGTCGTCGAACTGTACAGAATAAGCGGGGAATTCAACTTTCTGATGAAGGTCCTCACCGAAACAAGCGAAACCTTGACTCACTTTCTCGACGCGTGCAATGCCTTCGGTTTCTCGACGACTTTAATCGTGCTCTCGACGGCATTCGAGGATAAGAGTCTTGTCGCAAGCCATGTGAAGGGCTGAGATTTGCAGCCCTACGAAGGTTATGAGGATGTTAGGGTGGAATATCTATTATCAGAGCAGGAACTTTTCAAAGAATGATGCAGTGCGGCAAGCAGCATATCGACAAGGAGGCTGTTTCGATGGGCATCGGTGCAAAATGGATTTCGGCAGGAAATTTGGAAGCGCTTAAACAAGAGAGGGCTAAGGTTATACGAGGAGGTATCGCCGTATTCCATCATGAAGAGCGCGTCTACGCGGTGGACAACCGCTGCCCGCATTTGGGATTTCCGCTTCATATGGGCAGCTTGTGCGACGGGATATTGACGTGCCACTGGCATCATGCGCGATTTGACGTTTGCAGCGGCGGCACGCTCGATCCGTGGGCGGACGATGTTCCGTCGCATGAAGTGCGGGTCGACGACGGCGAAATATGGGTCAATCCGGTCTCCAGAAGCACGGGAGGCGCGAACAAATACAAGCTGAAATTAAAAGAAGGGCTCGAGCAAAATATCGGCATCGTCGTCGCGAAAGCGGTCGTCGGACTGATCGAAGCGGGCGTGCCGGAGCAGCAAGTCGCCCGCATCGGCATCGAATTCGGCACGACTTACGGAACGGGCTGGAATGCAGGGCTTACCATTCTGACCGCGATGGCGCGAAGCGTCGGCAAGCTGGACAAGAACGGTACGATACTCGCCTTGTACCAGGGACTGGTTCATGTCGCCCGAGGAAGCTCGGGCAGGGGAACCCGTCACTTGCTCTCGGCGCTGCCGTCGACGGACGTGCCGTTCGAACGGCTGACCGAATGGTACCGAAGCTGCATCGAGGTACGGGATACCCAAGGGGCCGAGAAAGTGCTCCTCACCGCCATATTGAAAGGCATCGATACAAGGCGGTTATCGGACATGATGCTTACCGCCGCGACGGATCACTTCTATCTCGACGGCGGACATGTATTCGACTTCCACAGCAAAGCTTTCGAGGCGCTGGAGTGGGCGGAGGGGGAGCAAAAGGAGCGAATTCTCACCTCGCTCGTGCCGATGATGGCGCGTCCGACCCGGAGCGAGGAGCTCCATCAGTGGCAGGCGCCGCTGAACCTCGTAGAGCCGATCAAGCAAGCGGTGCTTGCATTGGAGCTGCATGCGGCGGAACAGGCGAAGCTCGCCGGCGAGGCAGCGCGTTCGCGGCTGACTGCTGAACGGGAAGCGCAAGTGCTGGAGCAGCTGCTAAGCGATAAGCCGGATCAGACGATCTTGCTGCTTCGCGATCTGCTTCTCGCGGGAACGGCTCCGGCGCACTTGGCGCAGCTCGTTGCATGGGCCGCCGCTGAACGGATCGTTCGGTTCCATACGCAGAACGATTTCGGCGATTGGATTGCCGTGCTTCATACGTTCACGTATGCGCATGCGGTCCACGAAAGGCTGCTGCAGTCGGATGAACCGTTGCTGCAGCGAGCGATATTTCACGGTGCCGTCAGCGTCTATCTCGACCGTTTCCTGAACGTGCCGACGGCCGCGCGCCCGAAGCCTTCCGCTGCCCCGGCGCCGGTCAACCACCAGGAACTGCTCGATATGCTCGATCAGCGCCAGCAGGTTGGACCGGCCGCGCAATGGGTGACGGACTACGTGCACGGCGGAGGCGATTCGGGAGCGCTACTGAACACGCTTGGCCATGCGCTCTTGAGGGAGGATGCGGAATTCCATTCGTTCCAAATGTACGAGGCCGCAGTGGCCGAATACGACCATTGGCAAGCGGCGGCAGGCGCTTCCGCGGAGAAAGCCAAGGAAACGATGCTGCTCGCCTGTACCCGATATTTGGCGGCGCACGCGCCGACCGCGCGCGAGCTCCCGCATACGGCCAGAATCGCCTGGCGGCTGCATAAAGGCGAACGGTTATTTGAAGAAGAATAGCAGGTGACACGCCAGCCGAAGCGCAGGGACGCTTCGGCTGGTTTTTTTATGCGGATAACCTGCAAATAGCGAGCAGCAGGGAGATTGTAGTTTTTTCTCGAATTGGAGGAGATGCAGAAACGCGGAATCACGGAATTTATAAAAATGTGATAGATATGAGTTGCCATTGGCATCTGATCCGTTTGCGGGTAAGGAGGTTCCCGTTTCCGCAAGGCGGGCGGCCTGACGATCCGGAAGTTGCGGACCGTGCGATAGCGTTGCTTCGGGCGGCGAAGGAAACCGAGACGTTCGGCGTAGAGGTCCTGGAGCGGCTGCTGGATTTCATGAAGGCCTACTGGTCGGAAACATGGATTAATTAGATGCCGTTACCTGAAGTACGCGAGCGCTTGGACGCATTGAGCCTCCTATTATCCCAATGACCGCGTGCTACGCTCCGTGACGCTTTGGAGGAAAGCCTGCAATTCTTGCATGAACAGCTTGGCTGCTTGGCTTAAAAACTTGTCGGTACGATAGAGCATGCAGATGTCTTGGCTCGGCGTAGGATGGAGCAGCTTGACGGCAACGATATGCTCGCGGTCTAAGTAATCGAGCAGCAAACGCGGAAGAATAGCGGCTCCTATCCCTTGTTCGACTAACGACAGCAGCGTCGATAAGGTTGAGGTAACGATCGGAGCGTCGATCGCGATTCCTTTTTCTTGGCAGCACGCGTGAATGAGCTTTGTGATTTGATGCTCCGGCCCGAACATAACCATCTTCAATTGCTGTAATTGTTCGAAGGGGATTGCCTGCGACTTCGCAATGGGGTGATCCGAATGGATGGCTAAAGCAAATTCCTCGTGAAACAAGGGGATGATCGCAAGGCGCTCATCCGGCTTGGCAGGAACCGTGGTTACGCCGAGATCTCTTATCCCGCCGACAACCTCTTCATACACATTCATCGTTTCCGTAACGCTTATGGACAGCTTGGGGTACGTACGGTGGAAGTCTATCAATAAGGCGTCGAACAGCAGGTCCCCGTCGCCCGGAAGAATCCCGATGTCCAGCTTGCCGCCTTCCATTCGTTTGAGATCCGATATCGCCCCTTTGATATGATCGATGCGTTCGAAGATGAGTCGGCATTCGTCGAGAAGTATTTGTCCTGCGTCGGTTAACGTGATCCGTCTGCCGATCCGATTGAACAGCGGAACGCCGAGCTCGTTTTCCAAAAACTTGATCTGTTGGCTGAGATTCGACTGCGTCGTGCAGAGCCGTTCGGCCGCCCTGGAGAAATGCATCTCCTTGCAGATGGCGGAAAAGTATTCGAGCTGTCTGAGTTCCATTCCTTCACGTCCCTTTCGATGTACGAACTCCTTTCGATCATTATAACGACCAAAACCGGATTCCAACAATTGCTAATCTTTCATTAGTAAAACCGATCGATTGCATCGGAATCTCGCGATTGTTGCGCAACGGCGGTAAGAGCTACACTTTGGTTGTGAAAGGAACCATCCAACAATCGAACATGGGGAGGCGTTTCAAGAATGGTACAGCCAGTCATTAACACGGGTAAAGTGCTTCGTCAGATCGTTATCGGGCAGCTTCAAGGCATTTCGGAGTCGCAGCTGGATGTTCAACCGGAAGGCTTCAATAATACGATCCGCTGGAATATTGGACATATGGCGTACTGGATGGATAAGTACGCTGCGCTGAGCTTCGGTTCCCCGCATGCGATTCCGGCTCTCTACGAGGCACTGTTCAACTCCGGAACGAAACCCTCGGATTGGACTACCAATCCACCATCGAAAGAGGAGCTGATCGAGAGGTTAGCAGAGCAATTGTCCCGCCTATCGGAACTGACGCCCGAAATGCTCGAACAGCGACTTCAGTCTCCGTTTGAAATGGGACCGTTCCAATTTGTCACGGCCGGAGAGCTGTTTAATTTCGCTCTTCTTCATGAAGCCATCCACTTGGGTGTCGTCATGAGCCAGTTCAAATTAGTTCAATAGAAGCGGTAGACGCAGCGTGGCAACCAATCTTGGTATTCGTTTTGTAGGACAATTGTAAAGAGAATGCAATCCAATCTTTAACTCGTCTTTAGGGAGCTGGGCTATACTAGAACTCGACCCCCCTTTTGTATATATACTTTAGACCCGCGGCCCGATGCTGCGGGTCTCTTTTTTTCGCTGCTCCATATCGTGCAACGACCGATGATCTTCGATATCGGCAGCCTATATGATCCATATGGGCAGGATATTTCAATCAAGGGGTTGAAATTAGTAATGACGTTAGCCAGGATAACGATCTTTGCTGCAGGTACGGCGAGAATTATTCGATGACGCGGGAAGTCGGTCGGTCTTGGGAAAGCCTTTATACAACTTTTATGAAACATTGGCGTAAACCGCTGCGTACAATTCATTACTATCGTCACTGGAGGTTTCAATATGGGATTAATGGATTGGTTGAGAGAAGGCATTACGGGACAGAAGATTTGTCCGATCGAGCATTTGGAAGCCTACAAACGATTGGGCGAGCAAGTGTATTCCCTCCACGTGGAATTCGCCGGCAGCAATTCACCGCGCGCGCTGGCGTTCGTGCAGGCGGCTCGCAGCTTGCAGACGATGGCCGATGCGCTCATCGGCGACGCTTTCGACGGGGAAGGCGAACCGAAGCCGGTGCCGATCGTGACGCATGACCAAGCGGATGTCTGGTACGGCGCACTGCCGGATATTATGGTCGCCGCCAGGCAGGAGGCAGCGTTCGCTAATTCCGCCCGCATGGCGCTGCCGGTTACGCTCGGCAAGCAGATCGAAGGGCCGCAGCCTTGTCCGGAGGCGCATTTGGCCGGTCTTCGCCGGGCGGCCGGGGACATGGAAGAGCTGTTGAAGCTCGACGTCGATATTGCGCGCGGCGAAGGAGAACGGTTCAAGGAAGCGATACTGTTGTACGAGGAAGCGAGGACGCGCAGGCAGGCAGGCGATGCCATCGTCGGCACGATCTCGAACGGCCGCCGCGTATCGGCGGAGAGCCACGAAGAAGCGGAAGAGCAATATTGGATCGCGTTGTCGAACTTCATCTTGATCGCGCAGGGGCTGAAAGCGCCGGAGCTGTTGAAAGCCGCCGGGGGAAGCGCGAACCGCGCGGGAGCCGCGTTCAAGCGGTGCAAGCTGGATTCCCGCGACATTTGGAAAGTGACATCGGAGCTCGCGATTCGCGACATCAACCTATCGGGCGAACGCGCACAGGCGATCGAGGATTTGAACGAGCATTGGGAGCTCTTCAACGAGACGCCGGTCGAACGCGAATACGAGACGACGGTGGAGGAGCTGCTGGCGCATGGCATGATCAAAGAAGATTCCTATTGGTACTGCTGTCCGTTCCCTTCGGTGTATCGGGTCTTGTCGCCCTACGTCAACGTGCTGGGCAATCAAATTCCGCGCAGCCACGTCTTCGTCTTCGAGTATGGCGACGACGGCGAGCCGGGCAGATTCATTACGCAAGCGTCGTTCCGAGCGGCGGATTCACGGAAATATTGCGAAGATTAAGACAGCGGGAGCGATCGTATGGGTTTGATGGGCCGGATTAAAGGATTGTTCGGATCCGCCGAGCCGTCCGGCAGCCGCGACGAAGCGTCGTTCGAAGCCTACCTGGAGGCGGCGGGCGAGAAACTGCGCGAGTTCGCCGTCGCGATCAGCAAGCTGGAATCCGAGCTGCTGAGCGCAAAGGACCGCATGCGCGGATTGGAGCGCCAAGCAGCCGGCTTCCGCGCGTCAGCCGAAGAGGCTGCCGCGCGAAGCGATTCCGACGGCGCGCGGATGTGGCTCGAACGGGAGTTCGCAACGAAGAAGAGGATGGAATCGTCGCAGGCCTCGGCACGTGTCATGGAAGAGGGTCTGCTTCAGACGAAAGAGCGCTACGCCGCGTTTAAGCAAGCGGTAGACGAGGCTGGCGGCAAACATGACAAGTTGATGCTCAGGAAGCTGACCGCGTCCTCCGAACGGGAAGCAAGGCAAGCCGTGTCGTCAAGCCGTCGCGATGCCGAGCTTGAGCGATTGACGCAGGAGTCGCTGACCGCCGAGGCGTTGACGGAGCTGCGGCAGGGCAAGTCGGATGACCTCGACGCAGAAATAGCGAAGCTGCTGCGCGAACGGAAGACCGAACAATAGCAGAGTGAGTCGTTTCATGGCGTTCATGAATATGCGCTCGAATGAAATCAACCGAGAGCAGTCCCGCCGGGTGGCCCGGATGGGGCTGTTTTTCCGTTGAAGCTCAACCGTTCGGAAGTCCCGAACGCACCAGAATAGAAAGGAGGCCCATTGCATGCGCGTGCTTTATGAAGCGGTGGCCGAGGAAGGCCGCGACGGATTCGTCGTGGGCGACGTGAACGAGATCTACGGCGAGAAAGGGAATTTTCGAGTGCTGCAATTTTCGGATGCGGCCGTGCAGGGAGCGCTCGATTTGGACGACCCGCAACGAATCGTGTTCGAATATCCGCGGGCAATCGTTCATCTGCTGACGCACAATCATCCGCGATTAGAGCGCGTGTTTCAAATCGGACACGGGATCGGAACGATTGCCCGGCATTGCCCGGGAGCGCGGTTCAAGACGGCAGAACTCGACGCAAGGATCGTCCGGGCGAGCGAACGCTATTTCGGATGCGCCGGGGAGACCGTCGCGATAGGCGACGGCCGCCGTATATTGGAGGAAGAGGAAGCGGAGACGTACGACAGCATAGTCGTGGACGCCTTCACCGACAGCGGCGTGCCCCGGCATTTGACGACGAACCGTTTCTTCATGACGGCAGCGGAGAAGCTCGACGCCAGCGGGACGATCGTGCTGAACGTGACGGGCAAAGGGCCCGATGACTGGCTGATCGGCGCCCTCTACGCGACGATGCGGGAAACGTTCTCGCACGTGTCGGCTTTCATGCTTCCCGCGAGCAGGGCGTCCGAAGTGCGGAACGTGCTGCTTGCGGGGCGGAATCGCCGAATCGAATGCCGGGCGCGGGAGATGGCTGGCTTCGTTTTGTTCGAGCCCGCTCTGGGCCATATCATTATGGAGAACGGCTGACGGTTTATCGCATGACGGAACCTCTGGGCAAGCGTTACGGTTGATTAAGCAATTGCCAATAGCCGGCACAAGCCATTAGCAGGCCTGTGCCGGTTTTGTTATGCGCGGATAGTAATTGCCGTCCGCATGCTTGTAAGCTAAAATGCTCTTAGATCGTACAAGGGCGGTGGTCTTGCTTTGGGTGACAGAAACAAGAATAAGGAGCACAACGTATACGCCTCGCTGGAAGGCCTGGTATTTAAGCTTCGGGATATCTCGCATACGAAGCACATGAATGAATGGGAACTTAAGCTTCAATTTATCGAGAAACATATGATGCTCGTCATGGCCAGCGGTATAGGCCGTCTTCATATAGATGGACATTTCATGGAGCTTCGGCAAGGCGGCGTGTATGTGCTAAAACCGGGCCAACTTATAGAAGCCGCCGTTCATTCGCTGGATGAACGCGGATTTTACGAGTTGGGCTTCGATGTTTTCAGCGACGATCCTGCGACTTCGCTTGCGATACAGAAGGTGAGACGGAACAGTCCGTTTCCGGTGCAAGGGGAGGTTATCGTTGCCTCGCCGGTATCGGTGCACGTTGCATGCCGGACGATTGACCAATACATGAAGAGCGAAGAACCTTTGGAACGCTTCCGGAGCCAAATTCTGTTCCACGAATTGATAGAAACCATTCTGGAGGAGGCGCTTCTCGTCCAAGAAAACGGCTTGGAAGCAGCGTTGGATTATGCAAAAGGCTATATCGAGCAGCACTATCAGCAGGAACTGACGATTGAGCAGTTGGCCAATTTGGTAGGCATCAGTTCGCGTCATTTCATGCGATTGTTCAAGAAGAGGTATGGCAGCGGCGCGATTGATTATTTGACGTTCTACCGGATCAAACAGGCGCAGCAGCTCATTCGGACAGGCGGACAAGATCGGCTCCGGGATATCGCGCGGCATGTCGGCTATCAGGACGATATTTATTTCCGGCGTAAATTCAAACAGGTCTCGGGTATCCCGCCAGCGGCATTTATGAAGAACAGCAGAAAGAAGATCGTCGCGTATCATAACGCGAATATCGGGCAGCTGATTGCCCTGCAAATCACGCCTTGCGCCGCGCCGGCCGATCATCCATGGACCGACTATTATAGAAGAAAATACGAGACGGATGCCGTAATACCGCTCAGCTCGATCGAACGGGCAAAGAAAGGTGAAATTGCTCTCGCCGCCCCTGATTTCATCATCGGGATCGACATCCACGCCTCAGTCGAGGAGCAGAACGAGTTGAAGGCAATCGCACCGTCGTATTTCGTGCCCTGGATGGAAGTGGACTGGCGCATGCATTTGCGATTAATCGCGGAGTTTCTTGATCGGTCTGCCGCCGCCGAGGTTTGGCTGAATAATTATGATCGTAAAGCTCGCTTCGTCAGAGAAGAAGTCCAGGATGCGCTGAGAGACGATCGTCTCCTCATCCTGAGAATTACGGGAGAGGGCTGCACCGTGTTGGCAAGCCGAAGTCTAGCCACGGTATTTTACGATGATCTGAAGCTGTTGCCCGCGAACGGCGTCGATCGCATGAAACCGGACCAGAAAGTGCATCCGGCGGAGCTGGAGGGATTCGCGGCCGACCGAATCCTGCTTGTCGTGGACGAGGATCCACTATCCCAACTTACGTGGCAAACGCTAGCCGATTCCGGGGACTGGAACAGGCTGGAAGCGGTCCGGAAAAATCGGGTAGCGTTCATTCCCTCCTATCCTTGGGTGGAATACACGGCGTTTACGCACGAGCTCATGCTTGACGAAGCACTCAAGCTTTGGCGGAATCGTGCATAAGTTTATGTCGCTATCATCAATATTCCGAAATTGAAAATTCATTTATACTCCTAGTAGATGATAATGATAATCAATTTTAATTAGTGAGCGTCATTTTCAAATTAGCTATTTCAGGGGGAGCACCGGAGAAATGAAGCAAAACGTACGTTGGGTCAGAGGGTTAGTTATCGTATTCCTTATCATGGTAAGTACGGCTTGCGGGTCGGCTAATACATCGTCGAATAAGCCCGATACGGCAGCCGAGAATACTGGTAACGCCAGCAACGATAATAAGAGCACGACTAACAATGCTAGTGGCGAGAGTGCGAATAGTACCGCGACCGCAGAAGAAACCAATCAACAACGCGTGATAAAGACCTTGAAAGGGGATGTCAGCATCCCGGCCGATCCCAAGAAGATCATTGGCCTATCCGTTGTGTATCCGGAGTTTCTGTACGCGCTTGGCGTAACGCCGCTTGCCGTTCAAAACTATCACCAGGAGTTTCCTTCTTACGTGAAGGAGCCCTTTAAAGATACGATCAAAATGGGCATTGCAAGAACACCGGATTTTGAAGCGATCTTAGCTGCCAAGCCCGATTTGATTATTGCGCCCACTTGGTGGTCCGATAAGGATTACGGGCAGCTATCCAAAATCGCGCCTACCGTTCTTCTGCCGGAGCGGGATAATTGGCGCGACGAATTACGGGATATCGGCGATGTTCTCGGTAAAAAAGGGCAGGCCGAAACGGTCATTCAGAATTTGAAAGCCAAGGAAGAGGAAGCCGAGAAGAAGCTTGATGCATTAGTCGGCGACGAGACCGTCCTCTATATGGAGATCATGGATAAGGAAATCTTCATTTACGGCGAAAACAGCGATCGCGGCAAATTTATTCACAAAGAGCTGGGTTTGAGCGCGATCAAAAATTTCCCGCAAAACGAAGTCAGCCTTGCGATCTCCTTGGAGAAAATTCCTGAATACAACGCGGATCATATCATTTTGCAAATGAGCGACGAGTCTAACCAAGTCATTCAAGATCGGTATAAGGAAATGCTCGATAGCTCTTTATGGAAGCATATGACGGCGGTAAAGAAAAACCAGGTTTATCTCATGGGAGGCGAAGAATGGTTCAACCTTGGCATGTCTCCGCTGGCCGATAGCAACGCCGTTGACGAAGTCGTCCAAGCATTCGGAGAAAAACAATAATAAAAGGAGGGCATGCAGTGAGTACGAATGACTTGGGACAACTCGAGGAGAAGTTCTATCTGACCTCGAGGGAGGCGGAGAAAACCGTGCTCATCATGCCCGCGGCAGATTTATTAAACGAAGAAAAGCTGCTGCATCTATTGAATGCATACAGTCCGCTAATCCAAGCAGAAGAACGGCCTGAAGTCGCAGCGATCTTCATCAGTTGGTATGCGGGCGTGTGCGGTGCGGTGCAGCATATGTTGTTTCACTGGAGCGACGCTGTCTTGGATGTATCCTTCTCTAATTTGACTCTTCATTTAGTTGCCGGAGCATCCTATCCTGAGTTTTCATTTCGAATCAACGATAACCTATTCCGAGAAATTCCTGAACAGGGCCGCAATGCTTGGTTCAAGAGAGAGCTGGATTCCTTCTACAGGGAACAAGCAGCGCCTTTGATCCAACTGCTGTCGCGTCTGGCTGGAATGAAGCCATTTGAACTATGGGGACAAATCGTGGATGCCGCTTATGATCAATTGGAGGAGGAACTCGGCGAAGTTACGGACGAGGAACGAAGGCTGGCCATTATCTATCACTATCAGACACGTCTAACCGATATCGAGGCCGGTGCGTTCGGACTTCCGAAGAATCCATTTGCAACGAAACGCAGATATATTGAAGATCCTGCGGATCCTGACAAAAAAACGTCATTGAAGACGTCTTGCTGTCTTGCTTATTGCCTTCCGAATCGCCGGAATATGGCATTCAACTATTGTTATACATGCCCGCGTCTGAAAGAGAAAGATCGTGCGTTAATGAAAGCGGCCGGTCAGTACTGAAAACGGAGTTCGACAGCGGAGGAGCTTGCCAACCGGCAGCTCCTTTTTTATTTGATGAAGTAACGGGCAGTTATGTTTCCGATACGCTAACGGGCTAGCTCCTGCTACTTTTCTGTTGACGGCTCCTATATGAAGTAGTATTATTTTACCAATTTAACTTCATGCGGGGAGGATGCGGATGCCTAATATTGAGGCCATCGTACTGGACTTGGACGGCACTTTGCTCGGCAGTGATAAATCGATATCGCCAAGGAATTATGAGGCCGTCAAACGTTGTTTTGATGCGGGCATTCCCATTATTGTTGCTACGGCGCGGCCGCCGCGAGCGGCGAATACATTTGTGGAGAAGTTCCCTTTCGTAGACTACATGGTTTATTACAATGGCGCTTTAGTGACATGCAAATCCAAGCCATATGAGCGGCACATAAGTATCCCGATGGAGATCAGCCAACAGATTTACGCATTCATCGCGCTGCGAGCGCCTCAATCGTTCATTTCTTACGAGGTGAATGATTCATGTTATACGTGCAGGCCGGTTCCGGACTCCCAGTGCGCTCAATTGGGCATCCGCCCGAACGACCCGAAACCGCAGGTTGTTGATGAAGCGAATATGCGTACCCTTTCCCCGACCAAAATATTGGTTCTCGGTTGCGGCGCATGGACGGACATAAGCGAGGAATTCGGCGACCAGGTGAACGTAATCGCAACCGATGAAGGCGTATTGGTCCAAATTATGCCTAGATCGGCCTCGAAGGAACAAGCCGTAGAATGGGTGTTAGGCGATATCGGAGTGAGAGCTGAACATGCAATGGTATTCGGGGATGATTTTAATGATTTGGGCTTGTTCCGGATGTGCGGATTTCCGGTCGCCATGGAGAACGCAATCATCGAACTGAAGCATTGCGCGGCCCACGTAACCGATTCTAACGATAATGATGGCGTTGCTGTTGCCATTGAGAGATTTGTCCTGCAGTCACGCGCACCGGCATCAAATCGGTCGTAAACGCCTCGGAGAACGCTTCAACTACAAAAGGAAATGCCTCAACATAGAGGCATTTCCTTTTTTTTGTTAATAATCAGCCATTATGCGGCTGTCATTCTTACTGGCCATCTCTTAGGAATTGCGCAATGCGGGCTTTAATGGCGTCACGAACGTTCCGGAATTGAGCCATAATTTCATCTTCGGTTCCGATCGCTTTGGCAGGATCCTCGAAGCCCCAGTGCCATTTGACGACATCCTTGTTCATGATCGCGGGGCAATGTTCGTCGGCATGTCCGCACAGCGTAATCACGTAGGTCGCGCGGTTTAACGTTGCGGAATCAATGACATCGGAGCTGTTATTGCTAATATCGATGCCGGCTTCTTGCATGACTTGGACGGCGCGGGGATTCAAGCCATGCGCCTCCAAACCGGCGCTTTTCACTTCGTATCGATCGCCTCCAAGCGCGTTCAGAAAGCCATCTGCGATTTGGCTGCGGCAAGAATTTCCCGTGCAGAGGAAATAGACCAGCGGTTTGGTACTCATTTTGAAAAACCCCTTTTACGATTAAAATGGCGATTCGCGAGAAATTATTCGACAACCTTAAGCCATAAATAAAGCCCGGACAACGTAATGAACAATACGGGTACAGTGAGCAGGAGGCCAGTCTTGAAATAAGCGCCCCAAGAGATCTTAACGCCCTTGCTGGCAAGTACATGCAGCCAGAGCAGGGTGGCTAGCGATCCGATCGGCGTAAGCTTCGGCCCCAAATCCGATCCGATGACATTCGCGTATACGAATGCTTCTCGCAGAATGCCCGTCGGGTTCGTGCCTTTAATGGCCAACGCATCGATCATCACGGTCGGCATGTTGTTCATGATGGAAGATAGAATGGCTGCGATGAAGCCGGAACCGACGGCAGCGGCATACAGGCCATGTTCGCCGGTCCATTTGAAGAGCTTGCCCAACTCATCCGTCAGGCCAACGTTGCGAAGGCCATATACCACCACATACATGCCGATGGAGAAGACGACAACGGCCCATGGCGCACCTTTTACAAGCTTCCAGGTCCGGATCTCCCGGCTCCGCCTTGCAAGGAACAAGAAGACGAGTGCTGCTGCGCCTGCAAGGATGGATACCGGAACCTCGATAAACTCACTCGTTAAATAGGCCGTAAGGAGAACGGCAAGGATGATCCACGAGATCTTGAACATTCTCGGATCTTTAATAGCATCGACCGGTCTTTTCAACTGTGCCAAGTCATAGCGCCTCGGGATGCTTGTCCGGTAGAAGAGGAAGAGCACGAGCAAGCTGGCCGCGACCGAGAAGAGCGTCGGGACGATCATCCGGCTGGCATACTCGGAGAATCCGATGCCGAAGAAGTCCGATGACACGATATTCACGAGGTTGCTGACTACGAGCGGAAGCGAGGCCGTATCCGAGATGAATCCGCTCGCCATGATGAACGGAAGGATCATCCGTTCATCGAATTTCAATGCGCGTACCATCGCCAGTACGATCGGCGTCAGGATAAGCGCGGCACCGTCATTGGCGAAGAAGGCGGCGACCGCTGCTCCAAGCAAGATGACATAGACGAACATGAGAGTGCCGTTTCCTTTGGCGATGCGAGCCATATGAAGGGCAGCCCATTCGAAGAACCCGATTTCGTCGAGAATGAGCGAGATCAGAATAACGGCTACGAAAGCCAGCGTGGCATTCCAAACGATCTGGGTGACAGCCCATACGTCGTGAAAATCGACAACGCCGAAGATTAAGGCGACGACAGCCCCGCCGCAGGCCGACCAACCGATGCTCAGGCCTTTAGGCTGCCAGATAACGAAGACTAACGTAACAAGGAATAGGATCGACGCGATAGCGAGCATAGTGCCTCCTGAGTTTAGGTACAGCCCTGTGATCGGAACGTTTCAATCCGCTCTTGCATGGAGGGAAGTTGATCGATAACGGGCTTCAAATAGGGCTTGTCGTCCACGTTTAAAGAATAATATATCCATTGGCTGCGGCGCTCTTCATTAATCAATCCGCCGGTCCTTAATTTTTTCAGGTGCTGGCTGATATTCGGCTGCGTTGTTTCCAGCAAGTCAACAATGTCGCATACGCACATCTCTTTATGACGAAGCAAGGCCATGATCGACAGCCTGGTTTTATCGGAGAGGAGCTTAAGGGTTTCGGATATTTCTTCGATGGCGGGCAACTCGGATCAATCTCCTTTCAATAGCTCGATGTTGCAATTCGGCAGCTAAGTATTATACAGGACTGATTATATAAGCAAACAGTTATATTAGCAAATGCTAATATACGGAGTTGGTCTTGTTATGAAAGTGATCGAACGTTCAAACCACCGAATGAATAATAATAACGAACATGCGAATTTCTAGGCAAAGTAATATATTTATAAAACTACCTTGACTGTCATGGTAGTATGGCGTATTATGTAAATACGAGGTGAGTAAAGGATGAGAACGCCAATACATCCGACCCGCTGCGTGGAACTACCGATGCGCCGATCTTACGGTTTTGCCGGAGCTGGCCGTTATCGGTAGGAGGGAGTATCCAAACGACGTCGTCAAAAATTGATTATAAGGGGATTGGATGAGATGAATGAGAAATCGATCAAGCGGCAAGCACTGATAAACTTTAGCGCGAGCAATCTTCCCAAGAGCGACTTTGCAGGCGTTACGTTGCATAAAGGACAATTTAAGTCCAGCGCGCTGCTTGGTTCCAACTTCGCGGGCGCAGACTTGACCGGCAGTTCGTTTGATGCAAGCGACGTAAGGAAAGCAAATTTTGACGGCGCGAATCTGACTGACTGCAGCTTATCCGCCATCACGCTTTCGAACGCAAGCTTCAATAGGTCGATCCTAGTACGCACCAACTTCAGCAAGTCGGACCTGGATCGAGCAAAATTCATCGCTGTTAAGCTCATTGACGTTAAGTTAACGATGACCGACCTCCGAGAAACCGTCTTTGATAGCTGTACCTTTGAAGGCGTGGACTTCAACTATTCCGATCTGAGCGGTCAGCGATTCGACGGGCAGACCTTCATAGGCGTTACGTTCGAGAAGTCGGCATTGAACGGAGCTTCGTTCAAAGGCGCAGTACTCAAAAATGTTTCGTTCCTCTCCGGCTTTACGTTGACCAAGAAATATTACCGTGCGATCAAAACCATCTGCTTTGACGGCGCGAGGATGGATAAGTTGACCTATGCGGCCCTTAAAGGCTTGGAAGCCGATTTGTCAAAAGTTACAGTTATCTGAAAAGCTAGGTGTATAAATTGAGAGTCTGACGAAGGATAGCGCACAAAAAAAGCAGCCCCGATCCGGTATGAGACCGGGCGCGGGCTGCTTCGTTGCGTTTATCGGACAACTTTTATTAGTTAACTTTCAATATATGCATCGATCGTGTTCAAGACCTCGATGAGCCGCCATTGGCAGAACACAATCTCCCGATTGCCATCGTCCGTCTTGTTATGGATCGCAATGTACGTGTTCGTTTGCTGGAAAACCTTAAATCCTCTGTAGTTTTCGTAGATCGTCCTCATGCTTCCAACTCCCTTGGTGGTATGGATGGCGTTTTTATGCAAGCTTGCTTAAGGGATTAACGACGTTGATCATTGGGGAATCCCATTTCATTTCCTGCTGCAGCACCGTCAGGAAGAAGTGATTCATGCCTTCCGATAGCACGAGAACGGGTTTATCGGATACGAAGGGTTGAGGAAGCTTGTAGATGCCGTGCTCGGTCTCCCCAGGATCGTCCGCGGTCTGCCGCGGGGTGATGGTTAAGATAATCCGCCCGAGTACTTTGAACTGATGACAGACATCCGTGAATTCCGCGGCATGCCATTCCAGCAGCTCCACCCGGCTGACCTGAAAATCTTTCGACTCGCCTTGCTCGTTCTCCAAGGTCATCCAATCGAGCGGAAGGTTGGACTTGTTCAGCTCGTAGGCTGCCTTTTCGATCGCTTGCTTCTTCGTTCTTGTGATCACCATGCGCGATAAATGTGCCTCGAAAGTGGACTGCGAGTACGATTCTCTTTTTTTCATTTGTGAGGTCGAATTCTCCTTTTGTACGTTTGGAATGCATCCATATGTTTGGAATACAAGAATTTTATAAGAAAACGGCTGAAAAGTAAGTCGATCCACAGGGGCGAGTTGGCGTTTCTTTTGTCGAAAGGTTATGCAGCGGAGCAAGTTAGTTTGTACAAATTTAATCGTGCAAAACTTAATGGGAAAGATATATAATGGAATGACGATATTCGATCACGAGCTAAGGAGGCATCCGCCGGACATGGAAATGGATCTCGAAAACATGCTTTGTTTCTCCGTCTACGCAGCCTCCCGTGAAATCACGCGGCTGTATCGACCGATTCTAGACCAATTCGACCTGACCTATCCGCAATATTTGGTCTTGGTCGTGCTATGGAAGCATGGCAATACGACGGTAATGGCATTAGGCGACAAGCTGCTGCTCGATACCGGTACGTTAACGCCTTTATTGAAAAGACTGCAGGAAGCGGAGCTCATTTCCCGCAAACGCTCGATCGAAGACGAACGGAAAGTGGAGATCGGGTTGACGGACAAGGGGGCGGCTTTGGAAGCGCGGATGAAGGACGTATCGCGGAATTTGTTCGTCGAGCTTTGCAAGTCCGAAGAGAATTACGTTCAGACGCTGTCGGCCGTCCAAGCGCTGTTGAAACAAGCGCAGGTATTATCGGGACGCGATTGAAGTCGGTAAAATATGCGGCAACAGCAGAAAGAGAGGCGTCGGATCGCCTCTCTTTATTGTTGTGTTCACCTTTCTTCGTTCGGTACGCAAAAAGGAGCAATCGGCAGAGTGGAATCTGCGCGATTGCTCCTTTTTTGGCGGGGAAGACCGGTTTACAGCAAGCCGGCAATGTCCTTTTCCAGGTCCGATGGCTTCTCTGCGGAGCCGAATCGTTTCAGCACGGTGCCGCTGCGGTCGACGAGAAACTTAGTGAAGTTCCATTTGATCGACTTCGAGCCGAGCACGCCGGGAGCGGCTTGCTTTAGGTGCCGAAACAACGGGTGGGCGTTGTCGCCGTTCACTTCGGTTTTCTCGAAGAGCGGGAAGGAGACGCCGAAATTGATTTCGCAGAAGCTATGAATGTCATCGTTCGAGCGTTTTTCGCCGCTGCCGAACTGGTTCGTGGGGAAGCCCAAAATTTCCAAGCCCTCGTTCTTATACTTGGCATAGAGCGTTTGAAGCTCCTTGTATTGGGACGTGAACATGCAATTGCTGGCCGTGTTGACGATCAGCAGCACTTTGCCTTCGTACTCGCGGAGCGATTTGGTTTCGCCTCGGACCGTTGTAACCTCAAAATCGTAAATGGACATGTTGGACACGTTGGACATGTTCGTTCACCCTTTCTGTTATATAGCCTAAAATTATATTGTGCACTACTTATTATCACAGTTATGAGTATATAACCAAAAACGATATTGGTCAATTATATTTTGCACAATATAATATGGGAAATGGATGCTGGTTGGCCGGAGGATATTGGTTTAGAAATGGCGGGGAAACGCAAAAAAACAGCGACCTTGAACTGGTCGCTGTTTTGGCGTGCTTATAGTTGGCTGCGCGGTGGGGTTACTTAATCGTTTTGTTAACGAGGTTGATATGATCCAAATCCAATCCGCTTGTATTGTTGAAGATGAATTCCAATTGATATTTGCCGCGGACATAGGTGAGTTTCTTTTGTACGGTTTTGCCTGACTTGATCAAGACGGACTGATTCGGAGTGCCCCAGTGCTGGATCAGCATGCGAGCGGATATGCCGCCGAGATTCGTCTGACGCTCGACGTTCGTGCCGAAGTAGCGCATTTCGCGTATTTTATCCAATTTGTAATTCAACGCGTAGCCCGGGTGGCCCATTTCGGCATGATAGACGTCGAAGCCGTCGGCATCCTTGGCCGGGGACTCGGCTTTGCCGATTGCCTTAATGACCGTCTCATGCGAAGTCGATCCGATCGTAAAGCCGTGGAAATTCGGGAACTGGCCTTGAAGAGCCGGTTTGTAGAAGCTCATCAACGTTTGGAAAGCCTTCATATGCGCGTCCACGGGAGCAGCGGCAGGAGCGGCTGTAGTAGCCGCGGCATAGGATGGGACGGCTCCGGCGATGGATAAGACCAGCGTTCCGGCAGTCACCGTCGCGATCGCGGTTTTTTTAGCAGATGTATATAAATTCATTTGAATTTCCTCCTCATAGTGTCGGAATCTTGTCCGCTCTATTAAATGTGTTACAACCTTATCGACGTAAGCGGCGTTGATAGGTTGCAGTGAATCGCTTTACAATATTTAGTGACCGGCTGAAGGGACGTTGTTGGTTACAAGCTCATCTTACCCGGGATGCGGGGAGAGTTCGTTACAAATGAGTGTCGAAAAAGTAACAATAAAGTAACGACGGCAACCGAGATACGACCTTTCGCGGAGGATGAAACTCGGGGAGTATGGACAATGTGGTACTACATAAAGTCTATCTAATCAGAACGGTGAATTGAGAGCCTTACAGAAACGAATGAATGGAGGGACCATGAACGATGATCGAGCCGTTTGATGCACTCGTGGTCGATAAACAAGATGACGAGGTTCAAAGAAACCATGATCATAGGTACTGCCGGCTTCACGGCTGCTTTATCCGTGCACATTTCGCGCGAAGAAGTATCCGAAGGTAAATTGAAGGCGCTGGGCAAGCAAAAGTGGGCCGCTGCCGTCGATTCGGTAGGGGGAGATACGCTTGCGGCAATAATAAGCCAAATTCAATATGGGGATCGGTCGCTGCCAGCGGGTTAACGGCGGGGACGACACTGCCAACAACGGTCTTTCCAGAATTGTTGTTCGCCTGGGGCATCCGAATTAATCCCTTTCATTAATGGCATTAATTATAATGGCGTCCATGTCCGATACGGATAAGCGCATGCCCGATAAGGAACACTCAACATAACAACCTTCACCTGCTTGCTTATCCGTCGTTCAGATTCACAAAAGGAGTATCCCTATGAGCCAAATCAATGCCGCCGCTGCCGGTCCCAAACGCGAGCTGCGAAAGGTATTCTGGGCTGCCGGCTTCGGCTGGATGTTCGATGCCATGGACGTCGGCTTGCTGTCCTTCATCCTCGTCGCGCTGCGAAAAGAATGGGGGCTGTCGGCGCAGGAGGCGGGCTTGCTCGGAACCGTTAATTTGGTCGGCATGGCCATCGGCGCGGTATGGGGCGGGTATCTCGCCGACCGCTTCGGCCGGCGTCCCGTTTTCTTGTTCACGCTGGTGGTGTTCGGCGCATTCAGCTTCGGCAGCGCCTTCGCAAGCGGGTTCAGCTTCATGCTGATACTCCGGTTCTTGATGGGGGTTGGGCTTGGGGCCGAGCTGCCGGTAGCCTCTACGCTGGTCAGTGAATTTGCGCCGCCCGAATCCAGAGGCCGGATGGTCGTCCTGCTGGAAAGCTTCTGGGCCGTCGGCTGGATTTTGGCCGCCGTTCTCGCTTATTTCGTAATCCCGCCGTACGGCTGGCGAATCGCGGTTGCCGTCGGCGCGCTGCCGATCCTGCTTGCCTTTTGGATTCGCCGCGAAGTGAAGGAGTCGCCGCAGTTCAGGCTGAAGGAGGATCGACGCATCCGAATCCGCGAGCTGTTCACGTCCTATAAGCGGGAAACGATCGCGCTATGGGCGGTTTGGTTCGCCATCGCCTTCTCCTATTACGGCATGTTCCTTTGGCTGCCTTCCATATTGGTCGACAAAGGCTTCACGATGATCCAAAGCTTCCGCTACGTCCTGCTCATGACGCTCGCCCAGCTGCCCGGTTATTTCACCGCCTCCTATCTCGTGGAGAAATGGGGCCGCAAGCCGACGCTGGCCGCGTTCCTGGTCCTATCCGGCGCAATGGCGCTGGGATTCGGGTCCAGCGACAGCACGGCGATCTTGCTGATTACGGGTGCGCTGCTTTCCTTTTCTAATTTGGGGGCATGGGGTGCCTTGTACGCATACACGCCTGAAAATTATCCGGCCGCCATCCGGGCTGCGGGATCCGGCTTTGCGGCCGGCTTCGGCCGGCTCGGCAGCGTGGCGGCGCCGTACCTCGTCGGCGTCTTGGTTCAGGCGAAGATCGGCTATGCCTCGATATTCGGCGTGTTTGCCGCGGCGCTGTTGATCGGGACGATCATGCTGCTCCTGTACGGCGTCGAAACCAAGCATCGACAAGCGGGCTGAAGCGACGATTCAAAGAAAAGGGCTCACAAAAAGGGCTCAAAGAAGAGGGCTCAAAAAAAGAAATCGATGGCCATGCCGATCGCTTTGTTGAGATCGAGAGGCCTGTGCAGCAGCAGGCTCACCCACAAGACACAACCGATTGAAGTGATGGCGACAAACAACACCTTTTCTTTTCGCCCCGCATGTCCGGCTCTCCCGGATTTCATGATGGCAAAGCCCAGTACGAGGAAGGCAACGTACAAGAGCGCCAGCCAAGTCATGCCGCCGCCTCCTTCGCGATGCCGCTACGACCGCGAAACCATGACGCGACCAGAAACAGAAGGGGAAAGCCGATGCCGAACGGCACGTAGTAGATAAACAAGTAATTCTGGACCCATTCCGAGTTCTCGACGATGTTGGCAAAGAACAGCGCATACGCCGATATGACCCATACGAGCGGATAGGCGACGATGGCACGGTTCTCGACGGCGAACAGCTGGCAGATCGACGACACGGCGCAATAGAACATTACGCTCAGCTTCACGAATACGAGCAAGAGGGCGGTCACGGAGACGATGGCTTCCAGATGCTCCAAGAACGTGGAAAATTGCATCTCGCGGAAGATGTTATAGATCGGATAAGTCAAATGCGAGCTCCGATAGACGCCGAGAATGCCGACGGTGAAAAAGATCGCCAGCGATAGCTGGAAACCCATGAACGCGATTCCGCCCAAAAAGGCCGTTTTCAGCCGCGTCCGCACGAGCGGGAATGCCATCGTGAAGGCGACCGTTTCCATGAATGGAAAGCCGAGCGCGTATTTGGTCTCCGCGAGCGTCGGCCAGAATTCGAAGCTGCCGGGATAATCGAAATTACTCCAATTCCACTCTCTCAGCATGACGGTAAACGGCGTCCAGAAAGCAATGGTCAACAAGGGAATAATAACGACGCTCACCAGCGAGATCGTATCGATGCCTTTGGTCACCGCGTAGGCGCATACAAGGAGCGCCAAGATGTTAAACATGCTGAGCGGGGTCTTCGGCATCAGGTTGATCTGCATGAAGTCGCTCATGTTTCGCGTCACCCATGCCGCGATTTGAATGAAAAACACGATATAACAGAGGGAGACGAAGCCCCCGACATGCTTGCCGAGCGCCCGCTTGGAAATTTGGACCAGGGACAGTCCGGGATACCGGCTTGCCACGTATAGCCAGAACCCTCCGGCCGCCAATCCGAACAACACGCTCCACAGTTGGACGAGCCATGCGAGCTGCCTGGCCGAGGAGATGAGTCCGACGGGGAGCAGGATAAACGTCGTCCCCGCGACGAATGCGCTCGTCATGCCGAATAGTTGCCAACCGCTTAGCTGCAAAGGCTTTTCCATGTCTATCACTCCTTATTGGTAAGGCGTCCTCGTGTTGCCGATCAGGACCGCCTTGGACTTCACCTCGAACGACACCGCGATGTCCCGCCACCTTCCGCGTCCTTGTTTGACGTCTCCGATACCTAGCAGGTCCCAATTCTTCTCCTGCCCGAACCGAACGAATTCCTCCGCCTGTTGCTTGAAGGTCTTGTTGAACGTCCGTTCGACTTCTTCTAAATTCCGGCTCGTGAGCGGCTTCTTCTGTTCATTGAACAATCCCCGAAGCTTGACATGGATCGTGATGCGGAGCCGTGAGGGTCCCCATTCTCGATGCACCTTGATATCCCTCAATTCCAAATCCACGATGGAGCCGTTTACGTCGAGTTTTTCCACTCCCTTGCGGGCATCGCCGTTCAGGATGTAGTACAGCTTCTTCTTGCTTTGATCGATCTGCCCGACCATTCTCGCGTGCACGAATACCGCGCCATCGGAGACTTCGAAGCCGGGATCCGCAGCTTGGATATACTCGACCCGATCCGATTGGGAAGCCGGGCCTTTGCCATTGTAATGAAGCATCGGAATGACCGTCGGCCGGCTCAGCGGAATTCCGGCCACGATATCTTTGACCTGGGTCAGTTTACGGGTGAAGCCGGCCGATTTGGCCTGCAGGTCCATCAGCATCCGAAGATTGCGCCCGGGTACCCGGTCAAGCGGCGTGAAGCTCTCCATGACGTTGCGAATCGGCGAATCCGTCACGGCGACATAGACATTCGTACGCCGTTCGGGATTCAGCTCCAAATAATTGAAGAGGTCGATCATTCCCGTCTTCGCGAACCTTTCGGTGAATACATAGCATTGGATGTGCTGCGTGAACAGCATCCGCGACATGATCTTGCGCGTCTCTTCGTTAAATAGGCCCGGGCTATCTTCCGAGACGGTATAAGTGTAGACGGATGCTTTGGCAGGTCCGGTCTGACGGGACGCGCTGCCGGTCGGATTGATGACCTGGTAATAAGCGACGAGCCGGTCCGTTCCCGGAACGATGTCCACTGCGGCCATATCTACCATCGCCAGTTCGTTAATGTCTTTCATATCCCAACAGCCCGTGCACATCAGCAGCAGGCAGAAGACAAGAAGCCCTTTCAAACGCGGATCACCTCTCGGACTTGCCCGGCTGAAACAGCTTCGGCCGGCGCTTCAGCATCGGTCTCGGGGCGCGCACGAACGTATCCTTCCAATCCGCCAGGATGACCGGCGCGAACGGCGCGAAGTACCGGACTCCGAACGAACGGAGGGAAGCGAGATGAATCAACAGGAAAAACACCCCGCACATCAGCCCGAACAGCCCCAGCATGCCGGCGAGCGCCATGAACGAGAATTGGACGATCCGCTGCGCGATGCCGAAACTGTAGGTGGGCGATACGAAGTTGGCGATCGCGGTAATCGCGACGACGATGACCATGGCCGCGGATACGATTCCGGCTTCCACCGCCGCTTGCCCGAGCACGAGCGCTCCGACGATCGAGATCGTCTGGCCGGCGATCCTCGGCATGCGCAAGCCCGCTTCCCGCAGCACTTCGAACGTGAACATCATCAGGGTGGCCTCGATGAAAGCAGGGAAGGGCACTCCCTCCCGCTGGGCGGCCAAATTGGCCAGCAGCAAAGGCGGGAGCAATTCCGGATGGAAGCTGACAATGGAAATGTACAGCGCGGGAACGAATATGGAGAGCAGGAAAGCAACCATGCGCAGCCAGCGCAGCAGCGTCGCGATGTCGGCGCGCTGATAATAGTCCTCGGGAGCGGCGAACGACTGGAAGAACGTCGTCGGTCCCGCGAGCGCGATCGGCGTGCCGTCGGTCAAGACCGCCACTTGTCCTTCCAGCAGCTTCGCGGCGATGGCGTCCGGCCTCTCGGTCGCGATCAATTGCGGGAACGGCGTCAGCACTTTGTCTTGAATCCATTCCTCGATATAAGCGCTCTCGAGAATGCTGTCCGTATCGATGGCCTGCAGGCGTCCGCGAAATTCATCCACCAGCTCCGTCGCGGCAATACCCCGCATATAGGCGAGACAGACCATCGTTTTCGTTTCCGTCCCGATGACCATCGATTCGAAGACCAGCTTATCGCTCTTCACGCGCTTGCGAACGAGGGACAGGTTGCGGATCAGATCCTCCACGAACCCTTCCCGCGGGCCCCGGATCGTCGATTCCGTAGCCGGCTCCTCCACGCTGCGCTGTTCCCGTTTGCACACATCCATCGCGAGCGCTTGCTGCTTCCCCGGAAGGAGGATGAGGCAGTGGCCGTCCAGAATCGCCTCCACGCAGGCATCCAGACCGTCCTTTTCTTTCATTTGTCCATGGAAAATAGTCGCCGCCAGCCAGGAGAGAGGCTCGAACGAGGCGGAATCCGAATCCGGCAATCGCGCGGCATGAAGGATGGGACGAATAATCGTATCGTCCACGACCTTCTGATCGGCGATCGACGTCAGGAACAGACAAGATACCTCGAACCCCGCCTCCGTGCGAAGATGGCGATGCACCACGTCCGGAGAGACGCCCAGCCGTTCCATGATCCGATCCGCGAGGTTCTGGTCCTGCTGCGCCATGTCACGATGTACCTCCTTCTTATGCTTCGTTAAGGATGTCCAATAAGCTGGGCATTCATTCCTGCATTGAGCGTGTTTGGCCGCGGATGGTTGAATAAGGAAGGTGACGGTTTCGCATAATAAATCGGACTCAATTCCGGGGAGAGGAGGAATGAACTATCGCTGCTGCCGATACGCCCGGCTCGGGCCGCAAGCGGTCAACTATAGAGGAAGTGCTGGAACAAGCCGCGCAGTCCAGCGATTTCTGTTCCGTTGCGCCGCTAACGGATGCGGAGAGCATCACCCTTCATTACTATAACTCCCTAGTGAACGGAGCCATGGCCTGCGAACTGCTGTTAAAGCCGCTCCAAGAGCATAAAGATGCGATCACCGACGCCAGCGCGCTGCGGGCCTGTTTGCCGTTTCAAAAAGTGATATTGACGAAGGATCCCTTGTCGGTAGAATCGGCTCTGATCAGCGGCAATATCTTGATACGCTTGAAGCAGGAGAATCAACCTTATCTGCTCGTGGACGTCAAGGACGATTCGCTCGGCCTGCGTCCGAACAACGATACGGAGAACGAATTCAGCGTAGTGGGGCCGAAGAAAGGGTTTGTGGAAAACCTTGACGTGAACATCCATCTGCTCCGGATTCAGCTGCAGGTCCCCGAGTTGATCGTAGAGGAGCTCACCGTCGGTTCGGTTTCGAAGACGCGCGTCGTCATCGTCTATATGCAGGGCGTGACGAACGAAGAGCTCGTTCGGACGGCAAGGCAGCGGCTCGGCGATATCGATTTCGAAGTCGTGTTCGACAGCTCGCAGCTGGATCAGATTATCTCCGATCACGCCAACACGCCGTTTCCGTTATTTCTGTCCACGGAACGGATCGACCGCGTCACCTATGCCATTATTTGCGGCCAGGTGGCCATATTGGCCAACGGATCCCCTTATGCGATTACGGGGCCATCGAATTTCATGGAGTACTTTATATCGCCGGAGGATTATTATTTGCCATGGATTTTAGGCTCTTTCTTCCGAATGATCCGGCTGACGTGCGTCATTTTATCGATTTTCGCCACGCCGATCTACGTTGCCGTGCTGACGTTTCATTTTGAAGTCATTCCGGACATCATGCTCGTCCCTTTAATCGAGTCAAGAATCCATGTACCGTTCCCGCCGATGATCGAAGCTGTGTTTCTGGAAATCACGATCGAGCTGCTGCGGGAGGCGGGAGCCAGATTGCCGACCAAGATCGGGCAGACGCTTGGCATCGTAGGCGGCCTCGTCATTGGCGAGGCTTCGGTGCGCGCGGCGCTCACCAGCAATATACTGCTCATCATCGTGGCGCTTGCGGCGCTCGCGTCCTATACGACGCCGATCTTCAAGATGGCCAATGCGGTTCGCTTGATCCGTTTTCCGTTCATTCTGCTAGCGGGATTATGGGGAGGGTTCGGCATTATTACCGGCGTGCTGCTGCTGTTAGGCCACCTGCTGCGATTGAAGTCGCTCGGCATGCCTTACCTTGTGCCCGTCTACCCTTTCCGGGGAGGCAGCATTGCGGATAGCTTTATCCGCGCGTCGTATCTGTACACGACGAAGCGCAGCCAATTCCTGAGGCCGCAGACGGTTACGCGATATAAACCAACCGCGAGAAGAGATAAGCCGGATGAAGACTAGGAGGCGTTTCGCATGGCGGAAGTACGCGCTAATATTCCTCGCGTCTGCGTCGGTTCTGTTGGCGGGCTGCAGACGGCAGCAGATCGTCGATCGGATTCATATGATCAATGTGCTTGGTATCGACAATCGCGAGGATCAACTCGTCGGCAATGCGATCTATCCGAATTACGACCGCAAAGAAAAGCTGAAATTCACGCAGGGGACCGGCAGGACGATGCAATTGGCGTTCAGCGAGATGCAGATGCACGAGACGAAGCCTTTGCGACTCGGCAAGCTGCGAATGCTGCTGTTCAATAGGGAACTGGCCGAGCATGGCGTGGTCCAATTCATTCATTCGCTCTGCATCGACCCGCTCGTCAGCAGCTATGTCATCGTGGCCGTATCCGACCAGACCACGGAGACCGTTCTCAAGTATTTGGATAATAAAGAACGGAATCATCTGCCGAATCTGCTCGTCGAACAAAACGAAGAGGCGGGCAATCTGCCCGTTACCAACCTGCACACGTTTTTGTTTCATTATTACGGAGACGGCAGGGACGTATTCGTGCCCTATATCGGCTTAGGAGAAGGCGACGGCATTGAAGTAAAGGGGATGGCGCTCTTCAGCGGGGATAAGCTGGCGCTAGTCTTGAACAAGCCGGAATCGATCGCCTTTAAACTGATGCAGCCCCGATTCGAGAACGGATTTATCCCAGTCCGGTTCGACGAATCCAAGCAAGGGCTTCCTGCCGTACTGACGATCGTATCGGGGAAGAGCGACATGCACATGTCCGAGTCGGAAGGCGTGACTTCGATCACGATTCATTCGAGAATAGACGGCTACTTGAAGGATCAAGAAGAAGATTTGGACATTCGGAACCGGACGGATTACGGACATATGGAGCAAGCGATAGAAAAGGATATCGACCGGAATTTGCAGGCGCTCCTTTTGAAATTGCAAAAGCGCGGAATCGATCCGCTCGGCATCGGCGCTTTCGTGCGGGCGCACGATCGGGATTGGAAGGAACGCGATTTTTACGCGCGCGCTTATCCTGTCTTGAAGCTGAAAGTACGAACGGAAGTGAAGTTGAAGCAAGCGAGCATAGGCAAGTAACGAGGTGAGGAACGCTATGGGCAGCACGGTGAAAAAGAGTTTAACGGTATCCCCGTATCTCTTGTGGTTCATTATGCATGCATCGCAGACGGGCGTCGGTATGTTGAACTTCGAGATCGGCTTGGCGAACGGTGCGGGGATGGACAGTTGGCTATCGTTGATTGTCACCGGATTGGCGTTCCACGTCTTGGTTGCAATCATCTATTACGTACTGAAATTCGCCAAGGACGGAGACATCGTCTCGCTTAATAACGGACTCTTGGGACGGTACGTCGGGACAGGCTTGAACCTTTCGATATACATCTATTGTTTGCTTGCGATGTCGGTGCAGCTGCGGTCGTACGCCGAAATCATTTCCGTATGGGCATTCCCGAACAGCCGGCTCATGGTGACGGTGTTTCTCGTCCTGCTTACCTGCGCGTACATCGTGTCGGGAGGTTTCCGGGTCGTGGCTGGCGTTGCGTTCTTCTCCGTCATCTTGCCGACGTTCTTGATTCCAACCTTGTATTATCCGCTCCAATACGCGCACTGGGACAACTTCCTGCCGCTCCTCAATCATGATCTACGGCAATATGCGGAATCGTGCAAATCGTCCGTATTCGTATTTCTTGGGGCTGAATTTCTGCTTATTTACTATCCTTATATCAAGGATAACAGCAAATCCCAGCGTTGGGCGCATATCGCGATCCTTCATACGACGCTGCTATACTTGATCATTCTGATCGTGACCTTCGCTTATTTTAACCTGAATCAGCTCAAAATCGTCATTTGGCCGACGTTGTACCTATCCAAAATCATTAAAATGACCGTCTTGGAGAGGTTTGATTACGTGTATGTTTTCAATTGGATGTTCATCGTCGCGGCATCCGCGTGCATCTCGCTCTGGTGCGGCGTCCGAATGCTGAAGCGATCTACGGGCATGGTCTCGCGATACGGCCTATGGGTGTCGGCGGTGCTCGTATTCGCGATCGTATTCGCGTTTCGAAGCCCGGCAGGCGGCCGAATGCTCGGTTCGCTGGCCTCTTATTCCGGCATGGCGATCGTGTTCGGCTATTTGCCTATGCTTGCGATCATCGTGTTCGCGAAGAAGCAGCTCGCAGCTCGGAGACAGTAGCGTTCCCGTTTCGTGGACAGCAAAAAATGGTCATTCCTCATTCTTTACCGATCGTTCTCAAATGTGCTATAGTTACTTCCGATCGAGTCAGAGCAAATCGATCTGGAAGTGAATTGGAATGGCGTTCTCGATAACGGGTTAAACGCTGACTAAACCAAAGGAGATACAGATAATGAAATCTATAGAAGCAGCAGCTCAAACGGTACCAAACTCTTATGTGGAAGCAGGGGGCGTACGGTATGCCTATCGTAAATTAGGGAAACCGTCCGACTATCCTCTAGTCTTGTTAAACCGGTTCCGCGGCACGATGGACGATTGGGATCCGGCGCTCGTCAACGCGCTGGCCGCCGATCGGACGGTCATCTATTTCGACAATGCCGGCATCGGCCTCTCGACGGGAGACACGCAGGATCAAATAGCCGGCATGGCGGAGGGCGCTGCGGCGTTCCTCGACGCGCTGGATATCGAGCAGGCCGATATCCTGGGCTTCTCGATGGGCGGTCTCGTGGCGCAGCAGCTGACGGTGGCGCGTCCCGGCCTCGTGCGGAATGTCGTGCTGGCCGGTACGTCGGGAGCGGGCAAGGATGACGAGCCGACCGTGACGGATGCCTTCCAAGTCGCCATCAAACCGGAGAACACGGAGGAGGACTTCCTGTATATCTTCTTCGAAGACTCGGAATCGAGCCAAGCGGCAGGACGGCAGTATTGGTCCCGGCTGCAGGAGCGCCAAGCCGATCGAAGTCCTCTGGTCAAAGCGGCGTCCATCCAAGCGCAAGGAAACGCGCTCGGAAGCTGGAAGAAACAGTCGGTCTTCGAGCAGCTGAAGGACATTCCGCAACGCGTGCTGGTGGCAAACGGCAGCCGGGATTTAATGGCTCCTACCTTTAACTCCTATCTGCTGTACAAGCAAATTCCGAACGCGCAGCTGATTCTGTATCCGGATTCCGGACACGGCTTCCTTTTCCAGCATGCTTCGGCTTTCGCGGAACAAGTTAACCTATTCCTCCGCTAATTCATTCTCCTGACGGATCATCGCGGAGAAGCGTGCTTGATGCGAGCGATGCTATGAAGAGGGGAATTAATAAGATGAACGGCAAGGCGATCGGCGCTTTGCCGTTTTTTCATGATTTCATTTTCTCCTAATGTTAGAAAGTTTGAAATTCAGATAAAAAATGATTGACGCCTACCCATTATCCATAGTAACATACAAAAAGTAAGAAGCTTAAGATAACGGTATTTGCTCATGCCGTTCATGAACGGATACAAATTCCGAATAAAAAATGAAAGAAGGATTATCATTATGTCTACTGTTTTGTATATCACCGCTCACCCGAATGACACCGAAGCTTCATATAGCTTGACGGTTGGCAAACAGTTCCTAGAGGCTTACACGGCAGCTAATCCGAACGACGAAATCGTTCATCTTGACCTGTTCAAAATGGATATCCCGCGCCTTGATGCCGACGTGTTCAGCGCTTGGGGCAAATTGGGAGCCGGCACGGCATTCGATCAGCTAACGAGTGCGGAACAAGCCAAAGTCGCCCGCCTGGGCGAGTTGGTCGATCAATTCGTCGCAGCGGATAAATACGTATTCGTTAACCCGACGTGGAACTTCTCGTATCCGCCGGTCCTGAAAGCCTACATCGACTCGATTTGCGTGGCGGGCAAGACTTTCAAATATACAGAAAAAGGCCCAATCGGCCTGCTGGACAAGAAAAAAGCGATCCACATTCAAGCTAGCGGAAGCGTATTGTCGCCAGGCTCTGCTTACGCGGAATTGGAAATCGGCCATCGCCATTTGGACGTGATCATGAAATTCATCGGTATTCCAAGCTTCGAGGCGATCTTCGTAGAAGGCATGGCCGCCGCTTCGGATCAAGCGCGTCAAATCAAAGAAAATGCCATCCAACAAGCATGGAAACTGGCAAAAACATTTTAAGTCATAAAGGAGTCATCCTATAATGGTCTCATTTCTCAAAAAAATATTCGGCTCCTCTGACAACGGCAAAGGCAAGTCGGAAAAAGTGCTTTATATAACGGCTCATCCGAACAATCAGGAGACTTCCTATAGCATGTCCGTCGGGGCTGCATTTATCGATACGTATCGAAAAGCTAACCCTAACGATGAAGTCGTTCATCTTGACCTGTATAAGTCGAACATACCGGAAATCGATGCCGACGTGCTGAACGGATGGAGGAATGCCGGGGAGGGCAAGCCGTTGTCCGCCGCGGAACAAGCCAAAGTCGCTCGCTTGAACGAACTGGTCGATCAATTCGTGGAAGCAGATAAATACGTGTTCGTGAATCCGATCTGGAACTTTTCGTTCCCGCCCGTGTTGAAGGCCTATATCGATTCCATCTGCGTAGCCGGAAAAACGTTTAAATATGTGCCGGACAAAGGTCCGGTCGGATTAATGGACCGTAAAAAAGCGGTTCATATCCAAGCCAGCGGAAGCGTATTGTCGCCCGGATCGGACTTTGCCGCTTTCGAAATGGGGCATCGCCACTTGAACGTGATCATGAAGTTTCTTGGCGTTCCGAGTCTGGAAGGAATCTTCGTGGAAGGCATGGGCGCAGCTTCCGATCAAGCGCAGACGATCAAAGACAAGACGATCCGAAAAGCGCGTGAAATCGCAAAAACATTCTAATTAAGAAGCGATTCAACTCCGCTTCTTAACTAAACTTCAACAGCTGACTTCGGTAACGAACCGGAGTCGGCTTTTTTTTTCGCGGGGAAGGATGGCATAGATCGTTTACAAGAGATTAACACTAAAAAGAGCCTTGGCACTGTAACCTTATTTAGCCAATGCCCGTCTACCATGTGAACGAACAAAATCGACTACATGAGGTGAACGGAATGAAAAAGACATTCAAGATGGTAACAATGACGGCAACGGCGGCAATGATGGTTGCTTTCGCGGGGCAAAGCTTCGCGGCGACTTCGGACTTTACGGATCTGGGCAACAATGCGGCAAAAGATAAAATCATTTCCTTGCAGCAGCGGGGCTTGATCCAAGGCATCTCGGCCGATCAATTCGCGCCGCGCGCCATCATGACGGAGGCGCAAGGCATTCAGCTGATCGTAAACGCGCTGAACCTGAACCTGGATTTGGTCCGGTTCTTGAAGGAGCCTAAAGCTTCGGATTACTTCCCGAACGCCACAGACGACGCCTGGTATGCGAACGCGCTGATCGTCGCGGCGGTCAACGGACTGGAACTTCCCAAGAACTTGAACCCGAATCAGCTGCTGACCCGCGAAGAATTCATTCATGAGCTGATTCACGCGATCGAAGTCACCGGCAAGCTGCCGATGATCAAGCCGGTTGCCGTCGAGATCGCCGATCAAGACGACATCAACGTGGATTACTCCGGATCGATCGTGCGCGCCCTGAACTACGGAATCCTTCAATTAGGGGAGGACGGCAAAGTGAATCCGAAAGCGATCATCTCCCGGTCGGAAGCAGCCGAAGAAATCTATAATGCCCTCGAGTACTTGAAAGCTCACGTCGCCTCGGCCGGCGAGAACGGCAAAGTAACCGTCTCGCAAGGCGTGAAATTGATCGCCGATGCGACGGGCGTAACGCCTTCCCTGAGCGAGGAAGTCGATGCGAACGCCGCGTTGACGCGCGAAACGTTCACGACGCTGCTCGTACAAGCCATGGAGAAGGCGGGCAAGCTGCCGATGATCAACATCGTCCCGGCCGATATCAAGGACGCGGACCAGATCGACGTCGTCAACTCCGGCGCCATTCAACGCGCGCTCAAATACGGCATCGTGAAATTGAACGCCGACGGCAGCTTCGAGCCGAAAGCCGAATTGACGCTTGCGCAAGCCCAGGAAGCCGTCGATAACGCCGTCGCCTACTTGAAGGCGCATCCTGCGCCGGTCAATCCTAACGACGCGCCGGCAGCCGAATAAAATTGCGATTATGCACATGAATCCGCGCCTAAGCGCGGATTTTTTTTGCTAATAGGGATACAAAAATGAACATTGCAATGGAATTTTCGATACAAAGTGTAGTATTACCCGTGAAAAAGCTGATTTTTGTCTGATGTAAAGGCTTACATGCTGCGCTATGATGGAAAGGACGGGCACCGCATGGTGGCCGCAGTCGACCAGTCTTGGAAGGAGGGGATCGGAGCCAGTTTGCATGCTCGGCCTGACCGGCTATTGAAACAGGAAAGGGAGCAGCGCCGCATCCGCTTTTTAGCATCGACCATGCCCAGATACGACACATTCGAGCAGGCAAATCGAATACAAGGAGCGAGGACAGAAGGGATGAAGAAATACGGGAAGCCTCTCAAACGAACGATGCTCGCGCTGTTAAGCACGACGTTGTTTGCTTCGTTATTCACGTGGAGCACATTCGCCGCGGCGAATAGCGGCGTAACGGACATCGATTTGACCCATGCGACCGCTTGGGCATCCAGCGAGACCGGCGGCGGCTGGAACGAAGGGCCAGCCAATGCGATCGACGACAATATCTACACGAAATGGGCGTCCAGCACAACGGAAGCTATGCCCCAATCGCTGGTGATCGACTTGGGCACGACTTATACCGACGTTTCGGAATTGCGCTATTTTTTGGGCGACTACGAATGGACCGGCCGCATCACGAGCCACGAAATTTGGGTCAGCACCGATAACGCGAGCTGGACGAAGGCATACGCGGGCGAATGGCCCAACGTTTCGGGCCAATGGAGAACGGACGATTTCGCTCCCGTGACGGCGCGTTACGTGAAGCTCGTGGCTACGGCCGCCGGGCAGAACGAATCCGATCCTTCCGGGCGCGCGTCCGCCACGGAAATTCGGATTGCCTATTCCTCTGAACCGCCGACGAACCCATCCGTGCTGACCGGCACGCTGTCGGCGCCTTCGGCAGTCGGGCCAGGCCAGTCGTTCGATACGTCCATCAGCGTTACCGGCGTGAATCAGTCGTACACGGTCGGCGATCTGATCGTGAACTACGATCCGTCGCGACTCGAATTCGCTACGACGACGGACGAAGACGGCAATTTGGGTCTGGCCGAGAGCGCGTACGCGTCGCTGCGAGACGGCATTAACGTTATCGGCAGCGCCGTCAAGCCGGCGATTGGGCAAATTCGTCTGCTGCTGGCCAAAACCGGCAGCCAGAGCATATCGACCGACGGCGCTCTGTTACAGCTGCACGGCAAAGTGAAGGCGGCTGCGACGGTCGGTTCGGCTGCGCTATCCGTGCTGTCCTTGTCGCTGACGAGAGACGACGTTACGGTCGCGGCCGACGTGACGAGCGCTGCGGCAAGCATCGCGATCACCATCGACAGCAGCGGGCTCAGCACGGCGATCAATGCCGCGCAAGCGAAGCATGACGCGGCGGTCGAAGGCTCCGGCATCGGCCAGTACATGCCGGGGGCGAAAGCGGCGCTGCAGGCTGCGATCGACAGCGCTTCGGCGGTGCTCGCCAACGCGACCGCGACGCAGCAGCAGATCAACGATGCCGCGGCGGCGCTCGCGACCGCGGTGAGCGAATTCGACGCGAAGATCGTCGTCGCGCCGGCCGACAGGACCGCCTTGGCAGCGGCGATCAGCGCCGCGCAGGGCAAGCATAACGCGGCCGTCGAAGGCACGAAGATCGGCAAGTACGCAGCCGGCTCGAAAGCGACGCTGCAAGCCGCGATCGATGCCGCCAGCGCGGTCAATACAAGCACCAAGCCATCGCAAGCGCAGGTCGACCAGGCGACAAGCACCTTGAACGCGGCGGTGCAGACGTTCCTCACGAAGCTGATTACGCTCATTCCAGGCGAAACGAGCGTAACCATCAAGGATCTTATGCTGCTCATCAAGCATTTCGGCATCACATCGACGGACGAAGGCTGGTCCGCGGTAGCGGCAGCCGACGTGTTCGACAACGGCGAGATCACGATCCAGACGCTTGCCGCGGTCGCCCGTCTCATTCTGGACGAATGGCTCGCGCAGTAAGGAATAACTCCTCAAGGGTGGCGGGTGCAGGCTAGATGCGGCGCTTGCCGGCCGCCTGACGCATTGCCGATTCAGAGGCATTAAGCGATGTTAGCAGAGAAAAGACCGGTTCTTTGACCGGTCTTTTTCTGTTTGCCTTGGTTGTGTCCAGAAGGTCAATTCCGCTCCGCGAGGTCCGGCGTTTCCGGGAACAACTCTTGGCTGCGGTCGAAAAAAGCAAAATAAGGACGTTAGCATGTCGATGCATGTACCATTTTTTCCAACGCCTTGCTTTATAAACGCCATTCGCCGGCGAGGGGTCGGCGACGCTTCGCCGCTTTCGCGACGCTTGCAATTCCCTGAAGTTATCCTGATGGGACTTCAATCAATCGCGATCATGTTGTTGCACTTCCGCCAACATTGCCTCCGCTTTCTGCGGATCCGCGATCAGCGTCTTCCTATAGTTCAGCATCCAGTTCAGCGTCTCGATCATCTGGTCGTATTCGGCTTTCTTGCGCTCGATCTCGCTGATCTTCAGGCCAATCCACGCGATCACTTCTTGATTGGTGCGCGCATTCGTATCATGGTCTTGCAGAATCGTCTTCAGCTCGGCCAACGAACAGCCGATGCCTTGAAACTTCTTGATCATCTTCAATCGTTCGATCGCGGCGTCCGAATAGTTGCGGTAATTATTTTTCTCTCGTTGAATATGCCTACTGTCAAGCAAGCCTTCTTTTTCATAAAAACGTATCGTTTGCGGCGTCAAGCCCATCCTGTCAGCCAATTGTTGAATTTTCATCCGTATATACGCCTCCTCCAACATGCTTGCCTTAAAGTGCACTTCATAGTTTAGACTGGAGTTGTACACGTCGTCAAATGCTTAAGGAGGAGATATCATGCGTTTATTCGTAACCGGAGCGGCTGGCTATATCGGTACCGCCGTTGTCAGAGAACTTATCCAGGCTGGCCATCAGGTCGTAGGCCTTATCCGTTCTGATAGGGGGGCCGAGGTCTTGCAGAGATTAGGAGCTGAAGTGCAGAAGGGAGCTCTAGAGGATTTGGATTGCCTTCGCGGCAGCGCGGCCTCGGCGGACGGCGTCATTCATCTGGCGTTTAATCACGATTTCTCGGATTTCGCCGGATCGCTCGCGACCGATCTTCGCGCCGTCGAGGCAATGGGAGAGGCTCTCGCCGGTTCTGGAAAGCCATTCGTCATCACTGCTCACGCGAATGGCCAAGCATCGGAAGATGCGGTGCTCGCGCTTGCAGAGCGAGGTGTACGGTCATCGGTCGTTTCCCTTGCTCCGTCCGTGCACAGCGAAGGAGATCAAGGATTCGTGCCGAGATTGATCCAAATTGCCCGTGAAAGAGGCGCATCGGCCTACATTGGAGACGGAACCAACCGCTGGCCGGCGGTTCACCGTCTGGATGCGGCAACCTTGTTCCGTCTTGCGGTGGAATCCGCGCCTGCAGGCGCACGTCTGGACGGCGTGGACGATGAGGGTATTCCGTTCCGTGATATTGCCGGCGTCATCGGTCGTCATTTGAACGTGCCGGTCGTCAGCATTCCGCGCGAGCAAGCGGAAGCTCAATTCGGTTTTCTAGGTCTGATCGCGTCTCTCGACCTTCATAGATCAAGCGCGCGGACGAGAGAATGGCTTGGCTGGCAGCCCAAGCAGCCTGGACTTATCGCGGACCTGGAGCAGGGACACTATTTCAACGGCTAGAGCGAGTCGGTCGAGACTTATGATCAGCACGCAAACTACAAGACGCCCCCCATCATGGGAGGCGTCTTGTTCGTGCACGGTAATTAGATGATGGCAGGTGCTAATCCAAGTCTACGACTTTGGAAGGCATTGCCCGCGCGCCAAGGAGACGTCGCGACAACACGAGCGCATAAGCCAGAAAGACGAACACGACGAAACCGAACAACAGGTAATAGCCGCCTAGTTTATAAACCAAACTGCCGACGATCGGACTGCAAGCCATGCCCATATAACGGAAGAAGTTGTAGGCACCGACGGCGGTCGCGCGGTTTTTCGCATAAGCGCCCGTCAACAGCGTCGTCTGCACGGGGAGCGAAAGTCCGAGGGATAGCCCGAAGCAGACGATTCCGGCCAGCAGCCAACCTAATGAAATCGAATAGAACAAGAGGAAAAACAACACCGAGACAGCGTTTAGATACGTCATCAGCACGAGCAGCTTTTCTCCGTCTATCCGTGCTTGGATCTTCCCGCCCACAAAACTGCCGACGACGATGCAAAGCGACAACGGCAGAAATACCAATCCCTTCTGCTCGGCCGACAAGCCGTAACGGTCGCTTAGGATGTTCGGCAGGAAGACAAGAAAATCATAAAACACGTAATATTGAATAAACCCCAGATAAATAATGGACGATCCGACCCGATTCTGAAGAATCGCCGCAAAATCGCGCAGTTGAAACCGGCCCGATTCGACGCTGTCCGGCTTCGTTTCCTTCAAATAGAGGAAGTTGAAAATCAGCACGAGCAGACCCGTTGCCGCAAGCGCGAGAAACACGGAGTGGAAATGGAACAATCCGCTGAGGAAGCCGCCGATGACCGGCCCGAGCACGGGGCCAAGCGAAACCAGCATTTGAAAGGTTCCCATCGCTTGGCCGCGTTCCCTTCCGTCGAACAAGTCGCTGATGACCGTGACGGCAACGACCGAGCCTGCTGCGATGCCGATCGCCTGCAGCGCTCGGAAGATCAGCAGAAGCGTTATGTTTCCGGAGAAAAAGCACCCGACCGAAGCGAGCACGTACAGCGATATCCCGAATAGAATGACGCTGCGGCGCCCCTTCGAATCCGTGAGCGGACCATAGATCATCTGCATGATGGCCAGAAATAACGTAAACACTGAAATCGTCAAGTTGACGACGAATGAGGTGGAGTGGAGTTGACTGGCGACTTCGGGCAGCACCGGGGTGTAAATGGTTTGCGTGAACGGCCCGAGAAATGCGGCAAACGCGACCAGATAAACAATGAATTTCCGATTCATGCTGTTCAATCCTTTCTATGCACTGTTATTGTCATCGTACTTGAAATCTATTATTTATTCCAACGCATTGCATGCTATAATCTCATTGACTAGAAGGAATGAACGGAGTGTGCGATCGTGGAACTTCTTCAACTGCGCTATTTCCTTGCGGTAGCCCGTTCGGAACACGTGACCGAAGCCGCCCGGAGCTTGCACGTTACGCAATCCTCGTTAAGCAAAACGATTCAACGCCTGGAGGAGGATCTGGGGGTCTCGCTGTTCGATCGAAAAGGCAGGAAGCTGCAATTGAACGAGTTCGGGAGACGATTTCTTCGGCGCGCGGAAAGGGCGTTGTTCGAATTGGAGCAGGGGAAGCTGGAGCTAAGCGAATTATCCAGTCCCGATCACGGCACGCTTGAGTTGGGGGTGACCAGCGCAAGCGTATTGCCCGACATTCTTCGGGAATTCCGCAAGAAGCGGCCCAATATTCAGTTTCATGTGCAAATGCTGACCACGCAGGAAATGATTATGCTGCTGGAAAGGGGAGAGGTGGATTATTGTTTGTCCTCGCCCCCCGTCGAACGGGATGACATCGAATGTCAAATCGTGTTCATCGATCCCATCCTTGTCGCCGTTCCGAAGGGGCATCGGCTGGCGGGTCGAAGCAGCGTATCCTTGACCGAGCTGAAGGATGAATGGTTCGTCGGGGTAAAGATCGGCTTCGGTACGCGCGATCTGATGGACGCGGTATGCAGATCGGTCGGATTCGAGCCTCATTACGTGTACGAAGGGGATGAACCGGCAAGACTCGTCAATCTGGTGGAAGCCGAGATCGGCATAGCCTTCATACCAAGCACGGCAAGGAACGATCGGGCGCAAATCAACTACCTCCAGGTCGAGACGCATGAAGTGGTGCGGAAAATCGCCTTATTGTGGCACAAAGGACGATATATATCGCCGGCCGCTCTGGAATTCCGCGAAGTGGTCTTGGAATTCTTCGGCGCGATGGCCGCACGGACGATCGAGACATAACCCGTGCTACATAAGGTTTGAAATGAAAGCTTGAGCAATCAGGCTTTTTTTCTATGGCAAGGCAATGACGGCGAGGCAGCGGAATAGCTTGGCGCGATAACGGACTTTCCGTTTCCGCGCGAAGGCTTATAATGGAGGGAGTTGTCGAAAGGACACGAATACGGTTTGGCTAGGGAGGATACGGGGATGAAAACGAATGCTTGGTACGCCAAGGCGCCGTTTCAGTTTGAGCTTCGCGAGGGCGAGCTGGGGGAGATCGGGGAAGACGAGGTGCTGATTCGGGTCAAAGCCTGCGGCATCTGCGGCACGGACATGACGAGCGTGAAGTCGGCCGCGGCCGATTGGGAAGCGATCGGTCATGAAATCGCCGGCGTCGTCGTCCGCAAAGGCGCGCGCGTGAGCCATGTCGAGGAAGGTTCCTCTGTAACGCTGGAGACGAGCACGTTTTGCCGGACTTGCGAATGGTGCCGCGACGGCCGCTACGATCTATGCAACAAAGGGCCGAGCTTCTGGGGTCGGAATTTCTCCATGGGCTTCTCCGATTATATCGTCGCGCCGAAGGAGGTCGTCGTGCCGTTCGAAGGGCTGTCCTTCGCGGTCGCGTCGCTCGCGGAGCCGCTCGGCGTCGCGATCGACCTGACGGAGACGGTCGACATCCGCATGGGCGACGACGTGCTTGTCCTGGGCCTCGGACCGATCGGCCTGATGGCGCTTCGCCTCGCGAAGCTTCGCGGCGCGCGCAAAATCTACGCCGCGGCCCGTTCCCATTCCGTCAAGCGCATCGAGACTGCGCTTGCGTTCGGGGCGGACGAAATCATTTATACGGACAAGACCCCGCTAGAGACGTACGCCTTCGACCGCGGCGGGGTGGACCGGGTGCTCGTGTCGGCGCCGCCATCGACGATTCCGTCGGCGTTCAAGGCGGCAAGGACGGGCGGGGTGATCGGCTTCATCGGCATCGAATACGGCGCCGGCGCGAACATCTCGTTCGACGCGAACGAGTTCCATTTCAAGAAGCTGCAGCTGCGGGCTTCCCACGCGACGCCGGCGCTGTTCTTCCCGAAATGCATCGAGCTGCTGAAGTCGGGCGCCGTCGACGGCGATGCGCTGATCTCGCATACGTTCGCGCTGGACGCGTTCCCGGACGCGATGAAGGCGCTGCGCGACGATCGCGGATCCGCGATCAAGATGGTCATGGTCAACGAGTAGGGAAACGATCGTGACATTTAGAAAAGCCCGGCTGGGAGGCCGGGCTTTTCGTCGTTCACGTATGCCAACAATAACAAGCATTGTTTTCCTTGGTCAAATCTTTACTCTGTCAAAGCCCTTAGGGCCGGAGGAGTACTTACGTCCAGCGTGCCGCCCACAGCTTCATTTCCTTGAGAACCTTATGCAAATCCGTGCCTTTCGGCGTAAGCGTGTATTCCACGGTCACCGGCACGGTAGGAAATACATGGCGTTCCAGTGCGCCTTGTTCCTCGAGATGGCGCAGCGTGCTTGTCAGCGCCCGCGGGCTGACATTCGGGATATGGCGCTGCAATTCACCGAAGCGTTTGGTGCCGCCGAACAATTCGCGGATGATCAGAAAGGCCCATTTTCCGCCAAGCACATCCAGCGTCTTCTCGATGTTGCATTCGATTTGGTCCGGTACCTTAGGGATATAACTGTTCGATTTGCTTGTCATTTGCGCGCTTCGCTCCCCGTTTGTTGTTCGTTCCTATTACTTTACAAAAGTATAGCAAGTATATCTTCTATAATATAGTGAAAAAAATTTCACTTCTTTAAATCCGATATAAACTATTCTAGAATGAAGGGGTCTTCTCGTAAAGAGGATACAAAATCGACTTAGGAGGGAATTCTTCATGAAATACCGAAAATTAGGCGGGACAGGCCTTAAAGTGAGCGAAATAAGCCTGGGCAGTTGGTTAACATACGGCGGTTATGTCGAGCGTGAAAATGCAGTCCAATCGATTAAAACGGCTTACGAGCTCGGCATCAACTTCTTCGATACGGCGAACGTATACGAACGGGGCGCAGCCGAAGAGCTGGTCGGGGAAGCGCTGAAAGCCTATCCGCGCGAATCGTACGTGCTGGCGACCAAAGTGTTCGGGGCTATGGGCGACGGACCGAACGATCGCGGCCTGTCCAGAAAGCATATCGTCGAACAGGCGAATGCCAGCCTGAAGCGGCTTGGCCATGATTATGTGGACCTTTATTACTGTCACCGCTACGACCAGGAAACGCCGCTTGAAGAGACGCTCCGCGCGTTGGACGATCTCGTACGGCAGGGCAAGGTGCTGTACGTCGGCGTCAGCGAATGGCAGGCCTCGCAGATGGCGGAAGCGCTTGGCGTCGCGGACCGCTTCCTGCTGGACCGCATCGTCGTGAACCAGCCCGTCTACAACATGTTCGAACGTTATATCGAGAAGGAAGTCATTCCGCTCGGCGAACGCTCCGGCATCGGACAGGTCGTTTTTTCGCCGCTTGCGCAAGGGCTGTTGACCGGTAAATATACGTCAGCCGCCGACATTCCTGCCGATAGCCGCGCCGCCAAGCTGGACTGGATGCGCAATGGCATCACCGATGACAAGCTCGCGAAGGTCCGCAAGCTGGAAGGCATCGCGAAGGAGCTCGAAATTTCCGTCGGAAACCTGGCTCTGGCCTGGATTCTCCGACAACCCAACGTCGCAAGCGCGCTAGTCGGGGCTAGCCGTCCGGAGCAAGTGACGGATAACGCCAAAGCGTCGGGAATCGAGCTTAGCGAAGAAATCAATAGCCGGATTGAAGAAATATTGACTGCCTAAAACGACGGTTTATTACAATCAGATCGGGAGGGATTGGATATGGAATATACATATCTGGGAAAATCCGGCTTGAAGGTCAGCCGATTATGTTTGGGCACGATGAATTTCGGACCCGAAACCGACGAGAAGGAATCATTCCGGATCATGGACGCCGCGTTGGATGCCGGAGTCACCTTCTTCGATACGGCTAACGTTTATGGCGGGCAAGGAAACAGGGGAAGAACCGAGGAAATCATCGGGCGCTGGTTCGCGCAGGGCGGCGGCCGCAGGGAAAAGGTGGTTCTGGCCACCAAAGTGTATGGCGAAATGGAAAATCCGGCGGATGGTCCCAATCAACGGAGCGGGTTGTCGGCTTACAAAATCCGACGCCACTTGGAAGAATCGCTTCGCCGCTTGAACACGGATCATATCGAGCTGTACCAAATGCACCATGTAGACCGCAATGTAAGCTGGGACGAGCTCTGGGGCGCTTTTCAAGTGCATGTGAATCAGGGGAAAATCGGTTACGTGGGCGCCAGCAATTTTGCCGGAAGAGACTTGGTGAAAGCCCAATACGAAGCGAAAGCAAGACATCTGGTGGGACTTGTTTCCGAACAGCATAAGTACAGCCTGTTGTGCAGGCTTCCCGAGCTCGAAGTGCTTCCGGCCGCCGAAGAACATGGAATCGGCGTCATTGCTTGGAGCCCCCTGGACGGAGGCTTGCTCGGAGGTAATGCGTTGAAGGCCGTAAATGGCAGAAGCACGCGATCTCAAGAACGGGTGGAAGCCAACAGGGACAAGCTTGAACGATTCAGCAAACTTTGCCTGGAGATCGGCGAAAGCGATGCGAATGTCGCACTGGCTTGGACGCTGATGCATCCCGCCATGACGGCGCCTATTATCGGACCGAGAACCTTGGAGCAATTTCAAAATACGCTGCGTGCGGTCGATATCAAGCTTACCGAAGAAACGATGAAACGATTGGATGAAATTTTCCCGGGACCGGGCGGGGAAGCTCCGCAAGCATATGCGTGGTAAACGCTCCTCTCATCCATCATTTCGATTCGAATAAGACCTACCATTTAAAGCCGCGGTTAGCGGCTTTTTTTGTTTTATTAGGCTGCTCGCTGCCTTCTTCTTGCCTGCGGCAGATTAAGTGCTAGACTGAGAAGTAAAAGAGTAACAAAAAAAATTTCGCACGATGTAGAAATCCATCCATCCGGCTCGTCATTATAGTGAAAACATCGTAAAACAACCTATTATGAACGTTGAGAGGAGCAATAACCATGCACTACACACTGTTAATGTACGAGACGACAGAGGATTTCGCCAAACGAAACGATCCGATTCACAAGGAAGCGTACGCGGCTAGCTGGGCCCATTATGTCAAAGCGCTGCTCGAAGCCGGCATTGTCGTCAATGGCGCAGGTCTCCAGCCCCCGGAGACCGCGACTACGGTCAATCTCAGAGGCGGTGAATGGCTCGTTCAGGATGGCCCGATCACCGAAACCAAAGAGCAAATCGGCGGTTTGATGATCATCGACGTGCCGGATATGGATACCGCATTGAAATGGGCGGCACGTTGTCCGGGCAGCTCGGTCGAGGTTCGCCCTAACTTGCATCCGATTACGTTATGAGCATCCTGCAAGCTCGCCGCGTTATCGAACAGACGGCCCGTGAATCCTACGGCCGTCTGGTTGCGTTTCTGGCCGTGCGCTGGCGAGACCTGGCCGCAGCGGAGGATGCGCTGGCGGACGCTTTCCTGGCCGCGCTTGAGAAATGGCCGGCGACCGGAGTGCCGGACAAACCCGAGGCATGGCTGCTCACTGCCGCACGGCATCGGCTGATCGACGGCACCCGTCATGCCCGCGTGCAATCCGGCGCGGAGCAAGCGTTGATCGCAATGACGGAAGATGCGCAGCAATGGGCAGGAACCGAGACGTCATTCCCGGATGAAAGGCTCAAGATGCTGTTTATTTGCGCCCATCCCGGAATCGACCCCGCCGTGCGCACGCCGCTTATGCTCCAGTGCGTGCTTGGCCTTGACGCGGCCCGTATAGCTTCGGCTTTTGTCGTTAAGCCCGGTACGATGGGGCAGCGCCTTACCCGGGCGAAAGCGAAACTGAAGAGCGACGGCATCCGATTCGATTTACCCGGAAAGGATGAATGGCCGGAGCGCCTTCAAGCCGTGCTTGAAGCGATCTATGCAGCCTACGGAAGCGCGTGGGATGACATCGACGGCGTTGATCGCAGGCGTCATGATTTGGCCGAAGAAGCGATTTTCCTGGGCAGGATGATCGTGCGATTCATGCCGGAGGAACCGGAAGCGCTGGGATTGCTGGCTTTCATGCTGCACTGCGAAGCGCGCCGCCTAGCGCGTCGCGACGAGGCAGGCGGTTATGTGCCGATATCCGAGCAGGATCATTCGCGCTGGTCAATCGGGATGATCGGCGAAGCGGAGGATTGTCTTCGCGCTGCCGCGCAAGGAAACCGCATCGGGCGGTTCCAGCTTGAAGCGGCGATTCAGTCCGTGCATGCTCAGCGTGCTTGGACGAGCCGCACGGAATGGGAAGCGATTGCCCTGCTGTACGAGGGACTCGCGGGTATCGCTCCGACGATCGGCGCAATCGTCGGCCGCGCGGCAGCGGTTGCCGAAGCGCGAGGCGCCGAAGCCGGGATGGCGCTGTTGGATGAACTGCCGGCAGAAGCAGTGAAGAACTATCAGCCTTATTGGGCACTGCGCGCCCATTTGTTCAGGAGGACGAAGAAGCTCGATGAGGCCCGCGCCGCATACAGCAGGGCTATCGGTCTGAGCATGGATTCAGCTATCCGAGCGTTTCTGGAGAAGCAATTTCTTGCATGTTAGCCGTTTCTGCCGGAAGGCCGCCAATTGGCGGCTTTCTGCATGTTTAGGTTCCGATTTTTCATTGCATAGCAGTTGCGTCTTGCAGAAGGTTTATTGCGCATCATATGGACTTTAAAGATGAATAGTGAACAAAAATGAACATAACCGCATGATATTGTGTTGAAAGACGGAGGATATAGGAATATAATCGAATCCATATCGGATGATTCGGGAGTGATCAGGCATGACCCAGCAGCAGGATACAGCGGGCTTATTCGCCGAAGAGCGCAGGGAACAGATCCTTGCGCTGCTGGAGCAAGAGAAGCGCGTACTAGCCAAGGACTTGGCTGATAAATATCAGATATCGATCGATTCCATTCGCAGGGACCTGTCGATTATGGAGAAGCAGGGCTTGCTCAAGAAAACGCATGGCGGGGCCATATCCTCAAGGAAGGTTAGGCAAGTTTCGCGTCCGCCCGAAGCACGGTACGGGGATGGTTCCCCGCAGGGGAATGCGATTACGAAGCATGCCGCTTCCTATCTGCGGGAGAACGACACGGTCTTTATCGGCAGCGGCGCGATTTCGTACTTACTGGTGAAGTACCTGCCCGACCGCATGCCGTTGACGATCGTGACGAACAGCATTCGAATCGCCGATATGCTGCGGGAGCGAGAATGGATCGAGACCTACTTGATCGGGGGCCGGGTCAAGTCATCCGGCAATATTACGGACGTCATCGCGAACGAGTTTATCCGCCAGTTTAAATTCGATATCAGCTTCGTGACCGGAAGCGGCATTTCGGAAGAGGGCATCTTCGTCTCGACGCCCGAAGTGGCGGCGTTCGGACGAGCGGTGGCTGCGGCATCCCGCAGACGGATCGGCATAACGACGCACCGCTCCCTTGGCAACGACGGGTTCGCGAAGGCAGGGATGATCGAAGACCTGGATGTGCTTGTGACGGATTGGGATGCCGATCCGGAAGCCATCGAACGGATTCAGGCGCTTGGCGTCAAGGTCGTCGTGGCGCCGAAGGAAGAAGACCATGAAGACCATGAAGACCATGCATAGAACGGAGCTGACGGCATGCAGGAATTTCGCGGGCTGGGTTTAGGGGCGGGAAGCGGAGGCGGGCAGGGCGGAGGAGGCAACCGCTGGCGCATGAGGGAGCTTGCCCAAAACGAGCATTTCGACTGGGCGATCTTCCGTCGCGCCCTGCGCGCGTTCGTGCCGTATTGGCCGTATACCATTATCGTCACGATCGTCATTCTGGCAACGTCGTTCGGCGGCGTCATTCCCGCATGGCTGACGCAGCGGATTATCGACGAGGGCATTCAGAAGCACCGGATGTCGATCATCGTGGAATACACGCTGACGCTCATTCTGATTTCCATCGGAACGGGACTGCTGGGCGTTCTGCAGACGTGGCTGAGCAATCTGATCGCACAGAACGTGATGGCGGACTACCGGATTGCGTTATTCCGCCATCTGCAGCGCCAGACGGTCGGGTTCTTCGCTTCCCGGCAGGCGGGCGATCTCGTGTCGCGCGTCACCAATGACGTTACCGCGATTCAAAGCGTCGTCACGACGACGCTCGTCGGCTTCGTCAGCAATCTGCTGAGCATTGCGGCGACGCTCTTCCTGATGTTCAGCATGGATTGGCGGCTCGCTATTCTAGCCGTCATCGTCGTGCCGGGCTTCGTCATTCCGACGCAGCGCGTCGGCAAGTCCAGGCAGAAACTGCTGGGCCATATTCAGAATTATTTGTCCAAAATGACCGTGCAGCTCAGCGAGTCGCTGGGCGTAAGCGGCGCGCTGCTCATTCGGATTTTCAATCGGCAAAGCGCCGAGGAGAAGGAGTTCGCCGAGTCGAACCGTACGCTGCGCGACCTGCAGGTGCGGCAAGCGCTGATCGGCCGGTGGCTGTTCATGTGGCTGAACATGTTTTCGTCCATCGGGCCGGCGCTGCTCTGGATGTACGGCGGCTGGCTGGTGCTGCAGAACGAGATCGGGCTTGGCGTGATCGTCGCCTTCACGGCTTTGCTCTCCCGGCTCTACGGTCCGCTCAGCCAATTGGCTCAGCTTCATGTCAGCATTCTTTCCTCCGTGGCGCTGTTTCGTCGGATCTTCAGCATTATGGACGAGGAGCCTGAGGTGCAGGACGGTCAAGATACCATTCCGGACAATAGCGTAGTAGGACGGATTCGAATGGAGAAGGTCTCGTTCTCCTATCAATCGGACATGGTTGCGGAGATGAAGCAGACGGAGTCGCCGGCAATCCGCTGGGCCTTGCGGGATATCGAGCTGACCATTGAACCGGGCGAGACGGTAGCGCTCGTCGGCCCGAGCGGAGCCGGCAAGACGACGCTGCTGAATCTGATCCCGCGGTTCTCCGATCCGGCGAGCGGACATCTGTACTTGGATGGCATGGATACGCGATCGTTGACGCTGCATGCGCTACGCGCTCAGATGGGGCTCGTCCCGCAGGACCCGTTCTTCTTCCATGATACCATCGCGAGCAACTTGCGGCTGGCGAGAGATACGGCAACGGCGGAAGCGATGGAGGCTGCGTGCCGCGCGGCGCAAATCCACGACACGATCATTTCGCTGCCGGAGGGCTATGACACGGTAGTCGGCGAGCGCGGGTATCGGCTGTCGGGCGGCGAACGCCAGCGGCTTGCCATCGCGCGCGTGCTGCTTCAAGGACCGAAGATCGTGCTGCTGGACGAAGCGACCAGCGCGCTGGACACCGTCATCGAGCGCAAAATCCAGGATGCGCTTGCCGTTCTGCTGGAAGGCCGCACGGCGCTCGTTATCGCGCACCGGCTCTCCACCATACTGAATGCCGACAAAATCGTCGTCATGGAGAAAGGGCGCATCGCCGCCATCGGCACCCATGCGGAGCTGGTGGAGCGCGACCCGCTGTACAAAGAACTGTATGAAACCCAGTTCCATATTGATGGCGAGCTGCCGCAGCAGGTCAAGGATAGGTCTTAACCGAAGCTGCGGCAAGCACGGGAACGCATGAATGGCCGCGCCAGGTGCGGCTTTTTTTGCTGTTGGGAGACAACGTTCTTGTCCGCCTTGGAAGACGTACACATATCCATTCGCGATTTTTGACAAGCACTTGAACGCGTGATAATTCATAAATCTTTAAGATTTTTAGCCGCTTTATTTTCATTTGATTTCTTTAACCTAGAGAGAGTGGAAGAGTGAAAGAGAGAGAGAATGAGGAGGAAACAAGAAATGAGAAAGTGGCTATTCATGCTTGCGGCGGTTCTATTGATAGGCGTGTTCTACAATCGGTTCAAGGCCCCAGCGGATGTCGAGCCTCCGATGGAGCAAACCGAGAACGTGAATCCGTCGAAAGCGCCGACAGCGGAGAGCAGCCCGCCGAAAAACGAGCTTACGATCCAAGTCGAAGCCGATCAGGTGCACGAGGGAAACCTGCTTCTCGTCAACGAGAACATTGCCGTTCCTCCCAACGATGCGGACGCCGAGGCGGTTAATTTATATCAGCATAAGGAACTGCTGGACGGATTCGGCTTGCTGAACAATACGATCAGACTGTCGCCCGATTTAACCCATAAGTTCGCTTCGATGATCAAGGATGCCGCCAAAGCCGGGGTTAATAACTTTCTGATCAACAGCGGTTACCGAAACGACGAGGAGCAGCAAGCGCTGTACGAACAACTCGGACCGGAAATCGCGGCGGTTCCGGGGCATAGCGAGCATAGCTTGGGACTGGCGCTGGACATCGGATCGACGAAGGCGCAGATGAAAGACGCCCCGGAAGGGAAGTGGCTGAAGGAGAACGCATGGAAGTACGGATTCATCGCCCGTTATCCGGAGGATAAAACGGAAATTACCGGCGTCATTGACGAGCCTTGGCATTTCCGGTACGTCGGGCTCCCGCACAGCGCGATCATGCAGGCCAATCATTGGGCGTTCGAAGAATACTTGGATAACCTGAAAACGCGCCAATCGATCACGACGACCGTAGGGAACAAGACGTACGTCGTCTATTACTTCCCGGTATCATCGAGCACCACGCTTCACGTGCCCACGATCGGCAGTTATGAAATATCGGGCAACAATACGGACGGCGTGATCGTGACCGTAGTGGACGCGTGATCTAGACCTGAATTGCGTTTTGCTATAACGGGCCGTTACTGCAGGATTTGTTCCAAATCCGGCTGCAATTTGTTCCGCAGCACGTACAGCATGACGGCCCCGACAAGGAACGCGACGGCATCCGCGATGACGAGCGACCAGACCACACCGTGGAAGCCGCTCATTCGATTGGCGAAATAGAGGACGGGAATCAGCGTAATCCCTTGAATGATCGACATAATAAACGCGGCGGTGCCTTGCGCCGTTGCTTGGAAGATCCCCGTGAACAACGTGGTCATTCCCGTAATGAACAAGGATAGGAACGTCACATGCAGGATGTAGCTGCCCATCTCGATCAATTGCGGATCATTCGTGAACAATCCGATCAGATGGTCGGAAATCAGATAGACGATGACGCCGAATACGGCTGCCAACGCCACGATTACTTTGATCGTGAAGCCAATCGTATGCTTCATGCGCAATTTATTCGCGGTATAGGAGAAGGCGATAAGCGGCACGACTCCCTCGCAAAGGCCCATCAGAATAAACTCGGGAAATTGCAGGAGACGCGATGAAATTCCGAACGCCGCGACGGATTGATCCCCGTACTCGACCAGATAATGGTTGAAGATGAGCGACATGGCGCCAAGGAAGATGCTCATAATAAAGACGGGAACGCCGATTTTGAATACATTGCCCAGAATTTCCTTGCTAGCTTTGAACCATTTCGCGGAGATGGTCAAGAATGGACTCTTCTTGGCCATGTGGAAGGCGTAATACGCGCTAGCGACCAAATTGGAAATGACCGTAGCGGAGGCAACGCCGACCACGTCCCAGTGGAATGCGAAGATAACGAGCGCATCGAGAATAATATTGACGACGACGCTGAGAATCATGCCCGTCATCGACGTGATTGCGGCACCTTCCGAGCGCACCATGTTCTCGAGCGTGAAGAATAAGACGACGATAGGCGAACCGATCAGCATGACCGTGACGTAGTCCTTCGTAAAGCCGAAGGATTCAGGCGTTGCTCCCAAGCCATGAACGATCGAATCGATTAACGGGAGGCCGACGGCGATGACGATAAGACCGAGAACCAAACTGCTGTAAAAGGCGAATGAGGACACGCGCTTGACGTCATCGTATCTTTTCTCTCCGAGCAAACGGGAAATGAAGGTTCCGCTGCCCATGCCGATCAAATTACCCAGCGCCATGATGACCGCGAATAGCGGCAAGGTCAACGCAAGTGCCGTTAACATGGCCGTATCGTGGAGCGTGCCAAGGAAATAGGCGTTCAAGATGGAATAGATGACGCTCATTGACGTGCCCAGCATCATCGGTACGGCGAAATGGGCGACGGCTTTGGCAACCGGTGCTTTCTCGAAATAATGGAGGTTTTCTGTTTCCATGCGGATCCCTGCTTTCTCTATATATTTTTGTCATCAGACTAACAGTGTTAGTTTGTGCCTTACAGTGTTAGATGTTATCATGAACGTATGAAGCTGTAAAGATCAAACTTACACTGTTAGATAAAAGGGCGGATCGCGATGAAAAAGCAGCAGCCACAAATTTCGGAAGATAAGATTTTGGATGCCTCGTGGGAGCTTCTGGGACAGGAAGGCATCGAGAAATTCAGCATGAGGCGATTGGCCGACCGGCTCGGGATTCAGGCTCCGTCCCTTTATTGGCATTTCAAGAGCAAGCAGGATCTCTACCAACGTCTGGCCAACCAGGTAGCGAAAATCACCTTGGAAGAGTTCCGCTCCGATGGAGACTGGAAGGAGCAGCTGGCGGAGTTTGCGGTAACGGTACGGAGCGTGCTTCGGCGTTACCCCTGTTCCACCCAGCTCATGATGCTGACGCTTCCCCATGAGCCGGACATCATCCGCTATACGAACCGCATGCTGCTCTGCATGGAATCTACGCCGCTTGAGCAAGCGCAGAAATTGCAAGCGATTCTTACGCTGATGAACTATGTTTTCTACTTCGTGCTGGATGATTATGAGCATCAGCGCAACGTGGCCGCGATTCTCAAGGAAAACGGAGAACTGCCGAGCGGGGAAATGGTCAGCCTGCTGGATTCCATGAGCGAGGCGGATGCAGGCCTATTCCGGAGGATGTTCAAGAGCGGGCTGTTCGAGTTGATGGGAACTGACGGGTCATTCGAATTCGGTTTAAATCTGATTCTGCTCGGGATTGAACAGGTGATCAAGCAGAAGGAGCAGGAGAAGTAGGATTTAAAAAACCGCACATCCAGTTATCGGACGGGCGGTCGGCTATCTGTAAGTCAAAAACACCTTCAAAGTCATCTCCGCGCATCGAGCGAAGGAGTTGACTTCGAAGGTGTTCTTCTTATATCTTAATTCTTCTTATATCCCGCGCAATCGATGCGGCGTTACCAAGCGGTCGCTCCGCCGTCGACGGCGTAGTTGACTCCCGTGATGTAAGCGGCCCGATCCGAAGCGAGGAACGCCGCGAGCTCCACAAGCTCCTCGGGTTGTCCGAAGCGCTTCAGAAGCGTCTTCTTCGTAACCGCATCCCGCGCGGCCTGATTGTCGCCCAGGTCGCGGTCGCTGGCCGGCGTCAGGAACGGTCCTGGACTGATCGCCACCGCGCGGATTCCGTGGGGCGCGCCTTCCAATGCCAGCTGCCGGGTCATGGCGATGACGCCGCCTTTCGCAGCGGCATGGCCGACCATCGGAGGAGTCTCTCCGGCAATCATGCCGGAAATGGACGCGACGTTAAGGATGACGCCGCCTCCGCGTTCCACCAAATGCGGCCACGCGTACTTGGATACGAAGAACGGAATGTCGAGTTCGCCCGCAATGGTCTTCCGCCAATCCTCGATCGAAAAATCGGGCATCGGACCGAATTTTTGAATGGCCGCGTTATTATAGACCACATCGAGTCCGCCGTAAGCGTTGACGGCATCCTCAACCAGCTTCCGCGCCTGTTCGTGGTCGGTAAGATCGATTGGCGCGATGCCGGTCATTTCGCCTCCGGCGCTGCGCACGAGCTCGACCGTCTCGTTGTTGGCATTGACGTTGATATCGCTGCCGACGACTTTCGCGCCTTCCCTGGCGAAGGTCAGCGCCGCGATGCGGCCCAGCCCTCCCCCGGTTCCCGTTATCAGCACGATTTTATTGTCTAGGATTCCCATGGTTACTGCCTCCTGGTGTACGGAATGTCCGGGCATGTTATCGTTGTCGTCCCCAGCTTTCCAATCGAATCATGGAGTAAGCGTGCCCGGTTAAATCAAACCTACGATTAAGAACGCGATAATGCCTAACAGTACGATCATGAACGTTTCTTTCATGCCATCCTTCGCCCGCAAATGGGCGCCGAGTCCGCCGATTGCGGTCACGCCGATCACGAGCGCTCCGGCCATCGCGTAATCCGTATTCCAATATCCCGCGATCAAGAGCGCAGCGCCGGCGAGCTCGACGAGTCCGGTTATCCCGCGGAACCATTGCGGCAACCGTAAATGCTCGAACGTATCTTTCTGCGCTTTCGCGCCCGACACTTTCCCTAAACCCGCCATGAGGAACATCGCGACCAACAACCCTTGCAAAATCCAAATCAGAATATCCATTAACGATCTCCCCCTTTTATTTTCCACACCTTTCGCTTACGCAACAGGTGTTGTAGAATTGAGTTTATTCGATCGACATTCCGAACACAATCGTTACTTTTCGGTTTTTGTGGCTTACGCAACGATGCAGAAGAAATGTCGTTTAACTCGAAAGGGGATCAAGAAGATGGCGACGGAGATGAAAGTAGACCCGAGAATTATGCGGACGAGGAGACTGATCGTCGATGCGTTCGAAGACCTGCTGCACGGCAATGATTTCAAAAGCACCTCGATTAAAGACATTACCGATGCCGCAACCGTGAACCGTGCCACGTTTTACGCGCATTTCGCGGATAAATACGAATTGCTGGACGCGGTCCTGAGCGAATATCTCGCCAAAAACGTACGAGACAGTCTGCAGTGCCACGCGCTGTTGAACGAAGATTCGATCGGCAAGGTGTTCCTCGCCATCGCCAAGTTTCAGAAGGAATTAAGCGTAACCTGCAAAAGAAGCTACGAGTCGATTCGCCCGATGGTCGAAGACAAGATCAAAGAAGAGCTGAAATCCGTGTTCAGCCATCTGATCGCGAAACAGTACCCGGAATCGGAAACGGATAAAGCGAGAATCTGGTCGGTCCTTCTGAGTTGGGAAATTTACGGAGCTTGCTTGGACTGGCAAATGAACAGCCCGCTTACGGCAGAGGAATATATCGCGAAAGCCATGCCCTTTCTTTCTAAAGGGATGGCTGCGTTGGAGCTTTAATTACGATGCTCAAGTTGTTGTTGTCAGGCACTCTGGCGGGATAAACCAAGGGAACAGCTGGCATACTATCCTCGAATAAAGGAGGGATTTGCTATGCAATCTTGGCAGCGAGGCATCGGCGTCGCGATGCTGTCCGCGGCGATTCTGCTCGCGGGAACGGCATGCGGCACCAAGAACAACGACAACGGCGGGAATACCGGCAATAATGCCGGGAACAACGCGGGCTCCGGGACGGACAACACGGCCGGCAACGGCAATGCGGTTTCGGCGACGGACGGTTCGCTGGCGGCGATCAAGTCGGCCGGCGAAATCACGATCGGCACGGAAGGCACGTACGCGCCGTTCAGCTTCCATGACAAGAGCGGCAAGCTGACGGGATTCGACGTGGACGTCGCGGAGGAGGTCGCCAAGCGAATCGGAGTCAAAGCGAAGTTCATGGAAACCAAGTGGGACGGCATGCTCGCCGGCTTGGACGCCAAGCGCTTCGACATGGTCGCCAACGAAGTCACGATCCGGGACGACCGGAAGGCGAAGTACGATTTCTCGGAGCCTTATATTCTCTCCAAGGCGGTTCTGATCGTGAAGCAGAACAATTCGAGCATCAAGAGCCTGGCGGATCTTAAAGGCAAGAAGTCCGGCCAGTCGCTCACCAGCGACCTTGGCGACATCGCCAAGGCGAACGGCGCGCAGCTCGTCGCGGTCGACGGGTTCAACCAGGCGATCGATCTGCTCACGTCGGGCCGGATCGATGCGACCATCAACGACAAGCTGTCGTTTCTGGATCTGAAGAAAGCGCGTCCCGACGTGCCGATCAAGGTAGTGGCGGAGACGGACAACGTGTCGCAGAGCGGCTTACTGTTCCGCAAGGGGAATTCGGAGCTCGTTACCGCCGCCAATAAGGCGCTTGCGGACATGAAGGCGGATGGCAGGTACCTGGAAATTTCCAACACCTATTTCGGCGAAGACGTCTCGAAGTGAACAAAGGCGGGCAGGCATCATGAGCGAACGAACGAACCTGGATATATTCACGGATTCATTCCTGCCGCTGCTGAAGGCAGGGATTATGTTTACCGTGCCGCTCACGCTGATATCGTTTGCGCTCGGGCTGGTGCTGGCGGTGCTGACGGCGCTCGCGCGGTTGTCCGATTTTCGTCCTTTGGCCTGGGTGGCGGGGTTCTACGTCTGGATCATCCGCGGAACGCCGCTGTTGGTCCAGTTATTCATCATTTTCTACGGGCTGCCGAGCCTAGGCATTCTAATCGACGCGTTCCCGGCGGCGGTCATCGGCTTCACGCTCAGCGTCGGCGCTTACGGATCGGAGATCATCCGCGCGGCGATCGTCTCTATTCCGAAAGGACAATGGGAAGCGGCGTATTCGCTGGGGGAGACGAGACTGCAGGCGCTGCGCCGGATTATCCTGCCGCAGGCCGCGCGCGTCTCTGTGCCGCCGCTGTCCAATTCGTTCATATCGCTAGTGAAGGATACGTCGCTCGCGGCGACGGTGACGGTGACGGAGCTGTTCCAGAAGGGACAGCAAATCACGGCGGCGGTCTATAAGCCGCTGCTGATTTACTGCGAGGTCGCGCTGATTTATTTGATATTCTGCACGGTGCTTGCGGTGCTGCAGCGACAGCTCGAACGGTATTTCGACCGTTATACCACGGTCTGACGATTCGCATCGCCCAAGCCGAAGGAGGTTTTGCCCCGCATGATCGAAGTTCGCGACTTAACCAAATCATTCGGCGATGCGTCCGTGCTTCGCGGCATCGACTTGACGCTGGAACAGGGCCAGGTCCTCGTCGTGATCGGACCGTCGGGATCGGGGAAATCGACGCTGCTGCGCTGCCTGAACGTACTGGAGGTCCCGACCTCGGGCACGGTCGTGATCGGGAAGGCGCGGCTGGAGTTCCGCCCGAACGCGAAGCCGCGGAAGGCGGACGTGCTCGCGCTGCGCCGCCAGTCGGGCATGGTCTTTCAGGCGTATCATTTGTTTCCGCATTTCACGGCGCTTCAGAACGTGATGGAGGGGCAAATCACGGTGCGGCGCAGGCCGAAGAACGAAGCAAGGGAGAAAGCGCTGCAGCTCCTCGCGAAGGTCGGGTTGGCCGGCCGGGCGGATGCATACCCGCATCAGCTCTCCGGCGGCCAGCAGCAGCGGGTCGGCATCGCGCGGGCGATGTCGATCGACCCGGAGCTGCTGCTGTTCGACGAGCCGACGTCGGCGCTCGACCCCGAGCTCGTGCGGGAGGTACTGAAGGTCATTCGGGAGTTGGCGGAGGAAGGACGGACGATGATGATCGTCACGCATGAGATGAAGTTCGCCCGCGAAGTCGCGGACCGCATCGTGCTGCTCGACGGCGGCGTCATCGTGGAGGAAGGGCCGCCGGAGCAGATTTTCGGCCAGCCCCGCGAGGCGCGTACCCGGCAGTTTCTCTCGCTATTGATGGAGCGAAGTCCCGTGTAAAGTCGAATGCGGCTTAGCAGCACATCCCGGGAGTTGCGCGTTGCCCGTCAAAGAGCCAAAGAGCCGAAGAGTTGCTATACCGAGGCGGCTCTTTTTTTGTTTTGGGTATAGCGCCGGGCGAACAGACAGCCGTGTATTGATCCTTCTGTCCCGGCGTTCCTGGAAAAGCATTTAGATTATATATGAAACTATATTTTCAAGTAATGATCGTAGAGCTGCTCGAAGGTCTCGAAATGTTCGACCTTTCTGCAAACCTGATTATATTCGGCTAAGTATTCATCCGACATTTCAAGAAACCTATCTTTGAGCAGTTGTAGATTGCTTGCATCAAAGTACTGCATCAAATCGAATTTTGGAGTTCCTCTTTCCGCAGTCATTTCGTCCAGATAATTTTGAGCGCCTAGCGCCGCCAAAAAAGCATACGATCTATCGTGGATTTCGACACTGTTCATGATCTTATTTCGACAATTACACCATAATTCTTCGTATGTTCCTCTAAGATTATCAAAGGTTGGAGTAGGTTTCGCCACGAAGCTGTCGCACATGGAGTTGTATAATTGGGTTACGCTTTTTAAGGCATTCAAGGATGCAATTCTGATCTCATCTACGGTCTTTGCCTCGATTACTGACAAGTATATGAATTCGAAATGGTCTGGAATATAGGGATACATCCGTATTTCTTCTAAATACCTTTTGATTCCTCGTTTGATGCAAGCGTTATTCATGCTGACCAAGGCATTGACCAGATTGTACAACATAGCAGCGGACGCATAGCGCACGGGACCGATCTCATCTGCCAGCATCGTCCCTGCGTATTCTTGCTTTGCGATGTCAATCCAGTTTTTCGCCCGATCCAGACAGTCTTTGCCTATTGGTTTTGCAAGCGCATCAAGAGCTTTTTGCCTGAATGCATTGAACTTCTCCAAGTACTCGGGCTTTGCGCAATATCGTATCTCGAGCTCTGTCAGGCTTGAAACTCCGGGGCTCTCCAGATTTGCTTGCGCTTGTATACGTGAATCCCATGGCGTGCAATAAATGTCATAACCAACATCCTCTAATATGAAGCAATAGGAAATTCCCCAGCCCCGGTCCGAGTTCGTTATGAGAATCAAATCCAAATCGCTTTTTTCGTGAAAGTCTCCGGTGCTATAAGAACCCGTAACCCCAATGATTGCGATATCGTCAGGAAAATCTCTCTTTGCGCGTTCAATCACCATGTCTATTAGCCGTTCATTTTTGTCCAACAGCTGTTTCTTGATATATTCGTTCATTCCTGACACCCTTTCTCTGCTAATTCATTAGCCTTATATCCATTTATATGGTTCAAGAAGCTTGTTATCTATGTAAAAGTCGTTTTAACTCATCTTATACACCCTCTCAAGGGAGGGGGCCGAATTTGACTTTGGCTGAGCACCCACTCATAATCTGATATAGAATGAACGAAGATCATGACTAGAAGAGGTAGATATTATGGAGCTCCGCAATAAAATTATGGAAGCGGCCGAGCAAGTCATATTTACTAGCGGCCTATCCAAGACGACCACGAAGGAAATCGCGCGAATCGCCGGATGTTCCGAGGGATCGCTTTATAATCATTTTAAAAGCAAGGAAGACCTGTTCATGCAGGTCATGAAAAAGCATCTGGAAGGTTTTCTTGCAGCCCTTTTCAAGTTGAACGGAAATCGAGGCAAACGGACCGTCAAGGAGAATCTGGATGATGTGGCGCGCGCAGCGCTCGATTATTTCCTACTGTCTATTTTTCTGACCGCATCTTTGTTTACGGAACCGAGTTTCCTAACTCGCCACCGGGATGGGTTTCAGGAGCGCAACGAAGGTCCGCACCGCGCCAACGAAATCGTAACCGCGTATATTCGCGCCGAACAGAAGCTCGGAAGAGTGAATGCCGACGTGAATCCGCGCAGCGTTGCGGATTTATTGCTCGGGGCGTGTTTTCAGCATGCCTTTCACGTGCAATTTATAGGGGAGGATGAGCCGGAGGAAGCTAGAAGTCAGTTTGTGGATCAAGTATTGTCGGCCCTGATGAAGGAGGTAGCGACTTGAATTGAAGATTACTTCTTGACAAAGGAGAAGTAGTTCCTATACGATGAGTGAGTGCACACTCACTAATGTAAAATGAGTGGGCGCTCACTCAAGCGGAAAGGATGAATATACATTGACGAGTCGAAATCAAACGGAGGCACGAGCGTTGCCTATTCTGAAATGGACGGCGCGCATTTTCGCTTTAGCGATCACGGCGCAAGTATTTATCGCTGGCTTGGCGATATTCGTGGATTCAGCCTATTGGGCCGCGCATACGAATTTTGCCCGCGTGTTTATCGTTTTCCCGGTCATTATTATTTTGTTGTCGTTCATCGCTCGGTTGCCGCTCTCGTATCGATTGAAAGGCTTTCAGCAATTGGCGATGGTCGTATTGATGTTTGTCACGGCCGATTTGTCGTCCCGGATCGGATTCCTGTCCGCGCTTCATCCGGTAATCGCGATAGGTATGTTTTGGAGCGCCATTACGCTTGCCAAACAGGCTGCGATGAGCCGCACGGAAGGAGTAACCAAATGAAAATCGTCATTTTCGGAGCAAATGGCCCAACGGGCAGACTGTTGACGCATCAAGCGCTGGCGGAAGGGCATTCGGTGACCGCAGTTACCCGTCATCCGCAGCAATTCCCGCTTGAACATGAGGAGCTTCGCGTGCTGGGCGGCGATGTGTTTCACCTCGAGTCCGTTGAGAACGCGGTTTCCGGGCAAGATGCCGTCCTGTCTACGCTTGGCGTTCCCTTCAGCCGCAAGCCCATTCATGTCTATTCGCAGGGCATCGGCCACATCATACAGGCCATGAACGGCTTTGGCGTTCGCCGTCTCCTATGCGTGAGCTCAAGCGCGACTGAGCCGCATGTCGATCCTCAGGGAGGCTTCTTCTTCGAGAAAATCGTGCAGCCGATGATTATCAATACGATTGGCAAGACGTTGTACGAGGATATGAGACGCATGGAGCAGATGGTCAAACATTCAGACCTCGACTGGACAATCATACGACCATCCGGTCTCTTCGAAACGTCGGAAGTGACGCCTTACCAAACGGCTGAGAATCACATCAGAGGCAGGTTTACGTCCAGAGCGGATTTGGCGAATTGTTTGCTTCGACAGCTAACCAGCGACAGTTATCTTCGAAAGACGGCAGCGGTGGCAACGGTTGCGGTGCAGCCAAGCATGCTGAAGCTGATCATGCGGGAAGCCTTCCAGAGCAAGCATAAGTAATATAGATGCGGCAGGAGGTTTAGGAGAGCATTAACCGAGCTGCGGCAAGACATGAACGTATGAAAGGCCGCATAAATTGCGGCTTTTTTGCATTATCCCGTTCCCGTTGGCTGGCTGGACAACAAGACAAGTCTGCAGCCATATGTGCGAAGACATCGGAAAGAATACAGTGAGAGGAGGCCGAAATAAGCTGATCAAGAAATAAAGCGAATAGTGAAACCAAACAAATCGATTAATGATATTAAATAAAATAATTAATGATGCTAATTAAATCGATCGTATGCGGTATTCGATCTCTGAATCTTTTTCGAAAATGGAAAGCAAGCTTTATTTTACAGATCCTGTCAACCGATTAAGCCTTTATTCACATTGCTGTATTCGGTACATACTGCTACCATTTTATGGTATGGGGGACCTATCTATATTCCGTTAACTCCGAACAGGAGGTGAGTCAGGTTTTAGATTGTCGGCATTCGGCTCTTTGATGCCTCATAGACACATACACCTAGTAGAAATTCGGATTAAGCATAACCAACAATAGAGAAGCAGTCGTGAAAAACAATAGGTTGGATATAAAAAAGCAAAGTGAGGGAAACGACATGCAAACGAAGACGGGACGAACAAACAGCGGCTTCTCCGACACCGGGCTGCGCAAATTGCGCGACGTGCTGGCAAGACATGTCGACTCCGGGAAGATTCCCGGACTCGTCGCCCTGGTTAACCGGGACGGAGAGACGCATGTCGAAGCGATCGGCACGATGCGTCATGACGGCGGAGCGCCGATGCGCCGGGATACGATCTTCCGGATGGCCTCGACATCCAAGCCGGTTGCGATTGCGGCGGCGATGATCCTGCTCGACGAATGCAGGCTGCGGCTGGACGACTTGGCAGAGACATGGCTGCCGGAACTCGCCGACCGGCAGGTGCTGAAGCGGATCGACGGCCCGCTAGACGACACCGTGCCGGCGCGGCGGCCCATCACCGTTCGGGATCTGTTGACCTCCACGTTCGGGCTCGGCATGGACATGACGTCGCTGGGCACTCCGATCATGGGCAAGATCTTCGAGCAGGGGCTCACGCCCGATCTGCCCGAGCCGATGCCTGAGCCGGATGAATGGATGCGACGCCTCGGCACGCTTCCGCTGATGCACCAGCCCGGAGAGCGCTGGCAGTACCACATCAGCAACGATCTGCTCGGCGTGCTCGTCGCCAGGGTTTCGGGCCAGTCGTTCGAGACGTTCCTGCGCGAACGCATCTTCGAGCCCCTGGGCATGAAGGACACCGGATTTCACGTGCCCGCCGACAAGATCGACCGGCTGCCGCCACTCTACGCGCCAAACCCGCAGACCGGAGAGTTCAACGTGTGGGACGAGGCCGCGGGAGGACGCTACAGCCAACCTCCTGCGTTCCAAGGCGGCGGAGGCGGACTGGTCTCCACAGTCGATGACTACCAAGCCTATTTCCGGATGCTGCTGAATCAAGGGATGCACGGAACCGAACGGATCTTATCCAAGCCTGCCGTGGAACTGATGACCACCAACCGTCTCCCGGCCGAGCAGCAAGCCGCAAGGCACGCCATGGCAACCAACAACGTCCATATCTCATTCGGCCAAGGGCAACACGGCGGTTGGGGCATGGGGATGGCGGTACGCACCTACCGCGGCGACTATGCGCCCATCGGCCAGTTCGGCTGGGACGGAGGAAGCGGAACCTCGACCTATGCGGACCCGGACAACCAACTCACGGGTCTCCTGCTCACCCAAGTCGGGATGTCCGTCCCGGATTCAGCGCGGCTGATCCACGACTTCTGGACCACGGTCTATCAGGCGATCGAAGACTAATTAGACTTTCTTGAATAGGAGCTCCATCTTCACAAGAAACGGCAGCCAGCATATGGCTGCCGTTTTTGCATGCTTGGATACCCAAGTTCGTCGAGTCGATGCGTTCGGCAGCAGAAGGAACTTTCTCCCTTATCTCGAAATGTATTAACGTGTTTCATTTTATGCGATTAATTGTCGGAAAGAGGACAGGCGATGAACGTTAAAATAGCGATTTGCGACGATGAAACGGTAGAGACCCGCTATTTGTCGAAGCTGGTGAACCAATGGGCGCATGCCAATCATCATGCGGCAGCCTTGCAAACATTCGATTCGGCCGAAGCGTTCCTATTCCGTTATGCCGATGATAAAGCGTTGGACATTCTCCTTCTCGATATCGAGATGGGGGCCATGAACGGCGTGGAGCTCGCGCATCGCATTCGGCAAGACAACGAGGCGGTTCAACTCGTGTTCATTACGGGGTATGCGGACTTCATGGCGCACGGCTACGAGGTTTCGGCGCTGCATTATTTGATGAAGCCCGTAAGCGAATCCAAGCTGTTCGCCGTGCTGGACAAGGCAGTCACCAAGTTGAACAAATCGGAGCGGGCAATCCTGTTGGCCGTCGGCGGCGAAAGCGAGCGTATTCCGGTGAAGGAGATCCTCTTCGTCGAGGCGTTCGCGCATACCGTCGTCATCCATAAGGCAGCCGGGCGATTCGAAGCGAAGCTGTCGCTAGCGGAGATCGGCGGGCAGCTGGGCGAGGCTTTCATACGCTGTCACCGTTCGTATCTCGTCGGATTGCACGCGATCAAACGCGTAACGAGAACCGATGTCATACTGGATGACGACATGGCCATACCGCTTGCTAGACGCTCGTACCACGAGGTCAACCAGGCGTTTATTCAATATTACAAGGTGGATTGAAAATGGGGCTTATCAACCGATTGTTCGGGCGCATGCTGGATCGCCGCATAGCTGCTTATCAACAGGACCTGATCGCGAAGCACTTCGACGAGGTTCAGCATATGTACAATCAGATGCGCGGGTGGCGGCACGATTACCATAACCACATTCAAACGATGAAAGCCCATTTGGCGCTCGGCCAAACCACGGAGCTGGATGATTATCTGAACCAGCTCGACAGCGATCTGTCCTCCGTCGATACGGTGCTCCAGACCGGCAACGTGAGGGTCGACGCGATACTAAACAGCAAGCTGTCGCTCATCGCGACCAAGAGCATCGCCGTCAACGCGAAGGCGGTCGTGCCAAGCAGGCTGAGCATCTCCGAAATCGATCTCTGCGTCATCATCGGGAACCTGCTCGACAACGCGATGGAAGCTTGTTTGAAGCAGCCGGCGACGTCCAGCCGGTTTATTCGCGTCTATATCGGACTCTTGAAGCAGCAGCTGTACATATCCGTCGCGAACTCCGTCGACGGCGAAGTCGTTCGGAACGGCAAATCGTTCCTGACGTCCAAGGGCAGCGCGTCCCACGGCTTCGGACTGATGCGGATCGACCGCATCGCGGACAAGTACAACGGCTACGTCAATCGTCAAACCGAAGAGGGCGTCTTTGCCACGGAAGTCATGCTCCCGCTGTGAACGTCCATTCATGCCGCGGTAACGATCGATCATGTTTGAATGTCGACCGTTCATGCTCGGATCTCGACCGTTCGTGCTCGGATCTCGACCGTTCGTGCTCGGATCTCGACCGTTCGTGCTCGAATCTCGACCGTTCGTGCCAATTTCGATCGCTCGCCGCATCGGTTTGCTAAGTTAGCTGCAGGAGGTGCGTCTTATGAAGAAAACCGAACGGCCCAAACCGATTTATTCCATGATCGGCAATCTAGCGTTCCTGCTTCGAAAATCATATCGGATGGACAAATGGATCGTGTACGCGACGATGGCCCATATCCCTGTCATCGTCCTGCTGCCGCTGCTGGCCGCCTATCTATCCAAGTACGTGGTCGAGCTGGTGACCGAGTCGTCTGCCGCGGGCGCCTTGATCGTCTACGTGACATCCATTTCCGCGGGTCTGCTGATCCTGCACTTATTGAACATGTACATCGGGACCATAATTCAATTTCGAGCGTTTTACAATCGCTTCCTCTACGTCGGCCTCAGCATCGACAAGGTCATGGATACCGACTATGACAACATCGAGCGCACTTCGGGCCAGCACAAAATGGAGAAGGCCATGAACTCCGTTGGCGGCGATAGTACCGGGACGCAGCAATTCTTCGCGCAGCTCGTCAAGCTCTGTTCCAACAGCATCGGCTTGATCGCGTATTCGGCCTTGCTGAACGTGCTTAGTCCATGGGTCGTATTGCTGTTGTTCGGCAGCACGATCGTCAACTATGCCGTCAATCGGGCTTACAACCAGTGGGTGCAGCGTCATAAAGACAGCTGGGTGCCGATCGAGAGGAAACTCGGCTACATCAGCAAGAAAGCAGGGGACTTCGAAGCTGCCAAAGACATGCGCATCTACGGCATGTCCGGGTGGTTCAAGCAAGTGTCCGCGAAGCTGCTGGGCGAGCGGATCGGATGGAGCCGGAAGACCGAACGGCGCGGCTTCGCCGTGGACGTCCTGAATGTGGGGATGACGGTCGTCAGGGACGGTGCCGCGTATGGGTTTCTCATCTATCAGGTCACGCACGCCGGTATCACGGCCGCGGAATTCGTGTTCTTCTTCGCCCTCATCGCCCAATATTCGGGTTGGCTGCTCGGCATTGTCGAGAGCTACAACGACCTTCACAAGACGAGTCTCGCGGTCTCCGATTTGCGCGATTACCTGGACATGCCCGACCGGTTCAACCGCGGGGAAGGGGCGGCGCTGCCGGCAAGCTCGCCGGCTATCCGATTCGAGAATGTCCGATATCGTCATGATGGCAGCGAATCCGATACGATTAACGGCATTAACTTCTCTATTAAGCAAGGCGAGAAAATTGCGATCGTCGGCTTGAACGGCGCAGGGAAGACGACGCTCGTCAAACTGCTATGCGGTTTGTATCGGCCGACGGAAGGCTTCGTCGAAGTAGGGGAGAGGAATATCGCCGAATACAATCGCGACGCCTATTACAAGCTCTTGTCCGTCGTCTTCCAGGATATTCACGTGATGCCGTTCTCGATCGCGAAGAACGTCGCGCTCTGCGAAGCGCATAAGATCGACAACGCGCGGCTTGAACAAGTGCTGCGGCTATCCGGACTCTACGAGAAAGTGCAAAGCTTGCCCGATAAGGAAGCAACGCTCCTTCTCAAGAGCATCCACGATCATGCGATCGACTTGTCCGGCGGAGAGAAGCAGAAGCTTGCGCTCGCAAGGGCGCTGTACAAAGGCGGCAGCATCATCGTGCTTGACGAACCGACCGCCGCGCTCGATCCGATTGCCGAGAACGAAATGTATATGAAGTACAATGAGCTAACGGCCTCGGCGACTTCGATCTTCATCTCGCACCGGTTGTCCAGCACGCGGTTCTGCGATCGGATTCTGTTTCTGGATAACGGACTGATCGCCGAGGAGGGTACGCACCTTGAACTGATGGCGCTGGGCGGCAAATACGCCGAGATGTTCGAGCTGCAAAGCTATTATTACAAGGAGGCGGTGAGCGTATGAGCAGATGGCTTGAGGACATCGCTTGCATCGGCAAAGGATTGCGCGAGATTCGCAGGCTTCGGCCGTGGCTGTTATCGCTCGCTTTCTTGCGCGGCACCTGCGAGGCGCTTGCGCCGTTTATCGCGATCTATATGTCGGCGCAGATCATTGACGGCATTGCGAGAGGGGATACCTTTCGCCAACTGATCACGCTCGCGGCAATGACGGTTCTTCTGCAAGCTGTCGCATCGCTCGCGATTCGTTATATGTCGCGCCGCTACAATACGATGCGTTTGGAGCTTAACCATAACTACGAGATGGTCATGAGCCTGAAGATCATCGATATGGACTACGCGAGCATCGAAGATCCCGAAACGCACCGGCTGCTGCGGCGTATCAACGAAATTCGCAATATGAACGAGGGCGGCATCTGGAGGTTGATGCATTCTTTTCAAGAGATGACCAAGTTTCTGTTCGGCATCGTGTTCTCGGTCTCGCTGACGGTGTCGTTGTTCATGGCGAACGGACATCCGGAAATGACGGGGATCTATCGATGGGTGGGATCGCCATACTTTTCGCTGTTTCTAGGGATATGCATCTTGGCCAACGTCATGCTCGGCATGTATGCTAATGCGACCGTGAGCAAGAAGCTTCATGAAATCATGCGGGAGATTATCGTTGTCAATCGCTTGTTCTATTATTATTTGAACAACTATTTGACTGCCTATCATGCCGGCAAAGACATTCGCATTTACGATCAAAAGCCCTTGATCGCAAGCGAAGCGCAGGCGATGTTCGACGGTGCGGACGTCACGCTGAACAAAATGTCGCGCAATGAATTGAAATACACGAGCATCACGACGATCTCCACGGTGCTCATCTCGACGTTGATCTATCTGATCGTCGGTTTGAAGGCGCTCGCGGGCTTGATCAGCGTGGGGGCGATCGTCAAATACGTCGGGAGCATCAATGAGTTTACCGTCGCGTTCACGAATTTCATGAGTCAGCTGGCTACGCTTCGCGCGAACAACGAGAATTTGAAGTTGTATTTCGACTATCTCGCGCTTCCTTCCCAGATGTACCAGGGCACGCTCCCGGTAGAGAAGCGGGCGATGTGCGAAGACGGAGACAACGAGTACGAGATCGAATTTCGCAACGTATCGTTCAAGTATCCGGCGGCCGACGACTTTACGCTGCGCAACTTGTCGTTGACGTTCCGGGTCGGCGAAAGGCTTGCCGTCGTCGGCATGAACGGCAGCGGCAAAACGACGTTCATCAAGCTGCTGTGCCGGCTGTATGACCCGACGGAGGGCGAGATATTACTTAATGGCATTAATATTAAGAAATACAATTATGCCGAGTACATGTCGATCTTCTCGGTCGTATTTCAAGACTTCAAGCTGTTCTCGTTCAGCTTGGGTCAGAACGTCGCCGCGACCGTCGACTACGATAAGGCCAAGGTCGAAGCGGCGGTCATGGAAGCGGGCTTCCGAACGCCGTACAGCGGAATGCCGGACGGAGCCGAAACGTACCTCTATAAGGATTTCGAAGAGCAGGGCGTCGAAATATCGGGGGGAGAAGAGCAGAAGCTCGCGCTTGCCCGCGCGTTGTACAAGGACGCGCCGTTCATCATTCTCGACGAGCCGACGGCGGCGCTCGACCCGGTCGCCGAGTTCGAGATCTATTCGAAATTCAACGAAATCGTCGGCAGCAAAACCGCGATCTATATCTCGCACCGGCTTTCGAGCTGCCGATTCTGCGACAATATTGCCGTGTTCCACGAGGGCACGCTCGTTCAGCGCGGCAGCCATGATGCGCTCGTCGCGGACGAATACGGCAAGTATCACGAGCTGTGGAACGCGCAGGCGCAGTATTACGTGCAGTAAGCAGTTGACGCATTATAAATGAAAATGAACCTATAAATGTTGTAGGTGAACGCTATTGCGTTGCAGATTGCAGATGCAAGCAACTATAGTCATGCTTGCGAATCAACCTAAGCTTCCTGCAGCTAACGGTTGTACGAATGTCTATTCGGTTCAAGATGCCCGTTTTATATCGCTTATGGTTGTCAGGAGGCTTATTGCGAGAATTTTCCGTGCAAATCAGCTCTGATACGGCTAATAACGTCAGTAACAACCGATAGCGATTATTTCGCCGTATTTTTTGCGGAATAGCAACGCTGACAACCGTTAGGCGTCAGTCCAAATTCACGTTGGACGATCGGCAGCTTTCGGTGCTTGCTGAACTCCTTTACAATGCAGTTGCGTTTCAACATTCACAGGAGGGACCACGGGTCTCTCCTGTTTTTGTTCTGCGCGAAATCATCGATCGCATTGGCGAAATCGTCAACGAACTCGCAGGAAATCGACATCGGATTGGCGATATTGCGCATATCGGGCAGAAGGCCGGCCCGTTAGTCTTGAGTGGTGAGAGCGCAAGCTTGCCTCTCGCTACGATACGAATCAACGGAGGGTGAGAACATGAGGAAATGGTTGGCTTCCGGCTTGAGCGTCGTCCTGCTCGGCTCGCTGCTCGCTGCCTGCTCGTCGAACAACGAAGGCGCGGAGAACGCGAACGGCGGCGCGGAAGGTACGGGGAACGGAACCGCTGAAGAAGGGACTGCCGGATCGGCGGCAGGGTCAGGCGAAGCGGCAGCATATCCGATCAAGACCGACAAGACGTTGACTTATTGGGGCGAAATCACCGGCAATCTGATCGGCGTCAAAGCGTCGCATGATGAAGTCCCGTTCTTCCAGGATTGGCAGAAGAATACCGGCGTGAAGCTTACATTCACGGCGCCGCCCGCGGGCCAGACGAAGGAAGCGCTCAACGTGCTGCTCGCCTCCGGCGATCTGCCGGACATGCTGGAGTACAACTTCCTGGGTTTCCCCGGCGGACCGGAGAAAGCGATCGGCGACGGCTACATTCTGAAGCTGAACGACCTGATCGACAAGAACGCGCCGAACCTGAAGAAATTTTTGCAGGACAATCCCGATATCGACAATATGGTCAAGACCGACAGCGGCAGCTACTACGCGTTCCCGTTCATTCGAGGCGACGAGTACCTGCGCGTCTTCCAGGGGCCGATCATCCGCAAAGACTGGCTCGACGAGCTCGGGTTGCCGATGCCCGAGACAATCGACGACTGGACGAACACGCTGCGCGCGTTTAAGGAGAAGAAAGTCGCGGCTGCGCCGCTCTCGTTCGTCAGCAAGCCGCGGTTCTTTAACGAATCCGGCAACGGCGCGTTCATCGGCGCGTTCGGCGTGAATCGCGGCTTCTATCAGGAAGAAGGCCAGATCAAGTTCGGTCCGGCGGAGCCGGGGTTCAAGGAATACCTGCGCTTGTTCCATGACTGGTATGCGGAAGGGCTGATCGACAAGAACGCCGCGACGGCGGATTCGAAGGCGCTCGACAGCAATATCGCCTCCGGCGCGACCGGCGCTACGGTCGGCAACGCGGGCGGCGGCATCGGGAAGTGGCAGCCGCTCGTTCAGGCGAACGATCCGAAGGCGGTGCTGGTCGCCGCGCCGTATCCGGTGCTGAAGAAAGGCGAGACGCCGAAGTTCGGCCAGCGTCAGCAGGCCTACTCCTCCGAAGGCACGGTCGCCATCACGGCGTCGGCCAAGGATCCGGAGCTTGCGGTCCGCATGCTGGATTACGGCTACAGCGAGGAAGGTCATATGTTCTTTAATTTCGGGACGAAGGGCGTCAGCTACGATATGGTGAACGACTATCCGACCTACACCGACCTGCTGATGAAGAACCCGGATAAGCTCGCGCCGGCGCAGATGATCTCGATGTACACCCGCGGCAGCTACAACGGTCCGTTCGTCCAGGACAAGCGCTATGCCGAGCAGTTCTTCGCGCTTCAGACGCAGCGCGACGCAATCGGCGTCTGGGCGAAAACCGACGCGGCCAAGTACAATTTGCCCCCGCTTACCCCGACGCCCGAGGAGAGCTCGGAGTATGCCACGATCATGACCGATATCGACACGCTCGTCGACGAGATGACGCTCAAGATCATTCTCGGCACCGAACCGGTCGACAAGTATGACGATTACCTCAAGAAGATGAAGTCCCTGAACCTCGACCGCGCGATCGAGATTCAGACGGCCGCCTTGGAGCGTTACAACAGCAGGTAAGAGAATGGGAGGGGATAGGGGAATCCTCTCCCCTCCGAAAAGAGGTGAACGCATCGCGTCATGGCACAACCGTCAACGGTCAAGAATCGATTCGTACGGGATTTCATGCTCAACAAATACTTGTACCTGATGATGCTGCCGGTCCTCGCGTACTACGTCGTGTTTCATTACGCACCGATGTACGGGGCGCTGATCGCTTTCAAGGATTACTCACCGATGAAAGGCATTCTGGGGAGCGATTGGGTCGGCCTAAAGCATTTCGAGGCGTTCTTCCGCAGCTACTATTTCGTGCGCATTTTGAAGAACACGCTGCTCATCAGCCTGTATTCGCTGCTGTTCGAATTCCCCGCGCCCATCATCCTGGCGCTGCTCATCAACGAGGTGCGCCACCGGATGTTCAAGCGCGTCGTTCAGACGATCACGTACATGCCGTACTTTATCTCGCTGGTCGTCATCTGCGGCATCATCACCGACTTCTCCAACGCCGACGGCCTGATCAACCGCTTGTTTACTTGGCTCGGCTACGATGGACAGGCAATGCTCCAGAAGCCCGGGCTGTTCCGCCCGATCTACATTTCATCGGAGATCTGGCAGCGGATCGGCTGGGAATCGATTATCTACATCGCGGCGCTCATGAGCATCGACCAGGAGCAATACGAGGCGGCCCGGATGGACGGCGCCAGCCGGTTCAAGCAGATCGTCTATATCACGCTGCCGGGCATTATGCCGACCATCGCCATCATGCTGATTCTGAGGATGGGCAATCTGCTCAACGTCGGCTTCGAGAAAATCATTCTGCTGTACAACCCGGTCACGTACGAGACGGCCGATGTCATATCGTCCTTCGTATACCGGAAGGGCCTGCTCGAGTTCGGCTGGAGCTACAGCTCGGCGGTCGGCCTGTTCAATTCGGCGATCAATCTGCTTCTGCTCGTGTCGGCCAACGCGATTAGCCGAAGAGTGAGCAAGAGCAGCTTATGGTGAGGTGAGAAGAATGAAAACGGAAACGGGCTTCTTCGACCGGGCGTTCGATGTCGCGATCTATGCCACTCTATTGCTGCTCGTCGTAGCAACGCTCTACCCGCTGCTGTATGTACTGTTCGCTTCGTTCAGCGATGCCGGACGGTTGATCGTGTACAAAGGCATGCTATGGAAGCCCCTCGGCTTCAGCCTCGACGCTTATAAGAGCGTACTCGCGAATCCGGGCATCGCAACCGGCTACCGCAACACGCTCTTCATCGTCATCGCCGGCGTTATCGTCAACCTATTCATGACGGCGCTGGGCGCCTACGTGCTGTCCCGCAAAAACGTCCTGTGGAACAATTTCTTCATGTTCATCATCGTGTTGACGATGTTTTTCGGCGGCGGTCTGATCCCGCTCTACCTGATCGTGAAGGGCGTCGGCCTGCTCGACTCGCTCTGGTCGACGATCGTGCCGTTCGCGGTCAGCACCTTTAATCTAATCATCATGCGAACGGCGTTCATGGGCATTCCGGACAGCCTCGAGGAGTCGGCGAAGATCGACGGCGCGAATCACTTCACGATCCTCTTCCGGATCATCATCCCGCTGTCGATGCCGGTCATCGCCGTCATGATCCTCTATTACGCGGTCGACAAGTGGAACGGCTGGTTCTACGCTTCGGTGTTCATCAAGAGCCGGGAGCTGTTCCCGCTGCAGCTCGTCCTGCGGGAAATTCTGATCTCCAACTCGACCGACAGCATGTCGACGGGCGCTTCGGCGGGCGACCGATTCCAGATCGGCGAAACGATCAAGTACGCCACGATCATGGTCGCGACGGTTCCGATTCTGTGCGTCTACCCGTTCGTGCAGCGGTTCTTCGTGAAGGGCGTCATGGTCGGCTCGCTGAAAGGCTGAATGAAGGATGGTATGAAACGATGTTGAAAGGCTGATCCGCGCGGGGCAAGCCTGCGCGGCATATGCACAGGAGGTATTGAAGAAATGATCGAAACGACGGTATGGAACGAAACCGTAAGCACCGCCGCCTGGACGCGAATTCTCGCCAAGGTCGACGCCATGCGGGCAGCGATGGGCGATCGTTCGCCGCATGTCGCCGGCGATAACGGGAAATACGACAATCTGCCGCTCGATTGGTGGACGTCCGGCTTCTGGCCGGGCATGCTGTGGCTCGCCTACGATAGGAGCGGCGAGGATAAATACCGGGAAGCCGCCTGGAGCTGGGATGAGCGGCTGGAGCGGCTGATGCTGAAGGAGAACCGCTTCGACCACGACGTGGGCTTCCAGTTCCTGCCGACGGCGGTGTACAAATTCGCGCTGACCGGCGACGATGACGCGCGGCGGCGAGGGCTGTTCGCCGCCAACTTCCTGGCCGGCCGCTTCAATCCGCGGGGCGGGTTCATCCGCGCCTGGAACGGAGACCGGATCGGCTGGGCGATCGCGGATACGGCCATGAACCTGTCGTTGCTGTTCTGGGCGGCGAAGGAGAGCGGAGATCCCCGCTTCGCGCATATTGCGAAGCTGCACGCGGACACGGTGCTGCGGGAATTCATCCGGGCGGACGGCTCGGCGCACCACATCGTCTGCTTCTACCCGGAGACGGGCGAGCGGGCGGAAGCCCTCGGCGGCCAAGGCGCGGCGCCGGATTCCGCCTGGAGCCGGGGCAATGCCTGGGTGCTGTACGGCATGGCGAACACGTTCCGGCACACCGGCGACCCTGCGTATTTGCGAGCGTCGCAGCAGGTGGCGCATTATTTCGTCGCCCACCTGCCGGAGGATGCCGTCCCGCCCTGGGATTTCCGGGCGGACGGAGAGCTCGGCGGCGAGCCGCGCGACACCTCGGCCGGCGCGATCGCGGCGTCGGGGCTGCTCGAGCTTGCGAACGCGCTTCCCGATCGGGAAGGCAGGGGCTATCGCAGCGCGGCCGAGCGTATTCTGTCGTCCTTGGACGCGCGATACGCGACGTGGGACCGGCCGGACCGCGAAGCGATCTTAACGCAAGGAACAGGTCACAAGCCTGCCGGTCAGAACGTGAACGTCTCGTTGATCTACGGCGACTACTTCTTCATGGAAGCGGTCGCGAAGCTGAACGGCTGGACGCGGCGAATCTTCTGACCTCGCGCCGCGCGGCATCGATCGGCCGGACGGCTGCGCCGAATTCATGACGCATTATGCTCGCCAATACGACCCGAAGGGACATCCGTCGTCCTTTCGGGCTATTCGCGTGCCTGGCCGGCAGCGGCGCGGTGCGCTGTTGTCGCTATTGTCAATCGTTTTTACGATTTTCCCCATTCCTTTGAAGCGGCGCCGATCGGTATAATGGAGGTCTGACACGTCCTTCCAGACGACCAATTCGAACTTGCGGGGAAGGGAGCTTGCCGATGATTCGCGCTTTATGGCAGAAACGCAAAAGCATCGTGTTTACTTGGGTGATCTCTTACAGCGCGGTCCTGTTCGTTCCGATCGCGATCAGCCTGGTTATTTATTCGCAGGCCAGCCATGCGTTGAAAGGCGAGATTCACCGCGCCAACGACGCGCTGCTGAAGCAGATGCGGTATACGATCGACAACCAAGTCGATCTGATGAAGCGGCTGGACATGGAGATTACGTGGAACGACAAGCTGCAAAACTTGATGTATTCGAGCAAGCCGGCAAAGGAGGCGCCGTTCACGGCTTATCAGCTGGCGAAGGAATTCCGCCTCTATAAGACGTCCTACGCCTCGATCGACGAATTCTATGTCGTCTGGGATCAGGGACGAGCCGTCCTGCGGCCGGGCAATATCCGGGATCTGCAGACCGCTTTCCGCACGCTTCACGATACGGGAGACTTGTCCTACGAAGCCTGGTCGGAGACGGTGCACGGCACGGATGCGAACAGGTTCGCGGTGCTGCCTCATCTTGGCGCCGGGAAGTCGGCTGCCTCGATTGCCTACATTACGCGGCTGCCGAACGATCTGAGCGGCAGGCCGACCGGATCCATCGTCGTGATGGCGGACGCCTCCAGATTTCGGCAGGCGATCGAGGGCATCTCGAATTTCAGCGAAGGGCTCCTGCTGATCCTGAACAAGGACAACGAGATTCTGTTGTCGAGCCGGCAGGACGATCCGGAGCTGCAGCCGTTTCTTGACGGCGGGCATGTCCGCCTGGGCGATGCGCGTATCGGCGATTCGGAGCTGTTCTATATGCCGTCCGCCGTCTCGGATTTGAAATATGCGATTATCTTCCCGAGCGCCGTTTATTGGAAGAAAGCCGAGTACGTCCGCAGCTTTGCGTCGATCAGCATCCTGCTCAGCCTGGTCGGTGCCGGCATGCTGACATGGTTCTTCACGCGCCGGAATTACACGCCGATTCACGAACTTATGCAATCGCTTACAGACCGCAACGCGCCCGTGGAACGGGAGGATGGCAACGAGCTCCGATTCATTCAACGCGCGATTCTGAACGCGAGAAGCGAGAAGGAACGGATCGCGATGCAGCTGCAGAAGCACCAGCATACGCTCCGTTCCAATATGATCCACCGGCTGCTGAAGGGCAGGCTCGAGACGCATGTCCCGTACGAGGAGGCATTCCGCTCCTTCCACATGGCGCTGCCTTCGAACGACTTCGCCGTTCTCCTGTTCGTGCTGGAGAACGAAGAGAGCTTGTACGCCAAGCTGCCGGGCATCGATCTGAACGAACAGTCGAAGCTCGTCCCGTTCATTATCGGCAACGTCGTCGAGGAGCTGACGCTGCAGCGCCAGCATGCCGGCTACGTGGCGGAGGCGGATGACATGCTGGTCTGCCTCGTATGCCTGAAACCGGATGCTTCGGATGCCCGCGTCGAGATGCAGGCCATTGCATCGGATGCACAATCCTTCCTGCGCCGGTACGACATGGAGCTGACGATCTCCGTCAGCGGGATTCATTCGTCCTGGGCTGGGATCGCGGCGGCGTACCAGGAAGCGGTCGACGCGATGGAATACAAGATGGTGCTCGGCAAGCAGGGGATCATCGCCTACGAGGACATCCGCGTTAGCCCGGCCGATTCGGCGGGTACCGGCTATTATTATCCGCTGCAGGTCGAGCAGCAGCTCATCAATTTCATCAAGACCGGCGATTTCGAGCAGGCCTCGGCCTACATGCGCGAGATTACGGACCGTAATTTCGGGGGACGGGTCATGCCGCTCACGCTCGCGCGCTGCTTGCTCTTCAATTTGGTCGGTACGATGGTCAAGGCGATCAACGAGCTCGGCGAAGGAGGCTCGTGGGAGAACGAGCCTAGCTGGATGGATGCCGTCATCGACTGCGACACGATCCAGGAGATGCAGGAGGCGCTGCAGGCCTTGCTTCGGGACGTCTGCGCGTTCGCCGCGGAGAAGCGCGCGAGCAACGCCTCGCTGGAACGGGAAGGTTCGCTCCGCGAGCTGACCGCCGAAGTCGCCCGGTACATCGAGGAGCATTACGCGGACGCGAACCTGAACGTCAACGCGATCGGCGAGCGCTTCGACCTGAAGGGCAGCTATCTGTCCCGGTTGTTCAAGAATCAGACGGGCGAAGGACTGCTCGACTGCATCCATAAGACGCGCATCCGGGAGGCGAAGGCGATGATTCTCGAGAAACGCGAGTCGATCAACGAAATTTCCAGGTTCGTCGGGTACAACGATCCCGCCACCTTCATACGGGTGTTCAAGAAATACGAAGGCATCACGCCGGGCAAATACAAGGAAATCTACTAAGCGGGGGGCTTTGCGATGAGAGGAAGAAGCATGCGGCTCATGGCTGCGGCCGCGGCGACGGTCGCGATTCTTGCGCTCGTTGGCTGCAGGGAGAGCGCCGGCGTCCGGCCGGCAAGCGGAAAAGCCGGCGAGCCGAAGCAGGCTGCCGGCACGGCAAGCGAAGCCGGTAACAGCGTTCTCGGCAGCAGCGGCGGCGAAGCGGTCATGACGTATTGGGCCGAGCTGAACGGGAATGCGGCAAGCGCCAGGCAGCGTTTCCAGGACGTGCCGTTCTTCCAGGAATGGCAGCGCGAGACAGGCGTGAAGCTGACCTTCATCCAGCCCCCGTCGAACCAGGCGAAGGAAGCGATCAACGTGATGCTGGCGTCGGGCGAGCTGCCCGATATGATCGAGTACGAATGGGCGAACTTCCCGGGCGGGCCGGAGAAGGCGATCAAGGACGGCTATATTTTGAGGCTGAACGACGCGATCGACCGCTATGCCCCCAATCTGAAAGCCTACCTGCGCGAGCATCCGGACATCGATAAGCAGATCCGAACGGCGGGCGGCAGCTACTATATGTTCCCGTTCGTGCAGAACGACGACCGGCTGCGTACCTATCAGGGTCCGATCCTGCGGAAGGATTGGCTGGACGAGCTCGGTCTCGGCGTCCCGGAGACGATCGACGATTGGCATGCCGTTCTGAAGGCGTTCAAGGAGCGAAAGGGCGTCGAGGCTCCTCTCACGTTCCTTGGCGTGCCCTATCCGCTATTCGGTATCGAAGGCGGCGGCTTCATCGGCGCTTTCGGAATCAAGAAGGGTTTCTACCTCGAGAACGGCAAGGTGAAATACGGCGCGCAGGAGCCCGGTTACGAATCTTTCTTGACGATGTTCCGGGATTGGTATGACGAAGGGCTGATCGATCCGAATTTCGCCGCGGTCGACTCCGAGACGCAGGACGTCAGCATGCTGACGGGACGGAGCGGCGCGAGCATCTGGAACGCGGGGGCGGGCATCGGCACCTGGCTTCCCGTGCTCCGGCTGCACGACCCGTCGGCGGAGCTGGCTGCGGCTCCGTATCCCGTGCTGCATCGAGGCGATCGGCCGGCATTCGGGCAGCTCGCCCCGGCAGTCGGGTCAAGCGGCGGGGTGGCGATCTCGAACGCAAGCCCGAATGTCGAGCAGGCGGCTCGTCTGCTCGACTACGGGTACGGCCCGAAGGGCCATATGCTGTTTAACTTCGGCATTGAAGGCGTCAGCTACGAGATGAAGGACGGCTATCCGCGCTATACGGACCTGATCCTGAACAATCCGGCCAAGCTTGCGCCGTCCCAGGCGCTCGCGATGTATACGCGAGCCAGCTATTTCGGGCCGTTCGTCCAGGATGTCCGCTACATGGAGCAGTATTACGAGATGCCCGAGCAGAAGGAGGCGATTCGGCTTTGGGGCAATACGGACGCTTCGGATCATACGCTGCCGTCCACGCCCAAGACGGAACAAGAGAACGCCGAACTCTCGGCCATCATGCAGGACGTGGAGACGCTGACGGACGAGATGTCGCTAAAGTTCATTCTCGGCATCGAGCCGATGGACGGCTTCGTCGCCTATGCCGAAGAGCTGAAGCTGCTCGGCATCGACCGAGCGGTGGAGATTCAGCAAGCGGCATACGATCGATTCCGCCAGCCCGTTCGCGGCGAGCTCCCCGTATCGGAGTAACTGCGGAATTGCGGTAGCCCCTCCCTTGGCCTACAAGCCGAACAAAGAACAAGCTTATTTCGATGCCTCGGCTATCGAATGTCACAAACGGCAAAATCACAGTCGTAAGCGGCTGTGATTTTTTGTGGTAACCTCTATACCAAACAAGCCGACTCCGGTTGAATACCGTCGCCAGCTTGTTGTCTAGGCGTTTTGTCAATGTCCACCAAATGAGGTCTTGACCAGATTAGACAATCCGGCAAGCGCCTATGATGGTATAATGGTAGAAGAGATGAAGGGGAGGACAATCATATCCTGAAAACAGACTATATCGATGTATTAACGATCGTCTCGAGCAAGCTCTATGAGTCGGCCGCCAAGGTCATGGAAAGCGCCAGCAATATGATGCCGGCAAATACGTTTTGTATCGCGAATTTGGACAGCCAGTCTACAAAAGTAATCAAAGCCTTCAACCGCAGCGGCGTCATCCTGGAAGAAGGCCTTGTCATCAATAACGAAGAATCGTATTGCGCGCTTGTTACCGAGCATGCAAGAGGACCTCTAATCATTGAGAATAATTTGACCGATCCCTTAACCAAAGATATGGACGCGACGCAATTCGTAGGCGGATGTTCCTTTCTTGGCGTGCCTGTGTTCAAGGAAGACGGAGAGGTATACGGATCCTTGTGCGCTTTCGATCAAGGCTATTATCGGTACGAGGAGAAAGACGTACAGCTGCTGCTCTCTCTCTCCGCCTTATTTACATCGTTGCTGGAAGTCGAAGTTACGTTTCAGCAATTAAAGGCAGCCGAAGAGATGAACCTCCGGATGCTGGAAGAGAAGTCGAACCTCCTAACGATGCTTAATCATGAAGTCCGAGCACCCATGGATGGCGTGCTAAGCATGGTGAGCCTGTTGAATACGACCGAACTAAGCGAGGAACAAACCGTTTTTATCGACTTGATCGAGAAGAGTGGCAGCAATCTGCTTGCGATTATGGATCATATCGATCAATATGTGCGAATCGATGCCGGCGTGGATCTGGAGACGAGTCCATTCGATGTTCACGAAACGGTTGCCCATGTCATCAACATGCATGCCGAGGAAGCGAAGAATAAAGGGTTGCTATTGTCGGCTCGATTGGAAATAAACAGCGATTGGATATTGCTTGGAGACAGCGCGAAGCTGAATCAGATTCTGACGCATCTTGTCCGTAACGCGTTAAAATGCACCGAAAACGGAGAAGTCGAATTAGGGATCAAATTAATCGCCGTCCAGGACGACCAGGTCGACCTGGCGTTCGAAGTGAGGGATACCGGCATCGGAATTCCCGTCGGACTCCAGAAACGATTGTTCCGAACCTTCGCTCAAGTACACGATGATGTGCATGCCGCCAAATACGGCGGAGTCGGTCTCGGCTTATCGATCTGCAAACGGCTGGTGGAGCTGATGGGCGGAACGATCTGGTTGGAGCGCTCGAGCGAATCGGGCAGTTCGTTTATGTTCAGGGTACCCTTGAAACGACTTCGGACAACAAATTAGATTTCGGTAATGGATTAGCGAGTGTCCCGATGACAAGCCCTTATTCGCCAAAATAGCGGATGGGGTATTTTTTTACCGTACTTTTACCGTTCGTTTGGTATACTAAGCTATTATTTCAAATGCAGCGGCGGTGAGCGTAAACGTGAATATTTTGCTGGCGGAAGACGATAAGAAACTAGGCAAGCTTGTGAAATACATGCTGGAGAAGAAGGGCGGCTATCACGTCGATTGGGTGGAGAACGGCGAGGATGCGCTCGATTATGCACGCGGATCGGCTTATGACGTGCTCCTGCTGGACTGGATGATGCCGCTCATGAACGGCGTCGACGTCTGTAAGCGGCTGCGGGGCGACAATTATGGACAGGCCATCGTCCTGCTGACGGCCAAGGATTCGCTGCAGGATAAAATCTTCGGCCTCGATGCAGGAGCCGACGACTATCTGACGAAGCCTTTCGAAATGGATGAGCTGCTCGCTCGACTTCGCGTGCTGGCACGGCGGAATTTTGCGCCTAGGCAGTCGGATATCACGACGTTCGGGCCTTTCACGCTCAATCGCATGTCTCGTCAGCTGTCGCAGGACGGCGCGGAGATTCTGCTAAGTCCGAGAGAGTATCAGCTGCTCGATTTCTTCCTGCAGAACGCCGGCAACGTGTTGACGAGAGAGGCCATTCTCGATCGCATCTGGGGTGTCGGCAGCGACGTCTCCTACAAGAATGTCGACGTTACCGTGAAGATGCTCCGGGACAAGCTGGACGATTCCGGACGGGAACCGGCCATTCACAGCATCAGGGGGGTAGGCTACCGGTTTGAAATGGACGCTTAAAAAAGGGAAGAAACGCGACTTATTCCAATACACGCAGAGGAGGCTCACGGTTACCTACACGTGGACTATCATTCTGTTTCTGGCGTTATTCTCGATCATCGTATCGCTCTTCTTCATTTTCATGGCGTATCGGGAGCAGAGCAATTCGCTTCGCTCGACCATGAACGCGACCGAGGAAGGCCGTGTTGTCGTACCGGATCTGGAGAACAGCAACAGCGATGATTTGTACTTCTTCTATGTGCTGGATAATCTCGGTCAAGTGCTCGCTCAGAGCGATGCCATCCCGCAGCTTAGCGACAGCAATCGGGCGGAGATCGAGAATTGGCGGCCGGACGGAGATTCGTTCCGTTTGCGCTGGCAGCCTGAACAGCAGCAGCGTTACGGCGATCTTATGATCAGGACGGATGATCGGCTGCTCTTCATAGGCGCGCAGCGGATTATGACGACGAATGGACCGGCTACGATCTATGCGGCGAAGGATGTTACCTTTTACTGGGATATCCTCTGCAATCTGCTCTTCGTGTTCATCATTATTTTCATTGTTTTTATTGCAGCGGCGATCAAGCTCAGCTCCTCGATGTCCAAAAAGGCGATGATTCCGATTCAGCAAACGTTCAGGCAGCAGCAGCAATTTCTGGCGGATGCTTCTCATGAGCTGAGGACGCCGCTCAGCATCATGAACACGTCTCTCGAGGTAATCGAGCTCGAGAACGAGGATACCATTACGCCGTATTCGAAGGAAGTCGTGTCCGATATGAAGGAAGAGATCGGCCGGATGAGCCGTATGGTACAGCATCTGCTGCTGCTTGCCAGGTCCGACGCCGGTTCGGTCGAGTTCGAGATAGGCGCTTTCGACATTGTGCCGAAGCTTCGTCAGTGGGTGCTTGCCTTCGAAGGCGTTGCCCAGAAGAAGGCGATTACGCTGCGGACGATGCTGCCGGATACGCTGGTCGTGAAGGGCGATCCGGAGCGGCTGAAGCAGCTGGTCTATATCCTGCTCGACAATGCGATCAAGTACACGCCCGAGGCAGGCAAGGTCGACGTCGGTCTTGATCCAAATCCGAAGCAATGGCGAATCATCGTCCGGGACAGCGGCATCGGCATTGCCGAAGCGGATCAGCCGCGCATCTTCGACCGGTTCTACCGGGTCGAGAAGCATCGCTCTCGCGAAGAAGGCAGCGCGGGACTTGGACTCGCGATCGCGAAGCAGATCGTGATCGCCCATCGGGGCTCGGTCGTTCTCGAGAGCAAACCTGGGAAAGGAAGTACGTTTTCGGTCGAGTTTCCCACCGCGCACCTATAGAAAGCGAGTATCCCTTTCCCTTACAAGATGAAGAGAAAGGGAATTTTTCTGCCCTTTACCGTACTTTTACCAATGCTCGATATAGTTAGTCCTGTAAAGACGAGACCATGGATAGGAAAGGATGATTAAAGCGTGAAACGCATTAGACCTTGGGTGAAAAAAGCGCTGCTCGCATCCGTCATCATCATAGCTGTCGGAGCCGGCTTAAGCATGGTGGCCGGAGAGCGCGGTCGTGACGTATCGAAAGTGGTGAAGGTGAGTCAGGAGTTTCACGGAAGTCCCGCAGGCGATATGAAGCTTGAGCTAAGAGGCGGAGAGGCAGGAGCTGTGCCGGCGCCGCGCGGCGCGGATGCAGGCCTGATAGGTCCGCCGCAAGCGCCAATGCTCCGAGAGGGCGGCATGCGCATCGATCTGGGTCATGAACGCCATTTTGGTCACGGCATTGTGGTGGGCCTGATGATTCTACTCGCAGGACTTCTGTTGTTCTGGATAAGCAAGCGAGGCAAGCGGTCGAGAGTCGCGGATGGCCCGAATGCACTGGCCGGCATTCCGTCGGCATCGGATTTCCTGGACCAATGGGAAATGCAGCAAAATCAAGCGAAGGAGTCGAAGTAAGATGGGTATCTTCAGACGTGTCAAAGACGTGTTCCTAGCCGAAACGAACGGGCTGATCGATAAATGCGAGAAGCCGCTCAACATGGTGAACCAATATATGCGGGAATTCAGCGCGGAGCTGGAGAAAGGGCAGCATGCGCTTGCGCGTCAGCTGTTTATCGAGAAGCGGCAAGCGGCGCTGATCGGGAATGCCGAGGCGGCAGTCGAGAAGCGGGACCGCCAAGCGAGGCTTGCGGTGGCTCAAGGCGAGGATCAGATCGCGAAGCTGGCGCTGCAGGAGAAGCTGCTGCAGGAGAAGAAGCTGGCTGTCTACCGCGAGCAGTACGCCACGATTCAGGAACAAACGAAGGTGCTCGAGGAGCGCATCGCCCAGCTGCTGGTGCAATCGGAGGAGTACAATCACCGCCGGCTGCTGCTCGAATCCCGGGTGAACGTGGCAAGCTCCTTGAAGGAGCTGAACCAGAGCGTCGTATCGTTTCAGACGGACGGCATCGTCAGCGGATTTGCCCGCGCAGAGGAGAGGGTGCTGATGATCGAGGCGGAGCTGGAGGCCATGAATCATTTCAACGCGCCGGCCAAACGGTCCGCGCCTCAATATCTCGATCCGACGCTGACGGCTGAGATCGAAGCGTCGCTGGCGGAATTGAAGCAGCAGCCAACAGCGGAATAATTGCGTGAGCGGAGCGCAGTCGGCATAAGCTGAGCGGGCTTGGAGCGGCGAAACTATAATAACAACCGGCAGATTTCTGCCGGTTTTTTGTGTCGACCGCAATGGTGATTCATTTTCAAACTAGTGATTCGGATCTGCCAGAAAGCTATCTCCGGCATTTGCCTGTCGTGTATAATGGACATAACGAAATCTAAGGAGGAAATAACGATGAGAAAAACGCTGAGTCACCCCACCCCAACCTATAAGGGTGCTGCACGGTAATAATTACGAATCAACGGTGTGCTCTCTTATAGGCGCTCGACCATAACGCCTAAAGGGGTAGTTCCATGATTTCATTTCCATTGAAAAAATTTTTCTCGTATTACAAGCCTTATTTGCCATTGTTCATTCGCGTCTTGTCCTGTGCCTTCGTCGTATCTGCCATTACGTTGGCGTTTCCGTTGCTCGTTCGTTACATGACCAAGGACGTGCTGGCCGATGACTTAACATCGGCTCTGCCGCGGGTGTATGAAATCGGCGGACTCATGCTCGTGCTCGTCGCGATCCAGAACGTGAGCAACTATTTCGTGGATTACAAAGGCCATGAGATGGGCGCGCGCATGGAACGCGATCTGCGCGGAGAGCTGTTCGCTCACATGCAGAAGCTTTCCTTCGGGTTCTATGACAAGGAGAAGACAGGCCAGCTTATGTCTCGCATTACGAATGATCTGCTGCTCGTCTCCGAGCTGTATCATCACGGACCGGAAGACTATCTCAAGTATTTCGTCCGCTTCAGCGGTGCATTCGTCATCTTGTTCATGATCAACATGCCCTTGACGATCGCGGTTTTTTGCTTCTTGCCTATTATGGGCGTGCTGTCCATCTACTTCAATAAACGGCTGAATCAAGCGTTGCGCCGCAACAAAGAACGGATCGGAGACATTAACGCGCAGGTCGAGGACAGTTTATCGGGTATCCGCGTCGTCAAGTCGTTTGCCCGCGAGCAAGTAGAGATCGGGAAATTCGACCGGGAAAACAATCGTTTTCTTGACAGTCGCAAAGGAACGTATAAGGCAGAAGCACTGTTTTACAATTATTTTGAAGCGATTATTCAACTGATTTCCATTACGGTCGTCGTATTCGGAAGCATCGGTATTGTCCACGCCAACTTGGATTTGGCGGATCTGATCACGTTCTTGTTGTATGTCGGCTTTATGATCGAACCGATTCAGCGGTTGACGCATATGAGCACGCAGCTTCAAGAGGGCGTTACCGGGTTTCAGCGGTTCATGGACATTATGGATAGACAGCCGGACATCGAGAATGTCCCGGATGCCGTTGCGTTGTCGACTGTATGGGGACAGATTGAATGGAAGAACGTGACGTTTCGATACGAACCGCAGCTGAAGCCGGTCTTCACCAATCTTACGCTGAGGATTCGGCCAGGGGAGTATGTGGCGTTAGTCGGACCATCGGGTGCCGGCAAGACGACCTTATGCTCGCTCATCCCCAGGTTCTATGAAGCGACGGGCGGGGAAGTGCTGCTCGACGGCATCAACGTCCGCGACATCGAGCTTCAGTCGTTGCGGAGCAGTATCGGCGTCGTCCAGCAGGATGTCTACTTGTTTGCGGGCACGGTAATGGAGAACATCCGTTACGGTGATCCGAACGCAAGCGACGAAGCCATCATCGCGGCCGCTAAGCATGCCAACGCCCATGATTTTATTAGGCAGCTGCCGAACGGCTACCATTCCGAGATCGGTCAGCGGGGCGTCAAGCTATCCGGCGGTCAGAAGCAGCGACTCAGTATTGCGCGCGTATTTCTGAAAAATCCGCCTGTCTTGATCTTGGATGAAGCGACGAGTTCCCTCGACAACGAGAGCGAAAGCTTCGTCCAGGAGTCGTTGGAAGCGTTGGCCAGAGGGCGAACCACGCTAGTCATTGCCCATCGGCTGTCCACCATTCGCAATGCAAGCCGAATCATCGTGTTAACGGAGGACGGCATCGCGGAGCAAGGCGCACATGCCGAATTGATTGCCCGTGATGGCGTGTATGCCCGATTGTATGCAAAGCAGATTGAACGACTGGTCTAATCGGACGAGTTGAACGACGATCAAGTCAAATCAACTGAAGGCTCAAACCGAAAAATCGGCTTTCACGTCTCACATCGAGAAGGTGAAAGCCGATTTTTGGTTGGAAAGAACGACTATCGAAACAAGGAGGTGGATTTATGCTATTCATGCTGATAGTCAAAGCCTCGAAGAATTCGGAAGCCGGAAATCTCCCGAGCCAGGAGCTCATTGATGCCATGACGAAGTACAATGAGGACTTGGTTAAGGCAGGCGTGCGGGTTGAGGCCAAAGGGCTTCATCCAAGCTCAAACGGGATCCGCTTCTCCTATCCGAAACCAGGGGAAGAGCCGGTGGTTACGGAAGGTCCATTTACGGAATCCAACGAATTGATTGCCGGGTTCATTCTGATTGATGTGAAGTCGAGGGAAGAAGCCATCGAGTGGGCCATGCGGATGCCGGACCCCAAGGACATGGGGAAGGTCAGATTGAACTTCGTCAAGTATTCGAGGCAACGAAGCGGAACTTGCATTCATAAGAAAGGCGGGAACCTGCTGCTAAAATCAACTTCCTGCCGGCTGTTCGGTCCGAAGGCTATCAGGTGATCAAATGCGGCGCTCTGCGCGTTTAACTTCACAAGATACAAATTCCACTTTTTCAAGACTCTAGCAAAACGTTTATAATAGAAGACGTCAAACCAAGATCAATCGACGAAAGAGAGGCGGCATGCAGGATGGAAACAAGGCAGTACGGCAGAACCGACATGAACGTGAGCATTCTCGGCTTCGGCGGCGCGGAAATCGGCTTCGAGGGCGTCAGCGCCGAAGAAGCGGACAAATTGCTCGGCAGTGCGCTCGACGCGGGGCTGAACGTCATCGACACGGCGGAATGTTACGCAACGAGCGAGGAGCTGATCGGCAAGACGATTGCGCGGCGGCGAGGGGATTATTATTTGTTCACCAAATGCGGCCATGCGTCCGGCTTCGACCAGCCCGACTGGGATCCGGCCATGCTTGAAGCCAGCATCGACCGCAGCTTGAAGCGATTGCAGACGGACTACGTCGACATCGTGCATCTGCACAGCTGTTCCGAGGAACTGCTGCGCCAAGGCGACGTCATCGACGTGCTGAAACGGGCGAAAGAGAAAGGCAAGACGCGCTACATCGGCTACAGCGGCGACCATAAAGCCGCGCTCTATGCGGTGCAATGCGGCGCCTTCGACTCGCTCGAAACGTCGGTCAACATCGCCGACCAGGAGGCGATAACGCTGACGATTCCGGAGGCGCAGCGGAGAGGCATCGGCGTCGTCGCGAAACGGCCGATCGCGAACGCGGCCTGGAAGACCGGCAAGAAGCCGGAATCCGGGTACCATCATACGTACTGGGATCGGCTGCAGACGCTCGGCTACGACTTCCTGCAGGGCGACATGAGCGATTCGATCGGCACGGCGCTCCGCTTCACGCTGTCCGTACCGGGCGTGAACGCCGCCATCGTCGGCACGACGAAGCCGGACCGTTGGACGGAGAATGCCCGTTTGCTGGCGCAGGGCTTGCTGTCGGCGGAACGTTATGAGGCGATTCGCGCGCAGTGGAAGGCGAAGGCTCAGGCTGAGTGGATTGGCCAAGGCTGAGATTCCGGATTTGGCTGCCGAATAGAGGCGTAACGAAAAAGGAGGCTGGCGAATGCGCCGGCTCAGATTGTAGAGAAACCACCGTTTTTTTCAAAACGGCCGGTTTCTCTTTTGTTTTGGAGCCCATAAATAAGCTTAGGAATGAGTTTGCTCCGGTTACGCCCTCCGTTCTCCATCATCGAGCATGATGCACGAAACCGGAAAACGGCCTTATAGTCAACTCTTCAAGCTCCGCGAAGTAGTCGATTCAAGGATGTTGCATCAAATAACTGCAAATCTGCCGTTATTTTCAACGTTAATGTCGGGATAATGGAAATAACTTCAAATATGCAGCTAATTGACTGACTTTGAGCCCATTTTGCGATTAATCGGATAAATAAATGCACGTTTGCGTTTATTCCATTGGAACCCGGTTGAAATTCGAAAATAAATGCAGATTTGCATCTATTTCGGAAACAAGGTGAATCCTACATGTTCGATATCGCCTATACGTGCCGAATAGCTCCCGATGACCGAATGGCATCTTTCTCGACAGCCTGAGGCTGGCGAATGTGCCAGTCCTTTTCCGTATCAAGCCACGCGAGATAGCAATGAGAAGGAGGCGGGGGCAGCCAGAGGCCGGTTTACATCGATTGAATACGCAGGTTCTCGTCGGTCCGAGAATGTTCCCGCAAAACTCGTCTTCAACCTGCAGCAAGCCTCCATTGCAAGCGATCCATTGAAATTTCGACTATAGCGACCGAAACCAGATGACGTCTTCATGGCGGCCTCTGGTTTTTTGGCGTTTGGCGGATAAACGTCGAAGTTACGCAGCCGATTTATAAAATCCCGCCTCGATGGCAATAATTGGGTAGTCATTAGATTTGCAGACGCACCGGACGAAATAATCGCGTTCGCTGATTCTACACCGATTTCTCCGGAGGAGCCTATCATGCCTACCACAATCGAACAACTCAGCCAGTACGCACACGAGCTGGCGCTCGAGCAACAAATCAAAGCCGCGGCCGGCCAGCCCGGTTATATAAAGAAACACTTCGACGCGGACATCGCGAGCATCCGATCTTTCGTCGCTTTGCTGCAGAACGAGCCGGTCGGCTGCGGACAGCAGGCCGAGGAATGGCTTCTCGACAACGCGGAATTCATCGAGGAGCAGGCGCTCGACGTGAAGCTGCATCTGTCCAAGCCGTCGCTTGTCCATCTGCCGCGGTTACGCGGCAAGGAGCGTTTGCGCATTCATGCGCTTTGTTTGGCGTATCTCGATCAGGTGGACGGCATCCTGGACGAGGGAACCCTTCGGGCGTTCCTTGGCGCCTATCAGGAAATATCCGTATTGACGCTCGCCGAAGCCCGTTCGATTCCGATCATGCTTAAGGTGTCGCTGATCGGCAAGATCGCCGAAACCATGGCACTGGTGCGGGATAGACGGGAAGTATGCAGCCAGGTTCAACTGCTGCTGAAGCGGATAGAACCCGCCAAGATAAGCGCCGATTCCATCGGCACGGCGCTTGGGCAAGCAGGACAGAGCGAGCCGTTGTCCGGTCCTTGGGCTGCGCATCTCATCAGCCATTTGCGGGAGTGGACGGGCGATTCGGCTGTCGTGCGCGAATGGCTCATCTGCAATTACGAGAACGGTTCGGAAGATCTCGACCGCGTCGTCACGTACGAGGCGAAGCTTCAAGCCGCCTATCAAATGAAGGCAGGCAATCTGATCACGAGCCTGCGCAGCAACGAGCGGAGGGATTGGGCAGAGCTGTTCCAGGAGATCAGTCTGCTCGATCGCACCATGCGCGAGGACAACACGGGCATCTACGTCCGGTTGGATGCGGCCAGCAGGAACGAGATCCTGAACAGGATCGAAGCGCTGGCAAGACAGATGCGCGTGCCGGAGAGCCTCGTAGCTTCGCAATCGCTCGCGCTCGCCAAGCAAGCTTTCGAATCCGCTACTTCAAATTCGGAAGCCAACGAAAGTGGGGATACAGGAGGAGTTCATGGGCAAGATGAGCTTCCTCGCCAAGCCTTTGCGGCGTATTACGTCTTCGAGCCGGTTGGCGTGAGCCGCTTGGTTCAAGCGTTGAAGCAATGCAGCAGGCCGCGGAAAATGCCGGGCGAACGTTTAGCCGGACGCGCGCCCATGAACTATTTCGCCTCGCTGCTGGGGCTGTTCGCGCTGCTGCTGGTCGCCTTGGCGGCTTGGGTCGTCGATTGGCGCACGATCTCTGCCGCCGGTATGGCGGCTGTGCTGGTCGCGCTGCTGTTCCCCGTAAGCGAATGGGTCATGACCGGATTGCATTTCGGGATCGAGCGCATCTGCCGGGCTAAGCCGCTGCTGCGGTATGACTATTCGAACGGCATTGCGCCCGAAGCCGCGACGATGGTCGTCATACCGGCTATATGGTCGACGGTCCAAGAAGTGGAGGAGCTTACCGACCGGCTCGAGATCCACTATTTGGGCAATCGGGACCCGAATATTCATTACGCGCTGCTGGGCGATTTCGCCGACGCGAAGGAAGAACGCCTTCCTGCCGACGAGCTGCTAATCGCCGCGGGCAAAGCCCGTATCGACCGCTTGAACCGCATGTACGGGGGAGAGAGCGGCACGACCTTTCATTATTACCAGCGAGCCAGGCAGTGGAATCCCGGCGAAGGCGCATTCATGGGCTGGGAGCGAAAGCGGGGCAAGCTGGTCGAGTTCGTGGAGCTGCTTCGCGGCAGCGGAAACACCAGCTACGAGTTGAAGCACGGCGATCAACGGGTGCTGCCCGAGATTCGTTATATCATCACCCTGGACGCCGACACCCAATTGCCGCTCGGAAGCGCGCAGCGGCTGATCGGCACGCTGCATCTTCCCTACAACCGACCGCGCTTGAACAAGGCGGGAACAAGGGTCGTGGAAGGGTACGGCGTCCTGCAGCCCCGCATCGGCACCAGCCACGTCTCTGCCATGCGTTCTCGGCTGGCTTATTATTGGTCCGATCCGGGCATCGACCCGTATGCGTTTACCGTCTCCGATCCGTATCAGGACGCGCTCGGCGCCGGCATTTTCACGGGCAAAGGAATATTCGACGTCGACGTATTCGCTCAGCTGCTCGGAGAACGCATTCCGGACAACACCGTGCTTAGCCATGATTTGCTCGAAGGCGGATTTCTGCGGGCGGCGCTCGTATCCGACATCGAGTTGATCGAAGAGCATCCGTCCACGTTTCTCTCTTTCCAGAAACGGATGCACAGATGGATTCGCGGCGACTGGCAGCTGTTGTGCTGGCTCCGCGCCAAGCTATGCGACCGGCGCGGCGTGCTGCAGCCGATCGACCTGTCCCTGCTCACGCGCTGGCAGATCGTCGACAATCTGCGGCGCAGCTTGCTGCCGATTGCGCTGTTCGTGCTGTTCGCGCTGGCCGTTACCGTTCTGCCCGGTTATTCGGCGCGCTGGCTGGCGCTCTTGCTCGCCACGCTGCTGCTGCCCTTGATCAGGCAGATAGCCGGCACGAACCCGGCGGACATGCATCCGAATCGCCTATTGTCGACGCTCGTGTTGGCAGTCATCGGATTCTGGACGCTTCCGTTCCAGACGGCCGTGCTGCTGGATGCCATCGTCAAAACTGTATACCGCATGGCGTTCAGCAAACGCCGGATGCTGGAATGGACCAGCTTCTCGGAGACGGAACGAAACCAAGGCCAATCGCGGCGAAGCCTAATTCTAGGCGCCGGCGGAGGGTATACCCTGATCGTGTTATTCGCGGCTGCGGCTGTCCTGCAGCCGAATGACGGTCTCCTGTGGTTCGGGCTGGTCCTGTGCTTCTTCTGGGCGCTTGCTCCGCTAGCGGTGCGCTGGCTGGATCAGCCCGTGCTCGAAGCCGAGCGACCGCTTGAAGCGGCGGACGCGGAGCAGCTGCGCGGGCTGGCGAAGGAAATTTGGCAGTTCTACGAGGACTTTGCCGGGAAAGAGGACCACTTCCTTCCGCCGGACAACGTGCAGATCGAGCCGTCGAACGGCGTCGCTCACCGGACGTCGCCGACCAACATCGGCTTTCTCCTGACGGCAGCCGTAGCCGCAAGAGAGCTGGGTTTCATCACGACGCAGGTGCTCGTGGAACGCCTTGAGCGTACAGTCGGCGTGGTCGAACGGATGGAGAAGTGGAATGGCCATTTGTACAACTGGTACGATACCACGACGCTTGCGCTGCTTCATCCGGCCTATGTCTCGACGGTGGATTCCGGCAACTTCGCGGCCAGCCTGATGACCGTCAAGCAAGGACTGCTTCGCTGGCTGCAAGAGGACGGCTGGGGCAAAGGATCGCGGCGGACACCGGGCCATTTTGCCGCAGTCGGCACGGAATTTGCCGTCGAGCTGGATCAGATCCGTCCGGAGGATCTTAACGATGCGCACGAAGAGGCGCTGCATCCGGACAAGGCAGGGCAGCCGCCTGCGGCGACCGCTTGGATCAGCCTTGGCTATGAGCTCGTCGAACGATTGGAACGGCTCATCGTCTCGACGGATTTCCGGCAGCTCTACGACGACAAGGCCAAGCTGTTCGTGCTCGGCTACCATGCCGATTCGGGCCGCAGGGATACCATTCTCTACGATTTACTGGCTTCGGAGGCGAGGCAAACGAGCTTCGTCGCCATCGCGCTCGGCCAAATCTCGGTCTCCCACTGGCTGGCTATCGGCCGCACGGCCAAGAAGCAGGGCAGCCACACGGCGCTGATCTCTTGGTCGGGCACGATGTTCGAGTATATGATGCCGTGGCTGATCATGCGAACCTATCCGGGTACGGTCTGGGAAAGCACGTACCGCGGGATCGTGCAGCGTCAGATCGAATACGCGAAGGAACGCGGCGTGCCCTTCGGCATCTCGGAATCGGGCTATTACGCGTTCGATTACCAGCTGAATTACCAGTACCGCGCCTTCGGCGTGCCGGGGCTTGGATTCAAGCGCGGGCTCGAAGAGGACGTGGTCGTAGCTCCGTATGCGGCAATCATGGCGCTCCCGTTCGCGCTGCGCGATGGCTTGCGAAACTTAGAGCGGCTGGATCGACTCGGCGCGCGCGGGCAATACGGTTACTACGAGGCGATCGATTTTACCGCCGGCCGCATGCCGCAGGGCGAATCCTTCAAAGTCATTCAAAGCTTCATGGCGCATCACCAAGGCATGAGCCTCCTCACGCTGGCCAACATGCTGGTGCCGGCATGCATGATCGACTACTTCCATGCGGATAAACGAGTTCGGGCTGCCGAGCTGCTGCTCATCGAGCGGATCCCGTCGAAATCGGCGATTCTGAATCGGGAGCTGCCGGGAAGGACGAGCAGGGGCAACGATCCGAAGCCGGCGCATAACGCCCCGTTGCGCGAATTCGAGGCGGTGCCGGCGCCCATTCCCGAGGCGAACGTGCACGGCAACGGCTCGCTGACGACGGTCTTGACGGAAACCGGCAGCGGCTTCATCCGGTACAATGGCCTTGACTTGACCCGCTGGAGGGAGGATCCGGTCACGGATCCTTGGGGCAGCTTCATGTACATTCGGGACGTCGCGAAGAATGTCTACTGGTCCCCGTCCTATCAACCCTGCCGCAAGAATGCGGATCAACAGAGCGTGCAGTTCATGCAGGAGCGGACAACGTTCCAGCGCGCGGATGATGGACTGCTGACGAAGCTCGAGGTAACGGTATCGGCCGAGCATAACGCGGAGCTCCGCCGGTTGACCTTGACCAACAACACGCAGGAGGCGCGAATCGTCGAAGTGACGACGTTCATGGAACTGTCCATGGCAGCGCATGACGCGGACAAGGCCCATCCGGCTTTCACCAAGCTGTTCGTTCAAACGGAGTTCGCCCCGGAAGCGCAATGCCTGCTTGCCCGCAAGCGCCCGCGCAATGAAGGCGAGCCATCCCTATGGGCGTTTCACGTTCTTGGAGAGGGAGACAGCATCCAAGGCGAGGTGGAATTCGAGACCGACCGCGCGGCCTTCATCGGAAGAGGGCATACGCTCGCCAACCCTCGCGGCTTGGACGCGCGGCTTGGCGGCGCGGTCGGCTCCGTCGCGGACCCGGCCTTCATCATGCGCAGACGGGTTCAGGTGGATCCAGGCAAACACGTCAGCTTAACGGCCATAACCGGCGCTGCCGACAGCAAGGAGCAGGCGCTGGAAATCGCGGCGAGCTTGTTGCCGCCCCAGCAGACGGAACGTTCTTTCCAGCTGGCATGGACGCGAAGCCAAATCGATCTGCAGCATCTGCACATCGCCGACGCCGATGCATCCGCCTACCAGCTGCTGGCCGGACGCATCCTGTTCGCCTCGCCGCTTCGGCCGGAGCAAGAGGCCGGCATCGCCGCGAACGCGAAAGGGCAGCCGGGGCTGTGGGCGCACGGCGTTTCCGGTGACAGGCCGATCGCATTGGTACGCATCGAAGATACGTCGAGCCTGCCGTTCATGAACAAGCTGTTGGTCGGCTATGAATATTTGCGTCGGAAAGGGCTGCTCTTCGATCTCGTGATTTGGAACGAGTCCTCCGGCGGCTATCAACAGGAGCTGCGGGATGCGCTGCAGCGGATGATCGAGCAATACGCGCCTAATCAGGGCAATGGCGCAGGCGTGCATATCGTCGCGGCATCCGGGCAGCCGGACGAGGACAGGCATCTGCTGTTCGCCGCGGCGAGGCTGCTGCTGCATGCGGATGGACCGAGCCTGAGAGCCCAGCTGCTGCCGCGCGAGCCCAAGCTCGCTAAGCAAGCGCCCATGCTGGAACCCGCTGCGCCGCCCATCCGTTATTCCGATAAACCTGCGCGGGACGAGAGCGCCGGTCTGTTCTTCAACGGATACGGGGCCTTCTCGCCGGACGGCGGCGAGTACCGGATCGTGCTGCGGGGCGGGCAGCATCTGCCCGCGCCTTGGATCAACGTGGTGGCGAACGCGAATTTCGGCTTCCTGGCCTCCGAGCTGTACACCGGCCAAACCTGGTGGAGAAACAGCCGCGAATGCAAGCTGACGCCATGGTCCAACGATCCTGCCCTTGATCCGCCTGGCGAAGCCGTCTACGTACGGGATGAATGGAGCGGCGAATACTGGGGCATGGCTCCTTCACGGAAGACGGAATCGACGGCGGCGTATACGGTGGCGCACGGACAAGGCTATTCGCGCTACGAGCACGAGAGCCATGGTCTCCGGCACGAGATGACCGCGTTCGTTCCGCCGGAAGATCCCGTCAAGATTATCCGGCTTCGATTGGTTAACGATACGACCGACGTGCGGAAACTGTCCGTGACGTATTACGCCGAGTGGGTGATCGGCGTGCATCGCGAAGGAAACGCCTCCAGCATCGTCACGGAATGGGATGCGGAACAGCGCATTCTGCTTGCGCGGAACACGTATCAAGACACGTTCCGCGACGCAACGCCGTTCCTTGCGATCCATCCGCCGACGCCGGAGGCGAGCCAGTCATGGACGGGAAGCCGTCTGTCGTTCATCGGCCGGGAAGGCGACCTCGAAGATCCCGTCGCCATGCGCAAGGCGCATCTCTCGGGCGAGACGGGTCCGGTGCATGATGCCTGCGGAGCCGTTCAAGTCTCCGTATCGCTCGAACCCGGCGAGGACGGCGTCGTCTATATCCTGCTGGGCTGCGGCGATTCCCGCGAATCCGCGGCGCGGCTAGCCCTAAAGTACGGCGAAGCCGACGCATGCGAACAAGCCTTGCAAGACATGCGCGCCTTCTGGAAAGACGTAAACGGTACGATCCGGGTTGCCACGCCTTCGGCCGAAATGGATATTATGCTGAACAATTGGCTGCTCTATCAGTCGTTGTCGTGCCGGATGTGGGCGCGCACGGCCTTCTATCAGGCGGGAGGCGCATTCGGCTTCCGCGACCAGCTTCAGGATTCGCTGGCCATGCTGCATATCCGGCCCGAAATGACGAGGGAGCAGATCATTCGCCATGCCTCGCACCAGTACCGCGAAGGGGACGTGCAGCATTGGTGGCATGAAGAGACGCACCGCGGCATCCGCACGCGGTTCTCGGACGATCTGCTCTGGCTGCCGTATGCCGTCGTTCGCTATCTGGCACATACGGAGGACGAGAGCATTTTGACGGAAATCGCGCCTTTCCTGCAGAGCGAGCACCTGAAGGAAGACGAGCACGAGCGCTACGAAGAGACCGTCCAGTCGCAGGAGAGCGGCACGATTCTCGAGCATTGCTTCCGCGCGCTGGACCGCGCGCTTCGATTCGGCGAACACGGGCTGCCGCTCATGGGCATCGGTGATTGGAACGACGGCATGAGCAATATCGGACCGCAAGGGCGCGGAGAGAGCGTGTGGCTGGGCTGGTTCCTGGGCGATGTCCTGCGCGGCATTGCGGGAATCTGCGAGCGGCGCGGCGAACGGGAACATGCGGAGCGGTACTTGAGCGCTCGCCGGTTGCTGGAGAAGGATATGCAGGAAGCGGCTTGGGACGGAAATTGGTACCGCCGCGCGTTCACCGACGCCGGCGATTGGCTGGGATCCGTCCGTAACGCGGAATGCCGGATCGATGCCATCGCCCAATCCTGGTCGGTCATCTCCGGCATGGCGCCGCCGGAGCGCGCGCAGCAGGCGATGCGCTCCTTCGACCGCGAGCTGGTCGACCGCCATCTAGCCATCGCGCACATCCTGACGCCGCCTTTTGACAAAACCAAGCCAAGCCCGGGCTATATTCAAGCCTATCCGCCCGGCATCCGGGAGAACGGGGGCCAGTACACGCACGGCGTCATCTGGAGCATCGTAGCCTGGAGCATGCTCGGAGACGGGAACAAGGCGTTCGAGCTGTTCCATATGTTCAACCCGATCACGCACGCGAAGTCCGCGTTCGAAGCCCGAACTTACGTCGGGGAGCCGTACGCGATGACGGCCGACGTCTATACGGAACCGCCGCATCGCGGACATGCGGGTTGGACGTGGTATACCGGCGCGGCGGGATGGATGTACCAAGCGGGCATCGAGTGGATATTGGGGCTGCAGCGAAGAGGGGAACGGCTGTTGATCAAGCCCTGCATTCCTGCCGAATGGCCGGAATTCACCGTTACGTACACGTACAAGAGCACGGCATACCGGATTATCGTTTCCAATCCGTCGCATAAATCCAGCGGATGTACCGCATTGCGGATCGATGGAAGGGAAGCCGAGCTGAGCGCGCATCTGTTGGAGGACAGTCCGTTTATCACGCTGGAGGACGACCAAGGGGAGCACGTGATCGAACTGACTTTATAGCGAGGTTCGCAGGCGGGGACATGCAGTCTGCATCCGCATGGCGTATGAGTGACAAAAAGCCGCGTAACTGCGGCTTTTTGCTTTTTCGTCCGAAGTCCACATTCGAAGTCCATGATCAGTGGCTGCGGTCCGGCTTTCGCTCTTGATTTACAACTCCCGTTGAATTATATTAATTATAAGAACATACGTTCTGTGTTGTGTGGAGGTGTTCGAATGAGATTGTCGCAAAAAAGCATTGAAATTGCCTGCTCGATACAAAATTTTATTCATATGCGAGGCTTGCCTCCGACGGTAGATGAAATCCGGAACTATGTCGGTCTTAAGAATCGATCCACGGTCTATGCCCATCTGAAGATCCTGCAAGAAGAAGGGGTGTTGAACTGGGAACGCGGCGAGTCGGAAACGATGAATATACTTAAGCCTGATTATGTGCGGGGGGAGTATAACCGTTTGCTTCAGGAAAACAAAAGCGACTATATCTACAAGTAAGTCGGTTGATGGGGGGCGAGGCGGGCGGACGCGATACTTTGCTGCTACGCGGAGCTCGGACATGGGGCGCAGGAAGCGGCGAGTTTTTTTCATTACATGCAAAGGGACGCTTCTCTCCGAAGCGTTCCTTTGCGATGTTTATTTACCGAAAGCTTTTCGATCCACCCAGACTTTGCTCAGCGATTTGAACCAATTTACGGGTGATAGAACCGCCGATCTTTCCGGCATTGTACGTGGACAAGTTTCCGTTATACCCGTCAGGAGAAAGCTGAATACCCAGTTCTTGTGCAACTTCGAATTTCATCTGATCTAGAGCATGAGAAGCTTGCGGTACCACTAATGTGTTTTTAGCCATTTGAATGCCTCCTATATTTGGGATTGATACTACTTTCTCCAATTCAAACGGTTCTATGCATGCAAATTTATCGGCCGTGCAAATCGCGGCTTTTTTGCGTTGCGAGTTCATGCAATAAGTTCTCGCTGCTTTGCTCCAACTTCATCGGGAAGAGCTCCGTTTTATCGGGATGCATAGTTTTAAGCTTCGAAAACACGGCATTGGAGGCATAAATTTTATCAGCGCTCAGAACGGCGGCATTAAAAAGCTCTGGTTCATTCAGCCCGACGGTTTCGAAGCGGAGGTCATGAATACCGGCTTCCCGAATCCGGCTGGCCATCCATTCGCCCCCGATTTTACCTAGACAAACGAAGGCCACATGACTGCCATGCTTCAGCTTGGCGATTTCAAGCAGCAGCGTAGAATCGATCGTTGCCCCGATCACAATAATCGTATCGTGGTGGCGTGCAAATAGAGCCTTCACATCCTCCGCATGATTTACGGTTGTGATAATGATGTCGGAACGCTGAGCAGCCTCCCGCGCGACGTCGTCTTTCCCCGAAATGTCATCCAGAAAGATCGTCTCGACTTCTCCGCCCGTTTCTCGCTCGATGCTCTGACGGAAAAAGGGATGGTCATGTCCCGTGCATTCGACAAGCAGAACGCGCAGTTTGCCGGCAGGATAGGGAGGGTGAAGCAGCGTATATGCAAGACCTGCTACGAAAAAGGACTGCAAATCAAACCCCAACGTTGTTGCCTCGCGGATGGTATTGTCCAGAAGCTGCTGCATCGGTTTCCGTTCATCCCTTAGCTGCTTCGTCTTGCTTCCGTTCAGTACCGAGGTACCCCGTCCCTTTTGCATGGAAACCAGCCCCTCGTCACGCAGTTGGCTGTAAACCCAGTTGATGGTATTGCGATTGATTTCGAGCTCATCCGCCAATTGACTTGCCGAAGGCAGGATATCGCCGATTTCCAGTTGTCCAGTTCGAATTAACCATTTCAGCTGCTCTTTTATTTGCGTATTCACATTAAATGTTAATCGGGGATCAACTTGAAGCATGTAGTTTTTTTCGCTCATTAAGAACACCTCATTCATAGTTGACTAGGTTTATTATAGCGCTATCTTTACATTTATCAAAATTGCAACTCTCACTTTATATTAAAATTGCGTTGAATCGGTTGACAATCAGGAATTTAAATTATATAACTAGATAACTAGGTAACTAGTATTTATATTAACTATAATTAAGTGAGCGTTGGTGAATAATACCTTCAGATGAACGTGTCTTTACGGAAGGAAGTGGCGGCGTGGATGTGTTTCATGAAGGGGAACTGCAAGTTCAAGAACGGGCGGGAGAAGCGGCGATCGCTTCCCAAAACGGCAAAATAATCGGTTCCCGGTTCACGAAAGGGATGATGGAATTCCTGAGATTCCAACCGTTTATCGTTCTATCGTCCAGGGATCGCGAAGGCAGCGTCTGGGTGACCTTTCTTGTCGGCGAGGCTGGGTTTGCTGAGGTGCTTGATGAGCGATTGTTGGCTATCCGAGCAGAACTCATGGAAGGCGATCCTCTTTCGGGCTTGAAGACAGGAGTCCGGCAGCCAATCGGGCTGCTTATCATGGACACGAACCGGAGAATCAGGCTGAGGATTAATGGAAGTGCCGAAGTTCGGAAGGATCAACTGATCATAACTGCCGATCAGATTTATGGGAATTGTCCTAAATATATCCAGAGAAGATCGCTTGACCCTGACCAAGACGACTTCAGGTTAATAAAGTCGGAACGGCGAACGATAGCATTGACCAAGCAGCAGCAAGCGTGGATTTCTCAGGCCGATACGTTCTACATCGGCAGCGTAAGCGAGAAGGGAGCGATGGATGCTTCGCATCGCGGAGGAAACCCGGGGTTTGTCCACGTGGTCAATGAAAAGACGATTGTGTTCCCTGATTATTCCGGAAATTCGATGTTCAACACCTTAGGGAATATGGACTCGAATCCTTCTTCGGGCCTGTTGTTTATCGATTATGATCACGGTCATTCCCTTCATTTGACCGGCATGTCGCATATCGTTTGGGATAAAGATGAGGCTGCCGTCTATCCGGGAGCCGAAAGATTAGTCCGGTTTGAAATTCGGGAAGCCATCCAAGTGGAGAATGCTTCGTCGTTAAGATGGGGAGAGTCGGAATTATCGCCTTATAATCCGAGAGGCTAAGCGGCGCGATTGAAGGGAGGTGAGGCGAGCGCCTCGTAATCATATCATTCGTTTGTCACGAAATGCTCCTAAACATGAGGATAGAGAGGAATGAGAAGCGCATGAACATTCAAAAGCTTCCGTGGGCCGGGATCAGAGTTGAATTCAACGGTGCTGCCCTCGCGATTGATCCGATGTATCATTTTCCTTCCAAGCTTGGGAAGCCGCAAGTGCCGTTTTTCCCTCTCGAGTCGTTCGGACCGGCAGACGCCGTCTTGGTGACGCATCAACATCCGGATCATTTCGACCCGGAGGCGATCATCTCGGCTTATGGCGCGGACGTCCCTGTATTTGTTCCTCGAGAGATCGCAGAACTAGCCTCGACAAGCGGCTTACGCCAAGTGACCGGAGTTACTGTCGGAGAACCCTATTCCGTCGGACCGTTTACGATCTATGCGGCACATGCGGTGGATGGTTCCGGAGACCCTCAAGTATCCTGGATTGTTCGCGGCGGCGGCAAACAGATGCTTCATGCCGGCGATACGTTGTGGCATGGATATTGGTGGAAAATGGCAAAAACGTATGGCGCGTTCGATGCGGCATGCCTGCCTGTAAATGGCGCCATTACGAAATTTCCGGGCGTAGCGCCGCACAGCGACCAGCCGATATGTCTAACTCCCGAACAAGCCGTCATGGCTGCCGAGATTCTTGGAGCGAAGGCGCTGATTCCCATTCATTATAATGCCGTTCATCAGCCTCCGATCTATACCCAGACGCCTAATCTGATGGAGAGATTAACGCTGAGCGCCAAGGATCGCGTCGATCTGAATGTTCTCGAAACCAACGAAATTTACGAGCTTTAAACATGACGTATGAAGCTTGAAGCATGAAGCATGAAGCATGACGCATGAACGTCGTGGACAGTGCCCTATGTTCACGGAATAAAAGGAGGTGAGCCAATGACTATAAATAAGATCGATCACGTGGGAATTATGGTGAGCGATATGGATGCCTCCATCCGGTTCTATGCGGAGATCGCGGGACTTCAAGTGAAGGATCGCAACGCGCACGCGAATGGACTGGAAGTGAGCTTCCTAGGGTACGAGTCGGACGGGGAGACGCAAATCGAATTGATTCGCGGCTTCAAGGATCGGTTACCTTCGGAAGGCAAGGTACACCATATTGCGCTGTCTGTTACGGATATTCAGGAGGAATGGGACAGGCTCAGGGAGACGGGCGTTGAATTCGTTGATCCGGAAATTGCAACGATGCCAAGCGGGACCCGCTACTTCTACATTTACGGACCAGATAAAGAATGGATCGAGTTTATTCAAAGCGCTTAATCGTACAAAACCGCGGCAGAACCGTGCATTCATCACTCATAACGATAACGGAGGTTCTAGCATGACATCAACGAATCACCATACAACTCCTCAAGCGCCACTGCCCACCGGGTACGGGCCTCGGACGACCGTGCAGGATATCGTAGCAGGTCAAGATCTGACAGGGAAAATAGCCATTGTTACGGGGGGATACTCCGGGCTTGGCCAGGAAGCGGCTAAAGCGCTTGCTGCGGCCGGGGCGACGGTCGTCGTTCCTGGTAGAACGCTGGATAAGGTTCGTGCCGTTCTTGGCAATGTCTCCGGAATCGAGTTCGAGCAGATGGACCTGATGATTCCGGATTCGATCGATGCTTTCGCGGCGCGTTTCGTTGCTTCGAACCGTCCTCTTCATCTATTAATTAACGCTGCCGGCATTATGGCGAATCCGCTGACGCGCGATGAAAGAGGTTACGAATCCCAGCTGTCGACGAATCACTTGGGACATTTCCAGCTGACGGCACGGTTGTGGCCGGCTCTTAAGAAGGCGGGAGGCGCACGAATCGTTGCTGTTTCTTCGCGGGGTCACCAGATGGGCGACTTGGATTACGATGATCTCCATTTCGAGCAACGCCCTTATGATAAATACGAGGCCTATGCCCAGTCGAAGACGGCGAACAGCTTATTCGCGGTTGAAATGGACAAGCGCGGCAAGGCATATGGCGTTCGGGCATTTTCGCTTCATCCGGGAACGATCATGACCCGATTAAACCGTCATATCTCCGATGACGAGATGCGTGCCTTTGGTGCGATGAATGATAAGGGAGAACGCGTCCTGCCGGAATTCAACGACGAGAACAAGACCGTCCCGGAAGGGGCAGCCACGATTGTATGGTGCGCGATCGGCTCCGAGTTGGATGACAAGGGAGGCGTGTATTGCGATGGAATGGATATCGCAAGCGTGACGGAGACCCGGTTTGCATCAGGCGTATTTGCATATGCCGTCGATCCCGCGAACGCCAGCCGACTGTGGAACGTAAGCGAAGAATTAACGGGCGTTCGTTTTGAGATTTAGCAGAGGGAGAAGAGACGATGAAAATCACGGACGTTTATGCAACGGTCCATGTGAATCGATTGGATGAGGCGTTGCCTTTCTATCGCGAGCTGACCGGCAAGCCTAGCGAGAAACGATGGGAGGCGCGATGGCCGGGTGCTGGAATATTTGGAGCCTCGTTCTTCTGATCGAACTTTGGAATTATAATAGACTTATTCATAGAACAACGAAGTAGTCGCAGAATAGATTTCTTTCTTCAGGCATATCGAGGAAGTAGTGCTACAGCCAATCGGAGCGTATGATGCTGATTGGCTGTGAGCACTAGATAGCTGTGAGCACGAGATAACTGGTGACAAGCCTATCGTCCGAATGAAGTCCGCTTATAATGGCGGGCTTTTTTAGTTGTCGGATTCGCGGCACAGCAGGTCCCACGTGGCAAATTGCTATGAAAAGATCGCATCAGCAGCAAAACGGCCTTTTGTCCATTAGAGCGGCAAGCCGAGCAGCTTCGCGCCGTTCTCGTACAGAATTTTGCGGAGAACGCCTTCGTTCCAATTCTGGCTTTTGAAGTGCGAGATCGCGAAGTCATACGGCACGTTCGGGTAGCAGCTCCCGAATAACAGTTGATTCGATAGGTTGAAGTTCGCCGCTTCGACGTACAGCTGGCTGCCGGGGAACCGGAAATACAAGTCCGGAGACAGGTAGATATTCGGACATACGGTAGCCGCGGCGATCGCCTCGCCGACGAACGGCCACGCGCCGTGCGAGAGGATGATCTTGAGGTCGGGGTACGCTCTCGCGGCGCGAATGAGACCTGCTGGTCTGGGGTAATCGTAATCGATCGTCTCGCCGATCAAGCCTAGCAGCCCGCTTAACGTAATGGACAAGGGCAGCCCGTGTCTCAGCGCCGCCTCGAAGAGCGGATCCCAAGACGGATCCCCGATCGGCGTTCGCGGCTGCAGCGTTGCCGGATTCAGCGACACGCCGCGGAAGAGGCCGGTGGCCGCGTACGTATCGACGGCATCCACCGCGCCAGCGATGTCCGTGTGGTCCGCTCCGATGAACCCGATGAACCGATCGGTTGTCTGGCTGGACAGGAATGCCGCCAGCTCCGCGTTCGACGATCCCGGCTCGTTGCCTCTTCCCATAATGACGGCATGCGTGATGCCCTGCGCATCCATCTCTCCGATAACCTCTTCCAACGTCTCCGACGGAATCGGCTCCAATCCTTGCAGGTTGAGCCATTGTCCAACCGCGTTCCGTCCTACCGCGAACAGCCGCTCCCATGCGGGAATCGGCGGCTTCATACGAAAATCGATCATCATGCGCGACTTCCTCCTTCCGGACAATCGTCCACGATCAACCTATCACTCCGCTGCGCGCATATGCCAATCAATATCCCCTATTCGTCATTCGAACAATTCTATTAGCGAACGATCGATAATTGCCTTATTGTTACACTTATATATTAATTAAAAACGAGTGGAATACTCGGAATTAATTGGAACTTAACCAAGCATGGAAACGGAGTGGAGGACGACGATGGCAAAACAACGGAAATTGAGACTCGGCGCGGCGATACACGGGGTAGGCTCGAGCGTATCGGCCTGGCGGCATCCCGATATGCAATCGGATGCCAGCATCAATATCGGCTTTTACCGGCAACAAGCAGCCAAAGCGGAAGCGGGCAAGTTCGACTTCGCGTTCATTGCTGACGGCTTATTTATAAACGAGCAATCCATTCCGCACTTCCTGAACAGATTCGAGCCTGTCACGCTGCTGTCGTCGCTCGCCGCCGTCACTTCCAAGATCGGGCTCGTCGGCACGCTTTCGACATCGTACAGCGAGCCGTTCAACGTGTCGAGGCAGTTCGCTTCGCTCGACCATATCAGCGGAGGACGCGCAGGTTGGAACGTCGTAACGTCCCCGGGCGTCGGCACCGCCGCCAATTTCAATAAAGGCGGCCATCCGGAGCACGCTTCCCGTTACGAAATCGCCGAGGAATACCTCGAGGTTGCCAAAGGGCTGTGGGATTCCTGGGAGGATGACGCTTTCGTTCGCAACAAGGAGAGCGGGGTATTCTTCGATCCTCAGAAATTGCATCGCCTCGATCATAATGGCAAGCATTTCTCCGTCCAAGGACCGCTGAACATCGCGCGATCCAAGCAAGGGCAGCCGATCGTGTTTCAGGCCGGCTCTTCGGACGCCGGACGCAATCTCGCGGCCAAGACGGCCGACGCCGTGTTCACCGGCCACGAAACGATTGAAGAAGCGCAGGCGTTCTACGCCGACGTGAAGCAGCGCGCCGCCGCTTACGGTCGTTCGCCGGACAGCATTCTCATCTTCCCGGGCATAGGTCCGATCGTCGCCGCGACGTACGAGGAAGCGGTACGCAAATTCGAGGAGACGGCAAGCTTGGGCTCGATTGAAGACGCGCTGCGCTACTTGGGCCGCTACTTCGATCATCACGACTTCAGCCAATACCCGCTCGACGAACCGTTCCCGGATCTTGGCGAATTGGGCTCGAACGGCTTTAAGAGCACGACGGATCGCATCAAGCAGAAGGCGAAGGAGCACAACCTGACGCTGAGGCAAGTTGCTCTCCGTTCGACGACGACGCCGCGAGGCAGCTTCATCGGAACGCCGGAACAAGTGGCGGACGAGATCCAGCGCTGGTTCGAGACGGGCGCGGCCGACGGCTTCATTATCGGCTCCGGCGTTCCGAACGCTCTCGACGACTTCGTGGATCAAGTCGTGCCGATCCTGCAAGCCCGCGGGTTGTTCCGCGACGAATACGAACACGACACGCTGCGCGGCAACCTGGGCTTGCCGTTCCCGATCAACCGCTACGCCAAGCAAACCATCGCTTCTAATTAAACGGAGATTGACGTTGTCATACATTCATGCAAGAGAAGGAGAGAATGTTCATGAGTAAACCTATACTAGCCATCATTGGAGCAGGTCCCGGCGTCAGCGCGGCGGTCGCCCGCAAATTCGGAACGAACGGGTACCGCGTCGCGCTCGTCGCGAGAAACGCCGCTTCTTTGGCCCGTTTGGCAGCCGAGCTTCGCGAACAAGAGATTGAGGCGCATTACGTGACGGCCGATGCATCGCGCCCGGAATCGCTTGCTATCGCGTTCCGGGACATTCGCGAGCAGCTGGGCGAGCCGGACGTGCTGCTGTACAACGCCGCGGCCGTAACGAAATCCATCGCGACGGGATTGGATGAACATCAGTTGATCGAAGATTTCAAGGTGAACGTCGTCGGCGCGATTACGAGTATCCAAGAAGTCGTGCCGCGCTTCGTCGAGCGGAAGGAAGGCGCCATACTCATTACGGGCGGAGGGTTGGCCTTGTACCCTAATCCCGATTATGCTTCGCTTTCCATCGGGAAAGCCGGCGTTCGCTCGTTGGCATACGCGCTGGCGCAAGAGCTTAAACCAAGCAACGTCTACGTCGGAACCGTCACGATCAGCGGCTTCGTGTCTCCCGGCACGTTTTTCGACCCGGACCGCATCGCCGACAAGTACTGGGAATTGTTCACGGCCCGTAACCTGGTCGAATACGTATTTGCCGAGTCTTAATACACATGCGAGGTGACGAAAATGAGTGATCGATATCGATTGGCTGCGCTTGACGATGCAGAAGAGTTGCTGGGCGTCATTCTGAGGGCGTATGAGACGATTCGGGAATTGGGCATTAAATTCCCTGCGGCATACGCGGACATCGAGATGGTGCGGGACACGATCGCGAGCCATGAATGTTACGTACTGGAACGCGACGGCGCAATCATCGCGACAGTCACCATCTCCGAGCCGGTGGAACAGCTAAAGGCATTCGCCGATTATCCATTTATCATGAAGTTTGCGGTTGAGCCTGCTTTCAAAGGTCAAGGCGTCGGAAACGGTCTTCTCACATGGGTAGAAAAGGAGATAGCCCGCGACAAGTGGAAAGCAGAGGCGGTTACGCTAGGTACGGCCGAACGCCATCCGTGGCTCGTGCAGATGTATGAGCGAAGAGGCTACGAACGCATCTATGAGCTCGAAACCGAGGATGACGGCAAGATGGTGCTGTTGAAGAAGCAGCTAATCCGCTCGGAACGAACGTCAGGCGAATCAATTCCCGTGCAATCCTTAGCTTAGCAGGGAGGGGCGGTGACAGTTGAATCAACGCGATTATTGTAGCGTTTGCGACAAGTCACTGTCCAACTCACGACGGGAGTACCCGGTAATACCGGCTTCGTTACATCGAGGCAATTTACGTCTATCTCTGGCGGAGGAATTTAAATAGCACTAGTGAACGAAAGCAGCCGAATAAATAATTGGCTGCTGTTTTTTTGTTTAAGGGGAGGGAAATGACACTCGCATCCATTTTAATCATATAAACCAAGCTTTATTGACTATGACATTAATGTGATGGTTTAAACTATGACTATCGAATGAAAAGGAGGGCGAACCGAATGGAGCATCAACCTCATGTCGTGCTAGGCATATCCGGAAGTCTGCGCAAGGACTCGTCGAATACTCGGTTGCTCACGACCATCGAGAGCATGCTGCCTGCCGATACGGTATTTCGGATGTATCAAGGGCTTGCTACACTGCCGCATTTCAGCCCGGACTTAGATGGCGATGAAGCCGAACCAAACGACGCGGTGCGCAAATGGCGGGAGGAGTTGCGAGCAGCGGATGCGATTGTGATCTGTACGCCGGAATATGCGCGAGGCGTGCCGGGCTCGCTCAAGAACGCGCTGGACTGGGTCGTATCTTCGGGAGAATTCATGAACATGCCAACGGCGATTATAAGCGCGTCCCCGCATCCGGATGGCGGTGCGACAGCATTGCAATCGCTGGCCTTGACCTTAAAAATGATGAGCGCAACCATCCCGGAAGAAGCATCGCTGGCCATTCCTTTCGTCAGCAAGTTGATCGGGCCGAATGGCAATGTGACGGATCATACGACCTTGACCTCGCTGCGCGCCTTGGTCGACGCGCTGTCGCAGGCTATTATGGAGAAATAATGAATAATGAGCGATATGAAATAAAAAATACGATGCTTAAAATTTGGGAATTCTATAGGGAATCGTGGTATTCTCGTCGTGAGATCGATACGATTCGTCGTTTCCAACGCAACGGCTCGTAAATTCTGAATGATTGGAACTGGACGACATGCTGGATTACCATGCCCTTTATGCCCAATACCGACCGCTGCTATTCTCTATCGCGTACAGGATGCTCGGATTGTCGCAGGATGCGGAAGATATCGTTCAGGACGTGTTCGTCGCCTTGCAACGACAGCATACGAGCGAAATCATGAATATCAAAGCGTATCTCTGTAAGCTTGTCACCAATCGTTGCCTGAACGAACTCAAATCATCCCGTAAGGCAAAGACCGCCTATATCGGCCCCTGGCTGCCCGAGCCGATTGTAACAGCGGCAGATGCCAATCCCGAGGAGGCGTTTGAGCTGAAAGACGACATCGCCTACGCCTATCTGGTCGTGATGCAGCGTCTGACGCCGATGGAAAGGGCCGTCTTCGTGCTGAGGGAAACGCTCGGCTTCGCCTTCGAGGAAATCGGAGCATGGCTCGGTAAAACCGAGGCGAATTGCCGGCAGCTGTTCAGTCGCGGAAAACGCAAGCTGGGTGCTGAGAATAACGACGCCGGAGTGCCGATTGCGCCGATAAAGCCGGAATTCCAGGCGCTTAGCACATCGTTCAGCGCTGCCTTTCGTGCTGGAGATATCGCCGCCATCGTTGAATTACTGAGTGAAGACGCCATCTTGCTTACAGACGGCGGCGGCAAAGTAAGAGCTGCCATCAACCCGATTATTGGCCGGGATCGCGTCGAGGCCATGCTGACCTATTCCATGTCCAACTATCTCCGGGAAGGGACCGTCAAGAAGGTAGTCGTCAACGGCCGTGACAGCTTTATGGTGATGTTTGGCGGTACACCGTTCGCCGTATACGCCTTCGCTATGAACGCTGACGGTTCGGCCATTTCCCGCGTATACGTCATGATGAATCCGGACAAGCTCCAACGCGCCGTCCGTTTGCTCGAAAAGCAATCCTGAATTTATTAGCGGGTTTTGTCACAGATAGGCTCCTTCGGTTGTCTTCTTGAATGTACGAACAAAAAACGTTGGAGGAGGAAGTTAACGATGACGAATTACATCGCTGATATCAAGATTCCCGATAGCAAACTGGCTCGCGAAGCCGCCGAATTGGTGCGCGAGCATGCCGACGACCTGCTGTGGAACCACTCGAACCGGGTCTATCTGTTTTCGGCCATGAGGGGGAACCTGAATCGAATCAAATACGATTCCGAATTGCTTTATATCAGTTCGCTATTCCACGATCTCGGCCTTACTCCCGCATTCCGAAGCGCCGACAAGCGCTTCGAAGTCGATGGGGCGAATGCCGCCCGCGATTTTCTCAAGAGCCGCGGCGTCCCCGAAGATTCCGTTCGTCTGGTATGGGATGCGGTTGCCCTGCATACGAGCATCGGAATCGTCGAACATAAGGAAGCCGAAGCAGCGCTTATGAATTTCGGCGTCGGTTATGACGTGGTCGGGAGGAACTTCGAGCTCATCTCGGCAGAAGCGCGGCAGCAAATCGTCGAAGCTTTTCCTCGCAACCAGTTCAAACACAACATCCTGCATGCCTTCATGGAAGGCTTCAAGCATAAACCGGAAACCACGTACGGAACGATCAACGCCGACGTGTGCGAACTGCTTCTTCCCGGATATGTGCGCCCCAACTTTTGCCATCATGTCCTTCATTCCCCGTGGGACGAATAAAGTTGGATTTTTTACGAGCTGCGGCATGCAAACGTGAGTTTGTCATGCTATAATGTGGTAACTTGAACGTTGTGGGAGGTATCCAATCAGCCATCATGTGGACCTAATTTCCTGTCGATCATGATTTTCGAAAATGACGATAAGCGATAAGAGCTCAGCCTATGCGCGGAGCGGATTAGGTTACGTGTGTCTATTGGAGGCGACTCCTGCCATCTTGATGGATGCCGTTTGTCGGCGTCTATTTAGGGCGTATTCACGCTATTCCTCTATCCGTATATCCTTAGCCGCAGGCGCGCCCTGCGGTTTTTTTTGTCTTCGACAATCATAGCCCTTGTCAGTTGTTCAACTAAACTAGAAGCGGTGATTGGAATGACAATACTAACCCTACGCGGAATTAAAAAAAGCTTCGGCGACACGAATGTGCTCATGAACGTAGACGCCGATCTGGCCAGCAGAGAGCGTGTCGGCTTGGTCGGGATGAACGGAGCAGGCAAAACGACGCTGGCCAATCTGATCTTCGGCACGATTCAGCCGGACGAAGGCAAGCTCGCCTTTCACCGGGATCAGCTGCGCATCGGGTATTTGCTGCAGTCGACCTCGTATACAGTCAGTACCTTCAGCGAGATGATGGCCCCATCGGCCGAGTCCCGTGAAACCGAGCAGTTTCTTCAGACCGCCAGTCATTTCGGATTGCATAAGGTGAAGGAGTGGGACGGAGCGCGTCTGGCAGGTTTGAGCGGCGGAGAGAAGACGAAGCTGGCGATCGCTCATATTTGGTCCTCGAAGCCGGATATTCTGCTGCTCGACGAACCGACGAATCACTTGGATTTCGACGGCGTCGATTACCTCGTTCAAGCGCTTCGACAGTATAGCGGCACGACGATCGTGATTTCGCATGACCGTTATTTCCTCGATCAAACGGTGGACCGGATCATCGAGCTGCAAGATGGCGTGTCGACGTCTTTTCCGGGTCATTACACGTTCTATCGGGAGGAGAAAGCCCGTCGCTTCCAGAGCCAACTCCATCAGTACGAAGAACAGCAGAAATACGAGCAGAAGATAGAAGCGGAAATCAATCGGCTGAAGAATTGGTCGGCGAAGGCGCATCGCGAAGCCGGCAAGATCGGGAAAATGGCTGAAATGCGGGCAGGCGTGAAGGAATTCTACCGCAGCAAAGCCAAAAGCATGGATAAGCAAATCAAATCCCGCATTCATCGTCTGGAAAAGATCGATCTGGAAGGCGTGAAAAAGCCCAACGAGGAAGCAAAGGTGTCCTTTGGCTGGGATCAGCCGGACAAACGCGGCCGACGAATCGTGGAAGCGCAGCGGATTGGCAAGTCGTACGGCGGGCTTTCCTTGTTTGCCGATAGTTCCTTCTACGTGCAGCGCGGGGAGAAAATCGCCCTGCTTGGACCTAACGGATGCGGGAAAACGACGCTTATCCAAATGCTGCTAGGCCGGAAACCGGTCGACTCCGGTCAGCTATGGGTTAGTCCGACTGCCAAAGTCGCGTATTTGACGCAGGATGTATCGGATCTCGATCAGCGGCGGACCGTACTCGACCTGCTGCGGGAGAGCCTTGAAATCCGCAGCGATGTCGGGAAAGCGCGGACGCTGCTGGCCAATATGGGCTTCGATGCTTCCATGCTGCAGAAGCCGATTGCCCAGCTAAGCCTTGGCGAACGCACGAGGATCAAGCTTTCGCAGCTTATGATGCGCGAGCAGGATTTGCTCATTCTGGATGAGCCGACCAACCATCTCGATTTGGCAAGCCGCGAGCAGCTTGAAGCAACGTTATCGGAGTATCGCGGAACGCTGATCGTCGTCTCGCATGACAGATATCTGGTCGACAAGATCTGCACGAAGCTGCTTGTTTTTCAGGAGAGCGGTATTCATCGGATCGAATCCGGCTACGAAGCGTTTCGCGAGCGGAAGCAAAGCAAGCATGCTGCTAGCGAGATGAACGAGCAGCAGTTGGAAGAGGAGAAGCTGGTAATCGCGAACCGAATGGCGTTGGTGCTCGGGGAATTAAGCTTGTTGAAGCCGACCGACATTCGGTATGCGGAGCTCGACGAAGAGTATAAGCAGCTGCTCGGCAATCGAAAGAGGCTGCAGGATGCCCGGCTATCGTCCGATTGAGTCGCGCGATCGCGAACGTTTAAACAACATTAACATTATTTGGTACTAGCAGACTATTCAAAGCGGCAGTCGATTATTTGATAATCAGATCGTACTCAACTACATGAAGAATATAGAAATGGAGGTATTCGGATGCTTCGCGTTCAAGCATGGGAACGGATGAAAAGGTCATTGAAACTACTCGCTTCCGTCGGTCTCGCGGTTTTTATTTTCGGCATGTCCGTATTGCCCGTCTTCGCGGCGACGCCCGGTAAAACGGTAAACGCTTCGGCGACGCTCGCCTACAATCTCAAAGGGCTCCATCACAACCTGGCCGTCCAGAAATCGTACATCGCATCCACGTACCTTTACGTCACGCAGCGGTCCGGAGGAACGGTCTATCTGTCCAGATTGCTCATGGACGGGACGAACGCCACCTACGTCGACGAAATGACGATCACCAATGCGGGCCATGGCCAAACGCTCGATATGTACACGTATAATGGCATCAATTACTTTTATTTCAGTTCGAAAGCGGACCCTTCGACAACGTATAACTGGTCGCTGCAAGTAGCCAGGCTTCAATACGCGGCTGGCGCGACATACGATTATACGGATCTTCACCGGTTCACCTATATGAATTACGCCGATGAGACCGGCACGAGTCTCGGTGAAACCTACCGCGTCGATGGCGGCGGCAACAGCGATTATACGATTTTCCGGGTGCAAACCGCCGATGGAAGCGTGACCTGGTCCATCTATGACACGGCAGCCTTGAACCAGCTTCTCGACGGCAGCGAACAGGTGAGAATGGACAGCGCGGCGGCGGTCAACGCGAACGTGGCGAGCATTACCCAGTCGGATAGCGCGATCGTCAGGCCGAACGGATCTTTCCAGGGCTTCGATATGCTGGGCAGTACGGAAATCTACACGTCGGGCGGCGCGGAAGGCGATACGCCGCAGATTGCGCTCATGTCGAACGCGGGCGCGTACAAAACCCTCGTGAAAATAACGAACGTAGGCACCCACGAAATCGAAGGCGTCCAAACGAAAGACGGCAACGTCTATTTCAATATCGTGACAGATACGGTGAATAAGAAAGACTCGCAAAAAATTTATTATGTTCCGGACAGCGTATTCTAACGATACGAAACCGCGATAGGGCAGCCGGCTTAGGTCGGTTGCCTTTTTCGTGTTTTCATAGAATCGAACGCAGCTCTCGGTGGCGAAGCGGCGCATAACTTTATTCGTATAAAGCATATTTAAAAAAAGTGCCCTCTTATGAAAAAATCGTATGCCTGCTATAGTGACAGCAAGGCGGGTTTTACTCGATGCAACACGCAATCCTAACATTCGAAAGAAGGTACATCCATGAACAGTTCATACGCAAATCCTTCACATTCGGCATTTAACGAAGCACTGACGCAGGGCACGCACGAGATCACAATTGATGGGCTTCGGCAGGTCTATCACGTGGCGGGCAGCGGGCCCGTTTGTCTCGTTCATCCCGGAGGACCGGGATTCCATTGGAACTATCTTCGCATGCCGCTGCTGGAGAAGTTCATGACTGTGCTATATATAGAGCCAATCGGCACAGGTCAATCAGGAATGCTGCCGGGTGGAGAATACGGGATGTCCACCTACGCATATTTCTCCCGAAAGGTGCTCGAGCATGCTGGGGCACTGGATGCCTATTTTCTAGGGCATTCGCATGGCGGCTTTGTCGGGCTGCAATATGCGCTCGATTATCCGAATGAGCTCGCAGGGTTGATCGTATACGACGGCGCACCGTGCAATGGCATGGATTTGGGCATCGAAGCGACCAAACAAATGGATCTCTTCGCACAGCGATGGTCGGCGCAACCGGAAGCGCAGGAAGCCAAACAGGCTTGGGCGGATATGACGAGCGGAGCAGTATCCGTCAATGACAGAGAGTCCTTCCTCGGTATCGTGCAAAGACTGCTGCCCGCGTACTTCGGCGATTATTGGAACATGCCTAAGGAATTCGATGACTGGAAAGCTTCGGTAGACGCGACCATCGATACCCATCGACAACCAGCGAATTGGGATGTGCACGATGTTATGCCTACGATCCAGACCCCGACCCTCATCATGGTCGGAGAGTATGACTTCATCTGCGGGACAAGATGGGCCAACGAGATGTCGTCAGCAATTCCAGCGTCGCAGCTAGTAGTCATTAATCAATGCGGACATATGGGGCATGTGGAGAAACCGGAGCAATTTTCCGGCGCTATCCGCGAATTTGTCGTCAAATAAAACAAGGACAGCTGTCCATGGCTTCGAAGCCGCGGAAAGCTGTCCTTTCTTCATGTTAGTTACTGCGGAGAACCGGAATCAGCCTATTTAACCGCGACCGGACCTGCGTCCAAGATGTTCTGCAGGCGATCCTGGAGGTTGTCCACGCATTCGCCGCCATGATAGGCAATGATTTTTTCGAGCTCCAGCGTTTGGAATTTGGCGATGGATCGCAGCGCCGAGGCTTGATCCGGCGTGTAGGCAGGGCTGTACGACTGCAGGACGCCCTCTTGCGCAGTGAGGGAATCGCCCGCGATCAACGTCTTGCTCGGAATATGGTAGAAGGCCGTATGATCCGGCGTATGTCCCGGCGTGAATACCACTCGAATGCCGCCGGCGAAAGGCAGGATATCGCCGTCGCGCAAGGCTGCGTCGACTTTGACGGGCGCGCTGACGAGTTTCTTGCTCTTATCGAGAGGAATTTCCCCGGCCAAGTACGGGACGGCGACTTCATGGGCAAGCACCTGAACCTGATTGCCGAAGGCTTCCACCAAAGCGGGCAAGCTGCCGATATGATCCATATCTTGGTGGGTAATGAGGATTTTGGTCAGCTTCTCGTACGGGATTCCCGCTTCTTGAAACGCGGCGCGAATCAATTCCGTTTGGCCGGGAAGTCCGGTATCTACGAGAACGACGTCATGATCGTCCCAAAGGACGGTCGGATTAAAGGGCTGACCGCGATTTTCCATGCGAAGTTGAATGCTCTTGATACCTACGCCAGATTGAACCACTTCGAACACCGCCTTATTAAAATTGTATACGATCTAATTATTCCTCTAGGTCCGATGAAAATCAATCCCTATCTGAAAGCTTGCGCGCATACGTCAAAAAGGCCAGCCAATTAAATTGGCCGACCTCCTAATAAGACGGGTAGAGCGCGATTAAGTCGGGATCGTTGCTAGGCAATAGAAATATCCTTTAGCAGTCGCCACATAGGTGCGGTACCCGTAATATTCGCTTAAAGGCCCGGTCGCAATGGGTCCGTTTGCGTGAAATTTCCATAACCCGGTGCCATCCGGCAGGACGGCATATACGTAACGGTTGGATGTTCCGAAGAAAATAGTGCCATTCGAAATGACGCTGGGAGTCCCGATGACGGCTTTTTGCGTGAATGATCCTGGCGGATTGTACTTCCATTTCAGTGCGCCGTTAGGCGATAAGGCGTAAAGCTGGCCGGTTATTGCGGTTCCAAAATAAACCGTGTCATCCGTTTGGATAGAGGGAGCAGCGTTCACTTCGTCATTCGCGAGTGGGTAATGCCATTTCACAGACCCGTTAGCGTTCAGAGCGAAGACGCCGCCGGTGGTCGAGCTCGCATACACGTCGTTCGTATAGATTTTGACCGTCGGATAAATCGTGTCGGTCGGCTTTCCTAGGGTCACTTTCCATTCTAGAACGGGATTGGCGAACGAAATTTTGATTGTATGGGTGCCAGGGACTTGGATTCCCACGGCGTTGCGCGTACTGATTGCATAAAGTTTGCCCGAGAGCGAGCCTGCATAGACGATATTATGTTCATCGATGGCAGGGGGAGTACCGAAATAGTCGGCGAACCTATACGTCCACAGCACTTTGCCGCTTCGGTTGATGGCAGTCAATTTACTGTATACATCCGCATTCGAGAGGACGTACATATTGTCGTATGAATCGAACACGGCATGGTCGATCGTATTGCCGATCGATAACGTCCATAGAAGGGTCGGCGGTGGGTTAACCCCGTAGGAGTAGTGGAGTTGATAGGCATATAGCTTGTTCAGCGTACCGACGAATAATGTACCGTACGGGCCAGTGGATAGCGAAGTAATCGGCTCATCAAAGTCAAACTGCTGAACATTCCGGTTGTCATCCGGATACATCTCCATTGCATACACATGATTGCCGTTCCTCGTGTCCGACGAAGCCAGGAATAAATGGTTTTGCGCGTCTACAGGACCGATGATTGATCCTGTTCCGATCGGCTGCTTCCAAGCCAAGTATGGCGCAGACAGCGTTAGCCACGGAATCTGTATGACCGGAAGGTGGATAATCTTCGTGTCCGCCGAAGCGGGGGCGCTGAAAGTGAAGCACATGATAATCGTTAACGACAGCATAAGCAGCGTCTTGAAGCGTCGGTTCATTCGCATTCTCCTTTACGGAAGTGTTGTCCAACTTCAGCATACGCTGACAAGCTGCGGTTGGAACCCGTTAAAGGCACATTATCGTTACGAAGACGTAAGAGATCGACCAATAAGTGCTGGCGACCTATTTAAAGATTCGAACGGGTAGAATAGTTCCAATATGTGTTACTATGAAAACGAAATGGTAAACGTTACGGCGTTATAATGCCTGATTGAGGATCATCAAATTTATCATTTAACTGCTTTAAATGGAGGAACTCATGGTGTCTCATTTCAATGACCATAGTCTTTTTTTACGCGCATTCGAGAAATCTCCGATAGGAATGGCTTTGTTATCGTTTGACGGCAATTTCTTGAAGGCGAATCCGTCTTTATGCGCAATGTTAGGCTATAGCGAATGTGAATTAATAGATCTCGGCGTTGAATCCGGCACCTATCCGGAAGATTTGGAAGCGGATCTCAAATTATGGCGTAAATTGATACACGGTGAAATGGATGGTTATCAAATCGAGAAAAGGTATATTCATAAATCGGGGACCATTATGTGGGGGCTTCTGAATGTTACGGTAGAGAGGGACAGTCAGGGAAGCCATGGAAACGACATTTTCATCTCCCAAATCGTAGATATCACCGAACAAAAAAAGAAGGAAGAAGAGTTCAAGAAGATTGAAGAACTGCACAAGCTTATTGCCGATCATTCGCAGGACGTTATCTTGCGTCTGACTCCAGAGGGCATGATCTCTTATGTCTCGCCCGCCGTCCGTAACCAACTCGGATATGAGCCAGACGAACTTATCGGGAAATATGCTTATGAATATTGGCATCCGGAGGATAGGAACGGCGGCTGGTTAAGGCGGGGGAACGTCGATCATTCGGATAGCAGGATTTACGTTTATCGCATTCGGCATAAAAACGGTCACTACATATGGCAAGAAGCGCATTCCAAAAAAATAAGAAATACGGCAGGGGATATTCAACATGTCATCAGCATGGGACGGGATATCACGGAACGAATACAATCCGAAGAATTAATCCGCAGATCGGAGAAACTTTCCTTAGTCGGTCAACTCGCGGCCGGGATTGCCCATGAAATCAGAAATCCATTGACTAGCCTGCGGGGATTTATGCAAATGTATGCGAAAGAGGATTGGGATGGCACAAGGAAATTGCGAAATGACGTCATGATATCGGAAATCGATCGAATCAATGAAATCGTAAGCGAGCTTCTGGTTCTGGCCAAACCTTCAAATGAGTGCTATGAGCTAAGGGACGTGGTACATATTTTAAATCACGTTACCCGATTATTCGCAGGACAAGCCGACCTGTATAACGTCCGAATCAAGAAAGACCTGGATGCCAATTTACCGTTCATTCCGTGTCAAAGCAGCATCAATCAAGTCTTCGTCAATGTATTGAAGAATGCCATTGAATCGATGCCTAAAGGCGGAGAAGTGATCCTACAAGCCAAGCAATTGAACGATAAACTTTGCATTCGCATTCAAGACGCTGGGCATGGAATCCCGCAAGAGCAGATTACCAAGCTCGGCAATCCTTTCTTTACGACAAAAGAAACAGGAACAGGGTTAGGATTAATGGTCTCCATGCGGATCATCCAAAATCATAAGGGGACGATGCGAATCGAAAGCGAAGTCGGGAAAGGGACGACAGTGGAAGTTGAGTTGCCAATCGTTAAGAAGTAGGATTCCGTAGACGGACAAGCATGGAGTTAAAATCAACGGGAACCATGTAAAAGGGGCTAATGGCCCCTTTTTCTTTTGCGTAAATTCGTGTAGTCGAATAAAAAGGAACCTACGATTAATTGAAGCTCGAAGCTCGAAACTCGGCTCCTTCGTGCTCAAACTCGGGTCCTTCGTGATCAAAACTCGGCCCCTTCGCGCTCCGTATGTTTTCTTCGTTTCAGGGGAAAATGAACGGAAGAATTAGGAATGGAAAGAGTGATCAGATGTGAGTGCAGTCCCTCCCTTATGGAAGGAGCTTTATGAATCCGCGGATTTCGTATGCTGCGAACATCGCTTGAGCGCCGTTCCGTTGTTCATCGGCTACATCAAAACACTCACGGAGACGGAAGTGCTGCAGCGTCAGATTCTTGACTGTCTGAGCGACAATCCGAACGCAGGCTTCGAGGAACTATACCAGCTCATCCCTGTGGCGGAGAAAGAAATAAGCGAGGATTGGGACCGGACGCAGGACAAAATTTACCGCGGGTATGTCGCGATTCAGCCTGGTCTCGATGGCCAACGGTGGATGCTGATCAATGCTGCTGCATCCAAGGGACGCAGCGTCACGATTCCGGAAGTCGAATTCACCGTGGAAGGTCCGAAAGAAGGCTTCGTGGAGTCATTGGATACCAATCTGAACTTGATTCGCCAGCGAGTTCCTCACCCGGATTTGCGGATCAAAGAGCTCGCGGTCGGAAGTATCTCCAAGTCCAGAATCGCGGTCGTGTACATCAAGGGAATCACGAACGAACAATATCTGAATACGTGCATTCAGCGGATCGAGGATGTCCGTTTCGATCAAATTACGGACAGCACGCTGCTGCAGCAAATGATCGAGGATAATCCGAACTCCATCTTTCCGCAGACGATCGGGACCGAAAGGCCCGATTACGTGGCTTGGGCCGTTTGTTCGGGGCAAATATGCGTCTTGAAGGACGGATCCCCGACTGCGGTTTTCGCACCGGTCAATCTGGGGTTGTTCTTCATTACTTACGAAGATTATTATTTGCCCTGGATCATCGCTTCTTTGCTGCGGTTGATCCGGATGTTCTCCGTGCTGTTCTCGGTCTATGCGTCGCCGTTATACGTTGCCGTCATTACGTACCACGGTCAAGGCATATCCAACGTCTTTCTGCCTACGATCGTTTCTTCGCGAATCAATGTACCGTTTCCGCCGGTCGTGGAAGTGCTCATCATGGAGCTAGTCATTGAATTATTGCGGGAAGCGGGCGCCCGATTGCCTACGAAAATCGGACAGACGATCGGCATCGTCGGCGGTATCGTGCTCGGTACGGCTGCCGTCGAAGCCGCCCTAACGAGCAACTTCTTGTTGATCATCGTTGCCTTGTCGGCGTTGGCTTCGTTCACGACGCCTATCTTTCGCATGAGCGCCACCATACGCATCCTTCGATTTCCGTTTATTTTCGCCGCGCAAATTTGGGGGCTGCTAGGGATCGTCATCTGTACCCTGGCGCTGGTTGCCCACTTGCTGCGATTGACGTCTCTCGGCATGCCTTACCTGGTTCCTATTTATCCGTTCCGCACGGCCGACTTGTACGATTCGGTGATTCGTCCGCCTTATTCGAAATTCCATCATCGATTCACCTTTTTCAGATCGCCGAACCCCGTAAGATTCGAAAGAAAAAAGAAAGCCGCGGCCAAAAAAGACATCGACGAATGAACGCGCTTTGGGAGTGAGAAGAATTGAAGCTGAATGCAGCGGAGCATCCGCGTTTAACCATATCGTCCTTTCTCGTGTTCGTGTTGATTCATGCGATGCAATTCGGTCCCGAGTATGTTTCCATGTCGCTCAAGCCCATTCAGTGGGCCGGCCAAGATGTCTGGATCTCGGTCATCCTCTCCGGCCTCAGCCTCCACGTGATTATTTGGTTGATGTACCAAATCCTCAACCGAAGCGGGACGGATCTTATCCATATTCATCATCAATTATTCGGAAGATGGGGGGGCAGCGGGCTTAACCTTGCGTTTATCGTTTATTTTCTGCTCCTTGCCACTTACCAACTGCGGTTATTCATTGAAGTTATCCAAGTATGGCTGTTTTCGGACTTAACCACGTGGTCATTGGCATTGGTGCTGCTGCTGCTGGTGCATTACATCGTTTCCGGTGGCTTTCGCGTAGTCGTGGGGATTTGCATGTTCAGCCTGGTCCGCTATGTCACCATACTGGCCATGTTTTTTCCGGCGGTTTATTTTCACTTCAACAATTTATCTCCGGTATTCGATCATTCGCCAGGCGAGATCCTTCAAGCGAGCAAGGCATTGACCTTTCCCTTTATGGGGGTGGAGTCGCTGCTGTTCTGTTACACCTTTATCAAATCGCCGGAAACGTCGCAAAAATGGGCGCATTGGGCGAACTTGCTTACGACCGTATCGTATCTGTTGATTCTATTCTTCTCCCTATTGTTGTTCAAACCCGAACAATTATCGTTTGAAATCTGGCCGCAATTAACCAAATACAAATTCATCCAATTTCCTTTTATCGATCGGTTCGAATATATCGGCGCCACCTCGCAGATTTTGTGGATCATTCCCATCGTCTGCTTCTGTCTGTGGGCCGCAAGCCGAATAGGCAAAGTCATGCTCCAGGTAAGGCAAACGGCGGTGCTGCCGTTCTTATTATTGATCGTCTTTGCTGCCGTCTGTATCATTCCGGACCGCAGCCGCGTGGAAGACATTCAAGATCTGTTAGCCGGCTTCGGATTTTACATGATCTACGCGTACATTCCGTTCTTGTATCTCGTTGTCTTGGTCAGAACGAAAGTGAGAACGGCCACATGAAACGTTTTTTCATCGGGTTTCTGCTTCTAAGCGTTCTGTTGACGGGGTGCGTCAAGCAGGAGATTCTGGAGAAATCCACGATTTCGTTCGTCGGCGCTTTCGACGAGGCGCCGGACGATCAAATCGAATTGACGCTGGCACCGCCGAAATTCCAAGCGGGCAAATCGGATTCGGTGAGCAATATTCTAATCTCCAACACCGGCCATACAAGCAAAAACATCGCGGAATTAATGGACATGCAATTAAACCGTCCTATCAAAACGGGAAAAATCTCGGTGATCTTATTCGAAAAAGCGTTGGCGGAAAAGGGATTGGCAGACGAACTGGATGTGATTTTGCGCGACGCGCTCGCTTCGCGCAAACTCTATCTGGCCGTTGTCGATGGAAAAGCGAAGAAGCTCCTGCATGCCCATTTCAGCTCGAACGTGGAGAAAGGCATGTATTTGTTCGATTTGCTTAAATCGAACGTCCGGACCGGCTTTTTGCCCCGCCAAAATCTGAACGATTTCGAATATGCCTATCTCGGAAAAGGCATGGATCCTTTTTTGCCGATTCTCGCCTTGCACGACGGACATGTCCTGATTTCCGGATTGGCGTTATTCCAAGACGACCGGCTTGTCGCATCGCTGAACGAGAAGCAGATGAAAGTGATGAAGCTTCTGCGTGAAAACACGAAGTATGGGATACTCGAAGCGCAGCTGGATAACGGAACGTATGCCGCCGTCAAGAATGTCGGATCAAACGTGAAGTATCATGTCGGTCATGATCCGAGCGGTCCGAAGCTGACGATAACACTCCGGTTCAAAGGGGAAGTCGTCGATACCCGCGGATTCCAGCTGACCAGCCATGAGCAGCAGCGGATAAAAGACGGCTTGGAGAAAGAGCTGGCCGAGACAGGCAGAACGCTTATCAAGCAATTTCAAAGCAAAGGGATCGATCCGCTCGGACTAGGCGATATCGTAAGGAGCAAGACGAGGAACTGGAACGAAGCGGCGTGGAAGCGTGAATATCCAACGGCAAACGTGATTCTGCAGGTGCACGTGCAATTATTGGAAACTGGAATCAGGAAATAAAGACTTATCAGGCAAACGCCTGAAATTTCCTATTCGCGCGTTGTCACAATACGGTTTCCTTCATCGTTCTATGTGCGAAGTATTGAAAAGCAAGCCAAGAAACAACGAAGCGCCTCGCACGAGGCGGAATATAAGGGAGGAAATGAAGATGAAAATCGTAGTGATCGGCGGTACCGGATTAATTGGATCCAAACTCGTCCAAAACCTTAGCGGACTTGGGCATGAAGCCGTGGCGGCATCGCCATCCAGAGGAGTCAACGCCATTACCGGGGAAGGGCTGGCCGAAGCGCTGAGAGGCGCGCAGGTTGTTGTCGATGTGGCGAACGCGCCGTCTTGGGAAGACCAAGCCGTGCTTGAATTCTTCGAAACGTCCAGCCGCAATCTGCTTGCTGCCGAAGCGGCCGCCGGCGTGAAGCATCACGTCGCCTTGTCCATCGTGGGCACCGACCGCCTGCCCGAGAACGGGTACTTCCGCGCGAAGCTTGCGCAAGAGCGTTTGATCGAAGCTTCCGGAATCCCGTATACGATTCTTCGCGCGACGCAGTTTTTTGAATTCGTCGACGGCATCGCTGCTTCGTTCACGGAAGGAAACGCGGTCCGCGTGCCGTCCGTCTCGTTCCAGCCGATCGTCTCGGGCGACGTCGCAGCCGCGCTGACCGATTGCGCGGTAGAGGCTCCGGCGAACGGAATCGTCGAAGTGGCCGGTCCGGATCGGATGCGTTTCGACGAGCTTGTCCGGCTGTATTTGGAATCCAAAGGCGACCCGCGTCAGGTCGTCACGGATAACGGAGCACGATACTACGGCTCCGTGCTGGAAGCGGAGTCGCTTGTTCCGGAAGACAATGCAAAGGCTCGGATTGCTCCGACGCGCTTCACGGACTGGCTCGTGGGTTCGGCGTAAGCCGCGCTAAACGACCGACTCATGCAAGAAAATCCCGCCGATCGCTTAATGGATCGGCGGTTTTGCGTTTGACAAAGCGATGAATACGATCCGAGTGTTATTGGATGACCGACCCTGTAACCTGAAAACGAAAACGTTCCTATACGTTAAAAACGAGCAAAATTGGCGAAAGGACAAGCAATCGTTCGAGAATGGGCGATGTAAGCGAAGAATAACGCCGAAACAGGTGGAATTAGGCGTGGAAACCTATATGTAGTATAGTATAATGAGGAGTACACACAATATATAGTTGCCGTAACATCGGTAACAAATGTGCACGCGATTTAAAGGTACAGGAGAGGAAGGGCCAATCGGATGGTAGTGACGCGGAAATTGGAAGGTCTGAGCGAGAAAATATTTTTGGACCGCTATGCTCGGAAGAATGCGGATACGAGCAATACGGCAGTAGGAGACGTTGTCCTGGTCCTGACGAAGGACGATCCGAAATTCCCGGCCAAAGAGGTTGGCGAAGTGATCGGGCGGAGCGGCGCCGAAGTAACCGTGAGGCTTAGAAGCGGGGATACGGTGACAAGCAGCGTGGAGAAGCTGACGCTTACGATAGAGAAGACGCCGGAGGAAATGTGGGACCGCCTCGCCAATGCGATGGCAGGCGCGGAGAAGGACGGAGAGAAGCAGCAGACGTGGACAGAGCGATTCCGCTACATTCTGGATGACTGGAAGCTGGTGCCGGGCGGCCGGATTGCCGCAGGCGCCGGTGCGAGCGAAGAATTAACGTTGTTCAATTGCTACGTTATTCCATCGCCTAAGGACAGCCGCGGCGGGATTATGACGACATTAACAGAAATGACGGAAATTATGGCCCGCGGGGGCGGCGTAGGGATTAACTTGTCTTCGCTGCGTCCTCGCCGCGCGATCGTGGCCGGCGTTAACGGATCTTCGAGCGGAGCAGTGTCCTGGGGCGGACTGTTCAGCTATACGACTGGCTTGATCGAACAGGGCGGCAGCCGCAGAGGCGCGCTTATGCTCATGATCAATGACTGGCATCCGGACGTTCTCGACTTCATAACGGTGAAGCAGACCATGGGCCAAGTGACCAACGCGAACCTGTCGGTTTGCGTCAGCAACGCCTTCATGAAAGCCGTAAAGGAAGATCTGGAATGGGAGCTTGTGTTCCCGGATACGAAGGACCCTGAATATGACGAGCTGTGGACCGGCGATCTTGACGCTTGGAAGAAGCTCGGCAAACGGGCGGTGCCCTACAAAACCGTTCGCGCGCGCGAAGTATGGCATACGATCATTGAATCCGCATGGAAATCGGCGGAGCCTGGCGTCGTCTTCATGGAATATTACAATCAGATGTCGAACAGTTGGTATTTCAACCCGATCATCGCGACGAATCCATGTGGCGAGCAAGGGCTTCCGGGCTGGGGCGTCTGCAACCTGTCGGCGATTAACCTGTCCAAATTCTATGATGAAGACAACCATGATGTTGATTGGGTAGAATTGGCGAAGGTAACGCAATGGTCGGTACGTTTCCTCGACAATGTCATCGATACCACGCCTTATCACTTTGAAGAGAACGAGAGGAACCAGAAGCGCGAGCGCCGCGTAGGTCTCGGCACGATGGGTCTCGCTGAATTGATGATCAAGCTGCGCATCCGTTACGGCAGTCCGGAATCGCTTCTGTTCCTCGATAAAATATATGGTTTCATGGCGCGCGAAGCTTATCTGGCTTCCGCGGATATTGCCGCAGAGAAAGGCTCGTTCGACGCATTCGATGCGGAGAAATTCCTGCAAAGCGGCTTTATGAAGAACTTGGTCTCGGAGTTCCCCGAAGTAGGGGAAGCGGTGCTGGCCAAAGGCATCCGCAACGTTACCGTTATTACGCAGGCGCCTACGGGCAGCACGGGGACGATGGTAGGCACTTCGACGGGGATCGAGCCGTATTTCGCCTTCGAATACTTCCGCCAAAGCCGCCTTGGCTTCGACAAGCAGCTGGTGCCGATCGCTCAAGCTTGGAAGGATGCGCATCCGGGCGAAGAGCTACCGAATTACTTCGTAACGGCCATGGAATTGTCGGCAAAGGATCATATCCGAGCGCAAGCGGCGATTCAGCGCTGGGTAGACAGCTCGATCTCGAAGACGGCGAACTGTCCGAGCGATTTTACGGTCGAAGATACAAAAGAGCTGTATGAGCTTGCATTCGATCTGGGCTGCAAAGGCGTGACGATCTATCGCGACGGCAGCCGGGACGTACAGGTATTGTCGACGAAGAAGGAAGACAAGTCGGATTCGGCTGCGGGGGAAGCAGCTGTGGCGGCGGAATCGGTAAAAGAAGAGAAGCTTGAGACGCTTAACGCTGCACCGAATGCTCCAGTGACGTCGCAGGCGGAGCAGACCTTAGACAAGCAGTACAAACGCCGTCCTCAAATTCTCCGCGGAGCAACGTACAAGGTGAATACGCCATTCGGCATGGCCTATATTACCATCAATGATCTGAACGGCACGCCGGGAGAAATTTTCTTGAACGTAGGCAAAGCGGGCTCCGACGTCTTCGCGATGGCGGAAGCGCTGGGTCGCGTATGCTCCTTGTTCCTCCGTTATGGCGACCATGGCAACAAGGTGAAGCTCCTGATCAAGCATCTGAAAGGCATTGGCGGATCAGGCGCCATCGGCTTCGGCTCGAACCGCGTGGAATCGATCGCCGATGCGGTAGCGAAAGCGCTTGAGATTCATATCGAAAGCACCAACGAGCCGGCGGCGGCCTATGAGACGGCGACGGCGGCTCCGGCAATTATGGCTGCGGCACCGGTCGCGGAGGATTCGCATAAGCACGGCGAGGTCACCTCGCGTGACCTCTGCCCGTCCTGCGGATCCGCCTCGCTTCTTAACGTTGAAGGATGCAAACAATGCAGCAATTGCGGGTATAGCAAGTGTAACTAAGGCTTTGTGACTCAGCGCGGTCATGCCAATAAGACATATGTCGGCGATAATGAAAGCATCTTTGATGTCGCTTCGAGAGGTGTCTTATCTCGGTTTTCTTTTTTCACGCAAAGAGGATGCGACGAGCTTAAACGAGACGGCCGCGATATGCGAATTCTCACTTGTCGCATACGGGAAGAGAGATGACGATCAAAAAAAGCAAGCGGCATTTAGTTGCCGCTTGCTTTTTTCTTGTCCGTCACTTTCACGATTCCTTACATTTGTTTTGTCTTAAACAGCGTATTTATTGATCCGCCATTATTAATAATTTTGAGTGCAGTTGCGAGAAGCTCCGCCATTGGAAGAATAACGAACTTATCCGAATGGTTCGGGTCAATTGCGATGGTATCCGTAATAACGACCTTTTTAATGTAGGGATGAGACAGCTTCTCGAGCGCGTTATCCGAGAACAACCCATGTGTTGCACATATATAGGCGTCATTCGCGCCTCTTTTATGCAGCGCTTCGACAACATTCACAATCGTACCGCCTGTATCGATTAAATCCTCAATGATAATCGGAGTCATGCCTTCGACTTCCCCGATAATATGAGTAATTTTCGTTTTATTGTGAGCAGGGCGGTTCTTAATCATAATGGCAAACGGACAGTCCATGTAGTTGGCGAGCTTCTCGGCGGTTGTTGCCCGACCAGCGTCGGGTGAGACAACTACCGGATTCTTAATATGCTTTGACTTCAAATAATCCGTGATGAGATCCAAAGCGGTAATATGATCGACAGGGATATCGAAAAAGCCTTGAATCGCATCGGCATGAAGATCTACCGTAATAATGCGGTCAGCGCCTACAGTTGTCAGCACATCGGCTACGAGTTTCGCAGAAATTGGTTCGCGCGGGGCGGCTTTCCGTTCCTGACGAGCATAGCCGTAATATGGCATAACGATATTAATCGTTTTGGCTGAAGCCCGTTTAGCGGCATCAATCATAATCATGAGTTCAACCAAGTGCTCATTTACGGGATGAGACAAGGATTGAACGATATAGACATGAGAAGAGCGAATCGATTCGGTATAACGCAAGCTGATTTCTCCGCTTTGCAGCCTGGAAATCTCAATGTCTCCAAGCGGAACATCGAGCTGTCGGCATAGCTCTTCCGCGAGTGGGCGGTTCGATGAACCAGAAAAAATTTTTACGTTTTTCATATGCTTGACTCCTCCTAAAAAAATTGCTGTGCAATTCTTGCAGAGTTTCGAGAAAATTCTACGGACGTCTCAGCAATTTTATTTCGGGTTCTTATCGAAGAAAATCGAATGAAAACGAACCGGGAGCTGCATCCTGACGAGAAACTCAGGGTGTTTTAAGCCCATACAATACAGGGGGTTTTTCGACAGCCTGCAAGATTTGTTATGCAGTTTTTCATCGTAAGCCTAGTCTTTTATCCTCTTGCAGCATACAGTTAATGCCATTATATCCTTTCCCTTTGTAAATTCAAAATTACCCGTACCCGTATAAAAAGAACGGTCTTGAAAAGTCCGTGTAGACTTTACTGCCAACAGCCAGCAGCGCGTTATATTCGACCCGGCTAAGAACAGAAGTGAATTGAGCGAACAGAAAATTAAGCATATATTGGCGAAAGATTGCCTGCTACATAGAAACTTCTTCGCCACCTAAAGGATACTAAGGCGGTGATTGGAAAAATTTGAAATTCAGCGTCAATAGCGGTCTCTGTGTTAACCGATCGTCGATGCCATCCGCGGGTGTGGGAAAGAGTGATTGCCTAAAGCGAATTATGGGAATGCTTTTGACGTTATTATTAACGGAAGGGGTGTTCCTGTGAAAGCTTTGACCTATCAAGGAATGAAAAAAGTAAAGGTTAAAGAAGTGGAGGATGCCAAACTCAGGAAAGCGGACGATGTGCTTGTACGCATAACGACTACGGCCATCTGCGGGTCGGACCTGCATATTTATAATGGAGAAATTCCCAATATGCCGGACGATTTCATTGTCGGTCACGAACCCATGGGCATAGTGGAAGAGGTAGGGAAAGAGGTAACCCGCGTAAAGAAGGGCGACCGTGTCATCATCCCTTTCAATGTCGCCTGCGGACAATGCTGGTATTGCAATCATCAGCTCGAAAGCCAATGCGATAATGCAAACGAGTTCCTTCACGGCGACACGGGAGGTTATTTCGGTTATTCCGAAACATATGGCGGTTATGCAGGCGGACAAGCGGAGCTATTGCGGGTGCCTTATGGAAACTTCCTGCCGTTCAAGGTTCCCGAGGATGCGGAGATGGAAGACGAGAAGATTTTATTTCTGTCCGATATTGTTCCGACCGCATACTGGAGCGTGGATAACGCAGGAGTAAAACAAGGCGACACGGTCATTATCCTCGGCTGCGGGCCGGTCGGTCTGCTGGCCCAAAAATTCGCATGGCTTAAAGGCGCAAAAAGGGTGATTGCCGTCGATCATGTGGATTATCGGTTAGAACATGCACGGAAGACCAATAACGTGGAAACGTTCGACTTCAAGGCAACGGATAATCTGCTCGGCCACTTGCAGGAAATCACGGGAGGCGGAGCTGACGTCGTGATCGACGCAGTAGGATTGGATGCCGAGAAGACGATTATCGAAAAAGTGGAAACCCTGCTCAAGCTTCAAGGAGGCGGACTCGGCGCGTTTCGGATGGCGGCTAAGTTAGTCCGCAAGGGCGGCACGATCCAAGTGACCGGCGTGTATGGCATGAATTACAACGCCTTTCCGTTCGGCGATCTATTCGCGCGAAACATTACTTTGAAAATGGGACAAGCGCCGGTCATCCATTATATGCCGGAACTGTATCGCCAAATAAAAGAAGGCGTGTTTGATCCGACGGATATTATCAGCCACCGGATCGGCCTAAGCGAGGCAGAGCACGGGTATAAGATCTTCAACAATAAAGAGGACAACGCGATGAAGATTATTTTGAAGCCGTAAGTTGTTCCGGGTAATTATTTGTTAAGGTCAAGAAATTGATCGTGTATGAGACAAGATTATAGATCAATTGAAATCCGCCTTTTGCGCGGATTTTTCTTTCTATGAAATTGAATATGCACTTTCGCCCGTCGGGTATAATACCCATGGGGGTGATTTACCATGAAATGCGTTTACTGTGAAAACATCCAACAAATAAAAGGGATGAATCATAAATGCTACATCTGCTCTATAATCAAGCGCAAGAGGTAAGCATTCAAATAACCCCTAGTTATCCTTTGCTATCGCCGTTTGAACGGAATATTTATGCTATGAAGACTGTGAATAAAAATCAATGCGTTGAGGAAACTTATGAACGGATTTCAAAGGAAAAAGAAGGGAGCACATCTATGAACCAATCAGCAGATGCAATGACGGCAAAGGAGTTGGAGTATATTGCCGACTCCATGTCCAACGAAGATTTATTGCTTAAACAATGCGTGGTCGCTGCGGCTACCGTTCAAAACCCGCAAATAAAACAAACCGTAAATCAGTTGATGAACAAACATACCCAGCATTATCAGACGTTGTTAACGATGATGGAACAGCACAGGCAAATGGCTCCGACGCAACCTCAACAATAAGAGGAGGATATCATGAATAGTCCGTTAAGCTTACCTGAAGAAGACATCGCAAATACAATTTTGGCGGATTTAAAGAGGGTTACAAGGGAATATGCGACTGCCGCTACCGAATCTGTATGTCCTCAAATCCGGCAAATGTTTACGGACCTGTTGAACGAAACCCTTACGATGCAAGGGGATCTGTATACGACTTTGAAACAGGCCAACTTGTATAATGCCTCATCGCCTGTCCTGCAGCAAGAAATAGACAAGCAAGTCGTGCAATATAAGCAAACGCAGCAAAAAACAGTGCAATTTGCTCAACAAAGCACTGTTCAATTTCAATGACGCCCAGTTGTCCTTTGCATGATGCAATACAAAGCAAGGTGAGGGTGCATGGAATCCACGAATGAATTCGGTGAAATAAGAGTTGCAGCAAGAATAGTTTTTTAACGACCGTCTACAAAATCCGTTGTAGCTGGTCGTTTTTTATTCTTATTGCGATAAGCACAGAGAAGAGGGCAGAGGGAATCATCATGCGTTGACATATGCGCGTTTAAGGAGAGGGAACGGGTGTTCTTCTTTAGTAATATGTCCGGCAAAGGTTGTTTATATAGTTTGGTTATTACCATCCTAGTCAGCGGTTTGTTTTATTTGATTGGCAATATATTTGGTTTTCCTTTTCTCCTCTTTGTCCCTTTCGTCTTTCTGCCTTTTATGTTTAAAAGAAGATAACGGACATGCGGAACGTATATTAACATTCCTTAGAGGGAGAACCAAAGCTGAGTTACAAATCTGCCGAGGACAACGATTTCGATTGGGGCTGGTAGGGGATCCCCTTATCCAAATCGGAACGGATGCCGGCCTTCTTGAGCAGTCGGTGAAAATGAATCAAGTCGTTCTAGGTTCCGCTATGGCACGTAAGCGCCAATGTGCTTATGGTCAGCAGCCCCTTTCCGATAACAGCCCATGCGGTATACCCTATCCGACATATACTGCGTTGTACCTAAATTTAAGGAGCTGACTGCATTGGGATATGGTAACGTTGGTGGCGTTGGTGGAGTAGGTTGTGGCGGCGGATTAGTCGGCGGATTCAGCGGGGGTATTCTCGTACTGTTCATTCTGTTGGTAATCATTTCACGGGGATGTTTTTTCTAAACCTGAACACCACATTTTAACCCTGTTGCATCCACCTCCTGGGTTCAATAGCATTGCCTGCGGATAAGGCCTACCAACCGGACGGCTGGCCTTCCTTAATCTGAAAGCACCCCTCCATCGGGGTGCTTTTTCTCATAGGGATATTAATTAGGTTGAATCACAGGGGGCATTGAAGACCCAGATTCCGTGACAGGTCGAGCTCTTTGAACAAGATCCCAACTTACTATTTCACCTTCGTCAGAGGCTCAAGATGTAGGCGCACTTTAACATTGATCTTCATAGTAGACCAATGCCGATCCCATGTATCTCTGGTTATTGGTTTGGAGAACGGTTTAGCAGCCAACCCCCCGATTTGAAGGGGGTCAATTTGCAATTTTTGCATTTGGGATACCAAGCGGATGACACTCTCCTCCAAGTACCGTTCGATTTTTTGTGTGAGAGCGGCATATTGGAAGTTATCCTCGATTCTTGCAAGCGAATCCAATTCATCAATTCTTCCCTTCACGTCGATTTCGACGGACAGGGATGATAAATCCGGGGTTAGTTTCTTGCGGGTATGCGCGCGAATATTCCCTAGCGTAACCGACAGCTCAGGGAGAACTAAATATCGTACGAATCTGTCCCTATACAACAATTGATTGATTTGATCGTCCTTTCTGCGTATCTCCGCAACCATACTGTCCCGGTCGAAAAATGCTGTGCCTTCGTACAGGAACTGTTCGCCTTCCGCTCGAAATACGGGTAGCTGGGGATCGGAAACCTGAGAGTACAGCATTTTCATAAACTGGTGCAAATTGACGACAGTGATTTCGCCTTGTTTTTTCTTCTCGTAATGTTTGAACATGCGATAAAGGTAATAATCGATATTGTCTGTTTCACCCAAGTGCCTGGCGAGGAACTCATTAAAGTTGCCTTTCGTGATGACTAAATACAGCCGTTGCGAGATGTTCGGATCGGTCAGGACGGTATTGATAAGACGGGTCAATCCCCGTTTCGCATAAGCTTCGTCCACGAACAGCAAGCGGATTTGACCGGCTTTCAGTTCGTTATAATAGGTCAAATTAAACCCCTTAGTGCCTTCATTCAATAGAGAGACCTTAAGGGTAAGGACTCGCTTCTTCTCCTTGATAAGAGGAGGGACGAGCGTGCTGATTGTTATCTTTCCGTCTTCTTCTCCTCCACTCTGCACGGACCAGAAAATGATCGGCGTGATTTCTTCGATCATGTTGTTTTCAGGTACGAGGTCGCAACCGCATGCGAATGTCATCAATGAAAACGATAGCAGCACAAGCGTTGCTCGTACGAAGCGTTTCATGACGTTGGCCTGGCTTTGCGCTTGATCGCGATCCAGACGACAAGGGGCACTAACAAGTAAGAGGCGGATCCTGCCCACATCTGCAGGTCGAGCCAAAATGCTTGCTCGAGCCCGGGCTCCCAAAACCATTTACTGATCGGAAGAGTGACGGCCATCGCCGCACAGCCGCTAATGATCAGGCCAATACGCGTAGTGCTTGTCTTCGTCTTGACTAGAAAACGAGATGCGCCATATATCATTAGCACGAACAAGGCGATTGAGTAAAGGAAGCTGAACATATAGGCCGAGATCAGGATGATATCGATCCTTTCGAATACAGGAGATTGCAGATAGCGCCCCATCTCCACGTTCGGGTATTTGATGGTTGGCAAGTATTTGGATCCGTAGAAGAGCAAGGACGCGATGGAAATAAAGAGATACTCGCCAACCGAGATGGCGTTAGCGATCGTCAAATATTTTAGCATTTTCCGTTGCGGATTCAGCCAGCATGAAATAGCGATTAAAAATTCAGGTCCGGAGAACGACGAAAAAACGAGCAGCAGGGATTTCCAAGCAAACGGCTCTGGTCCAATCGGAATGAGAGGGTATAGATCGTGAATCGAATTTGATTGCACCAAAAAATACGGAATATACAACAAGAAGATCCAAATCGTTCCAATGAACACGACCGTTACGAACCTTACCATGTTTTCCATTCCAAACAATGCCAAATAGCAGCTAAGGATAAAAGGAAACACAATATGCCATTCTCGGTCCATAGAAGGAAAAACAAATTGGTGCATGATATCGGCATAACTGACTGAAATGAAAGAAATTTTGAGCAAAAGGAGGGGCAAGCTTGCCAACGCTAATACTTTGATGCCCGTTTTTCCGAATAATCTTTCAAAACCCTGGTAACCTTGGGCAGAGTAGGGAGTTGCGAACCACTTGGACAGCAAATATAGGCAAAATTGCGAGGCTATGCCCATTGCTACAATCGCCAACAACATATACGGTTGAACGAGGGCTGAGGGCATGACAATCATGTAATACAGCATTTGAATCCTATTGGTGAGGAAGAGCGCGTAAAAACCGCTTTCTTGATGTGAGGTTTTTCGAAACAGCGATATGGTTTGCATGGGGTTCATTTACTCCTTCGGCTATTACGATATTTGTTCAAAGGACGCAATGCTTCAGGACGAATGCGCATAGCGTGTAACGGCCCTCGGACGAAGAGATCGACCCAATCTCTCCAATAGAACGGAGATACCGGCGCCAAATAAGGTTGATTCAAGGACGTAAGCCCGTTCAGATGGGCAAGCATGCCGACGAGTCCAAGCAAGATACCGGGAACGCCCAAGTAGGACGCGAGAATCAAGAATATGAATTGAAGCAGTAAACTGGATTTGGTGACCAGATAGTTTGGAACGAGAAAAGTGGAAATCGCCGAAATACCTGCCAAAACGATTAGCACTTTGCTTGCGAATCCGGCTTCTACCGCAGCTTGTCCGATGACGATTCCTCCAATTACCCCCAAGTTTTGGCTCGTTTTGGTCGGCATTCTTAGGCTGGCTTCCTTGATAATTTCTAGCGTAATAAGAATAATAAACGCTTCCCAGAAGGGAGATAGCGGCAGTTTGCTACGTGACTCGATGATTACATATAAAATTTGCAGGGGAAGCATTTGATAATGATGTGTCGTTAATGCCACATAAAGTGGAATTAACGTAATAGAAAGAAGGAAACTGAGATAGCGTAACGGCCTCAAGAAGCTAGCTACCAACCAGCGGTTAATATAATCCTCCGGCGACTGAAACAAGTGAAACAGCGTTATCGGAGCGACTAAGGCGAAAGGTGTGTTATCGACGAGAATGACCAATTTTCCGATGCCTAGTGAATACGCGCAGGAATCCGGTCGATCGGTCTGGAGATATTGAGGAAAGATGCTGTGATAATGGTCTTCCATAAAGGCTGCAACATGTGAAGAGTCCAAAAACATATCGAAGTCGATGCTGGAAAGTTTTCTTTTCGCGACCTCTACAAATTCCGGATTGATTAGTCCGTCTATGTACATAAGGACTACGGTTGTTTGGGTTAAGGAGCCGACGGAGTACCTCTCTGTTTTAAGCGCTGTTAAAGGCAGCCTCCTTCTAATCAGCAAGATGTTCTGCTCCAGCTGTTCGCTGAAACTGTCTTTCGGGCCGAACATGATTGTTTCCGTCTCTGAAGTTTCGATGGACCGGCTGAGCGAATTGGGAAGCATAATCGCTTGCCATCGCCCGCTGGATGAGTCGTGAATCAGCACTGAACCCTTCATGAGATACTGGAAGGCTTGCTCCAAATTGGATAAACGTGTAATTCTTGCAGCGCTCAAGCTCTTTTCCGCCGCACTTTCGAATGATCGAACGAGAGGCACAAGAATTGATTCGTTAAGACGCTCCTGATCGATTAAGGTTCCAAGATAAATAAATGTCAAACGAAGTCCATCGGTAGTCTCTCGATCAATTATCTCCGCGTCCTCCATTAGGGTGAGGCGCTGCTTTAAAGCTTCTAAAGAAATGGCTGTCATCGTTCGTTCACCCCCTGAATCAGCGCGCGCTGAGATCTCCTTTATTATGCCTTTCTGTATATCGATTTAAACTAACGATGGAGGTAAGAAGTTAGTTTATAACTCTGAGTAATGACAGAATAATCCTGTATTCAAGATAGGTTTCAGAGCAAAATAACGAGTGTAATATAAGTTGAGCTGTGCCTATACACATTGGCTAGTCAACAATTCATCTATGCATCTTAATTACCAATGGAGGTTACATATGCATCGTGTCAACCTTGATCAACATTCTTTTAATGAACAGGTGTTCAAGTACGCTTCCTTTGGAATCGCACTGTTGGCTCCTGATGGCTTAATTCTAACCGGTAATCCTGCATTTGAGCGGATAATTGGATATACAAAAGAAGAGCTCGATGGCAAGCGATTCGGATGTTTTTCGCTTCCTGATGATACTGTCCAGAACATAGATGACCTAAAAAATCTGATGGGCGTTGAAACGGAGGCTCACTTGGAAAAGCGCTATATTAGAAAAGACGGTGTGGTAATCTGGGGGCTTCTGTCGATTCAGTTATTTCGTGATGAAGAGGGGCAACCTCTTTATTACATTGTACAGATCATAGATATTACCAATCAGAAAGAATCCGAACAGCGTCTTCAAGAAACAGTAGAACGGTATACATCGTTGAAGAAATACAACCATGACGCCGTTATTTCATTCGATTTACAAGGGAGAGTGATCAATGCAAACGCTGTAGCCGAGAAACTGACGGGCTACAGCGTCGAGAGAGAACTAATCGGCATGGAGCTTTCTAATCTCATTGGACAAACCCACGTGGATCATATTTTGACGGACGCGCTTCATGACAATACGGTGGAACAAGGCATAGATAAAATGATCAACAAGAACGGCGGTGCCGTTGAAGTGCTCACGAGCATTGCACCGATCTTTGTAAGCGGGCAGAACATTGGCTTCTACCTCATCTGCAAGGATATTTCCGAACAGAAACAACTGGTGCTTGCCAAGGAGTCGGCAGAAGCCACCAACAAAGCCAAAAGTGAATTCCTGGCTATGATGAGCCATGAAATCCGAACGCCGATGAACGGCGTAATCGGCATGACTGATCTCTTGCTTGATGCGGATCTTAACGATGAACATAAAGAGTATGTGAAGATCATTCACAAAAGCGGTCAAACGCTTTTAGCCATTATTAATGACATTCTTGACCTTTCGAAAATCGAGGCGGGAAAAACGGATCTCCAAGAAGATACTTTTGATCTGCGAATCAGCATAAAAGATAGTTTTTCAGTTGTTTCTTCGAGGGCAGAGAAAAAGGGGCTGGAACTGACCTATTCGATCCATCACGATGTGCCCGATTACATATTCGGTGACGCCGATCGCCTGAAACAAGTATTACTGAATTTGATTAGCAATGCGGTTAAATTTACGCCGAGAGGCAAGGTATCGGTTATCGTTAAGAAAGTAGCGGGGCCGCAACCGCTTATTGGATTTACGATTAAGGATACGGGTATTGGGATTCCGCCATCGCGGCTTGAAGAAATCTTCGAGCCCTTCACTCAGATCGACCGCTCCAATTCTAGCGAACACGAAGGGACAGGTTTGGGTCTTTCCATAAGCAGAAGAATCGTGGAATTGATGGGAGGTGAAATCTATGCCGAAAGCGACGGCATAAACGGATCATCCTTTCATTTCACCATTCAGCTGAAAGAAAGTATGACATGCGAATTCAAATCCCCCCAATTATTAAATCAACACATTATGAGCCAAGCGAATATTTTAATTGCAGAGGATAATGCAATCAACACGTTTGTACTTCAGAAAATGTTGGAGAAAATGGGACACAGGGTTACAGTGGCCCTCAACGGAAAAGAAGCGATTGAAGCAGCGCTTAAAGATACCTATGATTGGATTTTTATGGATATCCATATGCCGATCATCAATGGGTTGGATGCAACTCGAGCTATCAAAGAAAAGCTAGCTCCAGAGAAGTGTCCACGTATTGTAGCGGTGACTGCAAATGCGATTAAAGGCGATCGTGAAAATTGCTTGGCGGTAGGAATGGACGCTTACATAAGTAAGCCTATAAATCGAGAAGCCATTGAGAAGCTTTTGGTTAACCCCGATCTAATTTAGAACCCAGAGCATTTCTGATGCGAGCAATTAGGCTGCCAATGATCGATACGTAGAAAAGGCATAAAACAAACCATTTCGTATTGGAGAGGTAATTTGAAGATAGATCTAGTATTTGAATTTGATTTAAGTAATGAATTATCGGCAACTATACAAGAATTATTAAACGCCAGTTTTCCAGATGTTTATCCTAAAAACAGAATATATTTTAAGCAACTACCGCATTTTAGATTTCTAGCTTTTAACCAAGAAAATCAACTTATAGGGCACGTTGGATTAGATTATAGGGTGATGAATCTAAATGGAAAACCCGTGAGAATACTGGGTGTAATTGATTTATGTGTTTCACGAAACACTCGCTCCCAGGGAGTGGCTTCAACGCTGCTTGGAGAAATCGATAAGTTTTCTGTGCGACGAAATATTGACTTTGTACTTTTATTTGCAGATAACATGACCTTGTATTTGAAAAATGGTTATAAATTAGTAAAGAACCGATGTAAATGGTTGAAAATCGATCATGAAACTCTGATTACAAATGGCATAGGGTTTGAGGCAATTGATGAATTGATGATTAAGGAAGTAGGAAGAATCGCTTGGAGCGAGGGGGATCTAGATTTTTTAGGCTATCTTTATTGATCTAACGCGGAACGATAGTTAAACGTAAAGTGGGGCAGTTTGCCGGTGGCAGCTGCTCCATGACGAACGAAGGACTGGCTACCGCGTTGGTTGGATGCGATGTCGTCGTCGACGCCAGCAACGACACGTCGAATGCGGAGCAAGTACTGGTGGAGGGCACGAAAAGGCTACTTAATCAGAGGCGGTGGCGGGAGTCCGGCATCATATTGGTGTACTTGGTTGTGCATGCGAGCGATAATTTTGTATGATGAAAGGAGCAACGGAAACGGGAAGCGGGTGATTGCAATCTTTTATTGGCTAGCGCTGCTAATGACGGTCGTGGATCAAATCACGAAACTGATCGTGCGTTTGAACATGCAGGTCGGAGATACGCATCCGGTTCGACAAGGCATTCTGCAGTTTACTTATTATCAGAATTCCGGTGCAGCCCACAGTACGCTGCAAGGCTACGGAAGAGCGCTTGGCGTGATCGCCGTGGCTTTCATCGTATTCGTGGTCTACTATCGAAATAAACAAGCTGCGAATCGCCGTTGGATGGATGTCGGATTAGCCTTCCTCGTGGCGGGAGCGGCCGGTAATGGCGTGGAACGGTTATTGTTCGGCAAAGTAACGGACTTTTTGCAATTCGGATCCGGACAAGGGATTATGAACATCGCGGATTTGTCTATTAACGTTGGCGTGCTCGTGGTCGTCGTCCAGCTAATCGTAGAATCAAAACGAACGAAACGAACGAAAGAGAAACCCTCCTACTAAAGAGGGTTTTTTTCGTTTCATTGAAAATCTCACACACGCAGATAAAGCGACGCCAATGGTTGTAACATACATCGGTGAAATTTAAGGATGGAGACCGATTAGGCAAGCAGCCATTGACATAGTTATAAACGTAATAGTAATATTATAACTATGAAGAACAAAACCAAAACATCCCAACGGTCTCCGCTTGCGCTAGCCGTCCTTGCCCATTTGGCCGAGGAACCGATGCACCCTTACAGAATGCAGCAGCTGATTAAAGAAAGAGGAAAGAACGATGTCGTCAACGTCCGTCAGCGCACGAGTATTTATCAGACCATTGAGCGCCTGCTGAGGGATGGACTTATTTCGGTTCGAGGCACGTTAAGCGAAGGAGGACGTCCCGATCGAACCGTTTACGAATTGACCGAGCAAGGAAGGGAAGTCGCGCAAGAGTGGCTTCGGGAGATGCTTTCGGTCCGATCCGCGGAATATCCGGATTTTCCCGCAGCCATCTCTTTTCTTACCCTTCTGACGCCGGAAGACGTCCAGCGTCAATTCGAGAAGAGGGAGACCGGTCTTCGGGAAGCCATCCAACGCCTGGATGAGCAGCTCCGCACGTACCAAGAGAACGTTCCGCGTTTGTTCATGCTGGAAGTTGAGCTTAGCCGAGCCGTGTTGGAGGCTGAGCTTGGATGGTTGAGCGCCGTCATCGATGATTTTCGCAGGGGCGAACTCTACTGGAGCGAGGAATGGATACGAGAAATAGCGGAGCGGATGTCCAGTCAAGATTAGCAGCACAGGGATAAGCATACGAATTTGCGTTTCGATTAGAAGGTACCAACTAAGGAGGCGGTATTAATCGTGCATGCATCCCCAATTCAATCCAATGCGGCGACGATGGATCCTATCTACGAAGTCGGCTCCGTAATTTCCAGAGACGGCACCGCGATCGGTTATCGTCAATTCGGTCGAGGACCCGGCCTAGTGGTCGTACATGGCGCCAATTTATCTTCGCACAACTTCACGCAGCTCGCGGAGCGGTTAGCCGATGCGTTCACGGTCTACGTTCCCGACCGCCGAGGTCGCGGTCTAAGCGGACCTTTCGGCGAAGAATACGGCATCCGGAAGGAAGTCGAGGATTTGGAGGCGCTCCTTGCCCGAACAGGCGCCCGCTATGTATTCGGAATCAGCTCGGGAGGGCTTATCGCGCTGGAAGCAGCACTCGCTTTGCCCGCGATTCGCAAGGTCGCCCTCTACGAACCAGCGCTGATGATGAATGCTGCGCGGACGGCATGGTTAGCTCGTTATGACCAAGAGATCGCCCAAGGCAAGACGGCCGCCGCTCTCGTCACTTGCTTGAAGGGGCTGCAGCTTGGCGGGATGGTGCTGAATGCGATCCCTCGCCGGCTGCTCGAGTCCATGACGAACAAGATGATGGATAGCGAGGACAAGAAGGCGAAGAAGGGCGACGTCACGATGAGAATGCTGGCACCGACGCTTCATTATGATGGGCGATTGCTCGTCGAGATGACGGGGAAGCTGGATCGCTTTAGGTCGTTGAGCACCGAGTCGCTGTTACTTGGCGGCAACAGAGGCTTATCGTACTTGAAGCCTGTGCTCGTTGCATTGGAGGAAGGGCTAGCGAATTCCAAACGAGTCGAATTGCCCGGACTTGATCATGGCGGAGCCTGCGATGTCAGCAATGCCAATAGAGGCGGCAAGCCGGAACTGGTGGCGCAGGAGCTGCGGCAATTCTTTGCCTAAAGCACAAGGTTTCAATTTCGACCGCCTGCAGCCGCTCAAGAAGCCCCCAGCGATGGGGGCTTATTTGACGTTATAGAGATGGAAGAATGGTACTCGTTTGTAAAAAAATCAGGAGTTCGATGTCGGATTCGTTAGGATTGCGTAGGTTTTCGTTATAGTTGTATACACATCGTGTAACATAGCCTAACATAACTTGTCCATCAAAGAAGTGCAAAGTTACGGGAAGGGGGATTGCGGTGATTGTATTTCAGCAAGTGGAGAAGCATTATGGCGATTTTCATGTGCTTAAAGGCATCGATCTCCGAATCGCGCAGGGCGAAGTCGTCGTCGTGGTCGGCCCTTCCGGCTCGGGGAAGAGCACTCTCCTCCGCTGCATCAACCGGCTGGAGACGATCACGAGCGGCGGCCTGACCGTTAGCGAAGTCGACGTCACCGACAAGAAAACGGACATCAACAAGCTGCGGCGGGAAATCGGCATGGTGTTCCAGCACTTCAATCTCTATCCGCATAAGAAAGTGATCGACAACATTACGCTCGCTCCGATGAAGGCGCTCGGCGTCCCGGGGCCGCAAGCGGCGGAGACGGCAAAGGCGTATCTGGAGAAAGTCGGCATCGCGGACAAGGCAGACGCTTATCCTTCGCAGCTGTCGGGCGGGCAACAGCAGCGCGTGGCCATCGCCAGGGCGCTGGCCATGAAGCCGAAGATCATGCTCTTCGACGAGCCGACTTCCGCGCTCGACCCTGAGATGGTCGGCGAAGTGCTGGACGTCATGAAGGCATTGGCGAACGAAGGGATGACGATGGTCGTCGTCACGCACGAGATGGGCTTCGCGCGGGAAGTGGCGGACCGCATCGTGTTTATGGACAAAGGGCAAATCGTCGAAATCGCTCCGCCGAAGGAATTCTTCGAGCAGCCCAGAGAAGAGAGGGCGCGTTTGTTTCTCAAGCGCGTACTGCGCCATTAACGGTTTGCGCATGTTCGATAACATGCTGTGAGACCGCCGCAATTCCATTACGGAGAGGGGTATTAAGCCATGAAGAAGAGAAATTGGATGACGCTTGGCATCATACTTGCATTTCTTGCCACGGCTATGCTGGCCGGCTGCGGCAGCAAAGAAGAAGGAAACGGCAACGGCGCGAACGGAGGTACGAGCGGCGGCGCGAACGGCGGTGCGAACGGGGAACCGCCGTCCGAAGCGGCGTCGGCGCTGGGTGACATCAAGAGCCGGGGAAAACTCGTCGTCGGCGTCAAATACGATACGAAGCTGTTCGGCCTGAAGGATCCGGCAAGCGGCAACGTCGAAGGCTTCGACGTCGACATCGCCAAAGCGCTTGCCAAGGAGATGCTCGGCGACGAGACCAAGATCGAATTCAAGGAAGTCACGTCCAAAACGCGCATTCCGATGCTGAACAACAACGATATCGATATGATCGTCGCCACGATGACGATTACGGAAGAGCGCAGGAAGGAAGTCGACTTCTCCGACGTGTACTTCAAGGCGGGCCAGTCCCTTTTGGTGAAGAAAGGAAGCCCGATCAAGAGCATCGATGACATCCGGAAAGGTACGAAGGTATTGGCCGTGAAGGGCTCGACCTCGGTCGATAACATCAAAGAAAAGGCACCGGACGCGACCGTGCTGGAATTTGACAACTATCAGGACGCGTTAAACGCGCTCAAAGCCGGTCAAGGCGAGACGCTGACGACCGATAACGCGATCTTGTACGGCATGGCCGTTCAGGATTCGAACTACGAGGTGGTCGGGGAGCCGTTCACCGACGAGCCGTACGGCATCGCGATCAAGAAGGGCGCGACCGATCTTCTGAACAGCGTCAACGAAGCATTGAAGAAGCTGCACGACAGCGGCGAATACGACAAGACGTACGAGAAATGGATCGGCAAAGCCCCAGGGGAATAGAGATCGTTGAACGACAGGATGGGTGGCCCAGCGCCACCCATCTTCTGCATATCGGGAATAGCTGGAGGGGATAACATGCCGGACTTATCGATATTTACGGACCATTTCGGAATCTATATGAAAGGGTTCGGCAACACGGTCTGGGCGAGCGTTATTGCATTGCTCGGCAGCTTCGCGCTTGGCACGATCATCGCGGTATTCCGCATTTCGTCCGTCCGGCCGCTGCAGTGGATCGGGACGGCATACGTCGAGTTCATTCGGAACATACCGCTGCTGCTGGTCGTATTCGTGTTTTATTTGGGCTTGCCTTCTCTTGGCGTGACGTTAAGCGGATTCGTCTGCGGCACGGTCGGACTCATGGTATATACCGCTTCATTCGTCGCCGAAGCAATCCGGGCGGGCATCATGAGCGTTCCGCCCGGCCAGACGGAGGCGGCCAGAGCGTCGGGACTGACGTACATGCAGACGATGTGGCATGTCGTGCTTCCGCAGGCGATCAAGATCGTCATTCCGCCGCTCAGCAACCAATTCATCAACCTCGTCAAAAATTCATCGATTCTCGGCGTCTTCGCCGGCTTCGATCTCATGTATTACGGCGATCAGGTGGCGAGCAAGACGTACGCGACCTTCGACACCTATATCTTCGTCGCGGCGCTGTATCTCGTTCTGACCCTTCCTTTGAGCTTCGCGGCGCTGCAGTTGGAACGGAAACTTGCCAAGAACGGATAGGAATGCGTGTTGCCGAGCCGCGATAAGCAGGCAGGAATGCCACGACACGCAAGATTCGCGAAAAACTTTTAGGAGGATCGGCGGATGGACATCGTTGGCGCTTTCTCTTACCATAATCTCATCTTCGTCATGAAAGGCTTCGGCATCACGCTATGGGTTGCTTTCGTCGCGATCGTGCTGAGCTTCGTGCTGGGCAGCATCACCGGAACGCTGCGTTATATGAGAATTCCGCTCGTCTCCCGAATCCTCGGGGTGCTCGTCGAGCTTATCCGCAATTTGCCGCTGCTGTTGATCTTGTTTTTCACCTATTTCGCGATGCCGGACGTCGGCCTCAAGCTGGGCGTCATGAGCTCGGCCATCGTCGGTCTGGCGGTATTCGAGGCCGCCATGATCTCCGAGATCGTGCGCAGCGGTCTAAGCTCGATCCCGAAAGGCCAGATCGAAGCCGCCCGTTCTTCGGGTCTCACGTATACGCAGACGGTATGGCATATCGTGCTCCCGCAGGGACTCAGGCGCATGGTACCGCCGATCGTGAGCCAGTTCATCTCCCTGCTCAAGGACACGTCGCTCGCCATCGTCATCTCTCTTCCTGAACTGATGCACAATTCGAAGATCGTCATCGCGCAAAATTTCGATTATACCCTTCCGATTCTCGCGCTTGTGGCCGTCATGTATTTCGCGGTCAATTACGCGCTGTCGCTTGCGGCCAAGCGCCTGGAAAATAAATGGGTCTGAATATCGGCGGACTTCAGAAGCCCGGGTGGGAGTCATTCCTATAGCCATACCTAATTGGTCCAAATCCGAAAGCATGCAAATTTCCGTCGTCGCCATCGTCGTAGCGGTTGCCGGGGAATTCAAGATTAACCCGTTCATCGGGGAGGTCTTTCGCATCGGTCTTGGCAGCAGCGCCTTTCTGTTCCTGCTACTGCTCATGAGCCATCTGCCTTATTGGCGGACGGGAATCGCCGCAGGCGCGACGGTGCTGCTGTTTCGGGTATCGTTCGACGGAGCCGCCTCGGCCGACGCGTTCTATCTGTTCGACAGCGTGAAGACGCACTTCTCCGCCATGCTCTACTACGTCGTCTTCGGGGCCGGCATGCACCTCGTTCAACGCAGGCTGCATCAATTGAATCCGCTTATTCTCGGCGCGTGCGTGTCGCTCATCGACGTCGTCTCCAATGAAGCGGAGCTGCTGATGCGCAGCGCCGCGTTCGGACTGCCGTATTTTCAAAGCCATCAGTGGATGCTGATCACGGTCATCGCCGTGGTGCGCAGCTATTTTACGACGGGCATCTACAGCAGCATCGCGGTGCACCAAATGCGCAGCGTTCACGCCGAGCAGCAGAAACGGATCGAACAAATGATCAACGTCGGCAGCGGGCTCTACGGCGAAGTGTTTTATTTGCGCAAGTCGATGGACGTGATCGAACAGATAACGGCGAAGAGCCACGACCTGTACGGTCGGCTGAACGAGGAGGGGCTGATCGACTACGGCCGGTCCGTTCTCGGAATCACGCAGCAGATTCACGAGGTGAAGAAGGATTCGCAGCGCATCCTGGCGGGGCTGATGAAGCTGGTCGACCTGGAGAGCGCCCCTGAAATGACCTTGGCGGAGATCGTCGAGCTTGTGCGGAAGTCCAACGGCGAGTACAGCCGGATGCTGAAGAAAGACGTTCGGATCGAGAAGGATGTCGGCATCGACTATTTGACCGCTCACTACATCCCGCTTATCACCGTGCTTAACAATCTGGCAGCCAACTCGGTCGAAGCGATCGAGCGGCAGGGAACGATCCGGATCCGCGTGCGGGAACGCCGAGGAGAAACCTTATTCATCGTCAGCGATACGGGGACGGGGATTGCCGAACAGGATAAGGATATGGTGTTCGAGCCCGGCTTTACGACCAAATTCAATCAGGAAGGCGTCGCGGCGACCGGCATCGGCCTCTCGCATGTTCGCGATATCGTCGGTTCGTTCACCGGCAGGCTTCTCCTGACGGAACCGGGTCGGGACGCCGAAACCACGTTCGCCGCGGCCTTTCCGACCGTTAAGCTGAAGAAGGGAGTGTAGGCGCAATGCTATCGTTCTGTATTGTCGATGACGACGCGGTAAGCAGGCGGATGCTGCAAACGATTATCGAGAAAGACGGCGTCGGCGAGGTTGTCGGAATGGCGGCTGGCGGCGTGGAAGGGAAACGGCTCGTACTGGACGAGAACCCCGATGTCGTGCTCATCGACCTGTTGATGCCGGACCAGGACGGAATCGAAACGATCGTGCGGCTCCAACAAGAAGGGTACGAAGGCAAGTACGTCATGATCTCGCAGATCGAGAACAAAGAAATGATCAGCAAAGCCTATCAAGCGGGCATTGAATTTTATATTCGGAAGCCGATTAACCGGGTGGAAGTCAAAGCCGTGCTTGGCAAAGTAAGCGAGCAATGGCGAATGGCCCGTTATCTGAAGGAGATTAAACAATCCATCGCGAAGCTGGATGACCTGAATTCGGAGCCCGCGGGCACGCGAAAGAATGCGAAAGAAATCATGCGGATGATCTTGATGGACATGGGCATCATCGGGGAGAGCGGAAGCCAAGATATCATCGAGATGATCGATCAGCTGATTGATCGGCAGCGCGGAGGGGGCTTCCCTCCGCTGAAAGCATTGTACGAAGTTGGCGCCCGGGCGAGCAAGCCGGAAGGCGGCGATATCGAGAAGGAAGGGAAGGCGGTCGAGCAGCGCGTTCGGCGGACCGTCATCGCCGCGTTATCCAATTTGGCGAGCATCGGGCTGACGGATTACGGCCATCCGAAGTTCGAGCATTACGCGCCGCTTTATTTCGACTTCGAGGACGTGCGTCTCAAGATGCGGGAGATCGACGAGAAATGCCCGCAGGAGAAGCGCAAAGTCAATATCAAGAAATTCCTTCAAGTGCTGTACCTGGAGGCGCTGGATAAAATGAAACACCAATAGGGTTGGAATCGTCGGATCTCTGAGCGCCATGAAGGCGCTCTTTTTTTTGCTGCGGTCATGCTTTCCGAATTAGGAGGGAAATTCTTCATTTTACAATTGATTAAGAGTCAATTATAATCGACTTAAAGTCATTGACTCATAGTCAATTAACAAGTTTAACTTAATTTCCTGAATGGAGGAAGAATAATGAGCAAGAAAGTGATATTAATTACGGGAGCTTCATCGGGTATCGGCAAAGAAACCGCCAAGAAACTGCTGTCCCAGGGTCATATTGTATATGCTGCAGCGAGAAGGCTCGAGCAAATGGGGGACTTGCGGGAATTAGGAGCGGTTATCGTGCAGGTGGATATTTCGATGGAGGAAGAGATCCAAGCTTGCGTGGACAAAATCGTTAGGGAGCAGGGAAGGATAGACGTACTATTCAATAATGCCGGATTCGGACTTTACGGAAGCGTTGAGGAAATTAGCCTTGAAGACGCGAAATACCAATTCGAAGTGAATCTCTTCGGTCTTGCAAGATTAACCCAGCTTGTCGTGCCGCATATGAGGGAACGGCGAAAAGGAAAGATCATCAATACATCCTCCGTGGGAGGGAAGATTTATACGCCGCTTGGCGCATGGTACCACGCGACCAAGCATGCGCTGGAAGGATGGTCTGATTGCTTGAGGCTTGAACTGCGGCCGTTCGGGATAGCTGTCATTATCATCGAGCCTGGAATTATCGAGACCTCCTTTGGCGATGTCTTGAGCGCGCCGATGCTTAGACACTCAGGAAACGGTCCCTATAAGGAAATGGCAGCTCAGATCGCGAATATGACACGAAAGTCATACCAAGCCGGAAACGGATCATCCGCTGGCATAGTGGCAAGTATTGTTGCGAAGTCAATCGAATCCAACCATCCCAAAACAAGATATGCCGTCGGTAAAATGGCAAAACCATTGATTTTATTGAGAAAATGGATAAGCGACAAGAGCTTCGACAAACTCATTATGAGTCAGATGAAATAAACCGACCAGGCTTACCGTAATCTTGATTATGCTTGAATCGGGCCATGCTCGCACACTGCTATTGCCAGTCCGCTTGACAATTTTCATGGTATTCCTTACGATGGACTGCAAGTCAGTATCGGGTTCATCGACGGGGGTGTGTTTCATGAATAAGAGGGCTATGACCGACAGCGCGAAAGCGGAGAAAGCGATGCTGATTTTAGATACCGCACGCGGACTGTACCGGAATCGGAATTTTGACGAAATCAAAATGACCGATATCGCCAAAGCGGCGAACGTTTCGAACGGGACGTTATTTTATTATTATAAAACGAAGGAAATCTTGTTTATGGAGATGTTATTTCAAGAATACGTGAAGCGGTTTCAAAACTTCGCGGAACTCCTTCTTGCCCATGAAACGATGACCTATAGCGAATTCAAAACCTTCTTTCTAACCGAAATGGAAAGTATCCTGGACCGGAACTCCTTCCTTATTCGGTTAAGCGCCATCAAGAATACGATTCTGGAAAAGAACATCGACCTGGAAACGGCCGTTAAGGATAGCACGGGATTGTACGCGATACTGGAAAACATCGTACGTTTATTGACTGAACGAGTAGTGGAATTGAAAGCGGAGGCCTTCTATGAATTACTGTTGGCGCAAAATGCATTGATCGTAGGGTATATGAATATGGCGAGTATGCCTGATGTGCTGCTTCAATCGATCGACGAGAACGAACTGGAAGGGTTCAAGCTGGATTTCAAGAAGAATACATTGACCGCCATGGAATATTACTTGGTTGGTTTTAAGGAAAAATGGAAGATAACGGATTAGCTAGTAGTATATAGGACGCAGCGGCAGCCAGCGAATGGTTGCCGCTTTTTTTTCGGCGATTTTACTTTTGTCATATGGAATTATCTTCACCATTCAAAGCCAACCTGCGGTATTCCTTTGGCGTCATGCCATAGAACGAATGAAATTTCTTATAGAAGAACGAAATATTGTTATAGCCGACCTTCTTGGCAATCTCTTCAATGGTATGATTGGTTAGTTTCAGCTGCAGCGCGGCATGCATGAATTTTTGCTCCAGTACTATAGCGGAGAAGTTTTTGCCGGTTACGTTTTTGATGATCCTGCCTAAATGCTCGGCCGAGTACCGAAAGTGCTTGGCCGTTTGCTCTAACGTCGTGTTTAAGTAGTGTTTGTCGATATAGGCGATGATTTCTATGACGGAGATCGTGGATTGTCTGGCTTCTTTGTTCAAAAACATTTCGTAGCTATCGCTCTCTAATAATCGACTGAAAAGGATGGTCAGGTAAGACTTAATAATCTCCCGATTCGTATTTTTGCTGCCGAACGATTCGCATAATATATTCTGGATCGTTTGTTTGATTTGCCAATTGTTCGACGTATGGAATAATAGAAAATTTTTTTCTCTCGAAGCATCCGCGATGATCGAAGCCATTGTCTTGCCGAGTATCGTATCCCCGAAAATGTTGTAAATGAAGGCATTGTCAAAAAACTCGTTCTTCGCCAAGAAGTTGATAAGGATATCCTTTTCGCCGCATTTTTCAATGGAATGCTCGACATTCTTATTGAGAATAATCAAGTCTCCTTCTTTTAACTCGAAACGTTCGTCCTGAATTTCTTGATAAAAAGTACCGCTGTAGACGTAATTCATCTCGAATAAATTGTGGGTGTGCGTGATCATTTTGACAAACCTCGTATGTCTGGAGATGGCGAAGACTTCTCCCGTGACGTTCAATCGAAGCATGTCCCCCTCCAACGTGTAGTGGTAAATAGGCGGGTGGGTCATTGCCATGGACGGTATAGGTGCGCCGTTCGAATTCTTAGGAGCGGCTCGCCTTTCCTCTGAGACGGCATTAGCTAGAATCCGACTTTTAATGATTTCATCCGAAAGATCGTTATCTTTTAATTTCTTTTCCAAATCCGTCCATTCAAATAACATCCGGTCCAGTTCTTCATAATTCATGAAACCGCCTCCCATCGCTATTATATCAGATTTGGTTAGTCGGATCGGCGTCTTAAGATATTGGATATAGAGGTTTCATACGTTACCATATCAGAAAAGGTTGGTTTTATATTGTCTCTGCACATCAAGCAATCGATTATTTAATATCACGATGATTTCGAACGAAGGAGGAGCTAATTCTTGAAACTCGACGATAATGAAAATAAGCTGTTGCGTTCCAACCAAGCAATCAGAAGCATAATAGAAGAAGTGCTTGTAGAAGGTAAGAAGTCGGTCCGGATTCATACGTCGTGGCAGCTGAATAACGGTCAAATTTTACTCTTTGAGTATTCGCCGATCAATAGTCCCGCAAGCAATTTCAGCTTCTATGATTGTTTGGATGATTATAATGAACTATGTCGGCAACTAGACTTGTTATAACGAACTGGCCGGCAGGAGCCCAATAATCCGATTTTAAATTTTTAACTGCAAAAGCGTCTTGACATCCTACCTACTAAAAGGTAGAATTCGTACATGGCCAACAACAAAAACACGGCAGCGTTGATACTCGATACTGCCCAAGGGCTAGTGCAAGGGGTCGGCTTTAACGGCTCATTCCTGTCGATACGTACTGCACTTGCCTGAGCGTGATGCTTTCTTCGGATCTGGGCACCCTAACGGAAAAGGTCCGCGAGAAGCTGGCCGAGTTCTTCAACGCCAACCTGGCGTGGGTAGAGCGGGTGCTCGAGCAAGGACGCAGCGAAGGACAGCTTCGATTCACCGCAACGGCGACTGCGCAGGCACACAGCATCTTGACCTCTCTTCAGGGGGTGCAGTTGCTGGCAAGAACCTTCCGGGATGTAAATCGGTTCAACTTGATCGCCGAAGGCGTTATATCGGTGATAACGTAACCGGAGGTGGCGGATGTTTTTCTTCATAGTCTACCTTTTAGTAGGTAGACTGTGGTGACGTTTTTGACCGCATACATGAAACAAACAGCTTTATTGCAAGGTTGAATCCGAATTGGAGGTGAACAGATGTTATACGAATTGAGGGTTTACGATGTCAGCCCGGGCAAGATGGAGGCGATCATGGAGCGCTTCGATAAGCATGTCGTTGCCTTATTCGCGAAGCACGGGATGCCGATCAAGCATTTTTGGGTGGATGCAGAAGACGCGAACAACCGCCTATATTATGTTGTCGAGCATGCCGATATGGAAGCCCGCAATACGAATTATGAACGTTTCCGCGCCGATCCCGAATGGATGGAAGTAAAGCGGATATCGGAGCTGAATGGCCCTCTGACGCAGAAACAGGAAAGCATCTTCATGCAGAACGCAGCCTTTTTCAAAAACAACTAGACTAACAAACGAAATGGAGCGAATCATATGAAAACACTCGTCATCGTAGCGCACCCGAACCTGGAATCATCCAACTGGAACAAAGCATGGGTCGAAGAACTTAAGAAGAACGGCGATATCACGATTCACGAGCTGTACAAGGAATATCCAAGCGCGAACATCGACGTTCAACGCGAACAGCAGCTCGTCGAAACGCATGACCGTATCATCTTCCAATATCCGCTTTACTGGTACAACATGCCGCCGCTGCTCAAACAATGGTTCGATGACGTGCTGCTGTACAACTGGGCTTACGGTCCTGAAGCGACCGCGACAACCGGCAAAGAAATCGGCGTAGCCATCTCGACTTACGGCACGACGGAATCTTACCAGCCTACGGGATCCAACCGATTAACGCTGGAACAAATCTTGGCGCCGATTCAAGCAAGCGCGCGTTTTATCAGCGCCGTATACCTGCCGCACTTCACGGTTAACGATACGTCCGACGTGACGCCTGAGCGTTTGGCGCAAACCAGCAAAGCCTACGTCGAGCATATTAAGACGGTTAAGCCGGTAGCGGAGGCGCTATGAGCAACGTGAAGATCGACGTTTATTTGGACACGGTATGTCCATGGTGCCGAATGGGGGATGCTAGCCTAAGAAGCGCTTTGAAGGAGCTCCCCGAAGGCATGGAAGCTACGATTCGCTATCATGCGTACCAACTGAATCCAGGCATCCGCAAGGAAGGCGAGGACTACCGGAAAGTCATGATCGGCCGTTTGGGCGGAGAAGCGCAATTCGAAGCCAGAATGAAGCAATACAATCAAACCGGCGCTCAGTTCGGCCTGAATTACAACATGGAGCTGGTAAAATATACGCCGAATACGGTATTGTCGCATCAACTGATCGCGATTACACCGGAGCAGCTGCAATCGCAATTGATCGAGGCGCTATTCACGGCTTATTTCGAACAGGGCGTTAATCTTGGCGATGTGGACAAGCTAGTGGAAATCGCGCAAGCAAACGGAGTCACGAACGATCCCGCGGCACTCAAGGCGCGATTGCTCCAAGGCGAAGGGCTCGAGAAAGTAGATGCAGGACAGCGCGATGCTCAGAAGCTCGGCATCCGGGGCGTTCCTTTTTACGTCATCAACGATAAGCATGCCTTGTCCGGCCTGCAGTCGCCAGCGGATTGGGTCAACGCCTTCAAGCAGGACTAAGCCGCCGAGGGAAAGAAGTCGAAATAGAACCCGATCGAAACGAACGGAGGAGAGTATTCATGCCAATCGTAAACATTCAAGTCACGCGAGAGGGCACGACGCCTGACCATGATTCGGTGACCGCCGAAGAGAAAGCGGCACTCATCAAGGGCGTAAGCGAACTGCTGCTTAACGTGCTGAATAAGCCGCTGGAATCGACGTTCGTCGTGATCGAAGAAGTCGATACGGACAACTGGGGCTGGGGCGGACTTCCGGCACTGGAGTACCGCCGGAAATTGGCTGCGCAGAAGGCAGCCGCCGAAGGCAGTCGCTGAAGGCCGATCGTAGAATAGGATTTCATCAGAAGCCGCGTAAATCGCGGCTTTTTTTGCGCGCCATTCTTGATTGTGCTTGCGAGCAATCATTTGTATGATGAAGCTACGAATGAAGCACAAAGCATGAGTAAAGGGGATAACCCGCATGGGATCATTAAAGATCGGCATGGTCGACCTGGATACATCGCATCCGGCAAGTTGGATCCCGATCATCCGGGAACTAGGGCATGACGTCGTCGGCGTTTTTGACGGGGGGCATGTATATCCGGCCGGATATGCCGAGGAATTTGCCGTTAAGCATGGCATCAGCCGAGTTTTCGCTTCGTTGAAGGACATGGCCGAAGCTGTCGATCTAGCCATCATTCACAGCTGCAACTGGGATGTCCATATCGAGCGGGCCGAAGCATTTATCAAGGAAGGCACAAGCGTGTTTCTGGATAAGCCGATGGCAGGCAACATGAAGGATATTAACATCATGCTTGAATGGGAGAAACGCGGAATAAGAGTCTTCGGCGGATCGTCATTGCGCTGGTGCGCGGAAATTCAAGATTGGTTATCCACGCATGATCGCAAGGAGACGATCCATGCCATTGCCGGCTGCTCCGTGGACGAGTTCAACTACGGAATCCATGCGTATTCCATGCTTCACGGGATTATGGGCGAAGGGATAGCGTATGTGCGTTATCTCGCCGAGCATGTTCAGCATCATATCGAAATCGTCTGGCATAATGGCAACAGCGGTCAAGTCATCGTAGGCGGGACAAAAGGGTATCTGCCCATGTACGCGACCATTATCACGCAGCATGACGTGACTCATTTTAAAGTCGATGCTGCCCGGCTGTACCGATCGATGCTTGAGGTTGCCCTGCCTTACTTTGCCGGGGAGACGCCTTCTCCCTTATCCTTCGCCTCGTTAGCGGAGGTTGAAATGGCGGCCATAGCGGCTAAACGATCGCGGGAAAACGGCGGCCGACCCGTGTATCTGACAGATATACCCGCTGACGCAGTCGGCTATGACGGCACGAAATTCGCAAGCGAATACAGAATGCAACGAATCGGAGGCTAACGGATGCAAAAGAGCATGTCCGAATCAACAGCCGGCTTAACGGCGGATACCTCCTCGAAGAGAGGGATATCGATCGGCATTATCGGTCCGGACGAATTGGTCAAGCGGATCTTGAACGTCCTCAAATCGTTCCCGTCGTTCAGGCCGATTCCGATGGGATACGGCAACGATGACGAGGCTCCCCGCATGGCGGAACAGGTCGCGGACGAAGTCGAAGTGATTCTCGTGTCGGGGCCGATCCCGTACGGCAAAATCCGGGAAGAAACGAACCTGAAAGTAGCGCTGCATCACGTGCCCCTGACGGATACCGATTTCTATCGCGCGCTGTCGCGGTTGAAGAATGCGCTGGGCTCGGAAAAAAAGCTGCGGCTCTCCATGGATACGCTCGGCAAACAGACGGTAAACAAGTCGCTGCTCGAGATCAACGAAACCAGGATCGAGGCGGTTCACTATGACGGACCGTATTATTCGTCACGCGAAGAGTTGATCGACTACCATAGGCGTTTATTCGAGTCGGGTTCCAGCGATGCCGTCATGACGGCCGACGGGACGGTCGCGCAATCCTTGTCGGATCTGGGCATTCCGAACGAATGGATCATCCCGACGGATCAGAATATTACGGTCGCGCTGGAAAGGGCCTTGTTATCGACGGAAACCCGCCAAAGCAGGGAAGCTCAAATCGTGGTCGGGGTGTTGAACTTCGATCGTTTCGAACAGCGGATCCATACCCACTCCTCGGAGCACGAGGTTCAGAAGTTCAAGCTGGACATCCACCGGCTGCTGCTCGATTACGTGGAGTCGTTGGACGGTTATTTGTCACATTTGGGCGGAGACGAATATTTGTTTTTTACGACGCGCGGCATCTTCGAACGGGTCACCGGCGGATACAAGTCGATCCCTCTGGGAAGAAGCGTTTATCAAAAATTCGGTCTTTCACTCAGCATCGGCATGGGCTTCGGACGTTCCGCCAACGAGGCGGGGACGCATGCCAGAATCGCGCTTCGCAAATCGAAAGAAGCGGGAGGAGATACTTGCTTTATCGTCGGGGAAGACCGCACGTTGATCGGACCGCTTGCGATGACGGACCCGCTTGCGTACTCGCTGTCCTTGATGGACGCGGAGTTGATCAAGCGAGCGGAGAACGCCGGAATGACCTCCGCGTACTTAAGCAAGCTGATGGCGCAAGTGGCCAGGACCGGCATGACGGACTATCGAGCGCACGAGCTGGCCGCCATCATGGACATTACCGTCAGAAGCGCCCACCGGCTGCTTTTGCAGTGGATGGATCATGATCTCGTTCGGATAACGGGCATGGAGAAGGTTCCCAAGGGCCGGCCGATCCAAGTGTATCGTTTCACCTTCCTGGAAGACAAAGTAGGCGGCTGATCGTCGGAACGAAGCCGAAGAAGGGCTTCGAATCGGCTATTAAAAGACGAATTAAAGATTTGTCTTTTAATAATCGACCGACTAGTATGAAAATAAAGCCATCTACAAAAGGGAGACTGAAATCGGGATGAGAACGATCGAACAATTGGAAGCGAAGCTTGCCGAGCCGTCGGAATCGTTGATTCAGGACGTCAAGGAGATCGAAGGAGATATCATGCTGCTCGGCGTCGGCGGCAAGATGGGTCCGAGTCTTGCGAGATTATTGATGAACGCGATCAAACGAGCGGGAGTAAGCAAGAAAGTCATCGGGGTATCCCGGTTCTCGGAGCAAGGGCTCCAGGATCGGCTCGAGGCGGACGGCGTGGAGACGATTCGCTGCGATCTGCTGGACGACGAGAAGCTGCAAAGCTTGCCGGACGTCAAGAACGTGATCTATATGGCGGGCAACAAATTCGGCACGACGGGCAACGAATCGTTTACCTGGGCGATGAACGCTTACTTGCCCGGCAGAGTAGCCGAGAAATTCCGGCATTCGCGCATCGTCGCCTTCTCTTCGGGGAACGTCTATCCTTTTACTCCGGTTGGGTACGGCGGCGCCGGCGAGGAGACGTCCCCGTCGCCGATCGGCGAGTACGGACAATCTTGTTTGGGCCGGGAACGCGTGTTTGAGCACTTCTCCAAGACCCATGGCATCCCAATGGTCATTTACCGGCTTAATTACGCGATCGATTTGCGTTACGGGGTGCTGCTCGAAATCGCGAAGAGCGTCAAAGCCGGCAAACCGATCAACCTCACGATGGGATACGCCAACGTCATTTGGCAAGGGGATGCCAATGAAATCGCGATTCGCTCGTTGCTCGCTTGCGAGACGCCCGTTCGCTTCCTGAACGTCACCGGCCCGGAGACGATGTCCATTCGATGGGCGGCCGAGGAATTCGGCAAGCGAATCGGAATCGACCCCGTATTCGAAGGGGCCGAGGCGGACAACGCCTTGCTGAACAATGCCGCCAAATGCCAGCAGCGATTCGGTTATCCGCGGGTATCGCTCTTGCAAATGATCGATTGGGTGTCCGAATGGGTGGAAGAAGGCGGAGCGACGCTGAATAAGCCGACCCATTTTCAAGAGAGGAAGGGGAAATTCTAACCGTGAGCAACGACAAACGATTATCCCCCGCTCAAACCCGCGCGCTTCACGAGGGGCTGGTCATTCCCGCCCATCCGCTCGCGCTTGACGAGAGCCGCCGGCTGGACGAGACGCATCAGCGGGCATTGACCCGCTATTATATCGCTTCCGGAGCGGGCGGAGTGGCCGTAGGCGTGCATTCCACGCAGTTCGAAATTCGGGATCCGAAGTTTGGGTTATACGAGAAGGTACTCGGATTAGCCGCCGAAGAAGTAAACAGGGCGAATCTGCAGCGCCCGTTCATTCGGGTTGCGGGCCTGTGCGGTCCCGTGGATCAAGCGGTTCGCGAAGCGGAAATCGCCGGCGGACTCGGATACGATGCCGGGCTGCTGAGCATGGGCGGGCTGCAGGGCTTGACGGAATCCGACGTCGTGAAGCGAACGGAAAAAGTGGCCGAGGTCATGCCCGTCATCGGTTTCTATTTGCAGCCTTCCGTAGGGGGCAAAGCGTTCAGCTTCGACTTCTGGCGGGCGTTCGCCGATATTCCGGGCGTCGTCGCGATCAAGATGGCGCCGTTCAACCGTTACCAGACGATCGATGTCGTGCGCGCCGTCTGTTGCTCCGATCGCCGCGACGAGATTGCCTTGTATACGGGCAACGACGATAATATCGTCAACGATTTGCTGACGGTTTACCGATTCCGGGTGGGGGAGCGGATCATCGAAAAAAGAATCGTGGGCGGCCTTCTCGGTCACTGGGCGGTATGGACGCGAAAAGCGGTGGAGCTGCTCGAAGAAATCAAAAGCGCCCGGACGCATGAGAACGTATCGCTCGATTGGCTGACGCGCAACGTCGAAGCGACCGACGCGAACGCGGCCTTTTTCGATCCCGCCCATGGCTACGCCGGCTGCATCCCCGGCATTCACGAAGTGCTTCGGCGGCAAGGCCTGCTCCAAGGGACCTGGTGTCTGAATCCGCACGAACAACTGTCCGAAGGGCAGAAGGAAGAGATCGATCGGGTGTACCGGGACTACCCGCATCTGAACGATGACGAGTTCGTGAAGAAGAATTTGCCGGCATGGCTGGCGTAGGCGGCGGACCCATGCGATTCAACGACCTGTTCTCCATTATCGGACCGAGCATGATCGGACCTTCGAGTTCGCATACGGCGGGTGCCGTAAGATTGGGCAGGGTAGCCGGTCAGCTGCTCGGCGGCATACCGAAGCGGGCCGAAGTCGTGTTCTACGGTTCTTTCGCGGCCACGTACAACGGGCATGGAACCGACCTCGCCGTCATCGCCGGCCTGCTCCAGTTCGACACGGATGACCGGCGCATTCCGCAATCCCTGGAACATGCCGAAGCCGCGGGAATGAAGGTGTCGTTCGCAACGGGCAGCGGGGCGGCGATGCATCCGAATACGTTGACCGTCTCGCTTCGTTCGGGACGCCGGAGCGTTCGCATGACGGGCTGCTCGATCGGCGGAGGCAGCATCGAAGTGGCGGATGTCGACGGTTTCGATCTCAAATTCACCGGCAATTATCCGACGTTAATCATCTATCATGACGACAGGCCCGGCATACTGGCCGACATCACGCGTTTGTTGGGGGAGAGCGACATGAACATCGGTTACATGGACGTTGACCGCAAAGGCAGGCTCGGCGAAGCGGCGACCGCGATCGAAACGGACGGCGGAGTTCCGCCCGCGCTGCGGAAACGAATCGGAAGGATCGCGCATGTCGGAAGAGTGCGTTACATCGACTTGAACGGGGGTGTCCCGAGTTGAGATTCCGTACGTTGGAACAGTTGACGCGAACATGCGAGAGAGAGGGAAAGCCGATCTCCCGAATCATGCTGGAAGACCAGGCGAAGCAATCGGGACGCACCGAGGAGCAGGAATGGGACAAAATGAAAAGCTATTACGGCATCATGAAGGAAGCCGTGAATAAAGGAGTCGCCTCGGAGACGTTATCCCGCAGCGGCTTAACCGGAGGAGACGCGAAACGGGTGCATGAATATACCCGCGGGCAGGAGGCTTCGTTGGAACCGTTTGCCGGCGCCGCGATGGCCTACGCGCTCGCGGTGTCGGAAGTGAACGCCTCCATGGGCCGCATCATCGCCACCCCTACCGCCGGATCGTGCGGCGTCGTCCCGGGCGTGTTCGTAAGCAGCCAGGAGCGGTTCGGCTGGGACGACGATCATATGGTTAGCGGATTGATCTGCGCCGGAGCGCTTGGATACGTGATCGCGAACAACGCCTTTATCTCCGGAGCGGAGGGCGGCTGCCAAGCCGAGATCGGCTCCGCGATCGGCATGGCGGCGGGCGCGCTCGTCGAGCTGAAGGGAGGATCTCCGGCGCAGGTCGTGCATGCGGTCGGCTTGGCGTTGAAAAACACGCTCGGGTTAATCTGCGATCCCGTCGGCGGTTTGGTGGAAATTCCGTGTATCGTCCGCAACGGTTTCGGTGCGGTCAACGCGCTGGCGGCCGCCGACATGGCGCTTGCCGGCGTCAGAAGCGCGATCCCTTCGGACGAAGTCATTCAAGTCATGCTGGAAGTCGGAAGCGCGATGCCGGACATTCACCGCGAGACGGCCATGGGCGGGTTGGCCCAGACGCCGACGGGCAAACAAATCATCGAACGATTGGCTAAGGATAGCAAGAAGCTGAAGAGGAGATGACCTATGGCATATGTATTATCGCAACTGAACCGTTCGGGAATGCCGCCGCTGCTGCCTGGCGCGGAGAGCGAGGAACAACGGGCAGACCACCTCGCCGTTATTCGCCGGATCTGGCTTGAATATATCGGCGAGCTGCCGGCAAGACCCCCGGCACGGATGCAAATCCTTTCCCGAAGCGAGCAGCCGGGACATACGAGATACCAGGTCGTCTACGATGCCGCATACGGCGATCGAATTCCGGCTTACCTGTTGGTTCCGGATAAGGAGGCATTTCCCCGCCCTCGGAATTCGGGGTATCCCGCGGTGATCGCGCTTCATCCGACGATCGAGCAGGGCAAAGAAGATATCGCCACCGATTCCGGAAGGAAAAACCGCTTGTACGCTTTGGAACTCGTGCAGCGCGGTTACGTGGTGCTCGCGCCGGATGCCGTTACGGCAGGCGAACGGATCTATCCGGGTTATCCCGCGTTCCATAGCGGCCCCTTCTACGAACGGCATCCCGATTGGTCGACGGTGGCCAAGAATCTATCGGATCACATGCAGGGGGTGGACGTCTTGCGTTCGTTGGAGGAGGTGAATCCCGACGCGATCGGAGCGATCGGGCATTCCTTCGGCGGCTACAATTCCTATTTCCTGGCGGGCATGGACGATCGGATCAAAGCCGTCGTATCGAGCTGCGGCTTCAGTCCGTTCACGCGGGATCCGCATCCCGATCATTGGAGTTATCGCTCTTATCCCTATACGCACATTCCGAAGCTCTCGGCGGATTTGGCGGATGACCGGATTCCCTTCGAGTTCCATGAAATCGCCGCCTTATGCGCGCCGGTTCCCTTTTTCAACTATGCCGGACAGGACGATTCGATATTCCCCCATTGGCAATCCGTCGGGGAAGGCATGCATGAGCTGATGAAGCTGTATCGCCGGCTTGGCAAGGAAGACCGCTTCCGGTCCTACATCGGGGCGGGAGGACATGATTTTCCCGAGGACATCCGGGGGATGGCCTATTCGTTCTTGGATCGCTGGCTGAAGGAGACGGGAGAATGAACAACCTGCAGATTGCCATGCTCCAAGACAGGGAGCTTACGGATCGGATTTTCAAATCGGAACACTTGGAGCGATTGGATCGAATCGGACGCTTGCGTCTGAATCAGGAGTCAAGAAGGCCAACGCCCGAAGAGACGGCCGAGCTGATCGAGGGGGCGGATATCGTCGTTACTTCTTGGGGATGCCCTTCCTTGGATGCGCGGATTCTCGATCGCTGCCCGAATTTGAAGCTGATCGCCCATGCGGCGGGAACGGTCAAACCGATCCTCAGCCCGGAGGTGGAGCGACGCGGTATCCGCGTCTGCAGCGCCAACGACGCCTTGGCCCGGGGCGTCGCCGAAACGGCGCTCGGCCTCGCGATCGTATCGCTCAAGAACATCTGGCAACTGTCCCGCAATACCCGCGAGGGGGAGTGGGACAAGCAGCGCGAGTCGGTTCGCGAGCTGTACGAGGTAAACGTCGGCATCATCGGCGCGGGGTTATCGGGCAGACATCTGATCCGGCTGCTGAGTTCGTTCGAAGTCCGCGTTCTCGTCTATGATCCCTTCTTGTCCGAATCGGAGGTGGCAGGCTTGGGGGCGGTAAAGGTCGAACTGGACCGGTTGCTCCGGGAATCGGATGTCGTCTCCATCCATGCGCCTTCGATACCGGAAACCGACCGCATGATGAACGAACGGACGCTGAAGCTGATGAAAGACGATGCCATCCTGATCAATACGGCCCGAGGATCGCTGATTGACGAAGAGGCGCTTGTAACGGAGCTGCGGAAAGGACGGTTGTGGGCTTGCCTGGACGTTACCGATCCCGAGCCCCCGGTGCTTAACCACCCGTTCCGGTCCTTGCCGAACGTCACGTTGATTCCTCATATCGCGGGCGCGACCAACAACGGGCTGTATCGCCTCGGCCAATATGTGACCCGCGAATTGGAGCTGTTCGCGAAGGGCGAGCCGCTGCAGGGCGAGGTAGACATTAGTCGGCTGTATCGGATGGCGTAGGCTGCAAACGCATAGAAAACGGAATCCGAAGAATCGTATAGCTGCGTATCGATAAAGGGCGAATAGGAGCGTGGAAGGATGAGGGGAAAGCTGTTATCCGGCGCCGACCTGGCGATCGGCAATACCCCGATGGTTCGATTGTCCCGGCTTACCGAAGGGTTGGAGGGCGAAATCTTCGCCAAACTCGAATATTTGAATCCGGGCTTCAGCAAGAAAGACCGCATCGCGCTGCAAATCATCGACGAAGCGGAAAAGGACGGAAGCCTGACGCCGGGACAGACGGTCGTGGAGCTGACGAGCGGCAATACGGGAACGGGTCTCGCGATCGTATGCGCGGTGAGGGGATACAAGTTCGTAGCGGTTATGTCGAAGGGCAATTCGCCCGAACGGGCGCGCATGATGAGGGCGCTGGGAGCCGAAGTCGTCCTCGTCGACCAAGCCCCGGGCTCGGCGCCGGGGCAAGTGTCGGGGGAGAGCCTTGCTCTCGTGGAGGCAGAAGCGCAACGGCTCGCAAGGGAGCTGGGCGCCTTCCGGGCCGACCAGTTCGAGCGCCTCGGCAACGTTCATGCCCATGAGTACCACACCGCGGTCGAGATGTGGGAGCAAACGGAGGGCGGCATCGACGCGTTCGTCGACTTCGTCGGCAGCGGCGGCACGTTCGCAGGCAGCGCCAAGGCGCTTCGCAGGTACAACCCGGCCATACGCTGCTACGCGGTCGAGCCGGATGCCGCTCCTTTTCTCGCGGGGCGTCCCGTCAAGGACGGCGGCCATAAGCTTCAAGGGGGCGGCTACGGCATGCACCTGCCGCTTCTAGACGCACGCGACGTCACGGAGTTCTTGACCGTGACGGACGAAGAAGCCGTGGCGGCCGCTCGGGCATTGGCCAGGCGCGAGGGCATCTTCGCCGGCTTCTCGTCCGGCGCGAACGTCGCGGCCGCGATGAAGCTGCTCGAAGGACGTGAACGCGGTTCGCGGATCGTCCTCACGATCAACGATTCGGGCCTGAAGTATTTGAGCACCGATCTGTTCGAGTAGCGTGCATCGAACGTCCGAACGCCCCTGATCCGACGACGGATTAGGGGCTTTTTTCTGTTTTTGCTGCAGATCGTGCAGTTTTCTGCAGATCGGCGAATTTACGAACGCCGTCGTCTGCGCCTACGATAGACAGCAAGGGCTCGCCTCATCGCATCATGCAAGCATGCGAACCGGCGCGCCCGGCGATAGCTCGCTGGAAACACGCAACACGATCAAACGGGACTTGTGCCCGGAATCGGGAGGAAACGATCAGAGATGCGCTTCAATCAAAAAGAAACCGGCTATCCGGAAGCCCCGGCGTTCGACGACGGATGGCCGAAAGAAGTATTGCGGAAAGCCAACATGCCTTTTCGTCCGATGGACGGACTCGTGACGACGCAGAATCCGCCGGATTTCAGCTGGCCCTATATTCCCGAAGCGCCGTCTTATCAGTTGCGGCTTGCCCGAACCGCTTCCATGGACGGGGAGCGAGTGGAGCTCGAGGGGCTGGGGACGAATTATTGCAATTTCGACCGCACGCTGGACGCTGGCACCTGGTATTGGCAAGTCCGCTATCGCCTCGCGTCCGGAGAATGGTCGCCATGGAGCTCGGTCCGCAGGTTCCGGATCGCGGAGGCGAACGTTCCGTTCCCCGTGCCGACAATCGACGAGATGATCTCGCGAATGGAGAAGGGCCATCCGCGGGTATGGACGAATACCGGCGATCTCGCTGCCTTCCGGAGCCGTCGGCTGACCGGCAGCGCCAAGGCGGTATTCGACCGGATCTACGAATCCGTTATGGCCGATCTGGGGAAGCCGCTGCCTTCCGATCCGCCTTTTCCCTACTTGAATGTCAAGATTTCGTCGAGTTCCCCCGAGTACGTGAAGGCGCTTCAGGATCTCCGCGCGTATGCCGACACGACGCTCGACCGTCTGTTGAATGCGGCGTTCGTCTATCTGGTGACCGGGGAGGAGTGGATCGGCGCGCATGCCAAAGACCATCTAATGAACGTCACGGCCTGGGACCCGTCCGGTACGACCCGATTCGATATCAACGACCAAGTCCACCGCGCCGTCGCCTACCGTTCCGCGATCGCGTACGACTGGCTGCACGGTCTGCTGTCGCCCGGGGAACGGCAAGCCGTTCAAGCAATGATCAAGACCCGCGTTGCCGATTTGATAGACACGTACTTGGTCAATCAGCCCATCTACCAATATCCGTTCGATTCCCATGGCTGGACCATCATCGGCTATATCGGCCTCATGGGCACCGTGCTGCTGCACGATATCCCCGAAGCGGAGCAGTGGCTGCGCCGTTCCGTTCCCGTCTTCGTCAACCTGCTGCCGCCGTGGGGAGGGGAGGACGGCTCTTGGTCCCAAGGAACTGGCTATTGGCAATGGTCTTCCGGCTCCAACAAGGAGCTGATGGACATCCTGCTCAGCGCGGGGGGCATTAATCTGTACGACAAGGCGTTCTCGCGCCACGAGGGTTTGTATCCGATCTACATGTTCCCTCACGGAAGCAAGGCAGGCGTTTTCGGCAACGACTCCCATTACGCGCCGAGCGAATACAGCGTTCGCCTGTTGAACCGCATGGCGCAGGCATACCGCGATCCCCGGCTGAAGTGGGCGGCCGAAGCGATCGGAGAAATGCCGGCGACCGCGCTGCAGGATTATTTTTACCGGGACGACGACCTGCCATCGATACCGCCGACGGAGCTGCCGAAGGGCAAATGGTTCCCCGTGACCGGATTGGTCGCGATGCATTCGGATCTTCTCGACCCGCAGCGGATCTCCCTCTACTTCAAGTCGAGCCCGTACGGCAGCTACAGCCACAGCCAAGCGGACCAGAACGGCTTCATCCTGCACGCGTTCGGAGAGTCGCTCGCCATCAAGAGCGGCGTGTACGATTATTACAACAGCGTGCATCATCGCGGCTTCACGAAGCGGACCTACTCGGCCAACGCGATCACGTACGACGGCAGGGAAGGTCAGCCGATCGACGACTTCGATGCCAAAGGCAACGTGCTCGGCTTCGTCCATCACGCCGCCTTCGACGCGGTCAGCGGCGACGCGACAGGCTCTTACATGGGCGGGGTGACCCGGGCAATCCGCCATATCGTGTATGTTCGACCGAATGCGTACGTCGTGATCGACGAGTTGGCGACGAATCGTCCGGGCGGCTCCGAATTCGAGTGGAACCTGCATGCCGACGAGAAGCTCGCGTTCGATTCCGACGGTCTCGGCGCGTCGATCGAGAAGGGCAAGGCAGGCCTTCGGGTGCGCCTCCGCGGCAAGCAGGCGCTTGGATGCCGAACGGTTCTCGAGACGGCTTACCGGGATCCGCAAGGCAACGAAGTGCAGCCGGTCGCGGGTTTTGCTGGCAAGCGGCAGCTTCATGCCGCATTCGTCACGCCGAGCACGAATTCCGCCCTCCTGGTGGCGACGCTGACGCCCTATCGGTTAGGCGAAGGTATCCCGCAGATCGCGGAGCAGGAGCTCGAGGGCGTCCTCAAGCTGACATTTGACAACGGAACCACGATGTATGTTCGCATGGAGGACGGCGGGACGGCGGGCGCCGTCTCAACGGTTGGCTCGGACGGCTTCCGGTTTGCCGGCGCGGCTGCCGCGGCGAAGGGGGATGCCTTCTTGCTCGTCGGCGGAACCTTGCTGGAGAGAGACGGAGTCGTCTTGGCGCGAAGCGATGTACCGTCGACGATTGCCTTGGGAGATGGTATGCTATCCATATCCGCCCAGGACGAAGCTACCGTCGTTCTTGAGGCTCCGAGGCCGATCCAGCTGTTCGACGCGGACAGCGGCAAAGCGATTCGGCCCGGCGGAGAAGCTGAGGACAACATGAACCGGCGCGGTGTCCACTGGACGCAATCGGACGGCAGGCTGACGCTCCGCACGGAGCGCGGCCAACGGACGTTCCGAATCGGTGATCGGCCAAGCGGAGAGCAGGCTTAAGCTGCCCCGCGGCTAAACGGACCCTCGGCTTCTTTTGGAAGCCGAGGGTCTTTGGCGTATCCGCTGCAACGATTACAAATCATGGACGGGGGCGGTTCATATGGCAACAAGGCCTATCAGGGCATCGGGACGAATGCTGCTCGGGACTCTCGGGTTGGCGGCTGCCGTTATCGCCGGCGGCTGCTCCTCGGTGCTGTTCGGTACGGAATTGAAGGAATCGGCCGTGCCGGGAACGGACAAGCCGGTCGAGCTGATCTGGTATTATCCCGAATATCGGGCCAACGCCGATCTTGCCCTCGTGAACGAAGAAGTCAATCGAATCGTCAAAGCGAAGATCAACGCGACGGTTCGGCTGATGCCGATCGACTTCGGCAGCTACGAGCAGAAGATGAACACGTTGGTCGCCTCGAACGAGCCGGCCGACATCATCTGGACGTCCAATTGGCTGTTCTCGTGGACCGATAACGTCAAGAAAGGCGTCTTCCGCCCCGTGCAGGACTTGCTTCCCGAAGCTGCCCCGCGGCTGCTCGCGTCTCTTCCCGAACGGTTCTGGAACGACGGCAGGCTGAGCGGAGCCCAGTACGGCATTCCGAATTACCAAATCGCCGCGATGCGTCCGAGCCTGGTCGTCCAGAAGAGGTTCGCCGACAAGTACGGGCTGGACGCCGGCTCGATTCGCAGGATCGAAGATATCGAGCCGTTCCTGAAGCGAATCAAGGACGATGAACCCGGAATCGTTCCCTTCGGCACGACGCGCGGGTTCTACATGAACATGCTGAACGGCATCGATTGGCGGGTCCCGGTGTACTTGGACGATCCCTCCCGCGAGCTGCTGCCGGACGTGCCTTCGGAGATGGCGCGCTACTTCGAACTGGTCCGCTCTTGGTACGTCCAAGGCTATATCAACGAAGACGCCGCCACCTTGCGCGAAGCTTCGGACGCCTACGTCAAAGGGAATGCGGCGGTGTGGTTCGATCCGACGGGCAAACCGGGTTCGGAGGCGGAGTTCAAAGCGCAGGACGGCGGCAACGACGTCGAGCTTATACCGCTGGCAAGCCCTTATTTTACGGGCGCCGGAAGCTCGATGAACGCCATCTCCCGAACGTCGAAGAATCCCGAGCGGGCGCTCTCGTTCCTGGAGCTCGTCAATACCGACAAGGAGCTCTACAATTTGCTCGTGTACGGCATCGAAGGCAAGCATTACGCCAAGACGACCGGCAACTTCATCCGCATCGACCCGGACGCCGGTTATTACACGAATACGGACTGGGTGTTCGGCGACATCCGCAACGAGTACCTGCCGGAAGGCTCGCCCGCCGACAAGCTCGAGCAGACCGTTCGGATCAACGAAGAAGCGCGGTTGTCCGACTTCTACGATTTCGTCTTCGACGGAGATTCCGTCAAGGCGGAGCTGGCCAACGTCCGGGCGGTGAACGAGGAATATTACGGCTCGCTCGCGACCGGAACCGTCGACCCGGGGAAATACCTTCCGATTTACGAGGAACAGCTGAAGAAAGCAGGAAGCGACGTCATCGTCGCCGAGAAGCGGCGCCAATTGAACGCGTGGCTGACCGCCAAAGGGCTTAAATAGGCTTGGATAATAGCCTGGCGCGATGTCGGCAAAAAGCCGGGAAGAGAGGGGAATCCCCCCGATCTTCCCGGCTTTTTCGCGTCTTCGGGATTTGAATCCGAATTCTGCACGAAAGTGCGCATCGAACATCGCGCGAGTAGAAGAAAGTACAGTTTTTGCACTATATTCGTCCCGGCTCGGGCCGTTATCGTGGATATCAAGGCACCGCAACCTACTATACCGGCAAGGAGGAACAGACCACCGTGAGGCGAAACAATGTCACCCGCTTTATTGGCAGAAACATCGAACTCTTCATCTTTTCGCTTCCCGCCGTCCTCTACATTTTTGTCATGGCGTACGTGCCGATGTTCGGCACCGTCATCGCCTTCAAGAATTACGAGTACGACAAGGGCATTCTCGGAAGCGACTGGGTCGGCTTCAAGAATTTCGAATTCCTGTTCAAGAGCGAGAACGCTTTCCGAATTACGCGCAACACCATTCTGTACAACCTCAGCTACATGCTGATGACCACGATCTTCGCGTTATTGGTCGCCATCCTGCTGCACGAGATCTCGAGGAAATGGCTGAAGCTGTACCAGACCGCGATGATCTTGCCCTTCTTCCTGTCCTGGGTCGTCGTCAGTTACATCACGATGGCGTTCCTCGACCACCAGAACGGGTTCCTGAACGGCTGGCTTACCGCGCTCGGCTTCGAGAAAGCGCAGTGGTATTTCGACGCGCACGTCTGGCCCTATATTCTGAACATCGTCCATCTCTGGAAAAGCATCGGCTTCTCGGCGCTCGTCTACTTTGCCGGCATTCTCGGAATCGACGCCGAGCTGTACGAGGCGGCGCGGATCGACGGAGCCCGAAGGTGGCAGATGATTCGGAAGATTACGCTTCCCCAGCTGACGCCGCTCATCATTATCTTGCTGATCCTCAGCGTAGGGAACATGTTCAGGGGCGATTTCGGGCTTCACTACTTCATTCCGAACAACAACGGCATGACGTATTCCACGACCGACATCATCGATACCTACATCTACCGGGCGCTGAGCACGCTTGGCGACGTCAGCATGGCTTCTGCCGTCGGCCTGTACCAGTCGTTCGTCGGCTTCGTTCTCGTCGTGCTGGCCAACTTCACGGTTCGCAAAATCAACGAAGAGAACTCGCTCTTCTAGAAAGGAGATGATTCCATGCCCGGCTCCAAAGGGTTCCGATGGTCGACGCTGTTCATCCATCTGTTTTTCGCTTGCCTGACGCTGTCGATGCTGATTCCGCTGGCGCTGATCATTATCGTCTCGCTGACGGATGAACAGTCGATCGTGCAGCACGGCTTTCGCGTCATCCCGGACAAGTTGTCTACCACCGCCTTTCACTATTTTCTCAAGACGCCCGACACGCTGCTTCGCGCCTACGGCGTGACGATCCTGGTCAGCGTCATCGGCACGATTCTGAGCCTCATCCTTACCTCCACGATGGGCTACACGCTGTCCAGACGGGACTATGGCCTGAACAGGGTGACATCATTCTATGTGTTCTTCACCATGCTGTTCAGCGGCGGTCTCGTTCCTTTCTACATCTTGATGACGCAGGGGCTGCATCTGAAGGATACGTTCTGGGCGATGATCGTTCCCGGCCTGCTCAGTCCGTTCTACGTGCTGATCATGAAGGGGTTCATGTCCAAGATTCCCTACGAGATTATCGAATCGGCCAAGGTGGAGGGAGCCCGGGAATGGCGGATTTACGCCAGCCTGATTCTCCCTTTGTCGAAGCCGGCGCTCGCGACGCTCGGGCTGTTCATCCTATTCAACTTCTGGAACGAATGGTTCAACGCCATGCTGTTCATCGACAACCCCAAGCTCGTGCCGCTGCAGCTCTTGCTGGTGCGGACCATGAACTCGCTTGACTTTATTACTTCGAGGCCCGAATTCTCGGCGGCGATGGTCAACTTCGACATGTCGAAGTTTCCCAATACGTCGGCCAAATTCGCGATCGCGATCCTCTCGGCGGGACCGATGCTGCTGGTGTTCCCGTTCTTCCAGCGGTTTTTCGTCAAGGGGCTGACGGTCGGGGCCATCAAGGGCTGATCCGACGATAGAGATTTGGCGCGACGAGGAGAGGAGGTGAGCGAGGAAGACGATCCGAGCGCTTATTCTAAATGAAGTTCGCTGTTCCAACCATCATTCAAGGAGGGTTTTACCATGGAAAACACACAGAACAAGAGAAACGGGTTGCGATTTGCGATGACGTTGGCTTTGGGCTCCGCGCTTGTCCTGACTTCCGCTTGCGGCAATAACTCGAATTCCAACTCGAATTCCAACTCGGACGCCAATTCGAACGCCAATTCGGACGCGAATTCTAACGCGAAATCGAACAATGCGAACGCGTCTTCCGGTTCGAATGCGAACGCCGCGGCATCCGACGCGCCTTCGGAGACCGAACTGGCTCCGGTCGAGCTGACCTGGTATTACCCGCAGAATGCCGAGAACGCCGACCTAAAGCTCGTCAACGACGAAGTGAACAAAATCACGCAAGCCAAAATCAACGCGACGATCAAGCTGAAGCCGATCGACTTCGGCAACTACGAGCAGAAGATGAATACGATCGTCGCATCCGGAGAGAAATTCGACCTCATCTGGACGTCGAACTGGCTGTTCAAGTTCGATACCAACCAGAAGAAGGGCGTGTTTACCCCGCTAGATGATCTCCTGAACACGGTCGGCAAGGACCTGTACGCGACGATGCAGGAGAAATTCTGGAACGACGCCAAGCTGGAAGGCAAGATCTTCGCCGTTCCGAACTATCAGATCTCCGCAAGCCGGCCGAGCTTTGTTCTTCAGAAGCGGTTCGTGGACAAATACAACTTCGACGTCAGTTCGATCAAGAAGATCGAAGATCTGGAGCCGTTCCTGAAGACGATCAAGGAGAACGAGCCGGGCATCACGCCGTTCGGAACGACCCGGGGCTTCTACAGCGGCTTGCTCTACGGCATTGAATCGAAGGTTCCGGTCAAATATGACGACCCCGCTTTTACCGTCCTTCCGGACATTACCGACGAGCTTAGGGACTATTACAAGCTGGCGCATTCCTGGTATACCAAAGGTTACATCAACGAGGACGCGGCCACGCTGAAGAGCGCGGCGGACGCCTACAAGAAGGGAACGACGGCCGCCTGGTTCGACGTGACCGGCAAGCCGGGCTCCGAGGTCGAGTTCAAGGCAGCGGACGGCGGCAACGACGTCGTGCTGGTTCCGCTGGTCCAATCGGTCTTCACTGGCGCCGCGAGCACGATGAACGCGATCAGCCGCACCTCCAAGAACCCCGAGCGGGCGATGATGTTCCTGCAGCTCGTCAATACCGACAAAGAGCTGTACAATCTGCTCGTCTACGGCATCGAAGGCAAACATTACACGAAGATCGACGACAAGTTCATCAAGATTAACCAAGACGCGGGCTACTTCACGAACACGGACTGGATATTCGGCAACGTAACGAACGAATACCTGCCGGAAGGCGCGCCTGCCGACAAGATCGAGCAGACGCTCAAAGTCAACGAGGAAGCGCGCGTCCCGCAAATCAGCGGATTCACCTTCGACTCGGAGCCCGTCAAGACGGAGATCGCCAACATGCAGGCCGTTCGCGACGAATACCAAGCCTCGCTCGGCACGGGAACGCTCGACCCCGAGAAGTACTTGCCGATCTACGAGGAGAAGCTCAAAAAGGCCGGCGCCGACGTCGTCATGGCCGAAACGCAGAAGCAGCTGGACGCTTGGCTCAAAGAAAAAGGATTGAAGTAAGCCGAATTCGAATCAACCGCATCGGCCGAGAACGGACCGGGATCGCCCGGCCGTTCTCGGCTTTGGCGCGTGAAAGGGAAGGCGCCTTCAGGATTGCGATTTCGCAGGGGAAGCATCGGAGGAAAAGGCGTTCCTCTCGTTCCTCCTCCCAGACTATATCGAAGACAATATGGAATTTGGATGCCTATATCTGCCTGTCCATTCACGGTTCTGTCCGAACTTCATCTCCAGAATTGAGAAAAGTGCATTTCTTGCACTTTTTTTTGGTTTATAATCTTGCTATGGTTGCTTACAAGACACCATCCTTAATCCAATCCACCTGCGAAATCGGAAAGAGAGGGCGTTATGAATAAATACCTTCGCAACTACAGGGAACGCAAATACCTCTTCCGAATCATGCTCTGGATCAATCTATTGATCGTAGCCGTCATGCTGGCTTCGCTGGTGTCGGCTTATTGGTATTCGAAGAAAAACAGCCTCTCTTCCCAACGGGAAGCCAACGAGAAGGTTCTCTCCCAAATCAACTACAACATCGGCTACATGAACGAAACGGTCAAGAACTTCGCGATCTCTCTCTTCTACGACAACGATATGGCCCATCTCCTGTTCAGCAGGGAAGAAGACCGCTTCGAGGATACGACGCGCATCAACAAGCTGAACAAGACGATCGCCTACAATTCGTATATCCATTCGATCGTTTTCTACAACAGCAAGCGAGACCGCTATTTTATGGGCGGCGATTCCGATATCTCGAACGATGGCAGCAACCTGATGCCGATCATGAAAGATTATTTGGACGGCAAGCGTCCCCTTTACAAAATGCAGCTCATGCCCGTCGAATTCACGCCCGACGCGAAGCATCCGGAACGGAAGGAGGAAGTGTTCTCCCTGTTCCTGTACGACTCCTCGGACGCCTATTCCAAGTCGGAGAGCGTGCTTATCGTCAATATCCAGCCCGAGTGGCTGTTCGAGAAGCTGGATCTGCTGAACGACCGCGCGGCTACGGACGGTTCTTCCAACCAGATCTTCATCCTCGATCAGAACAAGGACATGTACAGTCCGTCCGGAGAGGGAAGCGGCGAGTTTGCCGCGATCCGAAGCGAGGTCAATCGGCAGCTGGAGTCGTCGCAGCGCGAGGTGGCGCAGTTCACGCATGCTTACGGGGGCAACAAACAAATCGTCAACTACATGGTCAATCCTTCCGTCGATTGGGTGATCGTCGACGTCGAGCCCTACGCGCACGTGATGAGGGCAGTCGGGCAATTGAAGGCGATCTTCTTCACGGTGGCGATTATCTGTTTCGTCCTGGCGGCACTCGCTTCCCTCTTCATCACGAAACGGCTTTATTCCCCGATTAACGTGCTGCTCAAGCAGACGCAGCGGCTACCTGGCGAAGGAGAGAGCGCGGACCTGCTTCTGGAGGAGACGGACGAGCTTGGCTATATCTCGCGCATCTACAGCCAAATGATCGAACGGATGACCCGGGATCGATCCCGGCAGGAAGACAACGAGAACATCATCGAGTCTTATTATCTTCGCAAGCTGATCACCGCGAGCTCGTCGTTCACGTCCGAGGACTGGCACGAATGCGTCGTCCGTTCTTACGTGCAAACGGATTTGACCCGGGAGAGCGCGGTCGGCGTGCTTAAGATCGACCAGTACGACAAGCATAAAGCGAGACTGGGAGCGTCCGATTTGCAGCTTCTGCAATTCGCGATTTCCAATATCGCGCTCGAGATTCTATCGGAAGAGCTGCGGTCGGGCATCGTCAATCTTCGGGGCGAGCACCTAATCCTGCTGGTAGAGACGGGGGAGCTCGGAGAAGGCATCTATCCGCGGCTGACGTCGCTGCTGAACCGGGTTCAGAAGGTCGTCAAGGAATATTACGGCATTACGTTCACGGTTTCCTTGAGCGATCGGATTTCTCATTACGGCGATCTGACGCTTCATTACGAGCGCGCGCTAGACTACTTGCCGTATAAGATGAACTTCGGCTTCGGATCGGTTATCACCCCTCGGATGGTGGAGCGGATTCTGGAGAACGGCGAGTCTCAGATTCCGCAAGCGCTGGAGAAGCGATTCGTCGACGCGGTCCGTTCGAACAAGCGTGAACAAGTGCTGCTGGAGCTGGACCTCATTCGAGAATCGGTCGAGGCCATGAGCTACGACGCGGTCGTCCAGGCTGTGCTTCATCTGGGCATTCTCATTAAACAGACGATTCGCGAGATCAACCAGAACAAGCTGACGCCTCTTCTGGTCGACCTGCGCCAGATCGACCGGCTGGTCTTCGAGAACGAGACGCTGGACGAGATCTTCGAAGCCTACAGGACGCTGCTGGACGCGCTGTTCGTCGATCAGAAGCAACTCGCGGAGAACAAATTCCAAGTCATTCTGGACACAATCAAGGAGGTCGTCCAAGCCAACTATTCGGACCCGAACCTGAGCCTGCAGGAGATAGCCGATTTGCTTAAGATGTCGCCGGTCTACGTAGGGAGGATCTTCAAAAAGTACGAGACGATCTCCGTCGCCGATTACATCAACGAAGTGCGGATGCTGAATTCGGTCGTTCTGCTGGAGAACGACCGGCTGCAGGTGTACGAGATTTCGGAGAAAGTCGGCTTCAGCTCGCAAAGTTATTTTTTCAAACTGTTCAAGAAACGGTTCGGCACGACGCCCAAGGACTACCGAATCAAGAAATCGGTCGGATCGTAATGGAAAAATGCAAGAAAGTATCCATCGTGGAGCGCCGGAATGCCGGAAAGTATGGATTTTGCACTTCCGGTCCGGCTTCATCCTGATAGAGTGAGTAGCGTGGCATCGCCCACTATTCCTTTATGAGGAGGTTTCAACTTGTTCAAGAATTCGAAAGCGTCGAGAGTGTCGGGAGGGATATGGAGACTTATATTGGCTGCTTCATTGCTCCCGGCTGCCTTGCCTGCAGCGCAGACGGCCTACGCGGCAGGGACTGACTATCATGTCGCGACGAGCGGAAGCGACGCCGCGAACGGATCCGCAAGCACCCCTTTCAGAACGATTTCCTATTGCGCGCAGGTCGCGCAGCCGGGAGATACCTGTCTCATCGAGTCGGGAACCTACCGGGAGACGGTCAAGCCGGCGCGCAGCGGCCAGTCCGGACAGCCGATTACGTTCGCGGCGGCTCCCGGCGCGGACGTCACGGTCAGCGCCATGGAACCGATCGGCGGCTGGACGCCGTACGCCGGTTCGATCTACGTCGCTAGCCTGAGCTGGGATCTCAAGGAACAGAATCAGCTGCTGGCGAGCGGAAGCGGCGGATTCTCGCCGTTATGGGAAGCTCGCTGGCCGAATATCGGAGCCCATAACTTGCAAGCGCTTCAGCAGGGCGTTGCGACCGCTACCGGCGGTTCGGCGACGACGCTCGTCAGCTCCGCTTTGACGGAGCCCAGCGGGTATTGGACGGGGGCCACGCTCTGGGAACGGGGAGGAGACGCCTACGTCGCGCAATCGACCAAGGTGACCGGCTACGATCAGACGAGCCATAAGCTGACGTTCAATCCCATACAGAACAGCTTCGATTACATGGATCCCGAGGCGGGCACGACCTTCTACTTAAGCGGGCTGCTCGGCGAGCTGGACGCTCCGAATGAATGGTACGTCGACGGAGCTGCCGGGAAAGTGTATCTCTGGGCTCCGGGCGGCGGCGTTCCGACCGGCATCGAAGCGAAGAAGCGATTGACCGTCTTCGATCTGAGCGGCTTATCGTACATTCGTCTTGCCGGCATCCGGACGGTCGGCGGCAGCATCCACATCGACAACGGCGCCAGCAGCAACGTCCTCGACCGGATAGAGGCGCTGTATCTGTATACCTCGACCGAGTCGCACGGCACCTCCGTTCAACACCAATTGACGAACGGAATCAACGTCTCGGGCAGCAACAACGAAATCAAGAACAGCGAGATCGCCTATTCCTCGGGTACGCTGATTAATATCGACGGATCCAATAACCGGGTCGTGAACAACATCGTCCACGACGGAAGCTACATGGCTTCCTACGATCCGCTGATCAAGCTGACGAGCGGCTCGGAGAACCTGATCAGCAACAACGACATTTACAATTCCGGACGGTATAACATCTATTGGAGAACCGGAAGCGCCAAGATCCAGTACAACGACATCTACGACGGCATGTGGCTGTCGCGGGACGGTGCCTTGATCTACAGCTGGGGCACGGACATGGGCAACAGCGAGATCGCCCATAATCTGATCCACGACAGCAGGGGCACGGACATGAGCGTCGGGTTATACTTCGACAATTTCTCCAATAACGCCGTGGTGCATCATAACGTCATCTACGACAACAACGTCGGCATTCAGTTGAACACGCCGGGCAATTATCGGCTGATCTACAACAACACGGTCGCGAACAACGACCTGACCAGCATCGGGTATTGGGGCAACGCGCCTTACAACCAGGAGCTCTTCGGGACGCGGGTGTACAACAACATCTTCACGGGCAGCGTCTCGCTCACGAGCGACACATCGAGCGGATTCAACATCCTCTCCGGTTCCGGAGTGGGCTTCGCGAACGCGGCGGGAGGCAATTACCGCCTCACGGCCGGTTCTACCGCCATCAACGCGGGCGCCGTCATTCCGGGAATCGCCGACGTCTATGCCGGATCGGCTCCTGACGCGGGCGCCTACGAATTCGGAGGCACGGACTGGACGGCCGGAGCGGACTTGGACAATCCGCCGAATCCTTTGTTTACGCAAGTGAATACGCCGTATATGAACCTGATCAAGAATAACGGGTTCGAGAACGGCGGAACCGGATGGCTGCTGTGGTCCAGCGCCTCCGCCAACAGCTTCGTCGACGTTCCCAATTCGCCTCCCCAAGAGTATCGGGGCAAGAGCAAGCGCTTGATGCTGGCACCGGGCGGAGGCGTCGAGCAGAAGGTGACGGGGCTTAAGCCGAATACGGACTACAAGTTCGTGGCATGGGTCATGAACGCCCCGAATACGACCAATGAACGAATCGTCGCCGGCGTGTTGAATTACGGCGGCACCGCGATCGATCTGTCTACCGACAGCACGGCTTACACCAAGATCGAGATCCCGTTCCGCACGGGCGCGACGAATACGGACGCGCGCGTCCGCATCTACAAGCCCGGCAATGCCCAGGGCATCTCGTACGCGGACGATTCCGGCGTCATCGAGGCGACGGCGTTCGATCCCGGCGTCGACTTGTCCTCGCTGAAGGAAGTCCGGATCGAAGCGCCGAATCCGGTGTATACGGTCGGCGACCCGGGCACGCTTCCGCTATCCGGAATCTTGCAGAACGATCAAGCGGCAGACCTGTCCGCCGCGGACATCTCGTTCACCTCGAGCGACGCCGGCGTGCTGAGCATCGACGGCGTATCGAATTCCGCCGCCTCGTTCACGGCTCTCGCGCCGGGGCAGGTAACGATAACCGCGCTGGCAACGCTCGGCGGCGTGACCAAGGCGGATACGCAGGTCGTGACCGTATTCCCGCAAGGGACGCCGGAGGACGTGAACGGATGGTCCGTCCGAACGTACGGTACGAACGGAAGAGGCTTCGCGACCGAGGATAACGGCACGATCTCGCTCGTCGGCACGGGCGACAACGTGTGGAATACGTCCGACGACTTCGTCTATCTCAGCCAAAGCCATACCCTGAACAACCCGAACGCGAAGGTGACGCTGACCGCGACGATCGACTCGCTCAGCTCGGGCGATCCCGCTTCCGTCGGTCTCATGATCCGGGCTCAAGACGCCGGCGATTCCAAGCACGTTCATTTCCGCACGGACGCCACCGGCAAGGTGCTGCGGTTCGTGTTCCGCAACGAGGAGAGCATCCTCGACGCGCAGAAACCGCCGGCCCAGCAGAAATACTGGGGTTCCGCGACGGGACTGGCGCTGGATTACGCCGGCAAGAACATCGATGCTCCGTTCCGGATGAGACTGGTCAAGGAAGGCGATACCGTCACGGGCTATTACAACAAGGACGAACAGTGGATATCGATCGGCTCGACGACCGTCGAATTCGGCGGGGGCAGCTTCCTCGCGGGCATCGGCCTGTTCTCCGGCGCGGGCAAGCTCCCGGTCAAGGCCGTCATATCCAGCCTTGATATGCAGATCGAAGGCGAGACGACCGACGCCGAGCCTCCGGTCACGACGGTCGCGATGACGCCGCCGGTTTCGGGCGGATGGCTCGCGTCGGACGCGGAAGTCGCTTTGACCGCGGAGGACCAGGATTCCGGCGTGGCGCGCACGGAATATCGGCTTAACGGCAGTGAGAACTGGGTCGCCTATTCCGAACCCATTCTGATCAACCAGGAAGGCGCCAACCTGCTGGAATATCGTTCCGTCGACCAAGCGGGCAACGAGGAGGCGGTCCGATCCCTTGAGGTCTCGATTGATAAGACTGCGCCGGCGCTGAGTCTTCTGCCCGACCGGACGGAGATTTGGCCGCCCAACAAAAAGATGACGAAAGTGAACGTAACCGTTAACGCGAGCGACGCGGGAGGATCGGGGCTCGTCTCCGTGATCTTGACTTCGATCGTGAGCAACGTGCCTGACGCGACGGGAGACATCGACGCGCAGATCGGCACCGCTGCGACCTCATTCTCGCTGAAGGCCGTGAAGGGCCGGATCTATACGATCACGTACACGGCCGCCGACCGTGCGGGGAACCGGACGACAGGCACCGCGACGGTTGCCGTCCCGCATGACCAATCGGGACATTGACGGAACCTGACATGACGATTTCGTTCGTGCTCGCGCCGGGGAGATACAAGCCGACGAGCGGCATGTGAAGCCGGCAAGAGCTTATCGCGCTGAACGATGCGTATTGCAACGGCAGCGGTGCTTAATTGCCGAAGGGCCATGCGCAATGATGACCGGCTGCGATCGCGCAATGACGATAGGAAACCGCGGGGGTACTGCCCGCGGTTTTTGTATACGCGGAATCAGCGGCTGGCCCACCATTCGTCTTAGGAATTCAAAATGGCGCAGTCCGTGGCGTATGACCTTTGGCCGCAACTTGCACGCAGCGCGCCCGGGCGAACTTTAAGAAGGCGTATCGCCGCTCTCGCTTGTTTTGTCAGGTTGATGTGAGAATAGCTGCGGAAAATCCATAATCGGATCGGTCAATCTTTAAATCGGACTATAGGCAATAGGCCGAATTCTTGGCTATAGTAGGGGTATTAACCGATTCTGCGCTGCCGTTCGATACGGGAAACGTTGAAATTTCGTGCCGGCGCAGGGCTCGAAGGATGCGAAGGAGCGGTGACACGATGAGCCATGCAGAGCGGCTGGCGCTGTTCGGAGGGACGAGAGCCGTCACGGCCGATCCAAGAGATATGTTCGCTTGGCCGATCATAACGGAAGAGGACGAGGCGGCAGCGCTGGACGTGCTGAGAAGAGGGGCCATGTCCGGGATAGAAATAACGAAGCAGTTCGAGGACGATTTCCGCCGGTGGCTTGATGTTCCTTACGCCCTTGCTTTCAATAACGGCACGGCTTCGCTGCAGGCCGCCATGTACGGATGCGGACTGGGGGCCGGCGATGAGATCATCGGACCCAGCATTACATACTGGGCCTCCGCCCTGCAGGCCTATTCTCTCGGGGCAACGGTCGTCTTCGCCGATATCGATCCGGTCACGCTATGCCTCGATCCGGGCGATATCGAGCATCGCATCGGCGAACGGACCAAAGCCATTATGGTCGTGCATTACCTCGGGCATCCCGCCGACATGGATGCGATCATGGATATCGCCGGCCGCCATAACCTGAAGGTCATCGAGGACGTATCCCACGCGCACGGCGGGTTCTACAAAGGCCGCCCGCTCGGAACGGTCGGCGATGTCGGTGCCATGTCCCTCATGGCGGGCAAAGCGCTGGCGGCTGGAGAGGGGGGCATGCTGGTCACGGGCGACCGGACGATCTATGAGCGGGCGATCGCGCTGGGGCATTACGACCGTTTCAACGAAGAGGTCGAGAGCCCGGAGCTTCGGCCATATCGGGACCTGCCGCTCGGCGGGTACAAATACCGCATGCATCAGGTCAGCTCGGCCGTCGGCCGCGTACAGTTGAAGCATTATCCGGAGCGTCATGGGGAGATCGACCGGGCGATGAATTATTTCTGGGATTTGCTCGAGGATGTGCCGGGCATTCGCGCGCATCGTCCGGCAAAGAACAGCGGCATCCGGACAGGTGCGTGGTATGCGGCGCGCGGCCATTACCATTCCGAGGAGCTCGGCGGCCTGTCGGTGACAAGATTTTGCGAGGCGGTCCGCGCGGAAGGCGTCGACAACTGCCATCCGGGCTGCAATCTTCCGCTGCACAAGCACGCGCTGCTTCAGACGGCCGACGTGTTCGGCCATGGCACGCCGACGCGGATCGCCGGCGCCGCGCGGGACGTCCGGCTGCTTGACGATACTTTGCCGGTGAGCGAGTCGATCGCCGCCAAAGTATTCAGCATTCCCTGGTTCAAGCATTACAGGCCGTCGGTTATCGAGCGGTATGCGCTGGCTTATCGCAAGGCGGCCGTCCATTACCGGGAGCTGTTGGAGGACGATCCGGGCAACCCCCCGGAGCTGGGAGGCTGGAGCCTGTTTCGCAAAAAGTAGGTGACGGCGGTATGCCGAATGCGGCATGGCAGCGGAATTCCCCCTTTTTAAGCCGTCCCGAATGTTTTAAAATGCGTGTATAACGCCATTGCCCGTCCGTAAGCTCCTTGCTCGACGATGAAAGGGGTTGATCGTATCTTATTGACCGGAATCGTATCGGTTACCTTTCGTTCGCTGTCCGCCGCCGAAATCGTATCGCTGACGGCAAGAGCCGGCCTGCAGGCCATCGAATGGGGCGGAGACGTCCACGTGCCGCCCGGCGACTTCGAGCGAGCCGGACATGTTCGCGACCTGACGGAATCGGCGGGACTTCGCGTCGCTTCCTACGGCTCCTATTTCAAAGTGGGCATCGACCGCGATTTTCCCTTGATCCTGGATACGGCGGCCTGTTTGGGCGCTCCGAACGTCCGAGTCTGGGCAGGAAATCTCGGCTCGGCGGAGTCGGACGAGGCGTGGATAAGCAAGCTGACGGAGGAGACGCGGCAGCTGGCGGAACTGGCGCGGCAGCGCGGAATCTCCCTTTCCTTCGAATATCATGCCGGCACCTTGACGGATACGCTTCTGTCCTCGATTCGTCTTATGCGATCCGTCAACCTCGATAATCTTTTCATGTACTGGCAGCCTGAGCTCGAAGCGAGTCCGGACGACAACCTTCGTGCGCTGACCGGTTTATCCCCTTGGCTATCGAATATCCATGTGTTTCAATACGGCGCAGGACGACGGCAGCTGCCGCTGGAAGCTGGCAAGGCGGAATGGCGGCGGTATCTGGACGCCTTGCCCGTCTCGGAATCGCGGCAGCGCTATGCTTTGCTGGAGTTTGTGAAAGACGGCGACACGGAGCAATTGATCCGGGATGCAAGCGAGCTGAATCATCTGATCCGGGAGGGATAAGCGATGAACCTGCTGCGGAAAGCAAACCATAGAAAGAGCATTTTCCTCGCGCTCCTCGTCTCCTATATCGCAATTCTTCTCCTGCCCGTGGCGATCGGCACCTATCTGTACCACCGCGTCGAGCATATCATGGCGGACAATGCGAACCGTACGAATCAGGGGCTGCTCGATCAGATCAGGCTGGTCGCGGAGGACCGTCTTAACGAGATCGACAGCCTCTCCGTGCAGCTCGCCTTTAATCCGAAGCTGCAATGGGCGCTCAGCAATTACGAGAACGACTACATCAAGAGCCAGTTCAATCTGGTCGACATCATGAAGGATTTGCGGAATGTCAACAAGGTCAGCAGTTTTATTGACAGCTTCTTCGTCTATTTCAAAAACACGGATACGGTATTGAATACGTCCGCCAAGTCGAGCTCGGCGTTTTTCTTCAATAAGGTGCTCGTCTACGACGAAAAAAGCCCGGACTGGATTAAGAGCCACCTCCTGTCCGGCAACCGGGACAAAACTTACTTGCCTGTCACCTCCATCAAGGAGGGAGAGAGGACCAGCAATGTCATTACTTATATCCAGTCGCTGCCCCTGGGCGAGAAAGAAAACGTCAACGGCTATCTGGTCGTGTTCATCAAGGAGGAGGAATTCGAACGCCTGATCTCGCAGATCGAGAAAGTGAACAGCGGCTCGATCTATATCCTGGACGACAACGGGCAGATCATCCTGTCCACCGACCGGGATTCGACGCTCGGCCCGGAGCTGCTCGCCAAGCTCGGCCATACGAGCGGGTACAGCGACTTGTCCTTCGAGCGAGACGGCAAAGACATGATGCTCAGCTACGCGACGGGCCAGAACGGATGGAAGTACGTGTCCGTCGTACCGAAGCAGACGGTGCTCGCGCAGGTCCTGGACGTGAAAAACTTGGCGATCACGCTGCTGCTGCTGTGCTTGGCCGCTGGAATCATCGCTTCGTATATTATGGCTTACCGCAATTACAGTCCGATTCGCGACGTCGTCCGAACGATCATGCTGGACAACGACGCGGCGCGCAGGGGGGACGACAACGAATACGATTATATCAAGCAGTCCTTCCTGCATTCTTTGGGCGAGCGAAACCAGCTGAAGCAGACGCTCACCCAGCAGGCGCCCGTCATCCAGGCGAATTTCTTGTCCCGGCTGATCAAAGGGCAGATCGAAGTGTCGGCGCTCGGGGAGGATTCGTTTCATTTCATGGGCATACGGTTCGACCATGAATACTTCGGCGTCATTCTGCTGGAGGTCGAGGACGGGCGAGGACTGATCCGGGAAGACACGGAGAAGGAATGGGCCAGCGTCCGAGTGATGCTGTCGGAGCTATGCGTTGAACTTCTGGAGGATCAGGGATATATCGTGGAGCTGGACCGCAATAGGCTCGCCGTTCTGAACAACGCGGGATTGCCCGCGGAGCATACGTACCGCGAGCGGGCGGCCTTTATCGAGCGGCTGCAGGAAGCCGCGGGCCGGCATCTGAAGCTCAAGCTGACGATCGCCGTCAGTCAATTCCATAGAGGCGTGGAGGAGATCGGCAAATGCTATCGGGAGGCGCTCGAGGCGCTTGATTACCGGATGATCAAGGGGACCAACGCGGTCATCTACCACGAAGAAATCGCAAATCTGGAGCAGCGATCCTATCACTATCCGCTGGAATCGGAAGTGCAGCTGATGAACTATGCCAAGAGCGGCGACTTCGGCAATGCGGAGAAGCTGCTGGACCACATCTACGAAGCGAACTTCCGGTCCAACGGCCTGTCTCCGGAGATGGGGAAGTTCCTCGTGATCGATCTGCTCAGCACGGTCGTGAAGGTCATGAACAGCCTGCAGCTGCCGGACAAGAAGCCGTTCTGGCGAGATATCGATCCGGCGAAGGTCATCGCTGAATATGCGACGGCGGAGGACATGATGCAGGAGATCAAGGAATTGTACCGCCGGATTTGCCTGATCAACAAAGAAGACAAGACCGTGCACGGCGACCGGCTTCACTCCCGAATCTGCCACTATATCAACGAGCACTACAATGACAGCGATTTGAGCCTGTCGACAATGGCGGATCATTTCAACATCAGCCTGCAGTACCTCTCCACCTTCTTCAAGAAGCACAGCGGCGAGAATATTACCGATTATATCGCGGCCGTGCGCATTCGGGAAGCCAAACGGCTGCTGAGCGATCCTTCGGTCACCGTCGGAGACATCGCCCTGCGGCTCGGCTATGCCAATGCCGTCAGCTTCGTCCGTTTCTTCAAGAAGGCGGAGGGCGTGCCTCCCGGGAAGTATCGGGAAATGATGGCCGGCGGGAATTCGCTCGCGAATACGGCGGAATAATGGGGCACACGGGTTGGGGGGAAGCATTCGCGAAGCCCGGAATCGAGAAACGGTCACTCAGCCTTGCCGCGGAACGCGCAGTCAGCGCAGACGATAGACATTCCTTAAGAGGACAAGGGAGCCTCGCCTGACCCGGCGAGGTTTTTTTGTCTGCTCCGGCGAGGGTTTCGGTCCAGTCTGACGAGGTTTTAGGTTTGCTTTATAGATGGAATCGAGGATTTTAATAGCGATGCGTAATCCGGTTCATCCAGGAGTAAAACCGACTATTTTCAAGCTGTGAATGCGCTTTATATAGTGAGAACAGCCAGGCGGGGAAGGAGCTGGGGATGAAGATGGGAATGGAATCGGCGGCTGAAGAGGGAGCCGCGTCATCGGAAGCGGAAGATTCCGTCCCGGGAAAGAAACCGGAGACTGATCTGTGGCTGGGAACCGCGAGGCGGGAGATCACGCCTCGGACCCCGATGCCGCTGGCCGGCTTCGGCCATCGTACGGGAGATTTCGATGCGGTTGCGCATCCGCTGTTCGTCAAGGCTTGGTTCTTCAAACAGACCGACGCAGCGGGACGGGATAGGCAAGCTTTGATCGTTCAGGCCGATATTTTGGCATGGAGCACTGCGCGGGCGGAGGCCATTGAAAGCCGTCTCGCAGAACGGTTCGGAATGCCTGCCTCCGCGGTGATTCTTAGCGCGACGCATACCCACAGCGGACCTTGGACGGTGAATTTGCTGCATCCCGCGAACGACGAATACGTGGCGTATATGGAGGGGCGGCTGTTTGAAGCTGTCGACGAGGCGAGCCGAGCGCTGTCGCCCGTCTCGATCGAGAAGGGAACGGCCGAATGCCGGATCGGCATCAACCGCCGCAAGCGGGTCGGAGACCGGATGACGATGGCTCCGAATCCCGACGGGCCGTTCGATCCCGAGGTGATCGTGCTCCGTTATCGCGATAGGCAGTCGAAGCGGACGATGGGCGTCATGATTCACTATGCGTGCCATCCGACCGTCACGGACGACAATCTCGTCTCCTCGGAGTACCCGGGCATCGCGATGGCGCGCGTGGAGGAAGCGGTCGGCGGCGGGGCGATCGTTTCGTTCCTGCAGGGCTGCTGCGGGGATATCCGTCCGGCAATGATTCGGGACGGCGAGTTCTACCGGGGCTCGGATGCCGATGTATGCCGGTTGGGAGAGCGGTTGTCCGACGCCGTGCTGGGCGCATTGGACCGGCAGATGGAGACGTTGGCTTCCTGTCCGATCGTATCGGCCAGCGATTACGCTTTGCTGCCGTTCGCGCGCGTGCCCAGCAAGGAGGAACTGCTGGTCGGAAGCGAGGAGCCGGGCATGAGCGGAGATTGGTGCCGATTGCTGCTTGAGAGCCCGGCGCGCACGGCCGCGAGCATGCCGCTTCGAATGAGCCTGCTTACGCTCGCAGAAGGGCTTTCTTTTTTGACGATGAACGGCGAAATGGTGGTCGAATACGGCCTGCATGCGAAGCGCATCAGCCCCGGCGTGCTGCCGCTGGCCTACTGTAACGGCATGGTGGGTTACGTCCCGACGGAGGTACAGCTTGCCGAAGGGGGATACGAGGCGAAGGAGTCGATTTATTACTTCGGATTGCCGAGCCCGTTTGCGCCTGGGGTCGAGTTCGCTGTGCGCGAGACGGCTACGCGTCTGATCGGCGGAGACGCTCCGGTGCGAGAACCATGAAGATTTTCAAGTATCGATATATTTACGTTAGGTAATATGACATAATCTCATTAAAGTTAAGCGAAATTTATCCAAATAACATACGAATACGCGAATCGACAGTCGGAAACGCCTATAAACCACGGATTCCACACTTGTAACAAGCATCTTGTGTGAAGAAAATTAACATAAAGACGTAATTTAGATCACGCATCTATAATATGGGCTATATTCAGTGCCCTGGACCGCCCTTATAGTGAAGGCAAGCCGAGAGAGGCCAAAACATAATCGGGAGGGTATCACATGAACAAGATGTGGAGAAAGGAACGCAGCGCTGTCGCGCTGTCGCTGGCGCTGCTCGCCGGTCTGACAGCCGCGTGCAGCGGCAGCAACAACGAGCCGGCGGACGAGGGCAGCAGTCCGCCGGCGTCGAACGCCAACGCGGGAGGGACGAACGCAAATGCGGACGCATCGAACGCAAACGCGGAAACAACCGCCCAGACGACCGCAGGACCGAAGTATCCGGCTTCTCTGACCTACTGGGTGCCGATGGATACAGGCGCCGCCGTCACGATCAAAGATTATAACGAGATGGGCCTGTACAAGGAATTGACGAAGATCACGGGCACGAAGATCGAGTTCCAGCATCCTCCCGCAGGGGAAGCGCAAACGAAGGACCAGTTCAACCTGATGATGGCCACGGGCAAGCTGCCGGACGTGATCTACACGAACTGGGCGGCGAACTATCCGGACAAGGCGATCAAGGACGGCAAAATTCTCCGGCTGAACGAACTGATCGACAAGTACGCGCCTAACCTGGCCCAGCTGCTGAAGGATAAGCCTTACGTCCGCAAAGCGATCACTACCGACCAAGGCAATATTTACGCCTTCCCGCTCATCGGCGACGATCCGCAGATCTACGTCTACCATGGATTGATGATCCGCAAGGACTGGCTCGACAAATTAAAGCTGCCGGTGCCGGCCACGATCGACGAATGGGAGAAGACGCTGATCGCCTTCCGCGACGGCGACCCGAACGGCAACGGCAAGAAGGATGAGATCCCCTTCTTCTACAGGCAAACCGATCTGGAGAGCAGCTATCCCTTCATCGGCGCCTACGGCATTACGCCCGGCTTCTACCAGGAGAACGGGAAGGTACTGTTCGGTCCGTCGCAGCCTGCCTTCAAGGACTTCCTGACGTTAATGAACAAGTGGTACGCGGAAGGGCTCATCGACAAGGACTACTTAACGTCCGATCCCAAGATCAGGGACGGCAAAATGCTGGACGATCAGCTGGGCTCGATGGCCGGCTGGGCGGGAAGCAATCTCGGCAGCTACATTCAAATGAAGAAGGAAACGGATCCGAATTTCAAGCTGGTGGGCACGACGTTCCCGTCGCTTAAGCCCGGCGAGAAGGCGCTCTCGAAGGTAGGCGCATTGATCACCGGCAACGGTTCTGCGATATCCGCTTCCGCCAAGAATCCGGAAGAAATCGCGGCCTGGCTCGACTACGGCTACGGCAAGGAAGGCTCCCTGCTCTTCAACTTCGGCGTCGAAGGCGAGAGCTACACGATGGTCGACGGCAAGCCGAAATACACCGACCTCATTCTGCACAACCCGAATAAATTGTCCATCGCCGAGGTGCTCGCGACCTACGCGCTGCAGACGTCGGGCGGTCCGTTCGCCGCGGATTCGGACGCCGACCGGCAGTGGCATGCCGATCCGGAGCAGACGGACGCCATGGAGAAATGGGTCGATGCCGACCATTCGAAGGAGCTCCCGGGCGCGCTGCTGAACGCGGACGAACAGGCGAAGTACGCGTCCATCATGACCGATCTGAATACCTATAACAGCGAGATGATGAACAAGTTCATCATGGGCCAGGAGCCGCTGACGAAGTTCGACGATTATCAGAAGACGTTGAAGCAGCTCGGAATCGACGACGCCGTGAAGCTGTATCAGGACGCTTATGACCGTTATCTGGCGAAATAACCGGCGGAAGGTTCGCTCCGGGGCGAGTGGCCCCGGAGCGGATGCTCCTGCCCAGGCCTCTCGACGTTCGGATTCTTCCGACACGCCTGCCCTTACGCGAATACAAGGAGGATTGCCGATGCCTCAGCTTAGCGCCAAGGCCGAACCCGCCGCCGCCGCGCCGCCCGCACCCAACCCCGGCAAGTTCCGTTACCGATTGCTGCGGGATATTCGGATGAATCGCTATCTTTATCTCATGATACTGCCCGTCGTGCTCTACTATGTAATCTTCCATTACGTGCCGATGTACGGCATTCAGATCGCATTCAAAAATTATTCGCCCGGAACGGGCATGTGGCATAGCCCGTGGGTGGGCTTTCGTTATTTCGAGGAGTTTTTCAACGGCTTCTACTTCGGACGTCTCATTCGCAACACGCTGCTGCTGAGCGGCTACGACCTCGTCTTCCAGTTCGCTGCGCCGATCGTGCTGGCGTTCCTGCTTAACGAGCTGCGCAATGCGATGTTCAAGCGGATCGTTCAGACGGTCGCCTATTTACCCTACTTTATTTCGTTGGTCGTCGTGGTCGGGCTGATGGTCGACTTCCTGGCTCGCGACGGTCTGGTCAACGATATACTGGAGCAGTTCGGCTTTGCCAGGCATGCGTTTCTCAGCGAAGCCGGTTGGTTCAGGACGCTGTTCGTCGGCTCGGGCGTCTGGCAAAACGCAGGCTGGGGCACGATCATCTACTTGGCCGCGATGGCCGGCATCGATCCCTCCCTGTACGAAGCGGCGAAGGTAGACGGAGCTAGCCGGCTCAAGCAGAATCTGCACATCACGCTGCCGGGCATCAGCCCGACGATTATCATCCTGCTGATTCTCCAAATCGGCGGCCTCATGTCCATCAACAGCGACAAGATCATTCTGATGTACAATACGGCGACCTACAGCACCGCCGACGTCATCGGCACGTACGTGTACCGCAAAGGCATTCTGGAGGCGAATTTCAGCTTCAGCGCGGCGATCGGATTGTTCAATTCGGTCATCAACTTCATTCTGCTGATCGCGGCCAACGCGCTAAGCAGGCGAGTATCGGAGACCAAGCTTTGGTAAGGGGAGGCGATCGTCCGATGGACCGAGGAATGGCCCGGGAACGGCTGTTTGACGGCTGCAATTACGTATTTATGGTGCTGCTGATGTTCGTCTGCCTCTATCCGTTCTGGTACGTGCTCGTCGCTTCCTTCAGCGACCCGGCATGGATCGCCCGGACGAGGGGCATGCTCTGGCTGCCCCGCGGCATCAATCTGGATTCCTACAAGGCCGTATTCAACAACCCCATTATCAAGAGCGGGTACTTGAATACGCTGTTCGTCGTGACCGTCGGGACGTTCGTGAACATGGCGATGACGGCGTTAGGCGCCTATGTGCTGTCCCGCAAGCACTTTATGATGAAAAATCCGATCATGCTATTGATCGTCTTCACGATGTTTTTCAACGGCGGACTTATCCCGAACTATATGCTCGTGAACGGGCTGGGGATGCTGGACAGCTTATGGGCGCTGATCTTCCCCGTGGCGATGAACACCTTCAATTTGATTATCATGCGAACGGCCTTCCAGTCCGTCCCCGTCAGCCTGGAGGAATCGGCGCGGCTGGACGGAGCCAACGACATGACCATTCTATTCAGAATCGTATTGCCGCTGTCCATGCCCGTCGTCGCCGTCATGATTCTGTTCTACGGCGTGGCGCATTGGAATTCCTGGTTTAACGCGCTCATCTATTTGCGGGACCGCGACCGATACCCGCTGCAGCTTATTCTGCGTGAAATTCTGATCAGCAACAGCACCGACAGCATGACGGCCGATTCGGGCGGCGACAAGCTGCAGATCGCCATGACGATCAAGTACGCGACGATCATCGTCGCCACGGGTCCGATCCTGATTCTGTATCCGTATTTGCAGCGTTTCTTCGTCAAAGGCGTCATGATCGGCGCGATCAAGGAATAGGAGGGCGATGTAAAATGAAATTCGGCATTGCCGCGGCGGATATCACGCCAAGTCAGCCGGTATGGCTTGCGGGCTTCGGGGACAGGATCCGCAAGAGCGAGGGCGTCCACGATCCCGTCTATGCCAAGACGGCGCTGCTGCAGGCGAACAAGACGCTGCTCATCGTGACGCTCGACGCCGTCGGATCGGACCGCAGCTTCATCGTCGGCGTGAAGGACGCGCTGGAGGAGGCATTCGGCCTGAAACACGACGAGGTGCTTATCAACTTCTCGCACACGCACGCCTCTATCAAATTGACGGGCCCGGACAAATCGAAGCGCGACACGCTCTACAGCATGGCGGACGGCGTGGACTTCAATCGAGGTTCTGCCGAGCTTCCCGAAGACGAAGTCTACTACGTTTTCTTGCGCGATACGCTGCTTCGGTTGACGAGCGATTGCTATGAGCGCCTGGAGGAGGGGGAGCTGCTGCTCGGAAGAGGAAGCTCCCGATTCGCGGTCAGCCGCAGGAAGCCGACCGGGAATGGCATCAAATGGGCGCCGTATCCGGAGGCGGCGTACGACGACGATCTGTTCGTGCTGCAGCTGGTCGACCGGTCGAACGAACGGAAGGCGATCCTCTACAACTACGGCTGCCATCCGACCTCGATGGGTCCGGACAACTACCTGTTCTCCAACGACTTCGTCGGTGCGACGAACCGCCGCCTGGAGGAGGCCTACCCCGGTGCGACCGCCTTGTTCCTGCAGGGATGCTGCGCGGAGCTGAAGCCGCTCAAGAGCGCGGAGGGAGGGGCGTTCAAAAATTGCAGCTATGCCGAGATGGAGGAGGCGGGCGCCGAACTGGCCGCGGATATCATCCGCTTGATCGACGGAGGCGGTTTCAGTCCGGTCCGCTGCAGCTTCCGCACCTTCCTGACGGAGCCGCTGCTCTATACCGAACAGACCGAGCCCGAATATTACGAGCGCATGCTTCGGGATCCGCTGCTCGGCGATTATCGCAGGAAAGGCGCGCATCGTACGCTGCGGCTCATCAAGGAAGGCACGGCACGGGATCGCGCGCGGCTCTATATCAGCATCTGGCAGCTCGACGAGGAGACCCGGCTGATTGCGATGGAGGGCGAGGTCGCCAGCGGCTATGCCCTTCGGCTCAAGGGGATGTACCCTGGCGGCCGCACGATCGTGCTGGGTTACAGCAATGGCAACTACTTCTACGTGCCGACGAGCAAAATGATCGCCGAGGGAGGCTACGAGGCGGACGGCAATTATTTGTTCGGCAGCTTCAGGGGGACGTTCGTGCCGGAGGTCGAGGACATCATCATCGGACGGATCGCAGGGGCGGAGCTTGAGCTTCGCATGAAGGACGATAATCAATGACGGGAAGGGTACCTATGGCCGAGAGCTCGGAGCAATGGCTGAAGAAATTGACGCTGGAGCAGAAAATCGCCCAGATGATCGTCGTAAGAGGACACGATTACATGGAGCAAGCCAAGCGGATGAACGCCGAAGGCAAAATCGGCGCGATCGGCGCCGTCCTGCTGACTACGAAGGGTTCGCGGGAGCTTGCGGACGTCGTCGCTTGTGTGAACGAATTCCAGGCGGCCGCGCCCGAGCCCGTCCTGTTCTACCTGGATGCGGAGCACGGGCTGGCCGAGACGTTCCGCTTCGGCACTTCGTTCCCGTCCCTGATGGCGCTCGGCGCGGCGCGTTCCCCCGAGCTGGCTTACCGGATGGGCGCCTGCATTGCCAGCGAGGCGAGGGCCGTCGGCTTCGGCATCGTCAGCAATCCGACCGTGGACGTGAATTCGAATCCCGACAACCCGATTATCAATACGCGGGCGATCGCCGACCGCGCAAGCCTGATCGTCGAGCTGGCGTCCGAGCTCGTGCGGGGGATGCAGGAGGCTGGCGTAATTCCGACGGCCAAGCACTTCCCCGGGCACGGCGATACGCGCGAGGACTCGCATGTGTCGATGCCGACGGTCGACCGCGACAAGGATTACCTGCTCGACGTAGACTTGAAACCGTACCGGGAGCTGATTCCGCGGGGGCTGATGGGCATCATGACGGCCCATGTTCTATACCCCGCGCTGCTCGCCCCCGGCGAAGACCGGATACCGGCGACGCTGTCGCCGACGATTATGACGGGACTCTTGCGCGATGAGCTCGGCTTCGAGGGGCTGCTCGTGTCCGACAGCTTGACGATGCGGGCCGTCAAGTCGCCGTACGGCATCGAGCGATCGGCCGTCATGGCCGTGCAGGCGGGCCACGATATGATTTTGCAGGATTATGAGTCCGATCCGGAGACGACGCACCGGGCGCTTGTCGAAGCCGTCCGCGCCGGGGACATCCCGGAGTCGCGCATCGACGAGTCCGTAAGCAGAATCCGTGCGGCGAGGGAGAAGCTGGGCCTGCTCGACCGGACGCCGATCGGGCTTGAGGAGGCCCGGCGCATCGTCGGCTCGCCCGAGCATGCCGCGATCGCGAGGGAGATTGCCGAACGATCCGTTACCTTGCTCGAGGAGAGAAACCTTCCGTTCACGCGCGGGAAGACGCTGCTGATCGTCACCAAGGGCGAGGAGGAAGGGAAGGAAGCCGAGGACCTCGGCTACGTCGTCACGGGCAAAGCGGACTACATCCGCGCGCGGTGCGCCGAATATGCGGATGATCTCGACTGCCTGGTCGTGAACGAACATCCGACCGCCGAGGATGGTGCGAATGTCGAGCGAGCGCTGGCGGACGACCGCTATGAGCATGTCGTGTATGCGACGTTCGTGCGGGTGCTGTCCTACAAGGAGGGGAGCGGTACCGTGCCCGCCTCCCAGCTCGGGCTCATCGAATCTATACGGGAGAAACACGGCGAGGCCGCTCTGCTCCTCTTCGGCAGTCCGTACGTGCTGCGCTCGATGGCGCCTTATGCGAACTGCATCTGCGCTTACGGCGATTGCATCCATTCGATCAATGCCGCGCTAAAGGTGCTGTACGGCCAGCTCCCCGCTGCGGGGAAGCTGCCGGTTGCCGTGAGCGACAAGTACCCGTACGGGTACGGATTGACGGCGGAGGATCTATGAATGGGCAAGAGATCCGCGGCAGTCACTTCGAATCGGGCAGGCTCGTCCGGCTCCGCCTGAGCGGCGGGAAGATCGAGTCATTGGAGGAAATGGACGAAGCGGAAATGTCGGATAGGGGAAGGACGCCTGAATGCGGAGAGCCTGCAGAATTTGGTTCCGAGCCGCCTTGCTTGATCTTGCCGGGCCTCGTCGATCTTCAGGTGAACGGGTTTGAGGGCGAGGATCTGAACAAGGAATATGCCGATTCCGGCCGGATGGCGGAAGCGGTCCGCCGGATGACGCTGGCCTTGCTGCGGCGGGGAACGACGACCTACTGCGCGACCGTGATCACCGGCTCGTTCGAACGAATGCATCGCGCCATGACAGGTATTCGGCTAGCTTGCGAGCGCGATGAGCTGATCGATGAATGCGTGGCCGGCATCCATCTGGAAGGACCTTGGATCTCGTCCGAGGACGGTCCGCGCGGCGCGCACCCGAAGGAGGCGGTTCGGGACCCCGATTGGGACGAATGGCTGGCACTGCAGGAGGCGGCCGGAGGCCGTATCCGCATCGTGACGCTTGCGCCCGAGCGCAGCGGGGCGCTCGAGCTGATCGCTCGCCTCGCGGCGGCCGGCATCCGGGTTGCGATCGGCCATACGGCTGCATCGGGCGAGCGGATTAGCCAGGCTGTCGGAGCCGGCGCGACGCTCTCGACGCATCTGGGCAACGGTGCGCATGCCGTACTGCCTCGACACCCCAACTATATCTGGGAGCAGCTGGCAGAGGACGATCTGTGGGCGAGCCTCATCGCCGACGGTCATCATCTGAGTCCTTCCGTCGTCAAGGCGATGGCGCGCGCCAAGGGCGATCGGCTGTTCCTTGTGAGCGATGCCGTCCATCTGGCGGGAATGACGCCGGGCGTGTACGACACGCCGATCGGCGGCCGGGTCTGCCTTCGTCCGGACGGCCGTCTCCATCTCGCCTCCGACCCCCGGCTGCTCGCAGGCTCCTCCGCTTCGCTGATCGAATGCGTCGAAGGTTTCATGCGCTCCACGGGCTGCGGCATGGCGGAGGCTTGGAACAGGGCCGCGGATATACCGGCGCGCCTGCTCGGGCGGCCGGAGCTGGGGAATCTGAGGGCAGGGAGTGCGGCGGACCTGGTCGCGGTCGCGTGGCGGCCGGGGCAGAATCCGATATTTAATGTCGTTAATGTTTGGAAGCGCGGCGTGGAGCTCGCCTCGATTCCAGGCTCGTTGCATTAATCGCGTCGTTTCTAGTCTCATCGATTATTGTGGCTCCGCTATTCGCCGGACGAGTGAAAAGGTTGTATCCCATTCAAGAATCGGAAAGAGGACCGTACATGTCGATATCCCCGATGACCCGCTATTTGACGCTCGTCACGGAGCATTTGCACAAGCTGCACGACGGGCAGCAAGCGTCGATTCTGCAAGCGGCCCGCATGGTCGCGGAACAGATCAAAGCAGACAAGATCGTATACGCCTACGGCCCGGGCGGACATTCCAACCTGGGTTCGCAGGAGATTTTTTTCCGGGCCGGCGGGTTGATGCACATCAGCGCCATTCTCGACGAGGGGACGCTTCTCAGCGGGGGTGCACTGCGCTCAATGGCGATCGAGCGCACGCCCGGCTATGCCGTGATCGTGCTTGATGACTACGCCCTTGAGGCCGGCGACCTGCTCATTATCATTAACGCTTACGGCATTAACGCGGCGACGATCGACGCGGCGCTGGAAGCGAAGAGGCGCGGTGTTCGCACGATCGGCGTCACCTCGGCCGCCCATGCAAGCAACACGCCGGAGAGCCACCCGGCCCGTCACCCCTCCAAGCGCAATCTGCACGAGCTCGTCGACGTCGTGCTGGATTGCGGAATCGGCGTGGGCGACGCCGTGCTCGACATCGACGGGCTGGCGCAGCGCGTCGGCGCGATGTCGACGTTCGCGAACGCTTATCTGCTGAACGCGCTGGTCGCGGAGACGATCGGACTGCTCGTCGCCGAGGAGATCGAGCCCCCGATCTGGATGAGCGGCAACGCGCCCGGCGGGGATGAATGGAACCGCCGTCACATGGAGCGGATTACAGGCCGAATCAAAAAACTATAGGCGATTCGGAACGTTTCCGAACGTTTCGGACGCCCCGCAGGAGGTCGACATGAGCGAAACGATTGTAAGCCGAATGGAAGTGCTTCGCTTCGACTCGCGTAAGGAGCTTGGCAAGGCCGCCGCCCGGGACGTGGCGGACTGCTTGCGGGTGCTGCTTGCCCGGCAGGAAGCCGTCTCGATCGCATTCGCTTCGGCCCCTTCCCAGAACGAGTTTCTGGATGCCCTTCGGGCCGATGCGAATATCGAATGGGATCGCGTCGTCTGCTTCCATCTGGACGAGTATATCGGCCTGGCGGCGGAGGAGCCGCAGAGCTTTTCCTCTTATTTGCGCGAAAGACTGTTCAGTGCGCGTCGGCCGAAACAGTTCTATGTCCTGGACGGCTTGAACGACCCGTCCGACGAATGCCGTCGGTACGGCGAGCTGCTTCGCGAGCACCCGCTCGATATCGCCTGCATCGGAATCGGGGAGAACGGGCATCTCGCTTTCAACGATCCGCCTTTCGCGGCTTTCGACGATCCTCAGGCGGTCAGGGTCGTGAGGCTGGAGGAGCGGAGCCGCGAGCAGCAGGTGAACGACGGGTGTTTCGAGACGCTGGAACGCGTGCCGACCGAAGCGTTAACGCTCACGATTCCGACGATTTTGTCCGCTCCGCGCCTATTCTGCTGCGTGCCGGGCGTCCGTAAGCGAGCGGCGGTCCGACAGGCGCTTCACGGTCCGATCGACTCCGGCTGCCCCGCCTCCGGGCTGAGGCTCGCCGCGTCCGTCCGGCTGTATCTGGACAACGACAGCTATCCGGATTATCAACAGGAGTCCTGGCATTCATGAACAAGATGGTAATCAAGGAGGAGTGCAGCATGAAAGGGAATATTCCCGTCATTCCGACGCCGTTCGTCAAGGGGAAGATCGACTATGAAGGGTTCGAGAATCTGATTCGCCATACGGCCGATTATGTAGAAGGTTATGTAATTGGAGGCAGCACCGGGGAGGCGCCCGCCCTATCCGCGGAGGAGCGCATCGAGATGGCCGCTTTCTTCGCGGATCGTCTGCCGGATAAGCAGCTGGTCATCGGACTCGGTCATACCAATCTGGAGGAAGCGATCCGGATCGGCCGGGTCGCCGCCGCCGCCGGGATTCGTTCGGCGCTCGTGCCGAGTCCCTACTATTTTCCGAATTCGCTGGCGATGGTGAAGGCATACGTTGGGCGTTTAGCCAAAGAGACGGGACTCGGGATCGTGTTTTACGACAACCCCGTCACGACCGGCACGTCGTATACGACCGGCGATCTGATCGAGCTCGCCGAAGCCGTGCCCGCGATCGAAGCGATCAAGATGACCGACCACAACATGGGGAAAATCGTCGCGCTGAAGCAGCGCACGTCGCTCGCCGTCTTCGGCGGCGACGACATCGTCTGCTACCGGGCGATTGAGGCTGGCGTGGACGGAAACATGATCATCGCTCCCCTAATATTCCCGGAGGCGTTCAAAGCGGGCTGGGAACTGCATCGGGCCGGGAAGCGAGAGGAGAGCTTCGCGGTATTCGCGAGGACGATTCTTCCCTTCGTGCATATGTTCGGTCCCGGCGACGAAATTCCGACGACGAAGGCGCTGTTCCGGCATCTCGGGCTGTTCAAGAGCGAGGAGACGCGCCTGCCGCTGCTGCCTTCCGACGCGAAACGCGTGAGCGAGACGCTGCTCGGCTATCGATACGGCCTCGGCGGCTTGGCCCGGCAGTCGCAATGACGAAGCGGCTGGACCTGACCGGCGAGCTGCGCGGCGGCATGTGGAGCTGCGGGCCGCCGTTTCCCGACGTCGCGATCGAGGCGGTCGCCGATCTGGCCACGCACGGCTACGAGGGTCATGCGTTCCGGCTTCATTCCTTGGCCGGCACTTATCTGGAGACGGCCAGCCACCTGTTCGCGGACCGCGAACGGCTCGGCGACGTCGGCCTTGCGCGCCTGATGACGAGAGCCTGGGTCGCGCAGCTGCCGGATAAGGAGCCGCTAGATACGATTACGGCGGATGAGCTGGAGCGGGCCGTCGGTTCGGTGCTCGCTCCGGGGGATGCGCTGCTGATCGCGACCGGTTGGGATGCGTACTGGCACAGGCCAGGCTTTATCGAGAACAGTCCCTACTTCGCGGACGATGCGATGGACTGGGTGATCGCGCGCGATGTCGGCCTGCTCGGACTGGACATCACCTCGATCGAAGATCCGCGCAAGCCTGCGGCCGACATGGCCTTGCTAAGACGCTACTATGCCAAGGACCGGCTGATGGCCGCCCCTCTCGTGCGGCTGCGCGAGGCGGGCCGGGGACCGTGGACGCTCGTGGCGCTGCCGCTTAGCGTCCCCGAAGCGTGCGCCGCTCCATGCCGGGCGATTCTCGTCGAACCGTGAATGGCTTGACGGAAGTTCTGACAACAGGGAGGTCAGGTCGTTGTAGAGGTAGGATCAGGAAGAGGCAGGATCACGAAGAGGTGGGATCAGGAATGAGCGACAGCGAAAGGTATGACGGCGCGCAGGAACGGATACGCGAGTGGATCAAGGCCAACCGCGAACGAATAATCGCGCTGGTGGCGGCGCTCGTCCGGTACGACACCGTGAACCGCGTAACGTTCGGGACGGAGAAGGCCTGTCAGGAGATGCTGTGCGCGCAATTGCAGGCGCTCGGCCTTGCTGCCGAACTGTATAATCCGGAAGAGACGCCAGGGTTCCATGAACATCCGGCTTATTATCCGGGCAAAGACTACGGCGACAGGCCGAACGTGGCGGCAATATGGAGAGGGACGGGTGGCGGTGGGCAATCGCTGCTGTTCTCCAGCCACATCGATACGGCGGCCGTCGCGCCGGGCTGGGATTCCGATCCCTTCGAGCCGATCGTCGCGGACGGCAGGCTGTACGGGATCGGCTCCTACGACATGAAGGGCGGGCTGGCCGCGTCCGTCATGGCGGTACGATGCCTGATGGATCTGGGCATCCGGCTGCAGGGAGACGTATGGATCGAGTCCGTCGTGGACGAGGAATTCGGCGGCGCGAACGGTACGGTGGCGGGACGCGCCCGCGGCATCGACGCGGACGGGGTCATCATCCCCGAACCGACGAATCTCGCGCTGTACCCTGCGACGAGGGGAGGCGCCCTGTGGCGCGTGACCTTTCGGGGCACCACCGGACTTTCGTTCAGCGGCGAGACGATGCGCAATCCGGCGTTGGATGCCGCCCGGTTCATTCTCTTCCTGGAAGCGTACGAGCGGGAGCGCGCGGAAGCCCCCGGCCCTGCTCCCTGGTATTCGGCGAGCGGCGGGCCGTCGCTGCCGATTATCGTGACGCGGCTTGCGGCCGGGGATCCGGAGGCGCCACTGTGCGACGTAGGACCCGTCGAATGCCATGTCGATATCTGGGCCGAATGCTATCCCGGCATTACCGAGGAACAGCTGCGCGAGGAGTTGTCGGCCGGGTATGCGCGTTATTGCGGCCTTGATTACATTGACGGGCTCGCGCCGCCCGAATTCGCCCGATTGATCCGCTTCCTGCCGGGCTGCGCGGTCGCGCCGGAGGAGCCGCTCATCGCTCTGCTTGCCGAAGAGATCGAAGCGGCTACGCGACAGCGAGCGGAGGTTACCGGAGCGCCCTACGCGTGCGACGCGTTCGTCTTCAACGAATACGGTTCGTCGCCTGCGCTGATTCTAGGCCCGGCGGGCGGCTTCGCTCACGCGCCGGGGGAATTCGTGGACCTGGACAGTCTGTATATCCTGGTGGAGATCTATGCCGCTGCAATGCTGCGCTGGTGCGGTCAGTCAACTGTCGAAGGCGTGGATGGAACGGGACCACGATAGCGATTGGAGGAATTATCATGAGAAAAGCGATTACAACCCCGCAGGCTTCGCCAGGCGGCGGACCTTATTCGCAGGGTATCGCGGCGGGACCTTTGCTGTTCATCTCCGGACAGGGGCCACTGGATGCGGCGGGCCAAGTCGTCAGTGGAGATATCGAGGCCGAGACGAGACTGACATTGGACAATATCCGGGCGATCGTGGAAGCCGGCGGGCATACGATGGACGATGTCGTGCAGGTCGGGGTGTATTTGGCGAGCATGGCGGATTTCGAACGGTTCAATGCGGTCTACCGGACGTACTTCAATCCGCCCTACCCGGCGCGCAGCTGCGTGGAGGCGGGATTGGACGGCATCAAGGTGGAAGTGGACGCCATCGTATGCAGAGCGGATTAACGGGATGGAGGGAGAATGCCTTATGCAGCGTTTTGTCGGCCGCGTCGCGTTTGTAACCGGAGCCGCGCAAGGAATCGGGTACGCGATCGCGGAGCGGTTCGCGGCGGAAGGCGCCCATGTCGTCATGGCGGATACCAATGAGGAGCCGCTGCTCCGGGCGGCAGCCGCGCTGAAGAGCGCAGGGCGGTCGGTATCCTGCCGGGTGCTGGATGTATCCGATCCTGACCAAGTCGAGGAGGCGGTCGGCGGCGTCGTTCGCGAGCGCGGCGGCATCGACATTCTGGCCAACAATGCGGGCATCGCCCGCGAGGAGCCGTTCCTCGATATTCGGGACGAACATTGGCGACGGATGATCGACGTGAATCTGAACGGCATGTTTTACGTCGCCCAGCGCACAGCCCGGTCGATGAAGCAGAGGGGCGGCGGCGTGATCATTAATATGGCTTCCACCAACGGCCTGGCGGGCGAAGCGCAATACGCCCATTACAACGCGTCCAAAGGCGGCGTCGTGCTGCTAACGAAGACGATGGCGATGGAACTCGGGGCATACGGCATTCGCGTGAACGCCGTATGCCCCGGCTATATCCGGACGCAGATGTCCGAGGCGATCGACGATCCAGCATTCGTCAGCCGGTATATCGAGCAGAAGATCCCGCTGGGCCGCACCGGCGAGCCGTCGGATATCTCGGGCGTGTTCGCCTTCCTCGCATCGGACGATGCCGCCTTTATCCATGGAGCCTGCATGGTGGTTGACGGCGGGCAGCTCGCATAGAGTGAAGGAAGGGAGGCGATCGCTTGCATAAATACGAACTGGATACACCTTGCATTCTTGTGGACCGGGTCAAGCTGCTGGATAATATCCGGCGCTATCAAGGATTTGCCGACGCGGCGGGCATCGGGCTGCGTCCGCATGCGAAGACGCACAAGACGCCGCAGATCGCTCGGCTGCAGGTCGAGGCCGGAGCGGTCGGGGTAACCGTCGCGAAGCTCGGCGAAGCGGAGACGATGGCGGACGGCGGCATACAAGACATCGTCGTCGCGTATCCGATCGTCGGCGGCGCGAAGCTGGAGCGGCTGATCCGGCTGGCGCAGCGGGCGAAGATGACGGTTGCCTGCGACAGCTTCGAGGCGGCGAAGGGAATCTCCGACGCCGCGCTGGCGGCGGGACTCGTCCTCGACGTGCGGGTCGAGATCGATCCCGGTTACGGCAGAGCCGGCGTGCGGCCGGGACCCGATCTGGAAAGCCTGGCGGCGGCGCTCGTTCCGTTGAAAGGTATTCGCGTATGCGGCGTGCTCGTATTCGCGGGGCATTCGTACGACGCGGCGGACGATGAAGGGCGGGAGCGGATTGCGTCGCTCGAGGCGGCGGTCGCGCGCGATGCGGCCGCGGTTCTTCGCGGCTCCGGCTTTCCGGTGGAGTCGATCAGCGCGGGCTCTTCGCCTGTCGGCCGCTTCGCCGCGGCGGCAGCAACGAACGGCGTGACGGAGATTCGGCCTGGCACGTACGTATTCGGAGATTTGATGATGGTCAAGGCCCGCGCGCTCGAGCTCGAACAGTGCGCGCTGACCGTGCTGGCCACTGTCGTCAGCAGACCGGCGCCGGATCGGGCGATCATAGATGCCGGAACGAAGGTGTTCACTTCGGACGGAGAGAATTCCGCGATCGGGACGGGGCGCGGCTATGTCGTCGGCCGTCCGGATATTACCGTAGCTTGGTTCAACGAAGAGCATGGCGTCCTGTCGCTGCCGCCCTCGGGGAAGGAGCTTCGGATCGGCGACAAGCTCGAGATCGTGCCCGTGCACTGCTGCGGCGTCGTCAATATGCTCGACGAGCTGAACGTGGTGGAAGACGGCCTGGTACGGGAGACGTGGATGATTGCCGCCAGAGGCAAGGTTAAGTAGATGGGTTATATATGAATTACGTTGGCTTTTTCCGGATGAATTGTTCTCGCGAACTGATTCTTATCGTCGCTCTCTCTTAGGCTAGAGTCACACATCCGCTTCCTCTACAATATGATGAGTCTAGAAATCTAAAGAGGTGAGCCAATGGCAGTCGTAAAAGCCAGGAAACAGGATATCGACATGCTGGCAAGGTTGCTTCGAGCCGAAGCGGAGACCGAAGGCGAGATGGGCATGCTCCTTGTCGGAAATGTCGGCATTAACCGGATAAGAGGGAATTGCTCCGATTTTAAAAATATTCGGACAATCCCCCAAATGATCAACCAACCGCATGCGTTCGAAGCGCTGCAGCATGGTTTGTACTATCAAGGCGCAAGAGAGAGGGAACGCCGTCTGGCCCAACGGGCCGTAAACGGGGAACGGAATTGGCCGGCCAAATTCTCGCTGTGGTATTTCCGGCCGGGATCGTTCGACAATCCAGGACCATGTCCGCCAACCTGGTACGATCAACCGTTCGCGGGAAGGTGGAAGAAGCATTGTTTCTATGAACCGACCGGTGCAGAATGCGAAAATGTATATAATACGTTTTAGCTTGGTACTGAATAGAGCCCGGAATCGGGCTTCCATGAAGGAGGGCCGTGTTAGCGCACGGCTTTTATTTTGTCTTCTCGGCGACGGTTTCCGCCGCGGGCCATCTTTCCCCGCGTTCAGCATTCTCACCGCGTGTCCTGGATGTCAGCGTTCTTGGCAAATAACAAGCCGTATGCGATTATGAGAGCATATCCGGTGAGTGGAGGGGTTACATATGGTGAAATGTGCTGTGCTGGACGATTATCAGCAGGTCGCTCTGTCGATGGCAGACTGGTCGGGCGTTGCGAATCGTGTTGAGGTGAAGACATTCAATACCCATTTCGACAACGAGGACGAAGTGGCTGCCGCGGTCGAGGATTGCGAGATTGTCGTTATTATGCGGGAACGGACGCCGTTTCGGAGAACGCTCTTCCAGCGGCTTCCTCGCTTGAAGCTGCTCATTACGACAGGGATGCGCAACGCTTCCATCGATTTGACCGCCGCGGCGGAATGCGGCGTCGTCGTATGCGGAACGCGCGGAGGAGGAGAAGGCACGACCGAGCTGACTTGGGCGCTTATTTTGGGACTGGCGCGAAAGCTTGTCCAAGAAAATGAAGCGCTGCGGAACGGGGGGTCTTGGCAGAACACGATCGGCGTAGATTTGTTCGGCAAACGTCTCGGTCTGCTTGGACTCGGCCATATCGGTGGCAATGTGGCGCGGATCGGACAGGCATTCGGTATGGAAGTGGCAGCTTGGAGCCAAAATTTGACCGCGGACAAAGCATCCGCCGCAGGCGTAAGACTGGCCGCCTCGAAAGAAGAACTGCTGGAGAGCAGTGACTTTGTTTCGATTCATCTCGTGCTCGGCGATCGTACGCGGGGACTGCTCGGGGCCAGAGAGCTCGAGCTAATGAAGCCTTCCGCTTACCTGATCAATACCTCGCGTGCTCCCATCGTCGACCGGGAAGCGCTCCTTGCGGCGCTTCGCGGCGGCACGATTGCCGGAGCCGGGCTGGACGTGTTCGAGACGGAGCCGCTGCCGGCGGACGATCCGCTGCGCAAGCTGCCCAATGTGCTTGCCACGCCGCATATCGGCTATGTTACCGAAGCGGCCTACCGCGGGTTTTTCCGCGGTATCGTAGAGGATATTGAGGCGTTCCTGAACGGATCGCCCGTGAATGTTCTCGGTTAACTTACGAGACTCGTTATTTTAACATCCTGGAGCAGTCTGCTGGCGGCAGCTGCTCCATTTTCGTTACCGAACGGGCAGGACGTTTGGATTTTACCGATCGCAACCCGTGACTTCGAGTACGCCTTGGATAGTTCAGCAAGGGCGATTTTGAAGAGATAGTCTTGAAGCTTTCTTCGACGATCCAATCAAAGATTCAAAACAGTACCACGAAGAAAGTTAAGATTTTACGTAGTTTAACAAACTAACTTGTTTGAAGGTTCTTACTAAAGTATAGTGAATTCGTGCTCATGCGCAATCATCTTAGGAGGTTTCACACATGACGGATCGAAATCATAATGCGCTTCAAACCCCGCTTCAATCAGGCTTCGGGCCTAGAACGACCGCCAAGGAAGCGTTGGGCGGCCAGGACCTGACCGGCAAGATCGCCATCGTTACGGGCGGTTATGCCGGGCTTGGTCTGGAAGCGGTCAAGGTGCTTGCCGCTGCCGGAGCAACGGTTATCGTGCCCGCCCGCACGCCGGAGAAAGCGCGGGCAGCCTTAAGCGCGGTTCCGGGCGTGGAACTGGAACGATTGGAACTTATGGATCCCGCCTCCATCGATGCGTTTGCCGAGCGTTTCCTCGCTAGCGGCCGGCCTTTGCATATCCTTATCAATTCCGCAGGCATCATGGCGACTCCGCTGGCTCGCGATTCGCGCGGATTCGAAAGCCAGCTTGCCACCAATCATTTGGGTCATTTCCAGCTAACCGCGCGATTATGGCCGGCGCTTAAGAAAGCGAAAGGCGCAAGAATCGTATCCGTATCGTCGCGCGCGCATCAGCTCGGCGGCTTTGATTTTGAAGATCCCAACTTCGATATGCGCGACTACGAGAGGTGGACTGCGTACGGACAATCGAAGACGGCGAACATCCTGTTTGCCGTGGCTATGGATAAGCGCGGAGCAGCATATGGCGTACGGACCTTTTCCGTTCATCCGGGCACGATCATCACGAATTTGAGCCGCTATATGACCGATGACGAATTAGGCGCAATTAGCGCGGTGAACGAGCAGGGGGTGCGCGTCTTATCGGAGTACAACGATGAATTCAAGACGATCGAAGAAGGCGCGGCCACTTTCGTCTGGTGTGCGGTTCACCCTCAGCTTGACGGAAAGGGCGGCGTTTATTGCGAGAATGGAGACATCGCGGACTTCACTTCCGAAGCATTCACGCCCGGCGTATTCGAACGGGCAGTGAATGCCGAGGACGCAGAGCGGCTGTGGGCGTTGAGCGAACAATTAACCGGCGTAAATTTCGTAGTCTAACGGAAGTCTCCGGCAGCAATGAAACGTAGGTGCTCCGAACGAGGAAAAGGAAATATGAACCTCTTGCATAACGAACGAGTGTTCGTGTTATAATAAGATCATACGTTCGTATCGGAGGGATTGCATATGACGCTCGCAAAGTATGTCGGCTGCATCGTCACAATCGTTTATATTGACCGGAGTAACCGGATTACCCAGCGCAAGATTGAAATTAAGGCGGTCGTCGACGGACGGATCCGGGCTCATTGTTTCAAGTCGAACGGGCCGAGAGTGTTCGCGGTCGAGAACGTGCTGGCCGTGGAATTGGTGCAGCGTCATGCAGGATAAAGATCTGACGGCGGAACGACGCCTCGCTTCATAACGCAAGCTACGCCCTCGAATCGTTAATCGAGGGCTTTTTTCATGCGCTTATTATCGTTCTATGACGGAATCTCGCAGTACAAGTTCCGTTGAAATCGATATCTTTTTGTGTATGCGGGATGGATGCTTGCCCATTTCGAACAGAAGCTTCGCGCCTTCATGGCCCAGCGCCTCGAAATTTTGCTTGACCGTACTCAAGGGTACTTTCGCGAATTTGGAGTTTTCGAAGTCGTCAAAGCCCATGACCGAAATTTGTTCGGGGATTCGAATCCCGGAAAGGGTTAATCGATCCATCACTTCCAGCGCGCGCCGATCATTCGCGCAGAAAAGGGCGGTAAGATTCCCTTTCTCGATTTCATCGATAAGCACGTCGTAGTCTAAATCATGCTGAAAAAACAAAAGCTCTTCTTTGAAATCCAGCTTGGCGTCGTACATGGCGCGGCGATAACCGTTGTAGCGTTCGATTTCCGTGCTGAGATGAAAATCGTAAGCGGCAAAGCCGATGTTCCGGTGGCCGTTGGCAATGAGATGCTGAACGGCTTCATAGACGCCGTCATAATTATTGCACGTCACGCTGTCGACCGAGTATCCGGAGGGAATGCGGTCGAGCATCACGAACGGGATCGCGTTCTTTCGCAATTCCTTCAGATAGGCCTTCGCGGCATTCGGATTCCCGGAATAGATGAGCAGCCCCCGATTATCCGACTGAATCAGCTTGCCGACAAGCTCCAGCTCTTTCTCGAAATCATTCTCGACAAATTCGATGATCAGCTTGCAATCCTTCTGGCTTAAATAAGACTGGATGCCCTTGATGATTTGCATGTGGGAGCTGTCGTACATAGCATTGCCTACTGCAATTATAAAGGTCACGTAGCTGAAGGTACGTTCGGCCGCAGACGCTTTAAGATTCGAAACAAAGCTGCCTTTTCCCCTGATCCGATAAATGATTCGCTCATTAACCAAATCATTCAATGCCTTCCGGACTGTGATCGAACTGACAGAGAGGAGCTTGGAATACTCGGATTCGCTCGAAAGCCGTCCGTCCTTTCCGAGCTCGTTGTTCTCGATTTGCATGAGCACGTATTCCTTGACCTGCTGATACTTCGGCGATATTGATTCACTCATGCCGCTTCGCCTCCCACCTGTAAATGACCTCTAGCACTACTATAAGATAAAATGTTTATAAAGTATACTAACTTCATCGATATTCATATGAACTTTCGTTTGACCTCTTAAAAATTATGTGTTAAATTTTGGGCATAGTATAATAAGTCGGAAGAGGTGAATGGCAAATCTCGTACATAAGCACGCTTAAAGGTATGAACTTCACCCGTTTGTTACTCAAATAAGTTAAATCCCATTTTTGAAAGCGCTGTTAATAAACTGTTAAGTAAGGAATCTATTTTCATATGTATGCTTTCCTTGAATAAGTTAGTATACTATGCTTCTCATTTTTAGAAGAGGGGGGTTCTCATTGCACGCAACAAATCGAAATACGTTGAGCAAAATTTGGCGGCACCGCTATCTTTATTTCATGGTCCTGCCCGGGTTCCTTACTGTCCTTATTTTTTGTTACTTCCCGATCTACGGAATTCTTATCGCTTTTAAAAATTTTAACGCCGTCCAGGGCATCTGGGGAAGTCCATGGGTCGGCATGAAATACTTTAAAACGTTTCTTCACGATCCGATGGCCAGCGGCGTGTTGAAGAACACCTTGCTTCTTGGCGTGTATTCCTTGCTATGGTCTTTCCCGGCTCCTATTATTCTGGCCTTGCTGTTCAACGAGTTAAAAAGTAAGCGTTTTAAAAAGATCGCGCAGACGGTATCGTACTTCCCGCACTTCATATCCATCGTCATCGTCGCGGGCTTGATTCAGATTTATACGTCCCGGGACGGCTTCATCAGCGATATCATCACCTTCTTCGGCGGCGAGCCTACTTCTTTGCTTCTTGATCCGAGCTGGTTCAGAACGATATTCATCTCTTCGGGCATCTGGCAGGGCGTCGGATTCGGAGCGATTATCTACCTTGCCGCAATGAGCGGGATCGATACGACGCTATACGATGTGGCGGAAGTGGACGGTGCCGGCAGATGGAAGAAGGTTCTTCACGTGACGTGGCCATCCATTCGGCCGACAACGGTCATCTTGCTCATATTTGCCATGGGGGGTATTTTGGGGACGGACTTCCAGAAAGTCATTCTGCTTTACAATCCCGCAACGTATCAGGTGTCGGATGTCATCGGTTCCTATGTATATCGGCAAGGCATCATGGGTGCGCAATATTCGTATACAACCGCAATCGGCCTGTTCATGTCCGTCATTTCCTTTGTCATTTTGTACATCGTGAATTTAATCAGCCGCAAAGTATCGGAGACGAGCTTGTTCTAAGGAGGGAGAATCTTGAGGAAAGAAACGTTGGGCTCCAGAGCGTTTGACATGGTTAACGTCATGATTATGCTCTTCATCCTGGTTGTCGTGCTGTATCCCGTGCTGAATATTATTTCCATTTCCTTAAGCGGCTCCCGCGACGTATCCATGGGCAGCGTTACGATTTGGCCCAAAAGCTTCAATCTGCGAGCGTACGAAGGCATATTCAAAGACCGTTTCATCTATACGGGTTACTTGAATTCCATTCTATATTCGCTCGGTTCTACGGGAATCATGCTCTTGTTTACGTCCTTGTTTGCTTACCCGCTCACGGTATCTGGGTTTGTCGGCAAAAAGTTTTTGACGATATTTCTGATGATCACGATGTTTTTCAGCGGCGGGATGATTCCTACGTATTTGCTTATTCGCAATTTGCATTTGCTGGACACGCTGTGGGTCATGATTATTCCGGGCGCGGTAGGCGCGTACAACGTATTCCTGTTCAGAACGTTCTTTATGAACATTCCTTCCGAATTGAAGGATGCGGCGCATATTGACGGGGCGAATGAAGTCGTGGTTCTGTTTAAAGTCATTCTGCCGTTGTCCAAGCCTCTGCTTGCGACATTTGCCTTATTCGGTATCGTCGGCAGCTGGAACAGCTGGTTTGAAGCGCTGATCTATCTGCAAGACCAGGCGAAGTATCCGCTGCAGCTGATCCTGCGAAATTATCTCTTCACGCTCGATAATAACGCGATCCAAGGCAGAGTGGGGGCCGGCAATGCAGCCATTAACTCGCCCGGATCTTCGCTGGACCCGAAATCCGTACGAATGGGCGTCATCGTCATTACCATGTTCCCGATTATGGTGATCTACCCGTTCTTTCAGAAATATTTCACGCAAGGGATGTTTGTCGGCTCGATCAAAGGCTAGCGAATCGCTTCGGATATGAGATGTTTAAGAAACGTTGGGAACGCGCGCCTATTGTTCTTCGGCATCTTTATCATAGTCTCACAACATTTATCTAAAGCGGGGGATATGGATGAGCAAACATGCAAAGTCAATCGGCCTGATTGCAGCGGCAGCCATTTTTGTCTTTTCGGCAGCAGGCTGCTCCAACTCTAATTCAAACAATAACGCCAATGCGACGAACAGCAATACGAAGAGCAATGCGAACGGCAATGCGAACAGCGCTAACGCGCCTGCGGATACTGCTAGCACCGATCCGATCAGTTTTTCCGTCACGCTTCCTTCCAACGGGGTCGATAACTCCACGAGCATGATCCAGAAAGAATGGATGAAGCTGATGGAAACGAAGATGGGCAGGAACGTCGACATTAAATGGAACTACATTCCTTCTTCCGATTACGACCAAAAAGTGAAGCTGATGATCGCAAGCAACGACTTGACGGATTTCTTCATGACGCCGCTCTTTTACGATACCTCCGATATGGCCAAGAATGGACAGATCATCGATTTGATGAAATACAAAGACGATATGCCCAACTATATGAATTACTTGAGCCAGGTGAAGAACGGCATGACCAACGTCACCAATGCGAACGGTCAAATGTTCACCTTCAAAGAAACGTCTTTTCCGAGATTCGAAAAAGACAAAGGCATGCTGATTCAGAATGTATCCGCATACCGATATGACGTGTTCCAGAAGAACAACATCAAGATGCCGACAACGCTTGACGAAGTCTATGATGCGGCTAAACAGCTCAAGCAGCTGTATCCGAAAGAATATCCGATCAATACAAGATGGAACGACCTGCGCTCCCTCTATCAAGCCAATCATGTCGTCAACGACATCTACTGGGATGGAAGCAAGTTCGTATACGGCATCTTTGAACCGGGATACCAGGAAGCGCTGCAGTTTGCCAATAAGCTGTACGCAGACAAGCTGCTGGATCCGGAGTATCTGACGGATACGGACGACACGTTGAAGCAGAAAGCGCTGAACGACAAGAACTTTATTTGGCTGGCCCAATGGTTCACGGATCCGGCGAACTATACGAGAGAAGCCAATAACGGCAAAATATTCGCCGTGTCGCTGTATCCGGACAACCCGAAGTACGGGAAGTCATGGCAGAACGTAGCCAACGGCAATACGCCGGATCTCGGCTGGGGACAGTACAGCATCAGCTCCAAGGCGAAAAATCCCGAAGATATCGCCAAGTTCGTAGACCTGCAGTATGATCCGGAAGTCATCCGTCTGCTCACCTGGGGGATCGAGGGTCAAACCTACACAATCGTGGACGGGCAGCCTACCTTCACGGACGAATTCAAGAATGCGGCCGATCCTTGGGTCGTCGGAGACAAATACGGCATTCGTTCGAGCAGGCATTATTCGCCGGGTCTGGAGATGTCGGCCGATTCCAAGGCGTTCGTCGATTTCGCGGCAATGGACTACACATACTTCGATGGCAAGTATGAAGAAACGCCGATCGAGAAGTCCCCTTACCTGAGAAGCCTGCCGATGCCGAACAACGATTACGTGCCTTCTTCTTATACGGCGCCGGCTATTCAGTTCACGCCGGACGAGAGTCAGCAGATCTCGGAAGTGATGACGCCGATCAAAACGTACATCCAAACCGAGGAATCGAACTTCGTTACCGGCAAGGAAAGCTTTGAAGATTGGTCGAAATTCATGAATACGGTCAAAGGCATGGGCGACATCGACAAAGTGCTGAAGATTTACAATGACGCCGCCGAAAGAGCGCTGCATTAAGCGAAAATAGTCTGAATTCATTCTATAGCACAAATGGCTGCTGATTTTTCAGCAGCCATTTTTTTGTTTGTAGTGGGGGCAGAGTCATGGTAGCGAAGGTCTAGTTTCCATTTTATACATTTTACAATCCATGCAGAATCTAATCGTTAATAACTTGATTCGCGCTTATGAAAGACTCGGCGAACTCAGTCAGATGCTCACCTTGATTAAGACGGATCGCACGCAACGCTTTGAATCCGATGTTCCTTTTGAATTATTCAATAGCGTAGTTGCCTATGAATATGCTGAAGGGATCGACCTCAAAGAAGAAATCAAGACCATTAAGTCGTCGTACCATAACCGCGGCCAGAAAATGCGTTGGTTGACTTACTCTCACAAGCCTGAAGAAGACATTAATCAAGCACTTGCGGCTAATGATGTGAAGCAGCGCGATGTGCTAGTCGGTTTGGGACTTCATCTGGATGGATGGCAATTGAATTTACCGGGAATACCGGGTTTGGAAGTTCGGCCTGTGCGCGAACCGCAGGAGGTGGAGGATTATAGAAAGACCATCCTGGAAGGATTTGACATACCGAAGCCGATGACTGACATGTATTGCAAAGTGTTCGTAGATGGCCCCCTGCAGGCTTCATCCAACATTCAACATTATATTGCTTACTTGTACGGCGTGCCCGTGACCACGCTGAGTACCTTTATCGAGGGCGATGTCGCAGGAATCTATAGCATCGCAACGGTAGAAGCCTATCGTTCCAGAGGACTGGCTCAAACGGTGCTGGCGCATGCATTGGGAATCGTACAACAAAAAGGCGTGAAACTGGCGGTAATCCATGCTACCCCGATGGGACGAAAGGTTTATCAACGGGTTGGGTTCAAAGAAGAACTGACGATCACCATTCATTCCGGCTAGCAATTGAAAACTCCCAACAGGATAAGGATTTCGTAGTCATATCGGAATCAAATGGATAAAAGGAAATGCGGAGACGAGGAATTCGAAGTCACCTCGGGATTAGCATGTATTTCCATTTTGTTCATTAAATTGCCAAAGGCCGCAAGCACGCGATGAAGCAGTGCGAGGTACAATAATACCGTAAAGCTTTTCCGATCTTCTAACCTGAAGAGGCGGTGAGTGTAATGGGTTATTGGTTCAGTAAGAACAAAGCACGAACAAATGCAGAGGCAGCACCGGCATCATCCGACTCAAACGAAACATCTCCCCTAACAATGGCGGAAGAGAAGGCCGCCAAAGACGCTGCCGTATCATCCAGTCAGTACTGGAACTCCGGCATTTCCGCGCAGGATTGGATGAGCGAGATGTATCGGGAGCAGGAACGGAAAGGGGCTTTCGAGCATTTATCAGGCAAAGGCAAGCTGCTCGATGTCCCGTCAGGCGACGTAACGTCCAGTATCCTGAAGGAGGCGAACTTCTTACCGGCCTGGCTTACGCTGCAGCATGAAATTCGGGATCAACTTCAGAAGCTTCTCGAAACCGATTCTTCCGTTAGCCCGGAGTCTGCGATTGACGAGATTAACGCCAAGATCGCCAAGTACAACAGCATGGTGCCAACCCCGATGTTACAGAAGTGGAAACTGAACAGGGAAAACATGCGGCAACAATTCAAGCGTTGGCAATAGGAAGGGACAAGACCCTTCCGATACAAGAGCCGCCTTTATGGCGGCTTTTTTGCGTTATGGAAATGGATCAAAGTATGCCAAGGTTATTCAGTCCATGCGGGGGCTAGACACTCATCGATCCAGTGCATAACGCAGATGAATGACGTCGCCGCCGAGTGGTTTGCACTCCAACAACTGCACGGACTTGACTCGATAATGATCGCTGTCGATCAAGAGATTCAGTCCTTTGCCTTCCAACACGGGCGTCACGTTGAATATCACTTCGTCTACAAGTCCGCGGCCCAGGAATGAATTGTGGATTTCCGCGCCGCCGCTGATCAGAGCGCTCCGGTGACCTTTTTCCTCCAGATAAGCCAAGGCTTCTTCCGGAGACCTTACGACCTTCACGCCGGGAAGCTCCCGGACGCTGTTGGAAACGACGACGATATCCATATCCGCGAAAGGCCCAGGTCCGCCATTGCCGCGCATTCCTTCGAAGGTCCGACGTCCGACAATGAAATTGCCTGCGGCTTTGGCGTGTGCGATGAAGTCATCCTGCGCTTCTTTTCTCGGCGGGTTTGCAGGGCCGGATTGCGCGTAATTGCCGTTAGCGGTTAGAGTTGCCCATAAAATGGTTTTCATGAAATAATTCCTCCTTGTGTGCTATCGATGATTCTTCGAATGGAAGCCGCCACCCGATCCGGACGATCCTCTTTGCTTTTACATGTATTTTCCTTTCCTTGATTCACATCATAAGGGGGATGTGGTACATTTGAAAAGTAGTTACATTTAAGTGCAATAGTTTCAAAAAATGAACTATGGAGGAATAGCGGATGGAAATGGATACATCCTGCCCGGGCAAAGTCGAGCCGATTCTTGAAATCCTGGATAGCAAGTGGATGCTCCCGCTCTTATTCGAGTTGTTTAACGGTAACCGGAGGTTCGGGGAGCTGCGTCGCAAGCTGTATCCGATAAGCCCGAAAACATTGACGGATCGGCTGCGCCTGTTGGAGGAAAAAGGACTCGTCACGCGCACGTTGTACCCCGGCGTTCCGCTTCATGTCGAATATGATTTAACGGTCTCGGGGAAGGGATTGCAGCCCATTTTCGCCGCGATGTGGGCATGGACGCAGGAGCATGGCGACTATTTACGGACAGAGACGAACGAGCTGGGCGACGATGCGAAAACAGGGGACGTGGAATAAGGCCATCCCCTAAAGATGGCCTTGATTTCTTGAAATACTTGTAATAGATGAAACGTCTACTTGACTAATGCCGGATATATCTCCGAGCACCGATGCTCGCGCTCACCGCGTTCGGGTTTGAACGTCCGGCTTTATTGGTATACCGGCGAACGTTGGCCGGCGCGTATTGAGACAAATACGCAAAATCGGGATAGATAAACTGATCTTCGAGGTAGGCAGTTTCCGTTGCTTCCGCAACGCGGTGCTTGTTCAGTGACGAAATGATGCCTTCCGCGTTCTTGATGCCGATTCCGTGTCCGAAATAGAGATCGTCGCTCATTTTGATGACATTTTCGCCTCGCCATTCCGTTTTCTCCGGATTGACTTGCGGGTTTTTGAAGTACAATATGTCCCCTGGCCGCGCGTAAGCGCCGGGAGCGTGTTCCGTAATCAGCCCAAGGTCGCTGTCATGCTCCCAGGAGTACAGGTACAGGTTCGGAAACAGTTGGTTGAACCGCGATTCTCCGAGCGTATCCAGAACGCCCTTGTACATAATAATGATGACGGCCGTCGCGCACTCGAAGCCGTACTTTTTCCCATTCGAGAAAATGTCCCCGATGCCATCTGCCGGCGTCACGCTATCCTTCAGCTGAAATCCTCCGCTACTCGTCAAAATCCAGTAGTCCCGATTGCAAAACGACTTCCGAAACGTCGCGAAATCCACTCCGTTGCCGCTCAATTCCTTGGCTGCAGCAATTATATTCGACCGTAAAGTCGGTTCGAAATCCATGTCGGCTCCGCCTTCCTCGTTATCATCTCATGCCTATTCCATTGTATGGGCAAAGGATAATGCTTGTGATTATTAGCAAAGACGTAGAAGTCGGCATACACGATACAAAGTTAAGCGAACCATGCTACTATAAGAGTGTTTTAAGGGATTGCAATGAGGGAGAGTTAAACCATGGTCATCAAATTCATTCGTTTAAGGTAATGTAAGGCGCAGCTCACATAACCCGGCTTTTTAAGCAATTTGCTTGGGTTTATTTGACTGTGCCTTTTTTCATTCACCGAATACGAATGAAAGGGTGCTTTTTTGTGTTTGAAAAAAGTAAAAAGTTGATGAGCGCCGAGAAAATTGAACAGGTTCAAGAGATATTCAGATGCCCTTTATGCGAAGCACAGATGCAAGTGATCCATTTTCAACGTTTCGTTTGTCGCAACCGGCACAGTTTTGATATCGCGAAACAAGGATATATAAACCTCATGTCCCGAGCCGGCAGTACGAAGTACGATAAAAAAATCTTCGACTATCGGAGGATCATCAGCCATAGCGGTTTATTTAATCCCTTGCATGCTGCGCTAAGCGAAATGATGATGAATCAATTCCGGGGCAATGAACCGATAAGCATACTGGATGCGGGTTGTGGAGAGGGGTCCCACTTAAATCACATCCAAGTCGAAATCAATCGAAATAAAATCAACCCTCTATCGGCCGTAGGCATCGATATTTCAAAAGAGGGAATCAGTATGGCTGCATCTGGATATTCAAATGCGATTTGGTGTGTCGCGGACCTTGCAAACTGTCCATTTGCAAGTCGGCGATTCCAATTCATTTTAAACATTCTTTCGCCGGCAAATTATTCGGAATTCCACAGATTGATTAGCGGTGATCACGGTTTGGTGATTAAAGTCGTCCCGGATCAGGATTATCTAATCGAATTGCGAGAACGCTTTTACCAGGGGTCAAATAAACAGGTGTATTCAAATTCACTTTCAACTAACCGCTTCAACGAGCACTTCAAGTTATTGGATGTTGCAAGCATTCGATATCAAGTTAATCTCGGCGAACCCTTGATTGAACCCTTGCTCGGCATGACGCCGTTATCTTGGGGGACTTCCGAGGAGCGCATAGAAAAAGTTCTACAGATGAATCTGAAACAAGTCACGATGGACTTTAAAATTTTGATTGGCAAGAAATAACCCGCATCAAGGAAGCCGGTGTTAACGAAGCCTTTCGATGCGCAAAATGGCAGGTTCAGTAAATTCGCTCGTTCATTTGTCAAATTCGGAGTATTAAGCTTACGAAGCTGCGACTGCTTCTCGGTATTCTACTGAGGAGCGGTCGTTTTTTTCTGTTCAGCCTCGATACTGGCCGAAGGATGATTAATTGTTAACCTGCAATATTTATTTTGGTTTACAATTCAAAGCCGCCGAATTATAATTCAAACCATTAGACGTCGACTTCCTTATCCTTTTGCCTCTTTATGGGCTTGCCGAAATAAACATTCTAATTAGGGCGTGACTCAAAATGAATCTGGTAGCGTCTATACGAAACCGTGTATCACAGGAAACGGACCGAGTCGCTATTTCGCATGGGCAGAGGCAGCTTACCTATTCCCAACTCTTGGAGCGGGTTAATAGAATTGCTTATGGATTCCAGCAATGCGGCTCTGATCGTGATAAAATCGCGATCCTGTCCAAGAATCGAATAGAGTTCGTGGAGGTTTTTATCAGTGCCGTTTATGCAGGGTATGTTCCCGTTCTGCTGGATCCCAAATGGAATCCGCTCGAAGTGAACAGCGTTATCCGACACTGTCAGCCAAGTATGATTTTTTGCGAACAAGAACTTGCCCCTATCCTATCGGGAGAACACAGCCACATCCAGCAGGTGACCTTCTCTAATGAACAGCCTGGCAGCTATGATCAGTGGGCAACCTCCATCGAGCCCGAAGTTCTTGAAGATCGAACCCATTCAACATTGTTCATAGGCTTTACATCTGGAACAACGGGAAGTCCGAAAGGGTATCTACGATCACATCTCTCCTGGCTTAGAAGTCTTGAGGCAACACATGCGGCTTTCCATCTGGATAGGATGGAGCATGTATTGGCCCCAGGGCCTTTCGTGCATTCCTTATCGTTATTCGCGCTGGTACAGACCCTATACAGCGGCGCAACCTTTCATATTTTACAGGAGTTTGAGGCTGCTGAAGTACTAAAGCTGTGCTCCGCGGTACCGGATACGATTCTATTCGTAGTTCCTACCATGATAGATTCGTTATTGCAACTACCCGATGCCGGCAAAACGTCCATTCAGGCGTTAATCAGTTCAGGCGGAGCATGGTCCGAATCATCGAAGCAAAAGTGCCGGCAGATATTTGCCGGAGCTAAGCTGTATGAATATTATGGCTCTTCAGAGGCGAGCTATATTAGCTATAGGGATGTCAGTGCGGGAGAAAAGTCCGGTTCATTGGGCCGACCCTTTGACGGGGTGGAAATTTCGATTCGCGATGAACATTTTCTGGAGGTGCCTGCAGGTACGATCGGTCAACTGTACGTTCGGAGCGATATGGTTTTCATTGGCTACTATCAAGCGCCTGAAGAGACGGAGGCAGTTTTTCGGGATGGCTGGCTGAGGACAGGAGACTACATGTATAGCGATCGCGACGATTATCTTTATCTGGCGGGGCGTTCACAAAATATGATCAAAACAGGCGGTCTGAAAGTGTTTCCGGAGGAAGTGGAGGCTGTATTGCAGCGCATTCCGCATGTTCGGGAGGTCATGGTTGTTGGCATGCCTCATGATCATTGGGGCGAGCAAGTCACGGCCATTATTCAATGGCACGGTGAACAGTTGACGTTAGACGAAGTCAAACGATATTGCATTGCGCATCTGGCCAGTTATAAGACACCCAAAGAACTCATCACCGTGGAAGAATTCATTTATACCAACAGCGGTAAAGTTGCACGGCAATCCATGAAGGATTATGCGAAAAGAGTGACGTTATGACAGATGCGGTCATTGTCATGGCGAAACGAACGCCGATTGGCAGAATCGGGGGAGTGTTGCGCAATTATGAACCTGAGGCGCTGCTCGCGCCGCTTATTCGGCATATGCTATCGGAAACGAACCTGGCCCACGACATGATTGATGATGTGATCATCGGAAATGTTGTGGGACCGGGAGGGAACATCGCACGCATCGCGGCCCTTGAAGCAGGGCTTCCCGTCACTGTACCGGGCGTAACCGTTGACCGGCAGTGCGGTTCGGGCTTGGAAGCAATCAACATTGCCGCTCGACTCATTCAAAGCGGGGCCGGCGAGATCTATCTCGCAGGCGGGGTCGAGAGCACAAGCCGTGCACCATGGAGGATACTCAAGCCGCAAAATCTGATGGGAACCCCGCAGTTGTATACGCGTGCCCGCTTTACGCCAAGCTCCTACGGGGATCCCGATATGGGAATGGCCGCTGAGAATGTGGCTCAGGCCTTTGCCATCTCAAGAGAGGCACAGGATCTTTATGCGTTAGGCAGTCATCAGAAGGCTGTGCGTTCCCGGATGACAGGACGATTTCGACAGGAAATCGTCCCTGTTCAAGCGGATGGAATCTGGGTCAGCGAGGATGAATGCCCAAGAGCGGATACCAGCTTGGAGAAACTGCAAAGGCTGCAGCCTGTTTTTCTCGAGCAAGGTACCGTAACGGCCGGCAATGCATGTCCCCTTAACGATGGAGCTGCGCTTGTCCTCATCATGTCGCATGAGAAATGCAAGGAACTGAATCTGCAAGCCGTGCTGCGGTTTGTAGATGCACGAGCGGCAGGAGTAGATCCCCATTATTTAGGCTTAGGCCCTGTTCCGGCTATTCGCAGCCTATTCTATCGTCACCAACTGACGGTAGACGATCTGGATATCGTGGAATTTAACGAAGCTTTCGCTTCGCAGGTGCTGGCCTCGTTGCAGGAGCTTCAGATTTCACCGGACAAGGTCAATATCGGCGGAGGAGCAATCGCGCTAGGCCATCCATATGGTGCATCGGGCGCGATCTTGATTACGCGTTTATACGCGGAAATGCTGCGGAAACCCTTTGCACGCGGAGCAGCTGCACTCGGGATCGGCGGGGGGATGGGTCTTGCAACCTTGGTCGAGGCAGTCGAATGAATAGTTTTACTTTTAAGTATCCTCTTACAGCAGCGTCTATTATAGCCTATTCACGCAGCATCGAGGCCCCCTTACAGAAGATGGGCGATGTATTGATTGCCCCATCCACGATGCCGATTACGTTTTGGACAATCGCCGATGTTCCATGGCTGGACAAGGAACAGACATTCATTCATGGCAGGCAGTCATTTACTTACGAAGCCCCGCTGAAAGCAGGTTCGCATCTTGTTTGCGAGTTGTCGCTAACGAAAATGGAAAAGAAGGCAGGCAGAAGCGGAGATTTGATTTTGTATACCCATATGCTTACATGCATGTGCAAAGGTGAACCGATCGTGACAGCGGAAACGGTATTGATATCCCGAGGTGGTCCATCATGAAAAAAAAAATAACGGGTGAAGCCATCCAGCAATACGCCGATGCTTCCAATGACCAGGCTGCTTTCCATATCGATTCCGAAGCCGCAATGAAAGCCGGGTTCAAGCGCCCAATTGCCCAAGGCATGTATATCATGGGCTTAGCTCAGTCCATGTATCTGCATAAGAATCCAACGCACTGGATCCGAACCGCTCGGATGACTTTTCTAAGTCCGTTATTGTCGGAAACGGCGGTGTACGTTGAATTTGAGACCATGCACGATGAGATTCACGTTACGGTTGTGGGCGAGCATGATGAAGTCGTAGCCAGTGGATATTTCTCGGCGGAGGGAGGTTTGAACAGTGAATAAAACCGTTCTCATTACCGGTGCCAGCAGAGGAATTGGGCGCAGCATAGCGCTGCAGCTTGCAACTAGCGGCTATCGGGTGGCTGTTAACGGAACGCAGCAAGCCAGCATTGACCGTGTTGTTGAAGAAATCCGTCAGCATGGAGGAGAAGCATCCGGTTTTTGCGCAAACGTCGCTGACCCGGCCCAGGTCACGGCGATGATTGAAGCGATCGTCGCGAAATACGGTTCGATTGATACTCTGATTCATAATGCCGGTCATTTGCAGGATCGCAAATGTATGCAGATGACGGACGAAGAATGGAGATCTGTAATTGACGTACACTTGAACGGTGCTTTTTATTGCATCCGGCGGGTGCTGCCCTGCATTCCTGATCGAGGCGGCGATATCCTATTGATTACTTCAACAGCCGGGTTGAATGGTTCTGTCGGACAAGTGAACTATAGTGCTGCCAAAGCCGGAATCCTGGGCATGGTGTGGACGCTCGCGGAGGAGCTGCGGCATCGTCGCATCCGAATCAATGCCATTGCCCCTGCTGCTTTAACGGATATGACCCGTCCCGTGATTGCGCATCTGAACGAAAAATATGCCCGCCGTAACGAACCCTTGCCGGCCTATTGGGACATCGGCGATTCGGATGATGTTGCACGCTTCATTAACATACTTCTGAAACGGTCCGATGAGGATTTGACTTTGACAGGAGAGATATTTGGGATCAACGGTTCCATGGCGACGCAGTGGCATAAGCCTTCAAGAGCCTGGTCGATGAGTGATCCTGAGGCATTTTTCAAGACGTGGAAAGATCGGAGTGACGAAGTCCGGTTACCAAGATTCTAGTAAGCACAAAATGGATGGAATAGTAGACGATCCGTCTATGGGGAGAAGATGGATATGAATTGGAACACGAGAATGACTGAATTATTGCATATCAACTACCCTATTATTCAAGGCGGGCTTGCCTACTTGGGGTATGCCGATCTTGCGGCGGCCGTATCCAATGCTGGAGGGCTGGGACAGATTACAGCGATGAGCCTTCCCAATGCTAGTATGCTGCGGATGGAGATTAATCGCGCGCGCACCATGACGGACAGGCCATTCGGAGTCAATTTGGCTTTAGGCATGCATGGTACTGACATTGAAGATCGACTGAAGATCCTCGTTGAGGAGAAGGTCCCCGTGGTATCCATCACAGGCGGGGATCCGACAATGATCCTGAATAGGCTGGCGCCAACGGATATGAAAACGTTAGTACTCGTCTCCTCACGTAGACAAGCACAGAAGGCCGAACGGCTCGGCGCGTCGGCAGTCATCGCGGTTGGCCATGAAGGCGGAGGACACCTCGGACGTGACGGCGTGGGTACCATGGTTCTGGTTCCTAGCATCGTCGATGCGGTTCGGATTCCAGTGATTGCTGCAGGCGGAATCGCGGATGGGCGCGGCTGGATGGCTGCTCATGCGCTCGGTGCAGAGGGTATTCTGATGGGTACCCGTTTTATCGCGACACAGGAATGCGTTCATGCGTCTGATGCTTATAAAAGGGCTTTGGTTAGAAGTTCGGAGCTAGATACCGCGATTATAAAAGCATCCATCGGTTTTCCGGCAAGGGTCCTGCGAAATGCTTTTGCTGAGCATATTCTAGACGTTGAAAGCCATACTCCCGGTTATGAAGCACTCAGGCACCTGATTAGCGGCGAAGCCAACAAACGCTGGATTCATGACGGTTTGGAAGAAGAAGGGTTTGGCTGGGCCGGTCAGGGGACGGGCTTCATTCATGATGTTCCCCTTGTGTCCGAACTGATGAAACGAATGATTCATGAAGCGGAAACCATTCAGAAACGCTTCGAATGTAGTTTCAAACAACCTGGAGGGGACGATTGATAATAGCAAAAATGATCAAGCAAAACTGATTATGTTTAGGTAAGGTTAATGCAAAAGGGTTTGGCGAGAAGGAGTGTCGGAGATGAGCAGCTTAATGAAGAAGTATTGGTTCAGACGCTTGCCTGTACTAAGACAGCATGCAGATGATTGGAATTCTCACATCACGCAGCATTGGAATCTCGATCACTTCCGTCCTCGGCAACCTATTGGGATTCATGAGGCAGGGCAACTGCTCGAGCAATATATGCCTGAATTGCTGCCCGATTTTGAATCTCTGCGATCCGCCTTGCCGGACCGACCGGGTCTGGCCCAAATGCTCGCCATGTATAATCTACCGCCTTTCTTCTCGGGTTGCAGCAACTCCATATCTCTGCGGCTGGGTCATCCAACGTTGATTCGCAATTACGACTTTGGCATCAATGAATTCAGTGGTGTCATCCGTTATGAACCGCTGTCTGATGGAGGATGGATTATGGGCTCCGCGGAATACGGCTGGGGCTACTTGGACGGAATGAACCATCATGGGCTTGCTGCGGCGATCACCTTCGGCGGAAGTTATCAGGTTGGCGACGGTTTTAGCATTCCTCTGATCGTCCGTTACCTCCTGGCGACTTCGATCACCGTTGCGGAAGCCGTGAAGCGGCTCCGCTCCATACCGCATCGCCTTGCTCAGAATATCTCCCTTCTAGACCTCGAGGGACATTACGCGGTCGTGTATACCTCTCCGGAAGGAGTGACGGTGGATCACGGACTTATCTGCTGCACGAACCATCAACGAGAGATGCAGGAAGCCGGGCACGGAGAGATCCGTACATTGGAACGGTTTGAACATCTTTATCAAATGGCTGGCAACGTAGCTCCGGCGGATTTTCTGTAAGAAGCTTTGTATAACAGGCGGTTCGCGGATTCTTTCGGCACGCTGTACACGGTCGAGATCGATCCCTTATCCAGGTCTGTTCGCTATCACTGGCCGGAAGGCCGACAATTAACTATCACGTCCGAATCGCCTGAGGCGGAGCTGATTATTCCGTTATCTGGTCAGTGAAAATAGAAGCAGCGGCACAGGTGCTTCCTTCGCGGGAGGCGCTTTTTGGCGTATCCATTCTAGCGAATTGACGTATGCAGGTAGAGTCATTAGGATATGATATAACGATATTAGAGAGACAACTGGTCTACGGTCGGCATGCAGCATTCGAAGTTGTGATCGAAAGAAGGAGAAGTTAAATGAGTATGACGATTGTAGGGACGGATGGGAAAGCACGGTGCCGCTGGTGTGGTGAAGTACCGGAGTTAATCGCCTATCATGATCAAGAATGGGGTTTTCCCGTTCGTGATGATCAACGTTTATTCGAGAAATTAAGCCTGGAGGGTTTTCAATCCGGACTGAGCTGGCGTACCATTCTTGCCAAACGCGAGAATTTTCGCGCCGCATTCCAACAATTCGATTTCGACACGATCGCCGGTTATACCCAGCAAGATGTCGATCGTCTACTCAACGATAAAGGCATCATACGCCATCGCGGCAAAATTGAAGCGGTCATCAACAATGCGCAGCGAGCTCAGGAACTCATCCAATCAGAAGGCTCGCTGGCAGCTTTCGTCTGGCGTTACGAACCAACCATCGACCAGCTAACGAAACCGCAAACGGCCACAATCACCGAAGCATCCCAAGCACTATCGAAAGAGCTGAAAAAACGAGGATGGAAATTCGTCGGCCCAACTACTATGCATGCTTTCATGCAAGCAATGGGACTGATTAATGATCATGTTGAGGATTGCACCATAAGAACAAGCGTTGAACATGCGCGTGCGGACTTCAGGCGACCAGGGCATAGACAAATGGAACGATCACCTGGTTGACTTTAAAACGTGAGGAGGTCGTATGATGGCGAAACGTTCGAATGCGTCTGATCAATTGCATTGGAATCAAGTGTATAACCGATCAAACCTTGGCAAGCCAGTCTACGATTTATGGCTCGATGCCTATGAACCGTTGTTGGCTGGAGCGAAGAATGACGCCATTATCGATCTAGGCTGCGGCTACGGCTGTGATACGCTTTATTTGACGGAGCGCGGTTACCGCGTTATAGCTTGCGACTTCTCGGAAAAGGCGCTAAGCCGTGTAGCCGAACACATACCGGAAGCCGAGACGAGGCAGGTTGATCTGACAGCAGGCTTGCCATTCGCGGACGGAAGCGCCGGAGCGGTAGTGGTCGATTTGTCGCTTCATTATTTCGCTTGGCAGGATACCGTTACGATCCTCAAGGATATCGCCCGGGTACTGAAGCCGCGAGGCGTGTTGCTGGCTCGCTTTAACTCGGTGGATGACATTCACTATGGCGCCGGACTTGGGGTTGAGCTGGAGCCGAACTATTATGAGCATGATGAACGGCGTAAACGGTTTTTCGATGAGGGCGAATTGCGCCTGCTGTTTGCGGATTGGAAAATTGAAGCCGTGAGAGAGACGGAGCTGCACCGCTTCAGCAAGCCGAAACGGTGTTGGGAATTGGCTGCTGTAATGGTGTAAGCGATTTTTTTGCTAAGCTAGCGGGAGACGATAGTTCAATGAATCTTGGAGCAGTTTGCCAGTGGCAGCTGCTCCTTTTTCATTAAGCTAAAATGAAGGATAATGAGAAATATTTGAAGAAGTTTAGTGGAGAAAATGTACTTTAAGAGGAGTGTCGTTATTGAGCCAAAATGAGCAATGGCATCGCCATTTGGGGGCATATGGGATCTGTTTGAATGATGATAAGCTGTTAGTTATTCAAAAAGGAGGCGGCCCCTACTTCGGACGATATGACCTACCTGGTGGCACTATTGAAGCTAATGAGTCATTATCAGCTGCTGTACAAAGGGAGTTTGTTGAAGAAACAGGGCTCATTGTAGAAATTAATGAAAATGTTGGGGCTTGTGATTATTTGGTTCCGTACAATTTGCCCAAGAGGGGTACATCCCACATTCATCATGTTGCTGTATTTTATTTGGTTCAAATTATTGATGGTACACTCACGCGATTTCCTGAAAATTTTGATGGACAAGACTCTCTAGGCGCATTATGGATACCACTTAATGAAATGACAGCTAATAATTCCTCCCCTCTCGTTCTCCAGGTCATTGAATGGTTAAAAACTAGGGTAATATCTTTTGAGTTTAAGCGACTGGATACTTGGACGTTATGCAAATGACGAACACTCAGCTATCGGAGAACGTTAGCTGCATGACGAATATGGTGAGTACGAAATGTAATCACCTTATTTAACTAACCCTATACTGATTGCAAATGCCTTGAAAGAAGGAACAACTTTGAGATCTATAAAGATGTCTTACCTTACTTCTCTCCTCCTTTTATTTTAATAGCCTCTGGAAGTTCCGAAAGCAAAAAATATGGTATGAACGATAACGCAATTGAAAAGGATGGTTCGTCTATGTGGAAAGATTATATAAATACGTTTACGCAAGAGTACAGATTCAATCCCCCAGCTAATGAAAATGAAATAGCTCAGATAAACGAGAAACTAGGTGTTGTGTGTCCTGAAGAACTGACATGGTTACTCCTTCAAACAAACGGAATTGATCATGAGTTAGGTTATCCCTTGATTTATTCAACGTTACAAATTGTAGATAGAAATATAGAAGAGAGGACTTCTGAAGACAACAAGGAAATGGGACTATCCTACGATGACATGCTGCTATTCTCAGATGCAGGAAATGGTGATTACTTCGGTTATATTATAAAAAATGGGGTTGTCCAAGATGGAATTTATGTTGGAGGCCATGAAGAAGGCAGCAGAACGAAAGTAGCTTCATCACTTAGGGAATTCATTAAAGGTTGGACTACAGGTGAGATAGCTATATAAAATCATGGTTTTTAAAGGTGGCAATTAAGTAGTCTTTATACTATTGAAACGCTTTTGACACGACGGCATTTCCGGCAAACGTTTGGCCGCCGCTGAGCTAACGGGTAGATTAACGCAACAATTCCTTCCTGCGTTCGTTGTAATATAAAGAAAGGCCAGGAGGAAGAGACATGAAAATAATACGAATAATTGTAGTAATCGCAATACTGTTAGTTCTTATATTTTCGTTCGCATTAACACCGCCTGGTAAAAACCTAAGAATTAATGCCGCTGAAAGGCTAATGTCAACTCGATTTCAAGATGAAACCTGGATTCTTGTGGGAAAAGATAAAAGAGATGAACTGATAAAAGAGTTTGAACAAAAGTATGGCATTGAATGAACCCAAATAAAAAACCCAAAGAAACTGCAACCCGCAAGGCTGAATATGCTCAACTAACGGGCAGGATTGCTCAATTGTTTTCGCGAATATTGTGGTTATTAAGTTGGGGGTGTTCATGTGAAAATAAAAGTTATTCATTATGACGCATTCAGTAATATTCCTAACATGGGAAACCCAGCGGGGGTAGTATTGGATGGCGAAAATCTTACTGAAGAGCAAATGCGCGAAGTGGCTCAAAAAGTAGGATTTAACGAAACGGCCTTCCCACTTAAATCCATTAAAGCAGATTTAAGAATTCGTTTCTTTACTCCAGGTCATGAAATAAATCTTTGTGGTCACGCAACAATGGCAACTATTTATGCGTTAAAAACGAGAGGTTTGTTGGGTGATAAAACTGATTTTACAATTGAAACAAACGCAGGGATATTGCCAATTAGACTTAATTCAAGTGACGGACTTTATATAACAATGAGGCAAGCTATTCCCCAATTTCAAGAATTTAATGGCTCATTTCAAGAATTGGCTTTTTCTATGGGAATAGAAGAGAGCGATATTGAGACAGAACTACGAACCTTGTATGGTAGCACGGGAACGTGGACATTGTTAATTCCAATTAAAACACTTGCAGTTTTTAAACGAATGAAGCCTAAGAACAAGCTCTTTCCGAACATTTTAAGGGAAATGCCTAGAGTATCTATCCATCCTTTTTGTCTAGAAACATACGATACAAATGCTCATATGCATGCACGTCATTTTTCATCTCCGTTTTCGGGTACAATTGAAGACCCAGTAACTGGCACTGCCTCTGGGGTAATGGGGGCTTATTATGCAAGATATATAAATAAGGAATCTGCTTCACTTAGCCTTTTAATTGAACAAGGTCAGGAAATCGGAAGGGATGGCAGAATCCGAGTAACGGTAACAAACGGTTATGTCATAGAAATTACGGGAAATGCTGTGTATGTTAAGGACTTAGAGGTTTTATTATAATCCACAGTGTTACCTCGAAATGATTCGGTTTCCTCACTCTGACTCATGAATTCGTAGGATTTCACAGTTGGATACTGATAGAAGAAGAAGATAGGCCGGAGCTTGCTGCTGGGTTGAAGTGAAAAGGGCATGCGTAAATAAAGGTGAGGAATGCTCACCCACATTGTTCCATTTACGCACGTCTCCACTTCGTCTTAGCGATTCTCGCTCCCATGTCTCAACGGGTCATCGCCCTTTCAATCCTTCGTCACATCTAGCTAAGAGGTGGAGGTCGGTTTTTCTAACGGAACGGGTCCGAGCCCTTTTGCGTAATGTCTCCCGATACTCCGTGCTTCTTGTCATCCTGCGAATGCTTGAGCTGGTGAGGACCGACCGATCTTAAGCTGCTTGTTGTCATCCGCGTGAACGAGTAACTCATAGTACTTCACTAACGAGGAATTGAACATAAGACTATGGAGAAGCTGCCTTCACGACTGGCGGCTTCAATACGCTAACATATTCAAGAACAAACTAAACTATCCAAATGAGGAACGTTAGTTCGATATAGGTCCGCCAACCGGGAGTTCAGGTGAAACAATGAGAAAGAGATCGCAATGCACCAATCAAGCAGGTGCAGGCGATCTTTTTTAGAATTAATTAAACCCGCCGTTCACGCGAATCGTCTGTCCAGTAATCCAACGAGCTTTGTCGCTTACAAGCAGATCTACAGCATTAGCTATATCTTCTGGTTCCCCAAGGCGTCCAAACGCATTCATCCGGCGGAACGAATCAACAAGCTCCTCGGATTTGCCGTTCAGGAACAACTCGGTCGAAACCTGACCAGGTGCTATACAATTGATAATGATATTCTTTGGAGCAAATTCTTTGGCCAGTTGACGGGTTAACTGCTCAACCGCTCCTTTTGTTGCGGCATAAACACTATAGGTCGGGAGCATGGCACCGGATACGGATGTCGAGAAATTGATGATCGTTCCGCCGCCTGCCATATGTCTCATCGCTTGCTGACAAGCAAAGTAGGTCCCTTTGACATTAATATTGAACTGCCGGTCAAACATCTCTTCCGTCACATCCGTAATCGGCGTCGTTTCCAAAACACCTGCATTATTTACTAAGATATCTACGCGTCCAAATTGTCCAAGCGACTCCGAGAACAAGGCTTCGACCTCGCTCAACTTGCTGATATCGCCGCGAATGGCCGCTGCTTCACCGCCTGCTTGCTCAATCAGCTTTACAACTTCATTTGCTTTATCTTGATTGGAGGAATAGTTAATGACAACTTTTGCGCCTGCTTGCCCCAATTGAATGGCGATTTGACGGCCAATTCCTCTCGATGCTCCAGTAACGATTGCGACTTTTCCTTGTAAACTCATTTTAAATCTCTCCTTTCTAAGTTCATTCTGATGTTCTATTAGATGATTCCAAGTGACTGTCTACAACATAGATTATATAAAGTACAGGATTACAACCGGTAGAACATAACCGTTCGTTCCTTGCCTAATTCTCTTTCATCCAGCTACAATAACATAAACTACTCTTTAAGAAAGGAATTCACGTTCCATGGATGAAACTCAGCGTTTGGAGCAGGCGTTGCAGCAAATGGCGGATTTGATACAATGCCACGCTCCAACGAGCGGCACGTTTCCTACTTCTGTTCCTAACTTGTCCCTGATGCATGCTGCGCAATTGCCAGAGCCGCTGGAATCCGTATATAAGCCTTCCATCTGCCTGGTAGCGCAGGGAGCAAAGACAGCTACATTAGGAAATGAAACTTATAGGTACGACCCTATGTCTTATGTGGTCATTGCCGCTGATCTGCCGATCATCAGCAAAATTGTAGAGGCAACACCTGACATTCCGTATTTAAGCATGAAGCTGAGCTTCGACCCCGATGTGATTCTGGATATTGTAAAAGAGAGCAGTCCCCTGGTTTCCTCGGAGGCTTCACGCGGAATAACGATGAATCGGATCTCACCGGAATTGCTTGAGGCCGCCATACGGCTTCTGCAATTGCTGAACAAGCCGAAGGACATTCGGATTCTTGCTCCGCTCATTATTCGTGAGATTTTGTACCGCGTGCTTCAAGGCGAGCATGGCGAGCTTCTCCTTCCGTTTGCGATCATCGGCAGCCATTCGCACCGCATTGCTCAAGCGATTCAGATAATTAACCAGCAATACGATCATCCGCTCGCAGTCGAGCAGTTAGCAAAGTCAGTAAACCTTAGCACATCGGCTTTTCACAAACATTTCAAGCGTGTCACGGCGTTGAGCCCGCTTCAATATCAGAAAACGCTGCGCTTACAGGAAGCTAGACGCTTGATGCTTACCGAAACGGTTCAAGCCTCCGAAGCTGCCTTCCGCGTTGGATATGAAAGCCCCTCCCAGTTCAGCCGGGAATATACCCGGATGTATGGACTGCCGCCAAAGCTGGATGTCCAGGAGCAGTGCGCAACACCAGCAACAGGGCCATGACGATGGATCGTCACGGCCCTGTTTATTATTTAATCTTATAGCGATTTCGGAAGAATCATTTCATTCGCGGTAGCAATCGAAGGCATAGCGAAATCTGGCTGGACCACTGACCGTAAAATGAATATCTATTAAACAAAATCTTGAGCAAGTATTAAGAATAGGTAGAAAACAAAAGAGACCAGACATCACCTAGCGGAGGCGATACCGATCTTGTCATAATTCTGTAAAAGTTACCTATCAAATGAAAGACTAACAGCGAATGGCCGCTCGCGCGGACCACTACGGAGGCGGAGGCACTTCTTGCGCTTGCAGAGGAACGGGGGGTAAAGCACGTCGTTGGACTTCAGGCGCGTGCCAACCCAACCGTCCGCTATATCCATGAGTTGCTCGTGAAGGGAACCGTTGGCCGCATCCTAGCGGGGCGGCGCATATTCTTGATACGATTGAATATATGGTGGCCCCGTTTGCCGAGGTATCCGCGACACTGACCACGCAATATCCTGTGGTGAACGTTATTGAGACTGGCAAGACCGTGAGGGCGAATGCACCAGATCACGTGCTTGTCGCCGGTAAGCTGATTCAGGACGCGGTCGTTTCGGCTCAATTCATCAACGCCTGAACACCTGACTTTAAGTTGCGGATTATCGGAACTGAGGGTGAGCTGGTTGTTACGCCTCGAGATGGGCTGATGTTCCAGATGGACCGACTAAGCATTAGCATTGTCCGACCGTCCGGTGATACAAAGACGATTGAAACGCCGGACGTCTACGCCTCGATCGCAGGAGATGCGTCACCAGGGCCGGGTTATAATGTCGCCCATCTCTATGCCTTGTTCGCGGAGCGGCTCGCCGGAGGTGAGGTGGAGCTCCCCGACTTCGCGCAGGCAGTGCGAATGCACCGCCTGATGGACGTCATACGCGCAGCCTCCACGACTGGCGTTCGCCAAGCGGTAGTGTGAGGCGTTGAAGGTCATCAGGAAAAGCCGTAATTACCATGGTGTACTGCAAGCAGTCATAAGCGGTATCATACTGAGGAAACGAGGACAGGTCTATGGATGATTTGCAAATTCTATTTCAAGAACCCATCCTCCGGCAAACGGAGCTTAATCCCGGATATGACGATCATGCCAGCGATGTTTGGCTCGTTCAGACGGAAACAGAAGAAGTCGTCGTGCGCTCGACTAGGATGCAAGAGCTGCCCGATAACGATTTCTGGTTTGGATGCAGGCGATTGTTCGGAGTAGATCCGCGGCAGATTGACGAGGTAGTGGCGATCAATCGCACGCTAAGGCCGTTCACTTCGATACCAGTGCCGGAAGTGATACGACAAGGGTCGTCGAACGGCCGCGACTATCTGGTCGTCGAGAAGTTGCAAGGCTCGACTTGCCGTTCGTTTATCGGTCTGCCGTCCGCCGCACTCGTCGGTTTGGGAACGGGAATCGCCAGTCTTCATCGGTTTCGATCCGACTGCGCGGGGACGATATCCGGCAGCCATCGAACGCCACGAACGGATTTTCATGATGCGCTTATCCATACTATGGTCGAGTTGGTTAATAACTACTACCCCGAACATCAACGCATCCGGCAACTGCTCCCGTCGATGATCGCATTGGTCAAAGAATTGCCTGTTCCAAGCCACATTACTTTCGTCTTAATCGATATGGATCCCACTCAGTTTCTGACAAACGGTGAAGAATTGACTGGCCTCGTAGATACAGAAGTTTATGCATTGGCACCGAGAGAAATGGAATTTATCGGCTTGGAGTTCGTCTTGGACGAGCTCTCTGCGAAATATTTCAAACAAGCGTATGCCCAACTCCTAACTCTGCCGGATCTCGAACGATACAGATTGCCTTACCGATTCTTCTATCGGCTGCTTCGCGTTCAGGGCAGCGTAGACGTGGATGAGTGGTTGAATCATCCGGTATTATTCAAGTAGAGGCGTTAAGTTGAATGGGAACGATCGTTCAATGAAAATGGAGGCTACATGGCCAACTAATTAAACTGGAGTCCATAGGAGCATGATAGAAATGTATTTTCATAGACAACCAATAGCACAATGCAGTATTTGTTCTCAAGGCTGGGTTGTTATCCTAAAGGAATTAGCAAGTAATATGCTTTATCCTTACTGTAACGAATGTGAAGCTGAATGGAATAATCCTGATGAATATATGAATAATGGACAATACGAACGCTTTAAACGAGGTGAGAGTATCGACGCAACTGATAGAGAATTGATGTCAGTAGGCTGGGATAAGTTTATAAATATTGATCTAAAGAATAGGATTCCATAGGATCACTGGGTGAAATTTGAAACTGCACTATTCAGAATCGACATAATAACAATGTATAATTAGCCTTTCGAGATGGAGATAATATGGAAGTCAATTGTTCTGCCGAAGAACGTTGACGTGAAGATATGGACGGTAGACATTCTCGAATGTCTACCGTCTTTTCTTTGATGTTGGGGGTCAATATGCTCCCTTGTCTTGTCTCAACGAATGGGCAGATTACATTTCGGATACCACTGATATATCCATTTTCGAAACGAGAAGATCATCTCTCGGCGCGGTCGCCCTGTGCGGTGAAGACTGCTGGCCAAGAGGATGGATCGACGATTGTTAATAGCCCTGAAGCCCTATAATAGCAGTTGCTTGATGCAGGATCGATTTGAAAAAGAAACAGGACACCGAAAGGTATCCTGTTTCTTTTTTTATGAATGTTATCCGGTATGGATAGGGTTTTCCCCCTTCAAAACGCCGAACCTTGTACCTCCAGTTTTACTGTAAATGGAAAACAAAGAAGGGGAAATCCCGCTATTGGCGAATTTAAGGGGTCAATCCTTAGCAATGAATGGTGAGGGGATGTATTTTGTCCCAATCGCCCAGCTATCACAGAAGGGAGGTAAAGTTTCAAAGCGGTAAGCGGATCATCAAATCTGGCAGGAAAGAAAGGATAAATCCTCATGCGGTTTCGGCATCTGCATTCGATCGTTAATCAGCTGTTTTTGTTTTGTTTTATCGGCATGACGCTTCCGGTACTTGTGATGGGCTTCCTGTCCTATAACAAATCTTCGGCTATTGTGGAGGAGCAGGTTAGCAAGGTCGCGTCCCTAACCATCACGCAGGTCAGCGACAAACTGAATCTGTTCTTCAAGAAGCTTGACGACTCCTCCATGATGGTGCTCAACAGCAAGCTCATTCAGGAGGTATTGGAGCAAAAGTCGGAGACCACCCCTTACGAACTCAATGAGATGGTGAAGAACAGCAAAGAGCAGCTAACCTCCATTATGATCAATTCCTCGGAAATTCTCGACATCTACATCTTCGATGTCAAACGCAACAATTCCGTGTTCAGCGGAGATTCTCTTATGTCCGTCCCCGATCAATGGGATTCGGATTGGTATGAAGCCATTCTGAAGGCGAACGGCAATACGGTCTGGTTCGGAATATCGCAAACCTCGTACCTGAAGAAAACGGAAATGGGCTTTCCCGTATTCGGGTTGGGCCGCGCCATCCGCAGCTGGGAGACGGGGGAGATCATCGGCGTGATGTTCTATGAAATCATGGCCGATCTGCTCATTGACGAGCTTGATCGCGTGCAGTTCGGAGATACCGGCTATATCTATGTGACCAATGACGAGAACCGTTATTTCTATCACCCCGACCCGGCGGAATACGGACAAGCCTCAAGGATCGAGCTGCCGGAGAAGATGCGGCAGAGCGATAGCGATAAGAAGAAAACGCTGGTTATTCCCGAGAAACTGGATAACGGTTGGCATGTGGTCGGTGTTGTTCCGCTGAAGGAGCTGACCGCGGACTCCGCTAGTATCCGCAATTTTACGCTATGGATCGCTTTGGGCTCCATCGTGCTTGCTGTCGGCATGGGGATCTTCGGAATCCGCAAAATCGGCAATCCGCTCGTCAACCTAAGCCGGCTGATGAAGAAAGGCGAAGCCGGGGATCTGACGGTCAGAAGCGGTCACATCGGACGAAACGAAATCGGTCAGTTGGGGCGCAGCTTCAACAAAATGATCGGACAGATCGCGCTCTTGATTGAGCGCATCTCGGAAGAGGAATCGGAGAAGAAGAAGGCTGAAATCCGCGCACTGCGCTACCAGATCAATCCCCATTTCTTGTACAATACGCTGAACTCCATTCGCTGGATGGCCAAGCTCAACCGCACGAATGATGTGGATAGCGCCGTTACGACGCTTGTTCAGCTGCTGGAAGGGAGTCTGGAACGGGGAGGCGTATTCGGCACCATCGGCGGCGAGCTTGAGCTTCTGGAGAAATATATGATGATCCAGGAATACCGGTACGAGAACAAAATAGAGCTGTATACCGACTGTCCGGAAGAGCTGCTCGACATTCCGATCCCCCGCATGCTGCTGCAGCCGATCGTGGAGAATGCCATCTTCCACGGGATTGCTCCCAAGGATGAGAAGGGGACGATTGCCATCCAGGTACGGCAGCTGGGGGAGGATCTGCTTATCCGGATCAAGGATGACGGAGTCGGCATTGATAAGGAGCTAATCGGCCAGCTGCTGATCAGCAGCAAGGAGCGTACGACGAAAGGGATGACCAGCATCGGGCTGCGGCATGTGGATCAAACGATCAAGCTGTATTACGGGAATGCCTACGGGGTAAAAGTGGCCAGCTCAGAAGGGGAAGGCACTTCGGTGCTGATCACGTTCTCGCGGAGAAAGGAGGACAAATATGTGCAGAGTGCTGCTCGTTGACGATGAATTCATGGCCAGAGCCGGACTTCGCGAAACGTTCGATTGGGAGGGAAACGGCTACCTGCTGGTGGGCGAAGCCGCAAACGGCGTTCGTGCGATGAAGTGGCTCGAGAACGGGGAAGTGGATATTCTGATTACGGATATCGCCATGCCGGTGATGGACGGACTGGAGCTGACGCGCCGAGCGCGGGATCTGTGTCCCTGGGTCAAGGTTTTGCTGCTCAGCTGCCATAGCGATTTCGACTATGTGCGGGAAGGGATCAGGCTGGGCGCGTCCGATTATATCTTGAAACCGACATTGAACGCCGATTCGCTCAAGACGATTCTGGACCAGATGCGGGTGAAGCTCCGGGAGGAGCAGGCGAACCGGGAGCTGCTCGAGAAGTATCGGGACAAACAGCTTGCCGAGCAGCAGGAAGAGCTGGAGAAACTGTTGATTGAGGCCGTTCGCGGCAATGAGGAAGCCTGCGCTTCGCTGATCGTGAATCTGACGGATATTCCGCATCGTTACGGCATGGCCGTTCTTCAGGTTCATGGCAACAAGCCGCATTCTCTGGCGTCTGAAGTCCGGCTGGGCCGGGGGATTGAATCCATGAAGACCCTTTTGTACGAAAGGCTGGAAGCTCCTGCTGCCGCCGCAATCCACCCGGATCTGCTGATAGCGGTTATTCCCGAACGGGTATTGTCAGCAGGGCAGGCGGAGGAGGTTGTCGGCCAAGCCGTCCGGGGCGGGGAGCTGGCCGATGATGTGTATGCGGCTGGAATCAGCAGGCTGCACGGGGATTTGCGGGAACTTCAGGCTGCTTTTGCAGAAGCGCAGCAGGCGCTCGAGGATACATTCTTTTACGGTCCGGGCAGCATCGTGCTGGCGGAGGAAAGGCCTCAGCCGGAGCGCCAGCCTCTTCCCGATCATGGCGACGTCTTGCATCTGCTCAAGGAAGCGCTGGCTGTGGAGAATTATTCCGAAGCCTTGCTCCAACTGAAGCGGATCACCGGCCATTGGAGCCGCGAATTCAAGACGAAGCAGCAGGTCGTTGTTGAAGCCGAGCAGATGCTCAGCCTGCTCACGTTAAGCAAGCATAACAATACGGCGATGGTGCATCATATCCGCAAGCTTAGCAAACTTGATTTTGCGGCGGATATTGCGGAGCATGTGGAGACTTGCTTTAGCAGCAGGCCGGTGCCGGACGACGCCGGAATTCCGGACACCACGCTTCACGGGCGGATCGTGATGCAGGCGGTGCAGTTCATGACGGAACGTTTTACCGAGGCGATTTCCCTTCAGCAGGTGGCGGATGAAGTCAATGTCAGCCGGAATTATTTCAGCGAAATGTTCAAGAAGGTGACGGGGAAGAACTTTATCGATTATCTGATTGCCCTGCGGGTCAACAGGGCCAAGGAGCTGCTCACGGAGTCAACGCTGAGGGTCTATGAGGTCGCGGAACAGTCGGGCTTCAACGACGTCAAGCATTTCAGCAAGCAGTTCAAGAAAATTGTCGGCCTCTCGCCGGGTGAATATCACGGACAGCCCCATAAACCGGGAGAAGAAGCAAACAGCGGAAAACAAGACACATTATCGGAACAAAAGCCGTTTAGTTGAAAAATTTCGTGTTTTATAATAAAAGCGCTTCCATTAGAGGTGGAGCATGGGTGGACAATTTAAAGGAGGAATTCGTAATGAAAAAGCAAAAATGGTCGCTGCTGGCTCTTGTTCTTACTCTAACGATTCTGCTGCAGGCTTGTTCGTCTGGCAATGAAGAAGGGCAGACAGAAGGGGGAAATGCAGCGCCATCCAAAGGGGAGAAAGTGAAAATCACCTGGGCGACATGGGGAAATCCTGGCGAATTGACGAGATTTCAGGAATTTACCAAGGATTTTAACGCCAAGCATCCCGATATTGAAGCCGAACTCATTCCGATTCCCGGCGAATACGATCAGAAAATACTTACGCAGCTTACGGGCGGCAAAGCGCCGGATATCTTTTATGCGGGCGATGCCTTCATCGTGAAGCTGATCGAAAATGGCAGCATTGAAGAGCTGACGCCCTTGATGGAAGTGTCGGGCAGCACGCTGAAGAAGGACGATTACTACGAAGGACTGTGGGGCGCAGCGCAGCGCGACAACAAAATTTACGGCATCATGGTGGACTGTAATCCGATGGTTCTCTGGTACAACAAGAAGGTACTGAAGGATGCGGGAGTCACGGATATGCCTGCGGATCTTCAGGAGAAGGGCGAATGGACGTGGGACGCATTCAAGCTGATGACCGAGAAAATCCGCACGACCGGCAAATACGGCTACGTGCTGGATAATTCCTGGAACAGCACCCACAGCTGGGTAACCGCAAACGGCGGTAAAGTATATGACGAGACCGGAGCCTATGTCGGCAACTCCGATCCCAAGGCGAAGGAAGCCTTCCAGTTCCTCTATGACAATGTGAAGGCCAAAAATATTACGTTCTCGGGTACGCTTCCCAAAGGTCAAGGCGGCGATGCCATGTTCATGTCGAATCAGGTCGGATTCGTCGGCGCCGGACGCTGGTACCTCCCGCTGTTCAAGAAAAATGCCACTCTCGAATATGACGTGGTAACCTGGCCGACCAATACGGGCAACAAAATCGAGCCAGCCGGCATCCCCACTGCTTATATGGTATTGAATAAAGCTTCCAAGCAAAAAGAAGCCTCCTACAAGTTCTTGACGGAGTTCGTCAGTAAAGAAGGCCAGATTTATCGCCTGCAGGGCGGCGGCAACGCCGTTCCGTCCGTCAAAGGAGCGGACGACGTAGTGCTGGAAGGCAATCTGCCGGAGCATGCGAAGCTGTTCCTCGATGCCCGGGAAGTCGGTTATGCGCTTACGCCTGCCGAAGCCGGCATTCCAGGACTCAGCGCGGACATTAACTCCCGCTTTGAAGCGCTATGGCTCAAAAATGAGGATCTGGATACGGCCATGCAGGAGATTCAGGATCTGGCCAACAAAAAAATCGACGAGTATAAGAAGAAATAAGGCCAGCAAAAGAAAGTTGGGATGACGATGGATGTGAATACCAGGCAAACACAGGCAGCAGGCACCTTAAGCCCGGAAATCGGCCCGCAACGGCAGCCCTTGAACAACAAGACAACGGACCGCTTCTGGGGATACTTCTTCATTTTCCCGCAATTCGTCGGGCTGCTCTGTTTCTCGCTGCTTCCGCTCATTATGGCATTCGTGCTGAGTTTGATGAATTGGGATGGCTTCGGAGAGCGGTCATTCGTCGGATTGGATAACTTTATCGCCCAATTCAAGGATGAAGAATTCCGAATCGCCATTGTCAATACGCTTTATTACACCCTGCTTACGGTGCCGACCGGCATTCTGCTGGCTCTGCTCGTCGCGATCGGGCTCAACCGGGTAAGGGGGAAGGTGATCTACCGGCTGATCTTTTTCATGCCGAACATCACGATGTCGGTTGCGGTAGCCGTCGTATTCATGTGGTTGTTCAACGCGGATTTTGGGCTCATCAATCTGTATTTGAAGGAATGGTTCGGGATCAAAGGACCGATGTGGCTGACGGATACGCGTTTTGTCATGCCGTCCATCGCGATGCTCAGCATCTGGATGGGGCTTGGCGGCAATATGGTGCTGTTTCTTGCGGGTCTGCAGGGCATATCGGCAAGCTATTACGAAGCTTCCCAGATTGACGGAGCAAGCAAGTGGCAGCAGCTGCGCCATATTACCATCCCTTTGATTTCGCCGACCACCTTTTTTGTCACCATCATGTCGATCATCGGTTCCTTTCAGGTATTCGACCAGTCCTTCGTCATGACCTCGGGAGGGCCGGCCAAGGCCAGCTATACCATTGTGTTCCATATTTACGAGACCGCGTTCGTAGATTTTACATTTGGCAAAAGTACGGCGGCGGCGGTCATCCTGTTTCTGATCATTTTGTCGCTGACACTGGTTCAAATGGGCATATCCAAACGCTGGGTGCATTACGAGGACTAATAGATTCGGTAAGGAGGAGCAGCGATATGCAGCTAAAAGGCTTCCGTATTTCCACCCTGGCGCTCCATCTTGTGCTGATTCTGGGGGCTTGCGTAATGGCACTCCCTTTCGTCTGGATGGTGCTTAGCGCGCTGAAGGATTTATCGCAGGTATTCATCGTGCCGCCGAAGTGGATTCCAAGCCCCTTCGTTTGGTCCAACTTCAAGGACTCTCTGACGGCGCTGCCGTTTGGCCGGGCATACTTCAACAGCTTCTATATTAATGTGATCGTCGTTCTGTCGCAGCTGCTAACCTGTTCCATGGCTGCTTATGCGTTCGCAAAGATCCGTTTTCCCATGCGTGAGCCGCTGTTTCTGATGTTTCTGGCCACCATGATGGTTCCCGGACAGGTTACGATTATTCCGCTGTATCTCATTATGAAGAACATCGGCTGGCTGGATTCCCATCTGTCGATCATTGTTCCCTCTGCTTTGCTGAATGCCTTCGGGGTGTTTCTGCTCCGCCAGTTCTTCAAAGGCATTCCCAAGGAGATGGAAGAGGCGGCTATCGTGGACGGGGCCAACCGATGGACGATTTACGCGCGGATAATGCTGCCTTTGATCAAGCCGGCATTATCGGCGCTGGGAATATTCACCTTCCTCGGCATGTGGAACAACTTCTTTAATCCGTTGATTTTCCTCAACAGCCCGGATAAGTTCACCGTTCCGATGATGCTCAACCTGTACCGGGGCATGTACGCGACGGATTGGACCCTGATGATGGCGGGAGCGGCGATCGCGCTTATCCCGGTGCTCATCGTCTATGTCATCGGGCAGCGGTACATTATCGAGGGCGTAACGCTTTCGGGCATCAAAGGCTGATGTTTGAAATCGCAATCGGAAGCAAGGGGTCCTCTCGGGGGCTCCTTTTCCGGCTGCAGAACAAGAAATTTCAAGTCGATGCATAGGGGAGGTCATACTACTTTTATGGAAAAACCAGTATTAATTATTGTCAATGGACTTCCTGGCTCCGGAAAGACAACATTCGCAAAGCGACTTTCAAAAGACGTTCGGTTACCGGTATTCTCCCGAGACGGTCTCTATGAGACCCTGTACGATGCCTTAGAATGTCAAGAGAATGGGTGTCCGCCGATGATAGCGCCTGCAACATTTACCCTCTTATACGCAATCGCTGGTTCCTTACTATCTGCCGGAAATTCCTTGATCATCGAAGGCTTTTTTGGTCGACCAGAACTAAGAGGCGCAGAGTTTCTTAAATTGAAAGAAGCTTACGATTACGAGCCCTTTCAAATTATGTGCAACGTGGATGGAGAAGTCCTTTTGGAGCGGTTTCTTGCTCGCATAGGAACAACAGAACGACACATCGGTCATCGTGATCTCGAATGGATTCAGCAAGAAGACAACAAAGAACGACTCTTACACGAGAATCTTACGCCGCTTCCTATTGGCGGTACTGTCCTTAGAATCAACACAACAACACCGCACAGTTTGGATTATGATGACTTACTCCAGCGGATTCTGTTAACACAGGAAAATTTACTGCGCTAATTGGGAGCGATAGCTCCAATACAATATGACGGCAGCTGGCTTGATGGTCAGCTGTCCTTTTCATTGAAGCAACAGGCAGGATAATGGAGGATTAATGGCGAACCAAGGAGTTCCCTGTATATTCAACAGTAATTGTGGTTGATCGGTAATTAAACGAACAGGACACGATCCTTCAACTCTACCACTAGCTCAACAGGCTGCTGACACATCAATCGGAATTCCAAATTCGGATTTGGACGGTGAAGAAGCGTGAAGAAGAACATGAGGATTGCCTTAGGTCAAATGCAAGAGCTGACTCAGGAAACCATGACTTTTGCCAAGCAATTGGGCGTAACGAGTATCCAGCTCAACACCCCGAAGCTTCCAGGAGAACACTGCTGGGCTTACGAAGATTTGCATGGCTTAAAGAAAACTTGCGATGACAACGGATTGTTCTTGGAATCCATTGAAAACGTTCCCATTCGCTTCTATGATAAAATTATGCTCGGTTTGCCCGGCAGGGACGAACAAATCGAAAACTATTGCACCATCATCCGTCAAATGGGGAATGTCGGGATTCCGATACTCGGTCACCATTTCATGCCGAACTTTGTTTGGAGGACATCCTCGGAGCCGGGCCGGGGCGGTGCTTTGTGCACGGCTTTCGATCTTGATGCTGCAGCCAGCGGCATCAATCAGGTTAAGTATGCTTCTAACCGAGAAGTGAAAGTTTCTGACGAATCGGTCATGTGGGACAACTACGCTTATTTCTTAAAGGCGGTGCTTCCGGTAGCCGAACAATCGGGTGTACGGCTTGCTCTGCATCCTGATGACCCGCCAGTTGCCATGCTTGACGGAACGGCTAGAATTTTTTATAAAGTGGAGAACTTCAAGAAAGCAGAGGCTCTAGCGAATAGCGATGCGTGGGGATTGAATTTGTGCCTGGGCTGCTGTTCGGAGATGGTCTATGGAGCAGCGAATGTTATGGAGATGATTCGTTATTTCGGGCCGAAAGATAAAATCTGTTATGTGCATTTTCGTGATGTACAGGGCACGATGCCGAAGTTTCAAGAGTGTTTCCTAGGTGAAGGGAACTTTCATCCAGCGGAAGTTTTGCGGGAACTGAAACAATCGGGTTTTACAGGCTTCTTAATGGACGACCACGTGCCGGGCGTCATTAACGATTCCGCGTGGGGCCATCGAGCGCGTGCGCATGCCGTGGGCTATATGCAAGGACTGTTGAATGCGTTGGAGCTTTTGGAACCTTAGGTTGAACGTTATGGAAGGTTGCCGAACCAAGATAAAGATCAAAATAGTAAGGTAGCGATTAATTAACGATTGGGGAACGATCGTTCAAATCGACAAGACAGCAGCTGGCGCTTAAACCGGCTGCTGTTTGGCGTTGGGGACTGCGTTTTGCGCCGGATGACTTGTTGCTATGGACATTATCTGTCGCTGAACCGTTTGATCGCTTCCTCGGTCACCGGCGCGAAGAGGTTAACCAGGTTGCCGTCGGGATCGCGAAACAGCACAGCTCGGTTCCCCCACGGCATCGTGGTTGGTTCCTTTACCCACTCATCCACAAACGGCTTCAAGCGCTCGTATTCGGCATCCACATCGTGGACGCGGAACTCGAGGATGACGGTGCGATTGCTGGCCGCCACTGCGGAACCGGCGCCGAACAGTTGCACCGTCTGGGAGTGGCCGATCGCCAGGGTGCACGATGGCACGACGAGTTCCGCAAAGACGGGCGCGAGGCGTTCCGCCGAAACAGCCATGACTTTCTCATAAAACTCGACGAGACGATCCACGTCGTCGGTAATGATGCGTACTGAGGCGAAATTCACGAGATACCATCCTTCCAATAATAAAAGTTACAATACCGTATCGTAGCATTTTGAACCAAACGACTTCGCATTCAGCTAACACTTCTTTACGCTTGCATACTCCGATTATAAACAAGCTCGACTGACAACAGTATGTCAGTAGAGTTGCCGCGGCAGTTTGCTCATCTTTTTCATAGATGTGACAGGCAGTTGCATGTTGAGATTGTGATAAAATGGAATAGTAACGCGACCATTATTTCGACATTGAAGGCTTCTAGAAAGACAAGCAGCTATGAAGTGAACCGCAAACGTTCGATCTATACATTTCGGAGCAGTTTGCTAAGGCAGCTGTTGAGCGATGAGAGACAAAGGAGAGGCGAGATATGAAGATCGCTGGAGAGTTAGTCACAGAGACACTAGCATATGATGGTGGTCGGCAAGTTACAGTGTACGTCCCTCCGGATCCACCCCAGGCAATCGTGTTCGCCGGTGACGGTCAGCTGATCTCGCAGTGGGGCGGGTACCTCGAGACAGCCGACGTACCGTCCACGATGATCGTTGGTGTTCACCGAACGTCCGATGAGGATGAGATGGTGCGCATTCATGAGTACTCACCGCCGTTCGACCAGGAACGGTTCGCGGCGCACGAGAAGTTCTTCGCCCAGGACGTCCGCCGATGGGTGCGATCGCGCTTCAACGTCGCGCTGCCCGCCAATCGCACCGCGGCGTGCGGCGTGTCGGCGAGTGGAGAGCTATCGCTCGCCTTAGGGCTTCGGCATCCGGACATTTACGGTACGGTCTTCTCCGCATCGCCAGGCGGGGGCTACCGACCGCCTGCCATAATGCCAAGCCCATTGCCCCGCACATACCTCGTAGCCGGGACACTGGAGCCGTTCTTCCTCGAGAACGCGACCCGGTGGGCATCTGCGATGCGCGGTGCGGGTGCGGAAGTTGAGATGAGAGAGCGGGTCGCGTCGCACGACGATGTCATGTGGCGAGAAGAGTTCCCTATGATGGTGGCTTGGGCGTTTGGACGATAAACATTCGACGAGCTAGGGTCAAGTCGATTGGATCGCATCTGACCCAGAATCATCATTAAGCTGTATAAGGGGGGCATTTCACATGAACGTACGAGAACAAATCGAAACGTATATTACCAGCCAACCTGAACCAAAACGCAGTGACATGCAAGAGCTGCACCGCATCATTCTGCGAGTAATGCCAGCATGTAAATTATGGTTCTTAGACGGCAAGAACAATGAAAATATAACGGTTGCCAATCCTAATATCGGATACGGATATCACACCATAAAATATGCTGATGGAAAGACGAGAGAATTTTATCAAATTGGATTAAGCGCAAACAAAACCGGAATCTCTGTCTATATCCTTGGCATAAAAGATAAGAAATACTTAACCCAGACATATGGACAAACAATAGGCAAGGCGAATGTGAGCGGATATTGCATGAAATTCAAAGCGCTAAAAGATATAAACATGGATACACTCGAAGCGGCAATACGATATGGGGTGGAGGAGACACGATAAGGGGAAGTCACTTTGAAGGTTGTGAACGGGCAGAACATTTCGCGTATTTGCTGGCCGGTTGGGGGCGCTGTCGCGAGTTTATTTGCGGTATTTGCCAGCAGCAGGACAAAAAATCCCTAAGGATGACTCTAATCAAGTCGTCCTTAGGGATTTGCGATGCATAATCATCTACATTCTTACTCTTTATCGATTGCCGTGATGGTGTCTTCTTTATACTGATACTTTACTTTCGTGCCTTTTTCCCATTTCGATACTTTGTCGGCAATCTCGGCGCTGACTTTGTAGGTAACGGGACCAACGCCGGTTTCGACTTCAACGGACTTGTCCGCATTGATTCCGTTGAATACGGCGGATACATCGGTAGGCGCATTTTCTTCCGAAACCGCTTCGTTGTTCGCGGCGGCCGAGTTGCCACCTGTGTTGTCACCGGCAGCATTTGTCGATGCGTTCACCGCAGTATTATCATCGGCATTGTTGTTGCTGCTACCGCACGCCGTTCCTAGAATCGCTAATGCGAGAACGACGGCAGTGAGGGTCAGTTTTTTGACGAGTTTGTTTTTCATGGTTATCACCTCCAGCGAGGTTAAACGCGACCTAGCAGGAAAGGTTTCGCAAATCGATTTTTAATAATTTGTAAATGCAATTGAGCGCATAGGGCACATCAGTATTAATAGAAGGAGGTTGGAAACATGCGATGGGTTGTGCTTCTGCTATTTGTAATTCTTGTTCTTTTTGCAGCGTATAAAGTTGTACTGAAAATGAGAAATAAGGCCGAGACGAATAACGTTGTTAACATGTCGAAACGTCGTAACGACTTTACAAGTGCGAATAAACAAGCTTGTTCGTTTTGCAGCAAAAAAGGAAAGAAACTATCCTTCTATTCTGACGAACAGGGCAGAGTTGTCGGTGTTTGTATGCCGTGTAAGCCACAAGCTGAGCGGAGAGCATTAATGAGATTGTGAGTAAGAGAATGCGCAACGCAGGACTTTATTCCTACCCTCACATACCTTATTGCGCAATATCAGGAATTGAATTTGACGAATCATAATCTCGAAGGTGGTGGAGACTTGCTAAAAGATATTTCTTATTACATGACTTCAGATTACAACCTAATAGCTGAGTTTGTTCCGAAGGGCATCAATACTTCTGACTATTATTTTGGTCTTATTGAAGAACTGCCAGGTTGTCACGCGTTCGGCGCATCTTTTGTGGAAATGGTAAAGTCGATTGAAACCGTCAAGAAAGATTATTTTGAATCAAGACTAAGGAATTTTGAATACATACCCGAACCTGGGGACTTAAGTCTTCGTCGTCCGCCATCGGATGAGAAGATTCGAGTACAGATTAGAGGCGTTGTTACCGATGAACCAGTCGAATAATTGATGAAGTAAAGAGGGTATGCGTAAATAAAGGTGAGGAAAGTAGCCTGCCATCGCTGGCAGGCTACTGTGATAACTGTGGGGATCGCGCACTTAAGAGGGAGAGTTTAATTCTGCTCAATTTTCCTGAAATCGAATGGGCCTTAAGCTAGTCGGTAATGGTCCGGGTATAATATTCAATAATATCTTTACGGCGAATAATGCCAAGGAAGACGCGATCGTCGTCCACCACCGGTACGAAGTTCTGATCGGCGGCGAGAGCAAGCATATCATCCAGTTCGGCGCCGATCGCTACGCATTCGACTTTCATTCGTTTCTTGATTGAGATGATGGGAATTTCGCGCATCGTATCGAAGTCGAGGCCCGGTGTCGCACGCATCTTCCATAATAGATCACCTTCGGACAATGTTCCGTAATATAAGCCTTCTTCGCTTAGGATTGGAATTGCAGTATAATGGCAAACTTCTAGTTTATCTAAGGCGTCCTTCATTGTGGCAGATGTTGTCAAGTAAGAAACTTCGTGCTTGGGGAAGAGAAACGACTGGATGTCCACAGTATTCACGCTCCTTTGGTCTATATTTAAACATATTTTCCGACGGCGTGCATGTTGGTAGATATTGGGATACCTATGCTGAGCATGATCTGGTCCATCTGGTGAAGTACGGGTACTACGATCAATCTCACTTTATTCGCAGCTTTAAGCGCCTATACGGAGTGACGCCAAATCAGATTCGGGTTTGAAGCTGTCCGTTTTTTACAAGCCGAGAACCTATTAGTAGAGAGATAATAACCTTATGCGTTGCAACAATTAATAGCAGGATTACAAAGGAGGACAAATGATGAAACCACGCATTTCCGTACTCACACTCGGAGTAGATGATTTGGAAAGATCGTTGAGATTCTATCGGGACGGATTAGGGTTTCCGACCGAGGGGATCGTGGGAAGAGAGTTCGAGCACGGCGCGGTGGCTTTTTTTGACTTGCAGGCAGGCGTGAAGCTCGCGCTTTGGAGCCGCAGCGATCTCGCTCATGAGACGAAAGTGCCACTCTCTCGGCCGAGCTCATCCGAAATGACAATCGGACATAATGTCGGCAGCAAACAAGAAGTGGATGCCATCATGGATCAAGCCGTGCGGGCAGGTGCTGTCGTTACGGATCCCGCGCATGACGCTTTCTGGGGAGGGTACTCGGGACACTTCCTCGATCCCGACGGCCACTTGTGGGAGGTAGTCTGGAATCCGGCATGGGATAACGCGGAGTGAGTAGGAAGAAGCCGACTCCGGATAGGTGTCGGTTAATTTCAACTCTTCCTCTATCTGGAAAATTGGTCTATTCTGATAGAAGACAGCAGGATTCCTACCGGATGAGAACTCATTTACGTTAAAGGAGTAGGTATCCATGAGCGATTCCGCATCGGCAGTCCGGTTGATCCCTAGGGAGATCCTTTTCGGCAATCCGGACAAAACGCAAGCGCAGCTATCTCCAGATGGCGAATACATGTCGTATCTGGCGCCGGATGAAGGTGTTCTTAACATCTGGATCGGACATATCGGCGGGCATACGCGAGAGCCCATCACTCATGACCGCGACCGAGGCATCCGATGGTATTTCTGGGGTTACGACAGCAAGCACATCCTCTACCTGCAAGATGCCGGGGGCAACGAGAATTGGCGTCTCTATTCCGTAAATCTGGAGAGCAAAGAAATACGGGACCTGACGCCGTTCGAGAACGTCCAGGCGCATGTCGTCCACACCAGCAAGACTCATCCTGGCGAGCTCCTTGTCGCGTTGAATAAAGAAAACGAAGCCGCGCACGACGTCTATCGTCTTACGATATCAAACGGAGCGTTGTCGCTTGTCGCCAAAAACCCCGGCAACATACTCAGCTGGGTGGTAGACGCCGATCTGAAAGCGCGAGGGGCCTGCGCCGCCACGCCAGAAGGCGGATTGGACCTCTTGGTCCGCGATGACGAGAGCTCCGAATGGCGAACAATCGTGTCATGGGACAGCGAGGACGCCATGTCAAGCGGACCAGTCGGCTTCGCCAAAGATGGCAAAGAGCTGTTCGTTATCGACTCGAGAAATTCGAACTCGGGCCGTCTTGTACGCATGAATACGCAGGATGGGTCATATCGCTTACTAGCGGAGGACTCGCAATACGACATCGGAGAAGCGATGCTCGATCCCGATACATACGAGGTTCAGGCAGTTGCGTTCTTCAAGGAAAGAAAACAATGGGTAGTGCTGGATGCGGAGATTGAAGAGGATTTTGCGGTGATTCGCAGCCTGCATGATGGAGAATTCCAGATAAGCAGCCGGGACCTTGAAGACCGTATGTGGTTGATCACCTTCCAGTCCGACAAGGAATCGTCCGTTTACTACACTTACGACAGACATTCCCGTACGGGAACGTTCTTGTTTCATGCCGATCCGGTTCTTGCGGAGTTCGAACTGGCGCCAATGGAGCCGATATCCTTTACATCGCGCGACGGACTAACGATTCACGGCTACATCACGTTCCCGCCAGGACAGCGGGAGGGAGTGCCGATGGTTCTTAACGTGCACGGCGGGCCGTGGGGGAGGGATCGCTGGGGTTTTCATTCGGAGCATCAATGGCTGGCAAACCGGGGCTACGCCTGCCTTTCGGTCAACTTCAGGGGATCGACGGGATACGGTAAAGAATTTCTCAACGCAGGCAACAAAGAATGGGCAGGCGCCATGCATGACGACCTCGTAGATGCCGTCGAATGGGCAGTGCAAAGGGGTTATGCGACTCCGAATCGCGTGGCCATCTACGGAGCATCTTATGGCGGATTCGCGGCGCTGGTCGGCGCGACGTTTACGCCGGACCTGTTCTGCTGCGCAGTGGACGTGGTTGGCCCAAGCAACTTGGTCACGCTAATCCGCTCCATTCCGCCGTACTGGGCGCCGATGCTTGCCATGCTTCACGAAAGGGTGGGAAACCCGGATCTAGAAGAAGAGTTTCTGCAATCCCGGTCTCCGTTGTTTAAAGCCGATAAGATCCAAATTCCGCTGCTGATCGCCCAGGGTGCCAATGACCCGCGAGTCAAGCAGAGCGAATCCGAGCAGATCGTCGACGTGCTCAGAGCGAGGGGATTGGATTACGAGTACTTGCTCTTCCCGGACGAAGGGCACGGTTTCGCCAAGCCCGAGAACCGACTGGCGTTCTATGAAGCGGCCGAGAGATTTCTCGCCAGACACCTGGGCGGAAATAACGATTAATCGATTTGCAGTGCAACAAGGAGCAGTTGCCGTGTGGCAGCTGTTCCTTTTTTCATTGCGCTCCCGGGCAGAATAATTCAATCGGAGGCATGGTAAACTACTCCAAATGATAGCGGAGGTTTCTTTGCATGTACCATATTTCCTAGAAGGGGGACATCGGCATGGATGCGCAGTATCTCGATTTATTGGCCCAGCGATATGATACGGAAGATAAAGTCGTAACCGAAATCATCAACCTGGAAGCGATCTCCAATCTTCCCAAGGGGACGGAGCATTTTGTCAGCGATTTGCATGGGGAGTTTCAGGCATTTCAGCATGTGCTCAGAAACGGTTCGGGTACGGTAAAAGAGAAAATCAAAGCCTTGTTCCGTGAGGTTTGGACGGATCATGAGATCGATGATTTTACGGTTTTGGTGTACTACCCGGAAGAAAAAATTCAGCTGGTCAAAGAAGACCTGTGCAATAAACAAGTCTTGAACCGATGGTACAGACAAACGATCGAACGCATGCTTATGCTCATTTCGTATGCCTCATCCAAATATACGCGCTCGAAATTGCGCAATGCGCTGCCGGAGCAGTTCGTATATATCGTAGAAGAGCTTCTATATAAGACGGATTCGACGAACAATAAGGACCCTTATTATGAGGAAATCTACCGGCAAATTATTTCGCTGGGCCAGGCGGACAAGCTCATTATCGGCCTTGCTTATACGACCCAGCGCCTGGTGGTCGACCATCTTCATGTGGTCGGTGATATCTATGATCGCGGGCCGGACCCCGATAAAATTATGGACACGCTGATCAACTACCATTCCGTAGACATCCAGTGGGGGAACCATGATGTCTTGTGGATAGGCGCTTATGCGGGTTCCTTGGTCTGCCTGGCGAATATTATCCGGATTTGCGCCAGATACGACAATCTGGACATCATCGAAGACGTATACGGAATCAATCTTCGCCCGCTGCTGAACTTGGCTGAGAAATATTATGCCGACAATCCGGCCTTTAGGCCGAAGCTGCAGACCGACCATAACGGTTCGGAGCAGGAAATCGTGCAGATTACGAAAATCCATCAAGCTATTGCCATGATTCAGTTTAAGCTTGAAATTCCGATTATCAAACGACGCCCGTACTTTAATATGTCCGAAAGGCTTCTGCTTGAGAAGATCGATTACGACAAAACCGAAATCAAGATCAACGGAAAAACGTACCCGCTGGAAAACGCCTGTTTCGCAACCGTTAATCCGCAGCAGCCTGAACGATTGCTGGAGGAAGAACAGCAGGTGTTGGAGAAGCTCCTGTTCTCCGTTCAGCATTCCGAGAAGCTGGCCAGACATATGAATTTTCTCATGAAAAAGGGCAGCCTTTATTTGAGATACAACGGGAATTTATTATTTCACGGCTGTATTCCTTTGGATGAAGAAGGAAACATGGAAGAGATGCAAATTGAAGACAAGACGTATTCGGGCCGTCAGCTGCTCGATGTTTTTGAATCTTATTTACGTTACGCCTTCGCGCATCCGGAAGAGACGGAAGATCTGGCTACGGATATGGTATGGTACATCTGGACGGGGGAATGTTCCTCGCTCTTCGGAAAGAGAGAAATGACCACGTTTGAACGGTATTTTATCCAAGACAAAGCATCCTATAAGGAGAGAAAGAATCCTTATTATCATTTGCGAGAAAATGAAGAGATCTGCCGGAAAATCCTGCTGGAGTTTGATATGAATCCGGATCATGGGCATATCATTAACGGCCATACGCCGGTGAAAGAAATTCGTGGCGAGAACCCCGTCAAAGCATACGGGAAAATGGTTGTCATTGACGGCGGTTTTTCCAAAGCCTATCAATCCACGACGGGCATCGCCGGATACACCTTGTTGTATAATTCCTTCGGCATGCAGCTCGTTGCCCATCAGAAATTCAATTCCAAAGAAGATGTGTTATGCAACGGAGCCGACGTATTGTCCGTAAAACGACTGGTGGACAAAGAACTGGAGCGGAAGCTGGTGAGGGAAACCAATGTCGGGGAGAAGTTGCTGCAGCGAATAGCGAATTTGAAGAATCTCCTGAAGTATCGCTACATGAAATGAAACCATTGTTAAATGAAACAACTGGTAAATGAAACAAGTGGTTCAGTCTCGTTACGTAAACGAGGAACGATAGTTTAACGCATTTTGGAGCAGTTTGCCGGCGGCAGCTGCTCCATTTTTCATTAAGCCGCTTACGCCATGAGCTGGATAAAAGCAGATGAATGCCGTACAAAATCGGACGATTCCCCCCTACGGCAGGGTCGGCTGTTCCGATATGATGGATAATGAAGGACGAGGTCAAAATTTCGAGAAAAAGGAAGTGATTCATTTATGAGAAAGAGGAACGTCAGGCACAAAAAGACATCGGTGCTACTCGTAATTGTAAGCGTATTCTTTTCGGCATTTTTTCCAGGCCTGCAAGCCTTCGGCTACGATACGGGGGCAACCGTCACGGCATCTTACACGTTCTTCATGGATTCGACGAGCCAAGTCAACGATGGGATCCTATCGTATGATGACTCGCCGCATAACCGTTGGACATCGTACGAGTCGCCGAACCCGAGCGACTGGGTTCAGACGGACTTCGGTTCGGCAGTTACGAGAAGCAGCGCCGACGTTTACTTATACGACGACGGTGGCGGCGTGAAAGTCCCGAGCTCTTATAAGGTGCAATATTGGAACGGAAGCGCATGGACGGATGCTGCAGGGCAAGTGAAATCTCCGGCATCCCCGACAGGCAACCAGCTCAACCGGGTAATCTTCGCATCCGTGTCGTCAAGTAAGTTCAGAATTGCGTTTACGCACCAATCCGGTGCCAAATCCGGCGTAACCGAAATTGCGTACGGGACGGAAACATCCGCTCCGCCGACAGATCCGCCGACGGACCCGCCATCATCGACGCCGCTCGCGGGAACTTCCACCGCATCCTATACGTTCTATATGGATGCAGTAGGCGATGTCGATGATGGCACGATCTCCTTCGCCGACTCGCCGCATAATCGCTGGACCAGTTACCAATCGCCAAACGCGACGGACTGGGTGCAGAAACAACTGAGCGCGAGCAGCGCCGTTGCGAAAGCTGAACTGTATCTGTACAATGACGGCGGCGGCGTTAAAGCCCCTGCCTCGTATAACGTACAGTACTGGGACGGCACGGCATGGGCGAGCGCGGCGAACCAATCCAAGTCCCCGGCAGCGCCGGTCGGCGGTCAAGTGAATACGGTTACGTTCACGCCCGTTACGACGACCAAGATGAGAGTCGTCTTCACGCCGCAAGCCGGCTCGGCTGCCGGCGCTACAGAGATCAAATACTTTGGCAATGGGGGCGGGACGACGCCGCCAACGGATCCGCCAACAAACCCAGGCACGTATCCAAACTATCAGGTGAGCGTTGTCTCGCCATCCTACGGCGCTTCAATTAACGGCTCCGTTACGATCAAGTTCTACGCGCCGGGCATGCAGAACGTATGGGCAAGATCCTGGCATCAGCCGGATACAGCGAATCCGAACGCGAACGGCTACGATTCCTGGTTCGCGCGCGTGACGCCGGATTCGAACGGCTATGGGGAAGTGACGTTCCCGGCGAATCAATTCCCGCACGGACCGATTACGGTCATCTTAAGTGCATGGGATACGCCGGATGGCAACCCGAACTATACGCACGCGGACAACTGCTACCTGCAGCTTTACAATGAAGGCGGCATCACGTGGAAGCAGGGCATCCCGTCCGCGCCAGCTCAAGCATCGGGCATGAGCGTGCTGTTCCAGGATGATTTCACGGGCACGCTGTCGGCAACTCGTACGGGAGCGGGAGCTACTTACGCAACTGCGAAGCCTGACGCGCCGGGCGGTACCGAATTTGGCGAAGCGATATTCGGCAATAACAGCGGTGCGAACAATCCATTCGCCATCCTCGGCAGCAATTACTTGCGAATTCGCGCCAGCAAGGCGCCTACCGGAACCGTCGATCCCATGGGCTGGAATCGGCAATATACGGGCGGGCTGCTGTCCTCGGTACGCACGGACGGGACTGGCGTCGCTGCGACGTATGGCTACTTCGAAGCACGGATTCTCATGCCTGCGGGCAAAGGAGCATGGCCGGCGTTCTGGCTCATGTCGCAGAACAGCATTTCGCAGAGCGTGCCGTCGACAGCGGAGCTGGATACAGTCGAAGCTTACGGTCAAGACCCGTACGGCGCTTGCCAGTCGAAGCACTGGTGGGCAGGCAGTCCGGAAATGCACGAGACGCATTGCTCGTCCTCGAACTTCACGTTCGGCGACAATGCATCCACTTGGCATATTTATGGCACGAAAGTAACGCCGTCCGATACCATCTACTATATCGATAACGTTGAGGTATGGCGCCATGCGACGTTTGATCAAGCGAAGACGCCGTTGTACTTCATGATCAACCTTGCACTTGGCGGCGGATGGCCGATCGATCTTGCAAGATACAACAATCAAGTCGATATGTTTGTCGATTATGTCCGCGTATTCCAATAATGAAATCAAATGCAAGAAAGCCGTCGGCGCTCGAACGCCGACGGCTTTCTTTATGATCAGCTGGCCGAAGAGACGGCACTCGCAATGAAGGCATGCTCCAAGGGGAGCATATCAGGTATCAAGACATTCTTCCGTGGCCGGAGCTGTTGCTGAATGTGATGCTTACAGCGGTTCGCCGTTCAAATAATTGTAGAACGGTACGTCGGTCCAAAAATCGTAGCTTTGGACGTCGACCGCAGGGTCCACGTGCTTGAACCCGTCGACGACTGCTTTGGACTGTTCTTTCAGCGAGAAAGATTGCGCATAGTAGCGGCCGAGCTGGATTTTGTTGTTCGTGATTTCCTTATAGTCAGCCAGCGGCGTCAGCGAGTAATACAGCGGCTGCCACCACGAGCTTGCGATCAGTCCGAGCTGATCGTCTTTGTTTTTCTTGGCGTAGGCATTGATAACGGCGTTAAAGCGCTGTTTGTCGGCGGCATTCTTGAATTCGAAGGCGATATCGTATTCTTTCGCGTATTCGATATAATTGCCGTTGGCGATTTGACGTACTTCGTATTGGTCCGAGACGCCCGGCTCGCCCCATTCTTTCAGATAGACGAAAGCGGAGGTCTTCGGTTCGAATTGGACTTTGGCTTCGATGCCTTCGCTTCGCAGCAGGCCGATCAGCTGAATGGCGTGCTTGAGGTCGGAATGGCCGTAGACGAGCGACAAGGATTCGATGAAATTCGGCTCGTAATGGCTGTCTTTCAGGTTATAGCCCGTGACCAATCCCTGCTCCAGCGCGGCATCGACGATTTTCTGCAGTTGGTCGTCCTTGATGATGACCGAACCGTTGTAGGCGTCCGTAAGTTTAGCATAGATGTCGGAGTCGCCGGTAGTGCCGATGTAATGCTTGTACTGACCGTTGAAGACGAGCGCCTTGCCTATCAACAGATTCGCCAAGTCCGCAGTGACTGGCGCGTTAGGAATGAGCTGTTTGAAATAGGAGGCTGGCAGCAAGCCGGTATCGACTGCAGCGGCCAGCTCTTGCTTGGTTTGCAGGTCCAGCGAAGACGACTTGACCGGCAGCTTGGCGATCGCTAGCTCCGCTTTCGCTACGGGATACGTGTAGGCCAGTTCCTTAAGGCCGGCCAATCGAAGCGCGAGCTGTACGGCGTTGACCGCTTTTAGAGGCGCCGAAGCGTTCGCGCTGTCGGACGACAGCAGTCCGATCTGATACAGCGCCGCGGCGGCATCGTAATAAGGGCTCGACGCGCTCAAGTCCTTGAAGGTCACGGGCTTGTCCGCTTTGGCCAGCTGCAGCGAACGGACCGCATCGGCGAAGAACTCGCCGCGAGTCACGTTGGCGGAGAACGTTAGGCCGAATTTGTCCTTCAGGAACGCGGCGTATTCCGCGGAAGAAATCTCTTCCGCCTGGACAGGCGAGGACGTGATGGCGGAAGCGGAAACCGCGACCGTTGCCGGGGAAGCAAAGGCGGCAGACTGGGCGGAAGCCAGCAAAGCCGCGGATAAAGCGGCGGTAAGGAGAACCCTGTTGCGTACGGAAAGACGAATGGACATGATTGACGACCTCCTAGTATGTATAAATCATATAAAACACAGTAGTTTAGTAGGATTATACTAGCACCGGGTTCTTGCCTTGTCAATGCTGAATTGAACGCGAAAGCGGTAAGCGGCGGCAGGTGCTCATAATAATTACGTCTACGGGTAGCCTAGTTACAAATAAAGGAAACGCTTGCGGTGAGGACGAATAACACATTGATCCAGGGATTCGAAATTTGATGAAATGAAAGCTGATTAGAGCCATTAGAGCCCAGAAAGTACTTAAGTAATTCGAGGTGAGCGTTTGGAAAATCGCTATCCATGGTGGAGCGTTACCTTCATGTCATGCTTTTTGTTCGTTGTTTGCTATTTCATTACAGGCTTGATCACAGCGACAAGCTATAACCAATTCTCCTTCGAACCCGTGGATCAATCCCGAGCGTTCTCCTCCATCTATTACGGTGTTTTTTTCTCGGTACTGCCTTATCTCCCGATGGGAGCTTTACTGTATTCGCATGTCAGACGGTGGCCGCTCATTTTGGCATTACATTCGACTGCGATAGGCTTTCTACTGGAGAAGGGTGTCTTTTGTCTATCTTGGGACCCTGTTAGGAACAGGATACCCATGGTACGGGCGCAATTTCCCCTCGAGCGGACAGGCTGTGCTTTGTGAGGAATTGCCAATGTTCTGTGGTCCATACACTTGGAACTACTACGTCCTCGGTACAATTGCAGCACTTGGGGCTTCCTTTTTGGGTACCTTCATTCTAAGGTTGAAAAGCAGATCACGGGCTGTATAGCTCGGGCAAATTACGCTAATACGAACGGGTAGGCTAGTTACAATATGTGGTAAAATAGTGGGGCGGAAAACACGATAGTATAGGGGAGGCGCATAATGAATCTACGACTGGGATTGGAGCCTTTTTGCGGCCTTCGCCGAGGTTGCCGCCGTTGCGGGCGCATGGAAGGAGGATGAACATGAGTAAATGGATGCTCGGCTTGAACTTCGTCTCCGCGCTCGGGTCCGGTTTGATCGCGGGCATTTTCTTCGCCTTTTCGGCCTTCGTTATGGTTTCGCTGGCCCGCATTCCATCGGAGAAGGGCATCACCGCGATGCAATCGATCAATGCCACCATTTTGAATACGCTGTTCAGCTTCGTATTTATGGGGACGGCCCTGTTTACGGTGCTGCTCGGTATTGGTTCTTTCTTAAAGCTTGGCACACCTGGTACGTTCTATGTTCTGACAGGCAGCCTGCTCTATTTTGTCGGCTCCTTCCTGGTGACGATCTTCTTTAACGTTCCGCTCAACGACACGCTGGCAGCCGTAAATCCCTCAAGCTCCGAAGGTGCGAGGGTCTGGCAGAATTATTTGTCCCGCTGGACGGCCTGGAATCATGTACGGACGATCGCTTCGTTGGCGTCCATGGCTTGCTTTATCCTCGCGATGTCCCAATAGTGCCGATTGTATCGAACATTCACCAAGATGAAACTGAGCTCTGCTGGCGTCAAGTCCGGAGTCGCTATGTTGTTTCCAAACTAACGGCCATCGGTAATTTTAGCACGAAATCGAGCCTTACTTACATCAGAGTAACTAGGTGAACTTTTTTTCAGTACTACTAGTGAAAAAGCAGAACTGGTATACTTGAAAATGGAATTTTTCGTCACTACTCTTGGAAGCTTCATAACTAACGCTAAGGAGGATGTAAGATGACAATGCCACAACGCAAGCTAGGTTCGACGGGGATAATCGTGGGGGAAATCGGGATGGGCGGAATGCCGCTCTCCGTTAACGGACGCCCTTCGGAGGAAGACGGCATCAGAGCGGTACATGCCGCATTGGAGCAAGGCATTACGCTGTTCGATACAGCCGATTCGTACTGCTTGAATTCGACCGAAAACGGTCATAACGAACGTCTGCTCGCCAAAGCTTTACATAACCGTCCCGAAGCGGTCATCGCGACAAAAGGAGGCCACATTCGTCCGGATGGACGCTGGGAAACCGATGGCCGTCCTGAACACTTGCGTCAAGCGTGCGAGGACAGTTTGCGTGCGCTCGGCGTAGAAGCAATCACGCTCTACCAATTCCACCGTCCGGATCCAAAGGTTCCGTTTGCGGAATCCGTGGAAACAGTCGCGGAATTGCAGCGGGAAGGGAAGATCGTTAACGTGGGACTGTCGAATGTTTCCGTTGCACAGCTGGAAGAAGCCCGTAAAATCGTAACGGTCTCGTCTGTTCAAAACCGCATGAACTTGTTTGACCATTCATCCATGGACGTGTTGAAGCGCTGTGAAGAGCTCGGTATTGCCTTCCTGCCTTATAGCCCTCTAAACGGCATGGGCAACGCGCAAGGCATCGGCAGCAACGAGACGCTTTCGCGGATCGCCAGAAGTCATGATGCATCGCCGCAGCAGATCGCGATTGCATGGCTGCTTCGATTGTCGCCCGTCATTTTGCCGATTCCCGGCGCCAGCAAAGCAGTGAACATCGTTAACTGCGCGGGTGCGTCCAACTTGGAGCTTTCCGCCGAAGACGTAGCTGAATTGAACGGCATCGCTGCTCAAATCACGGCCTAATTTTCACTTTTACGGGATGGATTGCTCCAATCCCGTCGAGTTTCAGCAAGCAGGCTGGCAAGCGATCATGGACAATTGCAAAGCCTATACCAAACAATACTAATCATCGCAAAGAAGACGCCGGGCAAGATGCCCGGCGTCTTTCTTTTTGAACCCAAGTACGACCATGCTCTCCGTTAGCCTTAACCTTGTGCCGCATCCATGTTCATGCAGTTAATGGCCCACAGATGGCCGTCCAAGTCCACGAAGCCCCAATGATACATGATCCCATGATATTCAGGTTCAGCGTGCAATTTTCCGCCCAAAGAGACCGCGGTATTGACGATTTCATCGACCTTTTCCCGGCTCTCGAAGGCCAATGCGATCGTCATCTGCGCATACTTGCTCGTATCGACGGATTCCCTCTCCGTGAGCGTAGTAAAGAATGCTTGGTTGATCAGCATGACCTGCAGGTTCTCGCCGATCAGGATGGCTGCCGAAATCTCGTTCTCGGGGAATTGCGGGTTGAGCTCGAATCCGAGTCCGGTGAAGTAAGATTTGGAATGTTCTACGTTTTTTACAGGCAGGTTGAAGCTCGTGAATGCGGACGTTAATGCCATTTTCAAAACACCTCTTCGTTAAATTTGTTTATGTTCATAAAAGCCTTCGTTTATATAGACGGCAGCCGATCCGGGAATTCATCGGTCTCATGGATTCGGAAGCGTAAATTTCGAAAAATAACTTGGCTGCCGAACCGAACGTTTGGCTACCTTGCTCCATTAACGGGCTGAAAGGGGGAGAATAGCGTGAAAGTACATTAGATCACACTGGAAATCCATGGATAGAACCCTTTTCGATTGATAGACTTTTATGAAAAAGCGATGAGGGGATTACTTATGAAAAACATAGCTATATTACTATTCGACGATATTACCGTACTTGACTTCACTGGTCCTTTTGAAGTTTTTAGTCAAGCCAATCGAGGTAACGATATCAATATCTTTACAGTGTCGGAGGAATTAAAACCCATATCTACCAGTGGCAACCTAAGCATTAATCCCAGCTACTGTTTTTCCAACTGTCCAAAGCCCGACATTTTACTCCTCCCCGGCGGAATTGGAACAAGGAGAGAGATGGAGAATCATCGTTTAGTAGCGTGGATCAAGGGCATGCATACTGAAGTTGAACAACTGTTATCGGTATGTTCTGGAGCTTTGCTATTAGCTAAAGCCGATCTCCTTGAAGGACTTCAGGTGACGACACATCATAACGTGTTGGACTTGTTAGAAACCATTGTACCATCGTCGACAACGGTCGAAAGAAATAAGCGGTATATTGATAATGGAAAAATCATAATATCCGCTGGAATAAGTGCGGGTATCGACATGTCATTATACGTAGTGGAGAAGATATTTGGAAGGAATAGGGCGCTAGAAACGGCAAGAGGCATGGAATACGATTGGAAAGAAATCACTGTTCATTAGATTGTTAGATAGGCTAGGCGGGCCGTCGCGTATGTTGAAATGGAATTTTCCCCAAATATGAAATATGCTTAGTGTAATCAAGCACCATTCCAATCAAGCGCACACGAAGGGAACGCCTCTATGATTCGTTATTCCTCCAGCGAATATATTAAGGAACACGAGAACATCGCGGTACTCAAAATGCTTGCCCATGAACGGGAAGAGGAGCATGTTCACGAATTTATCGAATTGGTCTTTATTTGGACGGGCTTCGGCATCCATGTCGTGAATGACGTGCCGATCGAAGTCGAGAAGGGGGACTTGCTGTTTCTTCAGCCGGGCGATCGTCATGCCTTCCGGTCGACGGGTGCAATGGGGATCGTCAACGTCCTGCTCGAGCCGTCTTTCATCAGCGAAAGTCTAGTCAATTCGGATAACGCCACGGATTTCTTCTCGTTGCGGCTCTTCGGCGATTTCAACGGGCTGGTGACGACGCCGTGCGTTCGTTTTCGCGGGAAGACGCTGCTAGAGACGAACGAACTGATCGAGAGAATGGTAACCGAGTTCGAACGCAAGCGGCCGGGCTATCGCACGGTTCTTCATGGCTGCGTGCAAATTCTGCTGACGGAGGCATTCCGCCTCATGCGCGCGCGCGATGACGAGCAGTGGTATCCCGAGATGCACCGGGCGGCAACGGATATTCTCGCATACTTGAAAGCGAATTACACCGAACGCATCACGCTGAACGATTTGGCCGCCAAGAGTTTCTATTCCTCGACGTATCTGGGACGGATTTTCAAAGAATGCTATGGCGTCTCCGTTACGGAATACGTGCAAGAGCTGCGTATGAAAGAAGCCGCCGTGCTGGTGCAAACGACTTCCGATTCGGTCGATCTCATCGGCAGACGGGTCGGCTTCCAGGACAAGAAACGCTTCTATAAGCGGTTCAAAGAAACATTCGGCCAGACGCCGCTCCAAATGCGCAAAGCACAAGCGGCAATGACGGACAAAGCGCCTACCAAATAAACGTTTTCGCCCACTGATTTCTGCAAACGCCTCCATTATGCTAGAGATAGAAATGCGGCTTGCTTAACGCATAAGGAGGCTATCCGTCGATGACGAAGATCGTGTTAAACGAACAGGAATACCGCAACAAAGTGCTCGGCTGCTGGATGGGCAAAAACATCGGCGGAACGGTCGGCGCGCCGTTCGAATGGAAACGCCAGAAGAACAACGTCTCTTTCTACGTGCAGCAACTGGATGGCAACCCGCTGCCGAACGACGACTTGGACATTCAGCTGCTCTGGCTGATCGCGCTCGAAGAGAAGGGGGTGCGACTCGATGCCAAAATTCTCGGCGAATATTGGCTGCTGTACGTGACGCCGCACTGGTCGGAATACGGGATCTGCAAAATCAACATGCGTGCCGGATTGCAGCCCCCGCTGAGCGGTACGGCCAATAATCCGTACAAGGACAGCTGCGGCGCGTACATTCGCTCGGAGATCTGGGCATGCATTGCCCCGGGCCATCCGGAATTGGCGGCCAAATACGCGTTCGAAGACGCGGTCATCGATCATGGCAACGGAGAAGGCGTTCACGCCGAGGTGTTCTGCGCCGCGCTCGAGAGTGCCGCATTCGTCGTTAACGACGTCCATACGCTGATCAACATCGGCTTATCGTATATCCCGCAGAATTGCGGCGTAGCCAGGGCAGTTCGCTGCGCAATCGATTCGTATCGTTCGGGCCAGCCGTGGGAAGAGGCGCGGGAGGCGATCTTGCGCGATTTCCGCGGCCGCGCGATGGGCGTCGTATCGGACTACTGCGGGGGCATCTCGGAAGAGGACAAGGCCAAGGGCTACGAGGACGGACCGCTCGGCTGGGACGTTCCGAGCAATATCGCGATGTTGATTATCGGCCTGCTCTACGGCGAAGGAGATTTCGAACGCTCGGTTTGCCTGGCGGTCAATTGCGGGGAAGATACCGACTGCACCGCGGCAACCGTCGGCGCGATTATCGGCATCATGCAAGGCATCGACGCCATTCCGGAGCGCTGGATCGCGCCGATCGGAAGGTCGATCAAGACGGCATGCCTGAATATGGGCGAGCTCGGCTATTATGGAGACACGATTCCCGCGAACGTCGACGTCCTGACGGATCGCGTCGTGCGCGTCGCACGCCGCGTCGAGCAAGAGCTCGGCCTGCCTCTCTCGCTCTCCGCCGCCGAAGCGACGGATACGAGCGCCTTCGATAGTGCCAGCTTATTCGCGAAGCCGGAGCTGCTGGAACATTTCCGCCGAGTGAACGGTCCGGTCTATCAATACGACTTCTTCGAAGTCTACGTCGACTATGGCGAGGACGCGTACATCTCCTCCCACGAGATCAAATCGGTCCGCATCGTGATTCGCAATACGTACAAGCTCCAAGCGAACCTGCACCTGCGCTGGTACGGGAACGACGCGTTGACGGTGGCTTCCCCGGTCCGCAATCTATTCTCGCCGCTGGCGTTCATGCCCGATATGGAAGCCATATTCGAGGTGCAGGCAGGCGAGCTGACGTCTCACCAGAACAGGCTCGTCCTGGAGATTACGCAGGCGGGACGTCCGACGATCATGCATGTGCCGTTGTTATTGCTGGCGCGATAGGGAGTAGGGGTTAAATCAGCTAAACGTTTGTCGTAAATCAACCTTGCGCGATTATTCAATTAGAGACCGTGCTTCCGTCCAAGGAAGCCGGTCTTTTTGTTAGCAACCGGACATGTACGAGAAAATTAATTCGCGGGGGGCATGTTGGCAGGAATCGTTCCGTCCGGTATTTCGCCGTCAATGCCTAAGTAATAATGCCGGATCGGCGATAATCGTTCGTTCAATTCGTACACGAGCGGGATACCGGTCGGGATGTTCAGATCGGCGATGCCGTCGGCCGGGATCCGATCCAAATGCTTCCTTAGAGCCCGTAACGTATTGCCGTGTGCCGCGATGAGAATATGCTTGCCGGAAGAGAGATCGGGAGCGATTGTCTCCTCCCAGTACGTCAACACTCTGCGCTCCGTATCGTCTAGATTTTCCGTTAACGGAAATTCCCCTTCTTTTAAGTTCCGGTAGCGCGGGGCGGATGCTTCGTATCTAGGATCGTTTTTATCCAGCGCAGGCGGGCGAACGTCGACCGATCTGCGCCACAAGTGAACTTGTTCTTCGCCGTATTTCTCGGCCGTCTCGGCTTTGTTCAATCCTTGCAGGGCGCCGTAATGACGCTCGTTCAGCATCCAGCTTTTGAATTCGGGAATCCACGTCAAATCCATTTCTTGAAGAATGATCCACATCGTTCGAATCGCGCGCTTCAGAACGGATGTATGCGCTTCGTCGAAGTCGAATCCCTGCTTTCTCAGGATGATTCCGGCTTGTCTTGCTTCATCGAGACCGTTCGTAGACAAGTCTACGTCCGTCCAGCCCGTAAACCGGTTCTCGAGATTCCATTCGCTCTGTCCGTGACGGATCAGCACTACTTTGATCATGCGAAATCCTCCTTGCCTAAGGATAGGTTGCTTAAGCTCCATCATAGTTGTCGGCTTTGCCGAACGCAAATACCGAACTCCCTATGTTATTTAATAGGGTTAAGAATATCGGCCAAACCTGTATTCCCGATAAAATATGCGCCAATTACCTGTATTTTTCAACCTATTAGGCCTAGGATCCACGCTCTATAATAGAAGATAGGCGGATTATCGCTCCTACACCACAGGATAAGGATACGTGAACCCCTATGTCGATCTATCGCAAAAGAATCATCGCTCCAATCGTGATTGTGCTCCTGCTGCTCTGCGGCATGCTGTTCCCCTGGAATTTCATTAATCAGCACGTTTTTCACAACTACAAGAACGCTTACGTCAATCCCGTGTTCGAGCCCGTATTGGCGGACCCGTCTGTCATTCGGGCCGCAGACGGCTTCTTCTATGCGTACGGAACGGAAGACGAGTGGAAGACAGGCGAGAAGGCAAAGCTCGGACCGATCGTGAAGTCGCCCGACCTCGTGCATTGGGATTACGTCGGAGATGCTTTCGCGTCCCGTCCCGAATGGAAGAAGGACGGCGGCATATGGGCGCTGGATATTCACCGCTTCAACGGCAAGTATTACCTCTATTACTCGATCTCCGAATGGGGCGACGCGAATCCGGGCATCGGGATCGCGGTCTCGGATAGCCCTGCCGGTCCTTTCGAGGACAAGGGCATGCTGCTCGACAGCTTCGGCAGCGGGGTGAGAAACTCCATCGACCCGATGATGTTCGTCGACGGGAACGGCATTCCGTATCTGTTCTGGGGCAGCTTCAACGGCATCTACGGCATTCAGCTTAGCGCGGACGGATTGTCCGTCGCGGGCGAGAAGTTCCAGATCGCGGGTAAGGACTTCGAAGGTCCATATATTATTAAGCGCGGACACTATTACTACTTCTTCGGCTCGGTAGGTTCATGCTGCGAAGGCAAGGACAGCATATACTTGGTTAGCGTAGGACGCTCGGAATCGTTAAAGGGGCCTTATCTCGATGCCGACGGCAGAGACATCAAGGAAGGCACGGGTACGATGATCTTGCATGGTGAGGTCGCTCCTGAGAGGAGCTTGGACGGTAATGGGGATGGGAAAGGGAATGGAGTTGGGGAAGAAGAGAAGAGATTCGTCGGCCCCGGGCACAATGCCATTATCCAGGACGACGCTGGTACGGATTGGATCGTCTATCATGCGATCGACGCGTCCGACCCGTTGTTGCCGAACGACGCGACCCGCCGACCGCTAATGATCGATCCGATTAAATGGGTCGACGGTTGGCCGACGATCAAAGACCGGATTCCGAGCAAGACGAAGCGGACCGGGCCGGTTTGGGACAAGTGAATGAGGGAAGTTGTCTTCGAAACAGACAGAACAAAAACTCGACCTTCAGGGGTCGAGTTTTTTGTTCATCAAGGAACCTTAAGGGCACGGTCGCGGAGAGCGGAACCCACGATGAGCTGCTGCAGGCCAAGGGACTCTATTATTATTTGGTAAGCCAGCAGTTGTAACCGCGAAGCTCCCGGCATTGACTATCCCGGCGGGAAGAAGCAATAATAAGCCATAGACAATTCGACCGTACGAAGGCGGGATTAAGCGCGGTGGCTTTCCTGAGAAAATTATCCATTCGTTCGCAGCTGCTCATCCTGGCCGCTTGCACGATCATCGTCATCCTCATCGTCATTTTGCATACGTACGCGATGATGTCCGGGATGATCACCCGCAGCCACGAGGAATACGTCAAACAGACCGTAACCGAGATCAAGAAGAACGTCGCCTCCAACCATGACGTCATCTATCGCATCATGCAGGATATCTCGTACAATCAAGACGTGCAGGATTATCTGGTAGAGACGGACAAGCTGGTCCGGTACGACAAGTTCACGAAGCTGAACAAATACCTGAACGGGCAGAAGGAACTGAAGGAAGGCATAGAAGACATCATCATATCGGGCAACAACGGCACTTGGATCGATTTGTACGGCGGCAACCGCTATGTGATTCCGCTGCGAAAGCAGCTGTCGAACAGCAAGGTCAACGGTTATTATGCAGGCATGCAGCAATTCGATACGTTGTACGGTCCCGACAAGAAGCTCATCTTTGCCACCTCGATCACCTATAGCCAGCAGGGAGCGCTCTTCAACCGCAATATCGGCACGGCGTTCTTCATCGTCGACGCCGACGCGCTCGTAAACGAGCAGGATTATTCGTCGAAGGAAACCGGCACCCAGCTCTATTTGCTGGACCGCTCGCATCAGGTGATCGCCAGCTCGTCGTCGATGACAACGGGAAGCGATTTCAAAGACTTCGACTTCGGCGCCGCGAATGTAAGCAACCGCATCATTCACTGGAAGAACAGCCGCTACGTCGTCGAGACGGAGCCCTTGCCGGACATCGACGGCACGATCTTGAGCATGGTGCCCGAGAACGAGCTTCTGCGGGACCTGCTCGATATCCGCAGGCAGGAGCTGATCATTCTCGGCATCGCGCTCCTGATATTGGCGATCCCGTTCATGTTCATCATGAATAATATCCTTCGTCCGCTGAAGCGGCTGATCTTCTTCATCACGACGATCAGGCGCGGAGATCCGTTGAAATTCAAGAAGCGGATCGCGCTGCACGGCTATATGGAAATCAGCATCGTGGCGACTGAACTGAACAGCATGCTCGACGAAATCGACCGGTTGACGCTGAGCCTCCTGGATACGAATACGCGGCTGTACGGCATCGAGCTGGAGAAGAAGAAATCGGAGCTTGCTTTCCTCCGCAGCCAGATCAATCCGCATTTCCTGTACAATACGTTGGAAGCGATTACGGGCATAGCCGTCGTCGAAGGGCAGGACCGGATCAAGTCGATGACCCGCTCGTTGTCGAGCATTTTCCGCTACAGCGTCAAGGGATCCAGCGAAGCGACGCTGAGCGAGGAAATCCGCATGATCGAATCGTTCATTCGGATTCAGCTGATCCGGTTCGCGGACCGCTTCGCCGTCCGTTATGAACTGACGGAGCAGGCGCTTGCCTACCGCGTTCCGAAAATGATCCTGCAGCCGCTCGTGGAGAATGCGGTCTACCATGGCTTCGAGCCGACGCTTCGTCAGGGCGAGTTATGGATTCGGGGGTACGTCGATGCGGAAGGAGCGCTCGTCGTGCGCATCGAGGACAACGGCGTTGGGATTCAGCCGAACGTGCTGGAGGAGATTCAGCGCATGCTGGGCGCCGTGCCTTCGGGCTTGCACGAGCCCGAGGAGCAGCGCAGCATCGGGCTCGTCAACGTGCATAACCGGCTACGGTTAATGTTCGGCGCGGGGAGCGGCCTGCGGATCGAGAGTACCGCTGGTGTTGGCACGACGATCGAAATGAGGGTTCACGAAAGGAGCGGGCTGGATGCATAAGGCATTGATCGTCGATGACGAAAGCTGGGTCGTAGAGAGTCTGAAGGACTTGGTCGATTGGAATCGACTTGGCTTCGAGATCATCGGCCAAGCATATAACGGAGCGGATGCGCTGGCGCTGATGAAGGAGCTCAAGCCGGATGTCGTCTTTACCGACATCCGGATGCCGGAGATGAGCGGGCTCGAACTGATTCAACGAGGGCGAGGTCTGGCGCATCCGAGCCTGTTCGTCGTCGTCAGCGGGTATGCCGAGTTCGCTTATGCGCAGAAGGCGATCGCGTACGGCGCGATCGCCTATTGCCTGAAGCCGTTCGACGACATGGAAATATCCGGCGTGCTGCATAAGCTGGACGGCATGTTGACCAAGACCAAAACCAAGCATGTATCGTCGTCGGCGCTGCTGCAATTCCTGGTGGAGTCCGGGGAGGACGGCCGGCTGAAGCTGCTGGACGAGTTGGAACGCGCGGGCTTCGGGGATTGGAACAAGGATGGCATCGTCCCGGTCGCGGCCGTCGGTTCTGGCGAGCTGGAACCTCGTGGGCCTTACGTGCGATTGAAGACCGGCGCCACCAAAACGGTCTATCTGCTTCCCGCCGAGCAGGCGAATGCGCTAGAGAAGGAGCTGAGTATCGAGATCCCGCAAGGATTATCCGGCATCGGCTTTGGCGGCGTAATCAAGGACCTCGGCGAAGTCAGGGCCGGCATCGACGCCGCGGACGCGCTCGCGCATCAATTCTTCGTGACGCGCGAGAACGGAGCCTACGCGGCGCGTTCGTTCCGGCAAGAAGAGCTGAACCGCTGCTTGGCGGATATGAGCGAAGCCATCGCCGGCAAGTCCGGGCCGGCGATCGAGCAGGCTTTCAAGAGCATACGGGAGCTCTTCAGCATCGGCGCGCTCTCGATTCGGCACGCGTTCCAAGTGTATAATTTCACGGTCTCTTTCTTATTCAAGCTGGGGCAGACGGAGGAGACCTTGTACAGCTATGAACAGCTGCTCCATTCGTATCGGAACGTGTTCGACATGCTTGCCGCGCTGGAATCGCTCGCCGCCCGGGACTTGTCCCCCGCGGAGCCGGCGCTATCGATCGAGACGAAGAATCGCAGCTTCAACAGCATCCTGCAGTTCGTCACGGACCATTTCCGCGAGGAGCTGTCGCTGCAAGGCTTATCGGAGCAATTTTACTTGAATCCGAGCTACATCAGCCAGCTCTTCCGCAAGGAAGTCGGAGAGACGCTGACCGGCTACATCGCCAGGCTGCGGATCCAGCAGGCTCAGGAATTGCTGAAGGGCGACGGCGATTCGATTCAAGAGATCGCCGAGAAGATCGGTTACCGGGACTATTTTTATTTTACGAGGCTGTTCAAGAAAATGACGGGCAAAACGCCGTCGCAATATCGCAGCGAAAGCACGTGAAGGCGTTGGGCATGGACGGATTTTAGCAATCATATGGACGCGATTTAGAAAACCTTCGCTCGAAGGTTTTCTATTTTTATTTTCCGGCCCGTGAAGCGGTTACATTCGATAAAACGCGTGCATACCCGAAGCCCGCGATGAAAGCGATAATGGAACCATATTGTTGGTAACGCTTACGAGGAGGTAAGACATGGGAAAAACGTTAAGGAAGGATCTGATCAAACACAGGTATTTATATCTGCTTCTCCTTCCTACCGTGCTCTTTTACGTCATGTTTCAATACGTGCCGATGTACGGGGTGCTGCTGGCCTTCAAGGAATTCCGCTATCATGGCGGCATCTTGAGCGGGCCGTGGGTAGGGCTGGACAATTTCAAGGACCTGGTAGGGCAAAGCGATTTTTGGCGGGCCTTCTGGAACACGCTGTATATCAGCTGCGGGCGGCTGGTGTTCGAATATCCGGTCGCCATCATTCTAGCGCTGCTGATCAACGAAGTGGCGCGGGAGAAGATGAAGAAGTTCTATCAAACCGTGTACACGTTCCCGCACTTCATCTCCTGGGTCATCATCAGCGGCATCATGTTCAATTTCCTCGGCAACGCCGGCGTCTTGAATCAGATCATCGCCTCGCTCGGATTTCACAAAGCGGCGTTCATGACCGACCCCGGACTGTTTCGGACGATCGTGTTCGTCTCGAACATTTGGAAGGAAGTCGGGTGGAGCGCGATCATCTATCTGGCTGCCATTGCCGGCATCAACCCCGAGTTGTACGAAGCCGCTTACGTGGACGGCGCCGGTCGTTTCCAGCAGCTGAAAGCGATCACTTGGCCTTCGATTCGCGGCACGGCGGCGATCCTGCTCATCCTGGCGGTCGGCAACGCGATGAACGGCGGCTTCGACCAGATTTTCAACCTGTACAACCCGGGCGTCTATTCGACGGGCGATATCATCGATACGTACGCTTACCGGTCGGCGTTCTCGGACGGCCTCAGCTTCGGCGTCACGACGGCGGTCGGATTGTTCAAGGCCGTACTGAACTTCTCGCTGCTGTATCTGGCCAACTTCATCGTAAAACGACTTGGCGGGGAGGGACTCGTATAATGGCAAGCATGACGAAAGCCGCAAGCGCCCCTGTACGGCAAACGCGGGGGAAGCGCGGTAAACTAAACATGGCCGACGCGGTCATTCACCTGATTCTGATTCTTTTGACAGTGGCAACTTTGCTGCCGTTCTATAACGTCGTACTGATGTCGTTCAGCAATACGGTCGCCGTCTCGAAGCAAATGGTCTATCTCATCCCAACCGTGTTCGATCTGTCGGCGTACAGCTACATCCTGCACGAGCCGCGTTTCTTGAAAGCGCTGATGGTCACGCTCTTCGTCACGGGCGCCGGGACCGCGGTCAACATGCTCGTGACGGTTACCGGCGCGTTCGTATTGTCGAAGACCGGCTTTCCGGGAAGGAAGATCGTCATGGGGGGCATTATCTTCACGATGTTCTTCAACGGGGGCTTGATCCCGTTCTACCTGACGATGAAAAATTTCCATCTCATCAACAATCTGCTCGTCATGGTGCTTCCGGTCGCCGTCAACACGTTCTATCTGATCATCTGCATCGCGTTCTTCCGCTCGCTACCGGCAGGCTTGGAAGAGTCGGCCAAGATCGACGGAGCCAACGACGTCCAGGTCTTGTACAAAGTCGTCGTTCCCATCTCCATGCCGATGATCGCGACGATTATGCTGTTCTACGCGGTGGACCGCTGGAATGAATGGTGGTACGGCGTCCTCTTCATGACGAACGTCAATTTGCTCCCGCTGCAGGCACTGCTGAGGGAGCTGTTGACCAACTACCAGCAGGTGCTCTCGAGCATTACGAACAGCGTCAGCGTTCAGAATTCGGATTTGCAGCCGGAGATGCTCAAGATGGCGGTGCTCGTCGTCAGTACGCTGCCGATCGCCTGCCTATACCCGTTCCTGCAAAAATATTTCGCCAAAGGCGTTATGATCGGGTCGATCAAGGGATAGTAAGAGCAACATGCTTTTATTATAAAATCATCTAGTTAAGGGGATAAGTGCATATGAACAAAGCAAAACGAATGGGCTTGAACAGTCTCCTCGCAGCGGCGCTCATCGTAGTGGTATCCGGTTGCGGCAATGGCAATGACGCGAACGGCTCGAACAACGGGGCCAACGCTCCGGCGGCGTCGGACAACGGGGGCGGCAACAATGCGGCCGCGAACGCGCCGGCCGCGGCCGACGATAATCCGTACAAGGATCATCTGGACATCTCGCTCTCCTGGTGGGGCATCGGCGTCGGTTTCCAGCAGCATGACGGGCTGATCCAGAAGATCGAGAAGGATTTCAACGTGACGCTGAAACCCGTTGACATCGGCTGGGACAACTATAAAGAGAAGAACCAGGTATGGTCCGCGGCCGGCCAGCTGCCGGACATTATCACGAACAGCATCGTGAACGACAATCCTGCGACGTACAATCAATGGGTCAGCCAAGGCTTGGTTCGGGCGCTGCCGGAAGACTTGAGCAAGTATCCGAACCTGGAGAAAGTGGCAACGGCGCCGGACGTGAAAGGCGTCTATCGCGACGGCAAGCTCTACGCCATTCCGCGGATGACGTACCCGAACACGGATATGTGGGCGGTCGACCGCGCGATCTTCGTTCGCAAGGATTGGATGGATAAGCTCGGCTTGAAGGATCCGCAAAACTTCGAGGAATTCGATGCAATGATGAAAGCGTTCGCCGAGAAGGATCCCGACGGCAACGGCAAGAAGGATACGACGGGCATCGTCATGAACACGCTCGGGTACTTCAAAGCCGTCTTCATGCCGACGTTCCCGCAGTTCGACAATTCCAGCTGGCTGAAGGAAGACGGCAAATGGATGCCGTTCTACGCTTCGAAGCAGATGGACCAAGTCATGGTACAAGCGCGGCAGCTGTATGCCGACGGCGCGCTCGATCCGGACTTCGCGGTCGAGAAGGCAGGCGAGGCGAACCAGAAATTCTATCAAGGCAAGGCCGGCGCGCTGGCGTTCGCTTCCAATTCCGTCAGCGGTTCCGGCGGGGTCAAAGCGGAGTGGGAGAAAAATAATCCCGGCAAGAACTTCTTCGACAACGTGGAAATCCTTCACCTGTGGCCGTCGGCCGACGGAACGGTCTACCGTCATACGACGCAGTCGTTCTGGTCCGAGACGATGTTCAACGCGGAAGTCGACGACGCGAAATTCAACCGCATCCTGAGCATTTACGATTGGCTGCTGTCGCCGGAAGCGAAGGAAATGTTCGACTACGGCATCGAAGGCACGGATTACACGAAAGACGCAAGCGGCGCGATTACGATCACCCGTCCGAAGGAAGGCGACGCCTTCATCGACCTGAAGAAAGAATATCCGTCGATGGACATCGTCGCGCAGCTGGCGGCATGGCGCAACGCAAGCTCGCTGGAGGACAGCCCGGCTAACCGCGCGGCGCTTGGCGACTCGGTCGTCGACTTCATTCAGAACGAGCTGAAGTGGCAGATGGACAATGCCAAACCGATTCCGACGGCATTCGATATCTTCTCGATGTCCACGCCTGCGAAGGACAAATTGTCGACGATCAACTTCGACGAGGATTTTACCCGCATCATCCTGGGCAAGGACGATCCGGTCAAGATGCTGCATGACGCGCAAAAGGGATACAACGGCAAAGGATTGCAGGATGCCATCACCGAAGTTACGGCAGAGATGGCGAAGATGGGTCAATAAAGGCGCGCTGCGATTCGTTGAGGTCTTGTACCGGCGGCAAATTCGAAGTATGGTGGGTTTGACGCTGCATCCATGCAGCAAGAACAATGGTTGCGACGAGGAGGATGCGAATGAATTCCGAACGAACTGCCGCAGACGCGCCGGTCCGTATCTTGTTGACGGATTACGGCGCCGAGCCGAATTCCGGGCGCGATGCGCTGCCGGCCATGCGCCGCGCGATTGAAGCGGCATCTCTCGCGTCCGGTCCCGTCGTGCTGGAATGCCCGAACGGCAGCTACGATTTCTATCCGGAAACGGCAGCGCGGTCGAAGTATTCCATCACGAACACGGCGAGCGAGGAAGAGAATCCCGACGTCACGAAGACGATCGCCATCCTGTTCAAGCAGGCAGCAAGATTGACGCTTGAGGGCAACGGGTCGCTGTTTCTGATTCACGGCCGCATGACCATGCTCGTCTTGGATGGCTGCGACGATATCGAGATCCGCAACCTGCATCTGGATTATGTCCGGCCGACGGTGGCGGAAATGACGATCGCCGCCGTCGGTGCCGATTATTTCGATGCGCTCGTGCATCCCGATTCCCGGTACGAGCTGCGTGACGGCCGCGTTTATTGGATCGGCGACGGCTGGTGCTTTCACGCCGGGCCGATGCAGGCCTTCGATCCGGTTCGGAATCGCACCTGGCGCATCGATAACTTGGGCGAGCGGGCGGTCCGGGTCGAAGAGCTTGCCCCGAAGCGGCTTCGCTTCCATCTGGACGGCGCAGCGGAACAGCCGCCAGGCAGGGTACTGCAGGTGCGCGACGGCATTCGCGACCAAGTGGGCGCCTTTATCCACCGAAGCCGGAACGTGCGATGGATCCGGTCCGGCGTTCATTTCATGCACGGCCTCGGCATCGTCTGCCAATACAGCGAGGACTTGCTCTTCGCCGGCTTGGACTTGACGCCGCGACCCGAGACGGGCAGAACGGTAACGGCATTCGCTGATTTCATCCATCTGTCAGGCTGCCGCGGGAAGATTGCTATCCAAGACTGCCGGTTCGTCGGCGGCCATGACGATCCGATCAACGTGCACGGGACTCATTTGCAAATCGTGGATATCCCGGCACCGAATCAAGTGCGTCTGCGGTTCATGCATCCGCAAACGTACGGTTTCGAGGCATACTTCCCCGGCGACGAGGTGGAATTCGTGGAGAGCGCGTCGCTGATCGCGTACGGATCGGGCAAAGTAAAGACCGTGCGAGCGCTCAGTCCGCGCGAGTGCCTGCTTACGTTGGAAGAAGACGTGCCTCATGGCGCCGCTGTGGGTCACGCGATCGAGAACGTGACTTGGACGCCGGAACTTCATGTCCGCGGCAATTATTTCGCCCGCATTCCGACGCGCGGCGTGCTGGTCACGACCCGCCGCAAAGCGATTATCGAGCAGAACGTGTTCGACGGCATGACGATGAGTGGCGTATTCGTGGCCGACGATGCGGAGAGCTGGTTCGAATCCGGTCCGGTCCGCGACCTGACGATTCGCGGCAACCGGTTTATCGCTTGCGGGAACGCCGAGCATCCGGTCATATACGTCGCGCCCGAGAATCGCCTCGTCGATGCCGGGAAACCCGTGCACGGCGGAATCGTTATCGAAGGCAATCGGATCGAGACGTCCGAAGCGGCGGCGCTGGATGCCAAGAGCGTTCGGGGACTCCGCTTCGCGAATAATACGATCGTCTCCGCTTCAGGAGACGAAAGCCATGGCAGCCTGCATCATTCGAGAAGGGCGGCAAGCCTTATCCGGCTGACCGCCTGCAGTGAGGTGACGATCGCCGATAATTCCATCGCTGTCGAAGGAACGCCAGCCCCGATCGTATTCGCGCATGCAACGGCGATCGAAGAGCTTCGCGTCGATGCAGGGCAAGGATTGCGCATTGAACAGGCAGAATAAGGTTTGTTGATTTATGGATCGCTGTTCCTCGATTTTCTTCGCTATGCTTCGCTGGCTGGAAGAGTTAGCGCAAACGTAGAGTTAACGAACGAAGGGTGGCAGAGCGAGCGACGATCAGAGGAATCTCGTATCGAGCACAATATCGGATGTTACGATTCTTTAACAAAGAAAGCGTTGTCATACCGAGAGAAATTCCTTATACTCGAATTATTAAGGAAACCGATTACCCTGAAGATGAGTGGGATGATATGAGCAACATATCATCCATTTTTTATCGATATAGGGTAATCGTTATCCCTAACTCAAGAGGAGTGATGTAGAACGATGGAAACGGTCCGTTTGACGACGGCACAGGCACTTATTCGATTCTTGAACAGTCAGTTCGTTGAATTCGACGGCGCGCGGCAGCGGCTGATCAAAGGCGTATTCACCATCTTCGGCCACGGCAACGTGCTTGGCATCGGTCAGGCGCTGGAGGCTGAAGCGGGCGGCCTCGAAGTGTACCAGGGACGCAGCGAGCAAGGGATGGCTCACGCCGCCGTCGCGTTCGCGAAGCAGAAGCGACGCAAACAAATCATGGCTTGCACGACGTCGGTCGGACCGGGTTCGGCCAACATGATCACGGCTGCGGCGACCGCGTCCGCCAATCAAATTCCCGTGCTATTGCTCGTCGGCGATACGTTCGCAACCCGGCAGCCGGATCCGGTGCTGCAGCAGATCGAGCAGCCGTACGACCTGACGTTGACGACCAACGACGCCTTCCGTGCCGTGAGCAAATTCTGGGACCGGATCAATCGGCCGGAACAGCTGATGTCATCCCTCATTCACGCCATGCGCGTGTTGACCGATCCGGCGAACACGGGGGCCGTGACGATCGCGCTGCCGCAGGACGTGCAGACCGAAGCGTACGGCTTTCCGGTCGCCTTCTTCAAGGAGCGCGTCCATCGCATCGAACGGCGCATCCCGAACGCGGAGGAGCTGACGGAAGCCGCGGCGCTGATCGGCAGCAAACGCAAACCGCTGATTATATGCGGCGGAGGCGTCCGTTATTCGGAAGCGGCGGAGGCGCTGAAGCGTTTCGCCGAGCGCTTCCATATTCCGTTCGCGGAGACGCAGGCGGGCAAAAGCGCTGTCGAGAGCGACCATCCGTATAACCTTGGCGGCATCGGCGTAACGGGCAACCTCGCGGCCAACCGGCTGGCGCAGGAGGCAGACCTGATTATCGGCGTCGGCACGCGCTACACCGATTTCACGACGGCGTCGAAATGGCTGTTCCGGCACGCGCAAGCCGACGTACTGACGATCAACGTCTCGGTGCACGACGGCTACAAGCTCGACGCGGTCAAGCTGACGGCCGACGCGAAGCTGGCGCTCGAAGCGCTGGAGCGCGAGCTCTCTGCAGCCGGGTATCGCGCCGCGTACGACGGCGAAATCGCAGCTGCGAAGGCGGACTGGAACGCGGAGCTCGAACGGCTGATCGGCACCGGTTACCGCGAAGGGGCTCCGTTCGTGCCGGAGGTGCCGGGCCACCTCGATCACGTGCTGCCCGAATTCAGCGGCCGGTTCGAGACCGGCCTGACGCAGACGAGCGTCATCGGCGAGGTGAATCGGCTCGTCGACGAGGACGCGATCGTCATCGGCGCGTCGGGAAGCCTGCCCGGCGACCTGCAGCGGATGTGGAAGAACAGACGGCCGGAAACCTACCACATGGAGTACGGTTACTCCTGCATGGGGTACGAGGTTTCCGGCGCGCTTGGCGTGAAGCTCGCTGAGCCGGGCAAGGAAGTCTATGCGATGACCGGCGACGGCAGCTATTTGATGCTGCACTCGGAGCTGGTGACTAGCCTGCAGGAGCGGAAGAAAATCAACGTTCTTCTGTTCGACAACGCGGCGTTCGGCTGCATCAACAACCTGCAGATGGGCAATGGCATGGGAAGCTTCGGCACGGAGTTCCGTTACCGGAATCCGGACACCGGCCGGCTGGACGGCGAGCTGATGCGGATCGACTTTGCGCAGAGCGCGGCGGGCTACGGGGTGAAGACGTATGCCGTCCACACGCTGGAGCAGCTTCGGGAGGCGCTCGCCGACGCGAAGAAACAGACGGTTTCCACGCTGATCGACATCAAGGTGCTGCCGAAGACGATGACGCACGATTACGACCAGTGGTGGCATTTCGGCGTCGCGGAGGTTTCGGGAAGTCCGGCGACCGAGCAGGCTTACGCGAGGAAGGAAGAGGCGAGGAAAGAAGCCCGGCGGTATTGATCCCACAACATCCCTAGGAGGAATCAGCATGCTGAATCGATCGAAAATCAAGCTAGGCATCGCTCCCATCGCATGGACGAACGACGATCTGCCGGAGCTGGGCGGTGAAAATACGTTCGAGCAATGCATCAGCGAAATGGCGCTCGCCGGCTTCGAAGGCAGCGAGGTCGGCAACAAATACCCGCGGGATCCGGATGTGCTGCGAAACTACCTCGAGGCGCGCGGCCTGTCGATCGCGAGCGCGTGGTTCAGCGCGTTCCTCGTGACGAAGCCGCTGCAGGAGACTGAGGACGCCTTCATCCGGCACCGCGATTTTCTCCATGCCATAGGCGCGAAGGTCATCGTGGTCGCGGAACAGGGACATAGCATTCAAGGCATGCAGGATGTGCCGGTCTTCGACGGCAAGCCGACGTTCGCGGAGGAAGAGTGGCAATCGCTCGCGTTCGGCCTTCATCGGCTGGGCGAGCTGGCGCAAGAGAAGGGAATGGACGTCGTCTATCACCACCATATGGGCACGGGCGTACAGACGGCAGAGGAGATCGACAAGCTGATGGAACTCACGGATCCGGCACTCGTCTCGCTGCTGTTCGATACCGGGCATCTGTCCTTCTCCGGCGAAGATCCGCAAGCGATTCTTGCGAAACATGCAGATCGCGTCAAGCATGTGCATCTGAAGGATATCCGGGCGGACGTGGTCGAGCAGGTCCGGCGGGAGCGGCTGAGCTTCTTGCAGGCGGTCAAGGCGGGCGCGTTCACGGTGCCCGGCGACGGCGCGGTGGACTTCCCGCCGGTGTTTGCCAAGCTTGACGACATGAACTACGCAGGCTGGTTCGTCGTGGAGGCCGAGCAGGATCCCGCCGAAGCGAACCCGTTCGAATACGCGGTGAAAGCCCGCCGCTACATCCGCGAGCAGACCGGCTTGTAAACCGGTACTCCGCAGACGATCAAGAGGAGGGAAGAACGGCATGGCGGATTTAATCGTTCCTTCGCAAGCGCCGGATCAAAATGGAAAAGTACTGAGCATTTCGCCCGCGACGGCAGGCTGGACGTACGTAGGTTTCGAGGTGTATCGGCTGGACCCCGGCCAGTCGCTGAAACGGGAGACGGGAGACCGGGAAGCTTGCCTCGTCCTGCTGTCGGGCAGGGCGACGGTCGGCACGCGGCATGCCAAGTGGGACGATATCGGAGAGCGGATGAGCGTGTTCGAGCACATCCCGCCTTATTCGGTCTACGTGCCGAACGGCGATTCATTCGAGGTGGAAGCGCTGACCCCGTTGGAATTGGCCGTATGCCTGGCACCGGGAAAGGGAAATTATCCCGCCCGCCTGATCGGGCCGGAAGACGTCGGCATCGAGCAAAGAGGGGCGGGCAATGTCGGACGTCGGATTCACAACATTCTCCCGGAGCAGAAGGAAGCAGACAGCCTGCTCGTGGTGGAGGTATTTACGCCGGAGGGCCATTGGTCCAGCTATCCGCCGCACAAGCACGACAACGATAATCTGCCCCACGAGTCTTATCTCGAAGAAACGTACTATCACCGGGTCAACCCGGGGCATGGCTTTGCGCTCCAGCGCGTGTACAACGACGAGGGTTCGCTGAACGAGACGATGGTCGTAAAGGATGGCGATGCGGTGCTGGTGCCTGAGGGTTATCACCCGGTGTCGGCTCCGCCCGGTTATGAGGTCTATTACCTTAACGTGATGGCCGGTCCGGTCCGAACATGGGTGTTCCATAACGATCCGAACCATGCTTGGGTCATGGAGCGCAAACTGGCGGAGGCGGCGCTTGCCGAAAACAGCGAGGAGGGAGTGAAGCAGGCATGAACAACCTTTCGTTCTCGGAGGGCAGGGAGTTGGATTTCGTCGCGCTGGGGCGCGCATGCGTCGATCTGAACGCCAATGAAATTCACCGTCCCATGGAGGACACGGTCACGTTCACCAAATACGTAGGCGGCTCGCCGGCCAATATCACGATCGGCATGGCGAGGCTCGGGATGCGGGCCGGCTTCATCGGTCGGGTGTCCGACGACCAAATGGGCCGATTCATCGTCCGCTATTTCGAGCGCAACGGCATCGATACTTCCGGCATGATAACGGACCGGTCGGGGAGCGTGACCGGGCTCGCTTTCACGGAGATCATGAGCCCGACCGACTGCAGCATCCTCATGTACCGCGACAATGCGGCCGATCTGAAGCTTGAGCCGCACGACGTCAAGGAGGAATACATCGCGAAGGCCAAGGCCTTGCTGATCTCGGGTACGGCATTGGCGAAGAGCCCCTCGAGGGAGGCGGTATTCGTCGCCCTCGACTACGCGCGCAAGCATGGCACCGTCGTGCTGTTCGACCTCGACTACCGGCCCTATACGTGGGCTTCGCCCGAGGAGACGGCAGTCTATTATAACCTCGCTGCCTCGCAATGCGACGTCATCATCGGCACGCGCGAAGAGTTCGACGCCATGGAGACGTTTGAACGAAACGCGGGACGGGACGACGCGTATACGGCCGGCAAGTGGTTCGCGCGTAATGCGAGCATCGTCGTCATCAAGCACGGCAAAGACGGCTCGTTCGCGTTTACGAAGGAAGGCGAGCGGGTCGAAGGCGCGATATTCCCGGCCAACGTGGTCAAAACGTTCGGAGCTGGCGATTCTTACGCGGCGGGCTTCATTCACGGCCTGATGAAAGGCTGGAACGTCGCCAAGTCGATGGAATACGGCGCCGCGGCCGCCTCGATCGTCATTTCGAGCCATAGCTGCTCGGACGCGATGCCGACGCTGGCGGCCATCGAAGCTTACATCGAGCTGTGCAAAAGCGGTCGGTTCGTGAGTCGGTCATAATCCAAGGAGGTACACAGATGACAGCAATCGAAGTACAGACGCTCCCCAATTTCATTGGCGGCCAGTGGGTCGCTTCCACGTCGGATAAATCGGAGCCCGTGTACAATCCGGCAACCGAAGAGATCCTGGCCCGCGTTCCGTTGTCCAGCCGCGAAGATCTGGATGTGGCCGTCCGGACGGCGAGCGAAGCGTTCAAATCCTGGAGCGCGACGGCAGTGCCTCGCCGTGCACGCGTTCTATTCCGTTACCAGCAGCTGCTGGTGGAGCATTGGGAAGAGCTGGCGCGCCTCATTACGCTCGAGAACGGCAAGAGCTATAAAGAAGCATACGGCGAAGTGCAGCGCGGCATCGAATGCGTGGAATTCGCGGCCGGCGCGCCTACGCTCATGATGGGCAAGCAGCTGCCGGACATAGCCACCAACCTGGAATCGGGCATGTACCGTTATCCGATCGGCGTCGTCGGCGGAATCACGCCGTTCAATTTCCCGATGATGTGCCCGTGCTGGATGTTCCCGCTCGCCATCGCCTGCGGCAACGCCTTCATCTTGAAACCTTCGGAGCGCACGCCGCAGCTGGCGAACCGGCTCGGCCAGCTGATGAAGGATGCAGGCCTGCCGGACGGCGTCCTGAATATCGTGCACGGCGCGCATGACGTCGTCAACGGACTGCTGGAGCACAAGGACGTCAAGGCGATTTCGTTCGTCGGCTCCCAGCCTGTAGCGGAGTACGTGTACCGGAAAGGTACGTCGCATGACAAGCGCGTGCAGGCGCTTGCCGGCGCCAAGAATCACACGATCGTCATGCCCGACGCCGATCTCGATTACGCCGTGAATCAGGTGCTGAACGCGGCATTCGGCTCCGCGGGCGAACGCTGCATGGCCGCTTCGGTCGTCGTGGCCGTCGGCGAAGCGCATGCACCGTTCTTGGCGAAGCTCCGAGAAGCGGCCGACGCCATCAAGATCGGAGACGGCCTGGACGATGACGTGTTTCTAGGTCCGGTCATCCGCGGCCCGCACAAGGAGCGAACGCTGAGCTACATCGAGACCGGCGAGAAGGAAGGCGCGCTTCTGGTTCGAGACGGCCGCTCGGATTCGGCGGTGAACGGCAAGGGCTATTTTGTCGGTCCGACGATCTTCGACCAGGTCACGACGGAGATGAAAATTTGGAAGGACGAGATTTTCGCTCCGGTATTGTCCATTGCTCAAGCAGCCTCGCTAGACGATGCGATCGCCATGGCCAATCGATCCGAATTCGCGAACGGCGCTTGTATCTTCACGCAGGATGGCAGTAACGTGCGCAAGTTCCGCGAAGAGATCGATGCCGGCATGCTGGGCGTCAACCTGGGCGTTCCGGCGCCGATGGCGTTCTTCCCGTTCTCCGGTTGGAAGAAATCGTTCTACGGCGATCTTCATGCCTGCGGATCGGACGGCGTGGAATTTTATACGCGGAAGAAAATGGTGACGGCACGCTGGTAGCGCGAGGCACGACAGACGATTCGAGGGGAGCATAAGGACATATGACATTACGGGTAGGCGTAATCGGAACCGGCGCGATCGGCCGGGAGCATATTCGCCGAATGACGCAGGTGTTGAAGGGAGCGGAGGTTGTCGCCGTGACGGACGTCAACGCGGCACAGGTGCAAGATGTCGTGGATACATTAAAGCTGCGGGCCGCCGTCTATGAGAACGGGCAGGAGCTGATCCGCGCGCAAGACGTGGACGCGGTCATGGTTACGTCCTGGGGAGCGACGCACGAGGAATTCGTGCTGGCGTCGATCGCGGCGGGCAAACCGGTGTTCTGCGAGAAGCCGTTGGCCTTGACGGCGGAAGGCTGCAGGTCCATCGTCGAAGCGGAAGCGGCGTGCGGCAGGCAGCTGGTGCAGGTGGGCTACATGCGCCGTTACGACCGGGGTTACCGCGCGTTGAAAGAGACGCTGGTCAGCGGCGCGATCGGCGAGCCGCTCATTCTGAACTGCGCGCATCGCAACGTGTCGGTGCCGGAATTCTATACGCGGGATATGTCCATCGTCGATACGTTCATCCACGAGCTGGATGTTCACCGGTGGCTGTTGGACGACGATTACGTATCCGTCCAAGTGGTTCGGCCTCGCCAGTCGCGTCTGGCGGGCAGCCATCTGCAAGACCCGCTGCTCGTCTACATGGAGACGGCAAAGGGCGTCCGGATCAACGGCGAGATCTTCGTCAACTGCAACTACGGCTACGACATCCAATGCCAGCTCGTCGGCGAAACGGGCATCGCCAGCCTGCCCGAGCCGATGAGCGTGACGATGCGCAGCGGAGCGAAGCTGTCCACCGGCCTGCTGACCGATTGGAAGGAACGTTTCATCGAAGCGTACGATATTGAGCTCCAGGACTGGATCGACTCGACTTTGCGCGGGGAAATGAACGGTCCGTCTGCCTGGGACGGCTACGCGGCGGCCATCGCTTCCGACGCCTGCCTGGAAGCGCGCGACTCGGGCGCCATCGTGCCGATTTCGATGCCGGAGCGTCCGTCGTTCTATCGTAAACATGCTGAAGACAAGGCAGCGAACGCAATAGGATAAGGAGGGGACGCCAGGCGGGCGAACGGCTTGGCGTCCTTCCCATATCTCGGCCGATTCGCTATACTGGACAAAACGAGAAGAGATGAGAGCGTGCTGCGATGAAATCGACGATTTACGATATTGCCAGAGCGGCGGGCGTATCGACGGCCACCGTATCCAAGGTGATCAACGATAAAGGTAAAATCAGCGAGAAGACGCGAAATAAGATCAAACAAATCATGAACGAGCAGCGCTATGAACCGAGCGTGATGGCATCCGCCATGAAGGGTAAGGGGACGCGCACGATCGCGCTGATTATTCCGGACATCGACAACCCGGTCTATGCCGAATATTTGAAGCGAATCGAAGCGAGGGGCCACGAGCTGGGCTATACGATCGTCATGGCGACTACGGAGCGGGATTCCGAGAAAGAGGAGCGCCATATCTCCCTGCTCCGGCGCAAGGTGGACGGTTACATTATCGCGGCGCGTTTCAACAATATCGGTCTCTTGCAGGAGCTGACCGAAGACGGCGTGCCGGTCGTCCTCTTCGCCCATGAGCGCGACGAGCTCTCCGTGGACAGCGTGACCGCCGACGACTATCTGGGCGGCTACCGGGCTACCGAATATTTGCTGGAACTGGGTCACGTTCGCATCGGCATGGTGGGCGAAGACACGCTCAGCAGCCACGAGCGAATTCGAGGCTACAGGCAGGCGCTGCAAGACCGCGGCTTCCATGTAGATAATAGCCTCATCCGCGTCGGCGGCCATACGATCGACGGGGCGGCCGTGCAGGCCGGCATCCTGCTCGACCGGGCGGAGCGCCCGACGGCGATCTTCGGCTACAACGATGTCTCCGCCGTAGGCTCCATGCTGGCGGCAAGAACGCGCGGCATCCGCATGCCTGCGGAGCTGTCGGTCATCGGGTATGACAATACGATTCTGTGCGAGATCATGGAACCGAAGCTTACGTCGGTCTCGATGCCGACGAAGGAGCTGGGGAACCGGGTCATGGAGCTATTGATTCGCCGTATCGACGGCGGCGACATGTCGAAGCAGCGCATTCGGTTGCTGCCCGAGCTCGCAGTTAGAGAGTCGACCGCGCGGCCGGGAGGCTGATGGATTGAAAACGCGGGAAAGGAAGGGTCATCATGACAGCCATGAAGTCTTGGGCCAACGGAATTCGTTGGCTATTTTTGGATCTCGGCGAGACGCTGATCGACGAGTCGGAAGCCATGCGCGACATTATCGGCCAGTTCGTGAAGGGGGCGGAAGCAGTTGGGCTGCGCTTTGCGCCAGAACAAGTGCGCCAAGCCATTCGAGACGGTTATCGCCGGTTCGAGGCGTCTCCGATGCGGGTACTCATGGAACAGTGGGTGCCGGATGACGTCCAGCGCTCCCAGATCTGGAAAAGCATGAAATACCGCAAGGAGCTGGAACGTCCGTATGCCGGAGCTATTCCGCTCCTTCGGACGCTTGCCTCCCGATATCGGCTCGGCATTATCGCCAATCAAGGACCTGGAACGCGCGAAAGAATCGACTCGTACGGCTTCGCTCCGTTCATCGACGTCTGCTGTGCGTCGGCCGAGGCGGGATTGGCGAAGCCGGATCCGCGCTTTTTCCAACTCGCGTTGGAGCAGGCCGGCTGCAAGCCGGAGCAGGCGGTCATGATCGGCGATCGCATCGATAATGATATCGTTCCGGCCAAACGATTAGGCATGCGGGCGATCCTTATCCGGCAAGGCGATGCGCGCGATCAGCCGATTCCGGACGGACCGGATACGCCCGATGCGATCGTGAATCGACTCGACGAGCTGTTGGCGTTGCTGGCATCAGACTACGCTTCGTCGTGAACAGGAACGCACATCGAACCACCCAGTCTTTCTTAAGATAGCTCAATAAGCTGCGACTGCTTCTCGGTATTCTACCGGGAAGCGGTCGTTTTTGTTTTCTCATAAATCCGGTTTTGCTTATACAAAACGTGTATCACAGGACCCGGAATATTAAGTGCTCCGTGCTCCGGGAATAATTAAGATGAACATCGCGCATCTTAGTTTAGAAATAACCAGAAGATGGAGGAACTATTGTTATGATTAAAATTGGCATTATTATTGGAAGCACGCGTCCCGGCCGCAACGGAGAGGCGGTAGCTCGCTGGACTTACGATATCGCTAAAAAGAGAAATGACGCCGAGTATGAACTGGTGGATATCGCCGACTTCAATTTACCGATTTACGATGAGCCGATTCCACCGGCTATGGGGCAACCGTATTCAAAACAACATACAAAAGCCTGGTCGGAAAAAATTGCCTCGTTCGATGGCTACGTATTCGTAACTCCCGAATACAACCATGCCACATCGGGAGCGCTCAAAAACGCGATCGATTTCTTATTTCAGGAATGGAACAATAAAGCGGCGGGTTTCGTCGGGTACGGCAGTCTTGGGGGAGCTCGGGCAGTAGAAAACTTACGGCTTATTATGGGAGAGCTGCAGATCGCGGACGTTCGCGCGCAAGTCGCTCTTTCACTTCGCGATGATTTCGAGAATTACAGCGTGTTCAAACCGTCACCGTATCACGAAGCGACCGTGGACAGCATGTTGGAACAGGTGGTAGCTTGGTCCGGAGCATTACAACCGCTGAGGAAATAAGGAAAACTTTCATAGCCGAACATAAAAGGCCACGTTTTTACTCGGCTTTTTATGCTAAAGGATTGAATGTAGCATATTTGTAAGTGGAAATGAACAACGAAAACGGCGTGCATCGATATTCAATCGGTGCGCGCTGTTTTCGTTTCAGTTTCGCCGGAAGGCGGGATTTCTTCTTCAGGTGATCAAGCAGCTATTTCGGATAACCATACAACCGCATTGTGAATGCCGTCGAATTCGTAATGCTGCATTTGCGTGACCTTTTCTTCACTAGCTTCTCTATGCAAATCGTTGTTGGCAGCCGAGCTCTTAGAATTAACGGTAGCCGAGTATTGAATGCCCGCATTCAATAATCTAGGAAGCCACTCTTCGGACAACCACTTCATGTCTTGATCCAAAACCAAGATATGACTATTATCGAACAAAGCCTTCTTCGCCTTCTTGATGACGGCTAATTCGATCAATTTATCCAAAGGTTCGCGGAGTTCATCCCCTTTGGCAAAGGAATGCCAACGAATGACTACCGATTCAATGACGTCATCCCAAAAAATGTGGGCTTTTTTATAGTTATATTCCATGCTGATTCTCTCCTTCGCTTGAAACATCGTGTTCCGATAGTTACACTATAATACGAAAAGGTTCTATACATGTAATTCATATATTTTAGATTTGCTATAGACCTGATCTATGATAAGCTGACCGGAACATTCTCCCTTCCGGAAAAGCTTAATGTCGTTACATATGCTATTATAAGTACACGTTTGAATGGGGGAAGGAGACACTCTCGAGTGTCAACCACACTTTATGGATACCCCATGGAAGGAGTTAGATGATGACCACGGATCCAAATCATGAAGCTTGCGCAGTTGATTCCGCGCTGGACGTGCTCTTCGGCAAATGGAAAACTTCCATTCTCTTTGCATTGTTTCAAGGCACCAAGCGATTCAGCGAGCTGCAAAAAAGCATTCCCGGCGTAACGAAAAAAATGTTGATTTCACATTTGCGTGATCTGGAGGAGCAAGATATTATTCAGCGCATCGTGTATCCCAGCGTTCCGCCGCGAGTGGAATATTCGCTTACCGAAGCCGGTCAAAGTCTGGACCCGATTCTCGAATCGATGCATCAATGGGGAAAAAAACACGAAGAGCACTTGAGGCGCAAACGGAGCAGGGAAGTCGTCAAGCCATCCTAATAGCGAAATAGCGAACACTTTTGTCATAGAAGCTGTCTTGACGCCGCGAAGGCGCATCAAGACAGCTTTCTTGTTTTTAACGCCAAAGGTTACCTAAAAGTGACTTAGTCTATAAAAATGTAACGTCTTCACGACGAACGGATTCGAACTTATACTTCATGTAGACACTCCTTGCAGTGTCCGACCAAAACACTACTTACTGGCGGAAAAGCTGGATCGGTCATTCCGGAATGGCCGAATGCCGCTTATTCCGCCGAATACCAACACACTTCGGAGGCAACTAACATGGCTAACGTATTATTTGTAAAATCGAACGATCGCCCGTCTGACGTAGCAATCAGCAACCAAATGTATCATCAGTTTCTGACCAGCTATCAAGCAGCGAACCCGAACGATACCATCACGGAATTGGATTTGTTCGAGAAGAACCTTCCTTATTTCGGAAACGTTGTATTAACGGGACTGTATAAAGAGTCCAAAGGGATCGAAGTGACGGACGAAGAAAGAATCGCCGTGGATGCCGCTAATGCCTATATGAATCAGTTCCTGAGTTCGGATAAAATCGTATTCGCGTTCCCGCTATGGAATTTCACGGTTCCGGCTCCATTGATCAACTACGTATCTTATCTCTCGCAGGCTGGGAAAACGTTCAAGTACACGTCGGATGGCCCGGTCGGCTTGGTCGGCGACAAAAAAGTCGTACTGCTCACCGCCCGCGGCGGCGATTATTCGTCGGAGGCCATGCAATCGCTCGAAATGGCACAAAATTACATGCAAACGATCCTTCGATTCTGGGGAGTCCATCAGCCGGAGGTCGTCGTCATCGAAGGTCACGCGCAGTATGCGGATCGCGCGAAGGATATTATCGAGAACGGCTTGAAGGAGACTGCCGCGGTAGCCGCGGCGTTCTAACCGGATCCCGTTAATCGTCGAAACCAGCGCCGATGCAAAATAAAGGCCAACGGAAATCGGGCATGATCCCGATTTCCGTTGGCCTTTTATGACGCAAAGGGCTGCTGCAACCTATCAAGCGGCACATGCGTCTATTCTATCGTACGCTACCAAATTACAATAGGACGGTGTTAATACGATGATACGACACAAACATATCCGGACGGGACTCCTTGCGGCATTAACGCTCGTTCCCGCCCTTCCATTGGCTCAGGCGCACGCGGAGACTCCGGCTCCTTCGGCGCAAACGAGCGTTCAATTCCAGCTTGGATCAAAATTTTATACCGATCACGCAGGCAAACACGCTCTGGCGACGGCGCCTTACGTGAATGCAGGCGGTTTGACGATGGTTCCCCTTCGGGCCCTCGCGGAATCGTTATCCGCCGGCGTCGTCTGGAACCAGGCGAAGCATACGGCCACGGTGACGGGTTCTCCGTTCGGGACGCTCACGATCTCCTCGTTCGAGAACAAAGGCGGCGTATTGTTCGTTCCGGTCAGAACCATCGCCGGCCAGATGGGAGCCGCGGTCGAATGGAATAACGCTTCGCACACGGTTACGCTCTCGCACAAGAATCTCGGACAAACCTTCCGATACGACTTTAGCCAAGGTGAAGATGGATGGAAGGGCGGCTTCGCCGATCTTCCGGTCGATTACGATCCGGCTATTTACGAATTGAAATACGCCCGCGAATTGCTGCCTCTCCAAGATGGCACGAACAAGACGAATTATGGATTGAAACTCCACGGCAGCAACCGCAGCGACGACTTGTTCATGTTCCTGACGAAGAAAGTGGAGGGGCTCGAGCCGAATACGGCATACAGCGGGAACTTTACGTTCACGATGTACACCGACCAAGACGGCGGCGGCATGGGCGTCGGCGGGGCTCCCGCGGAGTCCGTGTACGTTAAGGCGGGGATTACCGGAACAGAACCTCAAGCGGTAAAAACAGGCGATGCGGGCTCGGAATTCTTCCGCATGAACATCGACAAAGGTAACCAGGCAACCGAAGGGGCCGACGCCAAAATCGTCGGGAATGTCGCAAAACCGGATTCGGGCAAACCGGGCTATCAGCCCGTCAAGTTCGAATATAAAGCTGCCGCGAAGACGAACGCCAAAGGCGAGCTCTTCCTGTTGATCGGTACCGATTCCGGATTCGAAGGGATTTCGACTCTTTATTTCGACGACGTTAGCCTGACGGTGGCGAAGAAATAATCGGTTATCGGCAGGTTTTAAGATAGAATGGCGATGCACCGGGAACGCTCCCGGCATCGCCATTTTTTATTGCAGCCGGAATGTCCGACTGCCTATGCGTTATGTTCTCCGCGCCTTCAACATCATGTAACTTCCCTCGAAGCTGAGCAGCTTGCCGTTCTCGCTGCGGACCTTAAGCTGCTGCTGATCCGCATTGGGCCAGTTCAGCATATCCGTCTCTAACTCTTGCTGAATCTGCTCGGATACATTCATTCGGGCACACCAGGCAGCAAACTCGAACGGTTTGCCGGTCTGCAGCAGCTGTTCCACCCGGAAGCCGGCCAGTTCGATCCGGCGTATCCACTCCGTTTTCTTCCAAGCGCGGAAGTGGCTGGGGTCCCGTCGTTGTTCGATATCATTATAGAGGTTGTCGATCCGATCCGCTTCCGGGGCGATGTTGTCCATCAGAATAAAGCATCCGCCGCGCTTCAATACGCGCCATGATTCCTGTACGAACCGGTCGGGATCAGGAAAGTGATGAGCGGCGATGCGGCACGTGACCAGATCGAATTGTTCTTGGGCAAAAGGAAGGTTCTCCGCGTCCCCAACAACGTACTTGATATTCAGGCATCCCTTCCCGGCAAGAAAAGCTTCCGCTTCTTCCAGCATCTCGGCCGTAATATCCAGCGTGGTCACTTCATCGACACAGGAGGACAACGCCAAGGCGCAATGTCCGCCTCCGGTAGCGATATCGAGCGCCTGCGCGGCATTCTCTGCTTGGGACCACTCGATTAATTGGTTCAAATCTTGCCCGGATGCATGACGTGGGCTAGCAACATACTTAGCAGCATTAGCTCCAAATTGGGCTTTCACCTGTTCCTTTTTGTCCATTTCATCACTCCTCAATGTTTCATTGTACAAAACAAGGTTTCAAAAATAGATCCAATAAGTGAAAATATAACATGCTTCCTTATTTTTGTAAATACGGAGGGTCCTATCCCGCTCGCTTTCGTCCGCGCCTATTTTGATGCCAAGTTTCTAGGATGCAAATAGCCATCGGACAAGGAATAACCTTCCACAAAAGTATCTCTCACCCTGTTCAATCGAATAATAAAGCCCGCCTCCGCAAATAATAGGCGATGAATTTCAGGGAAAAGGCGGGAGCGGCATGGTATCGAGCAATCCAGTGGATGTGAGCGAGAGCTTAACGGTCAATCAAAACGCGATGCAGGACATTTTTCGTAATTGTGCCGATGTCGTGTACAGACCGTTGAAACTATCGGATCGCTCGAGCCTTCTTCTCGTTTATATTGAGGAATTAACGGATTCGAATAAATTGGAGCAGATTATATCGGCCTGCATGATAGGCGGCGATTTCGACCGGCTGACGCAGTATAAGATCGCGAGCCGCTTCTCGGAAATCGTGGCAAAGGTCCTGAAGGGAAGTACGGCCGTCTTCATGGACGGCAAGCCGTTCGCTTATTTGGCGGAGCTTGCGGATTTCAAACAACGAGCAATCAACGAACCTTCGAACGAGGCATCCATCCGCGGTCCGCGGGAAGGATTCACCGAAGATCTCAAAACGAATCTAAGCATGATTCGAAGAATCATTAGCAGCCCGAAGCTTAAATTCGAAAATCATCAAGCCGGCGAGCTGACGAATACGACGTTCGTCGTCGCGTACATAGAAGATAAAGCCAAACCAGAATTGCTGGAAGAAGTAAAGCGAAGACTTCAAGCCTTTCAGACGAACCAACTGCTGGATTCGGGCTATATCGAGGAATTTATCGAGGACAAATCCTTATCCCTGTTTCCGCAAATTCAAAATACGGAGCGTCCGGACACCGTGTCCGCAAGTTTATTGGCCGGAAGAGTGGCCATTATCGTCGACGGGTCCCCGAATGCCCTATTGCTGCCCATGACGTTCTGGTCTGGATTCCAAGCGGCGGAAGACCATTACGAACGCTTCATCTACGTCTCGTCCGTCCGAATATTGCGGCTTCTGCTGGCCGTGATGTCCTGTCTGCTTCCTTCCATCTATGTCGCGCTCACGACTTTCCATCCTCAGATGATCCCGCTTGCGCTGATGCTGAGCATTTCGGCATCCAGAGAAGGCATTCCGTTCCCGACCGTCATCGAAACGCTGCTGATGGAGCTGATGTTCGAAGGATTGCGGGAAGCCGGCCTGCGGCTGCCGAAAGCGATCGGATCGGCCGTGAGCATCGTCGGCGCGCTGGTCATCGGGGAAGCCGCCGTCCAAGCCGGGTTCATCTCGGCTCCCATCGTGATGATCGTAGCCGGCACCGGGATTGCGTCGTTCGCCTTTCCCAGCTATAGCCTGGCATTGCCGTTTCGAATATTGCGGTTTCCGCTTCTGATAATGGGCGGCGTTCTCGGTTTGTACGGCGTTGCGATCGGAATCATGTTCATCATGATTCATTTGGTGACGCTCAAGTCTTTCGGGATGCCGTATTTAAAACCGGTTGCTCCCATCGGGGTGAATTTCTGGAAGGATTCGCTAATACGCATGAATAAACGATACATATCGGCTCTGCGAAAACAATGAAGAAAATCGGTTGTGTTGTCCTGCTTACGCTGCAGGCGCTAATGCTCTCCGGATGCTGGGACAGAAATGAAATCAACGATTATGCGTTCTGGATCGGAGACGCGTTAGACTTGACCGAGGACGGACAGTTGCAGAAGAGCGCTCAAATCGCGGTTCCCGCCGGCTTCAAGGGCATGAACGGAGGAGGGGGAGGCGGCCAGCAAAGGGCGAACATCGTCGTATCCGTAACCGGTTCGTCGATCATTAATTTGACGCAGAAAGTTCAGGACAAGCTGCCGCGCAAGGTGTTTCTCGGACATCGCAGATCGATCTTCATCGGCGAGAAGCTGGCACGCAAGGGAATAGCCGATATCATGGATCAATTCACGCGAAATTCGGATACGCGGATGCGCACGGATATCTTTGTCGTGAACAACGGGGAAGGAAAGGACGTATTGGACGTCAACAGCCCGTTCAATCAATTCTCGTCGATCGTGGCCGTCGATCAAGATCGGTTTTGTCGCCTGGGGGATACGGCATTGCGGGATCTCTTGCTCGACGTCGGACGGGACGGCGTTCGACCTTCGATGCCGATGGTTGAAATTTCACCAAGGAACAAGCAAGAGAAGCATCAGGTGTTCGACGTGAGGTCCGCCGCGATCTTTAATAAACATTTGCAGATGGTCGGCGAAGTGAGCGGCAGAGAGTCCTTGGAATTGTTCTGGGTCAAAGGCGTGCTGCAAAATCTATTCATTACGGAAGAAACGGAAGAAGGCACCGTATCCTTGTATGAATCCAGCTTGAAGAAATCCATCCGGACCGAAATCGTCGGAAATCATCTTAAAGCCTACGTGAAGCTGGAGGGAAGCGGGAGAGTGCTTGAGAACAACACGAATGCCGATATTTCCTCTTCGTCCGAGCGCGTCACGTTGGAACGCAAACTGAATGCGATGAAAGCCAAGCAAGTCGAAGCCACGATCAAGAAGCTTCAACAGAAATACGGACAAGACGCATTCGGAATCGGAGAAGAGTTTCACCGAGAGCATCCATACAAATGGAAGGAATTGCGAAGCAAATGGGATCAACTATTCCCGACCGTGGAAGTAGCGGTCACGGTTAAATTAAGAATCCAAAATACAGGCGATATCGGCAAGCGCATTCCGGGAATAGGGGACTCAAGATGAAAATATCGGTTTGGCAATTGTTTTGGATGTTCACGACGTTGGAGATATCGATGAGCATATGGCTGACCATATCGCCGACGATCGAAATCGCCAGACAGGACGCCTGGCTTTCCATTGCGGTGGCAGGCGTCATCGGACTTGCCGTCACGCTGATTTTAGTCATCGTCAGTCAGCGGCATTCGTCGCAAACGCTGGTTGAATTTACCCAGAAGCTGTTTGGAAAGTGGATCGGAAAACTGATCGGGGCGTTGTATATCGCGGTATGGTTTTCGGTTTCGTCTGATATATTGCGCATATTTTCATTATTTATAAAGCAATATCTGTTCCATGATACGCCGATCTGGATCATCGCCGCCCTGATGGTCGCGGCAATGGTGTATATCAACTACGCGGGAAGCGTCGAAGCCATTGCCCGCTTCAGCGAAATGGCGGGGCCGTTGCTGTTGCTAGGCATCCTCATTACGTTCGGATTGAACATTCCCAATTTGCAACCTTCGCTCCTTCTGCCCGTATATGCGGACTCCGGCGCCATCGCCATATTGAAGGGATCGCTCGTCAATGCGTCCTTTCTCGGGGAATCCATGATGATCATGATGCTGACGCCTTTCATCGCGAAGCCGCAAAAGCTGCTCAAGCCTGTGCTATTGGCCATTTGCGTTCCATCCGTGCTCGCGGTCGCGGTGACCGTTATGGTGATTTCGACCTTTGGGAACAATATCGGATCGTCGCTGTTTTTTCCGTATTTTACGATGGTGCGATTCATTAATTACTTGGAGTTCATTCAAAACATGGATGTTTGGATCATGTTCATCTGGATCTTTAGCGTATTCGTGAAATTGGCCATTTATATGTTCATCAACAGCTATGGGACGGCTCAACTGTTCGGCGTCAAGAACTGGCGGCGAATGATCGCGTTGACCGCTCCCGTCATTTTCGCGATTTCTTTGATCCCCGCAAACGTCTTCGGGATGCTGGATTATGCGAATCTCGTCTGGATTACCTACATTTTCCCTATTTTCATCGTCGGGTTACCGATTGTTTTCCTGCTCGTTAGTCTGATTCGAGGCAAATCGCTCGCAGCCTCACCATCATAACGAATGGTTATCCCCCTCCTAATAAAAAGCGAATTCAAACCGCGGCTTCGTGATGTTACTGTATGGACATGCACAAAACGACATTCCAGCAATCGCAAAGGAGATAGCAGAGCATGCATTTGTTTGATTCGTTTAAAATAAAAGCCTTGGATCTAAAAAACCGTGTCGTTATGCCGCCTATGTGTCAATATGCGGTCACGAACAGAGACGGTATCGCAACGGAGTGGCATTACATGCACTATGTCGCTCGCGCAATCGGCGGGGCGGGGCTGATTATTATCGAGATGACGGACATAGAACCGGATGGCCGCATTACGGACTTTGATCTGGGACTATGGTCGGACGATCAAATCGCTCCGCTAAAACGAATCGTAGACGCTTGTCATCAATACGGCGCCAAAGTAGGCATTCAAATCGCCCATGCCGGCCGAAAAGCCGAGCATGCCAACGCGCCGGTTGCGCCTTCCGCGATACCTTTCGATGAACGATCAAAAACGCCAAAAGCGTTGTCGACGGAAGAGATCAAGTCCATCGTGGAAAAATTCCGTAAAGCCGCTGAACGCGCGATTAAAGCAGGCGTCGACACGATCGAGATTCACGCAGCTCACGGTTATTTGATTCATCAGTTCCAATCCTCCTATACGAACAAACGTACGGATGAATACGGGAAAGACCTGACGTTGTTTGGCAAGGAAGTCATTCATGCCGTAAAAGGAGTTATGCCTGAGGAAATGCCGCTGATCTTGCGGATTACGGCGAAAGAGTACGTCGATGGCGGCTATGACATCGAAGAAAGCATCGCTTTCTCAAAAACGTATCAGGCGGCCGGCGTGGACATGTTCCACGTCAGTTCAGGCGGTGAAGGGCCGATTCTTGCGCATGGAAAGCCGGGTACGCACGTAGCCTATCAGGTACCGATGGCACGGGCTATCAAGGAAGCTTTGCACGTCCCCGTCATTGCAGTCGGAAGATTGGACGAACCTAAGCTCGCCGATGCTGTCGTCGGCAATGAGGACGCCGATCTGGTTGCCGTGGGCAGGGGCATGCTGCGCAATCCCTATTGGGCGTTGGAAGCTGCGACAAAGCTTGGTCAGGATACTCAGATTCCAGGCGTTTACGGCATGGGTTTTAAGATTTGAAATCCACTTTCTGGAGGTAAGGGAATGACGAAACGCATTCTGATGGTGAATACGAGCGCTGATAAAATAACTGAAAATGAGCAAACGGGAATATGGTTATCCGAATTCGGCGAACCTTTCACCGCCTTTACGAAGCAGGGATACGATCTTACGATCGCAAGTATTTTGGGAGGACAAGTGCCGGTAGATCATAGGAGCTTGAATGGCGCGCCTCAGAAAATGCTCGACACCGCGCCGTATTTAGAGCATACCGTGAAACTCGACGCGGTGACCGATATCAGCGCGTATGACGCCATTTTTATTCCTGGCGGGCACGGAACCATGTTTGATTTGCCCGGCAACGAATGGCTTCAATCCATGATCCGTACCCTGTACGAAGCCGGGAAAGTAGTCGCGGCCGTCTGTCACGGACCCGCAGCACTCGTTGATGTGAAACTGTCCGACGGCAGTTATTTGGTAGCCGGGAAGAAAGTAGCCGCCTTTACCGACCAGGAAGAAAGAGAAACAACCTTAGACAAATTCATGCCTTTCCTATTGGAAACGCGGCTTCGCGAAATAGGAGCGAATGTCGTATCGGCTCCTAACTGGGCGAATAATGTTCAAGTGGACGGGAATCTTATAACGGGTCAGAATCCGCAATCGGCGGAAAGCGCGGCCGAAGCAGTCATCCGACAATTCAATTAATCATGAAACTTATGATTTTCCATTATATGCGATTCGAACAAACTTAGGAGGCCAAAATCAATGACTACTGAACTTGCTGAATTGACTACCGTGCAACAAGTGCTGAAACGCTGGAAAATGCATCGTAACGCGTTGCTTGAGCTAGCTGCGATATTACCTGAAACAAGCGGAGAATACCGTCCTTGGGAGGGTGCATTTACAACGAACGAACTGGTGCACCACCTTGCCTGGACGCCCGACTTCTTCTTTTCCGCAATCGAGGCTCGAGATATGATTATTCCGCCTGTTCCGTCCACGGTATCCGAAGCCCGCGAGCTTCTTATCCAGCTGACCGATGAACACGAAAAAAAGCTTGCTTCGTATACGGAAGCGGATTTGCAAAAGCATGCCACCATCGAATCGTTTAAAGTCACGGAACCGATCGTCGAAGTTCTTCATCGTCTAGTCGGACACGAGGCACATCACAAAGGCCAGCTCTATGTTTATGCCCGCATGCTTGGCGTTGCTCCGCCTTTTTATGTGGACTTAGCCGTATAACCATTTGCATACGCTTATCCAAAAAAATGACCGGTTCTAACCGGTCATTTTTTTCAATTCATTCGAACGACAGGAGGGGAAAGCATGAGGACGGAATGGCTGGATGCCTTTCGGCAAACGGCGGAGCTAAAGAGTTTAACGAAAGCCAGCGAAACCCTGCATATCAGTCAACCTGCGTTAAGCAAACAAATTCGCAATTTGGAAACCGAATTGGGCGCGCAATTATTGATGCGTTCATCCGTCGGAGTCACGCTAACGCCGGCTGGGCAAATTTTGCTTAAGAGCAGCAAAAATATAGAAATCGAATTAAATGCGATGCGACGGGAGATCGCGCTTCTTCAAGATGATGGAAATATCGATCTGACGATAGGTTCTTGGCCCAGCGTTGCAACCATCTATCTCCCCAGACTCATAGCAGAGAATCAGCAGGCCAAAACCAAAAAAATAGCGATAAAAATTCGCGTTTTTTATTGTTATTCCGAGTTATTGACGAATCTGGAGAACGGCACGCTGGATGCGGTGTTCTTCGATGACAGAAGCGTGAATCACGCTTACTACACGATTCCTGCGTTTACGGAAGAATTCTTCCTGTTTGTTAACGTCTATCACCATGTTTTCGGAAACAAGACGGAAGTAACGTTCGATGAAATAAGGAACGAAACTTTTGTTATGCTGTCCGAAGGCTGCGATGCGCGGAGTTTGGTTGAAGAGGAGTTTATCGCAAGGGGAGAAAAGCTGAATGTTGCGTTAGAAATCGAGCTGGGACAAAGCATTCTTGGTTTCATCCACGCAAATTTGGGCATATCCATTCTTCCCGCCATTTTCTTCTACCAGATGAACGACGCGATAAAAACGATTCGCATTTCGGATTTTGGGCTGACTCGCCAAATCTCGGCGATATCGCGGGATGTATCCGTAAACAAACAGTTAATCGACTTTATTTCCAATCCATAAGGTCGTTTCATTACGCAAGAAAAGGAAGCCAATGTAAGACCTAGATAAGGTCGTCTCGGCTTCCTGGACTTATTGTTCCGCGTGCTTGGCGCGATCAGAACTCCTGCGAGGTCGGTCGCAGCACGATTTCGTTGATATCGACCTGCACCGGCTGCTCGATGGCAAAAGCGATAGCCCGCGCCACCGAGTCCGCGGGAATGGCGGATTTGTAGAATTCCAACACGGTGGACTGCGCCGTGCCCGTAGTGTTGAACTTCAAGTCGCTTTCCACGGCTCCGGGTTCGATGGACGTCACGCGCACCTTGCTGCCTACTTCATGACGCAGCCCTTCGGAAATCGCGCGCACCGCGAATTTCGTGCCCGAATACACGGTGCCGCCCGGCGAGAAGACCTTAATTCCGGCAACCGAGCTGATGTTGATGAAGTGCCCGCTTTCCTGTGCAAGGAAGCCCGGCAAGGCAGAGGCTATGCCATACAATACCCCTTTGATGTTGATGTCGATCATCGCGTCCCACTCGTCGGTGTTTACCTCGGCCATGGGTCTGATCGGCATAAGGCCGGCGTTATTGACGAGCACGTCCAGTTTGCCGAAATCGGCAATGACCGTATCGACGACAGCTTTGAATTGAACCTTGTCGGTTACATCGAGCGGGTAAGCTTTTCCCTTGCCGCCAGCCTCCGTGATCTGAGCAACCACTTCGTCGAGTTTGTCCTTTCGGCGCGCGGACACGGCTACGATCGCCCCTTTGGATGCGAGAAGGCGCGCAGCCTCCGCTCCGATACCGGTGCCGCCACCCGTAATCAGCACGACCTTGTTATTGATACCTTCGTTCATAATCCATCTCCTCGGTGAATGAATAGGGCAGTGCCGGCAAATAAAGAGAGGCGGTCCTGACGGCGCCGCCCCAAGGTCTTGTGTAAGAAGAGCACCAAACAGGCGTGCAATAAAAGTTAGATTACTCATCGCGTGCTCGGATTATTAGCGCATCGTGAATGACAATTTCTACTAAACCTACTGAGAGAGCAATCGCCAGAGCGTCCCGATTTCATTTCGAAGTGAAGAACCAGTCGGGCGTCGCGGACTCGCTTGAAAAAAAATCGGCTTTCCCCCTTGACCCTTACGTAACGTAATGAATTATAGTGAATACATCAGCAGGGCAACAAAACACACAGGACAACGCCAAAAAAACGGACAAGATAAATTCGAAACCGGAGGAATAACGGACATGAGAAAACTCGTATTGTTCATGCATGTGTCGCTGGACGGGTATGCGTCAGATTCGAACGGAGGACTGGGTTGGATTCCGTACAACGAGGAATTACAGAACTACGCCGACCAGGTCGTGGCCGAAGTCGGCTCTCCCGTATACGGACGCGCGACGTATCAGTTGATGGAGAGCTACTGGCCCACAATACTGGATGATCCGAATGCGTCGAAGCACGATATGGAGCATGCGCAATGGGTGCAGGACGTGAAGAAGATCGTCATTTCCGGCACGATGGACAAGGCGGAGTGGAACAATACGATGCTGATCAAGGAGAAAATCGCGGAGGAAATCAAGGCGCTCAAAGAGCAGCCTGGCAAAGATCTCGTGATCTTCGGGAGCCCGGGGGCTGCGAAGACGCTGCTTGAGCTCGGCCTGATCGACGAATTCCTGCTGACGATTTGTCCGGTCGTCCTGGGCAGCGGAAAATCGGTATTCGACGGTGCCGAGAAAATCAGGCTCAAGCTGCTGTCCAGCCGCACGCTCGAGTCGGGCGTTATCGCGACCCGCTATGAGTTGGAGAAATAGTCGCACCAACAAGGTGTTCCGTTATTACGGGGGACGCCCTTAATTAAACAGCCTGCCGGCGTGTTCCGGCAGGCTGTTCAAATTAATGCTCGACATTGGTCTAATAAAACCGTTTCGTTGTTTCCTTGTCCTTTTCGAGTGCAGCAACCAACCTCATGCGCCTCGCCTTGACTTGTTATTTCTTCAATGGCGTTTCCGTCTTGTGTTCGATAACTTGCAGTACTTTGGGTTCAACCGCTTTTGACAGTTGCTCGGTCGATAGATTGTTTTTAGGAGCATCATTATGTCCGCTTTGTAATTCAGCTTGTGTTTTAGCAATGACATCGATCACTTGTTGTTTGGAGATATTTTTGGATGCTGCAATCTCCGCGACAGATTTACCTTGGGCTAATTCTGCTTTTAATTCGGTAGGGCTCACTTCAAGCAAAGAAAGCAGGTTGGCGTCATTCAAATAGGCATCGGCAAAATAATCCGGCTTACCGTCCCGCGAGAATAAACCTTCTACTTTGTCGTCGGAAGGTGAAGGCTCTCCCCCGATCCGATCAAGACTGATCGTATTGCCCTGAACGAATACCTGGTAGAACGGCGTTTGTGATCCCTTTTTGGCGTAATTCAACAGCAGCGTTTTTTGATCCGGATTCTCCATCTGCTCCATGGCAAACTCGTACTCGTCGACTGGGCCATACAAATTATCAATGAGATCATCTGCCTTGGCCTTGATTTCCTGATCGCTTAAACCAATGAGCGGCTTCGCCTTAGGCTCCCAATTTTCTTGAATCACGTGTTCAATTTCACCCGTAACGCTGTTTGTATGTAGGGTGAGCTTTTTGCCGGAGCCTCCTTTTTCCTGCAGGATGATGCTCGTTTGAACGCCTTGAACGCTGCTGGCATCGATAATCTCAAACGATTTCGTTTCGGGAAATGCGCTGTAAATCTTCTGAAGCGTTGCATGGCCAACCTGATCCGCTTTGACCTGTTCAGCAGTCATCGGTGTTCTAGTAAGCATATCAAGCAGGGTAGGGGCCGCAAATGCGGCGGTTGGAATCAAAAGCGCAGCGGCAACTATTCCGCCGATTAATCGTTTTTTCATGTTTTTTTCGCTCCTTTTGGATTGCGTATATTGAGCATAGGAATGTTCGATGCGTTTGGAAATGGCCGGGGGACATTCCATCGTTTCTGCTTCTTTGCGCAGTTGTTCGCGAATTTTTCGTTCAATAGTCATTGATTTTTTCCATCCTTTCCGGAGCGGAGATGCCATGAATTTTTCGAAGCGCCTGGAGACCAGCGTGATACCTGGACTTGACCGTACCCAGCGGAATATCGAGCAAAGTCGCGATTTCCTCAAGCGTGTAGTCGTGGAAAAAGCGAAAGATAATCACCGTCCGCTGTTTGTCGGTTAGCTTGCGTATGGACTGCGAAACCATTTGGTTCGTCTCATCCATGATTGCAGCAGGTTGATCCCAATGAGACTCTTCCCGAGCGAAGGCACAGATACGTTCGAAAATTCGGAATCTCCTCCAGCTCTTGACCCGAAATCGCTGCGCTTGACGAATGACCAAGCCGTGCAGCCAGAAGTGGAAAGGACGGTTCGTATCGTAGTTAGCAAGCGAGGTCCACATTTGCATATAGATCTCATTCATGACATCTTCCCGATCCTGCGGGTGATCCACCAGAAAGGAGACAGTCCGGTAGATGTCTTGATAGGTGGCATCGTACATCGCATGAAACGCCTGTTGATCACCATCTTTCATTTTTTTGAGTAGGTGGTACATATCTTCATTTTGCATTCAGAGGGCCCTCCTAAGCAGCGTACACCCTATATTGTCTCTCGATCGAAAAAAGGTTCGGTTCATGATTATTTTTTTCAAGCGGCTATGTGTCGGGGGCCGACGGTCAGGGATACAAGGAGACAAGGACTTGCGGCACTTCCTCGTCGAATTTGGAATGACAAAATTTCTAATATATTGTTTATTTTTTCGCATGGAATACGTTTTCAATCCTTGGTTTAATGAACTCAGGAACCGAATCGATCATCATGGATCGGACTGAAAGTACGCCAATGGATAGGAGATGAAGAAGATGAGCGAGGTTTTGCGGATCCTCCGCATGGTGGAAGACCATTGGGAGCAGCACTTGAGCAAAATCGAACGGGCCGATGATGAATTGGAGAAGGAAGCTCTGGTCACAAGAGGGTTAATCAATCTATTGTCGCCTCTCTACTGCCATTCCGAATCCAATTATTACAGAGATGCGGCGCTGCTTCCTTGGATCGAACAGGGCGTGGAATGCCTTCTGAAGGATCAATTGGACAGCGGATGCATCTCGTTGGTGAATTGCAACATCGACTCGCCGCCCGACACGGCTTTTCAAGTGCACGGCACAGCGATCGCGCTTCACGTATTGGAGCGAAGCGGTTTCCCTGAGCTGTCAGTTGCGATCGAGGGGATTATGTTGTTTCTGGAACGGGCGAAGCCTTGTTTGCTGACCGGTGGCATCCATACGCCGAATCATCGCTGGGTGATGTGCGGCGCCTTGGCCAACATGTATGAAATTTTCGGCGACGAAGCCTTCAAACGCCGTGCCTTCCAGTTCCTCGAAGAGGGTCTCGACATCACGGATTACGGTGAATGGACGGAACGCAGTAACGCGGTGTATAATTCTGCGCTTGCCATTCACTTGATTGACGTCGCCGAAGTGTTCGAGCATGCGCCTTCGTACGAAGCCGTTCGACGTAATTTACTCATGATGCAATACATGTTCCATCCGGATCACCATATTGTGACCGAGTATTCCGGGCGGCAGGATCTGGGTCAGCTCGCTACGATGAATGACTGGTATTATACATCCCTGCATCTGATGGCGACGAAGGACGGCAATCCCGTGCTTCTCGCCATGGCCGCGCTAGCGCAAGAGACCGCGCAGGTCGGGTCCAATGCGTTGATGTATTGGATGTTATACCCCAAGAAGATGGCGTTGCCGGAAGGTAAGATTAAACGCATGTCCGAGAACTATACGGTATTGCTCGGCGAAGGAAACCGAGTGAGCGTTCCTGTCGACGTTCCCTACGGAAATCGGATTAGAAAACATCCCTATGGCGCACCGCTCGTGCGGCATCGTCGCGGAAAGCTCAGCGTGACGGTCATGTCGGGGCAGCCTGAACTGCTCTATATTCAATACGGCCATTCCCGGATGGTGGGTTATAAGCTCGGGCTCGGCTGGTTCGGGATTGCGAACGTGACCTTTCCCTCGATCAAACAGGTCGGGGATTATCGCTACCGCATGGAAATCGAGCTGGAAGGCTGTTATTTCGATTATCTGCCGCAAGAGAAGGTGCAAGGCTTGAACGGATCTTTTGTCGATATGCCTAATCAGGAGCGGACGAAGACCCATGTCTCGAAGCTACAGGCCGCGGTGGAGTTCGAACTGCTGGACGACGGTTTGACTATCATGCTTATGTCCGATAACTTGCCCGGTATCTACTTCCAGCATGTGTTCCAATTCGATCCGAAAGGCAAGATCGACGGCGATGGGGTACGGTCGACGGACTTTCCGGGGTTACAGCAGCTCGTACAAGGGTATGCCGTCTACGAGCACGGAGGGGATTGCATCGCGATCGGACCGGGAGAGAAGAAGCATCGGGAGGTCGTGATGCGCAATGAAAAGCCGAATCCGGATGTGCTCCGGTTGACGATTAATAGCGTCACCCCTTTAAGACAAACGTTATCGATTCGCTGTTATGAAGCACGGAATTGAGGGACATGCCGACCGGATGAACGGAAGCGGGCCGCCATAGAGCTCCGTTTCCTTCATCCTCCCGAAGACATGGTGGATATTGCCAATCCCGTTATGAATGAAGTTACGAAGATGGATGTCAATCCGGTGTCTTGGGTAACCTCGACAGAAAAGGATTCAACACGATAATTCTTTACTGACCGTTCTTAAACAGCTATGATATAGCATAAGGGAGGAATGAACATGGCGAGACCGCGTGAATTTGACCAAGATGCCGTACTGCAGAAGGCAATGGAATTGTTCTGGGAGAAAGGGTATGAACGGACATCGATTCAAGATCTGGTCGAGCATACCGGCGTGCATCGAGGCAGCTTATACGATACGTTCGGGGATAAGAGTCAGTTCTTCTTAACCTGCCTGGATCGGTTCCGTGAAGGGAACAGGGGGCATGCTTACGCGATTCTGGAGGAAGACGGACCGGCTAAAGACGTATTATGGCGCTATTTTCAAAGGCTAATCGAGGTGGCGATGAGCGACGAGAACGGGCGCCGCGGGTGCTTGATCGCGAATACTGCAATGGAAATGGGCAAGCTGGATCCCGTCGTGGCTTTCCGTATCGAAGCGCATACGCTCGATATGGAAACGTACTTTAAGAAATTTCTGATGCGCGCCCAACAGCGGGGAGAATTGAAAACCAAACATACGGTGTTGGAGGCAGCCAGATTCCTATTGAATACGCGTAACGGTCTATATGTGATGGCCAAAATCGCAACGGACCGCAGCGTGCTGGAGGATGCCGCGAAGGTAGCCATGTCGATCGTTGTCTGACTTGGTTATCTTCATTCTTGACTAATCGTTCTTAAATGAATATACTCTTATAAGGAAGCAGCGATGGCGCACGTTAGTTTAAGAATGAACATTCCGAAATGGAATAACCATTAGATCGGCCAATGTTGTTCGGTTATTGGATTTCAATATGAATCGAAAGGAACGTGGATTTTTTTTAATTATTAAAGAATGATCATTCCTTAATTGCAATAGTCATTTTCGGTCATCCTATAACGAACGGAGAGGGGTCCCAAACCAATGAGAACTATTTCATCGAAAGCATCGTTCTGGATCGTTGCCTGGGTTCTTACCGTCAGCTTGTGGTCAAGCACGGCACCGTCGATCGTATTCCCTGTCTATGCGCTGCAGTGGCATCTGTCCAAGTCGGTAACGACAGGCATCTTCTCGATTTATCCCATCGTCCTGATTCTGGTTCTATTCCTGTTAGGCAACATTTCGGATTACATCGGCCGCAGGAATGCGCTGCTGTCCGGACTCATCTTCCTGCTTATCGGAGCGGTGGTATTCGCAACCGCCCAGAACGTTATCTGGCTGTTCGTCGGCCGCATATTCCAAGGTCTAGGGGTTGGATTAACCGCGGGCTCGGGAGCGGCGGCGCTCGTGGAATATAATCCTTCTTCTAACAAGAAACTGCCGGGATCCATCAACACCATCACGCAAGCGTTCGGCCTGTTCCTGGCGACGATCGTCGGAGCGGCATTAATCAAGTATGCACCGGCACCGCTATATTTCAGCTATTGGGTATTGGCCGTCCTCGTGCTTGCAAGCATCGTCCTCTGCTTATTTCTGCCTGCACGATCCGCGTCCGCGCCTAAGGCGGCATTTAAGCTTAGACTTCAAGGGGTCAAAATTCCGAAAGGGCAATGGGGCATTTATGTATTGGCGGCTTTAGCCATAGGAACGGGCTTCGCGAACGGGGCGTTATTGTTGTCGCTGGGCGCTCAAATCGCTCGCGACGTAATCGGTACGCAGGACATCCTTGTCATTGGCACGGTACTGTCCATCTCGTATCTGCTGGCGTCGGTCAGCGCCACGATCGCCGGACGACTAAGACCAATCCTGTCGATTCGCATCGGCATGGCCATGATCGTTCTGGCAGCTATCCTGCTCTTTACGGCGGCAGAGACCCATTCTTTCGCGATCTTCATGAGCTCGTCCATTCTGGGCGGACTTGCGTACGGGTTCTCCGCATCCGGCGGCATCGGCATCGCCGCGATCCATTCGACCGCCCAAACCCGCGTTCAGTTTCTGTCGGCCGTTCTAGTCGGCGCCTACTTGTTCCAAGGCTCCAGCGCGTACGGCGGGGGAGTTGCCTCTACCGCGCTAGGCTTCAGCACCGCGATCGGGCTGATGTCCGTCATTATAGCCGTGCTTGCTCTGGCTACGTTCCTTCTCGCCATACGAAGCGGTAAAAGATCTGAAGGCGTATCGGCAGAACCTGCAACTACGTAATGCCGTTCCTGCGAGCGGCAAGTTTTTCTTCATGATCCCCCCAGCATAAATAAGTGTAAACATACATTTATTTCTGGCAGTTATTTTCGATTCATTCAGGTAAGCGTGCAGAAATAAGTGCAGATTTGCAGTTATTCCGCCTGCTGAATGCAAAGCATACTCCGACCTCCCAAAGTTGAACCAGTAAACTCAACATTCAACCGTTTCGAGAAGCGGTCGGTTTCTCTACAATTTGTAAGTCCGCGGAAACCGCGGGCTTTTTTGCTATTACTGCGCCGTTAATAACTAATAAAGGCAACGGCTGTTTAAGGTGCGGTCGAAAACTTGGCGCCGTTGGTTTGCGTTATCGCTGGCATGGAGGCAAGTCGATCTCTATTTTCCAACGAGCGGTTGACGTTAACGTATCTTCGGTGATATATTGTGCATATACGGTATACACAATATTGCGAAATTGAACTGTCGAAGAAAGATTATTCATTTCAATTAAGAAAGGACTGAGCATTCGTGCAAAAAAAGAATCATTTATTTTTCATTGGAGCTTTTCTGCTCATCGCGGGCATCGTATGGGCGATTGCGACGAAGCACATGGGGACGACTGCGTGGCTGTTATTATTCGTGGGAATCGTCATTGGCATTGTGGCAGGATTTATCCAAGGGTGGGCAATCGACCAGAAAGAACAGGGAAGAATCGGATCGGGTAAGAGGATCGTCTATATCGTAGGAACTATTGTATTGCTTGTTGCTGTCAAGGTCGCACTGAATATATTATTTCCTTCCTTTATCGCGACGAGTCAGGCTGGAATCTGGCTATCGGTTGTCATTGCCTTGGGAGGGCTTTTCCTCGGACGCGCGAGGTATGACCGACAACGGACATCGATGAGGAGCGCCGCTCGAAACTAAGCCGTTTTAAAAAAGGCTGTATAGCGATTGGGGAGCTTGCAAAAGCCGTGCGTGCATCATGACGCATGGCTTTTTGTCGTTATTGTTTATTCAGAATTTCAATTCGGAATGAACGTGACGGTCGCATGCCCGCATATGAGAACCATCGGCCGCATGACGGTCAGCGTGGTCTGTACTAGCAGCCGTAGGATAGGAATAAAATTTTATACTGGACAAGTCGAGAAACTAGATTTATTCCTAACAAACGGAACGCGGGAAGGGGGGAGGGGAATGTGGAGCCGGATGAGGCCGAGGAAGATGTATGCCCGTCTATTTTTATACTCCTCCCTAGCAGTGTGCCTGCTTACTATAGTGTTCACGATGTATTTAAGCCGTCTGTTCGTGCAAAGCGCGATGGAGGAAATCCATGCAGCCAATCAGGATAAATTACGGCAGGCCGTGCAAACGTCGGAATTTACGCTGCAGAAATTACGCCAGTATGCGTTAAGGGTTTATTCGGAAGAAAATATCGCGCTTTGGCTGAACATGAACCAGGACGACTACTCCCCCATGACGTTGTACAAGGCGGCCATGAGCGTGCGGGAATTCGTGAGCAGCGAGCCTTTCATCCAAAGCATCTGCCTGTTCAACTTCAATATCGATCAAATTTACTCCTCCTCCGAAGCGAGCCTCTATACGCCGCAGGATTTCTACGACCCGTCCATTCTGCACGCGATAAAAAACCAAGGTAGCACGCCATACCTGCAATTTTTCGATCACGGCGTTCAAGGCGAATCGTATCTCGCGCTTATCGTACCGGCCGTCGGCCAGAACCGTAATTACAGCGGATACGTGTCGATTCTGTTCAGCAAGCCGCTGCTCAATGAGCATATGTTGCAAATCTCCGAGGATGATCAGAACAAAGTGATCGTCGAAGGCCCGAACAAGGCGTTCATGCTCGGCAACGCGGATGCGGATTTGGCTTCGGAGCTGGCGAACGCTGACAAGCCTGCATCCGCGGCAGCGTCCTGGGAGTGGCGTACCGGGGAAGGAACCTGGTCGGTCCAGACGGCCTCGCTGCCGGTCGAAGGGTGGCGGGTTTACCAATTATCGCTCGACTCGTCATGGCAAGCCAAAATCGATCGTATCCGGTATGATATTATCGCCTCTTCCGTCGTCCTTGTCCTTGCGCTGCTGTTGTTTCTGTACTGGCAATCGTATCGCCGGTTGAAGCCGATCAGCGACTTGACGGCTCGGCTTCGATCCAAGCTGGGGTCCAAGGAAACGATCGCTGATCCGATGAACGCCGGCAGCGAGATCGACTGGCTTGATTTCGGCTTCGATCGGCTGGTCGACAGGCTCGAGCAGTTGGACCTGTCCTTGAAGAGCAGCAAAGCCTTGATTAAAGACGATCTGATCCGGCAATGGATCCACAGTTCGCAAGCATCCGGTTCCGGACCCGTCGAGCAGTTTATTGTCGAGCAGACCGCGATTCTTCGGACGGGGATGTTCCGCATCGCGGTGATCCGTCTGGAATCGTACGGACGGTTCGCGGACTATTACGATTTCGCGTCGCGCAAGCTGCTGCGTTATGCACTCGGGAACATGATGACGGAGGTACTGAACAATCACGGATTTGCCGCGGAAACGGTCGATTTCGGTTCCGATCATATCGTAGCCCTTGTCTCGTCATCCGTTTCGGGCGAAGAGGAAGCCCGCATCCTTGACGCGATGGAAGACGTGCGCTTGCAGATCAGGCGCTGGCTGAAGCTGGAGCTGCAGGCGGCGGTTAGTTCCGTGCTTGAAGCAGGAGCCGAACTTCAGCCGGTCTACGAGCATACCTACGAGCTGACCCTGTTGGCATTCCTAAGCGACGAGGACCGGGTATTCACCATGGCCGATCAGGATCGGTATCGGCCCGGCGATGGAAGCGAACCGGATGAACAATTGCTGACGCAAGCCATCCATGCCGTCCGATTGGGGGACGCAGCCGCGTTGGAAGCCGACCTGGAAAGTCTTACCCGGCAGATGCACGGTCTCAGCTACGAAGAATGCAAGCTGCAGCTGACCCATATCATCTATTCCATCATGAAGAGCTTCAAAAACGGCAAGACGTTTCAAGGGATGAAGAGCATTCATGTTTTCCTTGACCGGTTTTCCACCATAGGCGAAGTGAAGCGTTGGCTGCTTCAAGAACTTCTGCAGATGATGAATCGGCAGCGACAGCACAGCGGTTCAGGCCGCAAGGAAGAGTGCTTCGCCGAAATGATGGCCTACGTACGCATTCATCTGCACGATCCGATGTTAGCCGTAGAGGATGTCGCAGAACACGTGAACATATCGGTCAACTACGCCCGGCAAATATTTAAAGCCCATCATCCGCTTTCGCTATCCGATTATATAACGGACCAGCGGATTAAATTCGCGATGAACCTGCTGGCGACGACCGATTGGACGGTAGCGGATATTACGGAACGGTCCGGATTTCAAACGAAAAGCACGTTTTTCTCGCTATTCAAGCGGGCAACCGGCATAACGCCGGGCCAATACCGACTGGAAAATGCGAAGAAGTAGCACGAAGCGATGCGGATCGTACGCATCCGTAAAATCGCTATCGCCCGCATTGACAAAATCCATACCGTTTGATGAAAACCGCACTATACGAAATGCCGAGCGGCCGGGTAAGATCGAACACACAAGCCCGGCAAGCGGATTACGGGGCTCATCCGCCGTGCCGCATCCGCTGCCGGGCGAAACATAGTCGGGAGGGATTCATCCATGCGATTCGTTAGAAGAGGTCCCTTGCTAGCATCGCTTGTGCTCACGGTCGCATTGTCCGCCTGCAGTTCGGGAGGGTCGGCGCCACCGGCCGGGAACGGCAAAACAGAACCGTCGGCTTCCGTCGACGGAACGTTAAAACCGGTTACGCTCAAGATCATGTTTCCCGGAGATCCGCCGGCGAACTGGGACGAAGTGAAGACGGAGATGCAGCATCGACTGGCCGATTCGCTGAACGTGACGCTGAACGTCGTATTCATCCCGTGGGCCGACGTCCTCCAGAAACGTCAGGTCGCGCTTTCCTCCGCGGAGGACTACGATCTGATCTGGGATAACAATCCGGTGCAAAATATCGCCGCCGGCCTATACGAACCGCTGGACGAACTGATCGATAAGTACGGTCCCGACATCAAGGCCGTACGCTCGACGGAGCTGATGGAATCCAACAAGGTGAACGGCAAGCTGTTCGCGGTACCGCTGGAGGTGAACTTCATACGTCCCTGGACGTTCGTCATCCGGAAAGATATTCGGGAGAAGCTCGGCGTCGAACCGATCACCAGCTATGACGAACTGATCGACTTCATGCATGCGGTGAAACAGAAGGAGCCGGGTTTGACGCCGTTCATTCCCAACGGCGCCGAGCATATCGGCTTAAAGCTGGCGGGGATGCTCGATCCATCGGCCAATCTGGCGACGGTGCTCAATTACCCTGGCCTGTATACGAAAGGGAATGACGGCAAAATTTATAATCTGTTCGACGACATGGACCCGCTCATCATGAACACGTTCGAGCAGAACCACAAGCTGTACACGGACGGCATATTGGCCAAAGACGCGCTTACGCTGCGCAACTCGGAGTTCACGAAAGGCAAAGCGGCGGTATCCACCTTCAATGACTTCGGAGTCAATCTCAGTACCCGCACCTCGCTTGAAAAGTCGGTTCCGGGTGCGGCAGCGGAGGCGTTCACGTTGTACAATCCGGAAATGAAGCTGAATTCGACCTACAAAGCGGGAAATTTCATCGCGGTTCCGGTCGTTAGCAAGAACAAAGCGCGTGCCGTGCAGTTTCTCGATTGGTTGAATCAGAGGGACAATTACGATCTATTGGCCTACGGAATCAAGGGCAAGAACTGGGAAGAAGCGGGCGAAGGGCTGTATAAACCGGTTCAAGCCAATCCATATGCGGGCATTCCGTTCGCTTGGGGCTGGAATCCGAAGCTGGATCGAATCGATGCCAGCTTGTCCGAGGATGTCATCGCGCTAAACAAGTGGGAGCGGGATCCGGGCTATTTTACGCCTGACGTACTGGCGGGCTTTACCTTCGATCCGAGCCCGGTCGCCAACGAGGTGGCGCAGCTGAGCAATGCGGGAAAAGAGTTTTACGACCCGATCGTGATGGGCGTGACGGAGCCGAACGAAGGGATCGCGAAGTTTAAAAAAGCGGCCTACGACAACGTGAAGAAGGTGCAAGCAGCGTTCCAGAAACAGCTGGACGCTTATCTGGCTAGCAAGAAGAAGTAGCCGTTTTTATTCGAAACGAAATCCATTAAGCCCGCGGCCTTCGGTTCCCTAAAAGGAATTGCAGGCCTCGAGCTTACGCAGGTACTTCCTTAACGGAAGGCGGGAATCAACCATGGGAATATGGCGAGAGCTCCGGAAAAACAAATGGCTTTACGCCATGTCGCTTCCCGTTGTCGTCTACGTCTTTATTTTCTCTTACGTTCCGATGTCCGCCCATCTATTGGCCTTTAAGCAGTTTGTCCCCGGCAAAGGACTCTGGGGCAGCAAATGGATCGGACTCGACAATCTCGCGTTTTTTTTCACGGGGCCTGACTGGCTGGGCGTCACGATGAATACGGTCTATCTGAATCTTCTGTTCCTTGCGGCCGGCACGATCTGTTCGTTGATCATTGCGCTGCTCTTGAACGAAATCCGTCGCGCATATTTCAAGAAGGCGACGCAATCGCTTGTCATCCTGCCGCATTTCATCTCCATCGTGGTCGTGAACCTGATGGTCGTCAACTTCTTCAACGGGCAGGACGGGATGATCAATCGACTGTTGGCCCAGTTCGGTTTCGACCCGGTGTACTGGTTTCAGACGCCGTCCGTTTGGCCTGGCCTGCTGACGATCCTGTTCGTCTGGAAGGGCGCCGGATGGGGCTCGATCATCTACCTGGCCACCTTGACCGGCTTCTCCGAGGAATACTACGAAAGCGCCCGAATCGACGGCGCCAAACGATGGCAGCAAATCCGCTACATCACGCTTCCGCTCCTGCGGCCAACGATCATCGTGCTGACGCTGCTGAGCCTGGGACGTATCTTTTACGGCGATTTCGGTTTGATCTACGGCATTATCGGCGATAACTCGCTGCTCTTCCATACGACGGACGTCATCGATACGTACACGTACCGCTCGCTCCGATCGACGAATATGAACAGCTACAGCAATGCCGCCGCGGTCGCGTTGTTTCAATCCGTCATGGGATTCGCGACGATTCTGTTCTTCAACGGGGTCGTCCGCCGGGCCGATAACGATTCGAAGCTGTTTTAGTTCAGGCAAAGGAGGTTCGCCATGGCGGAGAATTCAACGCATTCGAAGCCAAACCAACCGCTGAAGCAGCGGGATATGTCCCAGCTTGCCGTTTCGGCGGCCGCTTATGTTTTTGTCGGCGCGTTTGCTCTGTTTTGTTTCCTTCCGTTCTGGCTGGTCTATATCGGTTCGTTTACGGCGGAAAGCCAAATCGTTCAAGGGTTCCGCATGTTCCCGACGGAATTTTCGCTCGATGCGTACCGGTTCCTGCTGCAGGGAAGCCAAGTTTACGAAAGTGGTTTTGTATCCGTTTTCATTACGGTTGCCGGTACCTCCGGGGCCGTGCTCCTTACAGCCATGTTCGCTTACGTGGCCGCCCATCCGCGCGTCAAATACCGACATGCGCTGTCCTTCTACATTTATTTCACGATGCTGTTCCCTCCGGGGCTGGTGGGCTATTATCTGCTCATTTCCAACTGGCTGGACCTTCGGGATTCGCTGCTCGCCATGCTGCTGCCGTTATTATTCTCCGCGTTCAATTCGTTCCTCATGACCTCGTATTTCCGCACGCTGCCTTTTGAACTGAACGAAGCGGCGACGGTGGATGGGGCGCACGAGCTCCGCATTTTTTTCCGAGTCATATGGCCGATTTCGATGCCCGTGATTGCCACGATCGCGTTGTTCTATGCGCTTGCGTACTGGAATGACTGGTTTAACGCGCTGATGTTCATCGACGACCCCCACCGCCATCCGCTGCAGATGATGCTCCGCAGAATCATATCCAATTCGCAGAATCTGGACTACTTGAACGCGAACGTGAACACGCCTGTCTCCGCGACGGGCTTACAGCTTGCGTCGGTCGTCATTACGATCGGGCCGATCATCTTCCTGTACCCTTTCTTGCAGCGGTATTTCATTAAGGGAATGACGATCGGAGCAGTCAAAGGTTAGAGAGGTACGAAAGGAACGAAAGGAACGAAAGGAACGAAAGGAACGACAACCTCTAAGGGGGAGACAGCGATGCGAGACTGGAAGAAACGGAAAGCGGGCTGGGTCGGAAGCTTGATCATGGTGCTCGTCTTGTTGGTGCCGTCCATTGCGGTACAACGGGAGCATGCGCAAGCGGAAGACGTGCCGCTGAAGACGGGAAACTACTACTACGGCCTAGCTCCCAATGCGGGCCAGCAACCGGATAACGGAGCCGCCGGACTCGTATCTTCGGAGAACGGAGCCATCATGGATGGATTGACGACAACTTACGCCGGGTGGATGGGAAGCGCGACTGCCCCCGGTACCGTTCAAGTCGTCATCGACTTGCTGAAGGATTATCCGGTCGCCGCCATCGACGTCGTCTTGAACGCGCCTAACAGTTATTGGGGATTCAAGGAACTGACGGTCAAGTACCGCAGCGAAGAGACGATGGATTATTATTATATCGCCGGCAAGCGCGTGGCGAGCGGAACCTCTCTGAACAATACGGTTAACCTGCCCCTTGACAACAAGGCAACCCGGTTTATCGTCATCGACATGAAGCGCGCGCATGCCTATCAGCATATCCCGTTGACGGAAGTTCGAATTGTTAAGGGAACGGGAGAAGAGGGGACGGTACTGAGTTCAGCCTATACGGTCGAGCAAATGCAAGCTGAGTTGAAGAAGGATGCCGTGATGGCGGATAAATACGGACAATGGATCTACGAGACGTGGGACAACAAGGTAACGTCCGACAAGCAACTGCGGCAGGAGTACGCGGCGGAAGCCGGCGCGCTGAAGGACGTCAAGTTGAACCGGTCGAAGTACGACCCGTACGGCGGAATCAAGAACGGCGGGCAGTACAGAGCAACGGGTTACTTCCGGCTGCAGCAAATCGACGGAAAATGGTGGTTTATTTCCCCGGCCGGGTACAAATTTTTCCTGAAAGGCGTCGATGCCGCGAGCATTTGGGAGTGGGGATACGGCACGCCGTATAAGAAAGCGGACGGCTCGCCAAGAAACGTATTCCAGGAACTTCCCGATCCCGCTGCGTATGCGCAAGCCTATGCCAGCGATATCAACGGGGAAAGGGTCAGCTTCCTCGTCGCTAACATCATGAAAAAATACGGCGGCAACTTCGAAGCGAAGTGGGAGAACATCACGAGGAAACGGCTGATCGATTGGGGATTCAATGCCTTTAGCAAGTGGACCAAACCGAGATTCATCCGGGACTTCCCGTATCTTGAGCTGCTTCAGGACCCGGTGGATTTAAAGCGCATTCAATGGACCTATGACGTGTTCGACCCGCAAGCGCCGGCCATCATAGAAGCAGCGCTCGCGCCGCGTCTCAAAGAATTGAGAAACGACCGGTGGCTGATCGGTTATACGTACGACAACGAAGCGGGCTGGAACGCCGATATCGTCAAGACCGTCTTGACCTATGGAGCGGACTCCGCGGCGAAGCAAGCATTCGTCGACCAAGTCGCCGTCAAATACGATAACGACATTACCACCGTCAACGGGATTCTCGGAACGAGCGCCGCATCCTTCGACGATTTAAAGGCGACGTCCCTTAACATCGCGAACGTGCCGGCAGAGATCGTGTCGGACTACATCCGGCTCGCTTCCGGCACGTACTTCTCGACGGTGAAACGCATCATGAAGAAATACGATCCCAACCATCTGTTTCTGGGCGCCTCGATCGTACCGACCTGGAGGACCAGCCTCGAGTGGGATTCCGCGGCGATGGACGTCGTCGATGCGTTCTCAGTCGACAACTATTCGAACGATCCAAGCTGGATCGCCAGGTATGCAGCGTTCAACAAACCGCTGCTCAACTTGGAATTTACGTTCAGTTCGTCGCAGCATGGCCTGTCGCCGGTCAATGGATCGACCAGCGTGTCCGGAAACATGGAGCGAGGGAGCGCTTTCGAAGCCTTCGTGGAAGGGCAGGCGGCAAATCCATTATTCGTCGGCTCGGGCTGGTTTTCCTATTACGATCAAGCCGTTACCGGGCGGAGAGACAACGAAAATTTCAATCTCGGTCTCGTCAATCAGCAGGATCAACCTTATACGGACATGGTCCAAATCATGAAAAACGTCAATGCGGGCCTGGATGCGATTCACGAGAACGGAGGATAACGTTCTCCGCGCGATGCCGTAATCGAACGACCGCAGAGCCGATCATGCCGGCAAGGGCATGATCGGCTTCTATCAAGATAAGCTTCTATCAAGATAAGCATCTATCATGAGCAAACCTTAACCTTGCAAACGTCCGAAACCTTTCGGTTGCTGCGAACGTTATGAATTGGAACGGTTATCCAGCCCGATCCAGCCCGAAAGGAGACGACATGAACAAGAATAGGATCTTAACAACGGCGGCGCTTCTTGCGCTCGCGGCGTTATCCGGAGCTGCTTCCCGCGCGGACGCGTCCGCATTCAAGGACGTATCCGCCGATAGTCCGTACTATGCGTACATCGACGAATTGTCGGCGCTCGGCGTCGTCGAGGGCATCTCACCCGGCCGGTTCGGCCCGGACAGCACGTTGACCCGCGGGCAGTTCGCCAAGCTGGCCGCGGAAGCGTTCCGGCTGCAGGATCCCGGCGGCTCGCTGTCGTTCAAGGATCTCGCCGGCCATTGGGCCGCGCCATACGTGCGCGCCGCGTACAAAGCGGGCATCGTGAAGGGCACGTCCGCCGCGGCATTCTCGCCGAACCAGCCGGTGAAGCGCGAGGAAGCCGCCGCGATGGTATGGCGTTACGCCAAGAAGCTCGGCTTGAAGCTGACGGCTGCGCCGGCCTTGAGTGACAAGCCAGGCGCCTGGGCGGTCGAAGGCGTAAGCGGCGTGATCGCCCGCGGCTGGCACGGCGTTGACGCCGCGCAAAGCGCCGGCGCGTGGACCTACCGGCCGCAAGCGGCCATGTCCCGCCAGGAGGCTGCCGCGCTGATCGACTTGGCGATGAAGGACATTCCCGGGAGCCTGGCGAAGGCCGGTCTGATCGATCCGCTCGACGATTTGAAGCAATTGTACAACCGTTCGAACGTCTATGTGGCCACGAACAGCCCCGAATACTTCGGCGGCGACGGGAAACGGGCAACGCGTTCGACGACGGCGCCGGGGAGTGTCGTGTATCACACGGGCTACGACATGACGTCCTTCCAGACGTCCAGCTACTACTTCACCGGCATCGCCCTGGAGAAGAACCGGTACTTCGCGTCGGCGGACGGCAAGACCTATAAGGAAGTCGCTGCCGCATCCTTCCCGGTCGGCGTCTCGTCGGGCAGCTGGCAGCAATACGCCGAAGAATCGTTCGCGCTGCCGGCGAAGACGCGCTACCTGAAAGTCGAGCTGCGCGGCGCCGCCAAAGCCTGGTCGCCGCAGCTCGCCAAAGTGCTGATCAACCGCGCCACGGCGACGGTGTCAGCCAAGACCTCCCGCGGCGCGGACGGGCTGCAGGTCGAGCTGTCCACGCTCTCGCTGGGCGCGCCGATCTATTACCGGTTGAACGGCGTTTCGCCGTATAAGCCGTATACCGATCCGATTCGGTTGACGGACTACGCCGTATTGGATGCGTACGCGGTCAAGGACGGCAAGATCGCGAGTCCCGTCAGGACGTACAAGCTGAACGGCCGAGCCGACTTTACTGTAGACGCGTTCGGCCAGGTAGCCGCGGCGAATTTCCCGGAGAAGGTGAAGAGCGACCAGGAGCTGAAGGCGGACGCGTCCGTGGACGCCGCGTACTACGGCGGCCTGCAAGCTCCGTCCGGCTTGGACAGCTACGGCGGACTGGCAGGAAGCGCGGCCAAGTACGGCCTCAAAGGCACCGGTTATTTCGCGATCCGGCAGGCCGGCGGTCGAACGGTAATGACGACGCCAACCGGCGACGTGTTCTTCAGCCTCGGCATGAACGGCATCCACACGGACGAGACGTACACGAAGGTCGCGGGCCGCGAGGAGCAGTTCGAGTGGCTGCCGTTGTACGACGGCGCGTACCGGCCGGCTTTCGTGCCGTCCGATTCCGGCAGCTTCTCGTTCTACATGGCGAACAAGTATCGGAAAACAGGCGCCTTTCCGACCGACGCGGCGTTCTACACGGAAGCGGTTCAGCGGCTGCGCAAATGGGGCTTCAACAGCGCCGGCGGCTACTCGCCAGAACAGTATGGCAAGGCAAACGGCTTTCCTTACGTACGGATGCTCCCGCTTGACATGGGTTGGGCCAAGCTCGACGGCATCTCGATCTTCGACATCTTCGCGCCCGGTGCCGAGACGAAGATCGACCAGGCGTTCGCGAAGGCGGTCGCGCCGAACAAGAACGATCCGATGCTGATCGGCTATTTCATGGGCAACGAGTACGATTATCACAAGTTTTACGACGTCGTGCCGAAGCTGAAGAGCTCTGCGGCGATCAAGGTCCGCCTCGTCAAGCTGCTGCAGGACAAGTATCAGAAGATCGACGCGTTCAACGCGAGCTGGGGCACGAGTTTCAAGTCGTTCGCGGAGCTGCGGGACGCCGCGCTTCCGGTCTCGACGTCGGCGTCCTGGAAGGACATGGACCAGTTTTTCCGGTTCTACCTCGACACGTTCTACGGCACGGTCTCGCGCGTCTACCGCAAGTACGATCCGCATCATCTCCTGCTCGGCGACCGTTGGATCACCACGTCGTTCCATAACGCGAAGTTCCGCGACGTGCTGGCTGAGGTGGAAGGCAAATACTCGGACGCGATCAGCATCAACTACTATTCGTACAAAATCGAAACCGATCTGCTGAACGAGGTCCATACGAAGTCCGGCGGCAAGCCGGTGCTGATCAGCGAATTCGGCTACGGTACCGGCGAGCAGGGGCTGGCGCCGCTGCTGCCGAACGCGGCCGCGAACCAGTTCGAGCGGGGCATGCGCTACCGCAATTACGTCGAAGGCATCGCGAGCCTCGGGTACGTGGTCGGCGCGCACTGGTTCAATTACGTCGATCAAGCCGCGACGGGACGGTATTGGCAGGGCATCGGCGACTGGGCGGAACATTACAATTCCGGCGTCCTGAACGTCGCCGATCGGCCGTACAAGCCGTTCCTGACCGGCGTCACGCAGACGAACGCCGATATTTACAAGGTGCTGTTCGGCGACCGGCCGAAATTTTATTACGATTTTAACCAAAACTAACCTTCCGCCAGCGATAGTCCCGTTTGATGGGTTCCTGAGCCGCCTCCGATCCGGAGGCGGCTCTTTCGGTTCTAGCGATTGCATACGTTGAATGGCCTGTTTGCCTGCAATTCGAGTAGATTCGGGCCAATTTTACATAATGGGATAAACTGCCCGGGACGATGGTTATGGCTCGTTGGAGGTCTATCGTAATTTCCAGATAATAGTATACTCGAAGCAAATACGGTCCTAGGAGGGAAATGAATTGAAACGATGGTTTTGGTTTTCATTATGCGCGATGCTGTTGCTGACGCTGTCCCTGCCGGTGCAGGCTTTCGCCGCAGAACCCGGCTCCCCGGCTGAAGGTGGAAGTTCAAATTCGGACGTAACGATGGTAGCGGCAGGAGGGGGACATACGCTGGCTCTCAAACGGGACGGCACCGTGTGGGCATGGGGAAGCAATTCATCCGGCCAATTGGGCTATGGAAGCACAACGGACAGCGTTGAACCCCCGGTACGCGTGCAGGGTCTCGATTCGGTGATCGCGATAACTGCAGGTTGGGAGCATAGTATGGCGCTCAGAAGCGACGGAACCGTTTGGGCGTGGGGAAGCAATAGCAGCGGTCAACTGGGCACCGGAAGCACCTTGTGGGACAATTCTTCGCCGGCTCAGGTGGTCAACCTTCGATCCGTGGTCGCCATTGCTTCAGGACAAGATCATAATTTGGCCGTCACGAGCGACGGAACGGTCTGGGCGTGGGGCGATAATAAATTCGGCGCGCTTGGCGATGGAACCACGGTAACCCGTAATGCGCCGGTACAAGTACAGGGTCTCGATTCGGTGATTGGCGTTTCCGTAGGCACTACCCATAGTTTGGCGCTCAGGAGCGACGGAACCGTGTGGGGTTGGGGAAGCAACCGAGGCGGCGAACTCGGCGATGGAAGCAATATAGATCGCAAGGCACCGGTTCAAGTGAAAGGTCTTGGCTCGGTGATCAGCATCGCTGCCGGGAAATCGTTTGGTTTCTCGCACAGCTTGGCACTGAAAAGCGACGGCACCGTCTGGGCATGGGGAAGTAATGCCACCGGTGCACTCGGCGATGGAACGACGACCGGCAGTTCTTCGCCCGTTCCGGTTATCCATCTCGATTCCGTGACCGCAATAGCCGCGGGTCGCGATCATAGCTTGGCCTTGAAGAGCGACGGCACCGTCTGGGCATGGGGAGAAAATAACTTTGGCCAATTGGGAAACGGTGACTCGGCCAACAGTTCTTCGCCCGTCCAGGTACCCGATCTCGGTTCGGTGTCCGCCATCTCGGCGGACGGAGCCAGTTCGACGGTAAGAAGCGACGGGACCGTTTGGGGGTGGGGGTATAACGGAAACGGCGAAATCGGAGACGGGACCACAACAAACCGCCATATTCCCGTACAAGTCCAAGCAACATGGCTGGCCCTTCCTGAAGCGCCTCAATGGCCGCAAGCCGACGCGCTGACGGTTACCGACGTGACGTATAACAGCGTTCGCCTGAGTTGGCAGCCGGCCGCGGATCAAACTGGCGTAGACAAGTACAAGGTCTATAACACGATCGTCCATTTACTGGCTGCCGTAAATGGAGACGAGAACAGCTATGAAGTAAAGGGACTATCCCCGGATACGTACTACACCTTCTCCGTAATCGCCGTCGATGCCGATGGTCATCAAAGCGAGGAAAAAGAAGTGCGTGTCCATACGGCGGAATCTCCGATTACCAGTACTTTTCAGCTATCCGATACCAAAACGTCCTCGGACGGTTGGTACCATTACGAGTATTCATTATATTACGGGTACATCTCGTCGCCTGGCCAAGTGCTGAAAGGATCGTGGACTCCCCCTAAGGGTTATCATGCGCTCGTCAATGTCTCCATCGGTTCTCCCGACGGAGAAAATTATGACCTTAGCCTGAAGTCCGTGGGCGATGGCCAACAATATCCGAGCACGATACATGAAAACTCGGATGGCTACGAGTACAGCATCGCCGGGTTGGCCGAAGGCGACACTGCAGAGTGGAGCGTTAAGGGACATACGATCGAAGATTATAGTCCGAATAAGAAGGTTATGGTGTATGTGAGCATCAAATATGACAATCACTGAAGCTGGAGAAAATTTTTCAGTAGAAGCCTCGTATTTCGCGGTTTTTACTTTTATGAATAGCGAATGAGTATTTACCGTTATCATTGTTCAACTCACGGACAGATTACTGGAACAAATTAATACTCTTATCCGTCTAAATATAGGAGATGTTTTCCACCGTTTTGCACAAGGGGGAATATGTATGAGGATGATATTTCTTGTATTGTTAGTGTCTTTCCTTGTAGTAGGCTGTAGTGACCAAAGTAAGGACTCAAACTCATCAAGTAGTTATCCAAGTGCCATTGCCTGGAATAATAGTGTTTATGGACTTTCAGTCGAGGAGGTTTCCACTGAAGTAATCGGCAAGGAGATTGGAAAGATTGAAAGACGAACAACACCTATGCCAAAAAAAAATGGAGACTCCAATGACTTACCAACAGGAAGTAGGCTATATGAAATAAAAGGAAAAGACCCTAATGAAGTAATTGCAGTAAAAGTAAGTGATAAATATTATAATGCTTCAAAACAGGGTCCTTTAAATTGAACAAACGGGACACTACAGCTAAATACGACATGACAGCAGCCGAAGAGACTTCGGCTGCTGGTTGTCGTTGAAGTGACGGGCAGATTTTCGTTAATCAACAACTGCAACAATATTACATAGTTGGGCGTTTCAAGTTGTGGGTGAATGTTATGAAAACATACAAATACATTATATTTTGCAGTGCCGCCATTTTAATACTCTCATCGCTAAAAGGCTGCACAAACGAAAAAATTAACCAGGTTAGTATCTATCAAATGGAAAGCTTTCGAGAGACTAAGCAGGATTCATTAAAAGTCATTTCGGACACCACTGATAGATCCATTTTCGAAACGGCTTTTAAGCGCGCAAAAAAGAACCCAGGCATTGCTGATATGGCAGACCCAGCGTATAAGGTTGAATTGGGCAAAGAAACCTATTTTCTCTGGATAAGAGAAGATGCCGGAATCATCGAGAGCATAAATGATACAACTACCACTTATTCATTATCAAAGAAGTCGGCTGGGGAGGTCTATCGACTGATTATAAGTTATTATTGAATTAATGGAGAACGATAGTTCAACGCAGGATGGCGAATGCGATCAATAGAACATGGAAAAGACGGCAGCCGGCATATAAGCGGTTGCCGTTTTTTTGTTGAAGTAAGAGCAGGGTTTGTTTGCTTTTCCAGTAACTAGGCTGCATTTGCAAGATTCGACAATTAAAAAGGGATTTTATTCCTTTTATCGAATTCATGTAGTTGAGGGGTAGTATACGGAATGCAGTATGGATGGTGCATGGAATACCTTAATCCATCTGCCCTGATGAATATTGATCGGTTATTTCTTGTTAAGGAGGGTCATCATGCCAAAAAAAACAAGCAAGACCAAAGATTCCTCTCTCTGGGTCATCATCCGCAACAATGCCTACATGCTGCGAGTGATTTTTTCCATCACGCCCGGACGCGTCTTCGCCAAGCTGCTGGATGCCTTTTCCGACTTTTTCGGATGGGTGTTCTTCAGTATAATCTTCGTGCGTTTTCTCTTGGACGCGCTGGAAAACGACCGAAGCTACGGTTCCGTGGTCGTATTCGTGATGGGGTCCATGGCGGCTTTCTGCCTGCTTACCCTGTTCTCCAGCTGGTATAACCAGCGCTATGCCCGTTTCACCGAGCAGAAGCTGAATCAAGCCATCAGCATGATGCTGTTCCGGAAGGCCAGTCAGGTGGACGTCGGCTGTTACGAGAATCCCGCGTTTTACGACCAGTACACCCGCGCCGCTTCCGAGGCCACCGGCCGCGCCGTCCGTATTCTGGACGATATGGCGGTCTTGGTAACGAACATCGCCTCTGCAATTTTCGTGATGTTCACCATGGCGCAGATCGATCCGTTCGTAGCGTTGTTCACCTTCTTCCCGGTAGTTGCCAATTTCGCCATGGGAACCAAGATCAATAAGATCAACTTTCAGCATAGCCAAGAGGACGTGCCTCACAATCGCAAGATGGGCTATGTGAACCGCGTCGTTTTCCTTCAGAAGTACGCCAAGGAGATCCGCCTCTCGCGCATCTTTGACATTGTCAAAAACCTGTATGACGACGGAGCCGCAGGGCTCTTGGCCAATGTGAAGAAGTATATGCGCGGGGCATCCCTGCTGCGTTTTATCCAGGTTGTCCTTATTTACCCGTTTGTTTTTGAAGGCGTTTGGCTCTACGTGGCCTGGCGGGCGATCATCGAGCGGGATCTGAGTATAGCCGACGCGGCCATGCTGGCCAACGCGATCGTGGTTGCCTCCAACCTGCTGACCTTCATGATGGACGGCTTCGTCAAAGTGGCGGAGAACGGCCTGTACATTGCCAATCTGCGCGGCTTTCTCGCCTACGAGCCGCAAATTGCCGAGGACCAGCCCGGCATGGACATCACTACGCTGGACGCTATCGAGTTTCGGCATGTCAGTTTTGCCTATGCAGGTTCCGATCCCGTACTGAAGGATGTGAGCTTCACGGCGGAGCGAGGAAGCAAAGTGGCGCTCGTGGGCCACAACGGCGCGGGCAAGACCACCATCATCAAGCTGCTGCTGCGCCTATACGACGTCACCGAAGGGGCTATTCTAATCAATGGCCGGGACATCCGGGAGTACAGCGTCCAGAGCATACGGCGGCAGTTCGGCGTCGTCTTCCAGGATTTCCAGGTCTTCTCCTTTCCGGCGGTTGAAAATGTGGCGATGGTGGAGGAAATGAGCGATGAGCTGCGAGGGAAGAGCGTCAGCGCCATGAAGACCAGCGGCATCTACGCCAAGCTGGCTAATCTGCCCCATGGCGTGGATTCCACGCTGACCCGCGAATTCGACAGCGAGGGGGTGGTGCTGTCGAAGGGCGAAGTGCAGAAGCTGGCCATCGCGCGGGCGTTGGTCAAGGATGCACCAGCCTTGGTGCTGGACGAACCCTCCAGTGCATTGGATCCGTTGGCCGAGCATGAAATCTTCGAGGCGTTGGCCAGAACCTATGCGCATGACGCCAACAAGATCGTCTTCCTCATCTCTCACCGGCTCTCGGCGGCCACGATGGCGGATACGATCTATGTTTTGGATAACGGTACGGTGGCAGAAAGGGGCTCCCACGAGGAATTAATGGATTTGAACGGACTCTATCGAACGATGTATACCAAACAGGCCGAGAAGTACGGAGACCTTGATGAATTCGCCTCGCCGGCAGAGTGGGGGGTAAACGCGTGAATAAGCGGATCTGGAGCAATAATTGGTTCATTGTGCGTTACTCCTTCCGGGCAGCCCCTCTGTACACGCTTGTGACCTGCCTGATTCTGGCGGCGCATGCATCCGTGCAATTCTTTGAATTCGTTTACATGCCGAAATATATGATCGATGCCATCCAGTACAATAAGCCGTTCAGCGTTGTCCTCTGGTATACGTTGTTCGTGTTTAGCATCGCGTGCCTGTGGCTGCTGCTGGAGACGATTCATTCCAATGTCATTATGCCGCGCGGCAAAGTGGCTGTGAACATGCGGCTGCAGAAAGAGATCTATGACGTTGCCGCCCGTATGGACTTGGCTTGTTACGACAATCCGGAGTTCTATAACGACTTCGTGTGGGCGGTCAGCGAATCGGACAAACGTAGCGCCGCCGCTTTGGATACCATTAAAGTGGTGTTAGGGACCTTAACCCAGATTATCCTTTCCGGCGCGTTCTTGATTGCACTGAACTGGGAGGGGATTTTCTTCGTAGCGCTCTCGTTTGCCGGATCCATGTTCTTCAACCTGCGGCGGAACAAGAAGACGTTCGAGCTGGATCTGGCTATAAAACCCTTGCAGCGGAAACGCGACTATGTGAGCCGGGTGTTCTACCTGGCGGATTATGCGAAGGAGCTGCGACTCAACCCCTTCGCCGGCCGGCTCCACCGCATGTACGGGGAAGCCAACGAACAAATCAATCGCGAGATCGACAGCCGTACCAAGCCCATGATTGCCCAGGAGTTCGCCGCCGACTTCTTGTTCAATACGTTCGTGGTGAATGGATTGTACATTCTCTATATCATGCGGAAAATCATGGTGCAGGGAGTCTTAAGCTACGGCTCGGCGGTATCGCTCGTGAATGCCACACGGCGCGTGAGCGGAGGGCTGATGACCTTGTCTCGGAGAGTTCCCCAGCTGCAGGAGAATAGCCTTTACATCGAGAAGATCCGCTCTTTCCTGGCCTATCGCTCCGAGCTGGCTGCAGAGAGCGCTCCCGCATCGGAACAGCAGCCGCTGCCATCTATCGTTGCGCCGCTGGAATTCAGAAATGTCAGTTTCGCCTACCCCGGAACGGGCGAGACCGTGCTGCAGGACGTCAGCTTCACCTTCGAGCCGAATAAGAGCGTAGCCATCGTCGGCTACAACGGCGCCGGCAAAACCACGCTGACCAAGCTGCTGATGCGCCTCTACGATGTTGATCAGGGGGAGATTCTCTACAACGGCGTCAATATCAAGCAGTTTGACCTCATGGCTTACCGCGACCTGTTCGGCGCTACCTTCCAGGACTACGAGCTGTTCGCCGCTTCTTTAGCGGACAACGTGTCTATGGGCATGCCGTCTCCTCAGCGGGAGGAAATCGTCAGAGCGCTGGAGAATAGTGGTTTAGGAGAGAAGCTGGCCAGCATGGCGAGGGGGATAGATACCACCATCACCAAGGAGTTTGACGATCAGGGAACCCTGTTGTCCGGCGGCGAGGCGCAGAAGGTGGCGATCGCTCGGGTGCTGTATAAGAATTGCCGGATCATCGTGCTCGACGAACCCTCCAGCGCCCTTGACCCGATCAGCGAGTACAACATGAACGAAGCCATCCTGAAGGAAGCCAGCAACAAGACGGTGGTCTTCATCTCCCACCGGCTGTCCACCACGCGCATGGCTGATCGGATCTACATGATCGAGGAAGGGCGAATCATCGAGCAGGGCAGTCACAAAGAATTAATGGATCTTAATGGCAAGTATGCGTATATGTTCAATTTGCAGGCGGAGCGTTACCGATTCCAGAAGACAGCGCAAACAGGGACTTGAAGCAGTAGAATACGCACATCGCTATTGGGCAGATTGCGCAAAGAATAAACCGACGCTGAATATGTGTCGGTTTCCTTTTTTTGCATATTATGTATGTTCAGCCGACAAAGGAGAACGAAACCATGAAAAAGTACATCCTCTTCGATCATGACGGCGTGCTGGTCGATACGGAGTTTTGGTATTACAAGGCGGGAGAACGCGCTCTTGCCGATATTGGATTCACCTTGAATCAAGATCAATACCTCCGCGATATGACCCAGTCATTCGGCACTTGGTCCCAAGCCAGGGCGGCAGGCATCGATGAAGCGACCATCAACAAACAGCGTGAGGCCCGCAACGTCTATTACCAGGACTATCTAAGAACAGAAGCCATAGAGATTGAAGGCGTAGTCGAAACGCTGGCTGAACTGTCCAAGTACGTCCGCATGGCCATCGTGACGACTGCAAAACATGCGGATTTTCAACTTATACATGAGAAGCGCCAGATTATTCCATTCATGGACTTCGTCCTTGTTCGCGAAGACTACGAGCGCAGCAAGCCGCATCCGGAACCCTACTTGACCGGCCTAAAGCGCTTCGGTGCTGCCAAAGAAGAGACCCTGGTCGTAGAGGATTCAAACAGAGGGTTGAACGCAGCGGTGGCGGCTGGTATCGACTGTGCTATTGTCCATAACGACTTCACGAAAACACATGACTTCTCGCTGGCCAGCTATCGAATCAAGACGCTGATTGAACTGAAGGACATTATCCTGAATGCAACCTAAACTGGCGAGGAAGCAGCCTAAGTGAAGGCGCTGGAGCGGAGCGTAGATAGGGGAGTGAATACATTTGGATAGCTGCTATTTGTTAACCGGGAAACCCGGTGTAGGAAAATCAACAGCGATAAAACGTATTATTCAAAAAATGGGTTCGGAGCATTTTGGTGGTTTTTACACGGAAGAGATACGCAACGCTACCAGTCGCACTGGATTTAATTGCGTCACATTAACTGGTGAATCTGCATGCATTGCAAGCGTTAATATTGAAAGTTCAATTCGGGTAGGGAGATACGGGATTGACATCGCTGCTTTTGAAAATGTGGCTTTAAAGGCTGTAAACCTATCCATAAATACGAAAAAGATTACAGTCGTTGATGAGATCGGTTTCATGCAAATGCTTTCCTCTCCATTTGAAACTGTGATTCAAGAGATAATCTCGCATTCTAAATCTTTTATTTTAGGGACGATTTGTTTGGACAGTCATCCGAGCATAGACAAGATAAAGGAACGATCTGGGATAAGAATTTACCAACTGAGCGAGGAGAATCGTGAGGAGATAACCGAACGCATAACAAATGACATTCTTATATCACTGTCACTGTAAGAGTGCAATAGGATTACGCTAAAGCACAACGACACCGGGCTGCCGGCATGAACGGCAGCCTGCGTGTGTGATTACGAGACTTATCGACCGGCTTTGTTTGCCGCACGTTATGGGTTCAGTCCCCAGAGTGGAGCAGCTTTCTCACATATTGCTTCGGCGTGGAACCCGTAAACCGTTTGAACAGCTCATAGAAATGCGCCATGTTCTCAATCCCGACTTCAGCTGCGATATCCGTGATGATTTCCGACGTGGTCATCAAAAGCTGCTCGGCTCTGCGAATCCGCTGCCGATTGACGTAATCGATAAACGAGACGCCGACGCATTTCTTGAAGTACTTGGAGAAGTACGAATAGCTCATCCCTGCAATCCGGCTGGCTTCTTCCATTTCGATTTTGCCGTTCAACTGATTGTCGACGTAATCAAGGATGGGCTGCATCACTGCGGCATCCACATATTCAAACGGCTGGAGCAGCTCGCGCTTGTCATTTCGAAGCAGCGTCAGCAGCAAATGCTTGATATGCATGCTGATGGCGATTTCATAGCCTTTGGACTTGTTCATCATCTCGCGGTGAATGTCGACGATGACTTGTCCGATCTGCTGTCTGACGCGCGCATCCTGGGCGAAGATGTAATTCAAATCCTCCAGAGGTCTTACCATCTCCGAGAAATGGCGGTAATACATCATCATGGCCTCGTCAAAATAAGGCTTCAGGTCAACATGCAGCACGATGTAGACAAGCGGTTCGTCATCGGTTTTGTTGCTTAGGTGGAGCTGGGAGGAACCGATGAGGACGACATCTCCCGGAGATAGGAGGTATGTGTTGTCTGGCGTGCGGAGGTCCATCTTACCCTCTTGCACAATGATAAGCTCTACTTCTTTATGATAGTGCCAGTGGCGCGCGAGCGGCTGCTTCGTTCTTTTATCGACGAACTGCCAAACCTTCATGCATAAGTGTTCATTCTGGTAATGGATCGGTTCTTTGAATGTTTCCATCGGGACGGTCACCTTTGCGCTCCTAGAGCGAATTTGGATATAAACAAGTTAAAACTCGTCATTCTTGTCGTTGAACGGAATCGTTATGATAACAGTAACAAGTATACAACAAGCGAAGGGGCGAATGAGAGATGAAAGTAGCTGTTGTCGGCTGCGGCGGCATGGGACAGTGGCATGCGATGAGCTATGCGAAGATGCCCGGCGTAGAATTGGTTGGCGTTTGCGATATCGATATGGAACAAGCAAATAGAGTCGCGAGTAAAGTGGCTGCGACCGCGTACAGCTCGTTCGAAGAGATGGTTGCATCGGTAGAATTTGAAGCAGTCAGCGTTGCGGTGCCCTCTTATTTGCATAAAGAACTCGTCTTGCAGGCTGCAAAGGCGGGTAAACACGTCATCTGCGAGAAACCGATCTCGCTTCATCTTGAGGATTCGCAGGAAATGATCCAGTGCTGCGAAGCGAATGGCGTACGCCTGTTTATTGGCCATGTCGTGCGTTTCTTCCCCGAATTCGCGCAGATCAAGCAGCAAATTGATGCCGGACTGCTCGGCAAGGTTGGCGTCGCTCACGCGCGCCGTGTAGGCGGTCATCCGGGGGATGCGACAGCCTGGTTCAAAGAAGCGGATAAAAGCGGCGGCGTCATTGTCGATTTGATGGTGCATGACATTGATTTTATGCGGTGGGCGCTTGGGGAAGTGAAGACCGTGTACGCAATGGGCCGTAACGATGACAGCCTGGATTATGCGCTGGTCACGTTAGTATTCGAGAGCGGTGCCGTAGCCAATCTGGAGGCATTCTGGGGTTACCCGGGCTCGTTCCGCTACGCGGCGGAATTTGCCGGCACCAAAGGCTTGGTCAGCACGGACAGCATGAAGGCGCAGTCGCTGCAAATTCGGAAAGCAGCCGAACCGCAGAGCGGAGGCAAGGTTGTCGAAATTCCGCAGAGTCCCGGTTTTACGGATCCTTACTACAAAGAGCTGGAGCATTTTCTGAACTGCATAAAAAGCGGCAGCGAGTCCATCGTTACTGCGCATGACGCCTGTAAAGCGTTGGAAATTGCAGCAGCCGCGCTTGAATCGATCCAGACAGGCAAAGTAGTGGCGCTGCATTAGCGGTCCTATTAAACGGGGAGGTAGCACGTATGAAAACCTTAAAGATCGGCATGATCAGCTTCGCGCATGGACATGCGTATAGTTATTTCAATAGCTTGCGGCAAATACCCGAAGTAAGCATCGTGGGGATTGCCGATGAAGTGAACAGTCGCGTTGCGGATCTCGTGGAGCGGCATGAGATTCCGTATTATGCGGATTATAAGCAGCTGCTTGCCCAGGATGTGGATGCGATCGTGATCTGCTCGGAGAACGTGCATCATGCGCGTCTGGTCATCGATGCAGCCAAAGCGAAGAAGCATGTTCTCTGCGAGAAGCCGCTGGGCATTTCGGTAGAGGAGATGGAGCGCATGGTCGCCGCGTGCAAGGAGAACGGCGTCCAGCTGATGACGGCATTCCCATGTCGCTACTTGGCGGCGGTCGTAAGAGCGAAGGAAGCCATCGAGCGTGGAGATATCGGCGATATCGTCGCGATCAAAGGAACGAATCATGGCAGCAATCCGGGCGGCTGGTTCGTTGATCCAAGCTTGTCCGGCGGCGGGGCGCTTCTTGACCATACCGTACACGTGATGGACCTCATGAATTGGATGCTGCAGTCGAAGGTCAAAGAGGTTTATGCCTATGCTGCAACGTTGTTCAAGGAAGGCCATGAGATCGACGATGCCGGCATCCTGCACGTCAAGTTCGATAACGGCGCATTCGCCGTGCTGGATACGAGCTGGTCGCGTCCGAGCTCGTTCCCGACTTGGGGAGACGTGACGATGGAGATCGTCGGTACGAAGGGCGTTATTTCGGTAGACGGCTTCGCGCAGAAGAACGATTTGTTCAACGACGATACGGGCAAAGGCGTGTACGCCTTCTGGGGCGATGATATGGATCACTATATGATCCTGGATTTCGTAAGCGCGCTGCTGCAAGGCAAGCCCGTGCCGATTACGGGCGAAGACGGCCTTCGAGCCGCGCAAGTGGCGATTGTCGCGTATGAGTCCAATAAGCTTGGACAGCCGGTAGCTTTGTAGTAAAACAATAGGAAAGTTTTAAAGCAAAGCCGCGAAAACCGCGGCTTTTTTCCATTACACCAACCATCGAAATATCCCGGAATTCGGCTTTGCCAGCGAAACCTCCCGTACAGATTGATTACAATCATTTATAACCTGACATCATGGCTGGAAGAAACGGGAAACCATGTTATGGTAAAACTGTTCCGATTTGATTTCACCCACTACAGGGAGGTAATCAGCATATGCAACGACCCCAAATATGGCATTATGGCCTTGTCGCGCGGGCGCATGCCGATTTATGGACGGAAGTTGGTCCGGAAGCGGCTTACTACCGGAAACTGATCGGGACGTCCGGACAACCGGCGCTTGATCTGGGCTGCGGCAGCGGACGCTTGCTGCTCCAATTTTTGCAGGCAGGTCTGGATGTGGATGGCTGCGATTACTCGGAGGATATGCTTGCAGTCTGCCAAGAGCGGGCAGTAACTCAAAGCCTTTCACCCCGGCTCTATGCGCAGGCCATGCACGAGCTGGATCTGCCCCGGCGTTACGGGACGATATTTGCCTGCGGGGTAATTGGGCTCGGCGGGGAACGTCATCTGACTATGCAGGCCATGCAGCGCTGCCATGAGCATCTACGTCCAGGCGGCACGTTCGCATTCAATTATACGGTGCGATGGAACGATCCGCCCGCCTGGTTGGCGAGATTGCCTGAATATAGGCGGGCTGAACCCGAGGAATGGCCTGCAGCCAGTGAGCGCCAGCGCCTGGCCGACGGCACGGAGCTGGAAGTAGCTGCCCGGACACTTGAGACAGATCCCTTGGAGAACGTCGCCACCCGTCAGATGCGACTCCGGCTGTGGCACGAAGGAAACCTCATCAAGGAGGAAGTTCACACGCAAAGGTTGGATGACTATACGAAGAACGAGTTGGTGTTGATGCTTGAGCGCGCAGGCTTCAGCGACATACGGATCTTTGGAGATTTCAGCGACGAACCAGCTACCGCAGACCACAATGAACTGATCTTTATCTGCCGAAAGTAAAATCGCTTCCCAATGACCTGTGCCTGAAATTGTGCGAGCAGGAGTAAATAGAGATGCTACAATGGTACTGATAATATAAAGGAGTGATAGCGGTGAAGGTGCTGTTTATTGGAGGAACGGGTCTTATCAGCACGGCAGCCTCTAAGCTGGCGGTGCAGCAGGGAGTGGAGCTGTACCTCTTGAACCGGGGCCGCCAGAAGGGCTCTCCGCCTGAAGGTGCCCACATGCTTCGTGGGGATATTAACGATCGGCAGGCCATGAGGGAGTTGCTGGCAGGGAAGCATTTCGACGCGGTTGTCGATTGGATCGCCTTCAAGCCAGAGGATATTGAACGGGATGTCGAGCTTTTTGCGGGGAAGACGGATCAATATATCTTCATCAGCACGGTAGCGACGTACCAACGTCCGCCAAGCCATTATCTCTTCGATGAATCCGCGCCTCAGCATAACCCGGGATGGCCTTATGCCGTCGACAAGATCGCCTGCGAAGAGCGACTGCTTCGGGCTTACCGCGAGACGGGGTTTCCGGCGACGATCGTCCGGCCATCGCACACATACGGTGAAACCTCGATTCCTTTTGCGATTACGAGCGGGGCGCACCCGTGGACTCTGATTGACCGCATACGCAAAGGGAAGAAAATCATCGTCCCGGGCGACGGCACCTCGCTGTGGACGATTACGCACAATACCGACTTTGCCAAAGGATTGGTCGGATTGCTGGGTAATAGCCAGACGCTCGGTCATGCATTTCACATCACGTCGGATGAAGTGAAGACCTGGAACCAATACCTGGCTGCGATCGGCCAGGCAGCAGGCGCTAAGGCGGAAGCGATCCACATGACATCGGCATGCATCTCGTTGTTTTTGCCCGAGTTCAAGGCCGGGTTGTTAGGTGACGCAAGCAACAGTTACGTCGTCGACAACCGGAAAATCAAAGCCTTCGTGCCCGGCTATCAGGCAACGACGAATTTTGAACGGGGCATTCGTCAGTCGCTCGCGTATTACGAAGCGCATTCGGAGCTCCAGACGATTGATGAAGCACTAGACGCCCGAATGGATACAATGATAGCCTCTTACGAGAACTTCTTGTCGAGCATTAGCTGATGTCGAGCATTAGCTGAAAGGCCGTTTCAATTATTCTTATACGCCTGCCATGGACGTGCATGTCCATGGCAGGCGTATGTTCCTTATGGTGGAGTAAGAGAAAAACAAATCTGCATTGGACTCCGCGCGAAGCATGCAAAGCAGCCATCATTCAACTCCCCCAGCTCGAATTCCAACCCCAATTATTCCATCTAATCAATAAGAACATAACACGAAATGCATTGGATTAAATAAAAGAGATCCAGTATGATGGCATTATTAAATTTGGGGGAGATGGAAATGGGGAAGGTTCATGTGCGTCCGGAACAAGCGTTAGACGAAAGCGTACGTTAATTGAAACCAAGCGGCTATTTTTATAAGAGCACTTTAATATAGAAGGAGAAATTAGTATGATCCTTATCACTGGAGCAAACGGGAAAACCGGTCGTGCAATCATTAAGGCTTTACTCCCTAAAGGAGAGCGGATTAGGGCTTTTGTTCATAGAACCGAACAAATTCAGGAAATGGAATCCTTAGGTGAGATGGAAGTCGTTGCGGGAGATATATTGGATCCAAAGGCAATCGGTGAAGCGTTAATCGGAATTAGGGCTGTCTACCACATTTGCTCAGCTATGCATCCCGATGAAGTCGAAATCGGACAAGTGATCCTACAAGCAGCTCGCTTGGCGGAAATCGAACATTTCGTCTACCATTCCGTATTGCATCCCGTCATTCAAGAAATGCCGCATCATCAGAAAAAACTCCTGGTCGAAGAGCTTCTCGTGAATTCAGGCATTCCATATACGATTATTCAGCCAGGCGTATTCATGCAGAACATACTCGAGTCGTGGAAGCTGCTTAGCGAAGAGGGCATCTTTAGACAAAAGTATTTTACGTCTCCAGAAACCCGCATAGGTATGGTTGACTTAGAAGACCTAGCCGAGGCAGCTTCGATCATTCTTACGAGTCCAGGATATAAAGGGGCAACGTATGAATTCTGCGGACCTGAAAATTTATCTTTGTCTGATATGATCGCAGTTATGGAACTGCATTTTGGCCGTGAGATCAAGGTTGAAACGCCTCAAGACGACGTATTCGCGGCACAATTAAAAAAGCGCGGATTAGGAGATTATCAAGCAAATACAATCGTAAAGATGTTTCAGCATTATAATGAACATGGGTCTATCGGGAATTCTAATGTTCTAACGTGGATCTTAGGGCGTAAACCGAACGATTTTTCGTCCTTCATTCTTAGAACGTTGACAAGCAAGCACTAATCGGCAACGATAGTTCTACATCCGAAGGACATAGCAGGAATCGGAAGTTCCATGATACGGGGGCACAACGAATAAAATATAAAAAGGAGTGGCAATATGAGCACAGACACGGTTATTACACATGATTTGCTCCGTATAAGTCGTTAATATCCATTGAACTTATGCGGAGCGAGTAAGAAGAGATGGGTATGAACCGACTTTTTATAAAGAGTGAATGCGTTATAAAAAGGAGGAGCTTACCATGTCAATGATTCATGTACAAAACCTGACATTTTCGTATCCAAGCAGTTTTGATCCTATTTTTGAAGAGGTTAGCTTTCAAATCGATACGGATTGGAAGCTTGGATTTATTGGCCGCAACGGTCGAGGCAAGACAACTTTTTTCAATTTGTTATTAGGAAAATACGAATACAAGGGAACTATTATTTCGTCGGTTGAATTTAATTATTTTCCATATCCCGTATCGGACAAAAGCAGATTCACGCATGAAATATTAGAAGAGATATGTCCTCGGGCAGAGGATTGGGAGCTGCTTCGGGAAATCTCTTATTTGGATGTCGATGCCGAAGCGATGTACCGTCCATTCGAAACCTTATCGAACGGGGAACAAACGAAGGTGTTGCTGGCCGCGCTTTTTTTGAATGAAGGGCGTTTTCTATTAATTGACGAGCCAACCAATCACCTGGACAGTCGTGCGCGGAAGATGGTTTCGAATTATTTAAAAAAGAAAAAAGGATTCATTCTGGTATCACATGATCGAAACTTTCTGGATGGCTGCGTTGACCACATCTTGTCGATAAACAGAGCCGATATAGACGTTCAAAGCGGCAACTATTCTTCGTGGAAGCTGAATTTCGATCGACAGCAAGAACATGAAGAAAAAACAAACGAGCGTTTACAAAAAGATATCGGAAGGCTGCAACAATCTTCAAAACGTTCGGCCAATTGGTCTAATCAAGTCGAGGCTTCCAAAAATGGCACGACGAATTCCGGTTCGAAATTGGACAAGGGATACGTAGGGCATAAAGCCGCTAAAATGATGAAACGCGCTAAGACCCTGGAAACCAGGCAAAATAAAGCGATTGAAGAAAAGTCAACGCTGCTTAAAAATGTGGAAAAAACGGAAGTATTGCAATTAGCGCCTTTAGCATTCAAATCTAAAGAATTGATTCAGTTTACGGACGTGGTTGTTCGGTATGATGGCGAATCGGTTAATGCGCCAATAAGTTTTAACGTTAAGGCGGGGGACCGGGTAGTGCTTGATGGAAAGAATGGCAGTGGCAAAACCAGTATTTTAAAACTGATATTAGGGATTCCGCTCCGGTACACAGGTACTGTGAACGTTAGTTCCGGCCTTGTCATCTCTTATGTACAGCAAGATACCTCGCATTTAAAGGGGAAGTTATCCGACTTTATCGAAGAAAATCAAATTGACGAACCGTTATTTAAATCCATTCTGCGCAAGATGGATTTTGACCGGATCCAGTTTGAAAAAGATATCTCCCACTATTCGGGCGGGCAAAAGAAAAAGTTGCTTATCGCTAAAAGTCTTTGTGAACAAGCCCATTTATATATTTGGGATGAACCGCTGAACTTTATCGATGTGTATTCACGCTTGCAAATCGAAGAGCTTATTAAAAGCTTTCATCCAACCATGATTTTCGTTGAGCATGACCAGACCTTCCAAGAAGAAGTGGCAACGAAAAGAGTTTCCTTATAGTGATGCTTTGCTTCGTCAAAGTAAAGCATGTGAAATGGCAATTTGCATTAACTTCCAGCTGAGGCACAACATGTTCCAAGCACAGCTGTCGGAAAATAGGCGGCTCTACAGCATGCTCGCGTAAATTCAATACCCATGAATACCGAAAAGCCGCTTACCGGACATAAGTTCCGGCAAGCGGCTTTTCCTATAGTTCATGCCGGGTTCGGACAGGCATCGTTATCATTCGTGCAGGTTGGGAACCAATCGAAGCAAGTCTACGATCATTTCGCGAAGCTCCGAAGAGTTTCTGGCGACCATTTTAAACCCGCGAGATGCACTTGTTAGTAGATGTGCCATTTTCTCTGGAGATAGGCTATTTAGGTTGCTGCCGGATGGCGACCGGGATTCCAAGATAGAGATCAGAACGACCTCAAGCTTTTTGTAGCTCGCATGGAGTGCCTCTTGAGCAAATGTATACGAGCTTTCGGTCATTTCTTTTACTTCCGGCGAGTTCAAGGATTGATCGAAATTGTTTATAGACCATAGCTCGAACGCATATAAAATTTTGTCTTCAGGCGTCTTCTTGGAAGAGAGTCCTTCCTCGATCTCTGCAATAAGCAGGTCGCCATAATGAAGAATCGTCGCGTTAAAAACTTCCTCCTTGTTCTTAAAATGCAAATACAGACCTGCACGCGATATGCCGGCGGCCTCTGCTATCTCATTCATTGACACTCGCTTATACCCATACTTGAAAAACACTTCTAAGGCAACGGTTTGTATATGAAGCTTCTTATTGTCATCCATGATGTTATTATTATACACTTTACAAACTTTGTCTAGTTGTATAGTATAGCCACATAGACATTAAACGTTATTTGTCTAAATATCAAACAAGGAGAACATCATGATGACAACAAAGCAAACACCAATCGGCTCCGGGTTTGGAGCTTCTGCGACAGCCGAAGACGTAATTAATGGCATTAATCTTTCCGGTAAAACTGCCATCGTCACTGGCGGCTATTCCGGACTTGGCCTTGAGACCGTCCGCGTACTGCGTTCTGCTGGCGCCAAGGTTATCGTTCCTACGCGCGACTATAATAAAGCGGCGAACGCCCTTGCAAACATCGACGGCGTTGATATTGAAATGATGGACCTGATGGACCCTGCTTCGATTAATGCCTTTGCAGACAAGTTTCTTGCCACCGGGCAGCCACTGCATATCCTCGTAAACAGCGCAGGCATTATGGCGTCTCCTCTGTCCCGCGATTCGAGGGGATATGAGTCGCAATTCGCGACTAACCATTTGGGCCATTTCCAGCTTGTTGCACGGCTATGGCCGGCGCTGCGCGAGGCGAACGGCGCACGGGTGGTGTCAGTTTCATCTTGGGGACATCACTTTTCGCCTGTCGTGTTTGATGATCCCAACTTTGACCGACGCGACTATGAACGGTGGGCAGCCTATGGCCAGTCCAAGACGGCCAACGTTCTCTTCGCGGTCGCGCTGGACAAACGCGGCCAAGCCGACGGCGTGCGGGCTTTTTCCCTTCATCCGGGCAGCATCGTCGGCACCGGTCTCGAAAAACATCTATCGGAGGAGGAACTGCGAGCGGCCGGCGTCATTGACGAGCACGGACAGCCGGTTCTCGATCCCGCTAAAAATCTCAAGACGGTAGGGCAAGGGGCCGCTACCAGCGTATGGTGCGCGACGAGCCCGCAGCTTAACAATATGGGCGGCGTCTATTGCGAGAACTGCGATATCGCTCCTCTGGGGCATGACGCCGAGTCGGACTTTGAATTGGATAACGAATCGACTTTAACAGATTCCGGCGTGATGCCGTATGCGGTTGATTCCGAAGCAGCCGATGAGCTCTGGAGCCTTAGCGAACGACTGATCGGTCACAAATTTGCAATATAAGGGAGAACTGAAAATGGAACAGACAAATAAGGCCGGATCCCAAGCAGCGGTTACTTTCGCCAAGGATCTCGAATGGTTCGACACGATGCCGGGCGAACAAATGGCCATTCGTATTCATAGCAGTCAAGTTGGCGGAGCGATAACCGTCATTGAAGCGCGCGTACCGGCTTTGATTGGTCCGCCGAAGCATATTCATAAGGAACGGGAAGAGATATTCGAGATTCTTGAAGGAACTTTCCGATTCCAAGTAGGGGATGAGGAATTTGAAGCTTCTCCGGGAACGAGCGTCGTGGTTCCCCGAGGCGTACCTCACGCGTGGGCAAACATCGGGCCTGATAAGGGACGTATCCTATTCACATTCGCGCCGGGCGGAATAGACGATTTCTTCCCTGAAATCGGCCGGCATTCAATCGAGGAAATTGGGCGACTGGCCGAGCAGAATGATACCCTGATTATTGGGCCTCCAATACTTACTCCCGCAAGGCCGTAATCGTAGAGATCGGACAATTGGACTTCATAAAATGATCAAAACGGGACAGTCTAAAGACTAATTTCTGGCTGTCCCGTTTAATAGGCATGAGGTGTTGATGACAGATGAATGTATGCAGCAACCAAGGCGAAGAGCTTCTCACGGAATTATGGGCCAACGTTTACAACCTTCCGCAGAATCTCGATGTCATCGACCGTCTCTGCACGGACGACTTTATTCTGTCGAACTCGGATGGCGACATTGTGGGTCGCGCTGCCTTTAAGGAGTGGGCACGGACATTTACTTCGAAGATCCGCGACATCAAGTTAAAGAGCCTCGATATGTTCAGCGGCGCCGAAGGCAAGCGCGTTGTTTCGTTATGGGTAGTCACGGGATACAACCAAGGCGTACTTGGTTCTTCTCCCGACGATCGCCCGATTCAGCTTACCGGCATCGCGGTATGGGAGGTTCGTGATGGCAAGCTCGCCCACAACTGGGTAGAGCGAAGCGCCTATGAGCTTTCGAAGCAGCTGATGATGCCCACAAAGTAACAAGGACCTGGATGGCTACCAAGAAGTGGAAGATGTCTTGAAGGGCAATCCCATTCAACCGATGGAATTGAATAAAAAAGAAAGAAGAGTCCGCTGATACGGCGGATTCTTCTTTCTTTTTTATCTTTACGCGATGGAAAAGCACGATCAGCAAGAAACCGATAACGATGCTTCGAAATTCTCGTCATCCGGATCAATCGTTCTGTCGCCATGGAGACATCGGACGTTCAATGGGCGTAAAGGGATCCAGCGTGTATTGCAGGTTTCCGACTGTTAACATTTACCTGCCCTACGAGTTTGACCTTAACCGTGGTTCAGGTAGTATGCTTCAACAGGCAGATCGGGCGGTTCTGGCGCGGTCGAACTATCGAGTTGCCGAAGAGCAGCTGGGGAAAAAGTTCCCCGTGCAAAGTGCAAAATTATATTAAACCTTACTTAAGCTTGTTAGTAGAGGAGGCATACTTGATGAGTACTTTCGTTCTCGTTCACGGGTCCTGGCATGGAGCCTGGTGCTGGAATAAACTAGTACCGCTCTTGCAAAGCGCGGGGCACAAGGTCATAACCTTCGATTTACCTGGTCATGGCTTGGACAAAACGCCGGTGCAAGATATTACGTTAATAAACTACACGGACAGTTTAACCCGTATGTTGGATAACATATCGGAGCAAGTCGTGCTGGTCGGACACAGCATGGCCGGTCTTGTCATTACGCAAACGGCCGAATACCGTCCGGAGAAGATCAAATCGCTCGTTTATTTGTGCGCGTACTTGCCAAAAAATGAACAAACGCTGCTTCAAATTTCGCAAAGCGAGAAAAAGGATCAAGCTTCCGATACGCCTTCCGCCGTAATTTTCAGCGACGATCATCTCTATATGGATCTCAACAAGGAATTGGTCCGAGCGAATTTGTACGGAGATTGCTCGGAAGACGACGTGAACTATGCGATTCAACGTTTCTGCCTTGAACCGCTTGCTCCCTTTTTCGAGGCTGTCCGCCTTACCGATCAACATGCGGAATCAATACCTCGGTTCTATATTGAAACCTTGAAAGATAAAGCAATTTCGATTGGCTTGCAGCGGCAGATGCTGGCAGAAAAGCCTTGTAAAGAAGTCATAAGTATGGATTCTGACCACTCACCGTTTTTTTCGCATCCGGAAGCCCTGGCTGCTCATTTGAATCGTTTGGCTTAATTGGAGAGGGGCCTAGATCAATCAACCAACGTTAAACATCGATTACTATTCGCATATAGGGGAATTGGCAGTTATTCCGATGGAGGTGGAAAAATTCGGCATGATGAAACCGTCGATTGAAAACAAGGTCTTTCCGTTTATCGAGACGGTCGAGCGAGAGGCCTGGTTGGATCTGTTTACCGCTGCGCCAATAGACTATGTACGCAGTTCGAAGGCCGCCTTTGCGCGCGTGGGAACGAGTATTGCCCTTGCCAATCACGCGCTGCCGATCGCAGAATTTAACCGTATTCTCGGCGTCGGGATTGCGGAGCCTGCCAACGAAGCGGAGCTGGAACAGGCGCTCGCATGGATGAACGCGCATGCTGTCCCGTCCTATTGCTTGCAAATTCCGCCACTTGCGCTTACCGAACCGATTCAGGAGTGGTTGAACGCAAGAGGATTAGAAAGCGCCGGGAACGGTTGGGCGAAATTTTATCGGGACGCATCGCCCGCGGAAAGCCATCCGATCCCGACGGAGCTTGATATTCGGCTCGTTGAGGCATCCTTTGCCGAAGACTTCGGGCTCGCCGTACAGGCAGGGTTCGGCATACCGGCCTCAAACCTACCGTTATTTACGGCATTGGCCGGACGGCCAAGATGGAAAACTTACGTGGCCTATGACGGGACTAAACCTGTCGCTTCCGCAGCAATGTTCATCGACAACAACTGGGCTTGGCTTGGTGTAGCTTCGACGTTGCCGGAATATCGCGGCAGGGGGGCGCAGAATGCGCTGTTTAAAAAGCGCATAGCGGATGGGATCGCTGCCGGCGTTATCGGTTTCACGGGAGAAACCGGACAACCGCCCGAAGGAAAAGAGCACGCGAATCAGTCTTACCGCAACTTTGGGCGAGCAGGGTTTAAACGCGTTTACGTGCGTCGGAGCTATGTATTGAATCCAGAAGTAACGCTTTAAGGTTTGGCGCTCCTCCCGTGAGAATTTAATACTTTATGTTAACCTAACGGAAAACGTTAGCACAACGATATTAGGCTGCCGGAATTTCACGGCAGCCTTTTCAATTAAGGGCAAACAGCACATTTGAAATTGTAAAGCGACCTCAATTGGAGTTACAATGAAATGACGTTACAGGGAGGATTGCAGGCATAGGATTCGCCTTCCCTGTTTGTACAAGCATGGGAATTGGGGATGAAAAGATGAGTAAATATTTTCATGGGCAGCTCGGCAGCCTTGTCTCTGCGATCGGCTCCAGCTATGAACAGCATTCTCATGTCATTCAATTGGATGCGGTCGCTCTTCCGAGCAGAGATACGATCATTGACGTTATCCAATTGTTGAGAGAGCTTCTGTTCCCGGGCTATTTCGGAAAACAGAAGCTTACTCCCGCTACGCTGGACTATCACATCGGCGATCTGCTCATTCAAGTTCACGATAAGCTTCTCGAACAGATCAGTTCCGTATTGAAGCATCAAGCCGCTAACGATAAGACGGCAAACATCGCTGTAGAGACGAAGTCCGATGAAATTACGTACGCTTTTTTAAGCAAACTGCCGGAACTCCGGCAAGTTTTGGCAAGCGATGTGCAGGCCGCCTTCGAAGGCGATCCTTCCGTTCAAGATATGAACGAGATCATTTTCTCCTTCCCGGGTATATTCACCGTCACGATTTATCGGCTGGCGCACGAATTGTACAAGCTTTCCGTGCCGCTCATTCCGAGAATTATGACGGAATACGCGCACAATGAGACCGGAATCGATATTCACCCCGGCGCAACGATCGGCAGCTATTTCTTTATCGATCATGGCACAGGCGTCGTGATCGGCGAAACGACCGTTATCGGCAATCATGTTAAAATTTATCAAGGTGTCACCCTTGGCGCATTATCCACCCGGGGCGGACAAGCACTTCGAGGCAAAAAGCGCCACCCTACGCTGGAAGATGAAGTAACGGTCTACTCCGGCGCTTCGATATTAGGCGGCGAGACGGTTATTGGCAAAGGCGTCGTAATAGGTAGCAATGCCTTTATTACGACCTCGGTTCCGAATGGCACGAAAGTGAGCGTGAAAAACCCGGAGCTGGTGTTCAAAGGTCATTCTCCTCAAGAATTCAAGCAGGATTTCCATGCAGACTGGATGATTTGATTCATACCTTAAGGGGCAGTACCTTCAGGGTCGGTTAACGACTTAGAAGGTTCTGCCCCTTGCCTATGAATGGTATGGCCGTTTGTTATCCACCGCAGCTTACATTTATCCGTAAAATATTACGCTAAACATTCCTGTTGAGCCAAAGAAATGGGCAAGCTGTCGAGCGCGACTCGACGGCTTTTTCCTGCGTTTACCATGACCGAATATGGCCAAGCGTACAAGACCGTATCTTAACAATATATGATAATTCCGATTGATTAACTTTGCATTGTCCGCTATGATAATGAGCAATTAAATAATGCTGTAAGTGAACACTTCTGTTAAATATGTCTAGTTTTGTACAAATCATTTAACGGTGTATGATTTTAAACTAAGGTGTGATTCACATGAGTATCTCCCGAACGGATCGCCGGATTCCGAAAACAAAACAGCATATCGTTAGCGCGTTTTTGTCCTTATGCGAGAAAAGGCAGTTCGATACGATTGTGATTAAAGACATCACGGAAACAGCCGACGTTAGCCGTTCTACGTTTTATGCGCATTTTAAGGACAAATACGATTTACTGGAACAGATCATTGCAGCCAAGCTTGCGGAGTTGACTGACTTGTATGAAAACAGGAAGGCTGGAATTCTCGGCTATGAGCCGCAGCAAGACGGGCCTGATCCGTATTTTACTGTGATGTTTGAGCATTTGGCCGATCATGCTTCTTCCTATCACGTATTGTTATCGCATTTGCCGGAATCGAGGTTCGAAGAAAGGTTGATAGAAGCCGTCCGGAGTACCCTTAGTCTGCGAATCGACAACAACCGAATGAGTCAAAAGCAGCCGATCCCGTTGGACATCTTGCTGGAAAGTATGGCGTTCTGGATTACGGGGACTGCGGTGTCCTGGTTAAAGCAAGGCATGATCTACTCGCCGAATTATATGGCCATTCAATTGAGCCGGCTTGCGGCGATGGGATTTTATCACGCGATGAATTACAAGGCAAACAAATAACGGCGTGTTGTTGGATTGACGATCGCATCTCGTTCATATCTTCCGTTTTTGTCCGATAAACGCCAAAACCTGGAATTTTGTTTGTTGACCCTGGGACGGCGCGACGTTAAGATATACCCAATACCTGAGTTAACTAATAGGAATTATAAGCTTTAGTGGGGGAGGTGGACGGTTGAGAGGCGACACGTTTTTGAAAAGCTTGAACGACGGGCGAACGGTGTGGTTGAACGGAAGCAAGGTTGTTCAGCTGGAAACGCATCCTGCCTTTCGCGGGACGCTGGGAACGATTCGCAGCCTCTTCAATACGTTGGATGATCCCCTGCTTCGCACGCAGGTCGGTTATCGAATGGAAGGGCGAGAAGCCTACGTGCATAGTTCGTTTCTGGTTCCTCATACGCCGGAACAGCTCGCCCAGCGAAGCCAATCCTTTGCTTTTTGGTCCAAACAGTGTAATGGCATGATGAGCAGGCTATCGGACTATGCGCGTTCTTTCATTACCGGCTGGTATGCGGCGCGCAATGAGCTTGAGCGTCTGGAACCCGGATTTGCCCATAAAATCTCGGCTTATTATGAAACCGCTCGGGATAACGATCTCTTCTTGACAACCGCCATAATCGATCCGCAAATCGATCGGTCCAGCGGTCTTGACGATGACCGCATTGCCTCGCGCTTTCTGCACGTCGTCAAGGAGACGAGCGAAGGGATTGTGGTAAGAGGGGCTAAGATGATTGCCACCGGCGCGCCGTATACGCATGATTTCGTGATTTTCTCGTTTCTCAAACTGGAACAGGCTCATCGGGAGCACGCACATGTCCTGATTGTTCCGGCCGATTCTCCGGGCTTGCATATTGTCTGCCGGCAATCGTTCGCCAGCGAGAACGAACACGATTCACCTCTTAGCGCCAGGTACGATGAAATGGATGCCGTTCTCTTTTTTGATGACGTATTGATTCCTTGGGAACGCGTCTTGTTGTATGGCGATGCGAAGAAAGTGATGGCGTTGAGGGCGAACACGACAGCGAACGCCCTTGCTTTTCATCAAAATATCGTTCGCTATGTAGCCAAGCTTGAATTTATTACCGGGGTGACTTTTGCTGTGGCAGAAGCCATTGGGGTAGGCGGATTTCTGCATATCCAAGAAAAGCTTGGAGAACTGCTCACGCAAATCGATTGCATGAAAGCCCTCATCATCGCTTCCGAGGCGCAAGCCAAGGTCAATGAGAGCGGCGTGCTAGTCCCGGAGCTGTCTTATATCCATACGGCAAGAAACATCGGGACGAAGTTTTATCCGCGCGCAGTCGAAATTTTACAGCAGGTAGGCGGTGGCGGATTTGTTCAAGTCCCGTCCAGCATTGAAGATTTTTACGGCACGATTTCCGAGTTGATGAGCCAGTATTTCGAAGGAGCAACCGTCAGTGCGGAGAAAAAGGTGCAATTGTTCAAGCTTGCCTGGGATCTGATCGGGAGCCCTTTGGGAGCCAGGCATGAACTGTATGAGCGCTTTTACGCTGGGGATCCCGTACGGGGATTCGCCAACCAGTACTTGGCGCACGATAAAGAGAGTCTCACGGCTCCGATCTGGAAGTTGATCCAAGACTCTGCCAAACGCGGGGCCGTCGGCAATTCATCATAGTTTGTTCAACCGGACAACCGGAGACCTCCAGCCTTAAGGCATGCGGGTCTCCTTTTTATTTTCAGGAAAGGCTGCGTGAATCAGATGGAAATTAGACGCGTCATCGTCCCGATGACCAAGGTTCATTGTTAATCGAAGAAACAAGGAGGAGCGACATGGGAGAAAACAGCGGTGCCTGGGGATGTAGTCCCTCCGACCATTATGAGCAATTGGCCGAGCGTTTCAGACCAGTTTTTCAACACATTCGCCAAGGCGCAGTGGATCGGGAGTTAAACCGAAAGCTGCTGCATGAGGAAATACAACTATTGAAGGAAAAGCGATTCGGTGCCCTTCGAATTCCCAAGGAAGAGGGCGGCCTTGGCGTCTCGCTTCCTGAATTGTTCCACTTGCTTATTGAGTTGTCGGAGGCCGATTCCAATGTGACCCAAGCCTTGCGAATACATTTCGGGTTTGTCGAGCGCATTCTGTATTTGCCCGACGGGGAACGTAGAAGGCGTTGGCTGCAGCGTATCGCGGATGGCGCGATTGTCGGAAACGCCTTAACCGAGACTGGCAACGCCCAGGTCGGCACTTATGACACGAAGTTGACTTTACACGAGGATCGCCTTCATTTAAACGGCACCAAGTATTATTCTACGGGCACCCTATACGCCGATTGGATCGTCGTAGGCGCGAGCGTGGAAGAGGGGGACATCGTGACCGCGATGGTACCGTCGACGGCTAGAGGCGTTGAAATCGTGGATGATTGGGCTGGATTCGGGCAAACGCTGACCGGAAGCGGCACGACTGTTTTCCGGGAAACGCCGGTGGAACCGGATGACGTGTTCGCACGGGAGACGTATCCCAAGTACGCAACGGCGTTTGCTCAGATGATTCATTTGTCCACGCTCGCCGGAATCGCCCGCGCAGCCGCACGCGACGTGGCGACGGAGATTGCGAAGCGGCGACGAACATATTCGCACGCCGCAGCCAATCGATCCAGCGAGGACCCGCAGGTGCTGCAAGTGGCGGGACGCGTGCACAGCCAGGCTTACGCAGCAGGCGCACTCGTGCTCCGGGCAGCCGAAGCAGTGCAAGGTGCCTATGAGGCGCAGCATGCGGATGATCCCGAATACGCGGACAACTTAAGCGTTAAGGCGGAGATTGAAGTCGCCCAAGCGCAGACGGTCGTTGCCAGACTGGTGCTCGAAGCCGTATCCACTCTTTTTGACGCGCTGGGTGCGTCGGCGACTATCCGTTCCAAATCGCTTGACCGTTATTGGCGCAATGCCCGAACGATTGCTAACCATAATCCGCTGATTTATAAAGAACGGATTGTTGGCGACTACGTCGTAAATGGCACGCGCCCGACTTTCGCCTGGCAAACAGGCATCGCTCCCCCTTTACATACCGACCAGACAACTGGGGACACTGACGTTCGGCTTGGTCCGCCGTCCTAGTCTCTATTTTTAACCTATACATCTTATAAAAGGAGTCGTAGAAAAATGAAGAATCCAATTCGATTTATCGTGCTCATGATCATCCTGGCACTGACCTTCCTGGTCGCAGCTTGCGGGAAGGGAGATTCGGACGAAGCGGCAGCAAATGCAAATCCGGAGGATAAGGTCATTCATCATGTGATGAGCGATGCGGGGTTTAACGGAGAAATTGTAGATATTCTAAAGTCGGAGCTGGCCAAGGATGGTTATACGCTGGATTATGTGGTTGTCAATGACATTATTCAACCGAATAAAATCGTCAACGACGGCGATGCGGATTCGAATTCCTTCCAACACGAAGCGTATTTCGACCAGTTCGTGAAGGATCAAGGCCTAAAAAACATATCGCGGGCTTTCTACACCACGTTCACGCCTTCCGGACTCTATTCCAAAACGTATAAGTCGTTTAAAGAGGTTCCCGACGGCGCGACATTCGGCATTCCGGTCGATCCGGCGAACAACGGACGCGCGCTATTCATGCTGCGGGATCTCGGGCTGCTGAAGCTTAAAGAAGGCGTGGAGGTTATTCACGCAACGCTCAAAGACATTACCGACAATCCGCATAAATTCAAATTCAAGGAAGTCGATCAATTGATGCTGCAGCGCACGTTGGACGACGTGGACGTCGGCTTTCTGTTTGCCGGTACGGCCGTTCAAATGGGCTATAAACCTAAAGAGGATGCATTAGCGCTGGAAACCGGCAAAGATTTGCCGTACAAAGGCATCGTGGCCGCGAACACCAAGCTGCTCGGGACGCCGAAGATCAAAGCGCTCCAAAAAGCGTACGAAAGCCAGGCCATCAAAGATTTTTACAAGGAAAAGTACGGCGATGCGATCGAAAGCTTGGATTACTTGAACAAGTAAGTAATAACGGGGAGGGCTTTCCATGATTACCCTGCACAACATTAGCAAGACGTTTACGACCGCCGGAGGACCGCTTCATGCGGTATCCTCCGCTTCTCTTGAAGTGGAGCAAGGCGATATTTACGGGTTGATCGGGTTTAGCGGAGCCGGCAAATCGACGCTGCTTCGGACGATCAATTTGTTGGAACGCCCGGACACGGGCGAAGTTATCGTCGATGGTGAAGAGCTCACCAAGCTTCCGCTTCACGAGCTGCGAATGAGAAGGCTTTCAATCGGTATGATCTTTCAGCACTTTAACCTGCTCAATAACCGGAACGTCTACGATAACGTCAGCTTCCCGCTCGAAATCGCAAAAATGCCCAGAGCCGAACGCAGGCAGCGCATCGAGGAATGCTTGGACATGGTCGGCTTGACAGACAAGGCGAGAGCGTATCCGGCCAAGTTAAGCGGCGGACAAAAGCAGCGTGTGGCTATTGCCCGCGCGTTGGCCGGCAATCCGAAGATTCTGCTGTGCGACGAGCCGACCTCTTCGGTGGATCCGCAAACAACGGGCAGCATATTGGCTGCTCTCCAAGAAATTAACCGCAACTTGGGCATCACCATCGTGATCGTGACTCACGAGATGAATGTCGTAAAAGCGATTTGCAATAAAGTCGCCGTTATGGAGAGCGGTAAAATCGTCGAAAGGTTTGATTTGCGGGCGAAAAATATCGTGCCGCAATCTCCGATCGCGCAATACTTGTTCAAGAACGAGATTACATTGGAGCGGGAATTGGAGGCCAGCTATGTTCAGTAATGTCAATGCCGCGTGGCCCGAGCTGCTTCAGGCCTTGTGGGAAACGTTGTATATGCTCGTTCTGACGATCCCGATAGCGGTTGCCATCGGTACACCGCTCGGAACCATTTTGTTCCTGACCCGTCCGAATTCATTTCTAAAATGGCCTACGTTTTATCTCATTCTCAATGGGGTTGTCAATTTAATCCGCTCGTTTCCGTTCTTGGTTCTTATGATCGCGATAATTCCGTTTACTCGAATGGTTGTCGGCACAGCGTTAGGGACTACGGCCGCAACCGTGCCCATGATTATTAATGCGGTACCTTATTTTGCGCGATTCATTGAGCAGATCCTGCTGGAGGTGAATCGCGGCGTAGTGGAGGCAGCGGAGTCCATGGGCGCAAACAAATTTCAAATCGTGTGGAAAGTGCTGTACGCCGAAGCCCGCTCCGGGATTGCCAATTCGGTTACCATCGTCACGGTCAGTTTCTTGTCCTATTCGACGGTTGCAGGACTCGTCGGCGGGGGAGGAATCGGCGATTTTGCCATTCGGTACGGCTACTACCGCTATCAGACCGATGTCATGTTCGTGACCATTATCATTATGGTGCTGTTTGTCCAAGTGTTTCAATTTACCGGAAACTATATCGTGCGGAAATTGGATAAACGCTTGTAAGAAGGAGGACGATGATTGTGCCTAAAAAAATCCACCTGAACGCTTTCGAGATGAACTGCGTCGGCCATATCGTACACGGGCTGTGGCGTCATCCCGATAATAACCGGCATCGGTATACGGATATTCGCTATTGGACGGAGCTTGCCGAATTGCTGGAACGCGGAAAGTTCGATGCGTTATTTTTGGCGGATGTCGTAGGCGTGTACGACGTCTATAAACAAGGCGCGGAAACGGCCATTCGCGAAGCGGTGCAGATTCCTTGCAACGATCCGCTCTTCGTTGTCCCTCCGATGGCGCTCGTGACGAAGCACCTTGCCTTCGCCGTTACGTTCTCCACGACCTACGAGAAGCCCTTCGCGCATGCCAGACGAATGTCGACGCTCGATCATTTGACCAAAGGAAGACTTGCCTGGAATGTCGTCACGTCCTATTTGCCCAGCGCAGCCCAAAATTTCGGACTGGAACAGATGGTTCGTCATGACGAACGCTATGAGATCGCGGACGAATTCCTGGAAGTCTCCTATAAACTGTGGGAGGGAAGCTGGGAGGACGATGCGGTCATTCGCGACGTTGCGAACGGGATGTACACGAACCCCGAGAAAGTACATCTAATCCAACATGAGGGCCGTTATTTCAAAGTGCCCGGGCCGCACTTGAGCGAGCCTTCCTTACAGCGAACGCCGGTTATCTACCAGGCCGGCAGCTCTGCGCGCGGCCGTGCGTTTGCCGCTAAGCATGCGGAGGCCGTGTTCCTTGGCGGCGGGAGCATTCAAACGTTGAAGCGCTACGCGGAGGACATTCGCAGTCAAGCAGCCGCCTACGGCCGGGATCCCGCGCATATCAAACTCATGACCGGCCTGCTTGCGATCGTCGGCAGCACGCGGGAGGAGGCGCAGCGTAAGTTCGAAACCTTTCAATCGCTGTATAGCCTGGAAGGGGTATTGGCCCATTACGGAGGCGGCAGCGGATACGACTTATCGCGCTATGATCCGGACGATGTTCTGACCTATGCGGAGACGGACCATGGGCAAACCGCTGCCGCCCAATTTACGAAGGACAGTCCCCGACCCAAGACGGTTCGCGAGGTAACGGAGACGTTGGGGCAGCTCGGCGGACGGGGATTGTTCGTCGTCGGAACCCCGGAGGAGGTCGCCGACCGTATCCAGTACTGGGTCGAAGAAACGGGAATTGACGGCTTCAACGTGATCCAACTCCTCTCTCCCGATACCCTGCGCGATTTCATTGCGCTTGTCGTCCCCGAGCTGCAGCGCCGGGGAATGTTTCGCGAGGAATATGAAGAAACGACATTGCGGGAACGTTTCTTCGGTTCAGGCATTCGACGGTTGCCTGAAGACCACCCCGGCGCAGCTTATCGGAAACAAACTACTTTAACCTAACAGGAGGATAAGTATGTCGATTAACATAGAAGCGGTTCCTGCTGCCGAGCCTAGAGTGCCTCATGGGATAGCACTTGCGTATGCACTGGGAGAACTACCTATGGATCTGCGCCGAAACGGAATTCCGGTTTCTCGGATTTCCGGGTCTTTCCGGCTGTATAGAAATGAAAAGCACGACGAATTCCTTGCATTCGAGCACCCTGTTCGGGCATTTCGGCGTCTCTCCGGAGGAGAAAGCATAGCGATCGTCGGTCTTCAGCTGCAGGAGCGACGTCATACGATTCTGGTACGTTCGGAGTCTGCGCTTCGTTCCGCAGCCGATCTTCACAGGGCTGTCATTGGGATAGCGGATAGTGACCCCTGGAAGCTCGGCTTGCGTAAACAGGAGGCGATCAGGCATATCGACGAAGCGTTGAGACAGGCGGGCATTCCGGCTGGAAGTCCGACGCTGGTGGAGCTAAAAGCGGCTAAAGCGAAGGAGGATGCGGGTACGAGGGGAAGAGAACTTCGCGCCTTGCTGCAGGGCGAAGTAGAGGCCGTGTACGTTGAACGCGAAGTCGCTGTCGAAACGCAGCGATTGTTGGACGTTCGGGAGCTGGAGGGATTCCTTCCCGTTACCTCGGAGCTTACGGCGTTGGTCGTTACCGCGCGGTGGCTTCAAGAGGAGCCGGAAGTGATTGAGCGGTTGCTCGGGCATATCCACCTGGCCGCAGAGTGGGCGATTCGTCATCCTGAAGAAGCTAACCGGCTGACGGCCAAACAGCTCGGTATCCCCGAGCAAACGATCGGATTCCTCTACTCGGAGAAGCTTCATCGACAATTCGGCGTTGACGTAACCGAACAAAAATGGAATCGATTCGTTCGTCTTCATCGGGAACTGCAAGCAGGCGGATGGCTGCAAGGCGAGTGTTCCTTAGATGCCGCGCAAGGGCAATCGATACACCGACGGGCGATCGTAGTTGCGGAAAGCGGAGAAATCGAACGCCCGCAGCGCGAGCCGCTTTCACTGTATGCGGAGCGGGATTTGCCGCTTGCTTTCTTCAGCGATCGTCCGCAGGCGCATAGATTGCAAAGCGACGAAGAGGCATTGGCCGCAGCGCGGACCTTCGCGGACGAGATTCGAGCTGGCGCATCGGATCGCGATCGCGGACGCGAACTGCCGCTTAGAGAGATGCAGCGGCTGGCCGAGCTGGGCCTGCTTGGACTGGTCGTACCCAAAGCCTACGGCGGGCCTGAAGTGAGCACGCGAACGCTTGTGGAGATTTTTAAAATCATCTCCCATGCCGACGGATCCATTGGCCAAATTCCGCAGAACCATCATTTTTTCGTCAAAACGATCGAATTGATCGGCAGCGAGGAACAAAAGCGCTTCTTTTTCGGGGAAGTGCTGCAAGGCGCCCAGTTCGGCAACGGATTAGCGGAACGAAGCCGGGGCAAAGGGGCAAGAAAAATCACGACGTCCATCCGCGGATCGGATCGGGAAGACGAGTACGTGCTGAACGGAAGCAAGTTTTATACGACGGGCGCGCTGTATTCGCATTGGATTCCCGTCACCGCTCTGAATGAAGCGGAACAGCGAATGACCGCCTTCGTGCCGCGGCATGCGCCTGGCGTAACTGTGCTCGACGATTGGTCAGGGATTGGCCAGCGAACAACCGCGAGCGGCAGCGTCACGCTTCTCGATGTCAAAGTGCCCGAGAAGCAGGTGCTATCGCATTGGAAGATTTTTGAAGGACCCCAATATTTCTCGGCCTTCGGTCAAATCATGCATGCGGCGATTGATATCGGCATCGCGCGCGCTGCTTTGGAAGATGCCGCGGCTTTTGTTCGTAGCAACACGCGTCCCGCGTATGGAAGCGGAGTCGCGACAGCGGCTGAAGAGCCGGACCTCATCCGACGTTTCGGAGAACTCGGCATTCGTTTGCAGGCAGCCGAAGCTTTGCTGGATCGTGCCGCTGACGCAATCGATCAGGCTCGGGTCGAATTGAATGCACTAACTGCCGGTCATGCGGCACTAACCGTCGACTCGGCGAAGTGGCTCGTAACGGAGACCGCGATCGAGATCACGAATGCGCTCTTCGAAGTAGCCGGTACGTCCTCCATGGACCGCAAATATAATTTTGATCGCCATTGGCGCAACGTTCGCATACACACCCTTCACGACCCTGCCCGGCTGAAGCTGCATCACGTCGGCAAGTGGTTTTTGAACGGGGTTTATCATGAATATAAGATTTAGGGTTATATAGTAGAAGGGCGGCACGATCAATGGGGAAAAGAATAATCATGAATGCGTTCGATATGAACAGCGCGATGCACAATTCACACGGTTTATGGAAGCATCCGGACAGCGAACGGCACCGTTATACCGATCTGACGTATTGGGCAGAGATGGCCAGGCTGTTGGAACGAGGAAAGTTCGACGCCCTGTTCCTTGCGGATGTGGTCGGCATTTATGATGTCTATAAGCAGAGCCGGGATCCCGCCATCCGGGACGCCGTGCAAGTCCCGCTGAATGATCCGGCGCTTATTGTGCCGGCAATGGCTGCCGTTACCGAGCATTTGTCGTTCGCGGTCACCGTTACAACGACCTACGAACATCCCTATGCGCACGCCAGGCGCATGACGACGTTGGATCATCTGACGAATGGAAGAATCGCCTGGAATATCGTAACGTCCTATTTGCCGAATGCCGCTTTGAATCATGGCTTGGACCAGATGATCCGTCACGACGATCGGTATGCGCTTGCCGATGAGTTTCTAGAGGTTGTCTATAAGCTCTGGGAAGGCAGTTGGGAAGAAGATGCCGTGGTGAGGGATGCCGTCCGCGGTGTATATACGGAACCTGGCAAAGTTCACCGGATCGAACACCAAGGCCGGTTTTTCACCGTTCCCGGACCGCATTTAAGCGAGCCTTCGCTGCAGCGCACGCCAGTCTTATACCAAGCGGGAAGCTCGGATCGAGGGCGCGATTTTGCGGCCAAGCATGCGGAATGCGTCTTCGTCGGAGGGAATACCAAGGCTTCGCTCAAGTCTACGATTGAAGATATTCGGAACAAAGCGGAGCAATTGGGCCGGGACCCGCAGCGCATCAAAATGTTCACGGGATTGAATGTGATCGTCGGAAACACGAGAGAGGAAGCGGAAGATAAGTTGAAGGCATATGCCGCTCTTTGGAGCGGGGAGGCGGCGCTTGCCCAATTCGGCGGCTCCAGCGGCTATGATTTGTCGGCATACTCGCCTGATGAATATCTCGCTTACAAGGCCACGGATCACGGGCAGAGCAGAGCCGCCCAATATACGAAGCAGGTTCGGAATCAGCTTACGGTGAAAGAAGTCATGGAGCGGATCGGCACGCTAGACAACCGGCAGGGACGATTACTGCTGGGAACGCCGGCTGATGTCGCGGACGGCATGCAAGAGCAGCTGGAGGAGACGGGGCTGGACGGGTTTAATCTCGCCCATTTTATCACGCCGGGAAGCTTGCGCGAGTTCGTCGACCTGGTTGTTCCTGAGCTCCAGCGCCGGGGGGTCTATCAACAAGACTATGAGCCCGGAACCTTGCGGGAGAAGCTCTTCGGATCGGGGAATCGCCTGCTTCCGGAGGATCATTCCGCCTCGCAGTACCGGAGAGCGATCGGTTAAAATGAAAATGGAGCTGGACATCGCTCATTGACCGAAGGAGGAGTTGTTGCAATGAAATACAGAACAGTCGGCAAGACGGGCATTCAAGTATCGGAATTATGTTTCGGCACGATGTCGTTTGGCGGCAATGCCGATAAAGAAACCTCCAAGCAAATGTTTTATCGCTGCCTGGATAAAGGCATCAATTTCTTCGATACCGCCAATGTCTACAGCGGCGGCGTATCCGAGGAAATTTTAGGCGAGCTGATCGTGGGCAAGCGCGACGAACTCGTGCTGACATCGAAAGCAGGATTCCCCTTTGGATCCGACCCGAATGCGCGAGGCGCTTCGCGCAGGCATTTGTTTTTGTCCGTTGAACAAAGCTTGAAGCGGCTTCGCACGGACCGCTTGGATTTTTATTTTATTCACCGCTTCGATTCGTTGACCGCGATTGAAGAAACGCTTCGTGCGCTCGATGATTTGCGGCGGCAGGGCAAGATTCTGTATCCCGCCGTCAGCAACTGGTCCGCTTGGCAGATTGCGAAGGCGCTCGGCATCTCCGCCAAGGAAAGCCTGGCAAGCTTTGAACTCATTCAGCCCATGTACAACCTTGTGAAACGTCAAGCGGAAGTCGAGCTGCTGCCGCTGGCCGAATCGGAAAAGCTAGGCGTTATCAGCTATAGTCCGCTGGGCGGCGGCCTGTTGACGGGTAAATACGGCATTGGCAAGAAACCGGCTACCGGAAGACTGGTCGATCAGAGCAACTATACGAAACGTTATCACGATGAGAGTTACTATGCGATTGCAGAACGATTTGCAGGCTATGCCAGCGAAAAGGGCATTCATCCTGCGACATTGGCGGTAGCATGGGTTCTGAATCATCCATCCATCACTTCGCCGATTATCGGCGCGCGGAACCTGGAGCAGCTTGAGCCTTCCCTTGCTGCGGCAGACTTGGATTTTACAAGCGAATGGCGCAAGGAGATTACCGCCTTGTCCATCGATCCAGCGCTTGCGACAGATCGCAGCGAAGAGGCATGACGTGGCGGTGCACTAGTCGATTATACTAGGTGTCGGAGATTACTACAGTCCATTTATATTAATTAGCAGAATAGGCAATCATTTTGCGAACAAAACGCCAAACCTCAGATATATTGGAGGTTTGGCGTTATTTGGTCACCGAGTTAGGTCGTTAAAAGTCAGCACTCCGAATTCATCCACTTATGGGGATACCGAGCCAATTAAGCGGTACGAGCGGCCATTGGTAGCCGCGCACGATAAGATCGCCTTTATCAATCCACACCAAGCTGTCGCCTTCGAGCTGCATGTCGAAACGAATTTCCAGCTCGGCCCAAACGCTTTCGCCCGGCAGTATTTCGTGCACGATAACCTCAGGCATGAACTCCGTTCCGCGAAAAATATAAGGGCGCATATCGCCGTTATTTTCGATAAAAAACAATTCTTTCGTTTCGGACTTTTCGCCGATTTTATATTTGAAGGGACCGTCCTCTCCGAACGTAAATTGAAATAACGTCTGCCGTTTCGTCATCCAGCATTTGCTCCAATCGTCGCCGGAGAGCCAGTCCGCCACCCCCGCCCAGCCCAAGATTTCGCCAGACAACTCAATATAGGGTGCGGAGCTCCAAGCATTTACGTTATTCGGCCGGGGAATGCGATTTCCCTGCAACTCGTAGCGCGATACGACGCTGATGGAGCGTTTGGTAAGATCGCCATCGCCATAGGTGAGGTAACCTCTGATATGGAGTCCGTCATCCAAGTATTCCCCGGCGAAAGGTTCAGACCAAGAACAATTGGAAGTCGAAAACCAGAAGGTCGGATCGTCTACGTGCGGCTCCGGAGGCGAAAAATTAAACGATAAATCGTCGTACGTATGAAGAATCGGAGGCTGGTTCTCGCGAAGCCGAATACGGTCGTTTTGGCTCTTTCTTAGTTCGGAGATCGATTGGCGGTAGGTTTCCGTGTCTACGCCCATCGCTCTGTAAGCCGCTTCTTTGATCGTAATTTCTTTGATGCGTTCGTCCTGGGTTGGCCTTGCGAGCTTTGCGAGCTCGAATTGGCGTTCGTTAACGGCATCCAGATACTCCCGATAACGCTGAAAGCCTTCGGCAACCTTCTGGGGAATCGGGTGCAAGGGGTTCTCTTGCCTTTTTTCCATCTTCTTCACCCTCTCTATATTTTGGAAAATAAAAGTCCAATTATTATATGTAAGGTGCCAAGAATATTATCTCATTAAGAGCCGCGACAATCGCGGATTTTTTATTTTATGGATACAACTTCTTGTCCTCCAAAGATAAGAATTTATATTGTTTTCCAATAAAAGACACAAAGGAGATACCTTCCCACTGGTTGTTAAACAATACAGATTCAGGGTTACGAAGTTGCGTTCACTTTCGAATCAGCCAATTCACGCTTCAATGGGCGAATGCGAACGGGGAGGATATCGCGGAAATAGGTGGAATTTTATGGTGATCGTGGGTTTTTTGTTCGAGCCGGTCAGATCGGTTGAGGCTGTGCTTCTGAGAGGGGGCACTGCTGGACAATTTCCTTGCAAGCGGTCAGCAAGAGCTCTTCCATCAGATGTCGCTGAAATTTTTCGATAAAAAAATTATGCAAAGTGCTGTGACTGCTCCATCGAAAAGTCGGGCATGCTGCTGTATCCATGTACTTGAATTTATGGTTTCGTTACCGAATTTGAGCTGCTTCAAGATAAAGTAAAACAAACGATGAATTGAATATGTTACTATTTTCTATATAGCAGGAGGAGGAACCTAGCATGTCGGATTATGATGAACTATCGGAGAGACGAAAGAATAAGCTGAAGCTGATGCAATTCGATAAGGATAATCATTCCTTAGTCGAATCGGACAAGCCTAAGGAGACATTCGAAGATGTCGGCGGGCTGGAGGAAGTGAAGAAGAAGATTCGAATGAACTTCATCCTGCCTCTCAAGCAGCCGGAAATATTCAAAGCATACGGCAAAGAAGCCGGAGGAAGCCTTCTTTTGTTCGGACCTCCCGGATGCGGCAAAACGTTTCTGGCACGCGCAGTAGCAGGTGAAATTGACGCGAATTTCATTCATATCGAGCTGCAAGCGATTCTGTCGATGTACGTCGGTCAAAGCGAGCATAACCTCCATGACGTGTTCCAGAAAGCACGAGAAAATAAGCCGTGCGTTATCTTTATCGATGAGTTGGACGCGATGGGCGGAAGCCGCCACCAGATGAGGCAGCATCATGAACGAATGCTCGTGAACCAGCTCCTGACCGAGCTCGATGGGCTGCAGTCCGGCAATGACCAGGTGTTCGTGATTGGCGCGACCAACACGCCGTGGTATCTGGATTCCGCCTTGCGTCGTCCCGGACGGTTTAACCACCTCGTATTTGTGCCGCCTCCGGAGGAGGAAGAACGTTCTACCATCTTGCAGCTGAAGCTTGCGGGCAAGCCTACAAGCACTCTCAATCTTGGCAAGCTGGCGGCAGAGACGAAGCTGTTCTCGGGTGCCGACCTGGAGCAGGTCGTTAATGATGCCGTTACATTGGCGATGGAGAGAACCTTCGAGACTGGAGAAATTCATCCGATTACGCAGGAGGATCTACGGAAATCGTTAAAAGAACGCAAGGCGACAACGGTCGAATGGTTTGCGACAGCCAGGAACTATGCGATCTACAGCGATGTGAACGGTGACTATAAGATCGTGTTAGACTATTCGAAGCGGCATGGGATTAAATAGACGATTCGACAGGAGGATTATTTGTGGAGGAGATAGCGACGCCTTCCTCTAGTACGCTCTACAGCGCAGTATATCAGCTGATGTCTTGGAAGAGATATAAGGAAGCCATGGCCAAAACGGAAGAGCTGCTGCGGGAAGATCCCCATAATCCGGATCCATACGCCTTATACGCGCAGATATGCCTGTTAAACGGGGAATACGATAAAGCTCAGCATTGGGGAGGGGAAGCGTTAAGACGGGACCCCGAACATCATTTAGGCTGGTATGTCCGCGTTTCGGTCTTTTACGAGACCGGCAACGTGGCTGCTTTCGATGAGGCGGTTCGGGAAGCGCTTCGAATTGATCCTTACGAGGCTCATTACTATTACTTGCAAGCTAATCAATGGAACAAGAAGGGCAAATTCAAGGACGCGAAGGCGCAAATCGAGGCGGCTCTCGAGCTGGAGCCCGAGAATGCCCAATATTTATCGATCCTTAGCTATACGGAAGCTCTGCTTGGAAATGACGAAGCGTCCAAAGAATTGGAACGCGAAGCGCTCCGGTATGGTACGGAAGAAGCGATTGTCTTAATGCACCTGGCTTGGGCTGCGGCAAGACGCGGCGATTATAAGCTGCACGAGACGTATATGCGCAGCGCGGTGCGTTTAAATCCAGACGACAAGCAGTACCAGGACGAATACCTGGAGTCGCTCCGCAATCGCTATATCCTTTATCGGATCTGTTTGTGGCCTAATCGATTCATGCGTAAAATGAAGCCTTGGCAAATTTTCGTCATGTGGGCGGTCTGTTGGTTGTTGTTCAAACCGCTGGTCGTGGTCTTTATTCTTCTTCACCTGGTTGCTCATTGGTCGACCCGAGCGATTGTCCATGTGAAGGTCTTTGGTTGGCGCAGACGGAAAACCTGAATGAAACCGGAACGTTTCTCCATTGAGAGGAACGTTCCGGTTTTTCATTCCCGACGAAAGACAAAGGAAGCGTATATTGATGCTCCTCACTGCATACAAAAGCAGCGCTGCTCTATACGATTGAATTTTGGTTACGGCACGTCCAACCCTTATAATAGAAGCACACGATAACGACATGGGGCAGGTGTAAATGTCATGCCAGCAAAAATCATGGTCATTGAAGATGAAAAAGCGATCGCGGATGCGATCTCATATGCCCTGAAGCGAGAAGGCTACGCGGTAGAGGTCATCGACCGCGGGGATATTGCCGCGAAGCGGCTTGGCGAGACCCGACCCGACGCGATCATTCTCGATGTGATGCTGCCCGGCATGGACGGCTACGACGTGCTGAAGAAGCTGCAGGACAAAGGCAGCATTGGCGTCATCATGTTGACGGCCAAGGAAGACATCGTGAATAAGGTGCTCGGGCTGGAACTTGGGGCTGACGACTATATGACGAAGCCCTTCGATATGCGGGAGCTGCTTGCGAGGCTCAAGTCCCTGCTTAGACGAATGCAGGCCGCCCAAGAGAAGAAGGAGCCGATGGAGGTTCGACTAGGCGGCGTGAACGTACAAGTCGCTAGAAGAACGGTTATAGCGGGGCAACGCAAGCTGGAGCTGACGCCCAAGGAATTCGACCTGATGGCGTTGTTCGCGGCCAATCCCGATCGGGTGTACGAGCGGGAGCAATTGCTCGACCTGGTGTGGGGGATGGATTATTACGGAGGGACGCGCACGGTAGACATTCACGTGCAACGCTTGCGCAAGAAGTTAGGACCCGACTACGGCGACATCATCCAAACCGTCCACGGCATCGGCTACAGGGCATTCGGAGGTCACGGTGAGAATTAGTATCAGGCTGAAGTTCAGCTTATTTCTCGCCGGTCTTCTATTGCTCACGGTATTCGTACTCAGCCTGCTGGTGCTCCAGGGAATCGAGCGGAATCAGCGCGCGCAGGCAGAAAGGCTCCTCGCGCAGCAAGCCGACACGGCGAACGTCTATTTCATTCAATCCATTATGGAGCAATCCAATAAAGTCCCGCAGACATTCCTGGAGACCCATGGAGCGGCTTTCGCTGAGCAGCTGGAGCGGATCAGCGGACAGCCCGTCGTTTTGTACGATGGGAGCGGCGCCGTCATAGGGAAGAGGGATATGGTTCCTCCATCGAGCAGCATTAAACGGATGCTGCCTTATGCGCTGAAGAACAAGACCGCGTATTCGGTGGAGGGGGAGTCGATGTATTATTTGACCCCGCTGCGTACGGGCGACGAGCAGGTCGGTGTCATCCAATTCTATTATTCCCTCCATGACCATCAAGCCTTCTACGAAGAAATTAAGCGATTGTTCATCTATATCGGAGCGGGCGTGTTCGTGCTCAGCTTCCTCTTGGGTTATTTGTTCTTCAGCTCGTCCGCTCGCAGTATCATTCGGCTGAACGACACGGTTGGCCGTATCCGCGAGGGACAGTTCGCCTTGCCGGTCATCAAGCGGAGGGACGAGATCGGGGAGCTGGGCTCGGGCATTGCCGCCATGAGCGAACGCCTCATGGCCACGATGCGGGATAAAGACGAGGAGCGGGAGAAGCTGGCGCTTGCGGTTCGCAAGCTATCGGAGCTGGATCGGCAGCAGAAGGAGTTTATCGGCAATGTCACGCATGAGTTCAAGACGCCGCTGACTTCGATAAAAGCCTACCTCGACCTGCTCGATATGTATCCCGATGACGAAGAACTGCTGGCCACGGCCAAAACGCATATCGCCGAAGAGACGCAGAGGCTATACGAAATGGTGGAGAAGGTGCTGCAATTGTCGGCGATGGAGAAATACGATTTCGAGTATAACAAGGAAAGGATCGAGGTACGGGGAATCATTGAGTCGGTGCTTGGCAGCCTGAAGGGGAAAATGGATAAGTTCGGCCTCGCGCTGGAAACGGATTTGCGCGAAGCCTACATGGAAGCCGATAAGGATTATATGAATATCGTGCTCGTGAACCTGCTTGACAATGCGATCAAATACAACAAACCGGACGGCTGCATTCGCGTAAGCAACTTTGTAAGCGACAACGAGGTTGTCATCGAAATATCCGACACGGGGATCGGCATTCCAGGCGAGCTCGGAGATGAGATTTTCAAAGCGTTCTATACGGTGGATAAGAACAGATCCAGAGAGCATGGCGGTGCTGGACTTGGTCTGTCGCTGGCAAAGCGTTATGCCGAGACGCAGGGCGGCAGCATCTCCATTGTAAAGTCGGATGGCGACGGTACGACGTTCCGAATCGCATTTCCGATTCAATCTCGATAAGATTGTTTACAACTCGGAAACAATTCTTCGTTTCTTCGCAACATTCGGTTGTTATTGTAAGCAACAGGAGGCGATCACAATGAATCGAACAAAATTAGCCATCATGGCCTGCGTGCCTTCACTGCTGCTTACTATCACCGCTTGCAGCGGAAATAGCGGAGGAAATCGCGAGATTATTAAGGAACCGGGCAGCACCATAACCGTTATTAATAACGATAGCAAGGCGCCGGCTGCGGAACCGGCCATTACCGTCGACGGCATCAAGCGCTACGATAAGATCGAAATATCCGGATGGCTAGACGAGGATACGGTTATTGTATCCAAGGAGAACGCTGCATTAGCGAAGATGAAGCTGGAGGAGCTGTCAGGTTCTTATCCGCGCAGCTTGTACCTATTCAAGCTGAAGACGGGTGAGCTCGTTCCGCTGAAGGAACAAGAGAATGTTTTCCTGGGAGGCGCCAGCTTGTCTCCGGACAAAAAGCATCTCCTCTACTCGGAGTACACGCTAGGCGACCCCGCGTATAATGTCATGAATCTGGAAACGCTGAAGTCCTTTCGCCTGGCGGGCGATGCCATTGGAGGAGCCACAAGCGCCAGATGGTCGGATGATAATAGCATTATCGGTACTTCTTATGCGGGCGGGGCTTTCACGGCAAACACGGAAGGCGATATCGCCGCGCTTAAGGAATTGAACAAAGGCGCGCTAATTATCGCAGTCAAGCTCGGCAACAATATTTACTACAACACGAATGCGGATGAAGCCCTAAAGGTGCTTCATTCGGATACCAACGAAACCAAGGATATGGGGCTTGGTTCCGTGGGCAGCGTCATTCCTTCGCCCGACGGCAAGCAGCTGCTGGTGAAACAATACGACGGCTCCAAAGTAAAACTCGTGCTGTGTGATCCCGATGGAGGGAACGCGAAGAAGATTGCGGAGGGAGCGGAGCTTGGAGGAATTTCCTGGTCAGCGGATCAACGGCTGATCGCGTACAGCATGCAAGCGGAGGTTAGCGGGGCGACGGTCAAAGGCTTATACGTCCACGATCTACTGGCCAATAAAGCGACCCGTATCGTAGCCGATGTCGAGAACGCCGTAAGTTCCTCGTGGAGTCCCTCAGGCGATAAGCTCTCCTACTCGGTATGGAACGGAAGCAGCTACGACAGCAGAGTCGTCGAGATTCATACTTCCTTGAAGTGATTCTTCATCGCAAGCAGCGATTTAATGAAGTGCGGAATGACCGTAACGAATAATTTGATGGTAAGATGTTTATAAATGATTAAATTGATCATACTATATACTAATTATCGATTGTGTTTAACTGATATTCACGACTAAACGATGTAAGTTGGACCGTTTGAAGGTGCTGACAAAGAATATACATTAGATCAACGATAAACAAACCGTCAAGGCATTATGCCCTGGCGGTTTTTCTTATGCTTGAAAACCTGTGCTGCTTACCTGCGAAGTGTGCAATCCTGGCCAACGCCAATCATCTTTTGTCATTCCTACAGGCAGAAACCTTCGTTACCTAATTGTAGCCGTTTCTTTACCGTTCTGTCATTCTTGTCGTGGCTGGACTAGGTAATATGAGGTTGTAATTCAACCGTCGCTTGTTCTTCAATGAAAATAAGAGGTGAAGTTCTATGTGATGAACAAATCGAAACACTCGTATTCATATAAATTAGCCGCAAAACTGGCTTTGACCGGATCGCGGTAGGCTCCATGAGGCAACGCGGCATACCGCTCGCGGTAGTGAATGAAGGTAAAAATAAAACGAGGAGGAAACATGAATATGAAAAAGAAAAACAAGGGAGCCGCGGTGCTGCTGCTGCTGGCTGTTGTCGCCGTTTCCATACCGGCCATAGTGTCCGCAAACAGAGCGAATCATGTTGAACAGGCAGTACCAGTCGTTGCACAAGCGAATCAAGTCGAGCAAACCGTCTATGAGAATACCCAATATGGCTTCCGCTTCACGCTGCCCGACACTTGGAAAGGGTACACGATCGTAACGGACAAATGGAAAGGTCAGGATGCGACTGCCGGTAAGGTCGTAGAAAGCGGCGCGTCCATCGGCATCCGCCATCCCGAATGGACAGCTGACAAGCCTAGACAGGATATCCCCATTTACGTCTTTACAATCGATCAATGGAACGCGCTTCGGCAGGAGAAGTTTTTCATCGGCGCAGCGCCTATGGGACCAAGCGAACTAACTCGCAATGACAAATACGTGTTCGCGCTTCCAGCACGTTATAACTTTGCCTACCTGGAGGGCTACCAAGAAGTGGAAGATATCTTGAAGGGCAATCCCATGCAACCGATGTAAGCAATCGAATATAAAGGAAAGAAGAGTCCGCTGATACAGCGGATTCTTCTTTCTTGTGTATCTTTATAAAACTTAACATTTTCTTTCTTTTTACTTTATGAATGGCGGCTATAGTAAAGTCAGACGGCTTCGTGGAGGGTTTTTATGAAAACGAAATTGGTTATAAACCATGGCAAAAATATAGCAAGCTTAACATCCATTTCTTGCATGTTTCCATGAGCAGGGGGAACGAACATATGATTTCCTCGGACCATCGCGTGCGTCAGCAGTTACGCCGCAATGCTGAAAGTACGAATTCTCTTGACAATAGAAATAGTGGCTTGAATTTAGAGGACGTGTACCTCTTGCATCGGAGCGATATTTACTGCTATGCATATAAACTGACCGGTGATTCGGGGATAGCAGAAGACTTGATGCAAGAAACATTCATACGTGCCTATAGCTTTTCAAACTCGGTCGAAGAATGGAAAGTGAAGTCTTGGCTATTCACGGTAACGCACAATATTTTTATTGACTGGTATCGAAAACGGAAACGAGCACTCATTTTACCTTTAACCGAAGTAGAACTGATCAGGGATCCAGCCCAATCTACAAACCCCGAAATTCAGTTCCTGAATAAAGACATATGGGAAAGATTCGAAAGGGAGATCGCAGCGTTACCTGTAAAACAAAAACGGGCTTTGCGCTTATTCTACGTGAATCAACTCAGATATGAAGAGATATCCAGTGAACTGGGTTTATCGATCACCAATGTGAAAGTAGCCATTCATCGTGGCAAGCTACGACTTCGCGAGAGATGGAAGCGAGACATTTAGCACCTTATCGGCGCAAATGAAAGACGCCCCGGAAGGGAAATGACTTACAAAGAACTCCGGTTGATGCAAAAAAACTCCATTCATCGGAACGGAGTTGCGGATTATTCTTTCCGATCTTGGAAGGGAAGTAAAGCTGCGTATAGGGAGAATTTATAAGTTCGGAAAGGTTGCCGGGTGAAAGTGGTTTGGCAGCTCGGGGAATTTCAGCTTAATTGTGAAAAATCAACCAGGCGATAAAAAGCCAGAATGGCACGACCAAAAGCGATCCATTAATCAAGCCGGTCGTGAATTTTCCTCTGCGCTTCGTCGATCCGTTCTCTATGGCTGCCGTTGCGGCGAAATTCGAAGAACGAGTCTTAATACCTGCTTGAAGCAAAGTAGCGTTGATCGGTTTGCGGTGAATTATTCTCATAAAGTAACCCTTCTTTCCTGATCTTTCATGACTATAGTCGCGATAATGAATCATTATCCTTTATATCGGTCACGAATGAATAGGAATGAAGTCCTTTTTAAACAAATATCAAAAAAATATTAGCGCATTTAAGGTGTCTAAAGACACGTATCCGACGTATGTCCAAAGACACAAAAGCGGCGACATGAAATGCGGCAGTCTTAGACTAGAAAATAAAGTCTTGGACTACCGCCGTATTCATTTAACTATCGTTCCGTTCATTCAACGCCCATCGCACTTGAAATTTTCTTATTTGGCCGTTATCAGTTGCGATTGGCGATTCTGCCTGCGAATTGACCATGAAGGGATTGTTTGAACTGATCCGCCCCCAGAAAATCATGCGGGAATCCCAGTGGGATATTGCTGGCGATGGTTAACAGATCCATCTGCTCACGTGTCAGCTCGAAGGTGAGGCAGTTTAAATTGTCTTTGATCTGCGTTTCCGTTCTTGCACCAATAATCGGGATTGTCATTCCTTCCTGCTGTCTGATCCAGTTAAGGGCTACTTGTGCAGGCGATTTGCCGATCTCTTGAGCAATGATTTCAACCGTTTCCAGTATAGAGCGATTTCGATCCGAAACGCTTTCCCCAGTAAAATCAACCCGCTTAGAGTCCTCTGGCCTGCCTCCTTTGTATTTGCCGGACAACACGCCACCACCCAGCGGAGCCCAGGCGGTTACCCCGATGTCCAACGCTTTTGCCATCGGGATTAGGTCGCGTTCCGCCTCCCTTTGGACCAGACTGTATGGCACCTGTAATCCGGTAAATGGAGTCCAGCCCCGCAGCTCTGCCATTGTATTGGCTCTTGCGACAATCCACGCCGGAGTGTCTGAGATGCCGATGTACAGAATTTTTCCGGCTCGAACCTGATCGTCTAAAGCCCGCATCACTTCTTCGACCGGGGTCATAAAATCCCATGCATGCAGCCAGTACATATCAATATAATCGGTTTTCAACCGTTTCAAGCTTGCGTCTAGGGATTGAACCAGGCTCTTGCGGTGATTCCCTCCGCCGTTCGGGTCATTCGGATTCATGGTCAGTGAATATTTCGTGGCGATGACAAATTTCTCCCGCTCCGATGCAACAAATTCCCCGAGGAATTCCTCGCTATCTCCTCCCGTGTACATGTTGGCGGTATCAATTAGATTTCCTCCTGCCTCTACATAAGCGTCAAAAATCTTGCGACTTTCCGTTTTATCCGCTCCCCAGCCCCAACGATCCCCGAATGTCATCGTACCCAAAGCGATATCCGATACTCTTAATCCGCTTTTACCAAGCAACTTGTATTTCATTTGATTTCACTCTCCCTTTAAATTCCCATACGGCGTATGTTGTTTCGTACAATTCAAATGCTACAGTCTAGAGTTCACTCTAGATCAAGTGGATAATTTTGATTTCTGTTTCGATGTCCCAGTGAGGGACGTAAAAGTTGGTTTATCGTTTCCAAACGCGTATATTCTAAATCAAGAAGAACCATAGGTTTCAATTCAATGAATGGCGGAAGGTGGAGCATAATCAGAATGAACGAAGAATTTACGATCGGCCAAGTTGCAGAAAAGACGGGGTTGTCCATCCATACCTTAAGATATTATGAAAAAGAAGGTATTCTGCCGATCATCAAAAGAAACGAAAGCGGTATACGCATGTTTGAATACGAGGATATTCAGTGGATCAATCTCCTTAACTGTCTTCGTAGTACCGGTATGCCAATCGCTCAGCTTAAAGACTATGCGGATCTCACTTTACAAGGAGACCAATCAGGTGAAAAAAGGTTGGAAATTCTTGAGAAACAAAAAGAAAAAATAGAAGAACAAGTGACTACATTGAAGTCTCACATCGACCTGCTTAATGCTCAAATGGAGTGGTACCCCAGATTGAAAAAAGACAATATTCCATTTGATCATGCAATGAAGACGTGGTTAACAGAGGGGAAATTACCTCCTGAACTGTAGTGAACGCTAAGTTGTAGGATCAAATTGCGCGAATCTCCGCCGCACAAATCCATACGGCGGTGTTCCTGGTGACGAAGCCGCGGCGACCCAGGATTACGCTCCCTCGAAATGATTCAGTTTCCTCACTCAGACTCATGAATTCGCAGGATTTCACCCTTTGATGATGTTGAAAGAAGAAGATATGCTGGAGCTTGCTGCTCGGATGAGG
>NZ_JBWDNI010000019.1:0-121452 GCF_056269105.1 Paenibacillus sp. J31P316 | reverse complement strand
TGCGGAGCACCACGGGAGCGCCCATCGCAATACCGGAGCCCGGGAGCGCCAGGCACCAAGCGCAGCGGGTCTCGGGGGGAGGAGGGGGCAAGCCCCCAAAACCCTGTTGCGCAGGTATTGCGAATGGGAGCGACTTTGGTGCGGAGCACCACGGGAGCGCCCATCGCAATACCGGAGCCCGGGAGCGCCAGGCACCAAGCGCAGCGGGTCTCGGGGGGAGGAGGGGGCAAGCCCCCAAAACCCTGTTGCGAAGGTATTGCGAATGGGAGCGACTTTGGTGCGAAGCACCACGGGAGCGCCCATCGCAATACCGGAGCTAGATGAAACGGCTCCCACTCCGAAACTTCCCCGGAGGCTGCCCGGTATGCTGCTTGAACCATTTGGTGAAATTGTGGATGCTGCCTGCGTCCAATTCATCGGCAATGGCGAGGAGGGGGAGCTCGGAGCGGGCGAGCAGGTCTTTGGCCAGCTGAAGCTTTCGGCCCATGAAATAATCGTACGGCGTCACGCCAAGCTGCGCGCGAAACTGGCGGGCGATATGGTCCGGATGATAGGCGCTCCACTCGCCGAGCCAGCGATGGTTGTAACGCTCGCGGGCATGGGCGTTCAACTGCTCGGCAATGCCGCCGATGAGCGGCGAGACAAGCTGGCTCTGCCCGGCGCGATGCTCCCACTGCTTCATGGAGGCCAGCAGCTCCAGCAGTAAACCGCGCAGCATGGGGGCTTTGAACACGCGGTCATCCATGCCGTAGCATTCCGCGATACGGGCGAATCGAGGCTCGAACCGTTCCACCGCCAACAGGCCGCAGTCCCGCAGCATCAAGCTGTCCTCAGCCCTTTCGGAGCTGCCAATCTGAATCCGGTTATCCCGCCGATCATCCTTCGCCGGATCATAGGAAACATCCCGAACGGAAATGCCGGTGCCGGGCTCTTGATAGTCCCCCGTCAAGCTGAAATGAAGGCCATAGAGCAGGAACGGCTTCTCAGGATCCGCGATGAACTGATGCACCGTATCCGGTCCGTAATAAAAGAGGCTGCCAGGCACCGCATCGTACCGCTCCCCTTGAATCCAAGCCGTCCCGCACCCGTCCGCCACGAAAATAAACTGATGCTCGTCGATTACCCGCGGCCCGAAGCTAAAGCCAGGCGGGCACTGCATGCGGTTGGCATACCAGACGACAGGCTGAAGCTCTTCCCACGAGACCGTGAACGGTGGTGGTGGTGCGGCGGGTTGGTCATAACCATCAAAACCGGTGTTTTCGATGTGCTCGTTCATTTCATCACTCCTCCGTTCCAGGGCTCGAGGAGCCTCGCGTTTTACTCGATTCAAGCACCTGACAACATCGACGAATACGGATTCGTAAATGCGTTTGCAAAAAGTCGGCCAGAGTTAAAAAATCATCGAGTCTCTGCAAATACTTCACCTTCCTATAAGCATACAATGAGCGCATAAGGTCGGCAATGGTTAATCGGGTGAGTCATTTTGCTTCATGGCACGCATGGTTAACGTCATGTACGACCATCATGGAGAGGACGGAGATCGGCATGGATCCAGCAATCAAACCGGCAACGAAACGGTTCGAGGACGCGACGCCGCTGTTGTCGCAGCCAGAGGAGCTGCGGAAGGCCGCCAAGGAGAAAGGGTATCTGTTTTTCAAGCAGTTCTTTACGCGGGAAGAGATCATGGAGATGCGGCAAATGCTGCTCGGCGTGCTTGAACAGGAAGGACTGTTGGACCCGTCGCAGCCGATCATGGACGGCATCGGCAATCTGCCTCTCATAGAACGGCTGAAGCCGGAAGAGATCAATTGGAACGGCATCGGCACGACGCAGCAGGTCTATCATAAAGTGCAGAAGCTGGAGGCGTTTCACGCGTTCGCGCATCATCCCAAAATGCTCGCTATGTTCGGTACCTTGTTCGGCGAACGGGCCTTCGTGCACCCGCGCAACATCGCGCGCATCATGCTGCCAAGCGATTCGTTGAAGGTGACGCCGCCGCATCAGGATTTCCTCCACATCCAAGGCGCCAACGAGACGTGGACCTGCTGGGCGCCGATGGGCGACGTGCCGCGTTCTCTGGGCGGGTTATCGATTCTCGAAGGCAGCAACAATGCCGGCTTGCTCGGCGTGACGGCTGCCGAAGGAGCGGGCGGACTGGAGACGATTCTCTGCAACCTCGGGTTCGAATGGGCGGAAGGCGATTATGAAGCCGGCGACATCGTTATTTTCCATAGTCATACCGTGCACAAAGCACTGCCGAACCTCCAGCCCGGGCGCGTGCGTCTCTCCCTGGATTTGCGGTATCAGCCGGTCAGTCAGCCGATCGAGAACGCATCGCTTCTTCCGCATGGGCCGTTCGATTGGGAGGAGCTTTACGAGGGTTGGACGAGAGAGGAATTGATGTACTATTGGAAGCAGGAGGCATTCCAGTTCCTGCCGTTCGACGAGTCGATTCGCTGGCAAAAGGACAAAATCTGCTAGCTTGAATTCATTTTCCCCCTGTGGTACAATGATAATGCTGTTTCTAGGTCTTGTCCCCTCTATGACAAGGCAGCGGCAAAGAAAATTTGCTCCTTGTGCAGGAGGTGGAACGATGGATATTACGTTTAAAATTTTGCTAGTTATCTTTGCACTTGCTCTAATTTGCGTAGTTCTCCTTCAAAAAGGGAAGAGCGCAGGTCTCTCTGGTGCAATTTCCGGCGGTGCCGAGCATCTGTTCGGGAAAACGAAAGCACGCGGCCTGGACCTGTTTCTGCAGCGTCTGACGGTTGCGGTCGCAGCAGGCTTCTTTATTTTGGCGCTTGTTGTTGCTTATCTCGTAAAAGTTTAATGATAAGAGCGAAAGCGGGCTTCTCGGCCCGCTTTTTTTGTTGCCATTTGTTTGTGGAAGATGTTTACAGGGTAATGACGCAAGGGAATTTTATCAAATTAGCGGGCGGCCGCGGATGGTGTTCTCTGCTTTCGTGTATACTATATGGTATATGATAAATCTATCAACCGACTGCTGCAATTGTGGATGGACGGCATCGCGGTATTATGAGGTGAGAAAGAATGGTAACAGAGCAGCAGCTCCTTGATTATATGCGCGAGCAGGCGTACAAGCCGATGACCTACCAGGAGCTGGATAAAGAGCTCGGCGGCACGGGCAGCGCGGAATCGTTCCGGACGTTCCTGATTCTGCTGAACGAGCTCGAAAACGAGGGGAAAATCGTACGCAACGACAGCGATCGCTACGGTCTTCCCGAACGGATGAATTTGGTGCGCGGACGAATTCAGGCGCACGCGAAAGGCTTTGCGTTTCTCCTGCCTGAGGACAAAGGCCATGGGGACGTCTATATCGGCGCGAACGACCTGAAAAGCGCCATGAACGGCGACATCGTGCTCGTTCGGATCACGTCGCGCAGCGCGGCCGGCGGCCGCATGGAAGGCGAGGTCGTGCGCATCGTGGAACGCGCGGTGACGCAGATCGTCGGCACGTTCCAGAATCATGAAGTATACGGATTCGTGCTGCCGGACGACAAACGGATCAACCGGGATATTTTCATCCCGCAGGGACAGTTCCATGGCGCGGTGACCGGACAGAAGGTCGTGGCGCGCATCGTATCGTATCCCGAGGGCCGTGCGGCTGCGGAAGGCGAGATCATCGAGGTTCTGGGCCATAAGGACGATCCGGGCATCGATATCTTGTCCATTATTCGCAAGCATCAGCTGCCGGAGAGCTTCCCCGTGGACGTCACGGCAGAAGCGGAAGCGGCGCCGGATTCCATCACGGAGGATGAAATCGTGCGTCAGGGACGCCGCGATCTCCGCGATAAAATCATCGTGACGATCGATGGCGAAGACGCGAAGGATCTTGACGACGCGGTCAATATCGAGCGGCTGGAGAACGGCAACTACGTCTTGGGCGTTCATATCGCTGACGTCGGATATTATGTTCCTGAGAACTCTGCGCTGGATCAAGAGGCGTACCGCCGCGGCTGCAGCGTTTATCTCGTGGATCGCGTCATTCCGATGCTGCCTCACCGGCTGTCGAACGGCATCTGCTCGCTGAATCCGAAGGTGGATCGCCTGACGTTGTCGTGCGAGATGGAATTTGACGCCGAGACGCTGAAGCGGGTTCGCCATGACGTGTTCACGAGCGTGATTCGGACGAAAGAACGGATGACGTACACGAACGTGCGGAAGATTTTGCAGGGCGAAGACGAGGAAGTCACGGAACGTTATGCGGAATTGGTCGACACGTTCAAGCTGATGGAAGAACTGGCGATGCGGCTGCGGAACATGCGCATGAAGCGCGGCGCGATCGATTTCGACTTCGTGGAAGCGAAGGTCATCGTCGATGAAGAGGGCAAAGCGGTCGATATCGTCAAACGCGAGCGTTCGATCGCGGAGTCGATCATCGAAGAGTTCATGCTGGCGGCGAACGAAACGGTCGCGGAGCATTTCTACTGGCTGAAGGTACCGTTCGTCTATCGGACGCATGATAATCCCGATCAGGAAAAGCTGCTGAATTTCGTGCAGTTCGCGGCGAATTTCGGGTATACGATCAAGGGCAAGGGCGGCAGCGTGATTCATCCGAAGGCGCTGCAAACGTTGCTGGAAGATATTCGCGGCTCCAAGGAGCAGACGGTCATCTCGACGGTGATGCTGCGCTCCATGAAACAGGCGAAGTACGATGCCGAGAGTCTGGGCCATTTCGGTCTTGCGGCGGAATTCTATACGCACTTCACGTCCCCGATCCGGCGTTATCCGGATTTGGTCATCCACCGCGTCATGCGGGAGGTGCTCGAAAGCGGCGGCACCTTGCCGGATGCGCGCCAAGAGGCGCTTGCGGCGCGGATGCCGGACATTGCGCAGCAGTCGTCCGAACGCGAACGCGTCGCGGTCGATGCCGAGCGGGACACGGAAAAGCTCAAGAAATGCGAGTACATGCTGGACAAGGTGGGCGAGGAATTCGAAGGCATCGTCAGCAGCGTGACGAGCTTCGGCATTTTCGTCGAGCTGCCGAATACGGTCGAGGGGCTCATTCGTCTGAGCGAGCTCTCGGATGATTACTACCATTTCCACGAGCAGCATATGCTGCTCATCGGAGAGCGGACGTCGAAGACGTTCCGCATCGGCGATGAGGTTCGCATCCGCGTGGAGCGGGTCAATATGGATGAGCATACGATCGATTTCACGATGCTCGAGAACTTGGCGCAGGGCGCGGGCAACGGCGACCTTGCCCGCGAGCTCGGGTTTGGCGGCCGCGAGCGCGGGTCCTCGCGCGGCGGCCGTGGCGGCCGAGGCGGAGCCGGACGCGACAGCGGCTCCGCGCAGCGGAGCGCGGTGCGCGAGCCGCGAGCAGGCGGTGCGCGCGGCGAGGGCCGCGGCGGCCGGGGCGGAGCCGGCCGCGATGGCGGCTCCGCGCAGCGGAGCGACGCGCGCGGCGCGTCGGCGGCCGCGGGCGTTGGCCCGCGGGGCCGCGGGCAGCGCAGCGGCGAGGCCGGCGCAGGCGCAGCGGCGGCTGGCGCTGCTACGGGAGCGGCTGAGCGTCGCGGAGGCCGCAGACGCGGCAAGCGCGACGAGCGCGGCGGCAGCCAGCCGGTGAAGCCGGCCGGCGGCGCAGAGCAGCAGCAAGCGCAGGCGCCGCGCGCACGCGGCGAACAGCGCGCTTGGAAGCCGGAAGACGACTTCAATCTGAATCGTCTTCTAGGCACGGAGAGCAGCGGCGGAGAGACAGCCGGAAGCGCAGGCGAGTCCCAAGGAAGCGGCGGCGAACGGCGCAAAGCGGTTCGCACCGATATGTGGGGACTGCCGGTTCGGAATGCCGGCTCGCTCAAGGACTACGGCGAAGACCCGGATGATGGCTACCGTTCGCGCGGCGGCCGTGGAGACGGCTCGCGCAGAGGCAGGTCAGGCGGAGACCGCAGCGGCGGTGGCGGCAGACAGACAGGCGGCGGCCGATCGGGCGGAGCAGGACGACGCCCTGCCGGCTCGGCGCCGAGCGGCGGTACTGCGGCGCCAGCGAATGGCGCTTCGGCTCCGCGCGGCGGCCAGGCAAGCGGCACGGGCTCCCGCCGCAAGAAATCCGGCGGCGGTAACGCTGGTAGCAACGCGGGAGGCCAGCAGCTTCAAGCTGCACCGGCAGCCGGCGGAGGCCAAGGCAGCGCGCAGCCGGCCAAGAAGAAATCCGAAGGCGGCAATGCAACGGCTGCCTTCGTCCGAAAGAAACGCAAGTAGGACGCGGGTTTCGGAAGCTTTTCCATTTGTTGATTTCGGTTCGCAAAGTTGATACAATGGACTTCTAGCTGCGGTTGGAAGTCCATTTTTTACTAATGGCGATGAATTTTGAACCGGACAGGCTTTAATCGAACCAAGGTGAGGTGAATGGCGTGGCGAAGAAGAGTGACGGTAAGCAACTGGCCCAGAACAAGAAGGCTTCCCATGACTATTTCATCGAGGATACCTTCGAAGCGGGCATGGTGCTGATGGGGAGCGAGATCAAGTCGGTGCGTATGGGCAAGGCGAACATCAGCGATGCGTTTGCCACAATCCGAAACGGCGAGATTTTCATCCACAATATGCATATCAGTTATTTCGAACAAGGGAACCGAAGCAATCCGGGAGACCCGACAAGGGCCCGTAAGCTGCTCATGCACAAAACGCAGATCCACAAGCTGCTCGGCCTCTCCAAGCAAGACGGCTATTCGATCGTGCCGCTCAAGATTTATATCAAGAACGGCTACGCGAAATTGCTGATTGGCCTGGGTAAAGGCAAGAAGCAGTACGACAAGCGCGAGTCGGCGGCGAAGAAGGATGCGCAGCGCGACATTCAACGTGCGCTTCGCGAGAAGCAGAAGGTCGCACGGTAATACCAAGTAAGCCTTAATCGGAAGACGTGGAGAACGTCGCCAACGCTTCCAGCAAGACATTTGCTCATGCATGTCCGACCTGTGGTATACTAAGTGAGCAAGAAAAGTAAGCCTTAGTTACGCAAGCAGCATTTACGATCGCGTTTTACATGCTCAAATGAAGATGGCCGGCTCATTCATGCGGTGCATCGATCGTCGGAGCGCTTCACCTGCTAAACGGAGGGCAAGTCGCCGTTTATGCGACATTGGGGGCGTTTATGGATTCGACGGGGATAGTTCGAGCATGGGTTGCGGGTAGCAGGGAGTCGTCTGCTTCATCAACGCTAAAGCCTATTAAACGGCAAACAACAACAATCCTACGCTTTAGCAGCTTAATAACCTGTTAGCGTGCTCCTACCTAGCATCGCCCATGTGACTAGACTAGGGGCTAACAAATAGTGGGATACGCCGTTCGGTCTCCGCCTGGGGTCGACGGAAGAAGACAATCAGGCTGACCCAACGCATAGCCGGTTACGGGGCGCTGCTAGGGTGACATCAAAACTGTGACTACACCCGTAGAAGCCTATGTGGCGTTGTCTTCGGACAGGGGTTCAAATCCCCTCGCCTCCACCAACTTGATGAAGGACACCTCAGCGGTGTCCTTTTTTCGTTGCCGTTGCAAGCGCGATAATTTCAACTATAACCATCTCATAAATCTGCATTTTGCTATTGAACCTAGAATAGCGAATGTGGATTTTTTTTATGTCCGCGTTTGCTATTTTCATGAAATAATATTTCGTCATTTACAATAAAATATGAAATTTTTAACACAACGCATGATCTACTCTCGAGTCTACTTAATATTCCATAGATAAAATAGGGGTTGGTTTAAGAGTGATTGCGGCAAGCAATCATTTAGTCGAAATAAAAGGAGAGACATCATGAGAAGGTTGATAAGAAGCAAAAAATTGCCGGCGATGCTGCTGACGCTCGCGACGGTGCTGAATCTATCCAGCGTTGGCGCTTTGACGGCCAATGCAGCCGATGATCCGACGCTCGGCGAAGCAAACGTCCTGAAAAGCGAGCAAATTTCATCCGGCGTCAAATTTACCTCAAAGGAATACAATAACTACTATAAAGCGGATAATCGCGTCGTCGTTAACCGTCTGGATATTGATCCGGACGATTCCAACACGAAGATCATTACGGCCAAAGCGTATGATACCATCAGCGCCGTGGAAACGATCGGCGATCAGGCGAACCGCGAAATTTTGAAAGGCAATCAAGTCATTGCCGGAGTCGACGGCGACTTTTACGATATCGATCCAGCCTCCGGGAATCCGCTGGGGTTGATGATGAAGGACGGCGAATTGATCGTCAGCCAGATGCCGGACGATAACGATCGCATCAGTTTTTATATCGACAAGGCAAATAAACCCGGCATTAAAGAAGTTCATGCGGAAGGTGAAATCTCGCTAGCGGGAACCAAGTACGACGTGAATCTGCTTAATCGAAACCAGGCCGTCAAGGACGCTCTGGTCATCCATACGAGCGAAGTGACGAAAACGCGTAAAATGACGCATAACTACGCGGTGGACAAAGGCAATTCGGTATTCGCGTTGATCCGCGTGGGCAATAATTTCGCCGGCGTTCATCTGGGGCAGACATATACGGGTACCGTCGTTAACGTAACGTCAACGGAAGGCTTCGATATTCCCGATGACTGCGTCGTTCTGGAAGGCGTAGGGACTTCGAAACCGATCGTTCAGGCGTTGCAGACCGGCGCCGAGGTGAGTTTTACTTACAATTTATATGCGGGTAATCACGCCGACAACAAAGATATCCTGAACAACGATATCGTGACGTCGATCACCTCTAACGCTTGGCTCGTACGTAACGGCGCAGTGGTGACGACCGGCGATCCGGTCGCTAACGCGCGTACGGCAATAGGCATGAAGGCAGACGGAGACCTTATCGTAGTAACCGTAGACAAGCCAAGCACTAATTATACGGGGAGCGTTGGAACAGGTCTTCCTGATCTCGGTAAATATTTATTAGAAGCGGGAGCCGTCAATGCGCTTAATTTGGACGGCGGCGGTTCAACGGAGATGATCGTACGCCAAGCCGGCAGCGATCGTCCGGTAACTATAAGCCATCCAGGCGATGTCAATGGATCCAGACTTGTTTCTAGCTCCTTGTTATTCGTCAGCACGGCGACGAAAGGCACGACGGTCGGCAACGTGGTCGTCGATAAGAACGTGAAGCTCCTCACCGGTTCGAAATACGATTTCTCCTATCGGTTGGCGGATGAGTTCGGCAATCCGATCTCCAGCGGCAACGGTCCCGCGACGTGGGCATCGACCGTTGGCAGCATCGATCCGAACGGCCATTATATCGCGGATATCGCAACCGGCGCAGGAGAAGTAACCGCGACGGTCGACGGCGTAAAAGGCATTGCAAATGTATCGGTCGTGGATACCGTGGCTACTCTTGCTCTGACGAGCACTAACGTGGTGATGAGCAATAACGCGACAAAGCAGTTCGGACTTGTCGCTACCGATGCAACCGGGGGGCAGGTTTATATCGACCCATCCGTGGCAAAGTGGAGTCTTACCGGCAGTATCGGTACGGTGAACGAGAGCGGTTTGGTCACTGCCAACGCTAGTAACGGAACGGCAACGCTTACGGTAACGGTTGCGGGTAAGACGTTAACGACGTTAGTGACGGTCGGAATCAAAGAGCAGGTCATCGACAATTTCGAGACGTACCCGATTGAAGGTTACCATCTAGGGGGCTACGCTTACGGGAATGTAGATCAATACGCGGGAAGCGCAGGAACGAGCCCTTTCTTGAGCCTATCCACGACGGTCAAACACTCGGGCAACCAGAGCTTCAAAATGAGCTATGACACATCCAAATGGACGGATAGAAGCAAGAACGCAACAATGAACTTGTTTCCGCATTGGTCCAGCGTGGCACAAATGGATGCGACTTATAAGACCGACGTCTACCCGAAGAAGTTCGGCATTTGGGTATACGGGGACGGAAAAGCGCCTTGGCTGAGGGCGATTTTTAGAGATGGCACTCCCGCGAACAAGACGCTCGACCTGACCACGGAGACGGACGATATCAACTGGGTTGGGTGGAAGTATCTAGAAGTGCCTATCCCTGAGGGCTGGCAGCTGCCGATTCGTCTTAACTATATCTATATGGTGGAGACGACAAAAGCAAAGCCGGCCTATTCCGGCACGGTCTATTTCGACGATATGAAATTCATCTATACGGACGAGGTTACGGATACTAGCGGTCCGGAGTTTACCGAGACAAGCCCATCATCGGATGGTTTGTTCACCGATACCCTTGATTTCTCGACTACGATTACCGATAGTCTCTCCGGGGTCGACGAGAACAAGATAACGGTGAAAATCAACGACGTGGATTATAAGGATTACACGTACGATAAAGTCACGGGTCGCCTCAGCTTCAAGCTGGATAATTTAAAGAATGGGGATTACAAGGTATTCGTAGACGCCTACGATAAAGCATCCACCCCCAACGAGTCCATTCCATTTATCGACAAAACGTACCATGTGGACTTGACTCCGGACGAGGAAGCGCCGACGATGACGGACGTAACGCCTACGAAGGACGTCCAAGTGAAAATTCCGACGCCGAGAGTCACGTTCAAGCTGTTGGACAGCAAATCGCAAGTGGATCCGGCGAGCATTTCCGTTCGGATGAATGATACTGAATTGCCTGTGTATTATGACGCCGTCACGGGTTGGGGATATGCCGAACCGACAAGCGGCTTGGCGAACGGCGCGTATACCTTAAGGATCAACGCTCGGGATAAAGCCGGGAACGCCATGCCGACTTACAAGGATCAATTGTCTCTGGCCTCGATCCCGCAGCCGCAGGATGGAGACAACTTCAAAATCTCGCTTATTCCGGATACGCAAGGCAACGCGTTTACCGATAAATTGTTCGCTAAGGTTGCAGCGGATGATTCTTCGTTAGTGATGCACATGGGCGATATCGTCGATGACGGATCGCAGCAACAGTACGACGACGCTTCGAATTTCGTCAACAAGTATTTCGGGGACGCGGGGTCCAAACCGTTCTTCGTATTGGCGGGCAATCACGAATCGTTCCAGAACACCTTGGATATCTACTACAAGAAATTCGGTTCTCCGACGATGCATTTCGACTATGGGGATACGCTAATCATCATGTTGAACTCGGCCTACATCCAAAGCATCACCTTGTCGGATTCCACGCAGTTCCATTGGTTGGAAGAAGTGTTGAAGAAGAATACGAAGAAAAACATTATCGTTCTCGACCATGTAATTACGCGCGACGCATTCGGTACCAAGCATGAAATGGACCCGAACGACGCCGCGAAATACGAGTCCATTCTGAGCGATTATAAGCTCCAGCATCCGGACACGGACATCTACAGCATTTTCGGACATCTGCATTCGCTTCAAAATTGGGAAGTCGGCGGAGTCAAATACATCATCACGGGTAACGGTGCCGACAAGACGTACCTCCCGCATAGCGATGGCGATTTGCTCGGCACCGGCAAGATGACGGTTGCGGGCGGCAAGATGAAGTATACCTTCGACCCGCTCTTGACGAAGATTTACATTCATAACGACGCGATTATCTCGGGCAAAATGAACACCGTAATCGGATCCAAGGTCCAAATGGATGTGTTCGGGGACTTCAGGGAGTATCCTGCCAATTACTTGACTCAAATCAATAACCGCAAATTAGTCGGCATTGACTGGGAGTCCAGCAACGAGGACGTAGCTTCGGTGGATGAAAACGGCGTTGTCACTTCAAAGTCTTCCGGTACGGCGATCATTACGGCAACATCCGGAGGAAAGAGCAGTTCGATTTCGGTCGAGACGGTGAAGCCGGCGGACGTCAAGCCGGTCAAGCTCGAATTGTCCGTTCCTGCGGAAACCGAAGTCGGGGATACGTTCATCCCGACGATTAAAGCGACCAATGCCTACGGCGCGGTGTACGCCCTAGACGCGAAGGATGTTGCCTTCAGCTTCAAGAACGGAAAGGCTCACCTGCAGCAAGACGGAGTTATCCTCGCGGATGCCGAGGGCAATGAAGAAATTACGGTTGCGTTCAGCGGATTGAAGGCGACGGCCATCGCGAAAATCATTGCGCAGCCGAGTGCGCCTTCCGGTCCGATCGTAATCGCTCCGCCGGCTCAATCGGACGTCGATCTCACCAAGGACAGCGTCGTGAAATCCGACGTCTTCGCGGAACTCGCGAAAGACAAGAGCGCGACGATGACATTCGCGGGCAACGGCTACAAATGGAAAGTCAATGGCGCGGATATCACGAATACTAACGCTAATGCAGACCTGGGCGTTACCATCACCAATCAAGCTCCAGTCGGGAAAGTTCCGACCCCTGTTCAAGTCAATAAAAAGAAAGTCGTCGTGGGCTTGTCTCTCAACCAAAACGGAGCTCTTCCCGGGAAGATGACGCTAGAAATCCCGACGAGCAAAGAACAAGCTGGCAAAAAGCTGTTCTTCTACTCGGTTAACTCCGCCGATCAAGCCCCTGTACTCGTATCCGAGGTTACCGTGGACGAAAACGGAAACGCAGCGATTCCTTTCGCTTCCTCGTCGTCGGCCGAGTACATGCTAACGACGCAAAAGATCTTGGACTTCAAAGACGCCGACGCTCACTGGGCGAAAGCGGACATCTATTATCTCGCGGGTAAGGACATTATCGGCGGCGTGAACGACAGCCAGTTCTTGCCGAACAACGCGGTCACCCGCGGCGAATTCGTCAAGTTGATCGCCGGAGCCGCAGGAGCGGACGTGTCCGCGTTCACGAGCAGCTCGTTCGCGGACGTCAAGCCGGGCGACTGGTACTCGCCTTACGTGGAATGGGCGAAGAAGAACAACATCGTGCTTGGGGTTAAACCGAATGCGTTTGCTCCCAACGAGAACATTTCAAGGGAACAAATGGCGGTGATCCTCGTAAGACTGTCCGACCTGCTCGGATACGATTTGGAGGACAGCGCCCAGCCGGTTCATTTCAAGGACGAAGCCAACATCTCCGCCTACGCGCGCGAAGCCGTGAAAAAAGCGCAGCAAGCCGAGATCATAAGCGGCCTTCCCAATAATCAGTTTGCGCCCGCGAAGAGCGCAACCAGAGGCGAAGCGGCTAAAATGCTGGCGACATTGCTCAAAGCCATGGAAAAGTAAAATCAATAAAAGTCGTTGCGAGTTCATGCGACGATGAAACAAAACGATCGCTTTCCGGCATGTTGAATGCCGGGGAGCGATCGTTTTTGGCTTTTATAAAGCGGAAAGCATGAAGCTTAATCGCAAAAAAGGGCAAGCTAACCAGCACGGACGACGTTATCAATCCGCGAGGCGCGACGTCTGTTCCCACTGATCCGCTTCAACGATGCGCTTGCCCAGCGCGTCGCGAATTCCGGCGGAAGCGAAGCCGCCGACAGGGAAATGCAGCGGCGGATTCTCGCTGTTGATCATCGCGATGATGGAGGTCACCGCTTTGCTTTGATCGCCCTTGTGCACGGCTTCGTAGCCTTTGTCGAATGCCTCGTAGACCGGGGCGTATTCCGGGAGCGGCTCGGACACTTTCCGCGATTGACCCATGAACTCTGTCATGAACACGCCGGGCTCGACAATCGTCGTCCGTATGCCGAACGGTTGGAGCTCGGCGGCCATCGCTTCGGAGAAGCCTTCGACAGCGAATTTGGAAGCGGAATAGAGGCTGAAGACCGGCATCGCAGTGACGCCGAAGATCGACGAAATGTTCACGTAATGGCCCGATCCCTGCTTCTTGAAGACAGGCAGCGTCTCGCGGATCACGTCCAGCATACCGAACACGTTGACGTCGAACTGGTTTCGAATCTGCGCGTCCGTATATTCCTCCAGCATGCCGAACAGGCCGTAGCCGGCATTGTTAACGACGATGTCGATTCTGCCGAAGCGGGCGACGGCTCCTTGGACGGCCGCTTGAATTTGACCCTTGTCGGTGACGTCCACTGTCTCGATATGGACATTGTCCGGCGATAACTCCTTCAGATCGGCTATATCGCTAAGTTTTCGTGCAGTCGCGACGATTTTATCGCCAGTCGGAATTAATTGTTCCACGAACTTGCGTCCGAATCCCGAGGATGTTCCTGTAATAAACCATACTTTGCTCATTGCTGCACGCTCCTTTTTCTCATTTCAAAATAAAAGACAGACCGTTCGTATTTATTATGTCAGCGATCGTTCGCCCTGTCAATTCCCACTCGCCTCGTTCTTCTCACGCAGAGGGCAAGCCTGCAGCGGCGCTCTCATCAGCGTCGAAGCCTGATCTCGCAAACCTACGGACAAATAAGACCGATCTGTCTTTAACGCATTGACTATTGAAAGCGGGGCTTCTACAATGGTGAAAAGCATTTTATTCGAGAGGAGGGGTCGAGCGTGCGCAAAGGCGAGAGAACCAAACAGCATGTCATCGAGAAATCGGCCCTGCTGCTGAACCGGCGCGGCTATCTGTCCACGACGCTTTCCGAAATCACGGAAGAGACCGGTCTTCAAAAAGGCGGTCTGTACAATCACTTCAGGGATAAGGAAGAGCTTTCCCTGGCATCCTTTAACTATAACTGCGAGGCGCTTAACGCTTATCTGCTCAGGGAGGTCGAGGCCGCTCCTCCGAATGCGATAGATCGGCTGCTTGCTTACACCCAGGCCTTCTTCAAGGTCGATTATCCTGGCGGCTGCCCGATCGCAAACTTGACCATCGAAGCCGATTCGGTCTCCGAGCCTCTCTTCGGACAGGCGCGGCAAGCGATGGAACAGATCGTGGTTTTCACGGAAGGGCTGATCTCGTCCGGCATCAAGAATCGCGAGATACGTCAGGAGGTCGATCCCCGCGAATCGGCCATCATGTTGTTTTCGATGATCGAAGGCTCCATCTTGATGCGCAAGCTCTATCCCGGATCCACGGACAAGATACTGGACCGGCTCGAGAGGTTCGTAAATACGGAGTTGAGATTGTAGGTCATATCCGTACTGGGAAACCTGAATCCCCTGCCCAACCATCCATTTGGTTCTATTTTCCTGAAGCTTTCGATAGATTCTAAGCGACCTTTTAGCTAGATTTAAGCTTCCTTTTAGGATCGGCGCGCATAATAGAGTCATCAAGAGCAATCAGGAGGATGATTCGAATGAATGAACCTATGGATATGAACCATGAACGCGATAACGCGAGCGAAGGTCTGACAACCTACCGATATGATTCCCCGAAGAAGGCGGCCGACCTGCAGACGGCGTATGAACAAGCAATCGCGGCAAACGAGGGGAGAAGCGCTTCGGGAGGCGGCGGGAATCGACGCAGACGAACGACGTCTCAAACGCTGCTGGCCGCATTTCTTGCCGGCGCGTTAACGATCGGCGGGCTGACTTACATGTCCGATCGAATGGATTTGTTCACGGGAGGGACATCCGGCGTCGCCCAGTCGGCCGCTTCGAACGGTAACTCTCATTCGGGCGATGCCGGATTAACGACAGCTTCTCTCCAAGCCTCCACGGAGGATTTCGCCGCGGTATTCAATCAAGCGAACCCCGCGGTCGTGGAGATCGGGAATTACGGGGTCGAGAACAACCAGCCGAGAGGCAACCTCTTCGGCGGCGAAGACCGGTCGGGCAATCGGCAGCAGTCGCTGCAAAACAACCAAGAGCCGGTGCTGATGGGGACGGGGTCCGGATTCTTTTTCAATAAAGACGGTTATATCCTGACCAACCAGCATGTCGTTGCCGATGCCTCGGAGCTTAAGGTCACGGTGCCCGGTTACGACGAGCCGTTAACGGCCAAAGTCATCAACGAGAACGAGAAGCTGGACTTGGCGGTAATCAAGGTGGAGACGCCGGACGGCAAAGCTTTTCCGACGCTGAGCTTCGGCGATTCGAATCAAGCGAATATTGGCGACTGGGTCATCGCGATCGGCAATCCGTACGGCTTGGATCACACGATGACGACAGGCGTTCTTAGCGCGAAGGAACGTCCGATTACGGTCGCGGAGGAAGACGGTTCCCCGCATCAATACGAACATCTTCTCCAAACCGACGCTTCGATCAACCCCGGCAATTCGGGCGGACCGCTGTTGAACGCGAAAGGCGAAGTGATCGGCGTGAACACCGCGGTCAACGCCGAAGCGCAGGGCATCGGATTCGCCATTCCCTCCAGTGTCATTCAGGATGCCGTGAAGGAGATGATGGCGGGGACGGCGGGCAGCTCCTTCTAACTTAAATCGATGCCATAAGCAGTCGATGGTAGTGGCGCGCTACGACAGAACATTGAAAACACTGACCGTAAGAGGTCGGTGTTTTTTGTTGTATAATGAATCATCGCTGGCCGAGGTACGGATACGAGGGGGACGAGCTGTGAGATCATTGGCTGAATGGACGAAATTGCATGTGTATCAGAAGGTTATATTTGTCTTTGTCGCGCTGGTCATTCCGTATTGCTTGATCAATTTGTGGATGAATCTGGAGGGACAACAGGTTGTCAGAAGCGGCATTACCAGCTCCAATCAGTCGAATGTCAACTTTTATTCCCGCCAATTGGACGACCAAATGTCGTTTATCCGCAACTTGCAGCTCCAGCTTCTGAACGACCCCGAGCTGCAAAAATTGAACTTCCTTGGCAAGCAAATCAATGAATTCGATAGCATTCAATTAGTTAATCGCGTGAAAGACAGGCTTGTCGCGAACCTTAACTCTAGCGATTATCTCGTCAATGTCGGCGTGTATATCAAGTCGTTCGGCAGGACGATTTCAACCCAGACGGGCATAACGCCGGTGCCTAACGCCGAATACGACATCGTTGCCGGGTATAGCGAGCTGCAGCCTTCGCGGCCTCTCTATTATAGCGGCGGCAAGCTGTTCTTCCTTGCGTCGGCGAACAATGCCTCGATAATCGCTTACTTCCAGCTGTCCGTTCCCCGGTTCGAGGAAACGTTGCGTCCGCTCGTAGATCGCTTTGACGATTCGGGCGCGCTATTGGCGGACGATACGTTTCGCAATCAGATCTCTTTCAAGACGAAGGACGAGGTCGTCAAACTGATCGGGGAAGGAATAACGGCAAAAACGTCCGACAAGCCGGATGCCGGCTTTACCGTACGAAGCGGGAAGCAGACCTATCTCGTCACCTACAGCCGCATCAGTACGTTAGGCTTAACGTTGTATACCTACCTGAATCGGAATGAGCTGACCGGCCAGCTAAGAACATTTAACGTCTGGTACATCGTCTTATCCGCCGTATCCATTGCCATCATCGTGCTTTTCTCCTTTTCCGTAAACCTCATGATTCACAAGCCTCTCAAACGCCTCATGGTCTCGTTTAAAATTCTGGAGGCGGACAGCCTGATCTTGTCGAACGACTCGAAGAAAAACAACGAATTCGGCTATTTGTACCGCAATCTCGATCAGATGGTCCAAAGGCTGAAGTTATCCATCCGCGAAAACTACGAGCAGAAGATCGCCTTGCAGCACTCCGAGCTGAAGCAGCTGCAATCGCAGATCAATCCCCATTTTCTATATAACAGCTTTTTCAATATCTACATGATTTGCCGCAGCGGAGACATGGAGCAAGCATCCGAGATGGCGAGAAGACTTGGCAGCTATTATCAGTTCATTACCCGCAGCGGAAAGGACGAAGCGCCTCTCGCGGACGAGTACCGGCACGCCCTCGATTACTGCGAAATCCAAAGCATTCGTTTCTCCAATCGCATTGAAGTGGAGGCAGGCGAGGTCCCCGAGTCGTGCAGCGGTTACGCGGTTCCGCGTTTGATCGTACAGCCCGTCGTGGAGAATGCGTTCGAGCACGCCTTCGAGAATGGCAAACGTCGCGGCCATGTCTATGTGCAGGCGACTTTCGAGCACGAGGTGCTGCGTATTGCCGTGGAGGACGACGGAGGCGGCTTGCCTGACGAGGAGCTTCAGGAGCTGCAAGCCAAGCTGAGCAATGCCACGCAGGTTCATGAGAAAACGGGGCTTGTCAACGTAAGCAGGCGGATTCGCCTGAGGTTCGGGGAGACGAGCGGGGTGTTCGTTACGCGCAGCGAGCACGGCGGGTTGAAAGCGGAAATTAAAATCCATTTCGGCGAAAGAGGGGATTGACGGGATGTACAGACTGTTGCTCGTAGACGACGAACCGTCCATCGTGGACGGATTAATGCAGCATTTCCAGGAGACGCAGCCGGAGCTTGATATCTGCAAAGCCTATTCGGCCGACGAAGCCCTCGATATTGCCAGACGAACGAATATCGATCTCTTGATCAGCGACATCAGCATGCCCGGCAAAAGCGGTCTGCAGCTGATCGATGAAATTGCGGTGTATTGGCCTTCCTGCCGGGTGATCCTGCTTACCGGACATAGTGAATTCGAGTACGTACATACGGCGATCCGGCGAAACGCCGATAATTATATTTTGAAAACGGAGGGCATCGAGCCGATCTCGCACGCGGTGAAGGCGGCGATCCTCAAGCTGGACGAGGAGAACGGCAGCAGAGCCATGCTGTTGAAAGCGGAGCAGCAGATGAACGCGGCGGAGCCGCTGCTTAAAAAAGCGTTCTTCGAAGCGCTGTTATTGGGAGAGCAGGCCGCGGACATTGCGGGCGAATGGCACTTTGCAGGCTTGAATATGCGGCTTGATCGCTGCAGGCCGATCTTGATGGTGCTTGGCAAAGTAGACGCATGGGACGAGGAAATGGCCTATACGAAAAAAATGGACGCGTATTATTCGATTCAGAATTTGTTCGCGCATCGCTTGTCCGCCCTGCTCAAGGAAGAGCGGATCGTACACGATCGCGCGGAGCTCGTATGGTTCATTCAACCGGAGGAAGCGGCCGTTACCTTCGAGGGCGCGGAAGGCGGGACGGACTGGCGAGGCGTGATCACCTATATGAAGGGGATATTGGAGACGACGCAGAACGACTGCCGCGACATGCTCGGCGTATCGGTGTCCTTCGGCATTTGCGGAAGCGAGGTCGAGTGGACGGACATCGGCAAACAGTTCGAGCTGCTGAAGTCGTCATTGAAGCGCTTGGCTTATTACGGACAGCAGATGGCCATTTTGGATCTCGGCATACCGGACCTGTACAAGCGGGAAGCGGTTAAGCCCGCGGCGGCAAGCATCGCCGATTATAACAAACGAGTGGCCGCGCTGCAGAAGCACCTTCACGCGGGGGACGAGCAAGCCGCGGCGGACGTGACCGCCGAGCTGTTCGGCAGTTTGAGGAGTCATTTGACCGGCCATTATATGCTGGGGCTGGAGCGCTATTATTCGCTGCTGCATGCCGTCATCTCCCATATGAACGATACCGACTATTCAGATCCGGCGGGTAACGACCTTCGGATGGCCAGCCTCCCCGGCGCCGAGCTGCCTGCCGAGTGGGATGCCGCGCAGAGGCAGTTCGTCGAGCTGGTGAAGTCGATCTGCCTTCGCAGGCAAGAGCAGGTCGAGCGGGGAGAAAATCTGCTTTGCGAGCGAATCCACCGGTTCGTTCGCGAGAATTTGGGCGGAGACTTGTCCTTGGCGCGGATTGCCGAGTCGGTCTTCTTTAATCCTTCGTATCTATCGCGCTGCTATAAACAGCTGACGGGCCGCAACTTGTCGGAGTATATCAATTCGGCGAAAACGGAGGCAGCTGTCGCCATGCTCGTCGAATCTCCGCTCAAGATCAGCGAAATCGCCCTAAGGCTCGGATTTGAGTCGCCTTCTTACTTCACGGCGTTTTTCCGCAAGATGAGGGAAGTGTCGCCGCAGGAGTTCCGCGACATCTACGGACACCATGGCAGGAAGTAAGCGGCGGCAGAGCGCGGATAGCAGGAAGTAAATAGAACAGAAGCATGTAAACATCTTAGCATTGTTCGATAAATGGCAGGAATTATATGATGAATGTGTAAAGAACGTCAGCTTTCATAACAGGGAAAAGGGGAGTTTACATGGGGAAGAGTAAAGCGAGTCTATTGTTGTTAGCTATACTTACGTTAAGTACGGCTTTAAGCGCATGCGGGAACAACAACAACAAGGCAACGAATGATTCCACTTCGCCAGCGGCTTCCAACGGGGAAGCCGGAAACAGCCCATCGGAAGAAGCAAGCGCAAACAAGGATGATTCCAAGGCAGCGGATCCGTTCGGCAAATACTCCGAGCCGGTAACGGTCACCGAGGTGCTGGGGTACAATCCGCCGGAAGATCCGAAAACGCCTGCCGGATTGACGCCCGACAAGAATGCCTATCTGAAAGATCTGAAAGACGAAATGAACATCGACGTGAAGTATCTTTGGACGGTGCCGACGGATCAGTTCGAGCAAAAGTTCTCCATCGCGATCGCCTCGGGCGACTTGCCGGACGTGATGGATCTTGATCCGCGCAATTTCGAGAAGTTCAAAAATCAAGGCGTGCTGGCCGACTTAACCGACGCGTACAACCAATACGGTTCGCCCGCGTTAAAGAAATTCATGGAATCCGACGGCGGCGCGGCGATGAAGTCGGTATCCGCCGACGGCAAGCTTTATGCGCTTCCCGGCTTCGAAGAGCCGTATCTGTCGACGCAGCTGCTCTGGATTCGCCAGGACTGGCTGAAAAACCTCGGGCTGGAAGCGCCGAAGTCCATTGACGATCTCGAGAAGGTGGCCGAAGCGTTCACGAATAACGATCCGGATAAGAACGGCAAGAACGATACGTACGGCATCACGCTGCCGAAGACCGTCGTAGGTTGGGCATTCGATGCGAAAGGGTTCTTCAACGGCTTCAACTCGTACGTGGGCGGCTGGACGAAAGGTTCGGACGGCAAGCTCGCCGCCGGCGAAATTCAGCCCGAGACGAAGGCGGCGCTTGCCAAGCTGCAATCGTGGTACGGCAAAGGGATCCTGGACAAGGAATTCGGCTTGAAGGACGAAACCAAAATCAGCGAAGACATCATAGGCAGCAAAGTGGGGATTGCCTACGGGGAATGGTGGGTTGCCAACTGGCCGCTCAATCTGAACAAGGATAAGGACCCCCATGCAGATTGGATCGCCATTCCAATTCCATCGTTGGACGGACAGCCCGGCAAGTCGCTCGTTCCGACGGTGCGCATGGGGCACATCGTAGTCGCGAACAAGAAGTTCAAGAACCCTGAAGCCGTCATTAAAATGGCCAATTTTTATATCGAGAAAAACACGAAAAAATATTATGAAACGAACAAGCCGGAGAACGGGTACGTGTACAACTGGTTCGTGCCGAGAATCTTCAACCCGACGGATATCGAGAACATTTATACGAACGTGAATAATGCGATCGACAAAAAACTGACCGAAATCGAGGATCAAGACACGCCTTATTATACGAACTCGCAGCAGGTGCTCGACGCGGCGAACAAATACTTGGCCGGAGACAAGAGCGGCTCGGTATGGGGCTTGTATAACAGCCGGGTCGACAAGAACGGCGGTTGGGGGCTGACAAGGCAAATCCGCGACAACAAGCAATTCGTGTTCAACGAGTACTACGGACCGGCAACGGAAACGCAAATCGACAAGGGTGCCCAGCTGGATAAGCTCATGAACGAAACGTTCGTCAAAATCATTATGGGCTCGGCGAAAATCGATGAATTCGATAAGTTCGTCAGCAGCTGGAAAGCGCTCGGCGGCGACGATATCACGAACGAAGTGAATGCCTGGTACGACAAGAACAAGTAATCCTGCAGCTTAGAGGACCCGCAACTGGAAGCGACACGGGCGATGGGATGCAGCGCGGGAACATCCGGCATGCTTCCCGTCCCTTTGCTTTGCGAGAACGACCTTGGCCGGGCGACTAATCTTCTTTCTGGAGGCCGTTGATAATGAAGGACGCAGCTATCCGCAAAAAACGAAACATTCGGGAACTTCCACTGCACCTGATGCTCTTGCCGGGTGTCCTGATCACCTTGATATACGCGTACGGACCGATGTTCGGCATCGTGATGGCATTTCAGAAGTTCCAGCCGCTGCAGGGCTTCTTCAAGTCCAAGTGGGCGGGGATGAAAAACTTCGATTATATTTTTCACTTGCCGGAATTCGATCAAATCTTATGGAATACCGTCATCATCTCCGTGCTGAAAATGGCGTTCGGACTGATCGTGCCGCTCATCCTGGCGTTGCTGCTGAACGAGCTGACGAGGGACTGGTTCAAGCGGTTCGTGCAAACCAGCGTGTTTCTGCCGTTCTTCCTGTCGTGGACGGTGCTCGGCGGCGTTATGCTCGATATCTTCTCCTTGCACGGACCGGTCAATGGAATTCTGCATAGTCTGGGCATAACTCCGATTATGTTTATGGGCAACGGGGATTGGTTTCGAGGAATCATTGTCGGCTCGGACGTATGGAAGGGCATGGGGTACAACATGATCGTCTTTCTCGCCGCCATAGCGGGGATCAACGCAAGCCTCTATGAGGCGGCGGAAGTGGACGGAGCGGGCAAGTGGAAGCAGATGATTCATATCACGCTGCCCGGCATGGCGCCGATCATTATTTTGCTCGCCACGCTGAGTCTCGGCAACGTGCTCAATGCGGGCTTCGACCAAATTCTGATTCTGTACAATTCGATCGTGTACGATAAAGCGGATGTCATCGACACCTACGTGTACCGATTGGGCTTGTTCAGCCAGCAATTTTCTCCGGCTGCGGCAATCGGGTTGTTCAAATCGGTCATCTCGCTCGGCATGGTGTCCGTATCCTATTATATCGCCTACCGATTCAGCAGATATCGGATATTCTAGCGGGCGAGAGGAGAAGTCGCATGGTGTACAAAGCATCTTGGAGCCGAAAGGCGTTTATCTTCGTCAACGTTGTGTTATTATCCGCCATTCTTGCCCTTGGCATCTTGCCGTTTATCCATATGCTCGCGATCTCGTTAAGCTCCACGACGGCGGCCGCATCAGCGGAAGTAGGGCTGTGGCCGGTCGGGTTCTCGCTGGAAGCGTATCGGTATCTCGGTCAGAAGGCCGAATTCATTCGTTCGTTAGGGATTTCCGTAGAGCGCGTCGCGCTGGGCACGGCCATTAATATGCTGTTTGTCGTCATCACGGCCTATCCGCTATCGAGAAGCAATGCGCAGTTTCGGTATCGGACGCTGTACGTGTGGTTTTTCGCGGTGACGATGTTTTTCGGCGGGGGGCTTATCCCTACCTACGTAATCGTCAAAGAGACGCATTTGCTGGGTACGATCTGGGCGCTCGTGCTGCCGGGCGCCTTGAACGTCTGGAACGCGGTGATGCTGCTCAATTTCTTCAGGGGCATTCCGAAGGAATTGGATGAAGCCGCGACGATCGACGGGGCAGGCCATTGGACGCTGCTGTGGAAAATATATTTGCCGGTCTCGCTGCCGGCGTTGGCCACGATCACGTTGTTTACCATCGTTGGGCATTGGAATGCGTGGTTTGACGGTATTTTGTATATGAATACGCCCGAGAAATATCCGCTGCAAAGCTACCTGTCGACGTTGGTGACGTCCATCAACAAGCAGGCGATCTCGCTCGACGACCTGAATCGATTGGAAAACATAAGCGAGAAAACGTTGCGAACGGCGCAAATTTTCCTTGGCGCTCTGCCGATCATGCTGGTGTATCCGTTCCTGCAGAAGTTTTTTATCAAGGGGATTACGGTCGGCAGCGTGAAAGAGTAGAAGCAGAGCGGGGCAGAAGGTAACTTCATGCTTCATACAGAGGAGTGGAACGGCACAATGGCTGAGAAGATCAAAGTAGCGCTGATCGGCGCCGGGCTTCGCGGGCAGGTCTATACGAATTATGCGATCGACTATCCGGACCGAATGCAAGTCGTGGCGGTCGCCGATCCGAACGCGGCGCGAACGGAGAAGTTCAGACAGCGGCACGGCATCGAGGAAAGCTTGGCGTTCGACGATTGGCGCGAGCTGCTTGCGCAGCCGAAATTGGCGGACGCGGTTATTATCTGCACGCAGGACAAGATGCATTTCGAGCCGACGATGCGTGCTCTGGATGCCGGGTATCACGTGCTTCTGGAGAAGCCGATGTCGCCCGACCCGCGAGAATGCGTGCAGATGGGCGAGAAGGCGGCGCAGGCAGGCCTTGTTTTCTCGATTTGCCATGTGCTGCGCTATACGGCTTTCTTCAGTACCCTTAAGAAGCTGCTGGATGACGGCGCCATCGGACGGCTGATGTCGATTCAGCACAATGAGAATGTCGCTTACTGGCATCAGGCGCATAGCTTCGTGCGAGGCAATTGGCGCAATGTCGCGGAATCCAGCCCGATGATTCTGGCGAAGTCTTGCCACGACATGGACATTCTCCTGTGGCTGGCGGGGGCGGACTGCGTGCGGCTGTCGTCGTTCGGATCACTGTCGCATTTCCGTTCCGAGCATGCGCCTGCTGGCGCGGCCGAGCGCTGCACCGACGGCTGCCCGGCGGCGGACGACTGCCTGTATTATGCGCCGGATGTTTATCTGGGCGACAAGCCGAGTTGGATGGCGCTGGCGATCAGCGACGATCAAAGCTATGAAGCGCGCCTTAAAGCGCTGCAGGTGGGTCCGTACGGACGGTGCGTGTACCATTGCGATAACGATGTCGTCGATCACCAGGTGGTGAACATGGAATTCGCCAATGCGGTCACGGCGGCGTTCACGATGAGCGCCTTCACGCAGGATTGCAGCCGGACGATCAAGCTGATGGGGACAAAGGGCGAAATTCGCGCCGCCATGGAGAAGAACGAAATCGAGCTGATCCGATTCGGCGCAATCGAGCCGGAACGAATCGATCTCGAAACGCCTGACGGACATATCGGCCACGGCGGCGGCGATCTGGGCTTGATTCGCGACTTCGCGGAGCTCGTGCGCGAGCGTCGGGACAACGTCGCAAGCCAGGCGAGCGTCGGCCTTACTTCCGCCGTGCATTCGGTGCAGAGCCACTTGATGGCTTTCGCCGCCGAACAAGCTCGTCTGGAAGCGAAAGTCATCGAGGTGGAGAAGTTCGCGGAGCAGTTTCGGTAAGGGAATCACAGGCTCTATAGCTCACCCGACCGCATGAGGTCGGGTTTTTGCTATGAATGAAGCCAGGTGAATCTGCGTACCATCCGAATTGCTTAATCCTGCCACGCCCTTCAATTGCAAGCCGGGTTAGGGTACAATTCAGATAGCATGTTTGACTTGTAAAGGAGTTCTGGAATGGAATTGGAAAAGGAAATGCTGCAGCTGAACGTGAATAACGCGATTAAAGGTGCAGTCAAGACGAGTTTGAAGGATATCCTTGCACAGCTGACCAAAGACCGGTTGAATTTCATTGCCGCCAATTGCGAGCTTGCTGGGCGCTCGAAGCTGAAGAAACAGGAGCTCGCGGATGCGCTCTACGAGCGGATTACGCATGCGTTTCACTTGCGGAAGGCTTTCCTTACGGCGGAGACGAAGGAATGGGAGCTGGTGAGCCGGCTGCTCAAGGCCCCTTACGTGCAGGATAATTCCGTATTTGCGGATGCTTATTTGTTTTTGATGGATAAAGGCCTGGTATTCAGCTTCCTGGAGAAGGACAAGCTGTTCTTCGTCATGCCGGAGGAGGTCAAGGCCGCCTTCAAGAGGCTGGATCAGAAGAAGTTCCGCGAAGAACGCGGCATAAACCAACTGGTACTCCGCTATACGGAAGCCGCGGCCAACTTGTACGGCATCTGTCCCGTTCAGAAGCTCCTGGAGATTATCAATGAGCAGAACGACGACGTCAACTTGACGGAGGAGCAGTTCGATGAGATCCGTTTGTCCGTTTCAGATAAGGTGCTTACCTGGGAAGTCCAAAGCGGGTTCGTATACAGCGACGGCCTAGAGGGAGAAAGCCTGGAGGATTATGAAGCGTTCTTGGAGAGCGTGAAGGACAAGCCGTACTACATTCCTCCCAAGGAAGAGCTGCTGCGGTATGCGGAGATCGATTATTTCGAAATGACGCCTCAGCTGGAGGCATTGAAGAGCCATATCATGCTGCAGTTGGGCAAAGCGGAGCGGATGGCTGACGCGCTCGTGGACGATATCCAGCTCGTGTGCTCGATGGAAGAGCCGCTAAGCGTCGTTATGGAAGAGTTCGAGAGTCGCAAAATTCGCTTGAGTAAGAAGCAGCTCAACGAAATCATGCCGCTCATCATACAGGTAAACAATACGACGAGAATGTGGTCCAATCGCGGCTTCACGCCAGCCGAGCTAAGCCCGAGGGCGAATCAAGGCGCGACTGCGAGCAATGTCGTCCAATTCCCGGCGGTATCCTCGAAAATCGGCAGAAACGATCCATGCCCGTGCGGAAGCGGGAAAAAGCATAAAAAGTGCTGCTTGTAGCAGCGTTGAACGGTAATCAGTCTGATGTAGTTGCAGTGCTCTCTCTTATCTGTGTAGTTTGCAGGCAGGAGAGAGTCTTTTTTTTGACCACATGAAGGAGCGGGTGGAGAGCTTCACGCCAAAAACCATATTGGGTATATCGGAAGCGACGGGAGTATTGTAGAATTATGGGAATCCATTCATTCTATGAATAGTTCTAGCGGGGGGTTAATTGTGTGCGTAAAGGTAAAGGTGAAGGTAGAGGCAATATCCGATTTCGTAGAGTAGGAATCGCCGCGCTTGTCGTAGTCGGCATGACGCTCGCGGCAGGCGCAGGAGCCTACGCCGCAACGAAAATGAGCTTGATCGTAAACGGTCAGAAATCGAAGGTGGAGCCCGTGTCCATCAAAGGCGTGACCTACGTTCCTCTGCGCGCGGCAGCCGAGATGCTCGGCGCCAGCGTGAACTACAACTCGCCGGCCAATTCCGTCACGATTACGAGCAAATCGTTCAGTGTTCCGCTGGGCGATGCCGGCAAGGAAGCCGTGGGCTCGGTGAACGGCGTTACCATTACGAAAAACCAGCTGTATAATGCCATGGCCGCATTGGGCGGGCAGCAAACGTTGGATAACCTGATTCAAGAGGAGCTGGTGAAGCAAGAGGCCGCCAAGAAAGGGATCGTAATCAGCGACAGCGACGTGGATGCGGAAATCGCGAGAATCAAGAAACAGTTCCCGTCCGAGTCGGCCTTCGAAAACGCGCTTCAGCAATCGGGCATGACGCTCGAGGATTTGAAGATGCAGACGCCGATGCAGCTTCGCATACGCAAAATCTTGGAGCCGCGCGCGAACGTGACGGACGCGGAAGTGAAACAATACTTCGAGGCGAATCGAGATGCCTACGATCAGCCTGAGGAAGTTCGCGCATCGCATATCTTGGTCGCGACCAAAGCGGAAGCGGACGAAATCGCGAAGCAGCTGAAAGCAGGCGCGGATTTTGCGAAGCTGGCCAAGGAGCGTTCCATCGACACGGGCAGCAAGGAAGCCGGGGGCGATCTTGGTTACTTCGGCAAGGGCGCCATGGTGCCTGAATTCGAGAAAGCCGCGTTCTCGCTTAAAGTCGGCGAACTGAGCGAACCGATCAAATCGGATTATGGCTACCACATCATTAAAGTGACCGACCACAAGGAAGCGAAGCCGGCGACGCTTGACGAGAAAAAGGCGGAAATCCGGGCACAGCTCATCCAGCAGCGGATTAGCGATCTATCCACGGCTTGGCTGGCAGAAGTGAAGGCGAAGGCGCAAATTACGAATACGCTTCAAGGGAAATAAGAGCCTTTTAGTTACGTTAATTGTTAAATAAGAAGACATAAGCAACAATGAGCACGACCTGAAGACGATAACGTTTCTCCACAAAAAGGCTCTCATCCCCAAGGATGAGAGCCTTTCCTGCGTCTGCTTCGTTCGCTGCGCGGTGCTTGGCGTGAATGGTAGAAAAGAGAAGATAATGAATAGAGGCTTATCTTTTGTCGAGGCGGACTCACTTCAAAAAGCTGAATTTCTCTCTCACCATCAGCGCCGCTCCCGTTGCGACCGCGTCTTCCTTGAGGGCTCCTTTGGAGAAGACGGGCGCGTATTCCGGGTAGTAATACGAATTTTGCAGCGCGACCTCGATAGCGGTCTGATAAAACCGTTCATGCGAATTGATCAGGGTCCCGCCAAGAATGATCGTTTCGGGATGAAGCGTGTTGATGAGGTTGGCGAGTCCGATGCCGAGGTTTCGGGCAGCATGCATGAACAGTTCGACCACGGCGGAATGACCGTAGGATAATTCCCTTAACAGCGCATCGTAGCTGTTGTCCTTTAATGTGGCATCGTCCAGTGCTCGCTTCTCGAGAGCAAGGACGGAGACGAAGGCCTCCAGAGCGCCATAATTGCCGTGATCGTCCAATCGCGGGCCGTCGGTTTGGATGATCATTTGTCCGATCGACCCTTCCATATCGACCGAACCATGAATGATGCGGCCGTGAGACATCATGGCCGAGCGCAGGCTGACGCCGGCGTGAACGTAGAGCATATGCTGCAGCTGTTCTTGGCGCATGGCCCAGTGTTCGCCGAGGAGCGCGGTGTTCGCGCCGTTATCCAGGAAAGCCGGAATTCCGCATCGGTCCTGGATCAGTTGGCAAATCGGCACGTCCGACCAGCCTTGGGCGCGGAAATGCAGCGGATTCAAGATCATGTTCCTCGTGCGGTCAAGCGGGCCGACGGCGCCGATGCCAATACCGATGATTTGATTTTGCGACAGATTGTGGTCCTTCAACAGCGATCTGATTTGTTGAGCGGTATGTTTGACGAACCGATCGGGCGTCATATCCTCGTCCATTCGCCATCTGACCCATGACTTGGCATTCAACTGCATATCGAATAAGCCGAGCGAAGAGTAGAAGCGCGAGATTTCAAGTCCGATCATATAGCCGTAATCCGGGTTGATCTCGAATAAAATCGGCTTTCTGCCGCCGGTCGAGGAGCCGAGCCCGGACTCGAGAATGAGCCTTTCCCCGGCCAGCTCGTCCAGCAGCCGGTTCATCGTGCTGGTCGTGAGCGTAAAGAACGACAACAGATCGCTCTTCGAGACGAAGCCCCGATTGGCGATATGCTGATAAAGCGATTGTTTGGTCGCGAGCTTAGCGCGAGGCGTTTCCATGCCTGATCCCAACTTACCCCATTGGATTTGATAGCTTCTATACAGCCATCTTAGCGCAAGAAAAAGGCAGATACAACCGAGTGCGCGAGGAAGCCTAACAAATAAGCCGAACCGGCAATGTCCATAAGAACGTTTGATACGCAGCTAGTAGGCGACTTTATTCCAAATTGAAAAAAAGTATGTATAATAAAGATAAAGGTTGTCATGGAGTAGACTTCAGGTGCTAGTATCGTGCTTGCAGCAAGGAGGAATTTGAATGATACGCGAGAAATTAGGGCTGCTGCTTCGGGTATTCTGGGTATTCTTCCGAATTGGACCTTCTACGTTCGGCGGCGGGTATGCCATGATTCCGGTTATCGAGAAAGAGGTTGTCGCGAAGCGCGGCTGGTTATCGTCGTCCGAGATGGGAGATATGATCACGATTGCAGGTTCGGCTCCGGGCGGAGTCGGCATCAATGCCGCGGCGTTTATCGGTTATCGGGTAGGCGGCGTTCCCGGAGCCGTCGCTGCCGTATTGGGCATTACGATGCCGACGTTCATCATCGTCAGCATGCTGAGCTTGTGCTATTCGTTGTTCAAGGATCAGGCGAAAGTCGTCGCGGCGCTTAAAGGGATACACGGGGCGGTCATTGCCTTGATTATTCTAGCCGCCTGCAAGATGGCGAGGCATGCTTTGTTCGATCGCACGACGAAGGTTGCTGCCGCAGCGGCGCTCCTATTGTTGCTGTTTACCTCCGTCAACCAGCCGATCGTGATGCTAGGCGGGATCGGCATGGGGATCGTTGCCGTGATGGCCAAAGAGAGACGCGGCCTCCAACCGAAGCTGGAGAGGGAAGAAGCCAAGCAGCAGGTTCAAGGGCTCATCTACCCCGAATACTATATTTAACTACAGGAGGGATTCGCAGTGGTGTCCCTGTTTGCGCTATTTATCGTATTTATGAAAATCGGGCTTGTATCCTTCGGCGGCGGCTATTCCGTCATCTCCTTAATGGAGACGGAGACGATCGCGCACGGCTGGCTTGCGAACGGTCAATTCCAAGAAGTCGTCTCGGTTGCCGGCACGGCGCCAGGGCCGATCGCCACGAACGCGGCTACGCTGATCGGATATGATGCCAACGGTCTTGGCGGCGCAATCGCGGCAACTGCCGGCATCGTCCTGCCCTCGCTGGTTATTATCATTGTTGTGGCGGCGATATGCTACAGACTGTTCGATAACAAGCTCGTTAAATCTTCTCTCTATGGCCTGCGCCCCGTAATTACGGGGGTCATCGCATATTCGGCCTTGCATTTCGGATTCTTGTCCCATCAAGCGTCCATGCCGACGTGGCAAACGGCAGCGACGCTGGTCATCTGCGCGGGCGCGTTGGTCGGGATCCTCAGATATAAAATGCATCCCCTCATGGTTATTCTCGCATCCGGCGTGGCTGGTATTATCTTGTTCTGAATGCCGGCGTTATGCGGTTAATCACGCTAAATAGATGCATTGACGCTATTGCGGGACATCGACAAATTTTAAACCAGACCGCATGCGGTCTGGTTTTTTGCTTTCGCTATGCACGTAACATCGCGGCATCTAGAGGGTGTCCCGATTGTGCCGGGGATGCAGCCGATACTGTTTCGGACTGACGCCGTAGTAGGCGGAGAAATGGCGGGTGAACGGGTGGATGGACGGATAGCCTAGCCGTTCGGCGATCGCGGTAATGCTGAGGTCGCTTTCCTGCAGCAGGTGAACGGCACGCTTCATCAGTAGGCGATGCTGGTAGGCTTTCGGCGTCATGCCCGTCTCCCGTAGGAATAATTCGTGAAAGTACGTCCGCTTCAATCCGCACAGCGTCCACCATTGCTCCACCGGCTCCCGGCGCTCCGGGTTCATCTCGAGCTGCTCCAGCAATCGCACGATGCGATAATCCCGGGGCTGCCGCATATGGACGGCGTTATGCCAGCTGAGCATCCATGCGAACATCAGGCTGTTGACCGTTTCGGCGCGATAGAAGCTCAGCTCGTTGTACTGCCGCACGATATGCAGGAAAGCGTCGTACAGATGCGGGTAGGGCTGCAGCGAGAAGACGCCCGGGAGCGCGTCCAGCTCCGCGCACGGCGCGCTCGCGGATTGCTCGGGCAACCGGAACGGCAGCGGCGCGTAGATGAACAAACGGTGAAGCGATACCGGGTTACGGTCGTCCCATAAATCGCAATAGAGGTTATGGGATGCGAGCGGATGCGCCGGAGAGATATGGAACGCATGCGGCTGGCCGGGACGAAGGAAGATCAGCGTTCGCTTCTCGATCGGGTAGCGGACGCCGTCGATCTCCATCTCGCCGGGGCCGTCCGTGAAGAGGTGGAAGGCATATACGCTGCAGACGCGGAGCCCTTCATTGGAGCTCCCGTCGTAGAGATAAGGCATGGAATCTCCGACGAACGGCGTCAGCGCGGCCAAAGTTTTCATAGCGCGTTCCTCCGTGTGAAAAGGTAGTGCTTCGGACGAAGATGACCGGATGAATCGTCAACTTTATGGAAGCGCAGACAAATACGAAAGGATAGCTCCATGATACGATAAACGGAGATGGAAGAAAAGAAAATGGCTATGCAGCGGTCCGGCAGTTTATGGAATACGGAGCGGATCAATGCGCAACAATCCTGGTTGCTTGACTAAGCTGTGAATGCAAGGCAACGCGTTGCCGGGCAATTAATGCAATTAATCGTTAAGGCCGTTCGTCCAGCCGATTCAGTTTGCTTACGGATGTATGAAGCTCTTGAACTTGTACCTATACTCTTCCCGGCGAAAAGGAGATTTCACATGATCATTACTAAAGTCGAAACGTTCGTGCTTCACGTTCCCATTACCCCTCCGATTACCGACGCCATCAACGTCGCGACCCATTGGGGGCTGTCCGGCGTAAGGATTTTCACGGATGAAGGGATTACCGGCTGCGGCTACACGGGCACCTGCGCGCACGGAGACGACATGATCGTCGATACGATCGACCGTTATTACGCGCCGGAGCTGATCGGCAAAGATCCGTTCATGGTCAAAGAGCTTTGGGATGCGATGCGCTTCGGCAAAATGCACTGGATCGGCCGCGCGGGCGTGACGCATATGGCGCTGGCCGCCGTCGACATCGCACTGTGGGACATCATGGCGAAGACGGCAAACAAGCCGCTCTGGCAGTATCTCGGCGGACATAAGAGCAAAGGCATCAAAGCGTATAACACGAACGGCGGCTGGTTGAACTGGTCGAAGGACCGACTGCTCAAGGACGTGACGGAGATCGTCGAGCAAGGCTTCAGCGGCGTCAAAATCAAAGTCGGCAAGCCCGATCCGCGCGAGGACTACGACCGCGTCAAGGCGGTGCGCCAAGCGATCGGCGACGACGTGAATTTCATGATCGACGTCAATCAGCAGTGGAACATCAACACGGCGATGACGTGGGGCAAGCGCCTCGAGGAATTCAATCTGTTCTGGCTGGAGGAGCCGCTGAACCCGGACGATATCATGGGCCACAAGAAGCTTGCGGACGCCCTGAACGTGCCGATCGCGCTCGGCGAGCATGTGTACAGCAAATACGCGTTCCGCGATTATATCCATAACGGCGCGCTGGAATACTGCCAAGTCGACGTGACGCGCGTCGCGGGCATAACGGAATGGCTGCAGGTCGCGGGTCTCGCTGCCGCGTACGACGTGCCGGTCTGCCCGCATGTCGGCGACATGGGCCAGATCCATCAGCATTTGGTGGCGGCGACGCCGGGCGCGTTCATGCTGGAGTACATCCCGTGGATCCGCCATATTTTCGAAGAGCCGGCGACGGTGAAGAACGGTTTCTACGTGCTGCCGCAAATGCCGGGGGCGTCGACGGATATCATCCCGCGCTATTTCGAAGAATACCGGGTGCGTTAAGATGAGCGGGATGAAGCTATGGTTTGACGGGCAGGCAGACGGCTGGAAGCAGGGGCTGCCGCTGGGCAACGGGCAGCTTGGCGCGGTCGTGCACGGAGGCCGGGAGAGCGAGACGTGGTGCGTGACGGAAGTCACCTACTGGTCGGGCAAGTCGGAGCCGTCCGCGACGCCTTCGCGAGGCAAAGAAGATCTAGCCGCGATGCGCGAGCTGTTCTACGCCGGCGATTATGCCGCTGGCGAAGAGATGGCGAGCCGATTGCTGCAGGCGGAGAAAGGGAATTTCGGCACGAATTTGTCGCTGTGCGACGTTCGGCTGGTTTTCGGCGGCGAAGGTGAAACCGGGAACCGCCAAAGCGTTACTGTTGATGCAGACGAGGCAGCAAGACAAGATTCCCGCGGCTTCGCGCGCGAGTTGAACCTTGAAGAGGCGCTCTACCGCGCCGGCGACGTGCAAGGTCTTCGCCGGGAGACGCTCGCCTCGCATCCTGACGGCGTGCTCGCTTCCCGCATTTGGAGCGATAATGCCAAGGGCGGCGTCACGTTCTCGCTGCGGCTGGAAGGCCGCACGGACAGCTTCGCCGTGCAAGCGGCGGGCGACGACGCACTGGCCTTCGACGGCCATGCGACGGAAACCGTGCACAGCGACGGCACTTGCGGCGTGCGAAGCAAAGGCGCGGTCAAGGTCGCCGCGAAGGGCGGCACGGTCGCGACGACGGCCGATGGCGCGATCGTCGTGGAGGGTGCCGACGAAGCGTGGATTTATTTTGCCGTCGAGACGGATTATCGCCGGCCGGACGGAGACGGAACGTGGGAGCACGCCGCCGCAGGCCGGACGGAGCAGGCCGCGGCGCAAGGCTACGCGGCGATCCGCGAGGCGCACATCGCCGATTATCGGTCGTTGTATGCGCGAGTCGAGGCTGACTTCGGCGATACCGACGCTTCGGCGCTGCCGCTGAACGAGCGGATGCGCCTGCTTCGCGCAGGCGGGGAAGACCCGCAGCTGTTCGCGCTCTTTTTCCAATACGGCCGTTATCTAACGATCGCCGGCTCGCGCGCGGACTCGCGGCTGCCGATGCATTTGCAGGGCATGTGGAACGACGGCGAAGCGAACCGCATGGCGTGGAGCTGCGATTACCATCTCGACGTCAATACGGAAATGAACTATTACCCGACGGAAGCCGCGAATTTGGCGGAGTGCCATGTACCGTTGATGCGCTATATCGAAGGGCTGGCGGGAGCGGGAAGAGCGACGGCGCGCGACTATTACGGCTGCGAAGGCTGGGCCGCGCATGTCTTCTCGAACGCATGGGGCTTCACGGCGCCGGGCTGGCATTACTCGTGGGGGCTTAACGTCACGGGCGGCTTGTGGATCGCGAACCAGCTGCGCGAGCATTACGAATACGGACGCGATGACGCGTTTCTGCGGGAGACGGCTTATCCGGTGCTGAAGGAATCGGCATTGTTCTATCTGGACTACATGACGGTGCATCCGCGGACCGGCTGGCTCGTCACCGGACCGTCCACTTCTCCGGAAAACAGCTTCTATGTCGGCGGCCGAACGGACCGATCCTATGCCCTCTCGATGGGATCGACGATGGATCAGTCGCTGGTCCGCGATTTGTTCGCCTTCTGCCTGGAGGCCGGGGAACGGCTCGGCGTCGACGAACCGCTGCGGGAACGGCTTCGCGGGGCGATGGCCCTGCTGCCGCCGCTGCAAGTAGGCGCGAGAGGCCAGCTGCAGGAGTGGCTCGAGGATTACGGCGAAGCGCAGCCGGACCACCGGCACTTGTCGCATCTGTACGGCCTGTATCCGGGCAGTCAGATTACGCCGCAAAGCACGCCGGAGCTGAGCGAGGCGGCGCGCGTCACGCTGACGTCGCGGATGCGCGGCGAAGGGCTGGAGGACGTGGAGTTCACGCTTGCATTGTTCGCGGCCAACTTCGCCCGTCTGCATGACGGCGACCGCGCGTATGACCAGCTGTCGTATCTGATCGGGGAGCTGTGCTTCGATAATTTGCTGACCTACTCCAAAGCGGGCATCGCCGGCGCCGAGACGAACATTTTCGTCGCCGACGGCAACTTCGGCGGAACGGCAGCGATCGCGGAGATGCTCCTGCAAAGCCATGCCGGCGAGATTCATTTGCTTCCGGCGCTGCCGGGGCAGTGGCGTACGGGACGGACGACGGGCCTGCGGGCGAAGGGCAACGCCGAAGTCGACCTGCATTGGCAGGACGGCATGCTTGTCGAAGCGACGATCCGCGCGTTCGCTCCGCTGCGGACGTCCGTTCGCTACGGCGGGCGTACGGTGCCGGTCGAACTGGAAACCGGCGGCAGCCGGACGTTCGCGGCCGAGGCGTTCCTGGAAGCGAAGCACGCTTAAGAGGCTAGGGCGACAATGGACAACCGAAGGCGGAGACGCCGGCGGTTGTCTTTCCTTTTGAAATCCAGCGATGCACCTGCGTATCCTATTTCTAGGATATCCCTTTCTCGGAACGGGAGCCGCCGTGCCGCAAAGAAGAAAGGATTGTCCCGTTTCCCTCCAACCCCGGGATTGCAAGCGGCCGAACAGACGATATAATGAATGAGAAACGGAAAGGACGGGGGCGAAGCGTGAGCAGGCATTCCAGAATTTTTCGCAATTTCTTGATCTCTTATATCGTCATCCTGATCATTCCGAGCTTGGCAGGGTATATGTCCTATCGAACGTCGATCAACGTGACGCAGTCCATCTCCATCGAGAACAGCGTGACGCAGCTTCAGAAGAGCCAGCAAATGCTGGAGCGGCGGATGGCCGAGGTCGAGGGCTTCACGAGGCAGCTCGCGCTCAATCAGGACCTGTACGTGCTGATGAACGAGAAGCAGGGCAGCGACGACGGCAACGTCTACGGGATTTGGAAAATCATGAAGGAAGTCATGGTGTTCAGCCAAACGAATGATTTTCTCAAAAATTATTATATCTACCTGCGCAATTACAACGTCGTGCTGACGCCGGGGTCCGCGTATTTCAGGCCGGAGCATTATTACGAGAATGCGCACTATTCGGATATGACGCTCAAACAATGGCAGACGGACCTGCTGGGGAAGACGCATAGCCGGGAGGTTTTGCCGCTCAAGCCCTTCGCCATGAACGGGACGCAAACTTCGGTCATCTCGTATATGCAATCGCTTCCACTCGACAGCTTCGGGGCGCAGGCGCCCGCGACGGTCGTCGTGCTGATCGACCAGAAGACGATCGCGAGCCTGCTGTCGGGGGTGAAAGACCGTTACGGCGGCTGGACGTACGTCAGCGACGCGCAAGGTCAAGCGGTCAGCATGCTCGGCATCGGCGAAGAAGAGATCAAGACGATGAACGGGGACGGCGGCTTCGACAAAGCGAAGCAGAGCCAGTTCTACCAAGACGACCTGGTCATTACGATTCGTTCGGCCTCCACCGGCTGGATCTACCGGGCGGGCATTCCGCGCAAAGCACTGATGGAGAACGCGAACGACATCAAATATATCTCGTGGTCCGTCACCGGCGGCGCGCTGCTGATCGGGCTGATCGTCGGCTGGTTCCTCTCGCTGCGCAACAGCGCGCCGATCAACCGGCTGATGGGCATCGTGCGGGAGCAATTCGGCAAGGACGCTCCGATCGGACGCAATGACTACGATTTCCTGCAGGGCAATATCTCGACGATCATCACGAGCAACCGGGAGCTCGAGCAGGAGCTGAACCGGCAGCTGCCCCTCATTCGCGATGCGTTCCTGAAACGGCTGACCGCGGGCGAGTTCCAGACGCGGGAGGAAATCCAGGCCGCCGAGGCGCAAGCGGACACCGGCCTGACGCTGAACGAAGGCGTCGTCGGCATTTTGCACGTTCACGGCTACACCGGGCTCGACGCGGTCGAAACGGTCGAAATCTTGAACGAGCTCAGCGCCGCGCGGCTGCTCCTGAAGCAAAGCCTGCGCGACATCAATGGCCGGATTCTGACGACGGATCTGGGCTCCGACCGGGTCGTGGCGATATTCCCGTCGTGCGAGGACGGGGAGACGGCCATAGAGCGGTCGGAGGTGCAGGCGCTGCTGGAGCCGTTCGCCGCTTCGATGTTCAGCGAGTACAAAATCACCGTCACCGGCGCGTTCGGCGATCCGTTCGCGTCCGGCATGGAAGTGAGCCGCTCGTACGAGCAGGCGAAAGAGACGATGGGCTACGCCGATTATATTATGCAGCGGAAGGGCTTTCTCTGGTATGCGGACATCCGCCAGGAGAGCACGACGTATTATTATCCGCTCGACATGGAGCTGCGGCTCATCAGCACGATCCGCGCCGGCGAAGAAGAAGAAGCGAAGCGCATCGTGCAGTCGGTCCTGCAGCAAAATACGGAAGACCGCGAGCTGTCCCCGGAAATGGCGAACCAGCTGATCGGCGAGCTCAAGGGAACGCTCTTGAAGCTGCTCGACCAGAAGGCGTTCGCGGAGTCCGAGCAGTTCGAGGACGCGAAGGACCGGATCATGGACATTCAATTGACCGGGTCGCTCGATCTGATTCGCACCGGATTGAACGGCATCATCGAAACCATGTGCGAGATGATCACCAGCAAGAAGAACGATCTGCACATCCGCACGGTCGAAGGCATCAAGCAGTTTATCGCCGAGCGGTATTCGGACGCCGAGCTGACGCTCTACCGGATTGCGGAGCAAGCGGAACGGCCGGAGAAATACATCTCGCAATTGTTCAAAGAAGTGACGGGCACGAACCTGTCCGACCATCTCGAGAAGGTCCGCATGGACCGCGCCGCGGAATTGCTCAAGGAAAAATCGCTCACCGTCGACGAAATCGCGGTACAGGTCGGTTACAACAGCTCCCACTCGTTCCGGCGAGCCTTCAAACGCGTCATGGGCGTAGCCCCAAGTTCGTATAGACAGTCGTTCGATTAAAGGTTTCGAAAGGTTCCGCCAAGGAACCAAGGCAGCGAAGCTGCCAAAGGTTTAACCCGCGAAGCGGAAAGTTCCGCCAAGGAACAAGGCAGCGAAGCTGCCAAAGGTGTTTGAGACCGCGAAGCGGAAAGTTCCGCCAAGGAACAAGGCAGCGCAGCTGCCGATATCTATTCGCTCAGCAACATGAGCGCATCTCAAAAAAGGACGAAGTCCCAGGTAACCCGGGAGCGCCAAAAAGGGAAGTCTGTCCCGCAAGGGACATCGCGCCACCCGCAGTACCCAGGCAGGAGCGCCTCTGTACCCCAAACGTTCCCCAGGACGAAGTCAATCCGGTAACCCGGGAGCGCCGAAAGTAAAGTCTGTCCCGCAAGGGACATCGAGCCCAACGCCGCACCCAAGGCAGGAGCGCCTCTGCACCTCGAACGTTCCCCCATCCAGGTGTCCAGAGGGTGGAACCCTTGGAATCCCCCTTTTCAAGGGGGACTTAGGGGGATGGCATTAAATCATTGAAAGGAGCCCAAACGCATGAAGCTGCGCTTACTCGCCTTATTCCTTCTGATCGGCACGCTGCTGAGCGCATGCTCATCGTCGTCGCCCGAAGAACCTCCGGAACAGTCGCCTCCGGTAGCGGGCGCGATTCCGATCACCATCTTCGCGCAGCAGGACGTCGGCCAAAATCTGCCGACGAACGCGTTCTCGACGTACCTCGAGGGAACCTACGGCGTGGACTTCCGCTGGCAGACGATTCCCTACGACGGAGCCAGGGAGAAACGGCAAATATCGCTCGCAAGCGGCAGTTATGCCGATACGTATATTTTGACGGCGTACATCGACCAATTCTCGAAGGCGGAGGTGCTGCGCTACGGCAAACAGGGGATTTTCCTGCCGTTGAACGATTTGATCGACAAGTATGCGCCGCACATCAAAGCCGCCTTCGCGGAGAATGCCGCGCTTCGGGAACTGAATACCGCGCCGGACGGCAACATCTACGGGCTCGTCAGCTATGCGGACTGCTTCCACTGTTCCTATCCGAACAAAATGTGGCTGAACGGGAAGTGGCTGGACAAGCTGGGACTCGCGATGCCGAAGACGACGGCGGATTTCAAACGGGTGCTCGAAGCGTTCAAGACGCAGGATCCGAACGGCAACGGCGCAGCGGACGAAATTCCCCTCAGCGGGTCGACCGAGGATTTTGGCGTGCACATCGTGCCGTACCTGATGAACGGGTTCATCTATGACGACGACCGCGACTATCTGATGCTCCAGGGCGGCCGGGTCGACTCGGCGGCGAACAAGCCGGAGTGGAAGGAAGGCTTGGCTTACATCAAGTCGCTCTACGACGAAGGGCTCATCGACCCCGGCGCCTTCACGCAGAACGCGGAAGCATACAAGAAGCTCGGCGAAAACGCCGGGGAGGAAGTTCTCGGAGCGGGAGCGGCGATGCATCCGGATATTTTCGTCGAGGGGGCCGCGACCGGCAACCGTTCGCGCGATTACGAGCCGGTTCCGCCGTTGACCGGTCCGCATGCGTCGTATGCCACGCATGACGAAGGCGGCATCGTGCCGGGAGCCAAGTTCGTCATCACGAACAAAGCGACGCCGGAAGCGCAGATTGCGCTTATCAAGATAATCGATTACATCTATACGCCGGACGGGCAAATTCACGCCGAATCCGGCGAAGAAGGCGTCGGCTGGCGCAAGCCGAAGCCGGGCGAGCAAGCGCTGGGCAAGGGCGTCGCGCCCAAATTCGCCGGCGTGGACGCGAAGCCGGGCCAGCAGCCGAACAATTCCGGCTGGGTCGGAACGGGACATTTCTACATGCCCAAGTCGTACCGGGACAGCTGGGTGCAGGGTACCGATATGTACGCCGCGGACGGATACGAACGCCGGCTGCAGGCGGCGACGCAGCTGTACGCGGGCAAGGAACCGAAGGAGCTCTTCCCGGCTTGGGATGTCTGGGTAAGCGATGCCGACGCGCAGCGGGCGAGCGTATTGGAGACGAACCTCAAGAATTACATCGATCAGAACACGCTGCAATTCGTCACCGGCGCCAAAAGCTTGTCGGTCGATTGGGCCAGCTACGTCCAAGGTCTGGACGACATGGGACTGCAAACGTATCTGTCGATCATGCAGCATGGGTATGACGTGTACCTGCAGCAGCGCAGCCGATAGAACGGGCGGAATAGGAGCGATCTTGAACGCCGAACAGGCGAATGATCGCGGCCGGCAACCCCGATCCGTGCATGCCCTCAATCAAGTTCCAGGACAAGAACCTCTACCGCTTCGGCGGTGGAGGTTCTTTTTGTGCCCCAAAATGAAAGCCCTTACCGTACCTTTCATGAAAAGGGCTGAAAATGGCCGCAATACGGGCAAATGTCCCCCTGAAAACGGAGCAACTGTACGCTCGAAACCCCAAATGTACCTGTTCCGGCAGCCGCCCGGAAGGCTATTATCGGTCATGTGGAAAGCGCTATCATGCATCATTGGCAACGACCTGGGAGGGATTGTTTTGAACGTTGAAATCGCAGTAGACCAACCGGCGAAGGCGCCGGCCAAACGGACGAAGCGAAGCCTATCCGGCATGGCGGCGAGGAGCTTCAAGAAACATTGGCAGCTCTATCTACTCGTCACGCCGCCGCTGTTGTACTTCTTTATCTTTAAGTATTACCCGATGCTGAACGCGGTCCTGGCTTTCAAGGACTACAACGTCATTAAGGGCATCTGGGGCAGCCCATGGGTCGGCATGAAGAACTTCAAGCTGTTCTTCAATAATCCGATCTTCTGGGATCTCATCAAGAACACGGTGTATTTAAGCGGTTACTTGCTGCTGGCGGGTTTTCCGATCCCGATATTGCTCGCGCTTATGCTGAACGAGGTACGGGGCAACAAGTTCAAACGGCTGGTGCAGCTCGTGACGTTCGCGCCGTATTTTATCTCCACGGTCGTCATGGTATCGATCATCATGCTGTTCCTGGCGCCGCGGCTCGGCTTCGTCAACGTCCTGCTGAATCACCTGGGATTGGATTCGATCAACTTCCTCGGGGAGCCGGGCATGTTCCGTTCCATCTACGTCTGGTCGGACATCTGGCAGACGGCTGGGTATTCCGCGGTCATCTATTTGGCGGCGCTCGCGGGCATCGACCCGACCTTGTACGAGGCGGCGAAGGTGGACGGCGCGTCCCGGTTTCAGAAGATATGGAACGTCGACCTGCCGGGTCTGCTTCCGACCATCGTCATCGTGCTCATCCTGAACGTGGGCAATATCATGGCGATCGGCTTCGAGAAGGTGTACCTGCTGCAAAATCCGCTGAACCTCGTCAACTCGAACATTATCTCGACCTATGTGTACAGCATCGGCCTCTTGAATGCCAATTACAGCTTCGCGACGGCGGTCGGCCTGTTCAATTCCGTCATTAATCTCGTGCTGCTCGTGATGGTCAACAGCTTGGCCAAACGGTTTTCGAACAACAGTCTCTGGTAGAAGGAGCATGAAACGCATGACAACGATGAATCAAAAAATCAGGGAATCGGCAGGCGACCGCGTATTCATGTACGGGATTTATATCATCCTGACGCTCGTGCTGCTCGCCGTCATCTACCCGCTCATCTATATTCTGAGCAGCTCCATCAGCAGTCCGGCGGCCGTTACGTCCGGCAGAGTGTGGCTGTGGCCGGTGGACATCTCGTTCAAAGGGTTCAAAACCTTGTTCAATACGCCTCAAATTATGACGGGTTACGGAAATTCGCTGTTCTACACGGCGATGGGCACGTTTATCAGCGTGGCGCTCACCGTGATGATCGCTTACCCGCTGTCCCGCAAGACGTTTTTCGGACGGAGCCCGATCATGATGATCATCACCTTCACGATGATTTTCAGCGGCGGCTTGATCCCGACGTATATGGTCGTCAAGAGTCTGCATCTGATCGACACTCGCTGGGCGCTGCTCATTCCGAACGCCATCTGGGTGTGGCAGATCATTATCGCAAGATCGTTCTTCCAGTCCTCCATCCCGGAGGAGTTGATCGAGGCGAGCGAGATCGACGGCTGCAGCGACCTGCGCTTCATGCGAAGCGTCGTCATCCCGCTGTCGAAGCCGATTCTGGCAGTGCTCGTGCTTATGTACGCCGTCGGCCAATGGAACGCCTACTTCGACGCGTTGATTTATCTGAAGTCGGCGAAGCTGTTCCCGCTGCAACTCGTGCTGCGAAGCATCATTATCCAGAACAACAGCACCGGCATCATGGACGCGATGAAGCAAGTCGAGCGCCAACAGCTGTCCGAGCTGCTCAAATACGCGCTGATCGTGGTCGCCACGCTGCCGGTATTGATGATCTACCCGTTCGTGCAGCGTTACTTCGTGCAAGGGATGCTGGTCGGATCGGTCAAGGGCTGATCGTCATTAGTTGATCGCCAGTTGATCGCCGCGAGGCGGGGCCTTGCGAATCTTGAAAGGGGAGATAGGTATGTAGTGTGGGGGTTAGCACGCGCAATCATCCAAACAAACAAAAGGGAGCGATCAAGTTGAAAAAGAGAATCGGAAGCGCAGTAGCCATCCTTGCCGCCTGCAGCATGATCCTGGCAGCTTGCGGAAGCAACGACTCGAACAATAACGCGGGGAACGCGGACAGTACGAACGCGAACGGCGGCAATACGACCCAAGCGGCTGACAACGGCGGCAACGCGCCGGCCAATGCCGAACCGACCCAAGTCAAAATCTTCTCCATTCAAGAAACGAACATCGACCTGCCGACGAACAAGTTTACGACGTTCGTTGAAGATAAATTCAACATGAAGATCAACTGGGAGATGAACCCGACGGACGGCGCGAAGGAAAAACGCCAAATCTCCCTCGCGAGCGGCGACTATCCGGACGCGTACATGCTTCCGGCGTACATCGACCAATTCTCCCAAGCGGACGTGCTGAAGTACGGCAAACAGGGCGTGCTGCTGCCGCTGAACGACCTGATCGACCAATACGCGCCGAACATCAAGAGTGCGTTGGAAACCGATCCGGATTTGAAGGGCTTCAGCACGGCGCCGGATGGCAACATCTACGGCCTGGTCGCGTACGCGCAATGCTTCCACTGCTCGTACCCGAACAAAATGTGGCTGAACACGTCATGGCTCGATAAGCTCGGCCTGCAAATGCCGACGACGACCGACGAGTTCAAGAAAGTGCTGGAAGCGTTCAAAACCAAGGATCCGAACGGCAACGGCAAAGCCGACGAAGTGCCGCTCAGCGGTTCGATCGAAGATTTCGGCGTACGCGTCGTTCCGTTCCTGATGAACGGCTTCGTCTATGACGACGACCGTAACTACTTGAACCTGACGAACGGCAAAGTGGAATCCGCCGCGGTCAAGCCGGAGTGGAAAGAAGGCCTGGAATACATCAAATCGCTGTATGACGAGAAGCTGATCGATCCGGGCGCGTTCACGCAAAACGCCGAAGCGTTCAAGAAAATCGGCGAGAGCGCGGATGCGCAAATTCTCGGCGCCGGCGCGGGCATGCACCCGGCCATCTTCGTCAACATTGACCAAGGCAACAAATATTCCAAGGACTACAATCCGGTAGCGCCGCTCCAAGGACCGCATGCTCAGTATGCGACGCATGACGCAGGCGGCGTAGCGCCGGGCGCGAAATTCGTCATCACGAACAAAGCGAGCAAAGAAGCCCAAATCGCGCTCATCAAGCTGGTTGATTACATGTTCACGCCGGAAGGCCAAACGAACGGCGCATCGGGCATGGAAGGCATCGATTGGGAGAAACCGGGCGCGGACGACGTTGCTCTCGGCGAAGGCGTACAGGCGCAGTTCAAACCGATCCCGGCCAAAGAAGGCGAAGCTCCGCACAACGCGGGCTGGAGCGGCGTAGCCCACTTCTACATGCCGAAAGCCTACCGGGACAGCTTCGTGCAGGCGACGGATATCTATGATCCGACAGGCTATGAGCGCCGCCTGTACAACGCGACGCTGCTGTACCAAGGCAAAGAACCGAAAGAGCTGTTCCCGGCTTGGTCCGTGTGGATCGATCCAACCGAAATGGACGAAGCGAGCATGCTGCAAACGAACATCAAGAACTACATCGAGCAGAACGAGCTTCAATTCATCACGGGCAACAAAGACCTGAACAAGGATTGGGATTCGTACGTGAAGGGCTTGAAAGACCTGAAGCTGGACCGTTACCTCGAAATCCTGCAAAAAGCATACGACGCATCTACGCAAAAGTAAGCGAATGAGCGCGCGGGGCGTTCTGGCAAGCCAGGACGCCCTTTCGCTTGCTCGCGGAACCGTACGAGCAGAACCGGCATGATAGGAGGAATTCATTAGTGATTGCTTGGAAACAAGCGCAAGCCCACGCCATTCGGCATGATCGTCCGGCGGCGACGTTCTTCGAGGGCGCGCTCCTCGGCAACGGCGGTCTCGGCGCGGTCGTCACGACCCGTCCCGACGCGATCGTCATCCATTTCGGCCACAACGACGTATGGGATATCCGCATCGCGGAGAACAACAAGGAACGGATCGGCGATTTTGAAACCATTTTCGCGCGGCTGAAGGATATTCCGGCGCATTACGCGTCGCTCAAGGAAGACGAATGGTACCGTGAATACGTGGAGATGGCTGCCGAAAACTACGATTTTCCGTATCCGCGCCCGATGCCGTGCGGCTCGCTGCTGCTCGGATTCGACCGGCGCGAGGTCGAGGTGCTCGGCCATACGCTGCACGTGCATAACGGCCAATGCGAGATCCGGCTGCTGATCGATGGAAGTCCCGCAACGCTGCGCGTCTTCATGGAGCAGGGGCGGGACGTGCTGTGGGCGGCATTCGATCGGACGGTAGTCCAGCAAGACGAAGGAGACGGTGGAGGAAGCGGCAAGAATTGGACGGCGGAATCGGTATTTAACCGGATAAAGCTTATTCCCGATCCCGAGACGCCGCGCGATATTCCGGTACCGCAGCCGTATCTGGATGCGGCCGGCGGACGATTATCGTTTCGGCAGACGCTGCCTTACGCGAATGGCGAGGCGGCGGAAGAGCGTATCCGCGACCGGGCTTTCCGGTTGTCGGCGAGCCTCGGCGAAGGAGCGGTCCTTCGAGGGTCTGCGGACGGCTGGGAAGGAACGCTTGAGGCGAAGGCGGCGGATTTCGTTCTTCGCGTGCAAGTGGACGAGGGGTTGGATTCCGAAGTACCGACGGTTGCGCATCCGATCGTAGAAGCGGCGCATCCGGCCACGTTCGAGGCGGCATATCGGGAGGCCGAAGCCAGCTGGCAGGCATATTGGTCGAGATCCGGCGTGATGCTGGACGATGCGGTTCTGGAGCAGGTCTGGTATCGCAATCTCTATTTTTACAATTGTTCCGTAAGCGCTTCCCATACTTGCCCGGGGCTGTTCGCCAACTGGAGCTACGGCAAGATCGGCTCGGAATGGCATGGCGATTACCATATGAATTACAACACCCAGCAGCCGTTCTGGCTGGCGTTCTCGAGCAATCATGTCGAGAAGCATCTCGCCTACGTCGGCATGGTCGACCTGATCCTGCCGGTCAGCCGAAAGTGGGCGAAAGAGTATTACGGCCTGCGCGGCGCGTATTATCCGCATTCCGCCTATCCGGTGGAGATGACGATGATGCCGTATCCCGTTCCGCATTGGGGCTGGGAAATTTGCGAGACGCCGTGGACGGTGCAGAGCTTGTGGTGGCATTACCTCTACACGATGGACAAGGCGTTCCTGGAGGAGCGGGCTTTCGTGCCGATGCGCGAAGCGGTCCTGTTCATGGTCGATTACATGAAGCGGCCGGAAGCGAGCGGCGAATCGTGGGGCGACGACCGGTACCATATCTTCCCGACCGTCGTGCCGGAGCTGTACGAGCTGACGCCGGGCTTTGCGAAGAACCGCGACTGCATCGTCGATTTGACGCTGACGAAGTTCCTGTTCCGCGCCTTCAAGGAGGCGTGCGCGGCATTGGATCGCAGCGAAGCCGAGGCCGAACTGCTGGCGGAAGCGGCCGAAGTACTGGCGCATTTCCCGGATTACCCGACGGCGGAATCCCGGCGCGGTACCGTCTTCGTGTCCATGCCGGGCGAAGACCCGGAGGTCGTTTACAACGTGCCGAACGGCATCGCGACGATTTTTCCCGGGGAAGATCATGGGCTGCACTCTCCGGCCGACGAATATGCGATCGCGGTCAATTCGTACCGCAACCATCGCAATGAAGGCGGCAACGAGCTGGTGTTCTATGCCATGGCCGGCGCGCGGCTCGGGCAGCTGGACCTCGAGCGCTTCAAGCGGCAGATCGCCTACTGCATGCTGCCGAACGGCACGTGCACGGACAAGCTGCTCGAGAGCGGCGGGCGGTACTCGGATACGACGGCTTTCGATTACATGGGGCCGATGGGCGTCTGGTTCGAGAACTTTGCGCTGCCCGCGGTCATCAATGAATGCCTGCTCCAGAGTTACAACGGCGTGCTCCGGTTGTTCCCGAACTGGCCGGCGGGCAAAGCCGCGTCCTTCTCGACGCTGCGCGCGGTCGGCGGCTTCCTGGTAAGCGCCGAGACGACCGCGGAAGGGCTGCGATGGATCGAGATTTACAGCGAGGCAGGCACGGAGCTTCGCGTCTATAATCCGTGGGGAACGGATGTCGCGTGCATCACGGCATCCGGCGAGCAAATCAGGAGCGGCGGCATCATCGAGCTGCCGACTACGCAAGGCGAACGCATTCGCATGAAGCAAGCGCATTAAACAATCCCTGTGAAGGAGATGTTTACATGATTCGCACTTACCATCGCAGCACGGCCAAACTCAACCTTTTCAAAAAGATCGGCACGGGGCTTCTGCTGACCGCGGTCGCCGTCGCCCAATTCGGCTTCGTTCCGGCCAAGCACGTCGCCGAGGCGGCGGATAACGGGTTGGCGCTCAAGCCCTACATGGGCTGGAGCAGCTACAGCCTGCAAGTCTACGACGGCCCGTCCGGCAACTGGGTCTCGGCCGCGAAGCTCAAGCAGCAGTCCGACGCCATGCACGAGAAGCTGCAGTCGCACGGGTACGACTATATCAACATCGATGCCGGCTGGAACGGCGACATGGACCAGTACGGCCGGCCGATTCCGAGCACGACGCAATATCCGGACGGATTGCAGGACGTCATCGATTACATTCACCATAACGGGCAGAAGGTCGGGATCTATATGATTCCGAGCCTCTCGCCGCAGGCGTACAAAGACAATCTCGAAATCTTCGGCACGGACGGCAAATGCCATATGAAGGATATCGCGCTGCCGGATCGCAAGGGCGATTATTGGGGCCTCGGCTACAAGATCGATTTCGAATCCCCGGGATCCAAGGACTGCGCCCAGGCGTACGTCGATTCCGTCGTGGATCTGATCGCTTCGTGGGGCATCGATTTCGTGAAGTTCGACAGCGTGACGCCGGGCTCCGGCCACAACGACACGTCCATCGATGCGCGCCTCGACGTTGCGGCTTGGTCCAAGGCGCTGTCGAGGCATCACATCTGGTTCGAGCTGTCTTGGGCGCTCGACCATAACTACGCCGACTACTGGAAGAAGTACGCGAACGGCTGGCGGGTCGACTGGGACGTCGAGTCGTACGATCCGAAGATCGGCATGACGCAGTGGGCCAACATCGCGCGCCTGTTCCCGGACGCGGCGCTGTGGTGGCGCGATGCCGGGCCGGGCGGCTGGAACGATTTCGACTCGCTCAACGTCGGCAACGGCTCGATGGACGGCTTGACGAAGGACGAACGGCAGAGCGCGATGACGCTGTGGGCGATGTCCTCGGCGCAGCTGTATACGGGCGACGATCTGACGAAGCTGGACAGCTACGGCTTGTCGCTGCTGACCAACGATGAAGTCATCGCGGTCAACCAAGCCGGCCATCCGGCGCATCCGTTGTCGACGGCCACGACGAATCAAGTCTGGTACGCGAACAACGGCGACGGGACGTATACGGTGGCGTTGTTCAATCTGGGCACGAAGGACGCCGACGTCAGCGTCAATTGGAGCGACATCGGCTTAGGCGGCGGCGCGACCGTGCGCGATCTGTGGAGCCATACGGATCTCGGTTCGTTCGCGAAGGGTTATACCGCGACGGAGCTCGCATCGCATGCCTCCCGCTTGTTCAAGGTGACGGCGAACGGCGGCGCTTCCTCCGGCGTCAACGACGATGACACGGGCATGAAGTACACCGGCGATTGGACGCGCAACGGCGGCAAAGAAGTAGCGCCGAGCTCGCAGGATCTCGAGATTTCGGTCGAAGACTCTACGGTTCAAGGCTTGACCGTAAATGGAAACGGCAGCGAAGAGAATGGCGGAGCGGGCGACAATGGCGAGGAGAACGGCCATGAGAACGGACAAGAGAACGGACAAGAGAACAGCCAAGAGAACGGAAAAGAGAACGGACATGAGAGCATTGTGCCGGACAGCTCGAATCCGGAAGCGGTGCTTGCGCAGGCTGGCCACACCGTGACGATCAACGACGACGATCCGGGAATTGCCTATACGGGCGACTGGCATCACAGCTACGATCGTCCGCTCGAAGATTGGAATCATGACGTGCATTTCGCGCAGGCTGACGGCTCGCAGCTGACGTATTCGTTCACGGGAACCGGCATCGAATACGTGACGGAGAAGGAAAACGGGCAGGGCAGCATCGATTTCTATATCGACGATGCTTTCCAACAGACGGTGGATACGCATAAACCAGATCCGCGCGAAGTGCAGCAGACGGTCTACAGCGCGACTGGACTGACAGCCGGCCCGCATACGCTTAAGGCCGTTAAGCACACCGTTACGCAGAATGATTACATGCTGATCGACGCGTTGAAAGTCACAGCCGACACGCTGCTCGGCACGACGAGCGCCACGTTCGACAACGCGGCTCCCGCCGACGTGACGACGACGCTGGCATTCGGTGCGAAATCGTTCGCGGGCATTAAGAACGGCGCGGCGACGCTCGTGAAGGATACGGACTATACCGTAAACGGCAATACGGTCGCGATCAAGGCAGCCTACTTGGCGCAGCAGCCGCAAGGCGCCGCGAATCTGAGCTTCGCTTTCGCGGGCGGAGACAGCCAGACGCTCGCGGTGACGATTACCGGCCATGCGGTGCGCAACAGCACGATTAGTCCGAGCGCTGCGGCGTTCGACCTGAAGATTACGAAGCAGGCGAACGTCACGACGACGCTGACGTTGAACGATAATACGCTGAGCGGCGTCGCGAATGGCGCAGCGCCGCTGACCGAGGGCACCGATTACGCGGTGAGCGGTAATGTGCTGACGATCAAGAAGTCTTACCTGGCTAAGCAAGCGGCCGGCTCCCTGCCCCTGACGCTGACGTTCAGCGCGGGACAGCCGCAAACGTTGACGATCGCGATCACCGATACGACTTCCGAGGGTCGTTACGCGAATATCAACAATGACGATCCGTCCATTCACTACGACGGCTCTTGGAATCGCAGCTCGGGCCGGGGCATGGGCGATTACATGGACGACGTGCAGTTTGCCGAGAAGAACGGCGAATCGTTCTCGTATACCTTCCGCGGCACGGGCATCAAGGTGATCACGGAGATGGACGAATCGCAAGGAGAAATGGACGTCTTCGTGGACGGCGTGCTCAAAGGCACGGTCGACACGCATCATGACGGGCGTCTCGCGCAGCAAACCGTTTATGAAATCAACGGCTTATCCAACGGCCAGCACACGATTAAGGCCGTTAAGAAATCCGGCAGCTACATGCTGCTCGATATGTTGAAGGTTCGCATTCCGGATCTGATCGGCCCGACCACGGCCGCATTCGACAAGAATCCGGCCGCGCAGGCGGACCTGACCGTCACGCTGCTTGAGAACGTCGGCAGCTTCAAAGGGATCGCGAACGGATCAAGCTCGCTGACGAAAGATACGGATTATACGATCGACGGCGACAAGGTCACGATCAAGAAATCCTACCTGTCCACGCTGGCGGCATCCGGTGTCGCGAAGCTGACGTTCAATTTTGACGGCGACTTCTGGCAGGATGTCCATACGACGGCGACCAACGGGGATTATTATACGTATACGTTCCGCGGCACGGGCATCGAAGTGCTGTCTCCGAAGGGGCCATCCCAAGGCGACGTAGAAATCTTCGTGGACGGCGAGTCGAAAGGCACAGTTAGCGCATCAGGCACCGATCGGACCGTCGGACAGCGTCTGTACGGCATTGACGGTCTCGCCAGCGGCCAGCATACGATTAAGGTCGTGAAGAAATCGGGCGCCGAAATGTACGCCGATCGGTTGAATTTTATCGTGGCGAGCGGCAATGCATCGACGGGTTCGGGCATTTCTTATCCGCCGGTCACGGGCGGCACGGAAGTCATTAAAGGCGAAGTGAACGGCAGCAATGGATCGGACGGCGTGCTGCAGCTCGACATTACGCGGACGACCGCGAACGACGGCACGAAGTCGGACAGCGTGACGTTCGGTGCCGATGCGGCGAAGGACGCTATCGCGAAGCTGAAAGCAGCCGGAGCGAAGGCGGCGACGATCGTCGTACCGGACGAGAAGGGCGTGACGTCGGCGACGACCGTGACGATTCCGAAGGCTTCGAGCCAGGCGCTTGCCGGCAGCGGCCTCGACTTGGGTATCGAGACCGCGAACGGCGGAATCGTGATTCCAAATGCTTCCTTGTCGGGTTATGATGGAGAAGCGACGTTTACGTTTAAGCCCGTTAAGGATGCGACGGCGAAAGGTCAGCTCGAAGAGCGCGCGAGCGGAGCGGCGGTCGTGAAGCTTGCGACGGGCGGCAGCGAGGCGTCGATCATCGGCCAGCCGGTGTCGATCGAGACGAACTTCCAAGGCCGCGCGGTGGACGTCATCGTGCCGGTCGATGCGGCGCTGCTCGCAGGTTTGGAGCCTGGACAGCTCGGCGTGTATATCGAACATAGCGACGGCACCGCGGAATACAAGCCGGGCACGATCGTGGAATGGCAGGGCGGCAAAGGCTTGCGGTTCACGGTCGATAAATTCAGCACGTTCGCGGTCGTGAAGCATGACGCGGCCTCGGGCGGCAGCCATGCGGCGTACATGAGCGGCTTCGAAGGCGGCCTGTTCATGCCGGCGAACAACCTCACCCGCGCCGAAATGGCAACGATTCTGTCGCGGATCATCACGCGGGACGGCACGGGCGAAGCCATCGGCTACCGCGACGTGAAGCCGGGCCATTGGGCGGCCGATGCGATCGCGAAGGTCACGAAGCTCGGCTTGATGCGGGGTTTCGGGGACGGCCTGTTCAAGCCGGATCAAGCGATTACGCGCGCCGAGATGGCGAGCCTGGCAGCGGCGATCGCGACGAGCGAAGCCAAAGTCGGCGTCGGGTTCACGGATACGCGCGGCAATTGGGCGGAGGCGGCCATCGCGAAGGTGCAGGGCGCGGGCATTATCCGCGGATACGCGGACGGCACGTTCCGGCCGGGCCATGCGGTCACGCGCGCCGAAGCGGCCGCGATCCTCAATCGCACGCTTGGCCGTGGTCCGCTCCACGGCGACGTCAAGCTGCCGTGGACGGACGTGAAGAGCGGGTACTGGGCATACAGTGATATCGCGGAAGCTTCGGTAAGCCATCAGTTCGAAGCAAGAGCCGAAGGCGGCGAGCAATTCGTTCCCGCGAAGTAAGGGCATGAAGTAGGTTAATGATAGAAGACGGCGCCGCAATTGGCGGCGTCCGGAATACGGCAAGCCCTTTCGAGCTATTCGAAAGGGCTTGTTCATACGAGAGGACGTGAGGACATGCTGCATGCAAGACATATCCGAATACGGGAAGGCTTGCCGCGGTTTGCCGCCAAGCTGCTTCGCGGCGAAGCGCTGACGGTAGCCTATCTGGGCGGATCGATTACGGAAGGAGCCGGCGCATCCCTGCAGGACGAGACGAGCTGGCGGGCATTGAACGGGAAGTATCTGAGCGAACGCTGCGCGGATTGCCGCTTTACGTTCGTCAATGCCGGGGTCGGCGGCACGAATTCGACGTTCGGCGCGCATCGTCTGCAGGCGCACGCGCTCAGCCAAGGCGCGGTCGATCTGCTGTTCGTCGAGTTCAGCGTCAACGACGGCGAGGACAGAGGGGAGTCGGTCCGGGGCATGGAAGGCATCGTGCGTCAGACCCGCCGCGTGTCGCCGGAGACGGAGCTGTGTTTCGTCTATACGGCAGCGGACAAGAACCTCGAGGGCGAGCTCCCGTTCAACATCGCGGTGCACGAAGAGGTGGCCGAGCATTACGGCATCGCATCCGTTAATTTTGCGGGCGGCGTACAGGATCTGATCCGCGAGGGCGGCGTGACGTGGGCCGAGCTGGCGCCGGACCGCGTCCATCCGAACGACCAAGGACATGCGCTGTACGCCTCGTATGTCGAACAGTTCGTGGAGCAGGCCGTGGCGGCGGTCGCCGATGCGGTGGAGGATGACGAGACAAGCACGAGCCCGGTTCCGTCCGAAATCCCGAACGCTTCCGTGGTGCCCGCATCGCTCCTATCGCTTGACGCGCCGGCAGACGAGCTGCCGCGCCCGCTCGATGGAGGCAATTACGAGTTCGCGGCGATGACGGACATCGGTCATGACGTCGTCTCGGACGGCTTCGTGCCGGCCAGGCTCGGCGCGGACGATCCGATGATGAATTGGCGCTTTGCCACCGACCATCTGGTTGCCGAAGGCAGTCGCGGGGAGAGCCTGTCATTCGCGCTCGAAGGACGTCGTCTCGGGATTCTCCTGCTGCACGGCCCGGACAGCGGCGTGCTCGAATATTCGTTGGACGGGGGCGAGAGCTTCGCGCCGGTCGACGTCTTCGACGAGTGGTGCCTGCTGGCCTACCGGCCGATTCTGGTTTCGTTCCCGCCGCAGTCCGAACGCAAGGTTCAACGGGTCATCGTCCGCTGCGCGGGCACGAAGGACGAGCGAAGCAAGGGTACGGGCATTCGGATCATGAAGCTGCTCAGCTCGTAACCGAATTCATGTGGAACCAGAGGGGCTGCCCGGAAGACAGCTTTCTTATCGGCCTGACCCGACCGTTTACGGTCGGGTTTTTGTTGTAACAGATGGTTTGATCTAGGATCCCCTTTGCTTGACAACTGTATGCCGGTTTCCAGCGAACGGGCTTCTGCCACCGCGCGCGCCTTACCCGTGCTCGCGTAGTCTTGGGCAACTGTAGTAGAATGGGGTCAACGCAAAATTACAGGATGAAGAGGTGCCACGCATGGCAATCAGTTTCACGCGCTCCATCATTGCTCGTCTAGAGAAGGAGATCGCCGATCTTCAGGCGCTCGTGCTCGAACAGACCAAGAAACGCGAACAAGCGTCGGCCAAAATAAAACAGCTCCAACGCGATCAGAAATTAAGTCAATCGGTCAACGATTTGAACGGCAAGCTTGCGCGGGAGACGAAGCTGAAGAAGGGAATCGACGAGATTAACGGCTTGCTCGCCCAATCCTCCAAACAGCTGGCGGAGAAGAAGGCGCAGCTGGCGCAGCATCGACAGAAGGTCGTGGAATAATCATCCGGAACAGACTTGGAGGCCGACGCGATGAACGATAACAAGACGGAGCATAATCTTCGCGCGATTACGCTGGGCATGGGATGCTACTGGAGTCCGGAGGCGTTGTTCGGCGCGATGCCGGGCGTTATCAGGACGCATGTCGGCTTTGCCGGGGGCACTTCCTACGAACCGACCTATCGAGACATGGGGGACCATTCCGAGACGGTCGAGCTGCTTTACGATCCTGCTTTGGTCTCTCGCGATGAGTTGTTAGAGACGTTCTGGAGCAACCATAAGCCCGTGAATATCAATGGTTATAAGGATCGGCAATATCAGTCGCTCTTGCTTTATCGCGATGAAGAACAAGAGCGGGCATTCAAGAGGATCAAGAGCCGGATAGAGGGGGAGAAGGGGAGCCTCGATACGGAGCTGGCGCCGTTCCGGACCTTCTATCCCGCGGAATCCAGACATCAGAAGTATTATCTGAAACGATTCCCCGACGCCGTCGCGAAGCTGAGCACGATCTATCCATCCGAGGAAGCGCTGGAGAACGCGACCCTGGCTGCTCGCCTGAACGGGGTGGCGAAGGGCTTCTTGAGCTTGGAACGTCTGCAGCTCGAAATGAAACAATGGCCGTTAAGCGCTAGCGAGCTGGCCGAGATGCTTGCCCTCCTCAGGGAAATTCGCTGGTAACGAAATAAAAGACGCCGCCGGCCACTAACGTGGGGGGACGTCTTTCAGGCTGCTAGCGCTTCTTTCGTAATTTGATGGATATCGATCGGGGATCTTGCGCCTTCGCTGACGAGGTCGGGGAGGATATGCGCCAAGAAATAATCGACGCAATGAAGCTTGATTTGTTTGATTTTGATCAGCGCGGACCGGTACATCACGATAAATTCCTTCTCCGTATTCCCGCGCTGAAGCTCGGCGAAGGCTTCGTAGATTTGGTCCATTTTATCGGCTACCTCTAAAATTTGGCCTTCTACGGATTGATCCTTACCCTCGCGCAGCTGTCTGCGGAAGATCGACTTGAACGTCTCCGGAATATGCTCGTCGATAAAATGGGCGACCATGCCTTCCTCCACTTGCTGCAGCATCGCGCGGAGCTCGAGCGAGTAATGCTTCACGGGCGTCTTGATATCCCCGATAAAAATTTCGCCGTAATCGTGGCTGCTCGTGATCTCGTACAGCTTCTTCCAATCCACCGTCACGCCGTTGCTTTCTTCGATGTCCGCCAAGGTCTTGGCATATTGCACGACTTTCCAGGAATGGGCGGATACGCTGTGCTCTTGGAACTTGAACTTGCCCGGACAGCGGATGATCCGTTCGAGATCGGTTAACGACTGAAAGTACGTATGAATTCCCATAGGCTGATTTCCTTTCTATGATGAGAAGTAGTTACCAAGCACATCTATAGTATAAGGCTCAATTGTTATTGGATCGTTAAATGGGTGCCGTCCACAATATAGCAATATTGGCGAAGAGGGGAGAACCGGGATGATCGACGATACGTATGACCCAAACCTATTTTTTGCCGCTGTCGAGCGGGGCGATACGGCTTCGGTCAGAGGTCAATTGGAGCGCGGAATAGACATCAATCTTCAAGATGCCGCGAAGGAAACGGGAATCAACAAGGCAGCGGATAGAAACGATATGGACATGGTGAAACTATTCTTGGACTTTGGCGCAGACGTGAACGTGGCAAGCGATGCAATCGATAAGACGCCAATCATGATCGCGAGCGTGAAGGGCAATGCCGATCTGGTGCGACTCTTGATCGATCGGGCAGCTCCGGATATGACGATCGTCAACGGCTATGGCGGAACCGCGTTAATTCCGGCCAGCGAAAGAGGCCATGTCGAAGTGGTCCGATTATTGCTCGAACGGACGGATGTTCAAGTTAATCATGTCAACAAACTGGGCTGGACAGCCTTGTTAGAGGCCGTGATCTTGTCGGACGGAGGCGTAAGGCAGCAAGAAATCATTCGGCTGCTGCTTGCGCACGGGGCAAATAAGCATATTGCGGATCGCGAGCACGTCACGCCGGCCGAGCATGCGGCTAGACGCGGATTTACAGAAATTGTAGCCCTTTTGTCTTAGAAAGACGGCGTGTACCCTCGCTAATTCGGCTATTTTGTGTTATAATGAAGCTATCGTATTGAGACGAAACGTCACATTCCGAAAGGGACGCGAAGCATCCTTTTTGACATGTGGCTTTTTTTGTGAAGTTAACCATAGGGAGGACTTGCAGATGTATTTTTCCCGTAAGAGACCCATAGAGGATTATCCGGTTGAGATGACTGCCATTTGGTCGTGCACCAAGGAAGGCTGCAACGGTTGGCTGCGGGACAGTTTCTCATTCGAAGACGTTCCGACCTGCATGCAATGCAAGTCACCTATGCAAAAAGGCATGAAAGAGCTTCCGATTTTGCATGAATCGACGCAAAGCCGCAATACGGCGGTTAAGAACATGAAGGCCAAGAGCAATCCGCCCGAATAATTTCGGTGACGCTCGTCTCCACACTAACACTAACATGATTATCATCAGAAGGGACGCCATGCCGGTGTCCCTTTTTGCGTTCTTCATTTGGGCTGCGGAAAGTCTGGACGAGGAGCGTTTGCGGCCTATCAGCGGTTGAAGTGTTCTTTCAGCAGGCAAGCAAAGCGCGGTTTGAAGATCAACTGAAGCGTCTGTATAATCTCGCCTTGATTCAACGTCAGCAGGATGGCTGAACGCTCTTTGGTGTCGGACGCGATTTCAAGCTTGGCTACTTGTTGCAGATCGAAATAGGACAGGTTCTCGGCGGTGCTACGATCCGTGACGGTTAATCGGAATTGACCGCAAGCAGGAGAAATCACGAGGGTGAAGTCCTCGCCCGCATTAGAGAACCGATATGCAGCTTGGTTATAGATGAACGGCAGATCTTCAATTTCCGTATCCAGAAGCTCGGGCTCCGATTCGAATATGGAAAGCAGCGCAAGCTCGTCCGGGATGTCCATGACTCAATGCCTCCTGTATGAGGTTCTTAGCAAGAATTATAAAGGGATTGCTGCGGTTGCGAAAGTCAAATCGTACCGTTGCCTGTAACAATCAAGAGCCCCGTTGCGTTTACAGATATAGCAGACTTCATGTTCTGGGTTATAGGCTAGAACGTTTATGAATCGTCAGGAAAGGGATCGTGATGATGGCCAAGCATAAGACAAGCGTTAGCCGCCTTCTCATTGGCGCAGCGACCGTATCCATAATGCTCGCAGGCTGCTCTTCGGAAGGGGAGGGAGCCAAGCCGCTTGCAGCAGAGAAACGTCTCGAGCAGCCTAACGCTGAGCGTGCCTCAGGAGCAGCGGACGACGCCAGCGGCTCCAAGCAAGAAGCGGTCGCGGAACCGGTCGCTTCATTGCCGGAGAAAGACATCTATTTGTACCCCGGATCCAACGACGATCCACGCCTGCAAATCGGCCAAAAGCAGCAAACGATGGATTGGATCTATGCGACGCCCAGGCAGATCTTGCCGGTGCTCCAGGCGGAGGACTATGACGGGGATGGGCAGGAGGAGCTCGCCGCCGTATTGGATATCGGGTCCGGAACAGGGGTTAGTTTGGAGGAGCTGCATGTCGTTGAATACCAAGGAGAGAGCCCGTCTGCGGGACAACCGTTTATCGACCATGAGTTTCTCTCGGATGACTACATCGCGCAGCTCGACAAGCTGATGCAGATCAAGACAACGAATAAGAACGGCGAGCTGTTCGGAGAACTCACCGTTGGCAGTCAGCAATACGAGGTGAGCCTCAAGAAATACCAAACGGACTACGGCGAAGCGAAGATCAAGGATAAGCTCGGTTATGGCAGCATCATCTATTTCAAGGCCGAGCAGCATAAGTTGACGTTCGCGGCTGCGATCGGAATCATTATTGACGGGAACGTGCAGCCCGAGTATTTCGGTGACGTAGAGGCCGATATCACCTATGCTTCAGGCGGCAAGTTTCAACTGCTGAACCTTCGTTTTCGACCGGATGAAGCCATTTCTTAACCGTGATAAGCCCGACCGCATGCGGCCGGGCTTTCGTCTGCGCCGAAACTGGCGCGCGTGCTTATTTGGCTTTCAGATCCGGCTGATGGATACCGAAGGTATTGCCTTCCGTATCGATATAATACCCTTGCCATGCCATCCCGGGCAGCGCATACTTGGGCAATGCGAGCTGGCCCCCATGCTCAAGGATTTTGGCTTCCGTCGCATCGTAGTCTCCGACGCCCAAGGTACAGGCGTACCCGTTCAAAGCTTGTCCTTGCTGCGGGGACGGCCCTTTGCGCTGCATCAAAGCCCCGTTGATTCCCATTGCGGCGGGATCGCCCGTGATGGCCCCCCAATAAGGCATGCCGGCATAGCTGCTCCAATCCTCGAAGCTCCAACCGAATACCTCGCCATAAAACGTCTTGGCACGCTCCATATCATCGACATGAATCTCGAAATGCACGACTTTACCCATGATTACCTCCTGGTTTTGGACCTTCTTCCATTATCCTATTCGTATCATTACCTTTCCAGCGAAATCTAAAAACGCTTATCGGAATTATTCGGCTTAATTAGGGAGGAAAGGGAACTTTCGGCAAGTTGGCTTGTCTAATAGGCTGGGAGGGACAGCGATGGAAGCGGACTACTTAAAATACATGGAAGAGGTCGACTGTACCGAGCTGTACAACCTCATGACGCAGTACGGGGACGATGTATGGAGGTACGCCTATGCGTTGACCAATAATGCCGAGCAATCGAAGGATATCGCGCAGGAAGTGTTTATTAAGGTTCATTTGAACCTGTCTGCCTTTCGCGGACAATCCTCGTTCAAAACCTGGCTGTTCGCGATTACGAGAAATACGGCGATCAACGAGATGAGGTCCGGTTATGTTCGCAGGATTTTGTTGTTCGCACAGGTGAAGAACACTCAGACTGCCCACTCTGCCGAGGCTGCCTATCTGGCCAATCAGGGAGCCGCGGACATCCGGAGCATTATTATGGGGCTATCCCGCAAGCTGAGAGAGGTGCTTGTGCTGCAGCTGGAGCACGACATGACGATCCAGGACATGGCCAAACTGCTCCAGATCTCAGAAGGAACGGTGAAATCCAGACTGAGCCGAGCGCGCAAGGAAGTGGAGAAGAAATGGGGGAATCGCGATGGAGAAGGCTGAGAAACCGCAGTGGGATGTCCTGGTCAAGGCAAGCGCTGCGCCGAAAGGCGTGTTCTCGGAGGGAATGAAGCAGGCGGTCATCATGCGGGTGGAGCAGCAACGGAGGAGGAAGCTGAACAGCGCTTTCTTCTATGCGGTCCCCTTGATCGGTCTAATAATCGGCGTCTCGGTTCTCTTCTCATTGGACCGATTGCCGTCGCTCGTTGCGGGCTTTGCAAATATCCAAGAGCAATCGGGGGGCGGAGAAGCATCGGCTGACGAGATCCCGCTGCACTATGAGCCTGCGAAGGAGCTGTCCGCCATTCCGGATACGGATAAGGGAATCCGAAGTTCGAATCTGCTGCGGCTGCCGTTATCGGATGTGCAAGTGAAGGAAACAGTATCCTTCGACGGAATCGGCAAGTATGTGGATTATACGAAAGCGGGACAAGGCGCCACCGCCTATTTTGGATTCCAGCTAACCGGCGACGGCAGTTCCGCGAACGGGGAGTTTTACGAAATTGGCTATGGCAAGATGACGGAGGTAAAGCTGCAGCCGAGCGATGCCTTTGGCTTGGCTGCTTACCGGTTGGAAGGACGATGCGGGCCGGAGAGAAGATGCGCGTTCTGGATTTCCACCGACTCCGGCGGGGTGTCGGCGTACCAGCAAATGGACGCCTCGGCCATCTACGAGCAAGATCTGGACGGGGATGGAATAACCGAAGCCGTCGTTCTGACCGATGCCCGGCAAATCTATATCTACAAAAACATCGGCGGGCGGATCCAATCCGTACATGTTCAAGAGGCTTTGGGGGCCGGCTACAGCGACCGCGTCACGTACAATCCCGACGACCAGGTCTTTCAGCTTGAGATGAAGGAGAATGAGGAGGATATGGGGGATACGACGAGGTATCGCTATGCAGCCGGAGCAAACGAGCTGCGTCAAATGCATGAATAAGGCGATGGACGTATCCGCGGCAGCGTTGATTGGACCATTCTGGTTTAGGAGAAAGCCGGGACTTCTGCTATAATAGAAGGATAAAGTCAAAAAACGGACTGTCTACGAGTAGGAAAGGTTGCGCCGAACTATGCAAGCATTTGAAGACTGGAACCAGAAAGTGAAAAAGACCTTTAATGCGACAAGCAACGAAGTCGTCTTAACCGTTACGGAAGCAGGCAGCATGTTGGGTCTTACGAAAGATCAAATGAAGACCTATGCGGATAAGAACAGCCTTACCAAAGTGCCGATCATGAGAAGCGTTCATCGGTACCTGCTATTGAAGAGCGAGATCGAGGCGTTAGTGAAGTAATTCCAACTGCGATGCATGAAAGCCAGCCGAACCCGGCTGGCTTTTTCCCTTTCCAAAAGTAATGTAGAATAGGATATAATGTCAGCCTTTGGAAAGGGGAGCTTGTGATGGGGATGCTATCGAGGTTCAGGGACGTGATGAAGGCCAATATGCACGGTTTGTTGGACAAGGCGGATGATCCGGAAAAGGCCGTGAATGCTTATATGCAGCGCGTATCCAGCGATCTCGGCAGCGTGAAAGCGGAGACGGCGTCGGTGCAGGTGGAAGCGGACAGGGCCAAGAGGGCCTTGGACGAATGCGGCGCCGAGATCAAGAAGCTGCAGCGGTATGCGGAGAAGTCGGCGGAGTCGGGCGATGACGAACGCGCGCTCAAGTTTCTGGATCAGAAGTCCAAGCAGACCGAACAGCTTGATGACTTGCAAGCCGCCTATGACCGGGCGTTTGCGAAAGCGACGCTGATGAAGCAGATGCAGGATAAGCTCGTGTCCGATCTGGCGCAGCTCGAAGCGCGGCATGGAGAGCTGAAGGGCAAGCTGGCGGAAGCCTCGGCGCAGCAGCAAGTGAATGGCGGCAATCAGGCTGCGGGCAAGGCGGGTGCTGCTTTTCACGCGATGGAAGAGAAGGCGAACCTGGCGTTGAACGAAGCGCTCGCGCTCGCCGAGCTTCGGGGCGGGACCGGGGAAGACGATCTGGATGTCTTGCTGGCGCAGGCGCTGCGCGAGAAGGATGCGAATGGACAAGCGGGAGACGGCAAGACGCTAGCTGCGCCGATAAGCGCCGAAGAGGAGCTTGCGGCAATCAAAGAGAGATTAAGGTCGAGGTGAGCGGCGTGGAGGCGGTTATTGAATACAAGTGTCCCAACTGCGGCAGCGGCATGGTTTTCGATGCGGCTACGGGCACGCTGTCCTGCCCCGGATGCGGGCGGCAGGACAATATCGAGCAAATGATCGATCCGCTGAAGAGTCAGGCGTTCGCGGACCATGAGGTGAAAGAGTACCACTGCACCAGCTGCGGGGCCGTCATCGTGACCGAGCCGGAGACAAGCGCGACATCCTGCAGCTTTTGCGGTTCTGCCGTGGTGCTCAGCGACCGGCTGTCCGGCGAATTCGCTCCCGTGATGGTGATTCCCTTCACGATCGCGAAGGACGCGGCGATGAAGGCGTTCAAGCAATGGTGCAGGAACGGCCTGCTTACCCCTCGCGGCTTCATGACGGCAGATCGGATCGCGGGCATTACCGGGATTTATGTCCCCTTCTGGCTGTACGATTTGCATAACGACATCGAGGTCCAAGCGCAGGGAACCAAGGTCAGAGTCTATACGCAGGGCGACTATAGGATTACGGAGACGCAGCATTACAGCATCTATCGCAAACTCCAAGTGGACTATGTCCGGCTGCCGCTCGATGCCTCGGAGAAAATGAACGACGCGCTGATGGATAAGCTGGAGCCTTTTCCGTACGATCAGCTGAAGGCATTCAAGACGCCTTATCTGGCCGGGTATCTGGCGGAGAAATACAGCTACAATGACGAGCAGTTATTCCCGCGGGCCAAAGAGAAAACGAGCCCGTACGTCGATGCTTTCATTTCTTCGACCGTATCCGGTTATACGAGCGTCAACTACATCGATAAGCAAGTGGATACGACCGCGAAGCGGGCCGATTACGTACTTCTTCCCGTATGGATGGTGAGGTATAGCTTCAACCGAGCGGAGTACACGTTTGCCATGAACGGCCAGACAGGGAAAGTCGTCGGCAAGCCTCCGATCAGCAAGGCGAAGGTAACCGCTTGGTTTGCGGGCATTTCCGCCGTGGCGTTCTTGTCCTTAAAGGTTGTCTCCTGGGCGATGGGAGGCGGGTTCTTATGAGAAGACGCAGTGCGGTTCTAACCGTCCTGTTGATGGTTGTTGTCTGCGTGGCAGCTTTGGCGATGCCCGTTCATTCGGAAGCAGCGGAAACCGGAACCGGAAACGGGACCAAAAAACTCGTCTACGATAAAGCGAATCTGCTCAGCCAGCAGGAACGGGATGAACTGAATGCATTGGCTAACCGATACGGAGCTGACAGAGAGACCGACATTATTATTCTTACTTCCGCCAATGCGGAGAACCAAGATGTCCAGCTCAAGACGGAGGATTTCTACGACGACCAGGCGCCGGGGTACGACAAGCCTCATGGCGATGCCGTCATTCTGACGATGGATATGAGGAACCGGGACTTTTACTTGGCCGGCTTCGGCAAGGCGGAAACCACCCTCGACAACAGCAGGGTGGATAAGATCATCACCGAGATTACGCCGGATTTAGCGCGAGGCGATTATGCCAAAGGATTCGAGCGCTACATTACGCTGTCGCACAAGTATATGGGATACAAGCCCGGCGTAAATCCCGATAATATCTTGTTTGCGCTCTGGTTTCAATTGGGAGCGGCCTTGATCCTGGGCGGGATAATCGTCACTGTGATGGTTTACCGTTCCGGCGGCCGCGTAACCGTGAGCGGGGCGACGTATGAGAATGCAGGCACGTCAGGCGTACTGGAGCATGCGGATCAGTACCTTCGGACGACGGTGACCAAGACCAGGATTCCGAAGAACAACGGCAACGGCTCCAGAGGAGGCGGTGGCGGCGGGACCACCCGGGGCGGTTCATCGCATAGCGGAGGCAGAGGCTCCTTTTAGCAGCTAGCAATAGTTTGTAGAAGCCAGTAGCGATGAAGATACAACTGCACGTGAACGATAACGCGCGAGTTCAGTACGGACCATAGAAGGGATGGGATTGGAATGGGGATTTTCGGCAATCAATTTGCGAACGTCGTGGAATGGGAAGAGTTCAGGGACGATATGATATTCTGGAAGTGGAGCAACCGGGAGATCAAGAAGGGAAGCAAGCTTATTATCCGCGCCGGTCAAGATGCCGTCTTCCTGAATAACGGCAAGGTCGAAGGGGTCTTCAAGGAAGAAGGATCGTTCAATATCGATTCGGACATCATTCCGTTCCTGTCGACGCTGAAAGGGTTTAAATTCGGATTCAACAGCGGCATGCGGGTGGAAGTGCTGTTCGTGAACACGAAGGAGTTTACCGTTCGTTGGGGAACGCAAAGTCCGATTCTGATTCCGACGCCGCAGCTTCCGGGCGGGATGCCGATTCGCGCCAACGGCACGTTCAACTTCAAGGTGAGCGATTATATGGCGCTGATCGATCAGATCGCCGGAATCAAGCAAAGCTACTTGGTCGAGGACGTCAAAATCCGGATGACGGCCGTGCTCGATCAGCTGCTGATGAAGTGGATCAGCCGGGAAGGCAAGGATATGTTCAACCTGCAGGCCAATGCCTTCGATATTGCGAACGGGATTCGCGAGGATCTGGATATGCAGATGATGGACATCGGCATCGCGATCACGGGCTTCCAGGTCATGAGCTTCAACTACCCGCAGGAAATCCAGGATATGATTACGAAGACCGCTTCGCATGAGATGATCGGCAATCTGCAGAAATACCAGCAGGTGAGCATGACGGACGGCATCGCATCGGGTAAAGTGCAAGGCGGCGGCGCTGCCGCGGATATGGCCGGCATGATGATGGGCATGAACATGGCCAATGAAATGATGAAGAACATGAACCGCGGCCAGGAGCAGCAGCCTGCGGCGAATAATGGCCAAGCTTCGGCGACGCCATCGCCTTCGTCCTCGGAAGGCGGCAAGAAGCCGAACTTCTGTCCCAACTGCGGCGCCAAGAACGAAGGCGCCAATTTCTGCCCGAATTGCGGGCAGAAGCTGGGCTAGGCTAGGTTGGCAACACTATTAACGACGTCAATAAACCGAAGAAACGATGGAGATTATGAAGATTCAACTCGAACACCGCATCATCGAATGCCATGTCGCTTACGGACCTGGACGCAAAATTACGATTCATATCGATCCGACCGGCCTCATTACGGTGAAGGCGCCCAACGGTTCGATCGACGAGCGGATCGAATCCGCCGTTAGGCAGCACGGGGAATGGATCGAGAAACAACTCCGCGCGATCGAGAAAGCCCGCGAAGCGCAGCAACGGACCAGAGAGTACGATGACGAGCACAGTAAATTCCTCCATTTGGGCCGATACTGCCTGCTGAGCGATTTGATCGACACGACGTCGGCGGATGAAGAAGAGCTTCGGCAACGACTGAAGAAGTTCTATTTCGCAAGCTGCAAGAAGATCGTGTTGGAGCGCATTCCGATGTATCAGAAACAGCTGAAGGCGACGCCGAAGTCGATCGAAATCGTCGAGTCCATCACCAAGTGGGGCAGCTGCAGCTCGAATAAGCAATTAACCTTCAATTACCGTCTGGCGATGGCGCCGATCGAGGTCATCGATTATGTCATCGTGCATGAGCTATGCCACCTTACGCATATGAACCATGACCGCTCCTTCTGGAGGCGTGTCGGGAGCGTCATTCCGGACTACAAGGAGAAGGAAGCTTTTCTGGCGCGGTACGGGCAGGCGATGACTCTTTAACGGGCTAAACCTTAAAGGCCGCGAACATTCAACACGGCGCAATAGTAGGCGCAACAGCAGGCGCAAAAAGCAGCAAGCCGGAATCCGTACGACCAGGATTCCGGCTTTTTAGGTTGGAGCTGCGAAAGCTGCCAGTTAGATTATTCAGACAAAAAATAATTTTTGAAATAGCAAGAAAATGGGATTGTATTATAAAACGCTTTCATTTACAATTTACCTATCAGACAGGCAGAGCATATGCTTGGATGATGAGTGCTTGTGTGCCAGTCTGCTTGGTGGCTTGTAAAAAAAAGGAGGCTATTTCAATGGCGGCAAAAAAAGAGAAAAAGATGTTGCTTGGCGCGGTTGCAGGCGTATTGCTCGTGGGTGTACTAGCGGGCTGCGGGGACAACAATAACAGCAGCAGCAGCAACGGGGGAAGCGATGCGGGCTCAGGGAAGAAAGTCACGCTTCGCATGATCGAGAGCTTGACGAGCCCGGCTCGAACAGCGGTATTGCAAGAAATGATAGCCAAGTTCGAAGCAGCCAATCCGAACATTAAAGTCGATTTAATTTCACCTCCTTTTGACCAAGCCGACAACAAGATCAAAACCATTCTTGGCGCCAAAGAAGAACTCGACGTATTGGAAGTGCGCGACTCCACCGTAGCCGAGTTTTCCAATAACGGCTATCTGGAGACGTTGAACGATTACGTGAAGAGCTGGCCGGATTACGCAACCGTCGTTGACGTTGCCAAATCGGTAGCCTCCTTGAACGATAACCTGTATTTTATTACGAACGGCATGTACCAACGCCAAATGTTCTACCGCAAAGACTGGTTCCAAGAGAAGGGCATTCAGCCGCCGACCAACTATGAAGAGATGGTGGCAGCCGCAGTCAAACTGACGGATCCAAGCAAGAACCGTTACGGCTTCTCGTTCCGCGGCGGCGCGGGCGCGAACGGCGTTCCGGATACGATGATTCAGAATTACAACTTCGACAACATCGATCAGGCGGATTCGACGTTCTTGAAAGACGGCAAATCGATGTACTCGACGCCGGAAGCGAAGCAAGCGCTGGATCTTTACGTGAAGCTGTATAAAGAGGGCTCTCCGAAGGATTCGATCAACTGGGGCTACCAAGAGCAGGTTCAAGCGTTCACGTCCGGCGTAACCGGCATCTTGCTGCAAGATCCGGATGCGATCCCGGCGTTGATGGAGAAAATGGATGTCAACACGATCGGTACGGCTCCGATGCCGAAAGGTCCAAGCGGCAAGGCGTTCACGGCAACGGGCGGCGCAGGCTGGGGCATTACCAAATACTCGGAGCACAAGGACGAGGCGTTCAAGCTGATCGAGTTCCTGTCGAGTCCGGAACAAAACACGTACTTCGCGATCAAAACGGCACTTATTCCGATCCATACCTCGGCAAGCAAAGACCCGTTCTTCCAAACCGATTTGTATAAAACGCTGCTCGATATGGCCAGCAAACCGGATGAATTCGTAAACCTGAAAGCCAACACGAAATACCCAGGCATCGGCCAATGGGGCCAAATCGCGATGGAAAGCGGCCAATCGCTGCTGCTCGGCAAAGCGACGGAAGAAGATACGCTCAAGAAATGGGATCAATTCTGGGCGGATCAAAAAGCAAACTTGAAATAAAACATGAATGCAAGAAGGACGATGGGTGGCGTGCAGCCACCCATCGTTACCATTTCTCACGTAAAAGGTGGTGCGGTTCATGAAAGATGATCGGCCTTCCGTTATCGGGCGATTGCAGACGAGCTTCCGCAATTCTCCGCGTGGATTCATTTTTTTCAGTTTGTTGCCCACGCTGGTGCTGATGTTGGTTTTTACATACTATCCCTTCTTGCGCGGCATTGTCATGGCATTCCAGAACTATCAGCTCTTCGATCTGACCAACGTTCACTTCATCGGCTTGGATAACTTCAAGAACATGTTCGAGGACGACAAATTCAAGCATGCCTCGATCAACAGCTTGTATTGGGTGTTTATCTCTTTGATTTCGCAGTTCGCGATCGGACTGACGGTCGCGCTGCTATTAAACAAGCGGTTCCGCGGTCGCGGATTTTTTCAGGGCTTTGTTTTCTATCCCTGGGCATTGTCCGGCTTCCTGATCGGCCTGATCTGGAAATGGATGTTCAACTCGCAGATCGGCGTTATTAACGATTTGCTGCTGCGCAGCGGCATTATTCATGAACGAATCGGCTTCTTGTCGGATCCCGACTGGGCGATGACGTCGGTCATTATCGCGAACGTATGGTACGGCATCGCCTTCTTTGCGATTATGCTGCTGGCGGCGCTGCAATCCGTACCGTCGGAGCTGTATGAGGCGGGAAGCATGGACGGCGCGAACGGCGCGCGCAAGCTGCTGAACATTACGCTGCCCTACATTATGCCGACGGTCATCACGACGACGCTGCTTCGCGCGATCTGGATATTCAACGATCCGTCGATCATCTACGGGCTCACGAACGGCGGACCTGCCGGCTCGACGCATATTCTGTCCTCGCTCATGCTCGACAAAATCATGTACAGCGGCGATTACGGCGCGGCTTCGGCGATCGGCATTCTCATGATCGGCATCCTTCTGCTCTACACGATCTTCTACTTAACCGTGACGAGATCAGCGAAATTGGGGGACTTCTAACATGCAGAGGCACCTATTTAAAGGATCGAAGGTCGTCTTCTTGGCGCTCTATTTGATCGTGATGGTATTTCCGCTCTATTGGATCGTCATCACGTCGCTCAAGCCGCAGAAAGAAATTTTCTCCTTTCCTCTGAAATATTGGCCCACTCATTTGACCTTCCAGAACTATATCAATATCATTAAAATATCCAAATTCCACATCTACATCTTCAATAGTGTGCTCATCTCGATCAGCGCCGCCGTCGTCGTCGTCGTCATTGCGGTTCTGAGCGCCTATGTGCTGGCCCGTTTCAAATTCCGCACCCATAAGCATGTCATGCTGGGATTTTTCCTGACCCAGATGCTGCCCGGGTTCGTGGCGCTCGCGCCGCTCTATCTGCTGATGTCCCGGCTCGATTTGATCAACACGCGGGCATCCCTGATCTTGATGTATACCGTAGGCTTGATTCCGTTCTCGACCATCCTGCTCAAAGGGTTCTTCGAACGAATCCCGTCCAGCCTGGAAGAGGCGGCGATGATCGACGGCTGCTCCCGCTTGTCGGCGCTTATTCGCGTCATCATGCCGGTCATGCTGAACGGGATCGCGGCAACGTTCATTTTCGCCTTCGTGCAGAACTGGAACGAGTTGTTCATGGCGGTATTGTTTATCGATGACGAATCTTTGAAAACGCTTCCCGTCGCGATGAACTCGTTCGTGATGAAGTTCGACGTCGATTGGGGCGCGATGTCGGCCGGCACCGTGCTGTCCGTTCTCCCGACCATCGCCTTGTTCGCGATCGCGCAGCGTTTCATCGTCGAAGGTCTGACGCAAGGGGCCGTCAAGGGATAAACGCCTCGCATAACGAAGAAAGGAGCATCAACGATGACAGAGAAGAACGACCGGGAGTGGCAGTACACATCGGCAGCTCACGACGCTGTCGATGCACGGCATCACGGTTCGATTAATATGCCGATCTACCAAACCAGCTTGTTCGCCTTTGAGACGTACGAGAAATTCGCCGCGGCCGGACAGAACCAGCAGAACCTTCACGTGTATTCGCGAGGGAATAACCCGACCGTGCGGTATCTGGAAGATAAGCTGGCCGAGCTGGAGCAGGCGGAAATGGCAAAGTGCTTTGCTTCGGGCATGGCCGCGATCTCGGCGGCGATCCTCTCGACGGTCAAGACCGGCGACCATATCGTCTGCATGGATCAGGCATACGGTCCGACGCGAATGCTTATCACCCAGTACCTGCAGCGGTTCGGCATCGAATCGACGCTCGTGGATGGACGTTCCATAGACAACATTCGCTCGGCGATTCGCCCGGAGACGAAGCTGCTCTATCTGGAAAGTCCGACCTCGGGGATGTTCCAGCTGCAGGACTTGAAGGCTTGCGCGGAGCTTGCGAGCAGCCGCGGCATCATAACCATCGTCGACAACTCCTGGGCGACGCCGGTTTTCCAGCGCCCCTTGGAGCTGGGCATCGATCTCGTCGTTCACTCCTGCACGAAGTATATCTCCGGGCAGAGCGACAGCGTCGCCGGCGTCGTGCTGGGCTCCGGGCGTCTGGTCAGCCGAATTGCCGAGGATGAGTATATGCTGTTCGGCGGCATCATGACGCCCGCTACCGCGGCGCAGATTACCCGCTGCCTGCGGACGCTGCCGCTGCGGATGGAGCGGCATGAGCGCAGCGCCCTGAAGGTCGCGAATCACATGCTCAGCCAGCCGTACGTAGTGGGAGTCAACCATCCCGCGCTTTCTTCGCATCCGCAGCACGAGCTGGGCATGCGGCAAATGAATGGCGCAAGCGGGCTGTTCTCGTTCGAATCCTCAGCGTCGACGGAGAAGATGCGGGAATGGGCGAACCGGCTGAAGTACTTCAAAATCGGGGTCAGCTGGGGCGGCTTCGAGTCGCTCGTCACGGTTAACCCCGCGGGCGGAAGCTGCAGGGCGGGTGCTTGCAGCTTAATTCGTCTGCATATCGGTTTGGAGAGCGCCGACGATTTGATCGATGATTTGGATCGGACCTGGGCGGCCGTGCGCGATCTGGAGCTGTAAGCCTGAAGCCTATGAAGCGGATTAGATTCGCGTAATCGAGGAGTGATGCGATGTGGCTAAAATCCAAAGACAGTCGATGCCCGAGTTGGTCTCGCAGGAAATTCAGAACTATATTGAAGAAAAAGAGCTGCAAGAAGGAGATCGGCTGCCATCGGTCGAGGCGATGACGGAGATGTTCGGCGTCGGCCGCTCTTCGCTCCGCGAAGCGCTGCGTTACCTGGAGGCGATCGACGTTATTACCGTGTCCAACGGAAAAGGAATCTACGTCCGCGACGTGGGCACGTATCGGTTTGCCGGCAAAATCAAAATCGAAAAAGAAAAGCGCTTCTTGCTTTCGATACTAGATGTACGCCGGGCACTGGAGGGCAAAGCGGTCGAATTGGCGGCGGAGCGCATTACGCCGGCGCAAATCGACGAATTGACGGCATGCTTGCAAGAATACAGCCAGCTGAAGGAAGCGGGCAAACCGACCTCCCAAATCGACCTGGCGTTTCACCGCGGCGTCATGCGGGCAGCGTCCAATCCGATCCTGGCAAGCGTGCTCGAGTCGATATCCGCCCTGTACGAGAAGTTCTTCAATGAACCGCTCGGCGACCAGAAGCTGTTCGACGAGACGTACGAATTTCACCATACGATGTTCGCGGGCATTGCGGCCCACGATCCGGAGCAGGCGCTGAACGAATTCAATAAGATGATGAATTGCATCGAGACGATTATTCGAACGTATTAAAATGGAAGCGCATTAACCGAACCGTCATACCGGTAAGCATGCCGGGCGTTGCAACCCATTCAGCCGAAAGCCAGCCGAGAAGGCTGGCTTTTCTGCATGCATGTGCCGGCTTGCTCCTTGAATAGAAGCTGAAATTTGATAGACTTCATATAAAGAAACTTCTGAAGGAGCGATCATCATGCCGTTTACCATCGTCCGAAACGATATCACCGCGATGCGGGTCGATGCGATCGTCAATGCCGCGAACACGTCGCTTCAAATGGGCGGCGGCGTATGCGGGGCGATCTTCAAAGCTGCCGGGACTCGCGAGCTGCAGCAGGCATGCGAACGTATCGGCGGCTGCGAAGTCGGCCATGCCGTCATCACGCCGGGCTTCAAGCTGCCTGCGAAGTTCATCATTCATACGCCAGGTCCGGTGTGGCGTGGCGGCAGCAACGCAGAAGAGGCGCACCTGCGCGGTTGCTATGTCAATTCGCTCCACCTAGCCGCGCAGCAGGGCTGCGAAACCGTCGCATTTCCGCTCATCTCGTCAGGGTTGTACGGGTATCCGAAGGCAGATGCCCTGCGTGTCGCAACGGACGCGATCCAAGATTTCCTGCAAGGCAGCGACATGGACGTGTACCTCGTCGTGTTCGACAAGGCAGCGGTCGAAGTAAGCGAGCAGCTGCTCGGTAACGTGGAAGCGTTCATTGACGAGCATTACGTGAACGTACTTGAAAGTGTCTCGATGCGCCGCGGTATCCTGGATGTCGAACGCCGTGCCATTGATGAAGATCGGGACGAAGGACGTTATGAAGAGGATGCAGATGGCGTAGAGGAAGCAGATAGCAGGGCGGAAGAAGCCAAAGCGTCGCCCGCGATCTTCGGATCCATATCGCTCCCGCCCGAGCTGGATGATGTCATCGGTCGTCTCGACGAGCCGTTCGCGTTGACGCTTCTGCGGCTGATCGACGCCAAAGGCCGGTCGGATGTAGAAGTATACAAGCGCGCGAATATCGATCGGAAGCTGTTTTCCAAAATCCGCAGCAACACCGCTTATATGCCCAGCAAGAAAACCGCCATCGCGCTGGCCGTCGCGCTGGAACTGAGGCTCGACGAAACCGCCGACTTGCTGGAACGCGCAGGATATGCCCTGTCCCGCAGCCAGAAGTTCGACGTTATTATTGAGTACTTCATCCTTCAGGGCAAGTACGATATTTTCGCCATTAACGAGGTCCTCTTCCATTATGACCAGCCGCTGCTGGGTTCATGAGGCGCAACCACGAGTGCGCTAGCTGCTGCGGCTCTATCTCGCGGCCAAGCGAATCCATTGTCGCTCTCGAAGCGACCTCGCCGTTTCCGTGTTCAGGTATCCTGAATTCTCGAACGATAGGAATGGAGGAGCTTAACATGAAAACGAACCTGACGGAATTGGTGTTTATTTTGGACAAAAGTGGTTCGATGAGCGGACTGGAGGCCGATACGATCGGCGGATACAACGCCATGCTTGCGAAGCAAAAGTCCATGGAAGGCGAAGCGCGCATCACGACCGTGCTGTTCGACAACAACGATGAACTGCTGCATGACCGAATCGACCTGAGAGCCGTGTCGCCGATTACCGAGAAGGAATACGCGGTTGGAGGCTCGACGGCGCTGCTGGATGCCATCGGCATCACGATCAACAAAATCGGCAGCGCCCAGAAGCATACGGCCGAGGCTTACCGGGCAGACAAGGTACTGGTGGTCATTACGACGGACGGCATGGAGAATGCCAGCCACGAATACGACTACGGCAAGATCAAAGCCATGATCGAGCGGCAAACGAGCAAGTACGGCTGGGAGTTTATCTTCCTCGGCGCGAACATCGACGCGCCGGAGGTTGCGGGACGATTCGGGATCGCCCCGAGCCGGGCGCAGAACTATCACGCCGACAGCGAGGGAACGCTTTTGAATTACGAGGTCGTCGCGGATGCGATAGCGGATTTCCGAAGAAGCGGTGCATTGGCGGAGAATTGGAGCGAGCCGATCAAGGCGGATTTCGCGGGACGCGGCGGCAATCGGAATGTCCGCAAGCCGAGAGCATAACGAGTAGGAGTTAGGATTGGAAATCAGCCACATCCGCTTAGGGATGTGGCTGAAAGCATGCTGTATGTATCGCTTCGAATTCGGACGGTATATCGAATCGATGGTTCCCTGTCGGCATTACCCTACGCGAAAGGAAGCTTGAGGCGATTGACGCGGCGTTTCCTGAGGCGTTTTCTGAGGCGTTTCCTGCGATGCTTCCGGTAGGTACGCAATCGCCAGTCCGCCAGTCACGGGATTGGTATAGACCTCGCATTCGACCTCGAAGAGGTTGCGAATGTTGTCCTTCGTCAGCACGGCTTCGGGCTTACCCTGATAGACAATGCGCCCTTTGTTGATCATGTACAAATAGTCGCAGTAGACGGCCGCCAGACTGAGATCATGGATGGCCGAGAGAATGCCGATTCCGAGCGATTTGACGATCGAGAGAATTTGCAGCTGATACTTGATATCGAGATGGTTCGTCGGTTCGTCGAGAATCATGAAGGAAGGCTGCTGGGCAATCGCCCGCGCCAGCACGACCCGCTGCTTCTCGCCGCCGGACAACGTCTGGTAGCTGCGCTCCGCATAGTCAGTCAGGTTAACGCGTGCCAGCGCATCCGCTACGATGCGATAATCCTCCGGCGTGTCGCGCTCCATCAGCTTTTTGTGCGGGGTGCGACCCATCATGACCATTTCCTGTACGGTAAAATCAAACCCCAGCTCGTTGAACTGGCCGACGACGCTCATTCGCTTCGCGATCGTCTTGGCATTCGCATTGATTACATCGTAATCATCAAGGTACACCGTGCCGTTCGACGGTTTGAGGACGCGATAGATACTCTTGAGCAGCGTGGACTTGCCGCAGCCGTTCGGTCCGATAATGCCGACGAAGCGGCCCGGGGCAACGTGCAGGGAGATATCTTGCACGATATCGTTTCCGCCAAGCGAGACGGATAGATGGCTGGCTTTGAGCTCCATGTTACTTCCCTCCGAATCCGTAATTTTTGCGAATCAGCAAGTAGATAAACAATGGGGCGCCGATGAATGCCGTAATGACGCCAATCGGAAGCTCGGTCGTCTTGAGGGCGATTCTGGCGATAATGTCGGTCCACACGAGGAACACGGCTCCGGTCAGGACGGCGGCGGGCAGCAGCCGTTTATGGTCCGTGCCGACGAGGCTTCGGACAATATGCGGAATGATGAGTCCGACGAATCCGATGATGCCGCAGGTCGCGACGATCACCCCGGTCACGATGGAGGTAATGATCATATACACCCTGCGGTAGGTCGTCAGATTAATGCCGAGCGTAACGGCGGTCTCATCGCCGAGAAGCATCGTGTTCAAGATCCGGGATTGCACGAGCATAAGGGCAAGGGAGATCACGACCACGATCGACACGAGCGGCAGAGAGCCCCACTTGGCAGCCGCCAAGCTTCCCATCGTCCAGAACGTGAGCGTGCGGATTCCTTCGACATCGTTGGCGATCGAGATAATGAAGTTGGAGAAAGAACCGCATAAAGCATCGATGACCAGTCCTGCCAGTATGAGCTTGACCGGCGAAGTCCGCCCGCCGATGCTTGCCAGCGTAAGCACGATCGCGGCGGCGATCAACGCTCCGCTGAACGCCCAGAAGGCAATGCCCATGTTTCCAAGCCATCCGGATTGGCCAAAGCCAACCAAGATCGCGAAGGTTGCACCGAGGGCAGCGCCTGCGGAGATGCCCATTAAATATGGATCCGCCAACGGGTTCTGGACGCTTGCCTGCATGACGGTTCCGCACATGGCGAGTCCCGCGCCGACGACGAGCGCCAAGAGCACGCGAGGAAGCCGGATTTCCCAGATAATGTTTGATTCCATCCCGCCGATCAGATCGGCCATATTTCCGATTTTCCATCCGGTAAGATTATAGGCGAGGATACGGAAGGATTGGGCGAACGGAATGCCCACCTGCCCAACCGATACGGCGATTATAGCGGATACAAGAAGTACTAGCACCATGATCAAGAGCAAGGAATTGAATTGCATGCGGGTATGCAGCAAACCGCGCGATGCTAAAGCAGGTTTTCGTCTAACAGGTTCAGACACGACAGCAGCCTCCAATAAGTTGAATACACAGCAAGTTGACGCAAGCCCCTTGTCAACGGAGCGGTTCCATTGTATCATCATTCATTGAGAATGAAAATCATTATTATTTAGAGGGGAATGAAATTGAACGTGCTTAATAAATCTTTGCGTTCCAGCCTTGTTGTCTGCCTCCTGGCACTTGTATGGCTCGTCTCTGCGTGCGGAAACAGCAACAATCCCAATTCGAATGGGGACACGGCAGGCAACGCCAACACAGAGACCGCGCAGCCGGCGGAAGGCGAAAGCAATGCAGCCGGTAATCAACCGGCGAATGATTCCGCTGCCAACGATGCCGCAGCTCCTGCGGCAACGCAATACCCGTTGACGGTTACGAATTTCGACAGCGCATGGGAGAAGCTCGATCAGACTTTCGATAAGACGCCTGAACGCGTCGTGGCGAATACGCAAGGCGTGACGGAGCTGCTGCTTGAGCTCGGCCTCGTGGATCGTCTCGTCGGAACCGCTGCTACCTACGGTGATCCGTATCCCGAAGTTGCGGCCGATTACGCCAAGGTACCGATGATTTCCAAGGATTATGCCAGCAAAGAGCTCGTCCTCGGCGCGAAGCCGGACTTGGTTATCGGACGCGGCGAGCTGTTCGCTGACGAAGAATGGGCGCACGGGACGGTTAAGGATCTGAATGCGCTCGGCGTGAAGACGTACCTGCAGCATGCCAGCAAGCCAGGTTCGGTATTGAATGACCTATTCACGGACATCGACGAGATGGGACAAATCTTCAATGTACAGGAACACGCCAAAGCATTCGGCGATGGCCTGAAGACGCGCCTGTCTGCGATTGACGATAAACTGGCAGCGGTTGATCAAGAAAGCAAGTTCATCTTCATGCTCGATTACAAAGGAAACAGCAGCAGCATTTTTGCCGGACCGTTGTTGGCTTACCAGGATGATGCCGTGAAGCACTTGAAGCTTGTTCCTGCGACGAACGAGCTTGCCAACGAGATTGGCGCGGAGAAGCTGCTCGCGGTGAATCCGGATGTTATTCTGTACGTCGATTACCGCGGACAGGACAGCAAGAAGATCGTGTCGGATATCTATGCGGACAAAGCGCTGGCCAATCTGACCGCCGTCAAGAACAAGCAAATCTATATCATCAGCTACAATACGTTCATGACATACAGCTTCAACATTGTCGACGGACTTGAAGAGCTGGCGAAGGAGCTTTATCCGGATCAAATGAAGTAAGCAGCTGTGCGGAGAACCCGGCTCGATCAAGAGCCGGGACTATATTTCATAGGGTAAAATAAGTCTGGAAAGCCGATTATGTTGGACAGGTTGATAATTAACGCCATTCGTATTATAATATTGAATATTGCAGGTCCGTAGCTCAATGGCAGAGCAACCGGCTCTTAACCGGTAGGTTGTGGGTTCGACCCCCACCGGGCCTATATGATTATCCGAGATCCCTCGCTAGCGGAATTCCGCGGCGGGGGATTTTTTTGTTCGTAACCCTTTTTTCTATCGACCTGTGCGGAACCTGCGCGGACCTGTGCGAACCTGCGCGAGCCTGCGCGGACTTGTACGAGCTGTGCGGACCAATGCGAACCTATGCTAACCCCCGACCTCACGAGATCGGGGGTTTTTGCGCGGATGCAGGATAGGCTGCGGCCCCAACGGCATGCGGCGGAAGCGCAAACTGGCGGCTGTTTTTACTCCCTGTGCTTACAAACCATGGAAGTTTCTAGCAATATCTTTTAAGATAGATTCATATCCTAAATTATACAGGGGGTGGGGGTATGGATTTGCTGATCATGGCGCTGCTGGCGGCCGCGTGCGCCTCGGGCCTGGTCTTATTCCGCCGCAAGACGATTCCCGTAAGCCGTCACAGTCGTCCGCCTTCTCCGGGGAAGCTGTCCGTCATTATCCCGGCAAGGAATGAAGAATGCAACCTCCCTCATTTGTTAAGCTCGCTTCAATCGCAAACCTATCAACCGTTCGAAATCATCGTGGTGGACGACGGCTCGGAAGACGGAACGAGGGCCATCGCGGAACGGTACGGCGTGAAAGTCTTGGCCGGCACGCCGCTCCCGCCGGGCTGGACAGGCAAGAACTGGGCCGTGTGGAACGGTTATAAGCAGGCGTCCGGCGATCTGATCGCGTTTCTGGATGCGGATGTCCGGCTTGCGCCGCAGGCGCTGGAGTCGCTGACAGCGGCAAGGGAACGGGCGGGAGGCGTCGTCTCCGTCGTCCCGTATCATCACACGGAGAAGCCGTACGAGAAGCTGGCGCTTATCGTGAATCTCTTGGGCTTGTTCGCTTTTACGTCGCCTTTCGAGCGGACGAATCCGACGAAGGGGCTTTACGGATCCTGCATCCTGACGACTCGGAGCGATTACGAGCAGGCGCAAGGGCATGAAGCGATCAGGTCCGAGCTGCTCGACGACCTGAATCTCGGCGCGAAGTTCATGGAAGCAGGCATTCCGGTCACGAATTATATCGGCCGCGGCATGGTCGAATTCCGGATGTACCCCGGCGGCATCCGCAGCGAGATCGAAGGCTTCGGCAAAGGAGCCGTGCTGAGCACGAGCAGGCTGAACCTGGGGACGACGCTGCTTGTTGCCGTATGGCTGGTCGGTCTAATCGCAGCGGAGCTCGCGCCTTTCGTCCTAGCTGCTTCTGCTTCCTGGTCGCTGCCGCTTATTGCCGGCTACGTGCTGTATACGGCGCAAATCTATTATTTCGTACGCTATACCGGACGGTTCGGCAGATGGATGCCTGCGCTTCATTTGCTGAGCACCGCGTTCTTCCTCTATATCATGCTGTACTCGTTGTACCGGGTCTTGTTTCTGGGACGCGTCGCGTGGAAGGGCAGGCAAATCGAAGTGGGAGGCCGGAAACGTTGATCATCCTTGCGTGGACGCTGCTGTCGTGTCTATCCGGTTCCCTGATGTTCTCGTATTGGCTCGGCCTGGCCGCCAATCATAACCTGAAGACGGTCGGCGACGGCAATCCCGGAGCGCTGAATCTGTGGCGGGCAGCGGGATATACGTATGGCTTGAGCGGAATCGCGCTTGATTTTCTAAAAGGCTACGTGCCGGTATTCTGGCTGATTGCATCCGGCTCCGTTGGAGGGATGGGGATCGTGCTTCCGTCTGCCGCCGCCGTACTGGGCCATGCGTTCTCGCCCTTCATGCGAGGCAAGGGGGGCAAAGCGATTGCCGTTACGTTCGGCGTATGGAGCGCGCTGACGGGATTCGCCGCTTCGCTTGCCTACGCCATCATTCTGGCGGTGCTGCTTGCGGGCTCCCGCCTGTTCACGAAGGGCAGGCCGACCACGCCCGATGCCGACGGCTTCCAAGTCGTGCTTGGGATGCTGCTGCTGTCGGTATTCTTGATTGTCGCTCAATATTCGCGCACGATTCTCGTCTTCTGGCTGGTCAGCTTCCTGCTGCTGGCCTACACCCACCGCAGGGAACTGCGCCGGTTCTTCGCAATTGCCGGCCGGCAACGGTCGTGAGGTGCGATAAGCCGTCCAAGTCAAGCGCGGCGTCCGCGGAAGAGGAGCAACATTAAATTCGGTTCTCCTAGCGGCTTCCAATTGTTTGCATTTCCGCTCGTCCCTATGGTAAGATGGCTTTACTTCAAATGGAACGGAGGGTTACGTGTGATAGACTTTATCCGAGTTCGCACTTTGCGCGGCTAATTGAATAGCGCCCAAGGCTCTGCCTGCGTGCAGAGGACTCAGGATAGGTCTGTCCGTTAAAGGTAACCCAGCAGCAACTGACGCGAGAAGAACAGAACCGGAAGGGTTCGGTTCCCGTGTTGCCTTTAAAGCATTCGTATAGCGCATTGCGATCGCAAGCACCTGCCGTACAGCGGGCTTCTTTCGCCGTATGCGCTCCGAAGCGACCTGCCTCCCGGAAGACTAGGAGTGATGGCTTGCATTTGACCGGCAATGGTCGTCAATGCAGCCCTCGCCGCCGATTCGAGAAGGAAAGCCCAGCGGCTTTTCGTCCGGGAGAATCCGAGTTCCTCTCTTTCGTATCCGCGAAACGCACAGGCCCGAGCGCCCGTGCGTTTTTTTATGCTCATTTTAAGCGATACTCATGTCAAAGCGTTTATCGCCATTCACGAAGGAGGAATTCCCTATATGGAAGAACAACAAGCAGCCATCAATCATAAAGCCGTTATCGTCGGCGTGAACCTGAACGACAGACCGGACTTCGCTTATTCGATGGAGGAGCTGCGCAGTCTTGCCGAAGCCAACAACATCGAGGTCGTAGGCGAGCTGACGCAAAATTTATCCAAAATCAACGGTCCCCACTATCTGGGCACCGGCAAAATCCAGGAGCTTGCCGCGCTCGCGGAGGGGCTGGACGCTTCGACCATTATCTTCAACGATGAGCTGTCGCCTTCTCAGCTGCGCAACCTGGAAGGCGCCCTGGATAAAAGAGTCATCGACCGGACGATCCTGATCCTCGATATTTTCGGTGACCGGGCACAGACTCGCGAAGCGCAGCTGCAGGTTGAAGTGGCGCAGCTGCAGTACATGCTTCCGCGGCTCGTGGGCCTGCGGGAATCGCTCGGCCGCCAAGGCGGCGGCTCGGGCCTGAAGAACCGGGGCGCGGGCGAGACGAAGCTGGAGCTCGACCGCCGGCGCATCGAGGAACGGATCTCCGGGCTGCAGGACGACCTGGAGAAGCTCGTCTCGAGGCGTCAAGTACAGCGCAAGCAGCGGCTGAAAACCGGCGCCGCCGTCGTCTGTCTCGTCGGCTACACGAATGCGGGCAAATCCAGCCTCATGAACGCGATTCTCGACCGGTATATGCCGGATAACAACAAACAGGTATTGGCCAAAGACATGCTGTTCGCCACGCTGGAAACATCGGTCCGCAGCATCGAGCTGCCGGATAACAAGTCGTTCCTGCTGACCGATACGGTCGGCTTCGTCAGCCAGCTGCCGCATCATCTCGTCAAGGCGTTTCGTTCCACGCTGGAAGAAGTCGCCGAAGCCGACCTGCTGGTTCAGGTCGTCGACTACTCCAATCCGGAATTCGAACGTCTCATCGAGGTCACCAATGCGACGTTGAAGGAGCTGGGCGCGGGTCATATTCCGATGGTCTACGCGTACAACAAGACAGACCTGACCGGCGAAGCGTACCCTCGGACGGAAGACGGCCGCGTGTATCTCTCCGTCAAGGATGGAGCGGGTCTGGAAGAGCTGGTCACGCTCGTGAAGGATCGGATCTTCCAAGACTACGTCCAGTGCGAGGTGATCATTCCGTTCGAGGAGGGCCGGTTGGTCTCGTACTTCAACGCCAATGCCCATGTGCAGGCAACCGACTATGAGCCGAACGGCACGCGTCTTACGATGGAGTGCAGGAGAGCCGACTACGAGAAATATAAGCATCTGTTCGCGGAGCCATTGGCGGCGGAATAACCGAATGGGTTATCCACTGGAGGAAGCGTTGCCGGTCAGGAATGCTTTAGCGAACGATCGATCGAATGAGCGTCACGTTCCGCGTAAAGGGGTATTAACGAACAAGAGGAGCTATGCCATGCCGGCATAGCTTCTTGCTTTGTCCAGTTGAAAGCTTAAACGCGTTCTATCGTCGTACCCGACTGGCATTCAACTCGGCATTCAAATCGCCATTCAATTAGGCATTTAAGTCAACTTCCCTGACCATCGCCGGGCGATCTTGCAAGTTGTTGCTCCAATTCCCCGTATGCTACACTTATAAGCATATGGACTCGTATAGCGGCAGAACGGCAAGGAGCCGCGGGTGGCATACGGAATTGGCGGCGCCGATGATGCGCGAAACCGTGCCGGCCCAATGTTCGCACCCGATGAAAGGGGAATGGAAACGCAGATGAGTCACTCCCAGCCTGGCGGGCATCATTACGAGCACGAGCATGGTCACAGTAACGGCCACGGTCACGGTCACAGCCATAATCATGGCGATGTATTTCATACGCATGCGCCGATCGGCAAGATGAAGCTGGCGTTTTTCCTCAGCTTCTTCATCCTGGCCGTCGAGGTTGTCGGCGGCATCATCTCGAACAGCCTGGCGCTGCTGTCCGACGCGGGTCATGTGCTGACCGATATCGCGGCGATCGGCCTGTCCTGGTATGCGATGAAGCAGTCGCTCAAGGCGCCTTCGGTCGGCTATACGTTCGGGTATCACCGATCGGGCATCCTGGCGGCATTCATCAATGCGCTGTCGCTGATCGTGATCGCGGTCATTATTTTGTGGGAGGCCGTCAGGCGGCTGCAAGCGCCGGAAGAGGTCGGCAGCACGTGGTTGTTCATCAGCGCCGGCGTCGGTCTTATCCTGAACTTGTACCTCGGATTCGGCCTAGGCTTAAATAAGGAAGACAATATGAACGTCAGGAGCGCCGTGCTGCACATGGTGGGCGATGCGGCGGCTTCGGCGGGCGTCATCGTCGGCGGACTGATCATTCATTTTACGGGGTGGTACGTGGTCGATCCCATCCTCAGCGTGGGCATCGCCGTGCTGATTGCGTTCGGGGCCTTCGGCATTGTAAAACAGACCATCCATATCCTTATGGAGGCGACGCCGAAGGACGTGGAGCTGCAGAAGGTCGCGGAGACGATCTGTTCCATACCCGGCATCCATGCCGTTCATGATTTGCATGTATGGAGCATCACGAGCGGCCGCAACGCGCTCTCCTGCCATGTGACGCTTGACGCCGCAATGACCATCGGACAAAGCCAAGCGCTGCTGAGGGAGATCGAGCATCGCCTGCTGCATCTGAACATCGGGCACTGCACGATTCAAATGGAGGATGACGGTCATCCGCATCCCAACTCGATGTTATGCGACGGATCGGAGCCTGGTCATGACCATCATCATGGGACAGACGAAGGCCATGAGCATAAATAGAGCAGAGCCCGGGCTATTAGCAAGTTGATTATCAACATCGTAAGAGATCTACGGGGTTAAATGGTAGTTGCGGATTGCTGTACGCTGCACGCAGCGTGCTCGCTTGCAAGGGAGCTGTTCCAGTGTCATGATTCCATGGCGCGCGGGGCAGCTCCTTTTCATTGGCGGCGGACAGGCTGCCAAACACTCGTTCATCTGCAGGCAATATTTCGACAAAAGAATACAATATATGATCAACGTATATTTTGTTGTTAATATTATATAATTAGTATATTATAACTAGTGCAAGAATACTTTGTGGAAGGGGATTTGTAATGAAACCTTTATTTCGCAGTTTTACGGTCTTGCTTTGTTTGGTTGTCTTGTTATCCGTATTGCCCGGTCCCGCGCCGGCGAAGGCTGTTGCCCTATCGACGGACCTGGGTAATTTCGAATCGGGAACGGATGGCTGGCAATGGGGCAGCAATGTCTCGGCTTTATCGAATGTGACGAGCAGCTTGAACGGGCCTACGACGCCGTTCGAAGGGAGCCGTATGGGCGAGCTGACGAGCACGGCCGTTCCGGGCACGACGTGGCGTTCGATCTATCAGAATTTTGCAAGCGCTCTCAATATGTCCTCGACGCCTTATTTCCACGGTGCATTCAACACCTACGGCATCAATTCCTCCCATACGCAGTTCGAAGTCAGGCTCACCTTCTACAGCAATGCCCAGACCTTCGTATCCACGCAGAACATCAGCGGCGATCAGTGGAACGAGCTCACGGTCGACCTTAGCGGCTGGAGCTACGTGAATAACATTACGAAGATCGAGATCGCATACCGCTCCGTCACGTATACGAGCAATTGGACGGCGAAGCATCAGCTCGACAATGTCGGCTTCATGCCTGCTCCGGTCGCGGGAACGATCAGCCAGGTCTCGGCCGACGCGACGCAGATTTCCGTGCAAGGCTCCTACCCGGCAACCGCGAGCGTCCAGTTCGACTTGATCGAGCTGCAGACGTACGAACAGTACAATATCGCCGGGACCTATACGGCGCACGCCACCCAGACGGTCACGCCAAGCGGCGGAACGGCGAGCTTCAGCTTGACCACGGCGCGCTACGCCTCCTCGCGCGATAAAGCGTATTCCAAATTCGCCGTCATCAATCACGCGACCAAGGCGCTCGTCGCCGCGCCGACTTACCTCACGCAATTGACGAGCTCGACCAATACGTACGCGTTCCCGGCGGCCAAGACGATCAAGGGCCTGCAGGTGCAAATGGTGGACGACGCGCAGAAGCTCGGCATCGGTCACGCGGCGCTGAACGTATCGTTCAACGAGATGTTCATGCCGGATGCGACGAACGCGATTCCGTTCGTCATGGACGGCACGACGTATTATTTCAGCCAGTCTTATATCGGCGGTCTGGATCACGACATCAAGACGCTGTCGGACGACGATATCATCGTCACCCTCATCCTTCTGATGTATAACGCGTCAGGAACGATCAATTCGAAGCTGATCCATCCGGATTATTCCGGGGCCGGCACCGTAGCGGCCGTCAATTCGACGAACGCGGACGGCGTGCGGTATTGGAAGGCGGGCGTCGAATTCCTCGCCAGCCGCTACACGAGAAGTGACGAGCTGTACGGCCGCGCGGTCAATTACATCGTCGGCAACGAAGTCGATTCCCAGATTTATTGGTACGACATGGGCAACAAGACGCTGCAGGATTTCGTCGAGCAGTACGCCCGTACGTTCCGGATCGTGAACACGGCGATCAAGAAATATTACAGCAACGCGAGAGCGTACATTTCGCTCGATCATTTCTGGAACGGCAGCGTAGGCTCGAATCCGCTCCAGACGTACAAGGGCAAGGATCTGCTGGATGAGTTCAACCGGCGCATCGCGGGCGAAGGCAACATCGGCTGGAACATCGCGTACCATCCGTATCCGGAGGATCTGTTCGATCCGACGACGTGGAACGATACGACGGCGACCAACTCGCCGACGACGACGCGGGTCACGTTCAAGAACCTGCAAGTGCTGACGGATTATATCGGGGCAAGCAATTATCTCTATAACGGGAACAAGCGGAGAGTCATCCTGTCGGAGCAAGGTTTCCATTCCTTGAGCAATTCCGCGGCGGATCAGCAGACGCAAGCGGCTGCTTATGCCTATGCGTATTACAAGGCCAGATTCACGGACGGCATCGATGCGTTCATTCTTCATCGCCATGTCGACCATGGGGGAGAAGGCGGGCTGAACCTGGGCTTATGGACCCGGGATCCGTCGAAGTCCGCTCCGGCCGCGCCGCTTGCGCAGAAGGCGATGTATAACGTGTTCAAGAAAATCGATACGAGCGAGTCCGTAAGCGTAACGGCATTCGCGAAGAGCATCATCGGCATCGCGAATTGGTCCGATGCGATTCCGGGCTACAATGCTTCGGTGCTCGACAACGGCAATGCGCCGGTGGCAGGCGTTCTGTCCTCGGTGGCTTCGATCTCGCCTACGCTCGGCGTATCCGGGTTCGAATCGTCGGCGGACGGCTGGGCGATCTCCGAATACGCGCAGTCCGCGGCCGTCGTCTCATCGTTTGCGAATGCGCCAACCACGCCATTTGCCGGAACCAAAGCGCTGGAGGTCAACACCAACAACAGCGTCACGGGCGACTACGAGGGCGGAGCAAGAGCGGAGAAGGGAATTACGAAAGTGTTCTCTACGCCGGTCAACGCGACATCCGCGCCGAAATTCCAGTTTGCGATCGACTCGTACGGGGCTGCCCCCGGCGCGACCTCCTATCAGGTGACCGTCCGCCTCTATAGCGGAACGCATGTCATTCAAGGCATCGCCTCGATGACGCCGGATTCCTGGAACAAGTTCTCCATGGATATCAGCGGTTGGGCGTACAAAGGCAGCATCGACAAAATCAAGATTTGGCACAGCGCCAACTCGACGTCGATCTGGAATGGCCGCTATCAAGTGGATCAAATCGGTTTCGGCGTCTAGAGCTAGAGTCATAAGCGTCCGAGCCGCATCAAACCGTGCAAAGCTGCCCCTGCGGGCAGCTTTTTCATTGCCTAGATATACGCAATATATTTCGTGGACAAAAAAGTATATTTTGTTTATATTAATGTATACATAATACTAATAATAGAATGAGCTTGGAGGCATAAGTGATGAAAGCAGAGAATTGGCGCGCACAATGGATATGGGCCGAAGGAACCGAAGGGGAGAATGACGTTTACGTGGAGGCGCGAAAAAGCTTCCATATCGGGACGCAGGCAAGCGCGGCGAGCGTGCGGGTGTCGGCTAATCAATCCTACTCCCTTCGCATTAACGGCACGGTAATCGGCAGAGGGCCGGCGCCGTCCGATCCGGAGTGGATCTCTTACGACGAATACGACGTTGCCTCGCATCTCCGCGGCGGCGAGAACGTGATCGCCATTCTCGCGCATAACTTCGGCACGGCCAAGATCGTTACCGAGCAGCTCCAAGGACCCGGCGGACTCATTTGCCAGTTGGATCTCACGCTCGCGGATGAGGCGGGCACGCTTCGGTCACAGTCGATCGCGACGGACGCCGCATGGAAGTGCCGCCGTTCGCCCCGCTGGATGAAGGGAGCAAGCCGCCTGCATTTATGGGGCGGTTATCGCGAAATCATCGACCAATCGAAGGAAGACGGCTGGGAACACGCAGACTATGAGGACGAAGCTTGGGCGAACGCTGTCGTCCTTGCGGATGCCGCGCAGCCGGACTCCCCGTGGCCGCGCCTCCTGCCGCGCGAAATCCCTTTTCTGCGCGAGACGCCGGTGCGGCCTGCATCCGTCTTGTCGGCGGAAGGGTTTCTGGGAGCGATTCAGTCGCCGGAAGCTATCCTTGCCGGCAGCGCCGCCGGCGGAGCCGTGACGATCGATGCGTCGGTTCCCGGCTCCTATCCGCAAATTACGTATGATTTCGGCAAGGAGATCGTCGGCTATACGACGCTTGAAGTAGAGGCAGAGGAAGGCGGCGTGCTTCAGCTGTATTATGGGGAGTCGCTCGAGGTGGCGTTGATGGATACGTTCCTTCTTCGCAAAGGATCCAACTCCCTGTACGTCCATGGGCGACGCGCGTTTCGCTACTTGAAGGCGGCGGTGCTGGCGACTCCCGTTCCGATTCGGCTGCGAAGCCTGGAGCTGGGCTTCGTTCATTATCCGTTCCCGGAAGGCGGGCGTTTCGCGAGCAGCGACGAACGGTTGAACCGGATATGGGAAACGGGGCGTTATACGACCCTCGTGAACAGCCAGCAGCATTTCGAGGATTGCCCTTATCGGGAGGCTTCGCTGTGGGTCGCGGATTCGGTCATCATGGCGAAGGTCGTCTACCAAACCTTCGGCGATACCGCGCTCGTGCGCAAATCGCTGCTGCAGGCTGCCCGCATTCAGAACGCGGACGGTTCCATCCCGGGAACCGGGCCGGGGCGCAATCAGTTTATGCTGCCGGATTTCTGCGCGCACTGGCTGTTCGGCGTCGGGGAGTATTACCGCCAGACAGGGGACATCGAGTTTCTGCGGGAGGTTTGGCCCTGCGTCGTGAAGCTTGCGGAATGGTTTGCGGCCCAAGAGGACGAGTCATCGTTGTTCGCCAATGCCGATCGCGAAGGCTGGTGGTGCTTCATCGACTGGACGGACGATATCGAACGCAGAGACCGCGTAACCGCGATCTCGTGTTTCTACTATAAATTCCTGAACGAGGCGGCATCGCTCGCCGCCCAGCTGAATGAAACGGAGCAGGCAGAGCGCTTAAGTGCCAAAGCGGCAAAGGTGCGGACGAACGTACGCGCGCAGCTTCGCGTGCCGGGAACGGTCGTCTACGCGGATTGCTTGTCCGGCAGCGGGTTGTCGGCAAGCCTGACGGCGCAGACGAATTTCGCGGCCGCCTGGTCGGGCATCATGGATGACGCGGAGACGATCGCTTTCATCGAAGACTATTACTTGAAGGAACGGCTGCCGCGCATCCGCGGCGCATTCTTCTATTTCATCGTGCTCGAGACGCTGTTCGACCATGGATTCGCGGATGAGGCCTGCCGGCAAATTCGCGACTATTGGGGAGCGATGCTCGATCGGGGGGCGACGACATGGTGGGAGACGTTCGATCCGACGCTGCCTTTCCCGACCGTGCCGAGCCCTTACTTGGGACATACGCCGACCTATCTGCATGATGCCATCCCGGTCAGCTTCTCGCATGGCTGGGGAGCTTCGCCCACGTACCTGCTCACCAAAGAAGTGCTTGGCGTAGACGTCTCGCGGATCGGAACCGGCGTCGTCGTTCTGAAGCCTGCGGCGGTCGCGGATGTGGAGTGGACGGAAGGCGTAGTCCCTACGGTATTCGGCGATATCGAAGCTTCATGGACGCGCGCGGTGGACGGCGAGATCCGGTTCCGCGCGCTGCTGCCGAACGGATTGGCTTGGACGGCGCCTAATCTGACGGAAGTCGTCTCGTCCGTGGAGGGAGACCGTGTCGTCGTAACGGGCAATGCCGCCTCGGTCAGGAAGCGGGCTGTCGAAGCGCGGTAACGGAAAGCGGACAGCCGAAGGAGCCTGCGATGCGGAAGCGCAGCATTCTACCATTGCACAGTGATTCCCATTTAACGTATACTTAATCCGAAGTAAAGGGGGGAGCACAGACGTATGACAACGGATAAGTCGGCTAAAGCACCGATGTATCAATTTATCATGGACGACATCAAGCGCAAGATCGAAACAGGCCAATTAAAGCCGCATGATCAGCTTCCGCCCCAAATTGATTTGGCCAATCAATACAATACGAGCGAGATTACGACGCGGCGCGCGCTCTCCGACCTTGTGCTGGCCGGGTACGTCTACCGAATCCGGGGCAAAGGCAGCTTCGTGCAGGAGCAGCCGGCATCGGCCGGCGTGAAAGCGATGCGTTCGATCTACTTCGTGAATAGGGATCATGTAGTCAGCAGCTTCAATCATCCTTTCTTCGCGGACATGTTCCGGGGCATCAGCGGCGTGTGCGAGAAGAACGGGATCGATTTTCATATTTGGGATATGGGCGAAGAGTATACCTTGCCCGAGGACAAGCAGGCAGGCATCGTCCTGCTTGCGAACCCCACGTTCGACCTGTCGCGCCTGACGAAATGGCAGCAGGAAGGGCGGCGTATCGTAACGGTTCATTTCTATTACCCGCATCTCGGCATTCCGTATGTCATCGTGGACAATTTGACTGGCGGTTATCTGGCGACCCAGCATCTGATCGCCCTTGGCCACCGGAGGATCGGCATCATTCTGACCGGGAAGTCGATTTTGGAATTGAACCAAGAATTCTCGCTCCGGCTGCAGGGGTACAAGCTGGCCTTGTCGCAGCACCAGATCCCGTTTGAACCGCAGCTCGTCTCCGTCGTAAACGGCGGCGTGGAAAGCGCGGAAATGGGCGAAGAGGGCTTCAAGCAATTAATGGCGCTGCCGGAGCCTCCGACGGGCGTATTCGCGACAAGCGATTATAAGGCGATGGGCGCGTTGAACGCGGCCAGGGAGCTGGGATTCATCGTGCCCGACGATGTCAGCATTATGGGGTACGACGACGTGCTCACCGGCGCTTATACCTATCCCGGGTTATCTACCGTCAATCAGAATACGCGTAAACTGGGAGAGCGCGCCGCGGAGATTCTGCTGTTCGAGCTGAAGGACTCCGATAACCGGCCGGTCAAGGATGAAATCGTGCCGACGCTGATCGTCCGGGGAAGCACGGGGCCGGCAGCGGAGTAACGGAGAAGACTAACTTGCAGGCTGAATAAGTTCGACCTATTTTCGACCCGTAAGCTGGTAATGATCATTGTTGATCATTGCCGGCTTTTTTGCTGTTCATTCGCTCAATAAAAGTATACAAAATAATGACAAAGCACGAAAAATAGGGCGAAACCGTTTAATATAGCTTGGACTAAAAAATCGTTGCAATAATTTCCACCACTATGTATACTGTGTCTTATAAAGTATACGAAATTAGTTTCCTGTACTTTGTTTGGGGGAGTGCTCGCCATCAATGTTCAGAGCAGAAAGACAAAGATGAACAAAACTAAGATGAATTGGGAGCGATTCAGGTGAAGAAAAGAAAAGTGATTGCCGCTTTCTCGAGTGCCGTGATGTTGATGTCTCTAATGGCGGCCTGCAGCAAGAACGACAATGAGGGCTCCACCAATGCGGCGAATAACGCGAAGGATTCGAACGCGCAAACGAACGGCGACACCTCGGCGAACACGCCCGCAAACACAAGCACGGACGAACAGAATTCCGCAGCCCCCGCCCGTACGGGTACGATCAACATCTCGCTGCCGAACGCTTCGGCTTCCGTTTGGAACGCTGTTGCAAGCGGTTACATGGCGAAAAACCCCGGCGTGAAGGTAACGGTCGACAATAAACCGAGCGATGGCTATAAGGAATGGCTGACGGCGCAGCTCGCGGCCGGCAAACCGGACGTCGACCTCGTCGTGAACAACGAGGTTGCGGGCTTGATGTCGAACGGTTCTTTCATGGACTTATACCCTTACTTCGATAAACAGAACCCGTATACGAACAAAGCCTGGAAAGACAGCTTGGATCTGGAGACGATGGGCATCAACATGGACGGCGTCGGTCCGGATGACCACCTGTACAACTTGAACTTCGAATCCGTGCAGATCGTATGGGTCTACAACAAGGAAATCTTCCAAAAGGTCGGCATCGCCGAAGCGCCGAAAACGTTCAACGAGCTGATCGAGGACTTTAAAAAGCTGAAAGCCGCGGGCTACACGCCGCTAGCGCTCGGTGGAGATTCCAACTCGATGTGGAGCGGACAAGCAGGCTGGCTCGTGCGGATCTACGCGGACCAATACTTGCGCGATTACATCAACACCTCGCATTCGCAAGAGCAGGATTTCACTTACCTGCCTGACATCGATAAGACATGGCAGTTCAACGCCGCAGACCCGTTCAACGATGCCAACAGCAGCGTCACCAAGAACGATCTTCGCGCGTGGAAAGCGATCAAGGATAAGGTCGGCCCTTACAAAATCGCCGGCAATCCGAAGTGGGAAGCGTACGCGGACAATCTGAAGCAATTGTTCCAGTACGTGCCGGAAGGATTCTTCGGGATGAAAGAAGACCAGGCGTATAACCTGTTCCTGACCGGCAAAGCGGCAACGATGGTCGGCACGCCTTCGTCCTACTGGCAGCTGCCGAAGGACTTCCAGGACGAGACCAAAACAGGCGGCAAAGGCGCGGTGAAGCCGTTCGACTACGGATTCTTCAACATGCCGACGATGGAAGGACCCGAAGTCATGGCTCCCGTCCGGACGATTCAAATTCCGATCGGCTTCTACGGCTTCGTGAACAAGGATGCCGCGCAAAATGAACTCGATGCGGATTTCATGATGTACGTAACGAGCCCCGAAGGCTACGGCGTCTACCTGAAAGCCATCCAGGACAGCACGGACGCGGCATTGTCGGGTGCGCCTGCACTGAAGGATATTACGCTTCCGGACGAGATGGGCAAAGCGTTCGCCGATTTCAAACCGATCGGCAACACGGAAGGCTTCTCGAGCCCAGGCAACAACCTTGCCCGCGGCCTATGGGATTATCAGCCTTCCGTTCAAGAGTGGGTCGGCACGGTTCAACGCTTCTTCGGCGGCCAGCTGACGACGCAGCAATATTTGGACCAGCTGCAAGCGAACGTCGACAAGAACTTCAATGCGGTGTTGAAAGAGCGGAACCTGGAGCTGACCGACTTGGAGAATCCGGAGCGCAAGCCGCCGGAACGCAAGAAATAAGATCCGAACCGCAAGCTGAGATCTGAACCTGCATGCAAGAAACACTGAATGCAAGCTAAGCTAACCGATCGTACGGCAGGACTTCGATCTGCATGGGCATCCGCCTGTGCAGATCGAATTTTATTCGGGCCGCATGCATGCGCGCGTTGCGCGGCGGTTCGGGTCGTTCGATCTTGAACGGATAAGGAGGGCAGACATGAGAAGAACCTTGTATACGCTGTTCGCGCTTCTGCTGCTGGCCGGACTTGTTCCGCAAGCCGCGTCGGCTGACGGCAACTGGTCCATTGACGGCGCCGGCAATATTACGTCGATTTCGATCGCGGAGGACGGGGGCCGATTGGCTATCGGAAGTTACGGGGCGGCAGCCTACGTATACGGTCCGGACGGGAAAGAGCTGTTCCAGGCCAAAGCCAACAATGTCGTGAACGGAGTAGAGCTGCTCGCGGACGGCAGGCTGCTCGCGGCATCCGACGATCGGCATGTGTATGCCTACGATGACAAGGGCGGCAAGCTGTGGGACGCCGACTTGGAACGCCAGGTCAAATCGATCTCCGCCTCCCGCGACGGCTCGGTGGTCGCGGTCGTCGTGCAGCGCGCGAGCGACGTCCAATTCCTGGACGGCGCGACGGGCGAGGTGACGGGCAAAGGAACGATCGGCACGACGATGAGAACGGTCGACGTATCGCCGAACGGGCAATGGGTCGTCGTCGCGACGACCGATCAATACCTGTACGTGCTCGACGCGCAAGGCAAGCTGCTGCACAAGATGGGGGCCTCTAACCAGATCGGGGCCGCTGCCGTATCCAACGAAGGCATCGTTGCCGCGGGGACGGCATCGAACGACGTCGAGCTGTTCGACGCCAAGGGCAAGCTGCTGAAGAAGATCGCTACGCATGACAATGTCACGGACGTCTCTTTCTCGGAGAACGCGGATGTGCTCGGTGCCTCGGATTCATCGGGCAACTATTATATGTTCGACCAAGGCGGCAAGAAGCTGTGGGAGACGAAAGTAACCAGTCCGGGGAGCAACGTGGAGCTGGACAAGGAAGGCAAGACGCTGTATGCCGGTACGGCTGACGGGCGCATGTTCGAATACGATACGGGCAAAGTGATCGAGCAAGCGCAAAACAAAGCCAAATGGACGACGATCATTACGATCGCCGCCTCGGTGCTGGCGCTGGCGATTCTGCTCCTCGTGCTGCGCACGCTGCACAAACGGAACCGTCTGGGCGTATTCAAGCTGATTTGGCGCTCCAAGCTGATCTATCTTGGTCTCGCGCCGACGTTCGTGCTGCTGCTCGTGTTCCTGTACGTGCCGGCTTTCTCGGGCCTGTTCCATTCCCTCTACGATTGGCAGCCCGGAGGCAGAACCGTCTTCGTCGGCTTGGACAATTTCAGAAGGATGTTTCATGACACGTACGTGACGAAAGGACTTGGCAATCTGGCGATTCTCATCGTAACGGGGCTGATCAAGTCGATTCTGCCGCCGCTCATTACGGCCGAGCTAATCTATCATCTCCGCAGCAAGCGGCTGCAGTACGTATACCGTACGGCATTCACGACGTCCATGATTATTCCGGGCGTGGCGCTGCTGCTCATCTGGCAGAATCTCTACGATCCGAATGTCGGGCTGATCAACAACTTCCTGCAATTGATCGGTCTTGGCGGCTGGGCGCATGGCTGGCTGGGCGATCCGGATTCGGCGCTGTGGTCGGTCATCTTCATCGGATTCCCGTTCGTCGGCATCCTGCAGCTGCTGGTGCTGTACGCCGGTTTGCTGTCCATTCCGAACGAGCTGATCGAATCGGCCAAGATGGACGGCGCGAGCCTGGCGCGGATCATTCGCTCCATTCACCTGCCGCTGCTGGCCGGGCAGTTTAAATTCCTGATCATCCTGACGCTGATCGGCACGGTGCAGGATTTCAACGGCATTCTGATCGTGACCGGAGGCGGACCGATGGATTCCACCTACGTTCCCGCGCTTCAAATGTACTACGCGGCCACGAAATTCAACGATTTGGGCTATGCGTCGGCGCTTGGCGTAGGCATGTTCGTCGTCATTCTGGTCATTACGGTCATCAATCTGAAAGTCATCAAAACGGCGAACGAGTAAGGAGGACAGGACTATGATAACACCTGCGAAAGGTGCCGAGACCGCGCGGCTCGGAAGCGTAACGCCGCTATCCAAGCGCAAGCGATGGCACCGAAACGTCGCAACGCTCAATCAAGCGATCATTATTGCATTGCTGGGGCTGCTCGTCCTGCTGACGCTCGTTCCGATTCTGTTCATGGTGTTCAGCTCGCTGAAGAGCAATGCGCAGATTCTGAGCAGCTTCTGGTCGATGCCGGACCCGATCCGCTGGGGGAATTACCACGAGGCGTTCATGAGCATTTGGCGCTACATCGTCAATACGCTCGGGTATGCCGTCGTCGCCAGCTTCGTCGTCATCCTGCTGTCGGCGTTATCCGGCTATTTATTCGCGAAGAAGACGTTTCCGGGCAAAGAATTCCTGTTCGTCATGATGCTCGCCATGCTGATGATTCCGGGCGTGCTGACCTTGATTCCGTCTTACGTGCTGTACGAGAACATGGGCTTGACCAATACCCCGTGGGTCATCATTATCGCAAGCGCCGCCGGGGGCCAAATCTTCGGTACGTTCCTATGCCGCAGCTATATGGCCGGCCTGCCCGGCGAGCTGTTCGAGGCGGCGCGGATCGACGGGGCGACGGAAGCGCGCGTCTTCTTCCAGATCGTCATCCCGTTGTCGCTGCCGATTCTGGCCACGTTGTTCATCATGCATTTCATGGGCGTGTATAACGATTATATTTGGCCGCTGCTGACGATTCAGGACAGCAAGCTGCAAGTGATCGCGGTAGGACTGACCATCTTCAAGAAGCAGTTCGGCATTACCGATATGGGCATTCAATTCTCCGCGTACGCCATCTCGGCGATTCCGCTCGTGCTGGTGTTTACGTTCGGGATGAAATATTACATTCAGGGAATGACGCAGGGCGCACTTAAGATGTAGCCTTGCAGTCGACGCAGTCGTACATTCGCGCAGTCATGCAAGAAACGTTTGGCTTCAGGCCGGGCGGGGGGACAGCCGTTCCATACGGCATGGTTGCCGCCGTCCGGTTAACAATAGGGTTCCGAAAAAAAGGAGGCATCCCGATTATGAAGGCCAGAAGAAAAAGTTTGGTTTTTGCAATTGTAACCGCATTCATGATTCAGCTCTTCGCTCCGATCGGCGTATTCGCCGGCGCCTACGATCCGGATTTGGCGGTGAAGGACGCATACGGAGGCAAGGCGATTTATCCGGAACAGGTCATCAATGATTTCAACACGCCGGACCAAGCGGCGCCATGGAGCGCCGGCCTTAACGTCAAGACGGTGAACGTCGCCACGACCCTTCTCAATTCGCCAGGCTCGCCGTTCGAAGGAGCGGGTGCGCTCGAAGTGACGCCCGAGCAGGTCAAAGCGTATGAATGGCGGACGATCTCCCGAACCTTCGCCGCCCCGCTTGATCTCTCGAACGATAACTTCCTGTCGTTAGCAGCGAACATTTGGGGCTGGAAACAAGACGATTTCTATCTTCGGATCACGCTTACAAGCGGTGCGGACACGTTCGAGGCCGTCTCGGGCTTAGGCGCGAACAAATGGAATGTTCTGTACTTCGACATCCATGATTGGGCCCATAAGAACGCGATCGACCGCATCGATATCTCCTATATGAAGAACTATGATCTGGACGGCATGTCTCCCGGCGATCCGGGCTACGATTTCTGGGACGGCAGGCTGCAGCTGGATCAGCTGAGCGCCACGCAGGCAGCCGGGCTGGAATTCAATATTCCCGGCGTCGCGGAGGGATTCACGGCATCCGGCGGAACCGCCGACGTGGCGTCGACGCCCGGCGTCGATTCCTTGCGCTATACGGTGACGGATACGGGGAATACGTATCTGGAATCCCCGGCTTTGAATTTGGATGCTTCCAAACGCAACGTCGTCGATCTTCGCATGATGAACGATACGGGCGCTTCGAAGCTGAAGATCGCTTGGACAACCGATCAGGATCCGAGCTGGAATGAGGCCAAATCGATGTCGTTCGACATCGCGGATTCGGCGGTTTACGCGGACCATTCGTTCGTCATGGCCAACAGCTTGTGGAAGGACCGGATCGACCGCATTCGGATTACGCCGGTAACGGCTTCCGCGCCGGGGACGATGCTGGACGTGGACCGGGTCGACTTCTCGCTGCAGAATGTGGATGCGTATTCCTATCAAGGCGATGTCGAGCATGCGCTCATCGACGCCGGAGGCGCTTCGATTACGGTCGACGGCAGCGTGAATGCCGACTATCTAAGCGCGAATGCGGGCGCTGTCGTAGAAGCGTTCGAGCTTCCCGTCTATATGGACGAGAAGACGGCGGATTATGCGGCGATGACGCCATTGGCATCGGATGCGGCGGCAGGTACGTTCAGCCTGAGCTTCAATACGGCCGAGAACGGCAAGAGCCGGATCTATTCCAAATTCGCGGTCGTATTGAAGAACGGCAATGGCGATTACGCCCTCGCCGATACGGCCCAATACGTGACGAACCCGGAAATTCTCGCGGCCAACAAGGAGCCGTACACGCCGACCAAGAGCATCAAGGGGCTGCAGGTGCAGCTGCCGGCGGATGCCGAGCGGCTGGGCGTCCAGCATGGCGCGATCAACATTGCTTACGACCAGCTGCTGACGGTGAGCGATCACGGCGCGGCTTCCATTCCCTATGATTTTAACGGCAAGACCTACTACTTCAGGAAGTCTTCGATCGCCGACTTGGACAGTCAGATCTCGTCCATGACGAACAACGGCATGGCGGTGACGGCGATTCTCATCATGTACCGCACGGGCATGACCGACCCGGACTCGCCGAACAAGGACATGATTCATCCGGACAGCACGCCTGACGGCACGGTATTCGCGCCTAATCTGACGAACGATACGGGCGTCGATTACTACGAAGCGATTACGAGCTTCATCGCGGATCGCTATTCGAGAGCGGACAACGCTTACGGCAGAGTGATGGGCTATATCGTCGGCAACGAGGTCGGGCAGAATAAAGTATGGAACAATATGGGCCCTAAGCTGCTGGACGATTACATCGATCAATATGAGCGTACCGTTCGCGCCACCTACAACATCGTGAAGAGCAAAATGGAAAACAGCAGAGTGTACATCTCGCTGGATCATTTCTGGAATTCCGGCAACTCTCCGGAATCGCTATGGGTCTACGACAATAAAGCGGTTATCGACAAGCTGAACAAGAAAGCCCAAGCCGGCGGCAATTACGACTGGAATATCGCGTTCCACCCGTATCCGGAGGATCTGTTCAACCCGAGAACGTGGAACGACGCAACGGCCACGAACAGCTTCGATACGTACCGCATTACGTTCAAGAACCTGCAGGTGCTGACGGATTATTTGCAGCAGGCGAGCCTCAAGTACGACGGCGAACAGCGGCATGTCATTCTCTCCGAGCAAGGCTTCCACAGCGGCGGGAATACGCAGGCGGAGCAAGAAGTGCAGGCTGCGGCGTACGCGTACGCTTATTACAAAGTGAAGTCGCTGCCCGGCATCGATGCTTTCATCCTGCATCGTCACGTGGACCATGCCGGGGAAGGCGGGTTGAATCTGGGGATCTGGACGCATACGCCGGACCAAGTGAGTCAACCCGGCACGCAGAAGGTATTGTATGACGTTTTCAAGAACATCGACACCGTCGATTCGCTCCAAGTCGCGGATTTCGCCAAAGAGATTATCGGCGTGGATGCGTGGGCGGATGCCATCGCCGGGTTCGATGCTTCCCAATTGGAACAGCGACCCGTGCAGGAATCGGCCCCGATGGGCTTGCCTTCCTCCGTTGCGGGCGAAGTGCCGCTTAGCAGCTTCGATACGGACATAACGGGCTGGTTCGCCACGGACAACGTCACCGGAGCCGAATGGAATGCGGCCGATGCCGCGGCCGGAGCAGGCAGCTTGAAGGCTGGCGTGACCGGATCCTGGGTTCAGGATTACAAGGGCGTGACCCGCGTGTACGATACACCGTTGGACTTGTCCGCAACGCCGGTCATTCAGGCTGCGGTCAAGGCTGTCGGCATCGGCACGGGCGAGAAGGCGAGATTCATGATCCGCGCCTACAGCGGCGATCGCGTCATCGAGGGCACGGCCGTCGCGGACGCGGAGAAGTGGGACACGGTCGCGATCGACCTCGCGGGATGGGCGGGCCTTGGCAGCGTCGACCGGATCAAGATTTGGGCGCAGCCGGAGAAACCGGTCGTCTGGTCGTCCGGTTCGCTCGGAGTGGATGAAGTGACGGCTGCCGCTTCCGCGGACATCAAGCAATTATCGGTCACGTTGGATCCTCATGCGGCGGCGGTCAAGGTTGGCGATACGCTGACCGTGCACGTGCGCAACTCCGGCAACGAAAGCTTCTCCGGCGACGTGAAGGTAGAAGGATTGAACGGCGTTGCCGTCGACAAAAGCACGGTGCCCGTTACGATTCCGACCGGCGATGAAGCGGTGATTACGACCGCGATTACCGCGATAACGCCAGTCGATTACCAAAACGGCCAGCTGCAAATTACCGTCGGCGGGGAAACGTACCGCTTTCAGCTGACGGAGGCCGGTTATCCGGACTATACGACGGATGCAGGGAATCTGGTATTCGGCGATTTTGAAGGCAAACGCACGGACGGATGGGTTGCGGGGAGCGAGACGGCCGCGGCGACTTCCGTTCAGTCGGATACGTTGAATCATTCTCCATCGGCCGCGCATCACGGCTCGTACATGCTTGAAGCGGTGAAGTCGTCCAATATTGCGACGACGGAGAGCAAAGTGGTCAAGACGTTCAAAACGCCCGTGGATATGAGCGGGTACGTCTCGGTCAAGGCCGATATGTACGGTTGGGGCGGAACGTCGTCCGCATACGTGGCGACCATGAAGCTGATCGCGGATGACGGCACGTCCGTGATCGTGGAACAGGAGATGAGTCCGGATACGTGGGTCACTCTATCCGCGGATCTAACGGATTTTGCCGGCAAGAACCAAGTGAAATCGATCGAGCTGTCGTACAAGGGCAAAGATACCGTGTACTTCTCGGGCGCTTGGGGCGGACATTTCTACGTGGATCACGTGAGAACCGAAGGAACGGTTGATTCCGGCGGTAATCCGGGCAATGGAGACGGAAATGGAAACGGTAACGGCAACGGAAGCGGGAGCGGTGCCTCCGGTAGCGTGAACATTTCCGTTGGCGACAACGGGGCGAGCGCTGCCGCAACGCTGGATGCGGCAACGGGCAGCCTGACGGTTAACATGACGGCTGATATGCTGGCAAAAGCTTTCGCCGGCGCCGATAGCGACGCGCACGGCATCAAGAATGTACGGGCGGATCTTTCTTCGGTCGACGGCGCGAAATCGTACGTGCTGGAATTCTCGCCCGACAGTCTGGCTTCCGGAAAAGCGGCACGGACGGTTAGCGTGGTGACGCCGCTCGGAACGGTCGCCATTCCTGAAAATCTGCTTCATAACCTTGGTATCGAGGCCTCCAGCAAGGTCGGGATCAAGGTGGAGGCAGGGGACAAGAACGGTATGAAGCTGACGCTGCTGGTGGACGGCAAGGCGATGGCGCTACGCAATCCCGGCGTTCGGATTATCGTCACCCTTCCGTATGAGCCATCCGCGGAAGAACTGAATGCTCACGCGCATATCGTCGTTGTCGCAATTGACGACACTGGCCATACCGCTGCCGTTCCTAACGGCAGATATGATAGCAAGTCAGGGACCATTACGTTTACGGTCGATCGGTTTGGCCAGTACGTCGTGTCGTTCGTGCAGAAGCATTTCGACGACTTGAGCAAATTCGCCTGGGCCAAGGACAGCATTGAAGTTCTGGCATCCAAGGGCGCGTTCCAAGGCGTATCGGAGACCTCTTTTGCTCCGGCAAGAGCCGTCACGCGTGCCGAGTTTCTCGTTATGCTGCTTGGCACGCTGGGCATTTCCGCGCCGTTCGATTCGAACTTCAGCGACGTGAAGCCGTCCGACTTCTATTATGAGGCGGCCGGCATGAGCAAAGCGCTGGGCATCGCGAACGGGACCGGAAGCAACGCGTTCCGTCCGAACGAAGCGATCTCCAGGCAGGATATGATCGTCTTGGCTGCAAGGGCCTTGCAGCTGGCCGATCAATCGAAGCCGTCCTCGGGCGGCGGGAACTTGAACCCATTCAAGGATCGCGACCAAGTCTGGGATTACGCCGCCGCAAGCATCATTCAATTTGCGCAGGCCGGGTACATTCAAGGCGCGGGCGGACTTTTGAACCCGAACGGGATGACGACCCGTGCCGAGGCGGCCATGCTGCTGTATAGAATCTATCAGAGCTAAACAGTGGGTAGATAAATAATGAAGTGCCGGGAAGAACTCTGGATGCCGCTTGTTATAAGCGGTGTCCGGGGTTCTTTTTGGTTTGTCCGGCGGGGCGTGCGACTGCGCAGCGGGCCGAGGGGCTTGGCCGCACCTATGCGAAAGGTGGAGCAGAGATGCGCCCAGTTTTAGGAGCTCGATGAGCTGAAATTGGGCTGGAATTGTGCGATAGTGCAGCTTTTGGAGTTCGATAAGCTGAAATTGGTCTGAAATTGTGCAATACAGCAGCTTTTGGAGCACGATGAGCGGAGGTTGGGCTGAAATTGTGCGAAATTGCAACTTTTGGAGTTCAATGAGTCGAAGAAGTGTTGGATTTGTGCGATAAAGCAGCTTTTGGAGCCCGGTGAGCGGAGGTTGGGCTGAAATTGTGCGAAATTGCAGCTTTTGGAGTTCAATGAGCCGAAGAAGTGTTGGATTTGTGCAATACAGCAGCTTTTGGAGCACGGTGAGCGGAGCTTGGGCTGAAATTGTGAGAAAATGCAGCTTTTGGAGTTCAATGAGCCGAAGAAGTGCTGGATTTATGCGATAAAGCAGCTTTTGGAGTTCAATTAGCCGAAGGTGGGCTGAATTTGTGCGATCGTGCAGCTTTTGGAGCACGATGAGCCGAAGGAGGGCTGAAATTGTGCGAAAATGCAGCTTTTGGAGTTCAATTAGCCGAGGGTGGGCTGAATTTGTGCGGGACAGCAGCTTTTGTTCAATGGCTTTGCAGCGGCGGCTCACCAAAATGAACAAAAATTATTATTTATACAATGAATAATAGTTTTTTACCAAACCTCCATATAGGAGTAACATGCCGCTTACAATTCGGACTTATAGTCATGGAGGAGATGAAAAAAACCATACAGATGCGGCGCGTTAACGCCCATCGCCCAGGAGGATAACCAACCATGTTGAACCGCCTACATCAGAATAAGCCCGCGAAGACGGTGCTCGCGCTCGCTGCGGCAGCGATGATCATGACCGCTTGCGGACAGAACGCCGACAACGGCAATGCTTCCGCAAACGGAGAGTCCGGCACGAACGCCAGCACGAACGCGAACGCTCAAGCAGCTGGAAACGAAGCGAGCACCAACGCCGCCGCGGGCAACGGTAGCGGTAATGCAGCGGATGCAACGGCGTCCGCGGAATCGGTCGACGCCCTGTATGCCAAGGCCAAAGAAGAAGGCAAGGTCATCGTTTACTCCACGTCCGGACGCGCCAACGACGCCGCCGAGACCTTCATGAAGCAGTATCCGGGCATTAAAGTCGAAGTGAGCAAGGTAAAATCCGACGAGATGATGGATAAGGTCATGAAGGAACAGGATGCCGGCCAATTCAACCCCGATGTCATCGTGACGAAAGAAGTCAGCGGCGCCGTCGAGGAAGAAATGGTGAAGCCGGGCCGCTACATTAAATACTTGCCGGAAGATATTGCGCCGAACGTCGACGAGCCTTACCGCACGCAAGCGGAAGCTTACGCCAACTACGTGGAATTCCGGACGATCTTCTACAACGCGAAGCATTATGCGAAAGCGCCCGTGAGCAACTGGTGGGACCTGACAACGCCGGAATTCAAAGGAAAAGTCTATACGGCCGATCCGCTTAGTTCGCCGGCCTTCATGGATTTGTTCACGACGATGGTCACGAACAGCGACGACATGGCAGCCGCGTACAAGGAAAAGTTCGGCAAGGATATCGAGCTGCACGGCACGGAGAATGCCGGTTATGAATACATACAGGAGCTGTTCGACAACGGCCTGATCGTGCTGAAGGGCAGCGACGACGTCCTGGATGCGATCGGCAAAGCGGACAGCGAAGCGGTCGGTCTTGCGGTATCGGGCGACGTTTCGAAGAACGAAGAGAACGGCTGGACGATTCAGCCGATCTACGACATCAAGCCGAAGACGGCGGTTCCGGATGCCGGCTACTTCTTCCTGGCGAACAAAGCGCCGCACGAAGCGGGCGCGAAGCTGTTCCTCCGCTGGATGATGGGCGAGACGGACGCCAAGGGAGCGGGCCTGGATCCGTTCAACGAAGTGGGCTCGTGGGTGCCGCGCTCCGACGTGAAGACGAAGAACGACGTTTCGTTCGAGTCGCTCAACCTGTGGCCGTTCGACGGAGAAGCGCTCTATAATGCCGCTCCGAAAGTACGTGATTTCTGGATCAAGCAAAAGTAATGCAATCGTAATTCACAGCAAGGGCGGAGAGAGCAGTGGCGAAAATAACGGCGTCGATCAACCAGCGGCCGCGTTGGCAAAACATCATCTTGAATCGGCTGCGGAATCCCGTTCATCTGATCGGGGCCGCGGCCCTTCTCTTCTTAATGTACACGGTCATTTGGCCGGTGCTGCGGATCGCCTGGTCGACGTTTATTTGGCGGCAGCAGGATATGCGATTGACGGGCGAAGCGAATCCGGGTCACTTCACGCTCTACCATTGGATTCGCGTGCTGGTGAGCGACATGAGCTTCTCCTTGTTCTACAAGCCGCTTCTGAACTCATTGGCCGTAGGCGCGACCGTGTCCGTGCTTTCGATGGCAATCGGGTGCGGGCTCGCTTGGCTCGTAACGAGGACGGATATTCCGCTGAAGCGGACGATTTCCTTCCTGGCGGTCATCCCGTATCTGCTGCCGGCGTGGATTCTGTCGCAAGCCTGGCTGACGTTCTTCAAGAACGGCAAGATCGGCGGGACGCCCGGCATTCTGCAGTCGCTCCTCCATGTGTCGCTGCCGGATTGGCTGTCGTACGGCTTCGTGCCGATCGTCATCTCGTTGTCCATTCACGACAGCGTGTTTTTCTTCCTGATCGTCGGCGCCGCGCTGAGCTCGATGAACAGTCAGCTGGAGGAAGCGGCGAGCGTGGCGGGGGCGAGCCGGCTGACGATTCTGCGCAGAATCGTCATGCCGCTCGTGCTTCCGTCGATTTTGTCCGGCTTTATCCTGATCTTCACGAAGGCGATCAGCTCGTACGGCGTCCCGGCGCTGCTCGGCACGCCCGTCAATTTCTACATGATCTCGACGATGCTCTATTCCAGCATGCGCTCAAGGCTGACGACGGAAGCGAACGTGCTCAGCCTGACGCTCATGCTCATCTCCATGCTGGCGATCTACCTCAACCATCGCGCCATCGGACGCAGGAAGAGCTTCGTGACGGTGACCGGCAAGGGCAGCGCGCGCACGCTGACGCCGCTCCGCTCGTGGAAATATCCGGCGGCGACGCTTGCTTCGCTGGGGATGGCCATGGTTGCCGTCGTTCCGCTGCTGGTGCTGCTCGCGCAATCGTTCATGCTTAAGGAAGGCACATACAGTCTAAGTAATCTTACGATGCATTATTGGTGGGGCGGCTCCGACCCGGATATCAACACGGGGGAGAAAGGCGTGATGCAGAATCCGATCTTCACGCTGGCGCTCAAAAATTCGCTCACCATTGCCGGAGCTGCGGCGATCGTGGCTGCCGTGGTTGGGGTGGTACTCGGCTATGTCGTGGCGCGAGGTCGGCAAAGCTGGCTGGGACGAGCGGTCGACCAGGCGTCGTTCCTGCCGTATCTGATTCCGGGCATCTCGCTGGCCGCGCTGTACATCTCGATCTTCGCCAAGCCGACGTTCTTCCTGCCTGCGCTGTACGGCACGATGACGCTGCTCATCCTTATCACCGTCGTGAAGGAGCTGCCGTTTACCGTCAAGGCCGGCAGCGCCTCGATGCTGCAGATCGGCACGGAGCTCGAAGAGGCCGCTCAGATCAGCGGCGCCTCGTGGTTGTCGCGCTTCCGCCGGATTTTGCTGCCGCTGAATCGCAAGAGCCTCGTATCGACGTTCCTGCTCGTATTCATCGGCGCGATGAAGGAGATGGAGCTGATCATCCTTCTCGTCACGCCCCGCACGGAGACGCTGACGACGCTGACGTTCTATTACGCGGAGAAAGGCTACGAGCAGCTGACCAATGTCATTCTCATGATCATTATTTTCATCGTCATTGCGGTATACGCCGCGGCGGTCAAGTTCGGCAAAGCGGATCTGACGCAAGGGATAGGAGGGCAATGATGACAGCAATCGAGTTAAACAATATCCAAGTTCGCCTGCAGCAGAAACAAGTGCTTAACGGCATTGACCTTGTCATCGAGCAGGGTGACTTCATCACCTTCCTCGGTCCTTCCGGCTGCGGCAAGACGACGCTGCTGCGCACGATCGCGGGTCTTCAGCAGGCGGATGCCGGCACGATTCGCATCGGCGGCAAGGAAGTGGCTAACGGGGAGAGGTCTTTCCATACGGAACCTTCAAAACGCGGTCTCGGCCTCGTGTTCCAAAGCTATGCGCTATGGCCGCATATGACGGTTTTCGAAAATGTCGCCTTCGGTCTGCAGGTGCGGCGGATGAGCAAGGCGGATATCAAACGAAGCGTGCAGGCGGCGCTCGATAATATGCGCATTCCGGAGCTGGCGAGCCGGTATCCCGGCGAGCTGTCGGGCGGGCAGCAGCAGCGCGTGGCGATCGCGCGCGCCATCGTCACGCAGCCGGAGATTCTGCTGCTCGACGAGCCGCTGTCCAACCTGGACGCGAAGCTGCGGGTGGAGATGCGCGCCGAGCTGAAGCGGCTGCACCAAGAGCTGCATACGACGATCATTTATGTCACGCATGACCAGCAGGAGGCCTTGTCTCTGTCGACGCGGGTCGCGGTATTCTTCGGCGGGCGCATCGAGCAGACGGACAGACCGCGGCAGCTCTACAAGCATCCGAGAACGCTGCAGGTCGCCGATTTTATCGGCAATTCCGGTCTGTATATGAATCGGCTGGACGGCGTCATTGTGCATCATGGCGGACGGGCAAGTTTGAAGACTTCGGTGACCGCGATTCCCTTGGAAGGCTGCGGAGCTGAGACGAACGACATGAAGGTCGTCATGACGATCAAGCCGGAAGAGATCCGCTTGTTCGACCAGCAGGAACCAGACCGTATTCCGGTTACGGTGGAGGCCGTGTTCCCATCCGGTTCGGAGACGCTCGTGCAGCTGCGGGCCGGAGATACGGCCATGACGGCGCGCGTCATGGGCGACGCCGAGTATGAGCCGGGGACCGCGCTTTATGCCGACCTGCGCAAGGAACACATGAATATTTACGACGAGCAGACGGGCACAAGGCTCGAGAAGCTTCGTCCACTATCGAACCTATCGGAGGAATCACATCATGAAAATCGACATGCACTTTCACGTTAAACTGTCCAAGAAAACAAACTTCGAGCGGGAGCACTTCGACAGCATGATCGGCGAGGCGCGGGCGAACGGCCTGGATGCCATCACGCTGACGGAGCATTTCAACACGCACCGGTTCGAGGACGTATACGGCACGCTGGATACGATGTATCCGTGCAACAACCACTACTACGATGCAGACGGCTTCCGCATCTTCACGGGCATGGAGGTCGACGTTGCCGAAGGCGGACATATCCTCGTCAGCGGCCCGAAGGATAAGCTGCTGGAGGTTCGCGCGGCGCTGGATGACCACACGACGCCTGACCGCTTCATCGGGTTGGCCCGGCTGTTCGAGCTGTGCGAGCCGCGGGGGATGCTGGTCATCGGCGGCCACCCGTTCCGCGAATCCAACCATCTCTACCATATCGATCGCGAGCTGCTGCGGCGCTTCGATGCGTTCGACCTGAACGGGAAGGACCTGCACGAGATCGGCATCCAGGAAAATATCGCGAAGGTGCTGCAGCTTGGCACGGAGCTTGGCGTTCCGGTCGTGGCAGGCAGCGACGCGCATCAAATGTTCCAAGTCGGATGCGTGCACAATGCATTCGCTAGCCGCATCGAGACCATCGCGGAGCTGAAGGAAGCCATCCGCTCGGGTACGTACAAGCGCGAGATCTCTCCTTCGCTGCATTTGCAGGTGCGCGCGGCGAACATGGTGAAGAAGCTGCTCAAGAAGAAGAAGGAAGTCGTCTAATCGCCGGAGGGAGAACGGGAATGCGCGTGGAATCGCTTTGGGCCGGCAGGGCCTTCACGAAGGGCCATCAGCGGCTCGCCGATTATATCAGCAAGCATATGGACGATATCGCCTTCATGGTCGAGGAAGACCTGGCGCAGGCATGTCAAGTGAGCATATCGACGGTGTCGCGCTTCTGGGCGGAGATTGGGTTCAAGAATCTAAAAGAGTTCAAGCAGCGGGTGAAGGACGAGTTGCTGATGTCGCCGTCGCGCAAGTTGCAGTCCGCGTTCGTGAAAGTCACGGACGGCACCGCGGCCGCGTCGCATGTCATGGCGGCGGCCGATTATCTCCGGCAGACGGCGGACCGGCTGGAGCAGGCCGACTTCGAAGCGGCTGCCGGACTGCTGGGGACGGCGGGAACCGTTCATATCTACGGTCCGGGCTCCGCCGAGGGCCTCGCCGCGCTCATGGATTTTCGCCTTACTCGCTTCGGCGTCCCCTGCCGCCGATTGACCCGCGGCGGACATGAGCTGTTCGACCAGCTCATTCATGTCCGGCAGGAGGATGCGATCGTCATCTTCGGCTTCGTGTCCGAATCGCCGGAGATGGCGGTGCTGCTCGCGTTCGCGAAGGAGCGGGGCTGCCGGACCCTGCTGATCACCGATCTTGCGGTCAGCGGCATGCTGGGCAAAGCGGACGTCTGTCTCTATACGGCCCGGGGCGAATTGTGGGAGTTTCATTCCATGGTCGCGCCGATTGCCGTTATCGAGGCGCTCTTCGCCGCGGTCGGGAAGCAGCGGGAAGCGCAGGCCTTGCACAACGGCGAGGAACTGCACCGGCTGCGCCGGCAATACCGGGGTGTGTTGCCGAAGAACGTGTGAAAATTAACATTAATGCCGTTAATAATTAATGCCGGTGCTCACCAACCCGCGAAGAAATTATACGCGAGGGCGGGAGTCCCGGCTTTTTCTATCCATAAAAAATAGAGCCTCCCAAACCAGCATGGCACCATGGCGGATGAACCGCGGCAGCATGTGTGGGAAAGCTCGTAAGCAATGTAAAAGGACTCTTATTCGCTCTCGCCGTTCAAGGCAGCTACGGCACGCTCCACGAAAGGCGACAGATCGGCGATCCGCTTAGACACGCTTCCGGCGGATACTTCGTAGCGCTTCGCGACCTCGGTCTTGGTGATGTCCGTGCGTCCGGTCATCTGGGCCAAGCCGTACTCCAGCGCGGCGAACACGACGCCGGGCTTCGGCACGACAGGCTCCTGCTCGCGCGAATAGGCGAACCAGAGGAGAATCGTTGCGTTAATCTCGTCCCACGTATAGCGTTCGGACAGGTGTTGAACCAGGGATCTAGCCATAATGCCATATTGGGAATTGGACCAGGACATCCGTTCGATGGCCCCGTACATTTCTTCGATCGTTTCCGGTACGACACCGTATAGGGCAGCCTCCGTGCTCGGCTCGGCGCCAGCCGCAGTCAAAACGCTGACGTTTGCCGTGCGGGCTGCTTCGTCTTGAGGGAGGCAGCATTTCTTGTATTTGATACCGCTGCCGCAAGGACAGGGGGCGTTGCGGCCCACTTTTGCTTTGTTCGTCATCGGGTAAATCGCTCCTTTACGTTAATCATGGTAACAGAAAGGTTCCCTTGTCATCAATGATATGCCCAAAAAGACATAAATATTGGGCAAGCGGAGCAGAGTGCGATATGGCATAATGATCGAGGGTAAGAAACGCGCAAACGTCAGTGTTCATCATGAGAACGAAGGAGATTGACCTTTTTATGAAACTGGGGGAACTGCAGGGGGAAACGATTCCAACCTGGAAAAAATTAAGTTTATTCGCGCTCACGTGGCCGATCCTGATCGACTCCATTTTGCGGATGCTGCTGGGCACCGCGGACGTGTTCATGCTAAGCCGTATATCCGATAACGTGGCCGGCGCCGTCGGTTTGGCCAATGAATTGATCGTGTTCTGCATCCTGATGTTCGGTTTCGTCGCGATCGGCACGAGCGTCGCGGTCACGCAGCATTTGGGCGCAGGGAAGAAGGAGACGGCCAGCCGGATCTCCGCGCTGGCGATTACGCTGAACGTGATCTTCGGCCTCTTTATCAGCCTGCTGTTATTCGCGTTCAGCAAGCAGCTGCTGGAGATGCTCAACCTGGAACCGGCCCAAATCGCGATCGCGAACAAATATTTGAAGCTCATCGGCGGCTTTATCTGGGTCGAAGCGATTTCTTACGCCGTATCTTCGATCCTCCGCGCGAACGGCAGAACGCGGGACGTCATGTTTGTCACGCTTGGCGTCAACTTGATTCATGTCGCAGGCAATTACATGCTCATCTTCGGGCATTTCGGAGCTCCGGAGTGGGGCGTGACGGGAGCGGCCGTATCGACCATCGGCAGCCGGGTCATCGGCATTATCGTGCTGATCGCGCTGATGTACCGCAGGATTCCGAGCCCGATCCGGCTCAAGGATTACGTGTCGTTCGATAAACGGCATATGAGTACGATTCTGGGCGTCGGATTGCCGGCTGCAGGCGAGCATATCGCTTGGCAGTCCCAATATATGATGATCATGGTGTTCGTGAATATCATCGGACAGCAGGCGCTAAGCGCGCATATCTACGTGTACAATATCAGCATGTATTTCATGGCCCTGTCCACGTCGATCGGCATGGCGACGGAGATCATGGTCGGCCATATGGTCGGCGCGGGCGAGAAGAAGGCGGCGTATCACCGGCTGCTGCGGAGCCTGCGTATCAGCATCCTGCTGACGGCCTCCGTGGTCGGCATCACCGCTTTGTTCCGCTACCAGCTCGTCGGCTTGTTCACCGACGATCCGAAGATTATCGCGATGGGGGCGGGCATCTTCCTCATCTCGCTCATTCTGGAGCCTGGGCGCGTCTTCAACATCGTCGTCATCAACTCGCTCCGGGCGGCAGGCGATGCGAAATTCCCGGTGCTCATGGGCGTGTTTTCGATGTGGGGCGTTTGCGTGCCGCTGGCCTACTTCCTCGGCGTGCATCTGGGCTGGGGGCTGCCGGGCGTATGGATCGCCTTCACCGTCGACGAATGGCTGCGGGGGCTGATCATGCTGGCGCGTTGGAAGAGCGGCGTCTGGGCGAGAAAATCGTTCGTTCAACCCGCGACCGTCGTGCAGGAGCCGGTCGAGGCAGTTATCAGCGCGTGAATGAAGGCAGCTTTGGGCGACTTTCGCCCGAGGCTGTCTTTTTATTTTTTCGTAAAAGAACGGAATTCACTCCCATCATCAACAACTCGTTTGCTGCGGAAACGTGGATTCATGAGGCCCGTCCATATTATAATTGCTATATCTTTACAGGGGGCGGCTGATCGTGCGTGTAAGCGACGAATGCTGCATGTCAGACCTTAGGGTTGAACGCGCCAACCGATCGTTGGACGTTGTCGATATCGCCCCGCTGCGTTCGTCGTCCTTATTGGAGGCCACTATAGGCTCACAACCGAAATCAGGAGGAGAAGACCGATGCGATTTATGATGGTCGTGAAAGCGACGAAGGATTCCGAGGCGGGGGTTATGCCAACGCAGGAACTGGTGGAAGCGATGACGAGGTACAATGAGGAGCTGGCGAAAGCCGGCGTGCTGGTGGCGGCAGACGGCCTGCATCCGAGCTCTGGCGCGGTGCGGATCTCGTATCCCGAGCCGGGCGGCAAGCCGAAAGTAATCGATGGTCCGTTCGCGGAAACGAAAGAAATTATCGCGGGCTATACGATGATCGAGGTGAAATCGCGGGAAGAAGCGATCGAGTGGGCCTTGCGCATGCCGGATCCGCATGGTTTCGGCGAAGGGGAGATCGAGCTCCGTCAAATATTCGATTTCGCGGATATCACCGTCGATCCGGAGCTGCAGGCACGGGAGAGCGCGATTCGCGTGCAGCTCGGTAAGGATAAATAAACATGGCGCAGGCGATTGATGCGCATCGCACGGTCGAGGCCATATGGCGGATCGAATCGGCCAAGCTGATCGCCGGGCTGGCAAGAATGGTCCGCGATGTCGGCATGGCCGAGGATCTCGCCCAGGATGCGCTTGTCATCGCGCTGGAGCGCTGGCCCGTCAGCGGCATTCCGGACAAGCCCGGCGCCTGGCTGATGACGGCGGCCAAGCGGCGCGCGATCGATCTGCTGCGCAGAAGCAAGACGCAGGTCCGCAAGTACGAGGAACTCGGCCGAACGGCGCCGACGTACGCCGAGGACGATCTGGAGCAGGTCATGGAGGAGGGGCAGATCGGCGACGATCTGCTGCGCTTGATCTTCGCGACCTGCCATCCGATTCTCTCGCGCGAAGCGCGCGTCGCTTTGACGCTGCGTCTGCTCGGAGGGCTCGCGACGGACGAGATCGCGAAGGCGTTCCTGGTCGCGGAGTCCACCATCGCGCAGCGAATCGTGCGGGCGAAGCGGACGTTGAGCGCCGCGCAGGTAGCGCTGGAGGTGCCGGAAGGCGAAGCCCTCAAGGAACGGCTGTCGGCGGTCCTCGAAGTCATCTATCTCATGTTCAACGAAGGGTATGCCGCCACCTCGGGCGATCAGTGGATTCGTCCGCTGCTATGCCAGGAAGCGCTGCGGCTGGGGCGCATGCTGGCGGAGCTCGCTCCGGGGGAGTCCGAGGCGCACGGGCTGGTGGCGCTGATGGAGATCCAATCATCGCGCTTCAAGACGCGGGTCAACGCCGCGGGGGATCCCGTGCTTCTGCTCGACCAGAATCGGGCGCGCTGGGATCATCTGCTCATCCGCCGCGGCTTGGCTGCGCTGGAGCGGGCCCGCAAGCTGGGCCGTCCGCTCGGTCCTTATGCGCTGCAGGCGGCGATCGCGGCTTGCCACGCGCAGGCGAGAACGGCGGACGAGACCGACTGGGTGCGCATCGCCGCGCTGTACGAGGCCTTGTCGCGCGCGGCGCCGTCGCCAGTCGTGGAATTGAACCGCGCCGTCGCGGTCGCGATGGCCTTCGGGCCGTCCTTCGGCTTGCAGCTTGTCGATGCGCTGAGCGCCGAGCCGTCCTTGCGGGACTATTATCTGCTCCCGAGCGTGCGCGGCGACTTCCTCGTCAAGCTGGGCCGCAGCGCGGAAGCGCGCGCCGAGTTCGAGCGTGCCGCTTCCTTGACGCGCAACGAGCGCGAGCAGGCGCTGCTGCTGAAGCGTGCCGCCGAGTGCGGCGGGTGAACACGCTGCGGTGCTGATCCACTCCGGAGCGGAGCGATACGGCTTGGGTAACACGCAATACACTGTTTACATTGACCTGCTGCATGCCGCGCCCGCGTAATCCGGGGCGCGGCATTTTTTTATGGCGATCTGAATTGTGCTGACCCGAATACACCAAACAAGAATTTCTCTCGTCCATGTCGATTCCGTCCTTTCCCGTTCGTCGATGAATCAGATGGGCATGAAGGAGGCAGCTGAAGGAGGCAGCCAAGGCTGCCGATCCGAATGACCGGTCCGATCGACGAATGGGGGATTGCCATGAGGTTTATGTTGTTGTTTAAAGCGACGGGACACTCTGAAGCCGGCATCGAGCGGGGGGACGACTACGACTCCGCGATGACATCCTATCGCGAAGCGATCGCCGGGGCCGGCGTGCTGCTTGCGGAAGAACGGCTGCTGCCGAGCGCCAGCGGCGTGAGAATTTCGTATCCGGCTTCCGGCGCCGCGCCGGAGGTGACGGCGGGGCCTTTTGCCCCCGAGACCGAACCGGTAGCGCGCTGCATGCTGATCGACGTCCGTTCGGTGGACGAAGCGATAGCCTGGGCCTTTCGCATGCCGAATCCAAGCGGCTGCGGAGCGCGCGTCATCGAAGTCCGAGAAGTAGCCGAGGACGAATTCGCGCTGCGCAACTTGCGATCGCTGGTCTTGACGGCCGATCTTGCGGATGGGATCGCGAGATTCAGACAACGATCATTCTTTTTTTAATAAAAGATGAAATCTTTTCCGGCAACCGTCGATCTGCGATTCAGCCGTTCGTCGTAAGAGTAGAACCAACGAAAACGAATCCTACCCAAACCAAAACGAGAGAGGTTGTTGAACATGGGAGCACAATTAACGGCGTACATTATATCGGCGAATGCAAGAGAGCAGGCAGGGTTTTATGCGCAGGCACTGGGCGGGGAGATTCTGTCTACGATGACGTTCGGGCAGATGCCCGGCGCGCCGGAAGAGATGGCGGATAAAGTCATGCACTTGGCGATGACGGTGGCGGGCGGCAATGCGCTCTTCTTCTCCGACTATACGCCGGTCGAGTATACGCGCAGCATCTCGTTATCGTTGTCGTACGACGAAGAAGCGGAGGCTCGCGATGCGTTCGCCGCGCTGAGCACCGGGGGCGAAGTGAAGTTTCCGTTAGCCCTGCAGCCATGGGGCGCGTATTACGGCGAAGTGCTGGACAAGTTCGGCATCAGCTGGCAGATCGTGAAGCAGCTGGCGTCCAACGAATAGCAAACCAAGAGGAGCGATGAAGATGAACCAGGAAGTGACGGATTTTATCGGCGCCGTGAAGGAGCCTTGGCAGCATGAGCTTTGCGCGGGCCTGCGCGAAGTCGTGCACGGAGCGGTGCCTGAGGTGACGGAGCGCATCCAGTACAAGAAGCCGCATTTCCTCAAGAACGGCAAATACGCCGCCGTGATCAGCACGTCGAAGGATGCGGTCAGCTTCACGATTTTCAACGCGGAAGGGCTCTCGCTACCGGACGGCCTGTTCGACGGTCCGCCGGAGCGTAAGACGATCAAGCTGAAGAAAGGCCAAACGTTCGATGCGGCGCAGCTGTCCTCGCTCGTCGGTCAGGCGTCGTCGACGCTGTAGGTGCGCAGGCTGTAGGTGCGCAGCTGTGGGTTCGTAGGACAAGATACGATGAAAAGCGAAAAGGGCAGCTCGCCGGTCATGAAGATGACCGGATGAGCTGCCCTTTTTTCAATCACAGTAGAACTTGTCCGAAGCGCGATTCGCCGCTTATGGCAGAATGTTGCCCGCTGCGCGGTAGATGGCGTACCATTCTTCGCGCGTCAGGTGGATGTCGCTCGCGCGGATGCAATCTTTGATCCGCTCGATGCTCATCGTGCCTGTGACCGGCTGCATCTTCGCCGGGTGGCGAAGCAGCCAAGCGATGGCGATCGTCGTGTTGCTGACGTCGTATTTCTTGGCAACCTCGTCGATCTGCGCGTTCAGCTCAGGGAATTTCGGGTTGTCCAGGAAGACGCCCTCGAAGAAGCCAAATTGGAACGGCGACCACGGTTGAATCGTGATGTCATGCAGTCTGCAGTAATCCAGAATGCTGCCGTCGCGGTTAATGGCGGACTCGTTCACCATGTTCACGTTGACGCCGTTCGAGATCATGTTGGCGTTCGTGATGCTAAGCTGCAGCTGGTTCGCGACGATCGGCTGCTTCACGAATTTCTTCAGCAGCGCGATTTGGTTCGGGTTTTGGTTGGATACGCCGAAGTGGCGAACTTTGCCCGAGCTTTCCAGCTTATCGAATGCTTCCGCGACTTCCTCCGGCTCCACCAGCGCATCCGGACGGTGCAGCAGCAGGATGTCGAGGTAGTCGGTTCTCAGACGCTGGAGGATTTTATCGACGGACTCCAGGATATGCTCCTTGGAGAAGTCGAACTGTCCTTGGCGAATGCCGCATTTGGACTGCAAAATGATTTTTTCGCGCACAGCGTCGCTCATATGGATGGCGTCCGCGAAAATTTCCTCGCATTTTCCGCCGCCGTAAATATCGGCATGATCAAAGAAGTTCGCGCCTTCCTCAAGCGCGGTTTGGACGAAACGCTCCGCGCCGGCTTTATCCAGCGAATTGATGCGCATGCAGCCGACCGCGACTACGGGTACCTCCAAATTGCTGGTTCCGAGCTTCATCGTTCTCATGATAACAATGCCTCCTGTTCATTCAAAAAGATGGTTTTGGCCTGTGGCCGGATCGTGTAATCAAGCATGAATACGCTATGTATCCCTTAAAGATTGTGACATACTACACGTCCCGTTTCAAGGCGGCGGAGGGCCTGAAAAAAATGAAATTATGATTGAGTTTATCGCTTCTCCCCCAACTTGTCTTCCGGATCGCTCCAGTTCGGCGCGGACCGCGCCAGGAACATTGCCAGCAAACGACCGCCCCGATTCTGTCGATCTTTGCTATAATAGGTTCTACAATCGACGTTGTTTCGATGATGTAAAGACGCTGTCCTACCGATTGAATGAGTGCCGCCAAGAAGGCGGAGGCTTCACCAAATCCGACAAAAAGAATGTGATGACGTGGTTCAACCGGCCTACCGAATCCGGAAGCAGACCATCCTTGCGAAAATCCAAGCTGGCGTATCGGTCGACGATTACCGCCGGCTTCTTGCGCTGTTTCTCCCTATTTTGATCGACCAGGCGTTCATCGTTTGCCTCAGTCTGGTGAACACGGCGATGATCAGCTCCGCGGGCGTATCGGCGATCAGCGCGGTCAATATGGTCGACTCGCTTAATATTTTTCTGATCAGCGTCTTCGTAGCCGTATCGACAGGCGGTACGGTCATCGTCGCGCAATATAAAGGGAGCGGGAACGGCCTGATGGTGTCCAAGGCGGCCGCCAGCTCCGTCGCGTCCGTGTCGCTGTTCGCGCTCGGCATCAGCCTGGCGATGATCGCGGCCCACGGTCCGGCGCTCCATCTGCTGTTCGGGTCGGCGGCGCCTGACGTTTTCGCCAATGCGAAGACGTACTTCATCGGCAGTTGCTCGTCCTTTGCCGGCATCGCGATGGTGGAGGCGGTGTGCGGCGCGCTGCGGGGCATCGGGCGTTCGCGGGCGTCGCTCGTCCTTTCCCTGATCATGAACCTCTCGTACGTGCTGCTGAACATCTTGTTCATCAACGTGCTGGACATGGGCGTGCTCGGCATGAGCATCGCGGTGAACGTGGCGCGGTACGGGGCCGCGGCGTTCGCGCTGTACTATCTCGTCAAAATGGATACGAACCTGCATCTGCGTATCAAGGATATCGTCGCCGTCAATCTCGCCATGCTGAAGAAGATATTGTACGTCGGGCTGCCGTTCGCGGCCGAGCAGATGTTTTTCAACGGCGGAAAAATCGTGACGCAAATTTTCATCGTTCATATGGGCACCAACGCCATCGCGGTTAACGCCATCGGCGGCTCCTTTGCCGGGCTGCTCCAAATTCCGTCCGCCGCGCTGTCGCTTACGGCAATTACGGTCATCGGGCAGTGCATGGGGCGGCAGAACGTCGAGGAAGCCCGGCGATATACGCGCTTATTCCTATGGATATCGTCCTTATTCCTGCTCATTACGGCGCTTATTATATTGCCGCTGTTCCATCCGCTCGTGAGCCTGTTCCACCCGCCGGACGAAATCGTGCACGACATCTTCCTGATCGTGCTTATCAATGCCATCGCCCAAGTGCCGCTCTGGTCGGCCAGCTTCATCATGCCGTCGGCGCTGCGGGCTTCGGGCGATTCGAAATTCACGTCGATCGTATCGCTGCTGTCCATGTGGCTGTTCCGGATCGTGCTCGGGTATACGCTCGGCATCGTGCTGGACGGCGGCATCGTCGGCGTCTGGCTGGCGATGAACATCGAATGGGGCGTGCGCGGGGCGATCTTCCTGTGGCGCTTCCGAGGGAAGAAGTGGTATCAGCATCGATTGATCTAATGACTGCGGCAAGCGAATGATTCACTGCTATACGGTCTTAGACTCTAATGAACTGAAAATAACGTGGCGGAACGATGGAGGAACTGCGGATGAAGATTCTGGTATTCAAACATTTTTCCTTCGATGACGAGAGTGCCATTGCGGCTTGGGCCGAGGCGAATGGCCATGCGCTTGAAGTGCTCGATCCTGCCGAACCAGTAGCATGGCCAGCGGTTGGAACATTCGATCTGCTTGTCGTTCTGGGCGGTCCCATGAGCGTATATGAAGAAGAGAAGCATCCATGGCTGTCCGGCGAGAAGCGTTTCCTCCGAGCCTGCATCGACGAGGGTATGCCGGTGCTCGGCATTTGCCTTGGCGCTCAAATGCTGTCCGAGGTATTGGGGGGCACCGTGTACCGCAGCGAGAGGAAGGAGATCGGCTGGCATGCCGTGCGGCGGACGGAGGAGTGGCATTCATGCTTCGACGGTATACCGCCTGCGTTCGTCAGCTTCCAATGGCATGGCGACACTTTACGCTGCCGCCGGGCGCGGTACGGCTCGCCTCCTCCGAAGCTAATCTCAATCAGGCATTCGCGTACGGAGATTCGGTGCTGGCGCTGCAATTTCATCTCGAGACGACGCCGGCCTGCATCGACACGATGCTTGAGACGTGGGTCGGCGAGCTTGTAGATGCGCCGTTCATTCAGCCGGCAGCCGAGATCACGGAACAGATCGAACGAAGCGCCGCGTCGCACGCGATGCTGGCGGATATTCTAGACCGCTTGGCGGCGACAGGCAAAGGTCAGTCGGGGCAAGCGGCGCGCCTGGCGTGAACGCGCAGACACGGAGAATTGGTGAAATGCCGTTCGCATTCATTATTGAAGCAGAGGAAGAATAAGCCCGGATTGGGGGCGTTTTCATCGTGCCCGGCGCCGGTAACCTGCATGGTTGCTGCGCTGGGCAATTTTTCTTTGCATGATTAATTATTTTTATTGTGACAATAAAAATAATTTTATAAATAACCTATAGTCGAGCCGACCAAAAAGCGATACAGTAGAGGAAGAAGAAAGGCTGCTTTCATCCTCGAAGCGTCTTGTGATTTATTTCACATTTCTCCCTTTTTTGCGATGGAATGCTTTACCGCGTTGCTCGTTTAATGGGATTAAGCCTGGCCTGCCGTCCATCGGCGGCAAGGGGGTTCATCTTGCAAGATGATCGCAGCTGAGTGACTACATCTGAAGGAGGCAATACAATGAGTGAAACAATGGTAACGAACCTGGAGCAGCAGGATTCCGCATCGGCTCTTGCAAAATCGGACGTGCTTGATCAACTGCTGAAGCCGGAAGTGCAAGAAGCGCTGACGCAGCTGGTGGATCAACTGCCGAAACTGTCCGAAATGATGAGCTTAATGACGAAAACGTACGAATTGGCGCAAAAGGTCGCTTCAGACCGCGTCCTGATCCAAGACACGGTAGGCGGCATTCAAGAAGTCGTTAAACCGCTGACGGAGAAAGTAAAAGGCTACGCATCCGCAGCAATCGAAGCAAGCGACCGTGCAGAGAGCAGCGAGAACGTCATCGGCCTGTTCGGCATGATTAAGCTGATGAAAGATCCAGAATTGCAAAAGATGCTTCGTTTCGGCCAAGCGTACCTCGACATCCTGGGCGAAAGAAAAAAAGGCTAAACGACCGAACCGATATCGACGAATCATCATACTAAGCGAAGCACGGAGGATGAGATCCCATGAGAAAAGAAATACTGATTCTAGGCGGCGGCTACGGCGGCTTGCTGAGCGCGCTGTCCGCACGTCAGCATCTGTCGACCGAAGAAGCGGGCATCACGATCATTAACCGCGTCGGCTCACACCAAATCATTACGGAGCTTCACCGTCTTGCCGCTGGCAACGTAGCCGAGAAAGCCGTTGCTTTGCCGCTTGAGAAGCTGCTGAAAGGCAAATCCATCAATGTCGTCGTTGGCGAAGTACAAACGATCGACGTTGCAGGCAAGAAAGTCGCTTTGAACGACGGTTCCTCGTACCGTTACGATAACCTGGTGCTTGCACTGGGCAGCGAAACGAACTACTTCGGCATCCCGGGCCTGCAAGAAAACAGCCTGACGCTGAAATCCGTCCATGACGCTAACCGCGTATTTAACCATGTGAAAGACCGCATCAAGGCTTATGCGGCAAGCAAAAACAAAGCAGACGCTACGTTCATCATCGGCGGCGGCGGTTTGACCGGCGTCGAGCTGGTGGGCGAGCTTGCCGACGAGCTTCCGGGCATCTGCCGTGAATACGGCGTTAACTTCGCGGACGTTTCGATCTCGCTGGTCGAAGCTATGCCTACGATCCTGCCGATCTTCTCGCCTGAGCTGATCCAGCGCGCGGTTGCGAGCTTGGAAGCACGCGGCGTAGAATTCCTGACAGGTCTTGCGATCACGGAAGTGAACGGCAACGTCGTTACGCTGAAGGACGGCAGAACGATCGAGACGAATACGCTTGTATGGACAGGCGGCGTTCAAGGCAGCACGCTCGTAGGCAACAGCGGCGTAGAAGTTAACCGCGGCCGTGCAACGGTCAACGAGTTCCTGCAATCGACTTCGCACCCTGAGGTATTCCTGGCTGGCGACTGCGCAGTCGTATTCGCTCCGGAAGGTCGTCCATACCCGCCGACTGCCCAACTGGCATGGCAAATGGGCGAGCTTGCGGGCGCAAACATCGCGGCATCGTACAAAGGCGCTGCAATGGGCACGTTCAACCCGGTATTCTCCGGCACGCTGGCAAGCCTTGGCCGTAAAGACGGCATCGGCGCGATCGGCGAAAGCGGCATCGAGCTGAAAGGCACGCCTGCTTCCTTGATGAAGAAAGCAAGTAATGCCCGCTACCTGTCGCATATCAACGGCTTGTTCTCGCTCGCTTACTAAGCCAAGTTAGGCGTTAAGCGCAGTTGGAACCTGTTCCGCGAATTATAGGACAGACAACGACCAGCCCCGGCTCTTATTGAGCCGGGGCTGGTTGGCGTTCGATTCGATAGCTGACTTCGATTACTGGCATCACACGTGGGGGCTGTGAATAGAGCCAGCTAGTTACGTGAAATTGCGTCCACTTATCAACATAGTTATGCACAGTGCTAACAAGCGTAGAATCAAGGAAAATCGTCAATACAACAATTTTTATACACATATCCACAGGTAAATTTGTACACAAGTGGACAGCTGATTCCAGCCTGAGAGGCCTGTTTTCTGGCTGCGGGGAATTGACCGTCTCCGAACAAGCTGCGTCCGCTTATTCTTCTTCTTCGTTAATCAGAATCGTGACCGGATTGGACTGCACGACGCCCGGTACGCGCTGTCCGTTCGGCGCGACGTATTCGAACGTCAGGCTTGCCGTATTGACCGCGAGCAGATTGTGCGGCTCGCGGACGGCTGTCGCTTCGAATGTAACGGAGACAGCGCTCTTCGGCGCAATGAATCCGATCAGGATGCCGAGCGCCGGATTCGCTCCGGGCACGGGACTGCCGCCGACCGTCACGCTGTTCGGCACGAATTCGAGTCCTTCCGGCACGACATCGAGCAGCGTGGCTCGGTCGAACGGCGTCGTTCCCGGATTCGATACGGCGACGGTGAAGACGACCTTGCTGCCGACGAGCGCTTCGGTCACGTTGGCGGACTTGACGATCGTCGGCGGCGCGAGCACGGGGACCGTGACGGGATTCGTGAATACTCGTTCCGCGAAGATGCGGCCATCGCGGAGGATGAAATCCAGCAGGATGTTGCCTTGGTTGACCAGTACCCCGGAAGGGGGATAGAATTCGACTCTCAGCTGGAAGGTGACGAGGTTCGTGATGTCCGGCAGCACCGTGCCAAGAACGGTGCCCGTATAGCGGTTGGCGCCTGGGACCGACTGGCCGTTCAACGTGACGCTGTTCTCGACGAAGGACGTTCCTTCCGGGAGGATATCGAACCAGGTGGCCAGGGCATTGAAGTTGCCGTTGTTGGTGACCGTCGTCGTGTATTGAATGACGTCCCCTACGAAGGCGAACGGCTGAAGCGCGGCTTTGACAGCGACAACCATCGGCTGCGACACTCTCACGCGAACCGTATTGGACATGGCCGACTGTCCGATGCCTCCGCTGGTGTACGTGACGGTCGCGAAGTCGTCGATGATGCCCTGCGGCGGCGGATCCGATATGATCAGCACGTCGAACGTGACGGTGACCGACCCTCCTGCCGGAACGGTGCCGATGTTAACGCCGGTCCTGATGCTGCCTGCGACCGGGACGCCGTTCACACGCACGCTGCCCGCGACGAATTCTCCGCCCTCGGTTGCGGTATCGGAGACGATCGTGTTCAGCGAATCCGCGATGCCGATATTGCTCACGACGACGGTATAGGTGATGGTGTCGCCGATCAGGACGGAATTGCTCGATACGCTCTTCTCGGCAAGGAGCATGAACTGCGGATTGCGCACTTCGACGATGTTGGACGTCGTGCTGCCGGACAGCGGCGGCCGTCCCGGCGGCGTGTACGCAAAAGTGGCATTCGCTTGGTTGATATAGAATTGGGTCGGCGACGGCGCGTTAATCTGCACGTCATAGGAGACGACGATGGTGCCGCCCGGAGGGATAGGGCCAATGGGAATGCCGGTCAGCGGACTTATTCCAGGCGTTAATACGCCATCGATTCGGACCGAGTTCGGCACGAAAGAACCGAACGCGTACAGCGGGTCGAAGATGACGGCGCTAAGAGCGATATTGCCCGTATTGAGGGCGGATACCGAATAATTGACGACGTCCCCGACGTTCGCGATCGCGACGCCGGCGCGCTTCACGAGCGTAAGGCCCGGCGCCACGACGGGGATCGTAACCTGATTGGAATTCGAAGACTGCGTCACCGAGCCGGATGTGAACGTCACCGTCGCTTGGTCCGTCAGCACGGCCGGATCCGGGAGGAACTCAACGACGATCTGGAACGTGACGAGCACGGTTGCCCCGGGCGCGAGCGTGCCGATCGGAATGCCCGTCAGGGGATTCGCGCCCGGAACGGGAATGCCGCCGACCGTGACGCTGCCCGGCACGAAGGCGGAGCCGGTCGGGATATTATCCGTTAAGCTTACCGCCGTCAACGCGGAGGCGTTGTTGTTCGTCACGTTGACCGTGTATTGGACGACGTCGCCGACGACCGCGCTAGGCAGATTAGCAGACTTGACCGGCGTGAGCATCGGCGAAGATACCGGGATCAGAACCTCGTTGGAAGGGATGAAACCGGGAATGTTGCGGCCGTCGGGCAGCATGGCCACGAATGCCGTTCCGAATCGATTGCGAACGAGGTTCTCCGGCGGTATGGAGGTGACGAGCAGCTGATATTGAATGGTGGTCGTCTGAACGAGATTCAGAATGCCGACATTGATGCCGAGAAGCGGGCTGTCGCTCGGCTGGCTGACGCCGTTGACGATTACGGAGCCGAGCACGAAGAGCGTTCCCGGCGGAAGCGGATCCGTTACGACGCCGGACACGTCGATGTTGCCGACGTTCGTGACCGTAAGCGTATACGTGATCGTATCCCCGACGAGGGCATTCGTTAGATTGGCTTCTTTATGAACCGCCAGCAGCGGCACGAAGACCGGGATATCCACGATGTTGGACGGAACGACGGTGGAGATGGGCGGAGCCTCCGGCGTCGGAACGAAAGTATACGCGGCTGTGGCTTGGTTGCGGAGAATATTGGGCATCGGCAGCGAGACGACCAGTTCGTCGAACGTGACGGTGACGCTCATGCCTGCCAGGATGGTTCCGATCGGCACGCCGACTACCGGGTCTGCGCCGGGCTGCTGCACGCCGTTGATCGTGAAGCTGCCCGGCACGAAATCCGAGCCGTCGATATCGTTGTCGAAGAACTGGACGGCGGTTGCGCTGACCAGTCCCGTGTTTCGGATGACGGCCGTGTAAGTCACGGTATCTCCGATGACGGTCGCCGTTCGGTTGGCGGACTTCTCCACCTCGATGAGCGGTTCCAAAATATCGATTTGAATCCCGATACCATCGACGAGGTACCCATCGCCGTTCGTCGTCAGTCTGAAGACGGCACTCGTCTGGGAATTCAGCAGCGTGGGGGAAATCGTCACATTCGTAATGTCCCAGCCTTGCCGGCCGCCGACAATGTTGGAGCCTGGCGTTCCATTAATCTGATTGCGGGTACCGAACGTTCCCGTCGTATCCAGTAGGCCGGCATCGTTATTGATTTGGGAAGCGAAGAAGTTGTTGACGAAATTGTTCGGTCCGGACAGCGCGGTCAAGCTGACTACCGTCGGACCGAACAGGAACCGGTCGCCAGTTTTGTTGGCATCCCCTTCCTGCGCGCTGATCTGCGACCTTCCGTTCAATACGCCGGCGAACGGCGTTGCGAAGCCCGTGAGCACGGTGTCGACGGGCCCGGAAGTAGCTTGAATGACCGTGGCCCCTACCCGCAGCGACAAATTGCGCAGCGGTGCCGCCGGATCGCGGTAGAAGACGGCGAGCGTCCAGCCCGCATGGTTGGATGTGGGGTCGGGAATGACGATCGTGCCGACGACGCCGCTCGTCGTATACGTGCCTGCTCCCGCTGCTGCGACGATGGCAGTGACGTCGGCCGTTCTCACGTAGGCTTGGGTCCCGACGCTGAGCGTCACCTCTTGGGCGGTCGCCGGGGCTGGCGAGATGCTGAAGCTGCCCGTAGGAGTCGCGAGTCCCACTGCATTGTTGATGAACGCGCTCAGGTCGACGCCGTTGTTGATGTACGTGCCGCCCCATATGAGCTCCGCATAGATGACGGTAGATCCAGGGGGAAGCACGAGCACGGCCGATGAGCTGTTCAGCGTGTAGTTGCCGGTCGTCCCTGCCGGATAGGTGCCGAAGGTGAGTGCCGTGTTCGTCGTCACGAATCCCCCGATGCTGTCTACCGTACCCGGGACGCCAACGGTTTCGGACCGGCTGAGTCCGAGCGTATTACCCGTAAAAGTCGCACCGCCATTCTCATTGAGAAAGAAACGGTTTACGAAAGGCATTGTCGGTATCCTCCTTTGTCGCAAATACTGATATCTATGCGCCCTAGGGGGAAATAGAATAGCCCTCTCGTTAGAGAGGGCCATCATTTTGATACTGCTCGTCAAGAGTGAAGGTGCTGGCACGGCGGGTAGCACGGACGTCGGCCTCAACACCGCTGTGAACGGACTCTTGCCACCAGCACCGCTCAGGTCGGGACTCAGCCCTTCCGCAAACGGCGCCGTGCGTGGAACTGCTTGTATTGAAAGTACATGAAGCATCCCAGGCAGAAGCCGCATAACGCGAGCACGACGGCCGCCGTCAGCATGCCGATGCTGATGTAGGTCAGCGCGTCGATGCCGAACGCGGCTCCGATCAGCGCGGCTGCCAGGAACAGAATGGCCAGCAGGTTGTTGAAGCGCAGCAGCTCGCGGCTCTCCGTCTTTGCGCTGGCGGGCAGCAAGGGAGAAAGCAGGCGGACGAACAAATTGTACCGGACGCCGTACGTGCGGCCGACGAGCTGCACGGCGAGCGGCAAGAGGAGAATCCAGTACTGCTGGGTAATGAGCGTCGCGATCACGCTCAAGAAGATACCCAATTGATTGCCGCGTACCCGGTGGAGCGGAATTTCGTCCACGCAGGCATAAGAGTCAAGCTTGATAGGCTTCGTCATAAGGAGGCCTCCATCCGAATTGAAGTTATATCACGATTATACAACTAATTCTTAGTATTTGGGTAGGGATAAGGTGATTGGTTTGCGTGTACTGGCGAAGGCCAGGACATGCAGCATTCACCGGCTTCGTGGAATAGATTGGTTTGCGTGTACTGGCGAAGGCCAGGACATGCAGCATTCACCGGCTTCGTGGAATAGATTGGTTTGCGTGAACTGGCGGAGGCCAGGACATGCAGCATTCGCCAGCTTCGTCGAATAGATTGGTTTGCGTGAACTGGCGGAGGCCAGGACATGCAGCATTCGCCAGCTTCGTCGAATAGATTGGTTTGCGTGAACTGGCGGAGGCCAGGACATGCAGCATTCGC
>NZ_JBWDNI010000035.1:0-1178 GCF_056269105.1 Paenibacillus sp. J31P316 | reverse complement strand
TCTATATGGGTGATGGCGTGCCTTTTGTAGAATGAACCGGCGAGTTACGTTCCCATGCAAGGTTAAGGTGAAGAGCCGGAGCCGCAGCGAAAGCGAGTCTGAATAGGGCGAATGAGTATGTGGACGTAGACCCGAAACCGTGTGATCTACCCCTGTCCAGGGTGAAGGTGCGGTAACACGCACTGGAGGCCCGAACCCACGCATGTTGAAAAATGCGGGGATGAGGTGGGGGTAGCGGAGAAATTCCAATCGAACTCGGAGATAGCTGGTTCTCCCCGAAATAGCTTTAGGGCTAGCCTCGGAATAAGAGTCGTGGAGGTAGAGCACTGATTGGGTGCGGGGCCCGCCAAGGGTTACCAAGTCCAGTCAAACTCCGAATGCCATGTACTTATATCCGGGAGTCAGACAGTGAGTGCTAAGATCCATTGTCAAGAGGGAAACAGCCCAGACCATCAGCTAAGGTCCCCAAGTGTGTGTTAAGTGGGAAAGGATGTGGAGTTGCAAAGACAACCAGGATGTTGGCTTAGAAGCAGCCACCATTTAAAGAGTGCGTAATAGCTCACTGGTCGAGTGACTCTGCGCCGAAAATGTAACGGGGCTAAACACACCACCGAAGCTATGGCTTGCGACTATGTCGCAGGGGTAGGGGAGCGTTGAATGTACGTGGAAGTCAGACCGTAAGGACTGGTGGAGCGCATTCAAGTGAGAATGCCGGTATGAGTAACGAAAAGACAAGTGAGAATCTTGTCCGCCGTAAGACTAAGGTTTCCTGAGGAAGGCTCGTCCGCTCAGGGTAAGTCGGGACCTAAGGCGAGGCCGAAAGGCGTAGTCGAAGGACAACAGGTTGATATTCCTGTACCACCGTAAGCCGTTACGAGCAATGGGGTGACGCAGAAGGATAGTGACGCGGACTGATGGATGTCCGTCCAAGCAGTGAGGCTGATGTGTAGGCAAATCCGCACATCATTAAGGCTGGGCTGTGATGGGGAGCGAAAATTGCAGTAGCGAAGGTCATGAGTTCAGGCTGCCAAGAAAAGCCTCTAGCCAGGTGATGGTGCCCGTACCGCAAACCGACACAGGTAGTCGAGCAGAGTATGCTAAGGCGCTCGGAAGAACTCTCGTTAAGGAACTCGGCAAAATGACCCCGTAACTTCGGGAGAAGGGGTGCCTCGGTAGGG
>NZ_JBWDNI010000020.1:0-115333 GCF_056269105.1 Paenibacillus sp. J31P316 | reverse complement strand
GATTTCCCAGTATGTAAGACCCCTTGAAGACGACGAGGTTGATAGGTTCGAGGTGGAAGCGCAGCAATGCGTGGAGCTGACGAATACTAATCGGTCGAGGGCTTATCCTAATAAAAGTTAACCAGCTAATCTTTGCGAATGCATGAATTCATATTCGGTTTTTGAGTTGTTATCTTCAGCTTAGGTTGAAGACATGCCCACTTCGCAGTGGGTTTTTTAATGGCCGTAAGCCTTGCTTGCAAGTTACAGCCATGATTTATTCCCTGATAGCTCAGTTGGTAGAGCACTCGACTGTTAATCGAGTTGTCACAGGTTCGAGTCCTGTTCGGGGAGCCATTATGGAGAGCTGTCCGAGTGGTCGAAGGAGCACGATTGGAAATCGTGTATACGCTAACCGCGTATCGAGGGTTCGAATCCCTCGCTCTCCGCCATATTCGCATCTAAGCGTGAAGCGGCGATTAAGTGGTCATTCCGAATCCAGTTCGGGAGACCGTTGATTATAAAGGCCCGTTGGTCAAGTGGTTAAGACACCTCCCTTTCACGGAGGTAACAGGGGTTCGAGTCCCCTACGGGTCACCAATTTATTCTCTAAATGAAGTACCGCTCTGAAGGTTAATCCGAAGCCATTTCGGGAACCCTGGAGTAAATCATCATGGAGGCTTAGCTCAGCTGGGAGAGCATCTGCCTTACAAGCAGAGGGTCGGCGGTTCGATCCCGTCAGCCTCCACCATCTATATATGAATTAATGACGCGGGGTGGAGCAGCCCGGTAGCTCGTCGGGCTCATAACCCGAAGGCCGCAGGTTCAAATCCTGCCCCCGCAACCAAATTTTCTCGGCGTCTTACCGAGAACGAATTGCATAGCTGGTTTTTTAATGACGCGGGGTGGAGCAGCCCGGTAGCTCGTCGGGCTCATAACCCGAAGGCCGCAGGTTCAAATCCTGCCCCCGCAACCAATTTTCTCGGCATTTACCGAGAATGAATAGTGTGGAGCCGTGGTGTAGTGGCCTAACATGCCTGCCTGTCACGCAGGAGACCGCGGGTTCGAATCCCGTCGGCTCCGCCATTAATTTACTTGCTCAAGCGGCTTGCCAGTTTAGTCTGCAGAGCAATCATTTTTGTTGGGGATTAGCCAAGCGGTAAGGCAACGGACTTTGACTCCGTCATTCCCTAGGTTCGAATCCTAGATCCCCAGCCATTTTGTTCGAGCCATTAGCTCAGTTGGTAGAGCACCTGACTTTTAATCAGGGTGTCGTAGGTTCGAGTCCTACATGGCTCACTTTTCATTATTCTTATGCGGTCATGGCGGAATTGGCAGACGCGCTAGATTCAGGTTCTAGTGTCAGCAATGACGTGGAGGTTCGAGTCCTCTTGACCGCACCATAAGCCAACCATCCTTCTCACGCGACGCGCTGCATGCGCACGCCGGAGAAGGTTTTTTTTGTTTATATCGGAATCGGTGATAAGTTACGTATCTGGTAGATGATGGAAAAGGCCGTCCTTGAAGCTGCTCGTATCAGCTTCAAGGACGGCCTTATTGTTTGTTGCGGGGTTTTTGCAGAAGGCGTTATTCTTACGTCAGCGTCGGCAGGTTAGGACTTGCTGTCCGTAACTTCTTCCTTGTTGTCGGAGACAAGCTCTTTGGCCGAAGCTTTGAACTCATGCAGCGTACGACCGACTGCGCGGCCAAGCTCTGGCAGCTTGGAAGGACCGAAAATAATAAGCACGACGACCATAATCATCATCAGACCGGGAAAGCCAATGTTTTGCAACATACGATCATCTCCATTCGATTGGGTGTGGATCGGCATTTGGCCGTGGCCGCCCTAAGGGCGGCAGTGTTTGGCGTGCGTGAAGGACATTAATCTTGATCGTGATTGCTCGGATAGGCGGCAACGGCTTCGATTTCGATCAACCAGTCGGCGCTGACGAGGCCGGAGACACCGACGGTGGAACGGGCAGTCTTAGTCGGGTTATCTTTCGTATTGAAGTATTTCGCATACGCTTTGAACCAGCCATCGAAGTCGAACTTGCCGCCCTTCTCGGCATCGGGAGCAACGTAAACGCGCAGGTACGTGACGTCTTTCAAGGACAGGCCTTGTTCTTTAAGCTGTTTCTCTATGTTTTTCAAAACGCTAAGCCCTTGTGTTTCTGTATCGCCGTAGCGTTCGTAAACGGTTTTGCCGTCTTTGTTGATGACGGACGGCGTCGTGCCGCTCGTCTCGAACGTGGCGATGTTGCCCGGCATGGCGACGGCGCTGGCAATGGAGGAAGAGGGACTTCCGTAAAACTCCGCCTCGTGAATCGGGGCGAGCGGATATTTGTTTGGCGTAATTGCGGCGTAGACGCTCGCGGTGGCTGCCAGGCTGGAAACAACGACGACGCCAAGGGCGATTTTTAATTTACGATTCAGATGCATAGTTCTTCCCCTCCTGAATGGTCTGTTCACGTTCGGCAGGCGCTTGGAGGCGCGGCCGTGAAAAATATGGCGCAAACGCGGGCGAATACCGCCGAATGCTGCTGCTTGCGGGTGGATTTCGGCGATTGCCGACAAATGTCGGCAATTGCCAAGACTTAAGGCTGATTAGCGTAAGATAAGAGCTCGTTGCCGGCGGTTGCCGTCGAATCATATTCCCTGCGAAAAACTAGGACTTCATGACGCGCTCGTGAATGTCGGTGACGACGGACCGTGCGGATTCGATGGCTCCCGCCATCCAAGCGGTAATGTAGCTGATATGCTCGCCGGCGAGGTAGACGCGGCGGTCGGGACGGCACAGCACCGGATAGTTGGTCTTACGGTCTTCTCCGGAGTAGGACACCCAGCTGCCCATGTTGTATTTGATGTTTTTCCAGTTGACGGAGAACGAGGACTCGAACTCGCGGTAATATTGCGGATGAATCTTGGCGCCTTGGGCCAGAGCCATCGCTTCGCGTTCCTGGAAGGAGAGTGCGCCTAATTTATCCGCTTTGGCGCCGAATGCATAGTAGCCGAGCAGCACGCCTTTCTTGGCGAAGTAGTTCGTCGGCGGGTAGTAGATGGAGGAGATGTCCATGTTCGTCAGCGTGTTCCCGCCGAAGATGAGATCGTCTTCCTCCCAGAAGCGGCGTTTGAACTGCAGGCCGATCTTCCCGGCATTCGCGTAATTGGTATTATTGATCGCGGTGGTCATCTCCGGCGATAGATCATGTTTGATCGTCTTCAGCACGGACAGCGGGATCGTACAGATGCAGAAGTCGCCTTCGATTTGCTTGGCTTCGCCGCTGAGCAGGTCTTTGTACGAGACCTGCACCTTCTCGCCGACATGCTTGATCTCCGTAACTTCCATATTGTGCTTGATCCGGTTGCCGAGCCGCTTCTCGAACGCCTTCGGAATGGCGTCGATACCGCCGACGGGGTGGAACATCATCATTTGCTGATCGTATTCGTACTCGCTGCTGATGTAGTTCGCAAAGCCGGAATTGATGATGGCTTTCATATCGAAAGGGTCGCGGATAACGCCGGCATCGAGCCTTGAGCCGGGTTCGTCTTTGTAGCCGCCGCGCGATGATCCCTTATAGAACAAGTCGGCATCGAGGTTGCCTTCGGAGCGAAGGTAGGCGACGACCTTGGCTTTCTCCTCCGGCGTAATCGGCAGGTCAAGCCCTGGCTGATTGACGGCTTTGGCCAGAAGTTCGTTAATATAGCCCTTGGCATCGGCCTTAGCGGCACGTTTTCGTACGGGGGTGTCGGACAGGGCGCCGCCGACATTCTCGTTGTAGTAGTACGCGCTCTCGTTCACGTTGTTGAACGGTTCCATCTGGATGCCGAATTCCCGGCAGTATTCCATGGTCACGTGGAATTGCGGGATGCGCATGCAGCCGGCGTTCAAATAGTGGCCGTCATCGAAACGGGCGACTTGCTTCTGGCCCCCGACCTCCGTCACGGTCGTGCCGCGGCGGACCGACCAGTTACGGCCGCCAGAGCGGGCACGGGCTTCGAGGATGGTGCAGTCGTACCCGGCTTTGCCGAGCTCGTAGGCGGACGTCAGACCGGCGAGACCCGCACCCAGGATGATGATGCGTTTGCCGGAGCGGTTCGTGCCTTTCAAATCCCAGCTGGAAGGAGGCTCGTACTCGGCCGCCTTCATCGTTTCTGGCGAAAACAAGCCCATCGTGCCCATGACGCTGAATACGGCAGCGGCACCGCCGATCTTTCCGACGGTCGTCAGAAATTGTCTGCGCGACCATTCGTTTGGCGTTTCTTTTGTTTCCATGCGCTTCAGCTCCTTTAGTGGATCATCTGTCCGACTCTGGAGCAAATGTAGCATGGATATTTTGAATGGGGCCAATATTTTGTTAGTTTATCTGACATAAATGAAATTAATATAGGTGATAAATAAAATGATTCAACTAACGTTCATTAGGGTGAAACCCCTATAAAATAGGCGTTTATCCCAATAATATGATGTGGTACTAAAGCTTTATGGGATAAAGACCGTGCTATCAGGCCCATTGAATAATACAGAAAGTGCTGTTATTATCCATCTCAAGAGATCAATGTTAAGTTTCATCACATCAATTCATTAGAAATCCGAGTGATCGACGACTACACCTACGTAGGGAGGCCGTTAGACGATGAAGGACAAAGTGATGAGCATCGGGATCGTTTGCGACTTGACTGGTTTGACGGAAAGGCAGATCCGGTACTATGAGGAGAGGCAGTTGGTTTTCCCGGTCAGATCGAAAGGCGGCGCACGCAAGTACTCGTTCGAGGATGTGGAGAGGCTGAAAGAAATTAACGACAAGCTGAGGGACGGATTCCATACGTTCGAGCTGAGGAAACCCGGAAGGTTGTGCTGCGAATGAGGGTAAGCGAGGAAACGATGACATTCTTGTCGCATCTGAGCGAGCTGCGAACCCGGATTTGGCGAATCCTTGCCGTCTTCCTCGTGTCGATGGGCGGCGGGCTGTATTTGTCGCCAAAGGTGCTGCGGTATTTAAAAAGCGTTCCGCCGGGATCGGAGATGACATGGAACGTATTCTCGCCTTGGGACGGCATTCGCATGTACATGACGATTGCGGTCGTGATCTCGCTTACCGTATCGCTGCCGTTTATTTTGTATCAATTATGGGGTTTCGTGAAGATGGGACTTCATCCCGACGAACGCTCGGCGGCGCTGCGGTACGTGCCGTACAGCGTCATCTGCTTCCTGACCGGACTCGCATTTGGTTATTTCGTCGTCTTTCCGATGAGCTTCGCTTTTACTTCTAAAATCACGCATAGCATGCATCTGGTCGAGACCTATGGCGTAGCCCAGTATTTCGGCTTCATGTGCAATATCGTCATTCCGCTCGCGGCGGCCTTCGAGCTGCCGGTCGTCGTGATGTTTCTGACCAAGATCGGCGTACTGACCCCGAGGGGTCTGCGCAAGATGCGGCGGTACGCCTACTTGGTGCTCGTCGTTGTCGCAAGCCTTATCTCGCCGCCCGAGCTGATCTCGCATATGATGGTCTTCATCCCGCTCGTGCTGCTGTATGAAATCAGCGTCCTGCTGTCCCGCGCCGTCTACGGGCGGAAAAAGAGCGCCGCGCTGGCCGATGCCTCTGGCGCTTAGGATGACGCTTATATGAAAAGCGTTGAAGAAGAGGTGCTTTATTAGAAGCATTATTATTGAAGGAATAGAACTGCTTCAGGAGCAGGATTGAAAAGAAAAAGCCTGTGAGTTGGCGTGTTCCGCATAGCGCGGACCGACTCACAGGCCTTTTGGTGTGTTTGCCAATATCTTCCTGAAGATGCTAATCGCGGCTTTCCGCGCGCGCTTTGACCGAGCGGGCGTATTCCGAAGGGGACATGCCGGTAGAGCGTTTGAAGTCGCGCGAGAAATAGTGAATGCTCCCATAACCGAGCTTGGCCGCGATTTCCGTAAGGTTGTACTGCTGCTCGCGGATGAGCGATTTGGCTTCCGTGATTTTGAGCTGTTTGAAGTATTCCATCGCTCCCGTTCCGATGCGGGTTTGGAAGATTTCCTTCAGCCGGGTTTTCCCCAGGTGAACGGCACGGCACAATTGGTCAAGCGTGAGGTTGTCCGCCAAATGCGCCTGCATGTAAGCGATGATTCGCTCCTCCGCGAGCATCTCGGCATTGTCTTGATGCATCGAGGTCAGCTTCGGCGATTCGGGAACGGCGACAGGCCCTTCGCCGCGCAGCAGGAAGATGAGCAGCAGCTCCAGATAGGATCGCATGACCTGCTGGCCGGCGTAAGGAGCTTCGGGATGCGGCGATAGCTGGTGAAATCGCGGATCATCGAACGAAGGGCTGAACGTGCGGAACCCTTCTTGAAGAATAAGCGCCAGCAGCTCCCGTTCCCGTTTGCCTAAGGCGATCACTTTGTCTTCGAACCGGACCATGTCCGTCGAGCGGCATTCGAAGGAGATCACGATCAGGTTCGGCGGCTTGTGCTCCTGCGCGACCCGAACGGTGTGAAACTCCCCGGGCTTATGAAATATCATTTCCCCCTGCGAAAGCTTGATCGTCCGATCATCCGCGCGGACTTCGACCTCGCCCTTGTCCACGTATAGAAACTCCCAGAAATCATGCTCCTCGCCCTCGAAGACGAAGCCTTTGGCATATTCGAAATAATGAAAGGAATAGAGCTTCGGTATCGAGATGGATTCGCCTAGCGCAAGCGGCGTGAATTCCATGGCGGCGGTCATCCTTTCGTTCGCATTGGAAGGTGGCAGATACACGATTGTCGTCTGTCCGACACCTTCCATCTTAGCATAGACGCAGTGCAAAAACTCCGGCTGAATTGCTAAATCCCGCTCGCCTTCCGGCTTCTATAATAGAACCATGAACAGGAGGCTGAATGGGATGAAAAAAGGGATCAATATTTGGTCGTTTCCGGAGCAGACGAGCATCGCGGAAGCGATCGCGATTGCCAAGGACGCAGGCTTCGAGGGCATCGAGCTCTCCTTGAACGAAACCGGACCGTTAAGCCTGGAAAGCAGCGCGCGGGAAATCGAGGACATTCGCAAGCAAGCGGAGGACGCTGGCATTGCGCTGACGAGCCTCGCCAGCGGGCTGTACTGGAGCTATTCCATGACCAGCGCGAACGCGGATAACCGTCAGAAGGCGCAGGATATCGTCAAGAAGCAGCTGGAAACCGCAGCTATTCTAGGCGTGGATACGATTCTCGTCATCCCTGGAGCGGTCGGCGTCGATTTCATTCCAGGCAGCGAAGTGGTGCCTTATGACCGCGCATACGATTATGCGTTGGAAGCGATTACGAAGCTAGCCGGAGCGGCAGAGGCCGCGAAGGTCTCCATCGGTATCGAGAATGTATGGAACAAATTCCTGCTGTCTCCGCTTGAGATGCGCCAGTTCATCGATGCAGCGGGTTCCGAATACGTCGGCGCTTATTTCGATGTCGGCAATGTCGTGTATGCGGGCTATCCGGAGCATTGGGTTCGGATCTTGAATACGCGCATCAAGAAGGTCCACTTCAAGGATTACCGCCGCGAGAGCGGAGGCTTGTCCGGGTTCGTCGACCTGTTGGCCGGGGACGTGAACTATCCGGAGGTCGTTAAGGCGCTGGAGGAGATCGGCTACGACGACTTCGTGATCGGGGAAATGATTCCGCCGTATACCCACCATGGCAAACAGATCATCTATAATACATCCGCTTCGATGAGCGCGATTCTAGGGAGGAAGTAAGGCCATGCTGAAAATTGGATTGATCGGACTTGGATTCATGGGCAGGACGCATATGGAAAACTATCTCCGCTTGGAGAAGGAAGGCTTGCCGATTCAATTGGTAGCCGTCTGCGATATCGATCCCGAGAAGCTGGAAGGCCGTGCAGCGGGAGGCAATATCGAGACGACCTCCGAGGATGCCGTCGATTTCGGACGGTTCCGGAAATACGCTTCCGTCGAGGAACTGCTGAAGCAGGAAGAGCTGGACGCCATCGATATCGCGCTGCCGACGTATTTGCACAAAGAAGTAACGGTACGCTGCCTGCAGGCAGGTCTCCACGTGCTGTGCGAGAAGCCGATGGCGATGAACGCGGAAGAATGCGAAGAGATGATCGGCGCGGCCGAAGCGAACGGCAAGCAGCTGTTGATCGGGCAATGCCTCCGTTTCTGGCCGGCCTACGTGTACTTGAAGGAGCTTGTCGAGAAGAAAACTTACGGCGAGGTCACCAGCGCTTCGTTCTTCCGCGGCGGCGGAACGCCTACTTGGGGTCCATGGCTGCTGGATGGCAAGAAGAGCGGCGGCGCCCTCTTGGATATGCACGTGCATGACACCGACGTCATCAACTGGCTGTTCGGAAAACCGCAGGCGGTTTCCTGCCAAGCGAGCATCCTTCTTCCCGGCTCGGGCTACGACGTCGTATCGACGAACTTCCGATATGCGGACGGCAAAGTCGTCAATGCGCAGGTCGACTGGACGCTGCAGGGCGACTTCGGCTTCGAGATGACGTACCGCGTGAACTTCGAGCAGGGGAATGTGCTGTTCCGCGGCGGAGACGTGAAGGTGAACCCGAACGGCGCGGCTGGATTTGCGCCCGAGCTTTCGCCGGAACAAGGCTATTATTTGGAAATCAAATATTTCGTGGAAACGCTGCTGGCTAATGAGCCGCTTACGGCCGCAACGCCAAGAAGCACGCAGGAAACGATTCGAATCATCGAGGCTGAGATCGCATCTGCTGGACTCGCAGGAGACTGGGTAGCGGTGAACGGCTAAATCCGGAGCAGGAGCGGCGCGCATCGCTCCCGGTCGCTGCGGATGCGCGGTGCGCGAATCCGCGACCTTCTCCTCGGCACGTTTCAAAATCGGTCAGGGCACCAGGTGCCCTGACTTTGCGATTTCTAATCGTCATCATCCATAGCTAAGGGAGGAACATGAAATCATGGGGAATGAGCAAGTGAAGCTCGAGCTGCGATGCATCAGCTCGCTGGCGAAAGTATTCGCAGACGAAGAACTAACCGAGAGACCTTACCGCCAGGCGAGCGCGCTGGCGAACGAGACGGTCTCCTTCCAGGTGGCGTACCGTTCGAACCGGTTAATGAAAGGATTGCGGGTCAGCGGCGACTCCGATATCGATGCGGCGATTACGCTGCGCTCGGTGGGACTTGTGCCTTCCGAGATGCCGGTGTACGCCGATCATGACGAGCATGTTCTGCGTACGTCGCCGGGACTGTATCCGGATCCGCTCTTGGAGCCTTCCGCCGTGGAAGGATGGACGGCGCTTCCGGGGCAATGGCGCTCCGTCTGGGTGACGGTGGAGCCGGGAGAGGCCGTCAAAGCGGGGCGATTCGAGATTCGGATCCGTTTCGAGACGGCGACCGGCGAGGATCTGGGGGAAGAAAGCTTCGAGCTCGACCTTCTTCCGTTGTCGCTGCCGGAGCAGCAGCTGATTCATACGGAATGGTTCCATACGGATTGCTTGGCGACGCATTACAAGGTCGACGTGTTCAGCGAAGCGCATTGGAGCCTCATCGAGAGCTACGCTCGGACGGCTGCCAAGCACGGCATCAACATGCTGCTGACGCCGCTCTTCACGCCGCCGCTGGATACGCAGGTCGGCGGGGAACGCCCGACCGTCCAGCTGGTGGACGTGCATCGCATCGGCGACGGCACGTACCGGTTCGGTTTCGAGCGGCTGCACAGATGGGTGACGCTCTGTCAGCGGCAGGGAATCGCATACTTCGAATTCTCGCATCTCTTTACCCAATGGGGCGCGAAGCACGCACCCAAAATCGTGGCCATGGATGAAGATGGCGAGACAAGGCGGATCTTCGGCTGGGAGACGGATGCAGGCGGCGAGGAATACCGCGCGTTCATCGGCCAGTTCCTGCCTGCGCTGACGGATTGGATCAAGGCAAACGGCTTGGAACGAAGCAGTTACTTCCATGTCTCCGACGAGCCCTCGATCGATCATTTGGACTCCTACTCCAGCGCAAGCAAGATGGTGGAAGAATTGCTGGAAGGTTTCCCGATCATCGACGCGCTCTCGGATTTTGCCTTCTACGAGAAGGGGCTCGTCAAGAATCCGATTCCGGGAAGCGACCATATCGAGCCGTTTCTGGCGCATGGCGTCGAGCCGCTGTGGACCTATTATTGCTGCGGCCAATACAAGCAGGTCGCCAACCGATTCTTCAGCATGCCTTCGGCGCGCAACAGGATCCTGGGCATCCAATTGTACAAGTTCAATCTGACCGGCTTCCTGCACTGGGGCTTTAACTTCTGGTACTCCCAGTATTCCCGCAGCGAAATCGACCCTTATCGGGTGACGGACGCGGTGCATGCCTTTCCTTCCGGCGATGCCTTCCTCGTCTACCCGGGGGAAGACGGCAAGCCCGTCGAGTCGATCCGGCTGGAGGTGTTCCGCGAAGCGCTGCAGGATTTGCGGGCGCTCCGATTGTTGGAGCAACGGTACGGCAGGGACTACGTGCTCGCAGGTTTGGAGGAAGGGCTGGATCAGCCGATCAGCATGAGCGTCTATCCGCGGGACGCGGAATGGCTGCTGGCCAAGCGCGAATGGGTGAACGCGAAGCTGCTGGAGCAGGGTTAGCACGCGGAAGAAGCGGAGGCGCGAATTGCGCTTCCGCTTCTTCGTTTATCCCATTGCAGGGAGCGAATCTGCGGGACCGGCTGTCGTGCGGCGGTTGTTTGCCGGACGACGGCATTCAGCAGCGGGTCGTGACAATCTTTTACAGGTTTAACCATTACTTTCGGCGAAGAGATATGGTATCTTTTGGGGAAGGCACATCTACTGCGGGGGGTCCCAATGGTTACCAAGCACCTCAGATTCCAAAGCGGCTATGCGAAAGTCTATGCATCGATCGCCGTCGTCATCATATCGATCGGTCTCATCCTATCCACTGCGCTTTATTTCAACTTCAACAGCACGGCCTCCAGAATCATTCAATCCTATACCAAAGACCAGCTCTCCCTGATCAAATACAGCACCAATCTCATGTTCGATAACGCCCGGTTCGTGCTGATGCAGTACAACACGAATCCCGCGGCCCTTAAGCTGATGAATTACGACAACATGGATCAGATCGAGATCAGCGAGCTGCAGCGCCAGCTGCAATCGGTCAACATCAATATGCCGTACGAGAACAATATCTACATCTATAATCGTAAAGCGAATGCGTTCTACTACAATAGACTCCTATACCGGCCGGAGGATTTTCCCGATCAGGATATCGTCGAGCGTCTGAAAGGCAAGGTCAGCAAGCTTGCTCCGATCCCTAGAAGCATTCCGAGTTACTATAACTTCCAGAAAGACTCCGCGCAGTTGGACGACGTGTATACGTTCGTCTTCTACGAGGGCAATCCGGACGTCATCCCGAACGCCATTATCCTGAACCTGTCGAACACGTGGCTGGAGGATACGATCCAATCGATGGATTCCGCCATCAGCAAAGAAATCATCGTCACGGACGCGAAGGGGGAGGTCATCCTCGGGAACGGGAAGTATCGGTATACGGATCGAATCGACAGCAACCCGGCCTTCGGCGCCATCTTTAGTATCCAAGACCATGCAAGCGGTTACCGGATCGGCAAGTTGGACGGCCAGAAGGTGCTGATCTCCTATGCGACATCGGACATCCTGGATTGGAAGTATATCCGGATTACGCCATACGATCAGATCACGGACAAAATCAAGAGCGACCTGCTGGCTACCTCGCTGATCGTCATCGGCGTCACCTTGCTCTTCCTGCTGATCGCTTATCTGATCGCGAACAACCTGTTCGGCGCGTTCCGAAAATACGTGGTCGAGCTGGAGAGACGGTTCACGACCGACAAGAACAAGAAATACGAGGGCAAGCAAGCCTTTCTGCGCAGGTTGACCGAATCGGGCGGACGCGGCGGGCCGCAGCAGGCGCAGTTCGACGGGCACGGGATCCCTTTCCGAATGGAGGACAGCTTCGAGCTGGTGTTATTCCATATCGACCGGTTCAGAGCGGATGGAACGGATTATTCATCGAGGGACAAGGAGCTGTTCGTATACGGCCTCATTAACTTGATGAACGAGCTTGCTTCGGACACCAGGTTCAAGGCGGAAGCGTTCGCGCTTGGGGATCGGCATGTCGCCATGCTCCTGAACGGGGAGTTCAACGACTTCGAATTGTCCTCGACCGCCGCGGCCGAGCTGATCAAGAATATCGTGGATCGCGCGGATCAGGTGCTGCAGCTGAAGCTGTCGGCTGCCGCGGGCGATATCCTCGAAGAAGTGTCGGAAATTCCTTACAGCTTGGCCGAATGCTACGATGCCATGAATTACATGATCTTCGGCGGACCTGGATCCGTCATGTATATCTCGAGGCTGCGGGAGCTGAACAAAGAGACCTTCAAAGTGCCGGAGGCCGAGGTCGATCATCTGACCAGCCTGCTGCTGCTGGGCAAGCGGGACGAAGCGGTGCAGCGAATTCGAGAGCTGCTGGACGAAGCGCGCTTGTACCCGTTCGCTTACCTGCAACTGACGATTCTGCAAATCGCGATATCCCTGAAAGCTGCGCTGGATCGAAAGAACGGCAATTCGTCGCTCGTCAAGATCGATCATTTCTTCGACATTGCCCAGCATCTATCGCGCTTCGAGAGCCTGGACACGCTGGCGGACGAAATCATCGGGCTGGGCGACGCGCTCATGGCGGAGATCCATCTCATGCAGGACAAGAAAAGCGACCGGACGAGCCAGCGCTTGAACGAGATCATCGCGCTCGTGGAGCAGGAGTATGCCAAGCCGGGCCTCAATCCGGATGACATCGCGCAGCGCTTCGATATCAGCGCGGAATATTTGCGCAAGCTGTTCAAGAGCGCGACGGGCGAATCGCTCAGCGAGCACATCAATAAGATCCGGCTGGACAAGGCCAAGGAATTGCTGGCGAATACGGATGAATCGATCCAGGAAATCGCGCTCAAGACGGGATTCAGCAACACGAATTATTTCTATAGCTTGTTCAAGAAGCACAGCGGCATCACGCCTAGCGAATACCGCAATTTGAATAAATGATCGGGTCATCGTCTGCGCATAGCAATCCTATAGACTTCAAAATCGGGATATCGGCCAACGATAGCCCGATTTTTCGTTATTTGCTTGGAATTGGAGAGCTTTTGCAGGATTTCGAAGTTTCCGCGGCAGGATCCGGACGATACACTTGCTGTGAGCGTCATGATGCCAAGGGGGATTTGCGATGGAGGACAACTTGAAATGGCCGGACAGCGTATGGTCGCGTCCGGAAGTGCAGGCCGATCCGGAGATGGATGCCGGAACGGTGAAGGGGATTTTCTATGCAGGCTTGGAGGATCGTAACCGTCCAACGAAAGTATTCGCCTATTTGGGTTATCCGGAGGGAGCGGCGCCGGATCGGAAGGTGCCGGCGGTCATCCTGCTCCACGGCGGCGGGGGAACGGCCTTCTCCGATTGGGTGAAGGTCTGGAACGACAGAGGGTATGCGGCCATTGCGATGGATTTGGAAGGGAATCGCCCGGTCTCGCCCGGAGCGGACGCCTCGGCCCATCATCCGGACGGCGGCACGCCGCGCATGGGCTTCTTCGATGATATCGGCGAGCCCGTGCCCGATCAATGGATTTATCAAGCGTTGGGCAACGCCATGCTGGCGCATTCCCTGCTTCGGGAAGATCCGCTGGTGGATGCCTCGCGCATCGGCGTGACCGGCATATCGTGGGGAGGCTTTCTATCGAGTATTCTGATCGGTATCGATAATCGGTTGGCCTTCGCGATTCCCGTGTACGGAAGCGGGTACATGGAGGGCAGGAAGAGCTGCCTGAGCCAGGAGTTCGATCGCAAGCCGGCCGCTTTGCGATGGGAGCCTTCCCAGTGGAGTGCCCGAGCGGATCTGCCGCTCCTGTGGCTGAACGGAGATGCCGATCCTTTCTTCTGCGCGGTCTCTACATCCGATTCATTCGCGAACAGCCGCGATGCGAGCCTTTCGCTCGTGCACGGGTACGTGCATGGCCACGCAGAGGGCTGGTCCCGCGAGGAAGTCTTTGCGTTCGCGGACAGCCGGACGGGGTGGGGGGCGCCGTTGGTCCGCTTGATTTCCACTGATGAGGATGGCTGCTGGAAGAACATGCGAGTCATTGTTCCGGACGGCGTGACCGTGAAGCAAGTCGACCTCTACTATTCCGTGCAGGGGATTACTTATACGGAAGACGGTACGGCATGCATCACGGAGTGGGTTCGCGAACCGCTTGAGCTGACGAACGATCTCGTTCGGGTCGAGGTTCCGGCTGCCGCATCGGTCTACTATACGGCCATTACCGATTCCAGGGGCTTGATCGTGAGCTCGCCATGCGTGGAAGTCGGCTAAACGCCGGCAAGCAGCATCGTTCCGCATTATACCGCGTCATGCCATGCGGGAATTCCGCACCTTGCTGTACTATACTGAACAATGCTGTTCTATGCCGCACCGTTCCGCACCGTTCCGCACCATATCGCGCCTTCGCTGCGCACTTCAAAATCGGGATATCGCACTTTGATATCCCGATTTTTCCGTTTATTTCGGCGATATTGGAGTGGTTTTGCGGGAAATTGAAGTATACGGCCCGGCTTGAACGGGACTATGCTTGCGTTGTGGCTCGGGGGGAACGACGACCGGCGCCATGAGCTCATAGAAACGAGGGATTACGCAATGGCATCCAGAAGCGGGAGATTAAAACACCTGAAACAAAACAGCGAGATGCTGCTGATGACACTTCCGGCTTTGCTGAAAATTTTTATTTTCTCTTATATTCCGATTATCGGCGTCATCCTTGCGTTCAAGCGCTTCGTGCCGTCGAAGGGGATATGGCACAGCCCGTGGAACGGATTGGAAAACTTCGAATTCTTCTTTAAATCCCAGACGGCATGGCTCGTCCTGCGCAATACGATCGGATTGAACCTGCTGATGATCCTTGTCGGCACGGTCGTCAACGTGGCGCTCGCTTTTCTGCTCTATGAAGTCGTCAGCCGGACGAGGCTGAAGCTGTATCAGACGGTCCTGTTCATCCCCTACTTCTTCTCCTGGGTATTGGTAGGTTTGATGCTGACCTCGCTGTTCAGTCCGACTTCGGGACTGCTGACCGACCTGTTCGACCGCGTCCTCGGCATCAATATGAACTTCTACGCGACTCCTAACGCCTGGATATGGATACTGACGATCGTATCGATATGGAAGGGCGCCGGCTTCGGCAGCTTGATCTTCTATTCGGTGCTCATGAACATCGACAAGGAATTGTTCGAGGCGGCCGAGATCGACGGCGCAAGCCGGCTGCAGACGATATGGCGGATCATGCTGCCGTTTCTCATCCCGATGATATCCGTGCTGACCATTCTGTCGCTCGGCAATATCATCCGCGCGGACTTCGGACTCTTCTATTTCGTCCCGCAAAATCAAAGCCAGCTCTATCCCGTCACCGACGTCATCGATACGTACGTCTACCGGGCACTGGCGAAGAACGGCGATTTCTCGATGAGCGCGGCCATCGGCCTCTTCCAATCCGTCGTCGGCCTGATTCTGATTCTGTGCACGAACAAAGTCGCCAAGAGCGTCAACAAAGACTACAGCTTGTTCTAAGCAAGCCGCATCAGAGAGGAGCGTTCGCATGACCACGAACAAATCGTACAACTTTATCATCAATGCCATCTTGATCATCATTTGTTTTTTCTCGCTCTTCCCGCTCGTGATGACGATCATGATTTCCATTACGGACAGCCGGGCCCTTGCAACCTTCGGATATTCCTTGATTCCTCACCGGTTTTCCTTGGATGCTTACGTCTACTTGTTCAAGGTGCCGAAGGACATCATTAACGGCTATCGGAATTCCTTGCTCATCACGATCATCGGTACAGTGGCCAACTTGTTCATCACGGCGCTCGTCGCTTTTCCGCTGTCGCGAAGGGATTTTCGCTACAGGGGCATCGTATCCGGCTTTATCTTCCTGACGATGATCTTCAACGGCGGCCTGGTTCCGCTCTACATTCTGATCGTCAAATATCTGGAATGGAAGAACACGCTGACGGCGATCATCGTGCCTGCGCTTGCGATGCCGTTCAATATCTTCCTCCTGCGGGTGCTGTTCCAGGATATCCCGCCGGCACTTACCGAGGCGGCCAAGATCGACGGTTCGTCGGATTGGGGAACGTTCTTCCGGATCATTCTCCCTCTGTCCAAGCCGGCCATGGCGACGCTGGCGCTAATCTCGGCGCTCGGTTATTGGAATGAGGCATTCAGCCCGATTCTCTTTATCGACGATACGAACAAGTATCCCATCCAACTGGTGCTGAACAACATCGTCTCCGCGGTTAATTTCATCAAGAGCGGCAACGTGATGCCGGGAAGCGCGCAGACGATCGATCCTGCTTCCGTGCCTTCGGATTCCATCATGTTCGCGATGATGGTCATCGCAACGCTTCCGATGGTGTTCCTGTTCACTTATTTGCAGAAATACTTCATCAAAGGACTGACCGTCGGCGCCGTCAAAGGCTAAGTAATCCCCAAGTCAGGCCGCAAGCCATGGTATAATGGAGCGATTTAGCGATGAGCTGGGCTCCTTATATATATAGCGTACACACTTATAAAAAGGGAGAGTTCAAGCAATGAAAAACGCAAAACGGGTGGTACTGCCGGTTCTTCTGGCAGCGATGTCATCGATGCTTCTCAGCGCATGCGGCAACAACGGCAACACGAACAACGAAGGCACGAACAATGCCGCAGCAGGCAATGCAGGCACCGGTACGAACAATACGCAAGCCGCAACCAACAATGCGGGTGAAGCGAATGCCGACGCTGCCGCGGATCTGGAGCCTGTCACGCTGAAGTATTATTTCCCTGGCTCCCCTCAGCCGGATCTTCAAGTCGTGCAGGACGCGATGAACAAGATTCTGAAAGAGAAGATCAACACGGAGATCCAACTCTACCCGATCTCCTTCGATAATTACGAGCAAAAGCTGAAAGTGATGATCAATACGCAAGAGGAGTTCGATCTTGTCTTCACGGCTCCATGGATGTTGAACTACGTCGCCAACGCGACGAACGGCGCGTATGCCGATCTGACGGAATTGCTGCCGAAATTCGCTCCGAACCTGTATGCTTCCATGAAGCCGGAGATTTGGGATGCCGCGAAAGTCGGAGGCAAGCTGTACGCATCGATCAACCAGCAAATTTTCGCCAGACAGTCCGGCTTCTGGTACAACAAGGAATTCACGGACAAATACAACACGGATATCACGCAAATCAATTCGTTCAAGGATTTCGCCGAATACCTGAAGAAAGTCAAAGCCGAAGAGCCGAAGGACCGGACGGATCGCATGACCTGGAAAGCGGACTGGATCTCGCCGCTTAAGGAAATGAAGGGCTGGGAGAGCGTAGGCGGTTCGGACATCCCGGGCTCGATCGTATCCACGGACGCCAATCCGAAAGTATTCAACGAATTCGATACGCCGGAATACAAAGAAGTCGTCGATTTGGGCAAAGACCTGCAGCAAGCCGGCGTCATCCCGAAAGACGTGCTGACCGCATCGAATTGGGATCGCACGAGAATGTACGGCGCCGTGGCGAACATCGCGCCGGGCGGCGAACAAGCGGAAGCGCAAGCGGACAATCTCAAGGAAGTCGTGATGCACGGCGTAGGCAACCCGCTGCTGACGACCAATAACGTGACGGCGACATTGACGGCCGTATCCGCGACATCCAAAAATCCCGAGCGGGCGGTTATGTTCCTCGAGCTGATCAACACGGACAAAGAGCTGTACAACCTGATCAGCCACGGTATCGAAGGCACGCACTACAAGAAGATCGGCGACAACAAATACGAAGCGGTAGCAGATTCCAAATACATGCCTAATTCGGACTGGATGTTCGGCAATCAGTTCAACGGCTTGATTCCGGCCGCAAGCGCCGACGATGTATGGGAGCAAACGAAACAGCTTAACGACAGCGCGACGACTTCCGTTCTCATGGGCTTCGTGTACGACGATTCCAAGATCAAGACCGAAGCGGCGAACTGCGCAGCCGTCATCGCGCAATACAAAGACGTCTTCGCGGCAGGTCTGTACGGCGCCGACACGGACAAGAAGTACACGCAATTCCTGGCGGACCTGAAGAAAGCCGGCTTGGACAAAATCATCGCCGACAAGCAAGCGCAAGTCGATGCTTTTATCGCGAGCAAAGCGTAAGCAAGAGCATGAGGCAAGAACGTAAGGCAAGAAAGTAAGGCAAGAAAGTAAGGCAAGAAAGTAAGGCAAGAGCACAAGCGTAACACAAGAGCACAAGCGTAAGGCAAGGGCTTAAGAAAGTGGGCTTAGGGCAAGAGGCAGGCGTTCCCGGAGGGGGAAAGTAGCCTGCCTTTTCCTATGTCCGCATCCATAGGGGAGAGATGAAGATGAGGTACGCTGCGCCGATCATGCTGCTGCTCGATACGGATGCGGTGCTGGATCACGGGAGAATCCGCAGGTCCGTCGCCGACATTCATGATAAGGGCTTCGATACGGTTTGCATTGAGTTCAGAAACTGTTTATACGATGCGTTCGATCCACGTGGCTATGCGGCATTCGAAGCGGCCGCGCGGGAGGCGGATGCGCTTGGGATGAAGGTCGTCCAGATCGTCCCGGGTCCGGGACAGCAGCTGGCGAAGCAGCATCCGGCGGACCGCCAGCGCTGGCTTGTCGAGCATGGCGCAATCGTGTCCGGCGGCCGCTTCGAGGCGGCGATCGAGGAGCCGGCGTTCGGCGGCGGGACAACGAGACCGAGATTGATCGGTATACGCAGCGCGTTTCGGATCGAGCGGAGCGGCGCGGACGGAAGGCTCGTCCGTTATGCAGATGTTACCAGCGAGCTGAGCTATCGGCTCGAGATGGATGCCGTTCCCCGCGTCGTCGGCGAATGCGGGCCGGGCCGGGAGGACGGAGAAGAAATGGAAATGCTGCTCTACGCCGAGTACAGCGTGGACGTCCTAGATTTCGCCGCGCCTGGTACGTTCGCGGACGTGGACAAGCATGCGGAAATCTTCGCGGAGCTGCCGATCTCCGGACTCGCGATCGACGAGTTCGGCACGGGAACGCGGATGAAGGATGTCTACCATGCGGGGCCGTATTTTCTCGCTGCCTTTCGCGAGCGGTACGGCTATGAGCTGCTGGACAAGCTGCCCTTGCTCAACCACGAGGACGAGCGGGGCGGCGCTGGCAAAGTCAGATTCGATTATTACAACTTAACGATGGAACAGACGTATGCGCTGCAGAAGCATGCCCGGACAGCGTTCGAGCGTCTGCACGGCGCCGGCCTCTTCGCCGGTTTCCACCATACGTGGTGGGGCGAGGGCAATTCGGGCGATTTGTGGGCGGGCAACCTCGACTATTTCCGTCTGGCGGACAATCTAAGCGGCGGCTTCGTCGACGCCCAGTACGACGCGGAGCGCACGATGACGTCCATGACGCTGCTCGCCGAATCGATCGCCAAATACTCGGCGACGGGCATTCCGTACAATATGTGCTGGGACCGCTATCCGACGCCGGAGAAAATGGATGCTTACCATCGTCTGCTCGCCGTTCGCGGCGTCCGCTGGATCGCGCATGCGTACGGGAGAACCGGCGAGTTCGGCCCAGGCTACCCCGAGCATCGGACTTGGCCGCAGACGGCGGCATGCACCCGGCTGGAGAAGGAATTCCAACGTTTCATCGGCGGCGCGGTCAGCAGGCCGAAGGTCGCCATGCTGTATCTGTGGGAATCCGTTGCGGGCATGAACGACGAGAACATGCATTATCATCGGATGAGCATGAAGGCGCTGCTCGACAAGCTGCTGTTGCGGCATATCGAAGTCGATGTAATTCCTTCGTTCGAGACGGCCTATGGCAAGTACGAAACGCTGCTCGTCCCTTGGCCGGTCATGCTGCCGGAAGCGGCATGGAACGCGCTGCAGTCCTATGCCGCCGAGGGAGGCAAGGTGATCTTCATGGGGCCGCCGGCGAATTGCACGACGGAGGGCCGGGATATCCGCGAAGAATTCGAGCAATTGACGGGGGCGCGGGCTGTTCCGTACACAGCCGACATTCATTACGAGGGCGAGCATGAATACGTGGCTTGGGATATGTGGTTTACGGACAAGCGGATCCCGATGCGCTGCTACCCGCTAACGCTGCAAGGCGGCGAGCCGGTCGTGGACGTCGGCGGGCAAGTATTGGGCGTTCGGAAGGGGAATGTCGAATATTTCGCATTCGAGCTGCCGTTGACTGCTGCATTCGATGAAGTGCTGGACCGCTTGGCCGTATATCGAGAGCTGGATTTGCCGGGAGGGATTTACTGCAAGACGGCATATGAAGGGGAAGAGACAGCGGTCGTGACGCTGGCGGGGCGATGGGATGCGAAGATCAACGCGGCGTTTCGGTTTCGGGGGAATGAGATCGACATTCGGGATGGGATCATCGCGGGCATCAAGTTTCGCGGGGACCGAGTCATCGAGATGATTGGCGAAATGGGCAGGCCTGTGTATGTGAATGGCCGGCCGTTCGAGGGCGAGACGGACTGATTTTGGCGAGTCGGCGGTAGCGTGCTTGGGGGCAGAATGTTCATATGCGGACGGCATGCCGTTTCGGATGCGATAAGTTAGGCGGGGGCGGCCGGCGGCTTGCGTGCTCCGGTCCCCTGCTCTATAATGTGCTTACACAAATTGCACATGATGAGGTGATCGGACATGAGCACGGCAAATCGCGGCGTGAACATCGGTCCGCCCCGTTTCAAAATCGCGGTCCACTCCCTCGTATGGCTGGCCAAGAGCGAAGGCATTCTATCGAGCGCCATGATCGCGAGCCAAGTCGATTCGCATGCCACGTTCATGCGCAGGGTCATGCAGGCTTTGGCGGCAGCGGGGATCGTCGAGTCGAAGGGCGGGCGGGAAGGCGGATACAGCCTGTGCAGATCGGCTTGCGAAGTGACGCTGGGCGAGATCTATGCGGCCGTTAATACGGTCACGACAGATACCGAGGTTGACGTGGATTGCGGGGAAGCGGGTGACCTGCTGGACGCGGAGCTGGAGGGCATACTGCTGGAGGCCGAACGGCGGACGATCGAATATTTAACGCGGTTTACGATCGCGGACGTGATGAACCGGATCGAGTTTTTCAAGGTGTAGCCAGGCTTATGGATAACTGACTCCTATTGGGGCTGGTCAAAAGCCTGCTTTGCCAGTATAATGTGCTTATTGAAGTTGCAGTTAACGCTGCGCTTTTCTTTTGCTCTATACTGTGCTTTTAATAAGCACAGTATAGGCGACATAGGTATGAATACAAAGCTGTAAAGGAGCGGGTCGAGGATGAACGTGCTATCGATTATTTTGCAATCCTTGCTGGCGTTAATGTTTCTGATGGCCGCGGTCGGCAAGTTGTCGGGTTCGAAAATGCATGTGGAAGGGTTCAAGCATTATCGGCTGCCGCAATGGTTCCGGGTTGTGACCGGCCTGGTCGAAGCCATCGGCGTCGCGGCGCTGATCGTCGGCTATTGGGACGATTCTTGGACGGCGGCCGGCGCGCTGCTGCTCGCGGTCACGTCCATCGGCGGCATTTTGACGCATGTCCGGATCAGGGACCCCTTCAAGCAAACGTTCATGATCGTTCTGCTGGCAATCATCGGCATCGTCTTGTTTCTGCTGCACGCATCGGACTTGGCGGACTTTCCGGGGTTTAAAGGGTAATGCCTCACTTCTAACCACATGAAGCATCAGGATCTTTGCAAGGGCTGCCGGACTCCGGCGGCCTTTTTTGCCGCCCGATCATTTAACGCACGAAGGATTTACCCATGCTGAAGTCGAATTCATACGGGGGGCTGGCAAGTATTCCGCCCGGAGTTATAATGTAGACACGGACGCAATGACAATACAGCAAGGATGTGACGCAAGCAATGCTGAACGAGAAAATACGCAACCGGGAGACCGGTATTATAACTTACGGCATGACGCCGCCGAAGGAATCCCATCCGCCCGAGAAGATGGCCGAGATCGCGCAGCGGCAATGCGAGCGGCTGGAAGGACTGCCGATCGACGGCTTGATATTGTACGACGTGCAGGAGGAAAGCGAGCGCGTCGATCAGGACAGGCCCTTCCCTTACCTCCGGACGGTCGAGCCGATGGCTTACAGCAACGAATATTTAAGCCGATTAAACGTGCCGAAGATTATCTACCGCTGCGTGGGCAACCGTTCGGAGACGGAACTGTCGGAGTGGCTGCAGGCAGACTCCGGGCAGGATCGTTTCTCCGTCTTCGTCGGGGCTTCTTCCAGCAAGCAGGCGGTCAGCCTCGATCTGCCGTCGGCCTATGAGCTGAGCAGCCGCATCAATCCGAAGCTGGCCTTCGGCGGCGTGGTCATTCCCGAGCGGCATGCGAAGAAGCATGACGAGCATATCCGCATCGCGGACAAAATCAGGCGCGGCTGCCGGTTCTTCATCTCGCAGGCGGCGTACAACGTCGAGGCGGCGAAGGATTTTCTGTCCGACTACTATTATTACTGCCGGGATCACGAGATCGACATGGTGCCGATCTTGATCAATCTTGCGCCCTGCGGCTCCGCGAAGACGCTCGACTTCATGAAGTGGCTTGGCATCAGCATTCCGAAGTGGCTGGAGAACGATCTGAAGTATTCCAACGACGTATTGGACAAGTCCATTACGCTGTCGCACAAGATTTTCGAGGAAATCTTCGAGTTCGGGCTGGAGAAGGGCATTCCGCTTGGCTGCAGCGTGGAGAGCGTATCGACGCGGAAGGTCGAAATCGAAGCATCCGTCCAGCTCGTGCGCGACATCAAGTCGACGATCGAGAAACGGATGCGGCCGGCAATCGTGATTTAACCAATTTCGACTTTTAATTGATCACCGACTCGCTGTATCTCGATCTGGCGCTGGTTACCGGCTGCTCGCTGATGATCTTCCTCGCTGTTGCGTTCATTAAGAGACGAACCGCAGCGGCCCGACAAAAAAAGGAGGCATGACGGATGAAACGAATGCCCTTCAAGCGTCCCACGGAGCATTACGACGAGCGGATCTACCCGATCGACGAGCGGATTTGCGCACTGTTGGGGCAGCGAAAGGATATCGCGCACGATGATCCGGGCTATCCGCCGTTCGCTTACATCGCGAAATGGGCCGAAGAGCGCGGCCTCTACGAGGATTATCTGAAAGCGGTATTCGGCGTGCTCGGAACGGAGCAGCATTTCAAGCCGCAGGTGGTGCCGACGGGCTTCCGCAAGCATATTTCCGTCCTTCGTTCGGCTGAGCATGGCGGTTCGTTCTATACCGTCAATGCCGTCCGGCAGTATGCCAATGCCAGCGTCGTGACGCTTCATATCGAATGGGACGGGCTCGAAGAGAGCCTGCCTTCGCCCGAACGGCTGCGTCACTTCGAACTCCACGTCGGCGAGGGCTACGACTGCCGTTTCGATAGCGGAGGAAGCCGCGCCGGGAGTTCCTCGTCCAGCTTCGTGGTGTCGCCGCCATTTCCGGACGACTTGACGGGCATCGTCTTCGCATTTCGCGAACGTGCCGGAGCGTACAGACCCGAGCCGCATGGCGCGGAGATCGTCATCCGCATGGCGGAGTAGCAAGTGCCGGCTCGGCGGTTTGACGAGAAATCCCGCGAAACGCTGGGGGAGTCCGTAAGAGTCCAGAAGATTTACTGAACGTTTGCAGAAGGCTGCCGGCCATGAAATCCGGCGGCCTTTTTTGCGTTGTCCACCCGGCGGCATCGCTGCCGTAGAACGGTTGAAACCCCCTTCTCATGGAAATGATGGTAAAAAGTAAACGTACGGGGTGGTAGCCTTGCAGCAGACCGATGAGACACAGGCTACACGCGAGTTGAAAGCCGAGCTTGAGGATACGCTGCGCATCGTGAGGTCCAAGCTGGGCAACAGCTCGGATCTCGTCATTCGCAGCTTCACGATTATAACGAATCGGCAGCCGCATCCCGCCGCCATTATCTATATCGACGGATTGGCCAACGCGAAGGATTTGCTGGAATCGCTGCTTGCCGACAGCGGCGAAACGCAGGCATTGCTCGAGCTCGCCGACGAAAGGGAGCCCTTGCAGCTAATCTGGTCGTACATGCTCAAGATCGGCGACCTCAAGCGAGTGCTTGATTTCGAATCGCTTTGCCATGCCATCTTATCCGGCGATACCGCGGTTTTGCTGGATGGCTGTCAAGAAGCCATCGCGGCCAGCACGGGCGATTGGAAGGACAGGGGCGTTACGGAGCCGACGTCCCAATCGGTCGTAAGGGGGCCAAGGGAAGGGTTTTCCGAAGCCCTGCGCACGAATACCGCCTTGATTCGGCGCAAAATCAAGGATCCCCGCCTATGGCTGGAAACGAGACAGATCGGTTCCGTCACGCGTACGGACGTAGCCATCATGTACATCGACGGGATCGTGGACGACAAGGTCGTGGACGAAGTCCGCCTCCGTCTGGATCGGATCGACATTGATGCGATTCTGGAGAGCGGCTATATCGAGGAATTGATCCAAGACGAGACATATACGCCATTCCCGACGGTCTACAATACGGAGCGTCCCGATACGGTCGCCGGCGGTCTCTTGGAGGGGCGCGTGGCCATTATCGTGGACGGGACGCCTTTCGTGCTGCTCGTGCCGGCCTTATTTACGCACTTCCTGCAAACGGCGGAGGATTATTATCAACGCGCGGACATCGGAACGCTGCTGCGGATGCTTCGTTACGTCTGCACGTTCATCGCCCTGTTCGGTCCTGCCGCGTACATCGCGATTACGACGTTTCACCAGGAGATGATTCCCACCTCCCTCCTGATCAACATCGTAGCGCAGCGGGAGGGAATTCCGTTCCCCGCGTTCATCGAAGCCGTGCTGATGGAGATCACGTTCGAAATTCTCAGGGAAGCCGGGGTTCGCATGCCGCGGACGGTCGGGCAGGCGGTCTCGATCGTCGGGGCGCTCGTCATCGGGCAAGCGGCAGTCGATGCCGGGCTGGTCGGACCGGCGATGGTCATCGTCGTTTCCATTACGGCGATCTCCAATTTCGTCATTCCTTCGTACAACATGGGCATATCCATTCGCATGATTCGCTTCCTGTTCATGATGCTTGCCGCTACCTTCGGGCTTTACGGCATTCTGGTCGGCACGATCATCCTGGTGCTGCATCTATGCAGCCTGCGATCGTTCGGCGTTCCGTATATGGCGCCGTTCGCGCCGTTCATCCTGCAGGATCAGAAGGACAATATATTCCGCTTGCCCCTCTGGACGTTCAGGACGCGCCAGCATATGATCAGTCCGAATGACCGGATACGGCAAAAGAAGCGCTCTCCGCGCAAGCCCGCACCATAGAAGTCGTTCACAGATTCGGAAAGGCGATGATCCTGTCATGCTGCTGCGCAGAATGCTGCTGTCGGCGCTTCTGATCCTGACGGCAGCGGCGTTGACCGGCTGTTGGAACCGGAAGGAGCTTAACGAGCTCTCCATTGCGACGGCCTTCGGCTTTGATAAGAATAACGAGCAGTACAACATATCGGCCCAGTTGATCAACGCGACGGAGATTTCCGCTGCGAACGGCGGCGGCGGACGGGTTCCCGTCGTTACGGTTCAGATGTCGAAAGGGCGCACGATATTCGAATCGATTCGGGCCATGACCACCACGACGCCGCGAAAGATTTACTCGTCCCATTTGCGCATCCTCGTCATCGGAGAGGATCTGGCCCGGGAAGGCATCGGGAAGCTGCTGGATTCCCTCTCGCGCGACCATGAATTGCGAGCGGACTTCTACATCATCGTGGCCAAGGGCGGCACCGCAAGCGACGTACTGAAGATCCTGACGCCGCTCGAGAAACTCCCGGCGGACAAAATGTTCTCCTCGCTCGTGGCTTCCCAGCGAAGCTGGGGCGTGACGTCCAAAGTCGACCTGCACCAGCTGATTTATGATTTGGTCGACCAAGGCAAGGATCCCGTGCTCGCAGGCATTCGCATCATCGGAGACGTCAAACAGGGAGAGACCAGGGGCAATTTGAACAGCGTGAGTCCGCAGACGGTGCTGAGATACGAGAATCTCGCGGTGTTCCGCAAAGATAAGCTCGTCGGATGGCTGAGCGCCAGACAAAGCAAAGGCTACAACTATATCCGGGGGAATATCCACAGCACGATCATCCGCCTTCCGTGTCCGAAGGGCGATAACTTGGCCATTGAATTAATTCATGCGAGCCATAAGATGAAGGGGAAGATCGTGAACGGAAAGCCGGAAATTCAGGTGACCGTCAGAGCGGAAGGGAATGTCGGGGAGGTGGAGTGCGCCATGGATTTGGGCACGAACGAGGCGATGGCGCAGCTGGAGAAAGAGATGAGCGACGAAATCAAGTCGACCATGGAGTCGGCCGTAACGCGGGCCAAGTTTTACAAAGCGGATATTTTCGGATTCGGAGACGCGATTCATCGGGCCGACGTCAAGACGTGGCATCGATTGGAGGACCACTGGAGGGACGAGTTCGTCCGGCTTCCCGTGCATATTACCGTAAAAGCCAAAATCCGCCGCACCGGTTCGGTCGTCCAGTCCTTCCTGGATCGAATGGAAGAGGAGGAATAAGGTGGCATGGATCGTGATGCTTATCTCCGCCGGCGCCGTCGTGTACGAATATCCGCGGCTCAGACGGGCCAAGCAGTTCAGAGAGCTATGGCTGTTCATGGTTCTGCTGGCAATCGGCACCCTGCTTAGCGTTGCCGAAGAGCTGCACATGCCGATCCCAAACCCTTTGGACTGGCTTACCGCGCTGTATAAGCCGATGAGCAGAATCATCCTGTCCGCCCTTGAATAACCCCGTGAAAGAAGGACCTGTCGACTATGTTCGAGATCGAGAAAGTCAAAATCAACCCGCGGCAATTTTCGATCCTGACGCTGCTGTTCAGTTTGGGGAGCACGATCTTGATCGTGCCGTCCGCGCTGACTTCCGTCGCCAAGCAGGACGGCTGGATCGCCGCCATTGCCGGGGTTGCCGGCGGCATGCTGCTCCTGCTTCTCTATCATGCGCTCGGCTCGAGATACCCGGATCAATCGTTGATCCAGTATTCGGAAACCATCCTCGGACGCTGGCTGGGCAAGCTCGCGGCCATGCTCTTCTTGCTGTATTTCTTTCTGTTATCGGCATTGGTGCTGCGGAACGTGGGCGACTTCATTACGACGATCGTCATGCCGGAGACGCCGATCCAAGTCGTTCATACCTTGTTCCTGCTCGCTATCGTCATGGGCGTGAGTCTGGGTTTGGAAGTCATCGCGCGTTCGTCGGAGATTTTCCTGCCGTGGGTCGTGCTGCTGATCGTCCTGTTGATTTTGTTCCTGATTCCGCAGATTCAATTCGATCGCATCCAGCCCCTGTTCGAAACCGGCGCCAGAGGCATTATCCATGGCAGCCTGTCGGTACTCAGCATTCCTTACTTGGAGCTCGTCGTCTTCCTCATGGTCTTCCCGTGCGTTAATCGCCCGAAGAAAATTCGTTCGGCCTTCATGAAGGGCGCTCTTCTCGCCGGACTGGTCATCATCGTCGTGACGATGTTCTGCGTGTTTGTCCTCGGATGGGATTTCACGGCCCGTCATACGTTTCCCAGCTACACGCTGGCCAAAAAGATTCAAGTCGGCGAGTTTCTGCAGCGTATCGAGGTTTTCGTGGCGGTCATTTGGTTTCTGACGATTTTCTACAAGCTGGCCATCTGCTTCTACGCCTCGATGCTGGGCATGGCGCAGCTGTTCCGCTTGCGCACGTACCGGCCGTTTCTCGTGCCGTGCGGCATCATACTCGGCGTGCTCTCGATCGTGGTCTATCCCAATATCGTGTACTTCAGGGTGTTCGCGGCCGAGATTTGGCCGTTCTACGCACTGACGATGGGGTTGCTTCTGCCCGGTCTGCTGCTGACGGTGTCCGTGTTGAAGTCGGCATTCAAGTCGTGAGGCAAGACCGATCAATCGCTGTCGATTAAGGCCGAGTCAGAACCATCAAGACGAATGCATAAGACCTGTTACCGAGATGCGACAACCATTAACCCCAATAAAAATCAGCCATGCTAAGTGCCGGCCGTCCAATGACTTGGACGGTTTTTTTGGCGTTTTGCCTTGTTCGTGGCGGTTGGCATGGAAGAGAAAAGGAAAAGCAGGGAGCGCGGACCTGCATTTACAAATCCTCCAAGCCAAGCTGACACTCCGTTGAAGATGCCTGTTTATAGTGGACTTATAAATGAGCAGAAACAAACAATACCGCGCAAGCGAATGTTCATTTGAACTCAACTACGAACGAGGGTGCGGCAATGTCCACTAAGAAAATCAGCGCGGAGGGATTCATCGTCGATTTGGACGGTACGGTTTATCGCGGAAGCGAGGCCATCCCCGGCGCCGCGGATGCGATCGCGCATTTGCGCGCGACAGGCAAACGAATCGTATTTCTGAGCAACCGCGGCAACATCTCCCGGGAAACGTGCCGGCTTAAGTTGGCGGGGATGGGCGTAGTGGCGGAGATGAACGAGATCGTGCTGACATCCGCCGTTGCCGCTTCCTATCTGAAGCGCCATCATGAATTCGCGGCGGTATGGACGCTTGGCGACGAAGGGCTTCGCGACGAGCTCCGGCTTGCGGACGTCAGGCTCGCCCTTGCCCCGGAAGAAGCCGATTGGCTACTGATTACGCTGTGCGAAACGTTAACCTATAAGGATTTGAACGATGCTTTCCGGGCGGTGCGCCACGGCGCCAGAATCATGGCGACGAACGCGGACAAGACATGCCCGGGCGAGGAGGGGCTGTCCATCGATGTCGCGGGCATGATCGGCGCGATCGCGGCGGCAACCGGCCAATCGCCGGAGATCGTGCTCGGCAAGCCTTCGGCCTCGATGGCCGAAGCGGCACTGGAAGCGCTGGGGCTGCCGGCGGAGCGGTGCATGATCATCGGCGACAGCCTGGAATCGGATATTCGTCTCGGCCAACGGGCGGGCATGGCGACCGCCCTTGTGTTAAGCGGCTCGGTAAGCAGGGAAGAGGCGGAGGTCAGCCTGCTCGAACCGGATTGGATCTGGCAATCGCTCGCCGACTTGAGCGAGCATTGCCCAGCATAGCGACTGGAAAGGAAGAACAACAACATGACGGAACCTTTATCCCGAATCGGCGAAGCCGCCGCACGCAGCATGCGGTCCGAGGCTTCGGAAAGCTTGAATCTGACCTCCGTCTCCATCGCGTCGGGCGCGCTGCAGGAAGCAGTGCTCTATATTGAACAGATGTCCTATCGCAGCGTCATCGTCGCGGCGGACGACAACACGTACCGCGCGGCCGGCGGCCGGCTCTGCCGGACCTTGTCCGCCGCAGGCGTCGAAGTTGACGTGACGCTCTTCAAGCCGAGCGCTTCCGGCGACGTGCTCGCCGACGAAGCGGCGCTGGTCCAGCTGCTGCTGGATATTCAACGCACCGGCGCGGCAGCCGTCCTGGCCGTCGGCGGGGGAACGATCCATGACATCGTGCGCTATTGCGCGTTCACGGCGGGCATCCCGTTCCTCTCCGTGCCGACCGCGCCTTCGGTGGACGGCTTCAATTCGCGAGGAGCGCCGATTATTACGCGCGGCGTCAAGACAACCGTGCCTGCGATCGGTCCGGCCGCCGTATTCGCCGACTTGGACGTGCTCATGCAGGCGCCGCCCCGGCTCGCGGCCGCGGGCTTCGGCGACATGATCGGCAAATACACGTCGCTGTTCGATTGGAAGTTCGGCGCATGGACGGCCGGAGAACCTTATTCGCAAGCGGTAGCGGACATGACGAGCGATGCGCTGCGCAGGTGCGTGGAGCATGCGGAATCCGTCGCTCAAGGGCGCGAGGAAGGCATCCATGCGCTGATGTCCGCCTTGACGGAGTCCGGGCTTGCGATGCTGCGATTCGGGCGGTCGCATCCGGCCTCCGGGGCCGAGCATCATCTCTCCCATTACTGGGAGATGGCGCATATTCGTCACGGAAGCCGGCAGCTGCTGCACGGCGCGAAGGTCGGCGTCGCCACGATCGAGATCGGAAGGCTGTACGGCCGTATCGCCGAAGAGGGCGCGGAGCCATGGGCGGCCGATTCGAGCATTGCCCGGCATTGGCCGGCGGTTGCCCGCGCGATTGCCGAGATTCCAAGCGAAGCCGCCCTGACCGAGCTGCTCCGGGAAGCCGGCGCGCCGGTCACGGCTGCGGAGCTTGGACTGGACGCGGAATTGCTGAAACGAAGCTTGGCCGAGGCGCATAACGTCCGCCTCGAACGCCATACGCTGCTGCGCGCCTACAACGAACGCGCGCATGCCACGCCGGACGTTACATGATCTTCATGCCGCGTTAATCTTCGGTTGAAGATCGGACGTTACGATCGAAGCAAGCATAAACGCGCAAACGAACAAGCGGAATTGCACATAAACGTACAAATGGGGGAACGATCGTTGCTGGCCGCGGAGAGAAAACGAAGGATCATACACTATGTCAGGCAGCATAATACGGCGTCCGTAGGCACGCTGGCGAAGGAATTCAACGTGCACGAAGCGACGATTCGCCGGGACTTGGTGGAAATCGAGCAGGAAGGCGCCTTGAAGCGCACGCACGGCGGCGTCATCGTCGAGCAGTGGACGCAGGACGAGCCGCCCGTCAGCGAGCGCTCGACGCAGAATCTCGATCAGAAGATGCGCATCGGCAAAATGGCCGCAAGCCTCGTCGAGGACGGCGACCATATCATTATCGATTCCGGCACGACGACGCTTCATATCGCGCGGAATCTCGTGCACCGTTCCGATATCACGGTCGTCACCAACGACATGAACGTGGCGGCCGAGCTGAAGGACGCGCCTCGAATCAAAGTCATTCTGACCGGCGGCGAGCTGTATCCGCACAGTTATATGCTGAACGGCATGTTCACCGAGCATGTCCTGCGCTCGCTGCATACCATCAAGGCGTTCATCGGCACGCCGGCGCTTCATCCGCAGCATGGCTTGATGCATCCCGAAGCGCGGCTCGTGCCTGCGAAGCAAGGCATGATCGCCGCCGCCAGGGAGATCATCGTCGTCACCGACGACAGCAAAATCGGCAAGCTGTCGCTTCACACCGTTGCGCCGAATCATGCCATCCATGCGCTCGTTACCGGAACCGAAGCATCCGAAGAAACGCTGAAACCGTTCAGGGACGGCGGCATGACCATCTATACCGTCTGATACCCGGAGAAGGAGGCAGTGCCCAATGGCATCCATCATCATCGACAATCTCACGAAAGCGTTCGGGAAAAACAAAGTCATCGACGGGTTGCATCTCGCCATCGCGGACGGATCGTTCACCGTGCTTGTCGGCCCTTCCGGCTGCGGCAAGACGACGCTGCTGCGCATGATCGCCGGCATCGAGCAGCAGACATCCGGTTCCGTGCTCATCGGCGGAAGGGACGTCTCGCGCGTCGCGCCAGGCCAGCGCGGCGTGGCGATGGTATTCCAGAACTACGCGTTGTATCCGACGATGACGGTGCGCGAGAACATCACTTTCGGCTTGAAGAACAACAAGATCGCCAAGGCCGAGCGGAACGAGCTCGTGGCGTCGATCAGCGAAACGGTCGGCCTGGCCCCGTACTTGGACCGCAAGCCTTCGACGCTGTCGGGAGGCCAGCGGCAGCGCGTCGCGCTGGCACGGGCGATGGTCAAGAAGCCGTCCGTCTTCCTGATGGACGAGCCGCTTTCCAATCTCGACGCCAAGCTGCGCGCGCAGATGCGGCTCGAGCTCATCGAGCTGCACAAGAAGCTCGGCACGACCTTCGTTTACGTGACCCATGACCAGGTGGAAGCCATGTCCATGGCCGACACGGTGGTGTTGATGAATCAAGGCGCCATTCAGCAGGAAGCGGCCCCGGACGTGATCTATCGCCAGCCGGACAATCTCTTCACGGCCCAGTTTATCGGCATGCCGCCGATGAACGTCCAGGAGCTCGGCGCGGATGGCATCCGATTCGGCTTTCGGCCGGAGAACGCGCAGCTTGGCACCGAACCGTCCGATTCGCATTTCGCGTTCGCCGGCACGATCGTGACGCGGGAGATGCTGGGCTCCGAGACGCTGTACCAAGTACGGCGAGGAGACCAATCGTACATGGTCAAGAGCGCCGATGACGGATTCGCCGTGGACCAAGACGTGCATTTGGGCGTCGGGGCGGAACGGGTCTACCTGTTCGACGCGGACGGCAGCCGAATCCGCGACAGCCACCCGCGCTACCGGGATTATCTCGGCGCGCTCGGAGGAAGCCGGTATGCCCATGTCTAACGCGACGATTTGGGAGCGGATCCGTCCGTACGCGCTGATTCTGCCGGCCATGACCGGGATTACGCTCTTCGTGCTCTATCCCGTGTACCGCTTGATGCATTTGAGCCTCTACAAATACAACCTGATGAACAAAGCGAAGAGCAAGTTCATTGGCCTCGATAATTACAAAGGACTGCTGGCGCGGGACGACTTCTACAAAGCGCTTGCCAATACGGCCGTGTATACCGTCGGCATCGTCGTCGCGACAATCGTGCTCGCCCTGCTGGCCGCTTTGTGGCTGCATCGCAAGAGCAAGTGGAATGCCATCGTGCAGGCGGGCATGTTCACGCCGCACATCGTGTCGATCGTCTCGATCTCGCTCGTCTGGATGTGGTTAATGGAACCGCATTTGGGCTTGCTGAATTACGCATTGAAAACGCTAGGCCTGCCGACGTCGGACTGGCTGCAGAGCTCCAAGACGGCGATGATGTCCGTCATGCTCGTCGCGGTATGGCAGGGTCTCGGCTACTACACGCTGATCCTCTCGGCTGCGCTTCAAAGCATTCCGCCGAGCATATATGAGGCGGCCGCGCTGGACAACGCCGGCCGAGCCAAAACGTTTTTCAAAATTACGCTGCCGATGATATCGCCGCAATTGTTTTTTATCCTCGTCATCATGACGATCGGTTCCTTCAAGGTGTTCGACGCGGTGCAGATCATGACGGGCGGCGGCCCGAACGGCGCGACGACGACCGTGGTCTATTATATCTACGATTACCGGACGACGAATATCGGCTATGCCTCGGCGACGGGCGTCGTGCTCATGGCCATCATCGGCTTGCTGACTTTCGCCTACTTCCGCATCCTGTCCAACAAGGTTCATTACCAGTAGCTCTCGGAAAGGAGATGTCCGCTTGCAAACCATGGAAAGCACGGCGACGCGGCGCGCCCTGAACGCGGCGGCGAAAGCGCTGGCCCTTCTTGTCTTCATCGTTCCCTTCCTGTGGATGATCTCCACGTCGCTGCAAACCTTCAAGGAGACGATGTCGTTCCCGCCGGTGTGGCTGCCGGCTTCGCCGCAGTGGGAGAACTTTCGAACCGCGATGACGGCCGGACCTTTCTGGACGTACGCGCGCAATTCGATCGTCGTGACGGCGGCGATCCTGGCCATTCAGTTCGCGGTCATGATCCCGGCTGCCTATTCATTCGCCAAGTACCGCTTCAAGGGAAACTCGTTCTTCTTCGGACTCGTGCTGCTGGCCTTCATGATTCCGACGCAGGTGACGTTCATTCCCGTTTACCTGATGCTGGCCGATTGGGGAATCGTGCGGACGCTCTGGCCGCAGATCCTTCCGTTCATGTCCAACGCGTTCGGCATCTTCCTGCTGCGCCAATATTTCATGCAGATTCCGCAAGAGCTGATCGAATCGGCCAGGCTGGATAATGCCAGCGAGTTCACGATCATAAGGAAACTCATGGCGCCGATGTCGAAGCCCGCGTTGGCCACCATCGCGTTGTTCAGCTTCGTGAGCCACTGGAACGACTATTTCTGGCCGCTCGTCATGACGGATACGACGAACGTCCGGCCGCTCACGCTCGGCATCGCGACGCTGCGCGAGACCGAAGGCATCAGCAACTGGCATATTATTATGGCCGGCAACGTGGTGCTCGTCGTCCCCATCTTGATCGTCTATCTGTTCTGCTCCAGGCAGATCGTGAACGCGTTCGTATATTCAGGGATTAAATGACGATTTGGTCCCTTTCAAATAGAAGAGGTCAAGTGGATCGGGTACGTAGAGTGGGCAAGTAGAAGCAGGAGTAGAGGTCAGGCAAATTCCAAATTCAAATCCGGTACAAGCGCAAGTACAAGCCGCAAGATGAAATCATAGCTATTATGGAGGGGTATCCACGTGAAAAAGAAATCCGCCCTTATGCTCACGACAGCACTGCTGACAGGCATCATCTCGGGCTGTTCATCGTCCGGAAACGACAATAACAATAGCGCCTCGGCAGCCGGTAATGCGAATGCCAATGCTCCGCAGAACAACGCGGCGCAGCCGGCCAACGAACCGGCCAAGACGGAGAAGACGACCATCGATTTCTGGCACTCGCTCAGCGGCAAGAACGCCGAGTACATGGATGCGCTGATCAAACGCTTCAACGATTCGCATGACGACGTCGAAGTCGTGGGCACCTTCCAAGGCAGCTATGACGAGACCGTCACGAAGCTGCAGCAGTCGATCGCGGCAGGCACCGGTCCGGACGTCACCATGCTGGAGCGCGCGTACGTCGAGATGTTCGCGGACGCCGATGCGCTGGAGGACCTTCGTCCGATGATGGACGCGTCCAATTTGAACGAGAGCGAGTTTCTGCCCGGCTTGATGGGCCATTCGACGTTCAACGATAAGCTCGTTTCCCTGCCGCTCAACCGTTCCACGCCGATCCTTCACATCAATAAAACGCTGTTGGACGCCAAGGGCCTGTCGGTTCCGAAAACATGGGATGAGCTTCAGAAGACGGCGAACGCGCTCGTCGTCAAGGACGGCAAGGAAGTGACGCAATACGGCTTGACCATGCCGTACGATACCTGGTATCCGATCGCGATGATTTCGCAGGCGGGCGGCACGTTCTTCTCGGATGACAAGAAGAGCCTCGGCTTCTATGACAACGGCGTCGGCGAGAAGGTGTTCTCGTTCCTGAAAGGCATGCAGAACTCGGGCGCCCTGTACTATCCGCCGGCCAAGGATTCGGGCACGATCGTCAACGGGATGTTCACGAGCGGCAAAGTCGCCATGATGTATCAATCCACGGGAAGCATCGGCGGCATCGCCAGCGCCGTGAATTTCGATTACGAGACGGCCTTCCTGCCGGAGGATACCAAGTACGCAACGCCGACGGGGGGCGCCAACGTCGCGATGCTGGCCTCTTCGAAGAAGAAGGAAGCGGCATGGGAATTCGTCAACTGGATGGAGACGGATCCGCAGGGCGCGCTGCCGTTCATTCTGCAATCGGGCTACCTGCCGTTTACGAAGTCGATGGCGGAATCCAAGGAGCTTCAGGACTTGTGGGCCAAGGAGCCGTACCGCAAAGTGGCGTACGACCAATTGCAGTATGCGGTCGATACGAACAAATCCGTCGCTTGGCCGGAAGTCATGAGCGAATTCAACGCGCTGATCGAAGCGACGATGTATGATAATAAAGACATCAAGACCTCGCTCGATACGTTCAAGACGCATGCCGAGGGCATATTGGCGGCGCAATAAATCGCTCTGACAGGAGGATTACGCACATGGGGATTACGATTTCCGAAGCGGCAAATAGAATGATCGTTGCGGGGCACCGCGGCTTCAAGGCGGCGTATCCCGAGAATACGCTGCTGGCTTTCAGCGAAGCGCTGGGGCTCGGCGTTCACATGCTGGAGTTCGACCTTCGCATGACGAAGGACGGCGAGATCGTCGTCCTGCACGATGGAACGGTAGACCGCACGACGGACGGCCAAGGCCCGGTCGCTGATTATACGTTCGAAGAGCTCGGGCGCTTGGATGCCGGCGGCTGGTTCGGACCGGCGTTCCGGGGGCTGCGGATTCCGAGCTTGGAGCAGCTTTGCGAGCTGCTGGCAGCCTACCCGGACGTGCTGCTGAACGTGGAGATCAAGTCGGATCCCCGCGCCAGAGAGACGGCGGACCGCGCGATTGCCATGCTGGATCGGTTCGGCTATCTTCCCCGCTGCGTATTCACTTGTTTCGACGCCGAGATCGTGGCTTACCTCCATGACGCGCACGGGGCGAAGACGCAGGGCTTCGAGGGGAAGGCGATGACGCATTTCGATCCGGACGAGTCGCAGGGCACCTATTCTAAAATGTGGGCCGTCGCTTTCCCGATGGCTAACTTGAGCGCGGACAAGGTGCGCGAGTTTCAGGCCAAGGGCCTGCAAGTCTGGTGTTATTGCCCGGACACCACGGAACAAGTCGCTTACGCGGCGGCGAGCGGGGCCACGCTGATGACCTGCGACGACCCGCGCGCGGCGCTGGATTGGGTGAACCGATAGTCGGAAGCGGCAGGGCAGTACCGCTTGGGGAGGCCTTGCTTCTTAATAGATAGAGCATTCAGGATAGATCTGAATCTCTTTCTATTTTTTCACCCCATTAACGTCACGATAATGAAGAGAGTTGGATAAGCCGCGACTCGGCCGTCAATAATAAATCGGTCAAAAGGAGATGATTCGATGATCGCAATGGAAAAGAAATTGTACACGGCGAATGTGAATGTTGTAGGCGGAAGAGAAGGCAAAGCAGTATCGAGCGACGGGAATCTCGACATTGACTTGAGATATCCGAAGGAGCTGGGCGGCCCGGGTACCGGAGTCAATCCGGAGCAGCTGTTCGCTGCTGGGTTCGCAGCATGCTTCGAAGGCGCAATGGGAACCGTGATTAGGAAAAAAGGAATTAAAACGGAAGGCATTTCGATCGATTCCAGCGTTTCGCTCGGCAAGGATGCGAACGACGGCTTCGTGCTTGCCGTTCAATTCGACATTACGGTCAAAGGCGTGGATATCGGCGTGGCTCAGGAAATCGTCGACGAGGCCCATGAAGTTTGTCCGTATGCGAGAGCAACGAAAGGCAATATCGAAGTCATATCGAACGTAATCGGCTAACGTTCGTTTCTAGAGAACCCCGCTCTCCGAGTGTCATCGAGAGCGGGGTTTTCTATTCGTTAGGGGTACCGCGCCGCCATTCATTGCTTTTCTAGGCCTGATCTACTATGATCTGTATATCTATTAATGGATTTAATCAATATATTCAGATCGGCAGGAATAGTCCGTGGAAGCAGCGACGAGCAAGAAAGGCAAGAATTTGGAAGACGTCATGGAAATGAACCGCTCGCTGATCATCCGCCTTATGAGAAAGCGGGAGGTTTGTTCGCGAGCGGAATTGACGCGGGAATCCGGGCTGAACCAATCGACGATTACGAATATCGTCAGCGAGCTTATACAGTGGGGCATTGTCGAGGAGACGGGCATCATCGACGGCAAGAAGGGCAGACGCTCCATCGGCATCAAGCTGAACTGCGAGCCGTATAAGGTCGTGGGCATCCGACTGGCGCGCAGGTTTATTACGGTGGCTCTCTATGATCTGAGCGGCAAAGCGTATGCCAGCAAGCAAATTCCGATCCGAAATCGAGAGGGCTCGGAAGCGGCCTTCGCGAAGATGAAAGAATTGATCGCGGAGACGATCCAGCCGTACGAGGGGACCGTGAAGGCGATCGGCATCGCGACGCCTGGCCCGCTCTTCCGCAGCGAAGGCCGGATCGCACTGATGACGGAGTTCCCCGGCTGGGAGAAGATCAATCTGCAGGACGAGCTGGCGCGGCAATTCAACCTGCCCATCTATATCGAGCATGATGCGAAAGCAGGGGCGTTGGCGCATTGGTGGTTCAGCGAGCCCCATCGGGACCACGGCGTGACGGTGTACGTGGCCGCGGGGCAGGGGGTAGGCGCAGGTATCGTCGCGGATGGCAAGCTATTTCGCGGTGCACTCGGCATGGCGGGCGAAATCGGGCATATGAGCATCGATTACAACGGGCCGCTCTGCGAGTGCGGGCATCGCGGCTGCCTCGAGCTGTACTGCTCGACGACGGCGCTGCTGAAGAAGCTGGACAAGGATCCGTCCGCGCTGGAGACCGTCTGGCAGGAGCTGCGCAAGCATGATCCCGTGACGGAAGAAGCGGTACGCCGGGCATCCTGGTTCCTTGGCTTCGGGCTCGTTAATATCGTGAATACATTCGATCCGGACCGGATTATCATTGGCGACGAATTCGCATCCGCGGGAGGACTGCTACTGGATACGGTCACATCCGTCATTCGCGAGCATGTGCTGCCCGTTGTATCCAGCCGCTTGACGATTGAACTGGCATCCTTGGCAAACGATGATATACTTGTCGGAGCCGCGACGATCGCGATCGATCAACTGCTTGAAAGGCCGTCCATCCTTCTGCGTTAATGCAGCAGGAGGAGACGGGCTTTTTTTTTGCGTTAATACTTGATTGAATCAATTAATGCATTTATAGTAGTGATGCATATAGGAAATGTTTGACTCGGGAGATGAGAGGAGCTGTCCGAATGGCGGTACTCATGGGAATCGATATCGGTACCTCGAGCATTAAGACGATGCTGATGGACGAAGCAGGACGCATGCTCGGATTCTCGCAGCTGGATTATGAGATCAGCATCCCGCACCCCGGCTATGCGGAACAAGATCCGGATACTTGGTGGGAGCTCGTCTGCCGAACGTCCGTGAATGCGATCCGCGAAGCGGGAATCGATCCCGACGACATAGCCGGCGTCGGCTTCTCGGGTCAGATGCACGGGCTCGTCGCGTTGGATGCGAACGGCCGGCCGGTCAGGCCGGCGATTATTTGGTGCGACCAGCGCTCCATCGCGCAGAAGCGGGCATTGGAGGAAGTCCTTACGCCGCAAGAACTGGGCAGCCTGATTCAAAACCCGGCCGCAACCGGCTTTCAGCTGCTGTCGCTCATGTGGCTCAGAGACCATGAGCCGGATACGTATCGCAAGATCGGCACCGTCGTGCTGCCGAAGGATTATGTTCGTTACCGGATGACGGGGCAGCTCGGCGTCGACACGACCGATGCGTCAAGCACCTCTGCCTACAGCGTGGAAGACAAGGCTTGGTCCTCTGCGCTGCTGGAGAAAATCGGCATCGATTCCGGGCTATTCCCGGCTGCCGGCGAGCCATGGCAATTATGCGGCGCCGTTACGCTCGAGGCCGGACTGAGGACGGGCTTGAAGCCGGGCACTCCGGTCGTCTTCGGCGGGGCCGACCAAGCGATGCAGGCCGTCGGGAATGGGATCGTCGACGAAGGAACCGTTTCCTGCACGATCGGAACCGGAGGCCAACTCTTCACGCCGGTGAATCGTCCCGTGTACGACGAGCGGCTGCGAACCCATACGTACGTCCATGCGGTGCCGGATAAATGGTATTTGCTCGGCGCCTCGATGAGCGCGGGACTGTCGCTGAAATGGCTTGCTGCGCAAGTGCTGAACCGAACCGATTATGCCGCGCTCGACGAGCTTGCGGCGCGCGTTCCGGCCGGAAGCGGCAGCCTGCTCTTCCTGCCTTACTTGGCCGGGGATCGGACGCCGCATATGGACCCGCATGCCAAGGGGATGTTCTTCGGCTTGACGCTGCAGCATGGAACCGGCCATCTCGTCCGCGCCATCCTGGAGGGTGTCGGCTTCTCGATGCGAGATAGCCTGGAGATATTCAAATCGCTGGGCGTCCGCGCGGATAAGCTGATTCTGTCCGGCGGGGGAGCGAAGAGCGGACTGTGGAAGCAGATCCTCGCCGACGTGCTGGAAGCCGACGTATACACGAGCACGATGAAGGAACAAGCCTGCGTCGGAGCCGCTATCATGGCAGGGGTCGGGATTGGTATGTACGCCGATGTAGACGAAGCCTGTCAGGCTGTTGTCCGTATTCAGAAAACGCCGGTGAAGCCGATTCCGGAGAACCGCGCGATCTATGCGGAGCTTTATGCCGTCTATAAGCAGCTTTATGTGCGCAACCGGGATCTGTTCCCGCTGCTGGACCAACTATCGAAGAAGAACGGAGTGTCGCAGGCATGAGCCAACAATCGCAAACTAGCCAATCATCGCAAATGAGCCGACAATCGCAAACGACGCCAGCGTTTATCATCGGGAAAGGCGAATCGGCCGTGAAGCTGGACTGGGGGCGGGAGCGGCAATTCTCGGTCGCGCTCGAAATCGCCGGTGCGCCGGAAGGCGATCTGGTCGTCATCTCATCGTCGGCGATTGCTCCCGGCGTACGTATTTACGTCGGACCCGCAGCTCCTATGAAAGCGCTGTCCCTGACGGCGGAGATCTATACGGACGCCAGGGAACGACCGCTCTTGCTATCCATTCCGTGGTCGCGCCTCGGTGACGGCGAGCATCGGGTGTTGCTGCAATATGCGGGCTATGCGGTGCGTTTATACGTGGACGGCATCCTCGTCGACGAGGATTGGCCGATGGGTGCGGTCGATATGGAGGGAGCTTCCGTGCATGTTCACGGAGCCGCCGGCGTCGCCCTCTGGAAGGAAGCGGTCGAGCCGGAAGAAGGCAGGGCGGAACTGCTGGACCGATACCTGGGCGAAGAACCGGCTACCGTACAATATTGGCGGCCGCGCGGCTTCAATACGGGCGTCGGCGACTGCATGCCGTACTTCGACGGAACGACGTTCCGGCTCTATTATCTCTACGACCGCCGCGGGCATGCCAGCAAATGGGGGCTTGGGGCGCATCAATGGGCGCAGATCGCGACGAAGGATTTCCAAACATGGGAGCATCATCCCATCGCGGTCGGCATTACGGATGCGGGAGAAGGCTCGATCTGCACCGGCTCCGTCTTCCTGAAGGACGGCATCTATTACGCATTCTACGCCGTACGTGCGGTCGACGGTTCTCCGGCCCGCCTCACCTATGCGGTGAGCGAAGACGGCATTCGGTTCGAGAAGACCGAAGCCGACATTAAGCTGCCGGATCGCTATACGCTCGCATCCGTTCGGGATCCGCATGTTTTTCAAGATTCTCAGGGCAGCTACCACATGCTCGTCACGACGAGCCTCGCGGATCCCGTGAAGCCGAAGGGCTGCCTCGTGCACCTCGTATCGGTTAACCTGACCGATTGGGAGGAGGCGGGGCCGTTCATCGTTCCCGGCTATCACGACGAGCCGGAATGTTCGGATTGCTTCGAATGGAACGGCTGGTATTATCTCCTGTTCAGCAATGACGGGCTGGCTCGTTACCGCTATGCCCGCACGATGGAAGGACCTTGGCTGCGGCCGGAGATGGACGTAATCGACTGCGTGCAGTGGCGCGTGCCGAAGACGGCGCCGTTTCCGGAGGGCAGACGGATCGCGGCGGGCTTTCTGTCGTCGCCTGACGTATACGCCGGGGAACTCGTATTCCGCGAGCTGGTGCAGCATGCGGACGGAACGCTCGGGCTTGCGTTCGTGCCGGAGCTGAGAGAAGCGTCCGGTCCGGCCCGATCGATCGATGCCGTGACGCTGGACGATTTTAACGGCTTCGTCTCGCGCGGCGTCGGTGAGTTCGGCCCCGATTACGTGCTGACCTTCGACGTTACGCCGCATTATCCGAATATGTTCGTCGGCTTCTCCGTCTCGGGCTCGGACAGCTTCGCGGAAGGCTATGATATCCGGTTCGAGCCGTCGGCCCGCAAGGCCGGCATCCATCGCATGCACGCGCGCTCGCTGCAGGAGGACGAATCGTCGTCCATTTATCAGGTGTCGGGTTTGACGGAGACCTTTTCTGTCGAGGCGGTCGTCAAGAACGGCTGGATCGACCTATGCGTGGGAGGCAATCGGACGCTCATCTCCAGAATTGAAGGGGAGAGCGGCCACCTGCGATTGTTCGCCCAGTTCGGATCGGCGACGTTCGCTAATCTTGTCGTTCGGAAACCATTGGTAACGTTTACGTAAATTTTACGTCCTATAATTGGATATAACTGGGAAACTCAGGTGGACTTGCCTCCTAAAGTGGCGTACACTATCCCCGTCGTCACTTCATTTGCTTAGGAGGCTGAGAGTATGGGAAATATTGCGATTTTCGGATTCGGACGCATCGGCAGGCAGCTGCTGCGCGTCGCTTTGCAGGAGGAGCTGTTCGTACCTTATTCCATTTCGGACATTAAGGACGAGGGCACATTGGCCGCATTGTTCGAAGTGGATACCAACTATAAGCGCTGGCATGAGGACGTTGCTTCGCGGGAAGGCGCGATGGTGATCGGCGGACGCGAGATTCGCTACATCAACTCGTCGAATGAAGTACCGGACTGGGGAGCGCTCGGCGTAGAGCTCGTCATCGATTGCACGGGCAGAGCGGTTACCCGCGCCGTCGCTCAGGTTCATCTCGACAAGGGCGCCAAACGCGTGCTGGTCAGCGGACCGAGCAAGTCGCTGGACGATTGCGATGCCGTGCTGTTGAAAGGCATTAACCTGGACAGCTTCGACCCCGAGAAACACCGGATTATCAGCATGGCAAGCTGCACCACCAATGCGCTGGCGCCGGTCGTCAAGCTGGTCAGGGAGAATTTCGGCATCCAGTACGGCCTGTTCTCCACGATCCATTCGTATACCAACACGCAGTCGCTGACGGACCAACCGATGAGAGACCGTCGAGATTCGTGGGCAGCCGCGGAGAATATTATTCCTTCCTCGTCGGGCGCGGCGAAGGCGCTGAAGTTTATCTGGAACGACCTGCAGATTACGGGCAGAGCGTACCGCATCCCGACGCGCACCGGCAGCATCGCCGAGCTGAATCTCATTACGGAGAAGCCGACCTCGGTGCAGGAGATTAATGATATGTTCCGTGCGGCCGCCAAGGAAGGCGAACTGAAGGGCGTGCTGGATGTCCTCGAAGGCGAGTGGGCTTCTTCCCGAATCGTCGGCGATTCGCACTCCTCCATCATCGACCTGCCGCTTACCCAAGTGCAGGGCGGACTTCTGTCCATCGCGGCGTGGTATGACAACGAATGGGGTTATGCTTCGCGATTGGCGGAGGTTGCGGCATATTTGGCTAAGGCTTAAGCAGGGAGCGGGTGGATGTCTGCGGCTATATGGCTCCAGCTAAATGGTTAATCGCCTGCCAGTCACATGCCAGTTGACGTACTGCCGCTCAACATGGTTTGAATAGAATAGAAAAAAGGCTTCCGAGCAAATAAGCTCGGAAGCCTTTTTTGCGATTCCGGTCCTCTTTCGATTCATGGCGTTAATCGACCCTAAATCGCAGCATGGTTGCCGTACGCTCCTACTCTTCCGTAAACCGCAGCCCGCCAAACGACAGCGGCTTATGGAATTGAAGCTCGCCGGGCGGCGACCAAGCGGAGAACTCGATCGAGCCGTCGCGCGGCCGGTCGATGCGGTACAGATTGACCCGCCATTCGTCCCCTGGGAGAGGCGGGCAGTGCTGCGCGGTGACGAACTCGGTGAACGGGATAGCCATCTCCGCCGTCCAGCCTGGGCGTTCCGAATCGTGACGCACGGCCGTAACGAGATTCATTTCCGTTCTGGCGTACGTCAGGATTCGGCCATCGAGCGTATTGTGAACCGAATAGTGGAGGCACGCGTTCAGCGGATTCAGCTCGATCTCGATATAGGTGCGGAGATCGCCGTCATCGTCGATGAAGATCTCGACGACCTCTTCCTCGTACAGTTTATCGTTGAAGCCCTGCATCGTCGCGTGAATGTAGTCGTCCTGACATTCGAAGGCCACATAGAGATAGCGCTCGTTCCAAAGCAGCCTCGCTCCGGTGCTTTGAATCGGGGATTTCCCCGTCGCGGCATCCGCCAGCTGCACCTGCTCGGCCAGCTGCCATTCCGGTTTGTTTAGATTTCCGTCGATTTGCAGATCGGTGTTGATTTTACGGCATGAATAATGGGGCATGCTTGCAGCTCCTCTCGAATGCATAACCGGTAATCGTCAAAATCGATTTGAGCATATCGCTCGTCGATTACGACGTCAAGGGTTGTTTTATGCGCACTTTCGAATGCGGCCATGCCGTTCGGAAGTTGTGGACGGGAATCCCCCCGTATCGGACAGCTTTCTCTCCCTTTCGGCGAAATGGCCGCCGTATAATGGGGAGGGGCTTGGACGACGACGGATCGACGGCCCCATTCCAATATCAATATACCGATGTACCTATAGGGAGGATCCCGATGATGAATCCAACGCACGATAACATACGGCTGATCACGAGAGCCGACGATGCCGGCAGCGCCCGGACCGCGGACCGCGCCATTCTGGAAACGATCGAGCATGGCATTGTCCGCAATGTCTCGCTGATGGCCGTCGGGCCGAGTATCGCGCACGCGGCGGAATTGCTGGCCGGGAGGAAAGACGTCTGCTTCGGCATCCATGCGACCTTGAACGCGGAATGGAGCGACGTCCGCTGGGGGCCACTATCCCTGGCGAGTACCGCTCCTTCGCTTGTGGTACCGGGCAGCGGCTTCTTCAAGCCGACGCCGCAGGCGTTCCTGCACCACCCGCCTTCTGTAGAGGAAGTGCTGACAGAGCTGCAGGCGCAGCTGGATCGGGTCAGAAGCCTGGGCTTCGAGATCGGCTACGCGGACACGCATATGGCGTTCGAATGGGCAATGCCGCAGATCGAGGAGCCGTTCGACCGCTGGTGCGAGCGCGAAGGGATTCGCAATTACAAACGGTACAGCCAGCCGCTGCCCCAACCGGCAGAAGTGGACAGTGAATCGCTGCAGCTGCGCGATCCTGTGGCAGCGCTCATCTTGCAGCTCGAAAATGCCAAGCCCGGCCAATATCTGATCCTCGGCCATCCGGGCTATGACGATGCGGAGATGCGGCGGCTGGGCTCGCCGGACTATCCGTCCGATCGGGTCGTGGCGGACCGGATCCACGAGCGCCTGCTCTTTACGCACTCGGACGTGCTCGCCTGCTGCGAGAAGCTCGGCATCCTGCCGATTCGGTACGACGAAGCTTTGCCTCTCTGAATCGGAACAGATACGCCAAGAAAGAAGTGAACGCGAATGTCGAACCTAGATAACCATCCTAATCCAAAGATGTTGCATGCGAAGGACTGGAAGCGTTCGTCCGACTACCGGGTCTATGCCGGCGGCAACGAAACGCTCGTTCATAGCAGCGAGGGAACCAGCTTCGCGATTATCGTCTGCCCGGCAGGCAGCGCGGAGCTGAGCATCGAAGTGGAAGCGGCCGCCTCGTTCAACAGCGCGGTCGTTCGTCCGCTGAGTGCGGCCATCGCGCCTGTATCGTCCGGCGGTAAGCTCCGGTTCGACGTCCGTGCCGGCCAAAGGCTGAGCGTAGAGTTGGACGGCAATACGAAGCGGCCGCTGATGCTCTTCGTGCAGACCGAGGAATCGGACAAGCCGGACGCGAACGACCCGCTCGTTCGATATTTTGCCGGCGGGCACGTGCATGATGCCGGTGAAATCGTCCTTCGCTCGAACGAGTCCGTGTACATCGAGGAGGGCGCGGTCGTCCGAGGTACGATCGCTGCCGAAGGCGCATCCGGCATTACGGTTCGCGGAAGAGGCATTCTTGACGGCTCCGGATGGAGAGGCACAAGAACCTCGGAGGATGCTCGGCGCAACATGATTAAGCTCATTGCCTGCCAGCATGTTACGCTGGAGGGCATTACAATACTGGATGGCGACAGCTGGCATGTGATTCCGATCGCCTGCCGGGACGTATCGATTAACGGCCTTAACATCATTACGTTCGAGGGCACCGGCGACGGCATCGACATCGTCGGCAGCGAGGATGTGACGATCGACGGCTGCTTCATCCGGGCTAACGATGACTGCATTGCGGTCAAGGCCGTCGATTATCAGCATCCGGCTGGCTGCAAGGACGTGCGGAACGTACGGGTATCGGGCTGCGTCTTGTGGAACGCCGCATGGGGCAACGCCATCGAGATCGGCTACGAAACCCGGTGCGAGACGATCGAGAATATCGTCTTCGAGGACTGCGACATCATCCGCAGCGAATTCGAAGGCTGGCAGTCCGGCGGCACGTTCACGATCCATAACGGAGACCGGGCCATCGTCCGGAACGTGCGGTACGACAATATTCGGATCGAAGATTCGCAAGAGAAGCTGGTCGATATCAAGGTGCTGCATTCCAAGTATTCCAGGGATGCCGAGCGGGGCTTCGTCCGCGATATCCGATTCAGCAACATTCATATCGTAGACGGACCTTTCCCGGTCTCGATCATCCGCGGCTTCGACGAGGCCCATCTCATCGAGGATGTTTCATTCGCGAACCTGACCGCCTTCGGGCAGCGGCTTCGCAGCGCGAACGAGGCGCGAATGGTCGTCGAGCTCGCGAAGCGGATCACATTCGAATAACTTGGATTGACAAAATCCGCCTAGGAATGGAATATGAAGAGGGCTCCCGGAACGGTCCGGGGGCCCAAATTCATTTTAACGGGGCTAACGATGCGCAAAATTAAACTTTCACTGAACGACATGCTCCTGCTGCTCGTCGTCTTTGGCGGGTTCCTGGTCTTCGGCTTCTCCGAAAATATCAAAGGGCCGGCCATCCCGCGCATGCAGGCGGACTTCCATCTGGACGAGGGGCAGCTCGGCCTGCTGCTGGCGCTTAATTCACTCGGATACCTCGTCGCCTGCTCGTTCACGTCCGCTCTGTCCAGACGAATCGGCATTAAGTGGACGGGAATCGCGGCGTTCGGGTCGATGGCGATCTCGGGTGTTCTGATGCATGTCGCTTCCGGTTACGGAGCGCTGTCGGCCTCTTATTTTCTGATGTACATCGGCAACGGCATGCTGGAGATCGGGCTTGCCATCATGGCCGCGCGCATCTTCACCCGCAACACGGGGACGATGATGAACGTGGCGCATTTCTTCTATGGACTCAGCTCCATCGTCGCGCCGCTCATCGCCGCCTCCATGATGGGATGGCATGCACCGGGCGGAGGCGAATTGGGCTGGCGCGGCATGTACCTGATCATGCTGTCGCTCGCCGTGCTGCCGATTCTGCCTTCGCTGTGGGGCAAGTTTCCGGAGGAGGAGCTGCAGGCGTCGGAGGCACAGGCTTCGTACCGCACGCTGCTGCGCGATCCGATCGCCTGGCTGATCGTCGCGATCTTGTCGTTCGGCGTCATCTCGGAGCTTGCGGTGGGCAGCTGGCTGGTCAATTTTCTGGAAAAAGCGTACGGCTGGAGCATGGGCGATGCGTCCGGCATGCTGTCCGTCTTCTTCCTCTTCTTCACCTTGGCGCGGCTGTTCCTCGGCCCCGTGACGGACCGGATCGGGTACACGCTGTCGGTCATGATCTTCGCCGCTTTCTCGGGGCTGTGCAGCCTGGCGGCGGTGCTGATCGGCGAGTCGGGCGCGATCCTGTTCGCGATAGCCGGCGCCGGCATCGCGCCGATCTATCCGACCGTCATGGCGATGGTCGCGAAGCGCTACCCGCGCGGGACGGATACCGCCATCACGTTCACCGTGACGCTGATGGGCATCGCCAGCGTGCTGGGCAATCTCTTCATCGGATATATCATCGAATTCGTCCGCGGCATGTTCGACGAGAGCGAAGGTGGCTCTGCGCCAGGGCAGCTCATCGGCCTGCAGGCCGGGTACGTCTTCATCGCCAGCATGGCGTTGCTCTGCTCGGTCTGCTGCGCGGTGCTGTACGCGGTGCTTCGCAGACGGGGAGAAGCAGTATGACGAAGGCGCAACGTTAGGGCGGAGCGGGATACGCCGCTGCGTGGAACAGGATGGATTAGGCTGCCGATTGAATCGGCGGCCTGTTTTGTCATGCAGGGGTTTGCGTACAAAGTTTGCGTACACTGACCAGGCGCAAACTCGGCGGCGATGTCGCAAACGTCGCCGGTAGCGGTTGCAGCGGCAAGGGGCTTGCATTGGCGTTCGCGCTGGACGATTCGGTTCGATAAACGGTGGCAGCAGAAAATAAATGCAAATACGCATTTAATTTATGCCATTACCCCTTCAATCAATAAATAACTGCAAAAATGCACTTATTTAGGTTGGCAAAGCCATATTGGAGTGAAATTGCCCGTAATAGCTGCACATTTGCAGTTATTTACTCGTAGGGCCCGTTGTCCTCGCATAATAAGTGCAGATTTGCAGTTATTTGATCGGCCTCCTTGCGCTAACGCGAGCAGGTGCCTGGGTGCACAACTGCAACTTGCAACTATTTCCATAACCGATGCGTCATAACAATGGCTGACAAGCAGCATCATCCCATTTCCATCACGGAACAAAGGAGCGACCCTAAAATGAGAAAACGTATCTATTCACTTGTTATGGCGATCTGTTTCCTCGCATCAACCGTCATCGTAACCGGACAACCTGCCGCGGCGGCATCGGCGTCGAAGATCGCGGATTTCGACTCCGCTTCGCTCATTCGCACGGACGGCACGTATTGGGTGTGGGGGGACAACCGCCCGGTGCCGACGCAGATTCAGGAATTATCCGACGTGCAGGCTTCCTTCGGGAGTCATCTGGTCATGAAAAAGGATGGAAGCGTGTGGAGTTGGCTCCCGATTTCCACCGGGTTTCGCGTTGATCAAGTGCAGCGGGTCCAGGAGCTGTCGTCCGTTTATGATGAAGGGCAGTATGTGATTGCTGTTCAAGAGAGCGGCGATGTGGCGGTCATCCCTCGGGATACGGGCTTCACGCTGCCGGATCGAACGACCGTCGTTGACGGCATTGCTAACGTGAAGAAGGTTAGCGGATTTTACGAGAAACCGCAGTATAAGCGATATTTGTTGTTTCTGAAGAAGGACGGCCTCCTATGGGGCAGCGCGCCGACAACGGATAACGTGCTGTTGGGCCAACAGGCCATCGTGGGCATGGATCACGTCGTCGATATCGCGGGCAATCTCGCCTTGAAGGACGACGGCTCGGTATGGGAGCTGTCGGCACCCGAGTCTTCGGGAACGTCCACGGCGAGCGCTTCGCCGAGGTTGATCGCGACGAAGGTACGGCAGCTTGCCGATATCGTCCGAATCGTAACGAACGAAAAGTCCAATCTGGCGATCGATAAGCTGGGACGCATATGGTTCTGGGGAGAAACTCGGACGGGCGTTAGCGACGGCACCATCGTTTACGAGCAATCGTCCCCAGTTGCCTTAACGACGATGAAGAACGTGCAGGACGCCTCCTTCGTCGAGCGTTCGCTTATCGTCTTGACCAAGGACGGCACGGTATCCGAGACGTCGATCAATCGGGAGGCTATGCCATCCGGTCCGGTATTCCGAAAGCTAGCTGCCCGAATGGTTCGCTTGGAACCCGGCGTGCGGCATCTGATCATGCAAAAGTCCGATGGCTCCTTATGGGGCTGGGGCGTCAACAAGCAGGCGGAGCTGGGGTATGGGGATTACGAGTTCTCGCACGAAGCGCCGGTGCCTGTCCAGAAAGCCATCGCCGTAACCGTGAACGGCGAGCGCGTTGCCTTGATGAACGGCGCCATTATCCGCAGCGATCAAGCGTTTATTCCGCTGCGTTCCGTATTCGAGAAGCTTGGCGCGGCGGTGACCTGGGACATGAATTTGAAAATCGCGACGATCAAGCGACCCGCGGGCAAGCCTGCCGGCAGCCCCGCGACGACGATTACGATGAACTTCCAATCCGGCGTGCTTCTGCTGAACAATGCGAAGGTTACGCTGAAGCAGATGCCTTTCATCGAGAACGGCACGACGTATCTGCCGCTGCGGTTCATCAGCGAGTCGCTGGGCGCGCAGGTAGCGTGGGACGAGAGCGCGGATCTGATTACGATCAAGGGATAGCACCTTTCAGACAACGACCCGATCGTTCTCCCGCAAACAAAAGGCTCCCCTCCGGGCAGCCAGGCGAATTCCGACGCCTGCTGCTCCGAGGGGAGCCTTTTTATATCGGGCATGAGGGCCACAGCCGTCACGCCGTCGCACCGCGCGCAGGAGCTGCTAGTGGCGGCGAAAGCACGGTGCATAACGACTCGGTTCAAGCCCCAATTTAACCCTGCGCTACTTCGACTGCTTGAATTCGTTCGGCGTCACGCCGGTCTCCTGCTTGAACACCTTCGCGAAATACGAATAGTTGGCGTAGCCGACCTTCTTGGCGACGGAGAAGACCGACAGGTCCGTCGTGCGGAGCTGCTGCTTGGCGGCGGCGATCCGCGCCTGAATGATGTAGGTGCCGAGCGAGACGCCGGTCTCCTTCTTGAACAAGCGGGCCAAGTAGTCCGGATGAAGGTAGACGACGTCGGCGAGACTGTTGCGCGTCAGATCTTCTCCGCAGTGAGCATGGATGTACTGCTTGATTTCGTCCGCGACGGATTTGGGCTGCTCCGCGAACATGCGGTATTCCATGGCGGTGTTCACCAAGCTCCGCAGATAGGCCTCCATATCTTCGACGGAATGCAGCGAATGGGCCAGCAGCTGTTCGTTCGCTCTGCCGGTATAGAGCTGATGCGCCTGTATGCCCTTCGACTTGAGGAAGGCATAGACGAGCTGCATCATGTCGAGCCGGAACAAGCTGAGGACGGAGGTCGTAAATTCCGGTCGCTGCGAACGATCGGCCAGATACCGCGTCGTCTCCTCCAGAAACTCGGCCGACCGGCCTTGATCCAGCAGCTCTTCAAGGCGGGCAAGGTCCGGCGGTGCGTAGTGATCCTCGGAAGGACGGCGATACTGCTCCGCGAAGAAAATCCCGCCGCGGCGCTTGACCAGCTCTTCGTTCAGCTGCAGCAGCTGCCGGATGTGGAGGCTAACCCCTTCGAGCTTGCCGGAGAGGGCGACGATGCAGCAGGCATCGCTCTTGAGCGAGCGGCTCGCCTGGTCGATGAACGACGCGCACAGTTCCGCCAGCGTCCCGGCATCGGGCGGCCGGTTCCATTTCAGCACGGCGATCCACTGATGCATCCGATACTCCAAGACCGTCTCGACGGTAAACGCATCGTCGCGGAACAGCTCGTATAAGACGTTCAACAGCGCGAAATCGAACAGGTTCTTCTCGTCCCGTCCCATGCTGCCGTCATGGGGAAAGAGGCTGAACAGCACGGGCTGCACGGTGTCGCCCAAGGCGTAGCCGAGATGCTGCTCATCGACGGCATGGACGATCTCCGCGGGCCTGATCGGGCAGGAAGCGCTGCCGCTGATGAGCTTTCGCCAGAAATGCTCCAGAATCTTCGCTTGATTTCGCTGCCAGTAGCGACCTTCCTGGATCGCGCGGTCGTTCTGCTGCTGCTCCTTCGCGCGCTCGACGGCTTTGCGGATAATCAGCATCAGCTTATCGAACTGGATCGGCTTGAGGAAATACTCGAAGCTCCTTAGCTCGATCGCCTTCTGCGCATAATTAAAGTCGGCATAGTTGGTCAGGAAGATGGCCTGCACGTTGTATTGCTCCTCCCGAATCCACGCCAGCAGCTCAAGGCCGCTGCCCTGCGGCATTTCGATATCGGAAATGAGAATCTGAATATCATGGTTCTTCAGTATCTCGCGCGCTTGAGCGACATTATTGGCGGTATGGACCGCCGCGATGTCCAGCGAGACCCAGTCGATCTTCTTCTCCAGTGCGGTCACGACGAAATAATCGTCATCCACGAGCAGTACGTTCATCGGTCGCTACACTCCTTTCCTGGTCTGGTCCGCCGGCGGTTCCGGCAAATACAGGATGACGCAGGCACCGCCGCTCTCCCCGTTGGCGAAACGAACGGCCGCTTGTTCGCCGTACAGATAGTCTAGCCGCTGCACGGTGTTCATGATGCCGATCTGAGTCCCGCCGGCCTGATCGAGCGGCTGCTCCTGCTGCAGCTTCGCAAGGACGTCAGGCGCGAAGCCGGGCCCGGTGTCGGCGATGCGGATCGCGGTTACTTCCACATCTTCCCGCAGCTCGCGGGTGACGTCGATCGCGATCAGCACCTCGTTCTCGCGCGACACCGCGTATTTAATGGCGTTCTCGACGAATGTCTGCAGCACGAGCGGCGGAATCGGCGCGCCCAGCGTCCGCTCATCCTGCGAGATCCGGAAGACGAAGGAGTTCCGGTAGCGGTTCTTCTGGATTTCGAGATAGATCCGCACATGCTCGAGCTCATCCTCGAGGCGCACGAAGTTCTTACCATGCTGGAAGATGTACCGGAAATAAGCCGACGTGGACAACGCCATCTGCTGGATTTCCTCGTCCATGCCCATTTGCGCCATGCTGTGAATGGTCGTCAGGCAGTTCAGGAAGAAATGCGGCTTGATCTGCAGCTTCATATAATCCAGCTGAATCCGCTGCTTCTCGATCTCCCGTTCGTAAATATCGATCTTGTAGGCTTTGATTTGCCTCGCGAGGGTACGGAATTGCTTGTTCGCCTTCTCCAGCTCGACGATCTTGCTGCTTTGGATGTCGATGGGTTCGCCGTCCGCGGTCCACAGGTTCAGATTGTAGGAGAAGCTCTTGATCGGCTGCAGCACGTTGTTCTTAAAGTACAACAGAAGGAAGCACAGGCTGGAGGCGATGATGACGGCCAGCAGCACGATGAGCAGCTGGGCGATCATGATTTTCTCGAAGGCGCCGAATTGGATGACGAGCTGCACGTTGAAGGACGCGTTCGTGAAGTCGCCCGTTACCGTCGTTTTGGCCTGGAGCAGGTTCGGCAGCATCGGGTGCTTCGGACTGAGATCCAGCAGCTTGCCTTTGTTCGAAATCGGATTGGTGATGCGCTCGCCTTCCTCGCTCGTGAGGGACGCATACCCCTTCTCGCCCAGATTGGTCTGGCGCAGCGGCCGGATCAGATCGTCCGCCGAGATCAAGCAGATCAGATAGCTGTCATGGTAAGGCACGATGTTCATGATGTAATATTTTCCCGCCAGCTGGACGGTCGACCACCAAGAGTAGAGCTTCTCGTAATAAACCTTGTCCTTGATGTAGAGGCCGACCTGCTCCTGCAGCGCCTGGTATTCGATGTACGTCATGCCCATAGGCGCGCAGTTCTGCAAGTAGCTCTTCTTATCGAAGTAGAGAAAGAAATTGAATTGCTCGCCGTGCCCCTTCTGCAGCTCGACGAAACGCCGGTACAGCGTTCGGTTCGCTTTCAGAAACTCTTCCTCGTTCGGTGTATGCGCATTCATAATTGTCACGTTCTCGTCGTTGGCCAGCGTCCAGCCCATGAAGTGATTGATGTACGAGAAGTCGCTGTTGATCCGATTGATATAGAGATAAGCCGTATCCCGCAAGTCCCGGGCCGATTGCTGCTTGACGATCGTAATCGACGCGAAGCTGAGGATAAAATCCAAGATCAGCGCGGAGAACGAGATGATCAGGATGATTCTGACATAGTGCTGGATCGGTTGCAGCTTGTTCTCCGTTGGTCGTGCCATGTTGCCCCGAGCGTCCCCTCTCAGCCGGCCTAGAGCCGCCGATTTCCATTAGCTTCGTCTGACTATTATAATGCCGATGTCCGAAAATACAAGCCGGAAACGGGCGCCAAATCCCGAATGTCCGGAATGTGCGGGCAAAAAGTCTGGATTTGAACGCAGCCGCCCGCGTATCCGCCCTCGGAGGTCCGGATTATGCCGAGGCGCCAGCGAAAAGTCCGTTTTGCAGCTGGTTGAAGTCCAACGGGCATCTGGGCCCTCCGCGTATACTGAGGACATTGGAACGAAGCGTCATGCTCGTTCATAGAGCAAAGGGGGCTTCAAGCATTGATCAACACGCAACCAAGCGGTAATCTGCAGCGGACGTTCGCGCGGATCGGCCGGAACTGGGGGTTATACGTCCTGCTGCTGCCGGCCGTCGTGCTGCTGCTGTGTTTCACGTATAAGCCGATGTACGGCGTCGTCATCGCGTTCAAGGATTTCAATCCCGTGGCGGGCATCATGGGCAGTCCGTGGGCGGGCTTCAAGTATTTCGAGAAATATTTTCACTCCTACCAATTCTCCGTGACGATCAAGAACACGTTGATCATCAGCTTGTACAGCTTCGCGACGTTTCCGATTCCGATTCTGTTCGCGCTCCTGGTGAACCAGCTGCGGGCAGGCAAGTTCAAACGGGTCTTCCAGACGGTGACGTACATGCCGCATTTCATCTCCACGGTGGTCGTCGTCGGCTTGATGATGATGCTGCTCTCGCCCGGCAACGGGCTCATCGGCAGCATTTACCGCCTGTTCGGCGCCGAGGCGCCGAACCTGATGGGGTCGGCGGGGCTGTTCAGCAGCGTCTATGTCTGGTCGGACGTGTGGCAGCACATGGGCTGGGACAGCATCATCTATATCGCGGCGCTGTCGTCGGTCGATCCGAGCTTGTACGAGGCGGCAACGGTGGACGGGGCGGGACGTTGGCACAAGGTTCGGTACATCGACATTCCGATGCTGATCCCGACGGCGATTACGCTGCTTATCCTGCGGGTAGGCGGGCTGCTCGGCGTCGGCTTCGAGAAAGTCTATCTCATGCAAAACAACCTGAACATCTCCGGCAGCGAGGTGATCTCGACGTACGTGTACAAGATCGGGCTCATCAGCTCGCAGTACAGCTTCTCGGCGGCGATCAATCTGTTCAATACGGTCATTAATTTCGCGCTGCTGATACTGGTCAATTGGGTGTCTAGAAAATATTCCGAGCACAGTCTCTGGTAAACGGGAGGGGGGCACGAACGAGATGGACGCATCAACGAAACTGACCGTGCGGCAGTCCGGAAAACCGGGTTCCAGCGACAAGGTGCTGGAGACGCTGCTGTACATTTGGGCCGCCTTCGTGCTATTGATTGTGGTATACCCGCTTTATTTTATCGTCATCGCATCCTTCAGCGATCCGTCCGCGGTCGGCAACGGCAAGGTGTGGCTGATTCCGAGCGGATTCACGTTCGACGGCTACAAGGAACTGCTGAAGCATAGCAATATTTGGGTCGGCTACCGCAATACGATCCTGTACACGGTGGTCGGCACCGCCATTGGACTGGCCGTCAACATCTCGGCCGGTTACGCGCTGTCGCGGCGGGATCTCGTCGGCCGCAAGGCGCTGTCGCTGTTCTTTATCTTCACGATGTTCTTCAACGGCGGGCTGATTCCGACGTTTCTGACGATCCGCGATTTTCATCTGTACGACACGTTCCTGGTCATGGTGCTGCCGTTCTCGGTCGCGGTGTTCGACATCATCGTGGCCCGCACCTTCTTCCGAACGAGCATCCCGGCGGAATTATGGGAGGCGGCGCAAATCGACGGCTGCGGCAATCTGCGCTTCTACGTGCAGGTGGTCCTGCCGCTATCGAAGGCGGTCATCTCCGTGCTGGCGCTGTGGTTCGCGGTGGGGCAGTGGAATGCGTATTTCAACGCGCTGATCTACCTACAAGATAAGAATTTGTTCCCGCTGCAGCTCATCCTCCGGGATATTCTGATCACGAACCAGATGCAGAACGCGCTGGGGACCGGGGAAGCGGCGCAGATCGCGCTGCGGCTGGCCAATTTGCTTCGCTATTCCGTCATCATCGTCTCCACGCTGCCGATCATCTGCTTCTACCCCTTCGTGCAGAAGTATTTCAACAAGGGGGTGATGATCGGCGCGGTGAAGGAATAATGTCCTGCGCGGTGGTCAAGGAATGATGGCAAGGGAACGCAATGCATCCAATTCATTCATAGGGGGATTCAAAGAATGGCAAACGCATCGAAACGCAGCACGTTCCGCATGCTGTCCAGTCTGGCTCTGGTGTCCGTGCTGGGCACGACCGTATTGGCAGGCTGCGGCAACAATAACGATACCAGCAATGCAGGTGGCAATTCGGGCTCGGCAAAAGGCGGCAGCAAGACAGAGGACAGCAACTTCAACCAAGAAGGCCTGCCGATCGTCAAAGAACCGATCACGCTTAACGTGCTGACGATCCGCTGGGGCAGCATGGGCGATACCTTTACGAAGAATGCGTGGCTGCAGGAGCTCGAGAAACAGACGAACGTCAAGATCAACTGGCAGGTCGTATCCTCCAACGATTGGGGCGATCAGAAATCCGTCATGTTGGCGAGCGGCAAGCTGCCGGATGTTATCATCGGCGACATCGCCTTCACGAATTCCGATATCGTGAACAACCTGGGCATCTTCCGTCCGCTGGACGACTACATCGAGAAGGATATGCCGAACCTGAAGGCCGCCATGGCGGAGTCGCCGGAGCTAAAGAAGCTGAGCACGTTCCCGGATGGCAAAATCTACTCCATGCCGGCACGCCTCCCGTCGCGTCCGGTGTCCTCGGTTCAGCCGGTCATCAACAAGCAGTGGCTGGATAAGCTGGGACTGAAGGAGCCGACGACGATCGACGAGCTGTACAACGTGCTCAAGGCGTTCAAGGAACAGGATCCGAACGGCAACGGCAAGGCGGACGAAATTCCGTACAGCGATTCGGGCGATCTGGACATGAACTTCCTCGCGCCGTTCGGCATTACGGATCTCCGCGCGAACCATATGGTCGTCAAAGACGGCAAGACCGAGTACTTCCCGACATCCGACGCGTACAAGGCCGGCCTCGAGTGGGCGCATAAGCTGTATGCCGAAGGTTTGATAGACAAAGAAACGTTCACGCAGGACAATACGATGCTGACGGCCAAACGCCAAAATCCGGACGCGTCGCTGATCGGCTTCACGTACCAATGGACGCCGGACGCCGTGTTCGGTCCATGGAGCAAGGAGTACGAAGCCATCGCGCCGATCGCCGGCCCGGACGGCAACAAGTATCAGCTCGGCGAGCCGAACGGCATGAGCTACCGCCGCAACGAGGTGCTGATCACGACGACGAACAAATATCCGGACGAGACGGCCCGCTGGGCGGACCAGTTCTACACCGGCGAAGCGAGCATCCAGAACTTCTGGGGCGCGATCGGCACGACGATCAAGAAAGAAAGCGACGGCACGTATACGCTGATGGATCCGCCGGATGGCACGAGCGCGGACGCTTGGTACTGGGACGGTTCGCTGCGCGACTTCGGACCGAAATACGCCAGCCCCGAGTTCGAGAAGAACATCAAGCTGGACAAGGCGAGCGGCGACGGCCTGAAGCTGCAGCTCGACAACCTGGGCAAGGAGTTCGTGACGGAGCCGTTCCCGGACGTCATGTACACGTCCGAGGAATACGCGGACCTGCCGACGCTCACCACGGACATCGACAGCTACATCTCCAGCACCCGCGCCAAGTGGATCACCAAAGGCGGCATCGCCGAAGAGTGGGACGGCTACGTCAAGAAGCTGAACGAAATGGGTCTCGAGAAGCTGGTCAAAATCTATAACGACGCGTTCACGCGTTACCAAGAGTTGAAATAAAGCTTCGCCTGCTGCCCCGCAGACTTTCTGCGGGGCAGATTTATGGGATGAAGCGGTGGGCGAGGTATGGAGCCTGGAACAGGCAGGAACACATAGCATCATCAGGGACGGGGAGGACCATGGTTATGAATGAGACGACGAGTATGAATAGCCAAAGTGCTGCAACGGCATTGCGGGTGACCGTGTGGAACGAGAACCGCCACGAGAAGCAAAATCCGAAGGTGCGCGACGTTTATCCAGACGGGATCCACGCCGCGATTGCGGGCTTCCTGACCGAAGCGGGCATGCTTGCCGCGACCGCGACGCTGGATGAGCCGGAGCACGGACTGACGGATGACGTGCTGGACAGGACGGACGTGCTGATCTGGTGGGGACACTTGGCGCATGGCGAAGTGCGGGACGATATCGTGGCGAAGGTGCAGCGCCGCGTCTTGGACGGCATGGGGCTGATCGTGCTTCACTCGGGGCATTACTCGAAAATATTCCGGTCCCTCATGGGTACGAGCTGCGCCTTGAAGTGGCGCGAGGCCGACGAGAAGGAACGCCTGTGGGTGGTCGCTCCGGCGCATCCGATCGCGGCGGGCATCGGGGAGTTCATCGAGCTGGAGCGGGAAGAAATGTACGGCGAGCATTTCGATATCCCGGCGCCGGATGAGCTGATCTTCGCCAGCTGGTTCGAGGGCGGGGAAGTGTTCCGCAGCGGCTGCGCGTATACGCGGGGCAGCGGCAAGGTGTTCTATTTCCGTCCGGGGCACGAGACGTATCCGACGTATTGGCACAAGGATATCCAACGCGTCATCGTCAATGCGGCGAATTGGGCGCGTCCCGTGAAGCGGGAGCGGCCGTACCGCGGCAACGCGCAGCCGCTCGAAACGCTGGCAGGCAAGTAACGAAGGGAGAGGGACAATAATGAACAAATTTCGTATTGGCTTGATCGGACTCGGCGGGATGGTGCAGTCGCATATTCGGTGGATCACCGCCGAAGGGAGGTTCGACGTGGTCGCGGTGAGCGACGTAAACGAATCGGCGCTGGCGGCTGTCGGCGATCAGCTCGGCATTCCGGCGGAACGGCGGTACGCGGACTTCGTGCAGTTGATCGCCGACCCGGACGTCGACGCAATCGTGTCCGTCACGCCGAACCATGTCCATGCGGACATTATGCGGGCGTGCCTGGAGGCGGGCAAGCCGTTCCTGGGCGAGAAGCCGTTTACCCGCGTCTTCGACGAAGCCCCGCCGCTGCTCGCGCTCTACGAACAGCAGCCGGTTGCCGGCATGATCGGCTTCAGCTACCGGTACACGCCGGCGTTCCGCTACGCGCGGGAGCTGCTGCGGGAAGGGAAGCTGGGCACGGTGCGGAGCTTCTCGGTCCAATATTTGCAGGACTGGGGGTCCGCGTCCCGGGGCACGCCGTATATTTGGCGGTTCAACAAGGACATTACTGGAACCGGCACGCTCGGCGATCTCGGGTCGCATATGATCGATCTGGCTCGATTCCTGTTCGGAGAATTCGCCGAGCTCTCGTCGCTGCTGCAGACGCTCATTCCCGAGCGGCCGGATCCGGCGACCGGCGGGATGGTGAAGATCGAAGTCGACGACTTCGTCAGCTTCCAGGCACGGATGGCTGGCGGGGAGGTCGGCATCTTCCAGTCCTCGCGCAACGCGATCGGCTCCGGCAATCAGCACGAAGTGTCCGTTTACGGCGACGTCGGAACGCTGCACGCCTCGACGATTAATCCCGACCAGCTGATCTGGATCCGCCAAGAGGCGCCGGGCCAGCTTGCGCGGACGGTCCTCGACGTGCCGTCGCGCTGCAAGGTAACGCAGTACGAGGATTTCGCGGCCATGCTGGACGGTGTCGCGACGGACGGACTGCCGGACTTCATGGACGGCTACCGCAACCAAGAGGTGCTGGATGCGGTTATCCGCTCGAACGCGGAGAAGCGCACGGTGAGCTTGGCGGGCGAGGCGTTGGAAGTGGCAGCGCTGGAAGCCGAGGCAAGAGGCTGATCAAGCTGAGGTCGAAGGAGGATGCGAGGCGTGGCGCGGGATGATAGCGCTGCTTATCGCGAGCGAACGATCAGGTAAGCTGGAAAGCAGAAGAGCGAAGCAGATAAGGGTGCTTCGTTCTTTTTGTCGTATAAGTGTGTCAGCATTTGGAGGTGGAGGTGTCGAAGAGGGCGCGAAATTGTGCGATAGAGCAGCTTTTGGAGGCGGAGGTGTCGAAGAAGGCGCGAAATTGTGCAATAGAGCAGCTTTTGGAGGTGGAGGTGTCGAAGAAGGCGCGAAATTGTGCAATAGAGCAGCTTTTGGAGGTGGAGGTGTCGAAGAAGGCATGAAATTGTGCAATAGAGCAGCTTTTGGAGGTGGAGGTGTCGAAGAGGGTGCGAAATTGTGCAATAGAGCAGCTTTTGGGGGTGGAGGTGTCGAAGAGGGCGCGAAATTGTGCGGTAGAGCAGCTTTTGGAGGTGGAGGTGTCGAAATTGGTTCGACATTGTGCGCTAGCGACTTTTGGAGGTGAGAGAGAACGTAAAATGTCGACTGCTGTTCGAACGTGCAAAGCCTCCGCTGGCGGGGCTTTTTTTGGTTCGGCATGAATGAATTGGGCGCTGCCTGCATTTATTGGTATCACGGAGCGGAGGAAGCGGGCCGGGCGAGGGGGAGGCCGCCCGCGAATTTATGTAATGGGTTTCACTCCGAATCGGATATCGATGGCGAGCGAAAGCCGCGCCGTTCCTGATGCTGCCCTGCTTGCAGACGAATGAAACAAAATGCCGTCCGTATTATGGAGCCGGATAGGAGGGATGCCGCACGTTTTTGGCAACGGTTTCAAAATCAAAGAGAGGAACGGTGAGTATTGATGAAGGTTCGAATCGGGAAGAAACTAGGGCTCGCGACCGCGCTTATCGCCTTCGTCGGAGGCAATTCGCTGTTCGCGCCGTCCGCGCACGCGAGTAATTACACGGCGGTCGTGAACCCCGGCACGCAATACCAAACTTTCGAAGGCTGGGGGACATCGCTCGCGTGGTTCGCCAATCGGATCGGCGGCGCGCCGGACGCGGTCCGTAACAGCTACGCGGATAAGCTGTTCGCCAGCAGCGGGCTGAACATGAACATCGTGCGCTACAACATCGGAGGCGGCGAGAACCCGGCCTATCCGAACAACATGGAGCTGCGGGCGCGCGTGCCCGGCTTTCAGCCGACGCAGGGCATCTATGATTGGACGGCGGACGCCAACCAGCGCTGGTTCCTGCAGGCGGCGAAGTCGCGGATCTCTTCGAGCGAATTCATCGCGGAGTCCTTCTCGAATTCGCCGCCATGGTGGATGACGCAGAGCGGCAGCGTGACCGGGAATTACGGGGCGGCCAACAATTTGCGGGACGATATGTACGATGCCTTCGCGGACTATCTCGTGACGGTCAACAAGCATTTCAAGGATTACTGGGGCGTGACCTTCCGGACGCTGGAGCCGCTGAACGAGCCGAATGCGAGCTGGTGGACGTACGGCAACCGGCAGGAAGGGGCGCATTTTGACCGAAACAAGCAGGAGATCATTATCCAGAAGGTCGCGAATTTGCTCACGACGCAGGGCTCGCCGACCAAAGTGAGCGCTTCGGACGAGACGAGTATCGACGACGGACGCGATACGATCAACAGCTTTTCGTCCGCGACCAAGAACGCGATCTGGCAGTACAACGTGCATACGTACGGCGGCAGCGACCGGGTCGGCTTCAATACGGCGGCGGCCGGCAAAAACATCTGGATGTCCGAGCACGGCGACGGCGACGCGTCCGGCATGGAGATGGCGCGTTCCATCGTGTACGACCTTCGCTACATGAAGAACACGGGCTGGGTATACTGGCAGGCGGTCGACGGCGGCGGATGGGGGCTCATGGACGTGAACGACCTTAACGATCCGAGCTCCAACTTCACGGCGGTGACCAATAAGAAATACTACGCGCTGGCCCAGTGGAGCAAGTTCATCCGCCCGGGCTACAAAATCATCGACATCGGGGACGGCAACTCCATCGCGGCGTACGACACGGTATCGAAGAATCTCGTCATCGTTACGCTGAACGACTCCAGCAGCTCCAATACGGTGACGTATGACTTGTCGGCTTTCTCGTCCATAACAGGGTCCGTGACGGGTTACCAAACGGTCACGTCCACGGGAGATAATTTGGCGCCGATCTCGGGGCTGACGCTGACGAACAAAACGTTTCAGCGCACGATTCCCGCGCAATCTACGGCCACGTTCGTCATTTCGGGCGCGAACTATACGCCGCAGCAACCGATCGATACGTCGGCGTATTACAAGATCATCAACCGCAACAGCGGCAAAGTTCTCGATGTGACGGGCAGCTCGACGACGCTCGGGGCAGCGCTCGTACAGAATACGGGCGGCAGCAATTACAGCCAGCAGTGGCAGTTCGTCGATGCGGGCAGAGGTTATTACAAGCTGAAGAACCGCGGCAGCGGGCAGCTCGCGGACGTCAATAACGCCTCGCAGAACGACGGGATGCAGATCATCCAGTACTCGGACAACGGCGGCGCGAATCAGCAGTGGAGGATTACCGATGCGGGCGGCGGATACGTCAAGCTCTTCAACAAGAACAGCAATAAGCTGATGGACGTAAGCGGGGAGTCTACCGCGGACGGAGCCGCGATCATTCAGTATACGGATCATGGCGGGAACAATCAGCAGTGGCAGCTGGTGAAGCAGTAGGGGAAGCGAAGCTTGCGAAGGGCAGGCGGGAGCGAGAGGGGGGAGGCTAAGGGCTAGAGGCTAGAGGCTAAAGGCTAAAGGCTAGAGGCTAGAGGCTAGTTAGAGCCTCCCTCGCCCCTTATCGCGTGCGGCTAAAATCGTTCCAGGGCCATGGGGCCTTGCGGCGGTTTTAGCCGTTTTTGTTGCCTGCGGCAGGCTTGCGCCAGCGGACAGGAAAAGGCGTCCGGCGACATGAGGGGCTGCTTGGTGCCGAGTTCGCCTAATTGATCAAAAGAGGGTGAATGAATCACCTTCTTGGTGCCGAAGTGGTCTGATTGAGCAGAAGAGGGTGAATAAATCACCTTCTTGGTTCCGAAGTGGCCTAATTGATCAAAAGAGGGTGAATGAATCACCCTTCTTGGTGCCGAAGTGGCCTAATTAAGCAAAAGAGGGTGAACGAATCACCCTCTTGTCGTCAAATCCAGTCGACTATGCACGGGGCGCCGCTTCGGCGCCTGACGACGTAGTTGCCGTTCGGCCCGCCTGAGCTCGGGCCACCCGTGACCGTCCGGCAGAGACCGATCTGGCCCGGACAATAAGGCGCGTCTGCGTCGGCGTCTCCGGCTCGACCGTCGCCTCGATCTTTGTCACAACGAAAAATCCCCTTTGATCTCCACCTTATCCTTCACGACCGTTTCCATATAGGTCTTGCCCCAGCTGTACATCGCTTCGAGGATCGGCATGAGACTCGTCCCGAGCTCGGTCAACGAATATTCGACTTTGGGCGGCACGACGGGATAGACGTTCCGGTGAACGATGAGGTCGTCCTCCAGTTCGCGCAGCTGACTGACGAGCATGCGCTGCGTAATATCGGGGATCAGCGTCTTCAGCTCGCCGAAGCGCTTGGTGCCTTCTTTGCCGAGATGCCAGAGAATCAGCATTTTCCACTTGCCGCCGATGACGGACAGCGTCAGTTCCTTCTCGCAGTTGAACGTTTTCTCGTCCAGATGTCCCATGATCACAACCTCCTCCGACCCCCATTATAGTCCACGGTATACTTTTAAGCACTAGATAAGAAAAAAGTGCGTACTACCCATCCTGCAGGCATGGGGGCTATACTAGCACCGAACGGTAAACGCATTCAAACATGGAGAAGGAGCGAATCAAACAATGAAACTTCAATTGGCTTTGGACTTGGTGGACATTCCGGGCGCGAAGGCGCTGGTAAAGGAAGTCGAGTCGTTTATCGATATCGTGGAGATCGGGACGCCGGTCGTAATTAACGAAGGACTGCGCGCCGTGAAGGAGATCAAGGAGGCTTTTCCGTCGCTGACAGTTCTGGCCGATCTGAAAATCATGGATGCGGGCGATTATGAGGTCATGAAAGCGGCCGAAGCGGGCGCGGACATCATTACGGTGCTCGGCGCTTCGAACGACCGCACCATTGCGGGAGCCGTGAGCGAAGCTCGCAAAACGAATCGTCAGATCATGGTCGACATGATCAACGTACTGGACATCGAGACTCGGGCAAAGGAAATCGACGCGCTCGGCGTAGACTATATCTGCGTACATACGGGCTACGACCTGCAGGCCGTCGGTCAAAACTCGTTCGAGGATCTGCAGACGATCAAGCGCGTCGTCAAGCATGCGAAGGTCGCGATCGCGGGCGGCATCAAGCTGAGCACGCTCCAGCAGGTCATCGACGCGAAGCCTGACCTCATTATCGTGGGCGGCGGCATTACCGGCCAAGAAGACCGCCGTGCGGCGGCGTCCGACATTCGCGAGCTGATCGCGCAAGGGTAATCGGCAATGGGGAAGATTCCGACGTATACTACGATGCTGTTGGAGGAGCTGACCGCGGCACTGAACGGCATCTCGGAGGATCAGGCCGAAGCGTTCATGGAGCTGCTGCTCGGAGCGCGGCGAATCTATACGGCAGGCGCGGGACGTTCCGGCTTCATGACCCGCGCGTTCGCCATGCGGCTGATGCATCTGGGCCTGCCCGTCTATGTCGTGGGCGAAGCAGTGACGCCGGCTCTTGGCGCAGGGGACCTGCTCGTCATCGGGTCGGGCTCGGGCGAGACAGGCAGCCTGGCGGCAATGGCGGAGAAGGCGAAGCAATTAGGCGCTTCGGTGGCGCTCGTCACGGTCGAGCCGTCGTCGCGGATCGGAAGGCTGGCGGATGCCGTCGTCCGGATTCCCGGAGCGACGAAGGCGCTGTCCGAGCAGGAGGCGAGATCGGTCTCGGTCCAGCCGATGGGCTCGCTGTTCGAGCAGGCGCTGCTGCTCTTCTTCGACTCGCTTATCCTGCGCATAATGGAGAAGCAAGACATGACCGCTGAGTCGATGAAGCTTCGGCATGCCAACCTGGAGTAGCACAGGGGCATCAACAAGGCAGAGACAGTGGATAATAGAGATGACCGAATAGCCAAGGCCGCATTTCCCCTTAAGGGCGGGAAATGCGGCCTTTTTGCATACGCGGAAGGCAACTGCAGCCGCAAATATTGGCAATGTCTATAGCGTCTATTCGAAACCGGTATTAGACCCGCCGCGGCTGCCGGGCTTAAGATGAATATCACATTCACCAACGCCGTCATTTCACCATTTACCAATCCAACATCCGATCAAGGAGGCAGAGACACATGTCCATTTATTCGTATGAGGTCGAAAGCGCGAATCATGGTAACCTTCCATTGTCCAACTACCGCGGCAAGGTGTTGCTTATCGTGAATACGGCCAGCCGCTGCGGCTATTCCCGACATTTCGCAGGTCTTCAGAAGCTGTATGAAGCCTATCGGGAGCAGGGCCTTGAACTGCTCGGCTTCCCTTGCAACCAATTCAACGCCAAGGAGCCGGACAGCGACCCGGAGCTGCGCGCGTACTGCGAGGACACCTTCGGAATCACGTTCCCGTTCGCGGCTAAGACGGACGTAACCGGTCCGCACGCACATCCGTTGTTCGCTTACTTGACCGAGCAGCTGCCGTTCGAAGGGTTCGATCTGTCGACCGAGAACGGGCGGTGGATGGATTCGTTCGTGCAGACGAAGTATCCGGAGCTGTATGGCGGCAACGGCATCAAGTGGAATTTTACGAAGCTTCTTATTGACCGCGACGGTCGACCGATTGCCAGGTTCGAGACGCCCGTCGAGCCGGAGGAGCTGGTGCCGGCGATCGAGGCGCTTTTGAAGGAATAGCGAGGAGAAGCAGACGCAAGGAATATGCATGGATCTACAAGGATAACGCGAAGGTAAAAGGCGGCTTCAGCTTCCGTAACGAGGCCCGGTTGTTTGACGTTCGTCCCGAACAGGTAAATAAGGGTACGACTTATTTGACGGGGTGATAGGCATGAACGAGTTCGAGCGGAACGATAAGCGGATTCGCCAACAGGGGAAACGCGACAATCCGGAAGGGATTCCGACGGACAAGGAGAGCTTGTTCGACCGCTTCAAGAGCGAGCAGACGGTGGATCCCATTCCGGTGGAGGACCTGACGATCGGACAGCAGGACGAGAAGCGGAAGGATCAGACGAAACATGATTCCTCCAGCGAACGTAGATATCGTACGGGGATATAAGGAATCTCATTCGAGCAGGCAAGAAGCGCGCTGCCTGCCCCGGATCGAGAGAACGACAATCGCCGATAGGTCGAAGGGGGAATCGCAATGCTTCCACGGACGATGCAGGAGCTGGAGCAAGTTCGCAAGGCATGCAAGAAACTGGTTACCAGAAGGGCGATGCTGTCGGGGACGGCGGCGATGGTGCCGATTCCGGGCACGGACATGCTGGCGGACGTCGGCATGCTGATGCGCCTCATTCCGGATATCAATAAGCGGTTCGGTCTCTCGGAAGAGCAGCTGGACGGTCTGGACACGCGGCGCAAAGCCGTCGTTTACAGTATGATCACATCGGTCGGCAGTCAACTGATCGGCCATGCCGTGACGCGCAGATTGGTGTTCGCGCTGCTGAAGAAAGCCGCCGCCCGCATCGTGACCAAGAGCACGACCAAATTCGTTCCCGTCATCGGCACGGCGGTCGCCGGCGCGCTCAGCTTCAGCGCGATGAAATACGTCGGCAACAAGCATGTCGACGATTGCTACCGGGTGGCGAAGCGGATGCTCGAGGAGCAGGCGCGCGGGCAGCTTGGCGATCCATTGCCGGCGATTGACGATAAGATAGCGACCTAAGCGCAATAAAGGGAAGAACGGGACGCAAAAAAGGGAAGAACAGGACGAACCTGTTTCTTCCCTTTTTCGTTTGCACGGGCTGTTTTAAGCCAACTGGTGTTAACCATTAGCCAAGATCCAAAGCGGCGTTAAGCAGCTGGACATCATCGACGAACAAATCCACTGAATTGGAGAGCGAAGTGTTCATTATGAAGATTTGAGCCAGAGTCGCGCCCGAGAAAGCAGGCTCTACGTTGAAATAAGCCGTCTTCCAGTTGTTCGCCGTGCCGTCCGGCAGGCGGGAAGGAATCGTGGCCACGAGGCCCGTATTCTGATAGACCAATCCTGTCGTGTAGTAAAATACGCAGACGATGACGGATGGCCCAAGGCCGGAACCGTTCTTCGACAAAGCAACCATCAATTCGAAGCTGTTGCTATCTGGCACGCTGACGAACTTGTAGATATAAGAGCCGGACGTTCCGGCTGCAACTTGGGCGGAATTTGATCCTGTATTGCTGTAGGTCGTATTGAGGCTTGCTCCGGAGCTGGTCCACCCCGTAAGGCCGGATTCAAAACCGCTGTTGGTTACATAATTAACGATACTCATCGTTATTCCCCCTCATAGTTTGAATGTGAAGCTATCTCATTCTATGAAGGCTTGTACGGCTTGGTTCTTCCAAACGGCTATACGAGCAGCCTATTTGCTAGATTTAGCCGACGTTGCGAGGGACGGCAAGGAGAACGCAAGCCTAGAATACGATCATGCCGCCGTCAGATGAAACTGTCAGTCTGCCATTACCGCATTCGTTTTGGCGATACTGGCTTCGAACGTATAGTCCCCGGAACCGACTTTAAGGACGAACCCGGCGGCTATCTTGACGAGGTCCGTAATTCCGTCCGTGCCGGGGGAAGCAGCGCCTGCCGAGCTCCACAGCACCGAGCTTCCTTCGGTTAAAATAAGTTCCTCGTAGCCGACCGCACCCGCTGGAAACGGGATTTCCACGGTGGCCGTGACGTTCGCCGGCACGCGAACCTCCAGCCGGAACCGGCTATCTTCCCGCTGCCATGCGCTGCCGACGGTACCGTAAGGCGTTCGTATGGAGCAGCGGACATGCTCGAGACCGACCATGGGACGAGGGCGAACGGAAACTTCCCGGTAGCCGGGCTGCTCGGGGCGGATGCCGCCAAGACTCCGGTAGAACCACGAGCCGACGGAGCATAGCGCCGGATGGTTCTTCGACGAGGTGCCGTCCGGTTCGACGCTGTCGTTCCATTTCTCCCAGATGGTGCCGGGACCGCGTTCGAGCATGTAGCCCCAGCCGTTAAACCCGGGATTCGTCATGATAGCGAAGACGACGTCGGAGCGGTCGTACTTGTCCAAGGCGGCCACGATATACTTCGTGCCGAGAATACCGCCGGTTATATGGTCGCCGTTGCGGCGGATGTCCTCGACGAGCTTATCAAGCAGCTCTGCTTCCAAGGCAGCGGGGACAAGACCCAGGAACAGCGGGAACGCGAGCGAGAATTGGCTGCCATTGCCGTAGACGAGGTTCTCCGCATCATAAAGCCGGTCGTGGAAGCTCCTCTTGATGCTGCCTGCCAGCTCGGCGTACGAGCGGGCATCGTCCGTTTTGCCCAGCGCATCGGCAATGGATGACATCAGGGAGACGTTCCAGTAATAGAATCCGGTTCGAAACAGCTCGCTCGGCGTTTCTTCCAGGGACAGCCAGTCGTTGCCCCAAGCGCGTTCGGGCTGCGTCAAGATGTCCTGCTCCGTCCGGCTTCGCAGGTAATCGATCCAACGGGCCATGCCGTCGTAATGGCGCTCCAGCAGGCGAAGATCGCCTTCATGCCGGTACATCTCCCACGGCACCAATATATAAGCCGCGCCCCATGCCGGGTCGACGCCCATTTCTTTGGCGCCGGGGGACACGCAGCGGACGCCGCCGTCGGGACGCTGCGAGGTCTCGATGTCTCCCAACCACTTGGTATAGAAGCCGGCCATGTCGAAGTTGCAGAGCATCGCCTCCGCGGTCACGTGGGCATCCGCGCCCCAGCCGCGTTTCTCGCGCGTCGGGCAATCTTCCGGCACGCCGTGAAGGTTGTTCAGGAGCGTCCGTACGAACGCATGCTGAATGCGGTTAAGGAGCTCGTCGGAACAGGCGAATTCTCCCGTGACGGCGACGTCGCTGTGCACGACCTTGCCTACGAGCTGATCTACGGTGAGACGGCCGGGAAAGCCGGTAATTTCAATATACCGGTAGCCCTTGTAAGTGAAGGACGGCTCCCAGGTTTCCGTTCCCTCGCCCTTGAACACGTAACGGTCCGTCTGCTCGGGGTTGGTGTTGGACCCGAACAGGTTGCGGGTCATCGCGCGGCCCGACTCGTCGAGCAGCTCCGCATAAGTCAAGGCGATCTCCGTGCCGCGGGGGGCTTCCGCGGAGAGCTGCAGCCACCCGGCGTAATTCTGTCCCATATCCGCGACGTACACGCCGGGCACCGGTTCCGTCAGCGCGATCGGGGACAGCGATCGGACGATGCGAATCGGCGGCTCGACGGCCGCCTCCAGCCGCGTACGGAAGGACGGAAGCGCTTGCGCGGCAGCCCATGCGCGGTCGTCGTAGCCGCGGTCGTCCCAGCCCGGTTTCTCTTCGCGCGCGTCGTATCGTTCGCCCGCGTAGAAGAATTCGGTGATGATCGGACCGGCTTCCGTCCTCCAAGAGAAGTCGGTCGCAATCGTCTCGCGGCTGCCGTCCGCCAGTAGGATATCCGCTTGAAGAATGAACTTGGGCGTCTCCTGGGCGGGTGATTCGTTAGGCGGTCCGGTCAGATAACGGTAGGGACCGGAGCCGATGGTCGCGGCAAGCACGTTCTCGCCCGGCACGAGCCATTCGGTGATGTCATGGGTCCGATAGAGCGCGCGTTCGTGGTAATCCGTCCAGGCGGGCTCCAGGACGGCGTCGCCGACCTTGCGGCCGTTCAATCGAAGCTCGTAGAGCCCGCAAGCCGATACGTGCACGCGTCCGCCCGCGGCGTCGCCGGTCAGATTGAACGATTTGCGAAGCAGCGAGCCGCTCGGCGCTTCCAACCATTCGGCAGTCCAATCCTCGGCTTGCGCCGGACCGAGCTCGAAGCGGTGGATGGCGGAGAAAGGACTGGCCATTCTGCTTTCGTTCCAAACGCGCACGCGCCAGTGGTACGTTCGGCCGTCTTCCAGCGCAGGGCCGGCGTAGGCGATTTGATTGGACCGGCCGGACGGTACGAAGCCGCTGTCCCATACGTCGCCGATTTCGCGCTCCGAGCTTGAGGAGGAAGCGGCGACGATGATTTGGTAGGCGGTCTGCGAGACGCCTCTCCGGTCGGCCGAAAGCAGCCATTGAAAACGGGGCTGCCGATCGCCGAGTCCGAGCGGATTATGGGAATAATCGGTTTTCAAATCCGTTGGGGCTTGAAGCGAAGTTGCAAAGGCTGCCATCGGTATACACGCACCTTTGTTGTCAGAGCCGCTGAGTCAGCAGGGGCTCATGGAATATTTGTCAGAATATACCCAATATAATATACTCTTTATATCCATTGTCAATCATGCGTTTCAACTCGGGAGGTTCCAGTTTCATGAAGGCGCAAATTCCGTTATACAGTCAAATCCAACAGTACGTGCTCGAACAAATACAGACGGGCGCGCTCCGGCCGGGCGACCAGGTACCGCCGGAAAGGCAGCTGGCAGACCTGTTCAACGTCAGCCGAATTACGGCCAAGAACGCGATTATCGGACTGGTCGCCGAAGGGTACTTATTCCGTCACCGCGGCAAAGGAACGTTCGTCACGGAACAAGAGGCGCCCGTGCAAGTCATAGAGAACGCGAACGCCCCAAGCTCCGGTGCCGGGAGCGTTCGTTCCGGCAGCATACCATCCGGCATTGCTGCCTCGGTCGGCGCGACGCTAGCGGAAGCGCGGTCCGGGCAGCCCCGGAGAGTCGGGATGATCATGCCCTGGATGGAGTTCCGCTACCAATCCTTGCTCGTCTCCGGCGTGGAATACGAGCTGAGCCGGAGAGACTGCCATCTCGTCTTCAAGCGGGTGGACGAACAGAACGGGGAAGAACGATCGGCGCTGCAGAAGCTGCTCGAGCTGCCGGTCGACGGGCTGATCATCGTCGCGAGCCGCAGCGATTTCATTCACGACGACCTGCTGCGGCTGCTGCTGGAGAAGTTTCCGGTCGTCTTCGTGGAGAAGTATTTTCGCGACTACAAAGTACATGCGGTCCATTGCGATACGGAGAAGGTCGGGTACATGATGGGGGAGTACTTGATTCGGGCAGGCAAACGCAAGGTTGGTTACGTGAGCTATCCCGCGAATTATACGGCAGGGGTCAAGGAGCGGCTGTTCGGATTCCAGTCGGCGGCAATGGCGGAGGGAATACCGCTCGTGCATTTGAGCCTGTCGCTGACCATTTCGCCCGAGGTCGTGACGGGCATGAACCAGCTGCATCATCAGCCGGTTCCGGCGGCCATCTTCGATTTTCTCGACAGCCATCTTGACCTGGAGGCCATCGCCACCGTCGATGCTCATATCGCCCAGTTCGTGGGCAGGGCGTGCTGGCAGCGGGGAAGGCAGATGACGATCGTCAGCTGCGACGAGCCGAGCTTCTCCGCGGAATGCATCATGCCGGAAGCGTACGTCGACCAGTCTCCGGTAGAGATGGGCATCGCCGCGGCCGAGCTTATCCTTGATGTTATGGAACAGCGGCATGCGGACACGTCGATTCGGAGAATCGAACCTAAGCTTGTCGTGTTAAAGTAAATGAAATTGGATATATTGACTTATCCAATTTGCGTTCCTATAATGGGGGAGAAATAATCCCATTCGAGGTGATCGCATGCGAGGATTAGCAGGTAAAGTCGCCGTCGTGACCGGCGGCGCGCAGGGACTGGGCGAGGCCATCTCTGCGCGGCTGAGCGAAGAGGGCTGCGAAGTGTGGATGCTGGATCTTAATCCATCCGGAGAGGAGACCGCCCGCGCCATCGGCGGCAAGACGGGCCTTGCCGTGCATTTCGAGCTGGCGGACATACGGGACGAGGAGACGCTGCGCGACGTCTTCCGGAAGATCGACGCGCATTCGTCGCGCGTCGATATCCTTGTCAACAACGCGGCTCGCTTCGTGTTCAAGGGGCTGGAAGCCAGCGCGCAGGATTGGAACGAGACGCTCGGGGTCAATGTTATCGGCACGTCCCTCGTGACGCAGCATTGCGTGCCGCTGATGAAGAAGGCCGGCCAGGGCGCCATCGTCAACATGTCTTCTGTAAGCGGTTTCATTGGGCAATCGAACTTCGCGACTTACAACGCGACGAAATTCGCCATCCGCGCGCTGACGAAATGCTGGGCGATCGACCTGAGTCCGCATCGCATTCGCGTGAACAGCGTATGCCCCGGCTACATTCGGACGGAGGCTTTCGAGAACAGCTGCCGGCAGCTCGGCATCGACGCGGAGGAAGAGAATCGCCGGGTGTCGCGTCTCCATATTTTGGGGCGGCAGGGCACTGCGGAGGAAGTGGCGGGAGCGGTCGCGTTCGCGGCATCGGACGACGCGTCGTTCATGACGGGAGAAGACTTAATGATCGACGGGGGGTATATGGCCTTATGAGTCCGACGAATCGATGGACCGTAGCCGTGACGGATCATGCTTTCCCGGACCTGCGGCAGGAAGAAGAGATCCTGCGGCCGTTAGGTTTTGACTTCCGCGTCGGCCAGTGCAGGACGCCGGAGGAGACGGCGGCGTTCTGCGGCGACGCCGATGCGATTCTAACCCAATGGGCACCGATCACCGCTGACGTCATCGAAGGACTGAACCGCTGCAAAATCATCGTGCGTTACGGAATCGGCGTCGACAGCGTCGATCTTGAAGCCGCGAAGCGGAAGGGCATTCCCGTCGTCAACGTGCCGGATTATGCCGTGCAGGAGGTTGCTGACCATACGCTTGCGCTGATGCTTGGCGTCGTGCGCAAGATTCCGAGGGTCGTCTCCCAGGTGCGGCAGGGCGTATGGGAAATCGCGCCGTGCCGCCCGATCATGGGCTTGGCCGGCCGCGTTCTCGGCACCGCGGGCTTCGGCAATATCGCCCGTGCCGTCATCCGGCGGGCGCAGGCTTTCGGCATGAAGACGATTGCTTACGATCCGTATGTGCCGGAGCAGGCATTCGCCGAGCACGGCGTCGAGCGCGTGGATTGGGAAGGTCTGCTGCAGCAGAGCGACATCCTGTCGCTTCATCTTCCGCTGACCGATAAGACGCGTCATGCCGTCGATCGCGAGGCGTTGTCCCGCATAAAGCCGGAAGCCTACCTGGTGAATACGTCGCGCGGCGGCATCGTGAACGCGGACGATCTGGCGGAGGCGCTGCAGGAAGGACGGCTTGCGGGAGCGGCGCTGGACGTACTGGAAGTCGAGCCGATTGCGCCGGAAAGTCCTTTGCTGCAGCTGGACCAGTGTCTCGTGACCAGCCATTGCGCCTGGTATTCGGAGGACTCCCTGCTGCTGCTTCAGAAGTACGCCGCGCTGGAGATCGCGCGCCTGTTCGGCGGCGGCCGGCCGCTCCATATCGTCAATCAAGTGGAGCCGCGCCCGATTGTCTAGCCGTGAAGAAGAGAGGAGGGCATTCATTTGCAAGCGCTAGTCTACAAAGGTCCGCGAATCGTGGAAATCGAAGAAACGGAGATGCCGGTATACCTTCCGCATGAAGTGTTGATTCGGGTGGAGAGCGTCGGTATTTGCGGCAGCGAGCTGGAGGGATACCTCGGGCATAGCAGCATTCGGAAGCCGCCGCTCGTCATGGGGCATGAATTTTCCGGCCGCATTGCATCGGTGGGCGCACAGGTTGTCGGCTTGGTTAAAGGCGACAAGGTCGTCGTTAACCCGCTGATCGCTTGCGGCAACTGCGCCAACTGCTTGGCGGGCAGGACGAATATCTGCCTCGCGCGGCAGATCGTAGGCATTCACCGTCCAGGCGCTTTCGCCGACTATGTCGCAGTCCCGGCCGGCAACGTACACAAGCTTCCAGAAGCGATGGATGCGCGTCTGGCCTCCTTGGCAGAACCGCTTGCCGTCGCCGTTCATGCCGTGAAGCTGGGCATGCGCCCGCTGGAGGATCTCCTGATCTACGGAGCGGGACCGATCGGCATGCTTTGCCTGCAAGCCGCGCGGCAGATGGGAGCGGGCAGGATCGCGATCGCCGACATCCAGCCGGGGCGACTTCGGCTTGCGGAGCAATGGGGCGCAGTGGCAATCGATGCCGCGGACTTCGACCGGCAGTACAAGCAAGCTTTCCCGGGCGGGGTATCCTGCGTGATCGACTGCGCGGGGGTGCAGGCAACGCGGGACGGCGCGCTCGCAGCGGTCCGATCCGGCGGCACGATCGTGATGGTCGGCCTGGGCCAGGATCGCTCCCGGCTGGACGTGAATGACCTGGTGCGCAGGGAAACCGCGCTCGTCGGATCGTATACGTACTCCCCGGCCGACTTCGAGCAGGCGATCGGGCTCCTGAAGCAAGGCCGAATCGATATTGCCGGATGGACCGAGTCGCGCCCGCTTGCCGAAGCGCCGGACGCATTCCTCGAGCTCGTTGAAGGACGCAGCGCATTCGCAAAGATTTTCCTGACCCCATGATTCCCTTACTCCATGACCCTCTGATTCTATGACTCCATGACTCCGTTTGAATGAACCTGCTCGCGCCATCCTTTCATCGTAAATCCATATCGAGAGGAACGAAGCCCATGCCTGTCAGAATGATCGACTTGTCGCTTGATATCTACCACGGCGCGCCGACGTTTGCCTGGGATCCGAAATGCGCCGTTATCGTGCATAACACGACCGATTCCATCGGTTACAACATCACGCAGTTTTCGATGAGCTCGCACCAGGGCACGCATCTGGATGCGCCGTTCCACTTCTTGGACGACGGCAAGACGGTGGAGCAATTAACGCTGGAGCAGTGCGTCGGAGATGCACTCCTGATCGACCTGTCGCACAAAAGACCGAAAGAGCCGATTACCGTTGACGACTTCGCGCCGTACGCTTCCCGCATCACGGAGGGCGCGAAGGTCATCTATCGCACGGACTGGTGCAGCCAGTTCCCGGCCAAGCATTACTTCTCGGACTTTCCGTATATGACGATCGAATTGGCCGAGTGGCTGGCGGCGCGCAGGATCGGCATGATCGGGATGGACGTGCCGACGCCGAATCCGACCGACTACGATCCCGTCCATAAAGTGCTGCTCGGGGCCGAGATCGTCATCGTGGAGGGCTTGAAGGGTTTGCGCCAAATTGACGCCGAGACCTTCTTCTTCGCCGCCGCGCCGCTGAAGCTGATCGGCCGCGACGGCGCGCCGGTCAGGGCATATGGCATGCTGAACGAGTAATCGCCATGCTTGCCCATTAACATGCAGCGATTAACATGCAGCGAATTAACATGCAGCGAACGGCGCAAAAAAAAGCGGCAATCCGGAATGCCCCGGAATGGCCGCTTTTTAACGCTCTTAATAAAAACGTTCGCGTCCTAAACCAACACCTCGAACAGCCGCGCCGTGAACCGCCCGTCAAGACGGACGGTCAGCGAGCCCTGCGATTCGTTCAGGCTCGCTCCCGCCTGCTTATCGGCATGCGCCGCGGAAGGGTAAAGCTGGCGCACCCGCGCCTCGCGTCCCCGCAGGAAATCGAGCGGCAGCGTCAAGCATTCGTCTCCGCTGTCCAGGCGCCATACGGCGATGACCGCTCTGCCCTGTTCCTCGTTCCATAATCCCGCGCTGCCGAAGGCCTGCTTGTCCCCGATCCGCATCATGCCGGTCGGCCAGATGCCGGAGGATTGCCGGATGAAGCCGCGCAGCTCCTTGAAGAGCGCGATTCCTTCCTGCGCCAGCGCGAAGTTGCGCCCGTCCGCGCGATCGATTCGTCCGGACATGTACAGGTTCGCGAGCAGGCCGTTCACCATATTAAAGATCGTCTGCTCGCCGTCCTGCATCCGCGCGGCGTCGCGTTCGAGCGCGGCATCCGCCTGCTCCCTGTCCGGGAACAGCACGGGCATCGGATACGCCCAGATGCCGGCATGCTCCGGGGCCAGCGTCGCCAGCGCTCCGGACACGATGGCCGGATACTTCCAGTAGATTTCCTGGTCGGAGGTGCTTTGCACGTCGAAGCGCTGGAGGATTCCGTAGTCCTGCCGCATGGCGCCCGAACCGCAATTTTCCCAAATGATGTTCGGTTGCCGCTCGCGGACCTCGTCCATGAAGCGGTAGAACGCGTCTACGTAATCGAGCAGACCGGCCGCTTCCGAGCCGTTCGGCTCATCGATGCCAGTGCTGACGCATTGGTTATAGTCGTTCTTGATATAGGAGACGCCCATGGCGGCGAGCCGGTCGATAACGCCGTGTACATACGCGCGAACGTCGGGATTCCGGTAGTCCAAGTAGACGCGGTCCGAAGCGCCGATCCGCCGGCCTCCACGGAGGAGGAACCAGTCGTCGGGCTTGTTGAAGAGGTCCGCTTCTTCGCCGCACACTTCGATTTCCAGCCACAGTCCGGGCAGCATGCCTTTGGCGCGAATGAGACCGAGGATACCCGGAAGTCCGTCCGGCCCGAAACGGTCGCCGCTCGGGTTCCAGTCGCCGAGCCCTTGTCCCCAGTTCGCCGTCCGCGAGCCGAACCAGCCCGCATCGATCATGAACACTTCTGCACCGGCACGGGAAGCTGCATCGATTAGCGGCACCAGGGACTCCACCGTGGGATTGCCCCAGAGGCAGTTCATGTAGTCGTTGAAAATAACGGGATATACGCTGCCCGGCGTCGGCAGCTCCCGAAGTAGCGTGCGCCGGTAACGCGTCAGCTCCCGGATGGCTTCTTGAAAGCCGCCTTTGACGCAGCCGAACGCGGCCGTCGGCGCTTGGAACGTTTCGCCGGGGGCCAGCGTCTTCCACCAGCCGCCGTAGCGTTCGCTTGCGGCATCGAGCTGCACGTATAAGCCGCCGGTCCGGCTCGTGCCGCCGAGGCTTCTCCGGCCGATCTCCATATGCCAGTGCGAGGAAGCTTCGATCTGGCCGTACCAGACCTGTCCGCATTCCACGTCCTCGATGACGATCATCGGCACGAACCGTCCCGTGCTCCACGTGCCGACGGACGAGAAATGAACCGCCGCGAAATCGGGATGCACCGCCACCGGATACACGCCGAGCTCCTCGAGGCCGGCGCTGCGCCACTGTCCTTCGCCCTCCCATGTTTGGAGGCAGTAGTGAACGCGGATTTTGGCGGGATCGTTCCAGTCGCGGATGCCCCCCGCCGCCAGTCCCTGCACGAAGAGAGAAGACACATGATCGAGTGCGATCGGTTCCGAGCCTTCATTGGTAGCGCTTACGTTTTGGCGGTAAACCGAAGCGCCGGTTACCCAGTCATAGGCGACGGTGACGGCGATACGGTGCTCCGGGTGGCGGTATATTAGCCTGAACCCGTCCGCGCGATCGATAATCTCGTGCAGCACGAGACCTTCCGTGACGCTCGAATAGCCGTCGTTCAGCGCCGCATAGCGTCCGAACGTCCGAGGGCGAACGCCCAGCTGCACGGGAGCGACGGCCAGCGGATCCAGAGCGTCGGCGCCGGCTCCGGTCGTGCCCAAGTAGGTTTGTCCCAGCTTTTGCCCGTGAGCTTTGAAAATCATCTGCATCTGTTCATGCTTCTTGTTCATGGTCGACGCCCTTCCTTAGGAACGGATAATGGCAGCGGAGCGGCAGCCGAACGCGTCTCGGGCACAGCCGCTGTCTCGCTTCAGTGTATGCCCGATGGAGGAGGGACACAATATCGAATCTTGCGGGGGAAGCTATCGGATCTTGCGGGCGGGAAGGCGAGGCGTCCGTATCTGTATCCTAAGCTTCTATGTCTCCGCCCGGCGGCGGTAATCCCGCGGAGATACTCCGTTCTTCTTCTTGAACAGCTCGTTAAAGTAAGTGATGTCCTGGTAGCCGACGGCAGACGCGATATCGCTGATTTTGCGGTCGGTGGCCCGGAGAAGGCGGCAGGCTTCGTGCATGCGGACGTTCTGATGATAGGCTTTCGGCGGCATGCCCGTGTGCTTCTTGAACATGCGGTGCAGCTGGCGCTCTCCGATGCCGGCAATGGCAGCCATCTGCTTCGCGGGTAGTTCTTGATCGAAGCGGCCGTGTATGGCGGCAATGACCGCCTCGACGCCGTCGGGGACGAGGGCAGCCGCGCCTGAGGCATCGCTTCGGCTATCCAGACGGAAGAGATAGAGGAGCAGACCCAGGACGCCCTGATAAAGCGCGGCTTCGCGGCCGGGGCGGTCCGTCTGATATTCGTCGTGAAGCCGCTGGAACATCCAGTGGAATTCCCCGTTCGAATCGCGGAACCTGCGGTATTGCTCCGATTCCAGCAAAGGCTGCAGTACCGCTCCGCCAGGTACGGAACCGACGAGATGAAGCGCGGCCTCCGGCGCGATGACGCAATTGTAGACGATGAGGGGATGCTTGGGAGCGGCAGCCGAAGGCCGGAACACATGCGATACGCCCACTGGGAGGAAGAAAATATCGCCATGCACGACGGGGAAGCCTTCCTCCCCGATATGATGCGTACCCGCCCCCTCGCTGACGTAGCTGATCTCCAGAAAATCATGCCGGTGCTCCGTAAGCTCGAAGTTCTCGATTACCCGATTGACGTAGATCGGCAAGGAAGGATTGAAGAACGTTCTCCCGGTATACAGGAGGATCGGACGATGAAGCGTCATGGCTGTATCTCCTCTTTTTGAATGTCTGAATGACCCTGAATAAAAGTCCATTTCACCCTGAAAATAATTCGTGCTTCCATCTTATACTGAGGGAACGGAACGATACAAGACAACAGTTAAGCATAGAAATGGAGCGTGCAAAAGGATGAGTATTACCGTAACATCGCTTACTTCCGAGTACCGCACGGAGCTGCTCGGGACGGACGTTCAAGCGCCTCGGTTCGGCTGGAAGCTGGATTCGGATCGCAGAGGCACGGTTCAGGAAGCCTATCGGCTTCAAGTCGCGGAGGCGAGCGGGGAATATGCGGCGCCGCTCTGGGATTCCGGCCGCGTGCTGTCGGAGGCGTCGATTCAGCTCGCGTACGCAGGTCCGGCGCTGCAGCCGCGAACGCGCTATAAGGCGCGCGTGCAGGTCTGGGACGCCTTCGGCCGCGAGTCGGATTGGAGCGAGTCCGTCTGGTGGGAAACGGCGTTCTTCTCGCCGGACGAGTGGCAGGCAAAATGGATCACGCCGGCTGCATCCGCCATCGATCCGCAAGCAGCGCCGGTATTCTTGCTGGCCAAACGGTTTGCGGTTAAGGCGGGCGTTGTATCCGCGCGCGTGTATGCGACAGCCGCAGGCGTGTACGAGCTGTACATGAACGGGGAGAAGGTCGGCGACGAGCTGCTCTCGCCGGGCTGGACCAGCTACCGTTACCGCCAGCAGTATCAGACGTATGACGTGACGAATCAAGTGACGGCCGGCGGCTTGAACGGTATCGGCGCCATGCTCGGCAACGGCTGGTACAAAGGGCGGCTGGGCTGGGAAGCCAATAAAATCAATCACTACGGCGACCGCCGCGCGCTGCTGCTGCAGCTGCATATCGTCTATGCCGATGGCACGGAAGAGGTCGTATGCAGCGACGGTTCGTGGAAAGTCGCCGAAGGCCCGATCCGGCTGGCGGACATTTACGACGGCGAGACGTACGATGCGAATCTGGAGCAGAGCGGCTGGAGCACGGCGGCGTTCGACGATTCGGCCTGGAGCGGGACGGAAACCATCGAGCTTCCCGTGGCGCAGCTGAAGGCGCAGGAGCATCAGCCGATTCGCGTGACGGAGATCATCAAGCCGAAGAGCCTCATCGTTACCCCGAGAGGCGAAACGGTGCTGGATATGGGGCAGAACATGGTCGGCCGCATTCGAATTGCGCTGGATGTACCTAAGGGTACGACGATCACGATCCGGCATGCGGAGGTGTTGGACAAGGAAGGCAATTTCTATATCGGCAATCTTCGTACGGCGAAGCAAACGATCGCGTATACAGCCGCAGGCATCGCAGGCGAAACCTACGCGCCGACGTTTACCTTCATGGGATTCCAGTATTTGAGCATCGATGGCCTTCCGGAGGGAGCTGCGGTTGGGCTGCTGGAAGCCGTCATTGGCGAAGTCATTCATTCCGACATGGCGCCGACCGGCGAGTTCGATTGCTCGAGCGACATGGTGAACCAGCTGCAGCATAATATCCAGTGGGGCCAGCGGGGGAATTTCGTCGACCTGCCGACGGATTGCCCGCAGCGCGACGAGCGTCTTGGCTGGACAGGGGACGCGCAGGTGTTCGTTCGAACGGCTGCGTTCAACTACGATGTCGCCTCGTTCTTCACCAAATGGCTGCGGGACTTGAAGGCCGATCAGCGACCGAACGGCAGCGTGCCGTTCGTCATACCGAACGCGCTCAGCTCTTCCGGGCTGCCGCCCGCGGACGAGGATATCCCGACTTCGGCCGCCTGGGGCGACGCCGCGGTTATCTGCCCATGGACGATCTATCTCTGCTATGGCGACGTCCGCTTGCTGTCGGAGCAGTACGAGAGCATGCGCGCGTGGGTCGACTATATCCGCGGCCAAGGGGACAACGAGCATCTGTGGAACACCGGCTTCCATTTCGGCGACTGGCTGGGGCTCGATGCCAAGGAAAACAGCTACGTCGGCGCAACGCCGCGGGATCTGATCGCAACGGCGTACTTCGCGTATTCGACCCGTCTGCTGCGGGAAACGGCGGTCGTGCTCGGCAAGGCGGCGGACGTTCGCAAGTACGGCGAACTGTACGAGCGGATCAAGGCGGAATTCCGGCGCGAGTTCTTGACGCCGAACGGCCGGCTGGCCGCGCCGACGCAGACCGCGCATGTGCTGGCGCTTGTGTTCGAGCTCGTCGAAGGGGACGCGAAGAAACGGATCGCGCGCGATCTCAACCAATTGGTCGTGGAGAACGACTATCACCTGACGACGGGCTTCGTCGGCACGCCGTACCTGTGCTTCGCGTTGTCGGATAACGGCTATCATGCGACAGCGGTTAAGCTGCTCATGCAAGAGACGTACCCATCGTGGCTCTACTCCGTATCGAAAGGCGCGACGACGATCTGGGAGCACTGGGACGGCATCAAGCCGGACGGCTCGTTCTGGAGCGACGACATGAACTCCTACAATCACTACGCTTACGGCGCGGTCGGCGAGTGGATGTACCGTTACGTGGCCGGTCTTGATATGGATGAAACCGAGGCGGCGTATAAGAAAATCCGCATTCGCCCTCGTTATGCGGACGGCGCGCTGACGCATGCGCGCGCGGCGCTGGAATCGCCGTACGGCCGGATCGAATCCGGCTGGAAGCAGGAGGCGGGAGAGACGGTCGTACGCATCGCCATCCCGGCGAACACGACGGCGGATGTTATTCTGGAAGGCGTCACGCTGGCCGAGCTGCAGGAAAGCGGCATTTCGGCTGCGGCTGCCGACGGCGTGCAGGCGGCGGCCGACTCCGATAGCGGCGTTCTCCTGACCGTCGGATCGGGCGAGTATGCGTTTCGTTACGCGGTGAAGCAGCAGGTGGAGGAGCCGGTGCTGGCATAGCAGCGAAGGACGATCATACGCGGGAGATTGGACGCGACAAGCCCCGAAGGAGCCGATAGGCTCTTTCGGGGCTTGTTGTTGTTGAGGCCGGCGAACGGCCTAGGGGGGCGCTGACGAGTTCGGATACTCGAAAAAGCTGCAGCCGGGTGCGCAGGACGTATCATGATGTTAGTTTAAGGGCTGGAGTCGAGCGTGCGCAGTCGTCAGGAGGCTCGAAAAAGCTGCAATCGAGCGTGGGCAGTCGTCTAGACTTGGAAAAACCGCAATCGAGCGGTGGCGGTAGTCCGTTCCCTCCGAAATAACTGCAAATCTGCAGTTATTTTTGAGTTAAAACCCGGCGATAACGAAATAACTGCAAAAATGCAGTTATTCATCCGGGTTAATGCTGAACAGACTCGAAATCGGCGAAATAGCTGCAGATTTGCAGCTATTTTCGATTTTCGGGCGTAATGGGCGGAAATAAGTGCAGAATTGCAGTTATTTCCTTTCGACGCAAGCCAAGCTGCGTGGAATTTCATTCATTCATTCATTCATGCGTGCTGTTGCGACCGGCTGCCTTTTACCCACTGCCGGCCTGCATGGATATCGCATAGACAGCAGCAAGCCCCTCGGCAGCGAGCTCACCAAGGCAATGGCTAAATGCCCCGCACCAGTCCGCCGTTCACCATCGCTAAATGCCCCGCACCAGTCCGCCGTCCACCATCAGGCTTTGGCCGGTCACGTAGCTGTTCGCAGGCGAGACCAGGAAAGCGACGTAGCGGGCGAATTCGTTCGGATGGCCGTAGCGTCCGATGCCGATTTCACGCTCGGATTTCGCAACAAGCTCCTCGTACGGGATGCCCGTGCTTGCCGCGCGCGCCTCGTCCAGCGTCCGGATGCGGTCCGTATCGAAGCGGCCCGGCGCGGCGGAGTTGATCAAGATGTTGCGCGGCGCGTATTCGTCAGCCAGCGTCTTGATCAGCCCCTGCACGCCCAGGCGCAGCGCGTTGCTGAGCACGAGGCCCGGGAGCGGCTGCTTGATCGATATCGAGGAGACGTAGACGATCCGTCCGCCCTCCGCGGAGAAATGGGGGAGCGTCTGCCGGATCAATCGCACGACGCTCATCAGATTCAGCTGAAACGCCGATTCCCATTGCTCGTCCGTAATCGCGATGAACGGTCCGGCCGGCGGGCCGCCTGCGTTGCACACGAGCCCGTCGATTTGGCCGAATCGGTCCACGCTCGCCGCGATAAGCGATTCGATATCCGCGGTCGAGGAGAGATCGGCGCGCACCGCAAGCACGTCGCCGCCGGTCGCCGAGCGGATCTCGGCCGCCGCCGCTTCGATCGTTTCCGTATTTCTGCCGCAGATGACGACATTCGCGCCCTCCTGCGCAATGCGCAGCGCGGCTGCTTTTCCAAGCCCCTTGCTAGCTGCCGTCACGATGACGGTCCGTCCTTTGAGTTCCAAATCCATCCTATTCAAACCTCCTCAGATGATGATGCGGGTGCACGTTGTGCGTCCTAGTTGATTATTTCTTTGAAGCGTTAGCCTGATTATACCTCACGGAAAAGACAAAAGCCGAACGAAGCTCAGGCATGGCCTGTTTCGTCCGGCTGTTATGTTATTGCATATTAGGCTTTTCCCGCGGCTTCCCTCTCTGCAAAACGCTGCAGCAGGCGGATCGCAGTAACATGCATACCCTCGTGATAGAGGGTATAGCTTAGAAATTCGTAAACGGTACGCAGCGTTACTCCGTTCTTGGTCGTGTAAGGTGCCTGTACTTCTTCGTGTAACCGATCTCCCAGCGACTGCATGATGCGTACGGGCTGCTCAGCAAGCAGCTTGATTAGTACCGCTGATGCAGGAAGCTCCCCGACCCAATCGGCCGGCTTGGTGCCGCTTGCAAACCACTGCTCGAAGTTGTCCGGCAGCAGCAACGGCTCGCCGGCAAAATGAAAGGCAAACCTCTCCTGAACGAAGTATATATGCCCCAAATTCCACCGGACATTATTGTTGAATCCTGCCGGAACGTCATCTAACTGATTCTCCGATAGCCCTTCAACGGCACGAATGGTCAACTGACGGATAGATTCAAGCTGCTTGAATAATGGGTCCATCGCATATTCCTCGCTTATTTATCGTATTTAATACCGGGACTGTAAAAGTCCCACGGGGACAAATAACGTCCTTGTGTTGATTTTATCATCCATTGGTGGATGAGGCAACCTTATTCCCATTTCGGATCCTTTAGTTTCTGCATTGCTTATGTTCTGCTTTGCTTATGTCCTGCTTTGCTTATGTTCTGCTTTGCTTATGTTCTGCTTTGCTAATGTTCTGCTTTGCTAATGTTCTGCATTGCTTATGTTCTGCTCTGCTAATATCCCGCTTAGCTTATGTTCCACTCTGCTCTTGAGCCGGAAGCTAAGACGGTCTTCAAGCTAAGTCAACAGATACCCCTTGGCGACCGCCTCCTCCAACAGTTCATCGACGAATTGCCCCAAGGCGGGAGCGGCTTCGGCAATGACGGCCATTCTTTTCTTGACAGCGCCCACCGTCACTTGATGGGCCTTCCAAGCCTTGCCTTCGGTATAGAAATTATGCAGCACCGGATGAAGCCGATCCATCGCCGCGGCATATTGGGCTTCTGCTGTCCGGCCTTCCTCGAACTCGATCCACAACGCCATCCACGTCTCCTGCTGGTCCGCCGGAAGCAGTCCGAAGATCCGTTTGGCCGCCGCTAATTCGCGCTCCCATTTATCCTCGTAGCCTTTGACGTCGTAGGCGAACGTATCGCCCGCATCGATCTCGACCAAATCATGAATGAGCAGCAGGTGCACGACCTTCTTCAGGTCCAGCTCTTGATGGACGGCATGCTCTTGCAGCAATAAGGCCATGACGGCAATATGCCACGTATGCTCGGCGTCATTTTCGCGCCGCGAGCCGTTCATCAAGTACGATTGGCGCAGTACATGCTTGAGCTCGTCAATCTCGCGTATGAATTCGATCTGTTGTCTGATCCGTTCTGCTTCCACCTCGAAAATCTCCTTCGTCTTGCATGATTTCAGTTATCGGTTCGTTACTGTGAATTTTATCATGGGCGAGAGGATTCACAACAGGACCTATGTCTTGCAGTCAATACGGCTTTGCCCTCTACCACGTCCCGCACGTGGTAGATGTCTTTAACGGCATCGATATTTAATGGCCCATAGATATGGGGGAAGTCCTGATTCAACGCATACAAATCCTCATAGATTACAGGTTCGCGAACCTCATCTGCATTGATCTCGAGTAAAAGCAAATCATGCTGTCCGTTATGCAATCGGCTGGCCAAAGCATCGATCTGGGTCTGCGTGCAACAGTGTATGAATCCATCCGCGACGAGGCTGGGAGGCTCGTGGCGATTAAGCTCTCGGGCCAGATTCCATTCCTGTCCGTGGATAAAATGATAGATGCTCACGATTGCGCCTCTTTCGCGTTATCCCACCAGTCCTTCGCGCGATGCAGAAAGTCGCTGCCTGCTTCGATCAACTTCAGCGCATCGGCCACGGATGATTTATTCGATGCATGGATGAGAAGGGCTTCGTAAAATGCGCGTATGCTGCGTCCTGCGGGTGTATGGTCGGGCAGCAGCGCCATCGCTTGGATTTTGGGCAGCGCCCAAATGTTGCCCGTACCGTTCTGTTGAATGGTCAGCATCTGATAGAGAGCAGGCCATACCGCGGTGCAGAAAGCTCGAACGGACTTCTGCAATCGCTCGTCTCCGTGCCCGAGCAGTTCTTCGGTACGAAATCGACTTGCGGGGCGTAATTCATCTAAATCATTGCGGGCACGGGCGTATAGTTGTTCGTTCGTTAACTCGCCTAACAGCAGTCGCCCCTGGACAAGCTCATAGGTATTGGCTGCCAGACTGCCGTACTGCGCATGAGACGGCGTTAGGACCCTGGTCTGAATGTATTGATAAGGCGACGGATCCATGGCGGAAAGCTCCTTATGAATGGATAGCGCAAGCGGCAACGGGAGCTGCCCGCTCTCAACTACCGCGGCATCCTCCAGATACAATTGAAAATCGATATCGCTCCAGCCTTCGATGAATCCTCCCTTCACCGCGGAGCCGTGAACGACCAGCCCGATAAACCACTGCCCGGCGTGACGAAGGTAAATATCCGCGACTTGCCGCACGATCGATCGCGTTTGTTCGAACCGTTTGGAGTTCCCCTCACTATCTAGCAATGGACTCAACCCTTCCCTATGTGGCTCATGAAAATTAGATCAGATTAACATTTATTGGGCATGGGTACAAGATTTATTTTATTCGCAAAATCCCGAATCGAAGAAGAGGCGAGAGTTGCACCAAGCAGGGATGGGCGAAGCGATGCCGAATCCGTACAGAAGGCGCTTGGGATGCTGATATGACGTGCACGGAAAGCGCTTCCGAATTGCGCAGGCAGCAGTCGGACATTCTTTCATCAACGGATTGGAGCGAAGGAAGAATATGATCACTCAGGGGATTGAAAAGTATTTAACGCCGTATAAACTGGATCGTCCCGTGCTGACGGGTTCGGGCGCGCCGGGCGCTTATGACGAGCTCGCCGTGGACTGCCCGTTCGTGTTTCAGCATCAAGGCAAATTCTTCATGCTGCATATCGGCTTCAACGGCGTCGCCTACCAAACGGCGCTGGCGACGAGCGATAATCTGATCGATTGGTCGCCGTACGGCGTCATTCTGAGGCGCGGCGAGGGCAACGGCTGGGATAGCCGCAATGCGGCGGGCTGCTGGTTGCTGCGCGAGAACGACCTCGACGGCGTGCCGAAGCTGAAGAAGTGGAACGACCGCTACTGGCTCGTCTATCATGCGTATCCGGACGACGGTTACGAAGCCGGACCGGCGCGGATCGGATTGGCATGGACGCAGGACGAGGACCTGTTGACGTGGAATCGCCTGCCGGAGCCGATTCTGACGCCGGAAGACGGGGAAGAGTGGGAGCGCGGCGGCCTTTACAAGGAGTGCATCATCGAGCATGAAGGAAAGTTCTACATGTTCTATAATGCCAAAAACATGCCGGATGCCGACGATTACTGGATCGAGCAAACCGGGTACGCGGTGTCCGACAATCTGACCGATTGGACGCGCTCCGCCGCGAATCCGATCTTGCGCGTGGCCGAGGGACGATGGGATTCGCGCTTCGTGAGCGATCCTTGCGTCGTGAAGGACGGGGATCGCTGGCTCATGTATTTCTTCGGCTTCGACGGCCGCCATGCGCAGGAAGGCCTAGCGTTATCGGACGATTTGACGGCATGGACGAAGCTCGAGGAACCGATTCTGCGCCACGGCGAAGCGGGCGAGATCGATGCCATTCATGCGCATAAGCCGAGCGTCGTCATGCACGAAGGCGTGCTGTACCACTACTACTGCGCCTGCCGTCCGAACCGGCCCGGCGATCCCACGACGAATTTCGGCAGCGAGTTCCGCACGATCTGCGTGGCCACGTCGCAGCCGCTGGCGTGGGGATAGTCGACAAATGGTTGGCGGTCTGATAAGGAGGTTAAAATGTCAGACAGAACGACAAGCAATGCCATTCGCCATGAAGCTGATCTGATATTGACCGAATATGGGCTTCAGGACGCACTGGCTGCATACGGACAGCCTGTCGTGCAAGGCAGCTATGCCTTGGATTTGATGACATGGCGGGACCTGGATATCTATTTGGTGACGGAGGACCGGAGTACGTCCCGGTTCTTCGAATTAGGCAAAGCGATTTGCGAATGCGTGCAGCCGTCCAAGATGAGCTACAGGAACGAGCTGAACGGCGAGTCGGCTCATTTGCCGAAAGGGCTCTATTGGGGAACGTATGCCGACTTGTTCGGCCAAACGTGGAAAATCGACGTATGGGCGATCGATTCGGAGCAGTATAAGCAGAAGGAAGCGGCGTTCGCGCAGCTGCAGGCCCGGCTTAATGACGGCAATAGGCCTGTCATTCTCGACTTGAAGAACGAGCTGTACCTGCATGCGGATTATCGGAAACGCTTCTTCAGCGTCGATATCTATGAAGCCGTGTTCGAAGGCGTTCAATCGAAGGAACAATTCTCCGCTTGGCTGGAACGGCATCGGGGCCTGAGCTATTCCTTTTAGCGGAAAACACTTACACATCACGAGATGGCCCGGCTTCTAGCGAGGCAGGCAAGAAACGCCTCTGAGACTGGGCTCGTCTCGTCCAACTTGCATGAAATGAGGGATACGCCATGAATGAATTACGTACGCTGCGTCGGGAGGAGCTCGCGGAGAGCTTCGCTTTGTCCGAGTTTGCGTTTCAATATGAGCTGAGTGCAGCGGACAGGGAAGAGCAGATCGGCCGAGCCGACGAGAAGCAGATGTGGGGCTATTTCGTGGAAGGCCGATTGGCCGCCAAGCTCCAGCTAATTCCGCTGCATATCTGGGTGAACGGTCGGCGCTTCGCGATGGGCGGGATCGGGGGCGTAGCCAGCTGGCCGGAATACCGCCGCGGCGGCATGGTCGCGCAGCTGCTCGGCCAATCGCTCAGGGAAATGCGGGATAACGGGCAGACGGTGTCCATGCTGTCGCCGTTCAAATTCGAGTTCTATCGCAAATACGGCTGGGAAGCTTTCGTCGATCAACTCCACTATGACATTCCCGTCGACAAGCTGCCCAAATTCGAAGCGGCCGAAGGCAGCACTGTCAGGCGCGAGGCCAAGGACTGGAAGCTGCTGAACGCCATCTACGTCGACTACGCGAAGCAATTCAACGGCATGATGGATCGCGACGAAGCGTGGTGGACGAGCGTTTTGCGCAAGAAAGGCATGACGGCCGTCTACAGGAACCCGCAGGGAGAACCTCGGGGGTATGTGTATTACCACGTGAGCAATCGGGCGGCGACGCTGCATGAGCTGGTGTTCCTGGATGAAGAAGCGAGAAGAGGGCTGTGGAAATTCATTGCCGATCACGACTCGATGATCGCGAAGGTAGAGGTTAAGGCGCCCGTGGACGATCAGCTTCCGTTCCTGACGCATGATCCCAGGTTCAAGCAGGAGCGGATCCCGTATTTCTCGGCGCGGATCGTCGATGTCGAAGCGTTTCTGAAGCAGTATGCTTTTGCCGTTGGCGCTGCGGCGGAACCGATCGATCTGGCGATTACGGACAAGCATGCGGACTGGAATCAGGGGATCTACCGGCTGGCGTTTACGAATAACGGGGAACCTGCCGCGGTCACGAAGCTCGGTGAAGGCGAGGTGCCGGAGGATGGCATGCTGAGCTGCACGATTCAAACGCTGGCGGCTCTTCTTATGGGGTATCAACGAGCGGGCTTCATGGCGCGCATCGGGCGACTTCAAGGCTCGCAAGCGAAGGTTAGCCTCTTGGAGGCGGCCATTCCGCAGCGTACGCCGTATTTGACGGATTTCTTCTAGATCGAGCGCTAGCAGGCGGTCGTCTTGAACGGCAGCGAGCTTGCGGGTTGAACAAGGGGCGTTCCTTCGGGAGCGCCTTTTTCGATTCGCCCAAATCTATGAAAATCCCAGTCATCTTCCCATGCGCCGGAATAGATTAATAGAGTACTAGATTCAAAGGCACCAAAATGGGAGGAATGGCGGATGGCGATCAGCAAAAAAGAGCTTGCGAAGTATACAGGCAAGAAGATCTACGCGGTCAAGAAGGACGGAACTGTCGTGACGGGGACATTGGCGCAAATTTCGGGCAATCGCGTGGTTCTTGTGCAGGAAAAAGGGAAGACGGTCAAAACGAAGGCGCTTCTCCCCTTGGTACTCTTCGATTTGCTGGCGATTGGCTTATTCACCGGATTTGGCGAGTTTGGCGGTTACGGCGGGTATGACGGATATGGGTACGGCGGGTATGACGGTTTCTATTAAGGGATTTTTATGAAGGCTTCTATGAAGGGATAAGAAGAGGCGCTCTTCTCCGCGATCGATGCGGAGGGAGCGCTTTTTTTGTGTTGAAAGAGCGCCGAAGATAGGCGGAGTGTGCCGCTACTTCTTCTTCTTCAAATCCTTCATGATCTGCTGCCCGGTCGGCGTCTGGGCCAGCCCGCCCCTGGCGGTCTCGCGCAGCGTGTCCGGCATGGCGGTGCCCACCTCCAGCATGACCTGAACGACTTCGTCGGAAGGGATGACGCTGCGCACGCCGGCAAGCGCCATGTCGGCCGCGGCGAGCGCGGTGACGGCGCCGAAGCCGTTGCGGACGATGCAGGGCACCTCCACCAGGCCGCCGACGGGATCGCAGACGAGGCCGAGCGAGTTCTTGAGCGCCAGGCCGACGGCGTGGATGGCCTGCGCCGGCTTCCCGCCGCGGACGTCCGCCAGCGCGCCGGCGGCCATGCCGATCGCGGAGCCGACCTCCGCCTGGCAGCCGCCCTCCGCGCCGGAGACGAAGGAATTGTTGGCGATGACGTAGCCGATCGCGCCCGCGGCGAACAGGCCGTACGTCATGTCCTCGTCGCTCCAGCCGAACCGCTCCTGGCAGCTGACGAATACGCCGGGGATGATGCCGCAGGAGCCGGCGGTCGGCGTCGCGATGATGCGGCCCATCGAGGCGTTGACCTCGGAGACGGCCAGCGCGTAGCCCATCGCGAGGCTCGCCTCGTCGCCGAGCAGCGTATGCCCGCCGGGAGGCGCCGCGTCAGCGATAATCCTCGTTTCAGCGCTGAGCACAGGGTCCGCGGCGGTTGCAGCTTCCGTACCGGGCGACCCCGACGCGCCGGTCGCCACTCCCGCGCCGGTCGCCACTCCCGCGCCGGTCGCCGACCCCGCGCCAGATGCGGCTTCGCCGCCGCGATAGGCCAAGACGCGCTTCGCGTCCTGGCCGGTGAGTCCGCTGCGGGACGTCGTGTCCTCCGTCAAGCCGCGGCGGACGGCCTCTTTCATGATTCCGTAGTACGCGGCCATTTGCCGAAATTCTTCCTCGGGCGCCTTACCGGTCTCCCCGGCCTGTTCCTGCAGCATGTACCGGCCGATGGACAATCCGGCTGCTTCCGCCTGCTCGGCGAGCTGCCGCAGCGTTCGAAAATGCATGGGTCGCGCTCCTCTCAAGTAATATGAACGAAACGAACGGAATGGATCTCGGCATAAGCGGCGAGCTCGCCCCGCAGCGTCGGCGGGAAATCCTCGTCCGTCTCCAGCACCATCATCGCCTCGCCGCTGCGGCTCTTGCGGTCGACGGACATCGTGCCGATGTTGATGCCGTGATGCTGCAGCAGCCGCGCCACGATCGCGATCATGCCGGGCGCATCGGCGTTCCGAATGACAAGGGTCGGATAATTGCCGCACATCTTCACCTTGAAGCCATCGATATCGACGATCTCGATATTGCCGCCGCCGATGGAGGTGCCGACCAGCGTAAACGCAGGCTCTTCGTCGCTCGCGTCCGCGTACAGATGAAGCTCGGCGGTGTTGGGATGAGAGAAAAGCCCTTTGCCCGTAATCGCTTCTACCCGCATCCCCGCCTGCTCGGCCAGCCCCAGCGAATCCGGCAGGCGGACGTCGTCCGTCGCCATATCCAGCAGGCCGCCGACAATGGCGGCATAGGTGCCGTGCCCCTCGTACGTCGCGGCGAACGAGCCGTAGAAAACGATATCCGCCCGTTGCGGAAGCGGTCCGAACAGCTGCCTCGCTGCCCGTCCGATGCGCGCCGCGCCGGCGGTATGCGAGCTTGATGGCCCGATCATCGGCGGACCGATGATGGAGAAGACGTCTTTGAATCGCACGGCGATCCCTCCCCGATAACCGACTTCTGCCGGCCGGTTTATAAGAAGACCTGATTAAAATGGTAGTATGTGGAATACGTTTCGAATTATGCATTTCCGCCGTTCCGAACCGTTCTTGAGACCGTTTCGCCGGCGAAGGAAAATAAATCCTCTTGAAAAATTCCCTACCCAACGATCGGTAGACGTAGTACTGTATGGAGAAAACAAGAGATCAGACAGGCTGAAAGGAGATCGGTGATGAACATTCTCATCGTTGATGACGAACCTCGCCATGTTAGAGGGATGGTTCACATGCTCCGGACGATGCGCCCGGATGCGCATGTAACGACGGCGAAGGACGGGGAAGCCGCGCTCGCGAGCGTACGGTCCGAGCTGCCCGACGTCGTGCTCAGCGATATTCAGATGCCGAATATGGACGGGCTTACTTTTCTGAAGCGGCTGGAGGAAGAAGGGCTGAGAACGAAGGTCGTCATGGTATCGGCGTACAATCTGTTCGAATACGCCCAGACCGCGGTTCGACACGGCGCTTACGATTATTTGCTGAAGCCGGTGGACACCGTCAAGGTGGAAGCGCTGCTGGAGCGGCTGGAGCAGCAGCTCGCAGCCGAAATGCAGGCGCGGGAAGCATCCGCCGAGATGCTGCAGCAGCTGCAGCTGGCTTCCCCCGCCTATCGGAGCAGGCTGCTTCATCAGTGGCTGGCCGGCGAGCTGCCGCCCGAGGAACGGTCGGGGCTGTACGACTGGGAGCTGCTGCGGGAGGTCGATGTCCTGATGCTGACCGAAGTGAACCGGCAGCCGCAGCACCGCAGCGATGCCGAACCGGATTCGCAATCGATACCGCTTCAGCTGCTGACGGAACAGCTGAGCCGGCTTGCTTCGGGGTTCGGGCAGGCATGCGTATTCCCGCTGCAGACGGAGCCCAATCAAGGGATACGGCTGGTCACGGCGCTGCAGCTTGCGAAGCCGATGCGGCAGGAAGAGCTCCGCGGCGCGCTGCTGGCGCTTACGCATTCATGTCGGCAGTATGGCGCGCTCCGTCACGGCATTGGATCGATGCTATCCGAAGCGTCCCGTGATAGCGCTGCAACCGGCGTGAATAGCGCCTCTGCCAAGGAATATGTCGCCATTCAGAATAGCGCCTCTTCCAAGAGTGACGTCATAGTAGAAAACGTCACCGTAAACCTGACCCCCTCCACAGAGGAATATGGCGCCAATGACGGCACCGCTGCCGCGATTCCTTCCCTGTACCGTCAAGCCCGGAATGCCCTCGCCTATACCTTCCACGAAGAATGGCAAGGAGTCGTCTTCGGAGAAGCGATTGTTCCGCAGGCGGCAGGCACAGCCTTCCGTCTGGACGGAGAGGAGCTGTTCGAAGCGCTTCAGGAACCGACGCTGGCAGCTGCCGAGGCGTTGTGCCGGAGGGCTTTCCGGGAGCTTGCCGCCCAAGGCCATACCGATCCCAAGCTCATGAAGGATCATGCGGCGCTGACGCTGATGAAGATCAAGAGCCGTACCCGGGACATTGTCGATCCGCTGGTTGGAAACGTTCTCACCCAAGCGGCCGCCTCGGACATTGCCGCCTGCTCCGGCAGCGGCGCGCTGATGGATCTGCTGCTGGAGTGCCTGAACGCCGTGCAGCGTTCGCTTGCCGAGCGGAAGCAAGGTCGCGGCGAGCTCGTCGTGGACACCTGCTTAAGCTGGATCCAAGCGAATTACCAGGCGGATATTACGCTCGAGATGGCGGCGGTGCAGTTTCACTTCAACGCGTCGTATTTCAGCACGTTAATCAAAAGCCGGACGGGCCGCTCGTTCTCCGATCACGTGACGGAAGCGCGCATGCGCCGGGCCAAGGAGCTTCTCGCCGCAGGCCAGCTGAAAATATACGAAATCGCGGAGCAGTGCGGCTACCGGGACACGAAATATTTTACGCGGATGTTCAAACGGCAGGTCGGACTGTCTCCGGAAGCTTATAAACATACGGCGAGGCCGAACGCCGGGAACGAGGAGGCGCCATGACATTTCGGATGAGACTGCTGCTCAGCTATCTGACGCTGATCGCGCTGCCGCTGTTCATACTGAGCACGCTGTTCTATCGGACGAGCCTGAACGTCGTCACCGAGCAGGCGCAGAAGAACGTATACGCCGTCGTGGAGAAGAACAACGACGTGATCGACACGAAGCTGGGCATCGCGGATCAGAACAGCCGCGCGCTGTTCGTGGACAAGGATCTGTTCAATATCTTCAACATGCTCAATCCGGCGAGCGAAGAGGAGCTCATCGCGGCCGACCGCCAGGTGTCCGCGATCCTAAGCAAATATTTCTCCCAAGACGAGGACGTGTACAACGCCCAGCTGTGGACGTCGTACATCAGCTTCGGCTTGTCGCGGGCCATGCCTCAAGGCGATCCGACGCAGTCCCTGGTGTACAAGGAGGCCGTGAAGGCGGCGGGCAAAATGGTCTGGTACCCGACGTACGACTTTATCCGCATGTTCGATCAGCCCTGGCTGACGGAAGGGACGATCGATTATCGGTATTTGTTCTCCGCGACCCGGCTGCTTAACTTTTCCCATATGGAGGACAGCTCGCTGGTGAAGCTCAAACCGAACGTGGAGCGTCCGGTTCTGACGATCAGCTACAAATCGACGGTGCTCGATAAGCTGTTCGAGAAGAGCATCCCGACCGGCTCGTCGTACATGGTCCTGGACCCCGATAATTTCGTCGTGGCCTCGAGCGACAAAGCGCAGATCACCAAGCGCTACGAGCAGTCCTGGCTCGATGCGCTAAGCAAGCGAGAGAGCGGAACGGAGCGGCTCAAGCTGAACGGCAAGAACCAGATCGTTTGCTTCGACCGCTCGGAGGTAACGGGCTGGATGTCGATCGTCATTACGCCGCAGTCGGCGCTCGTGAGCAATCTCGTGCCCGTCATCCGCACGTCGACGATCGTCAGCGCGCTGGTCTTGATCGGCGTCGCGCTGCTGTTCGCGTATTTCATCCTCGCCCGGATGACCGGTCCGATCAAGAAGCTGATGAGCGCGATGCGGTCGGTAGGCGAAGGGGACTTCCAGACCCGCGTCGAGGTCGCCCGCAACGACGAGTTCGGCCTGCTGTCGCAGCGGTTCAATCGCATGAACGACCGTATCCACATGCTGGTCAAGGAGAATTACGAGATCAAGCTGAAGGAGAAGGAAGCGGAGATTCAGGCGCTCAACATGCAGATGAATCCGCATTTTCTGTACAACACGCTCAATATCATGAACTGGACCGCGATCGAGAACAATCAGAAGGAGCTCAGCCACATGCTCGTCTGCTTGTCCAATATGCTGCATTATACGTCCCGCAAGGATTGGGGCGCGGTGCATCTCGCGGAGGAACTGGAGTGGATGCGCAATTATTTCTACATCATGACCGTCCGGTTCGAGGGGAAATTCGTCGTCGCGTACGACATCGAGCCCGCGCTCTACGAAGAGAAGCTGCCGCGGCTGCTGTTCCAGCCGTTCGTGGAAAATGCGATCCTGCATGGCTTCAGCGCGTTGGAGGAGGGCGGACTCATTACGATACGCGGCTGGGCGGAAGGTTCAAGCCGGTATTTCGAAATCCGCGACAACGGCCGCGGCATCAGCAAGGAAGGCATCGATGCGATATTATACAAGGAATCCGCATCCGTCGGCATCAAGAATACGATCTCGCGCATCCGAATGGCGTACGGGGACGAATACGGCATCTCCATTCATTCCGTGCCGGGCGAAGGAACGAGCGTGAACATTCATCTTCCGCACAAGACCCAATAATAGTCCACCATTCTAAAAATGCTCGGGTTTTGTAAGCGTTACCGCTCACTTACAATAAAGTCATCATAGACTGCAGCTATGAGCCAATGAGGATGAACGCAGAGAGGGGCTCGCTATTCATGTTAAGAAATCAATGGAAATTCGTTTCCGTGCTCTTGGTCGTCATGCTTTCGAGTATCGCCATCTTGTCGGGCTGCACGAAGTCGGACGGCGGCAATGCCAATACCAATGCGAATGCCGGTACGAATGCTGCCGGCAACAACGGCGCAGGCGAGGATGCGAACGCCGGATCGGCCAATGCGGGCAGCGGCGAGAAGATCAAGCTTCGGCTGACGGGCTGGGGCGCGCCGGACGAGGTTGCGGCGTACAAATTCGCCATCGAGAAGTTCGAGAAGGCGCATCCGAATATCAACGTGGAATTTCAAGCGATCAGCGCCGATTACGATACGAAGCTGACGACGATGGTTGCCGGCAACGACGAGCCGGACGTCGCCATGATGGAATCGGCTACGATCGCTTATCCGCTGGCCGAGCAGGGCAAATTCGTGAATTTGCAGGATTACCTGTCCACGGACACGGAAATCACGCCCGATGCGCTGGTGCCGAACATTACGTACTCCTCGGAGCCGGGCAATGTGATCGGAATCGGACCGGGACCGGAAACGTTCGTGCTGTACTATAACGAAGACGTGTTCAAGGACGCGGGCATCGAGCCGCCGCCGGCAGATCCCGCGCAAGCATGGAAATGGGATCAATTCGTAGACGTTGCGAAGCGTCTGACGATCGACAATAAAGGCCGCAACGCGACCGAGGAAGGCTTCGATCCGAAGAGCATCAAGCAATTCGGCATCAACCTGCCGACGTGGTGGGGCGTCTACAGCAACTTCATCTACTCCAACGGCGGGGATTTCCTCTCGGCCGACGGCAAGACGCTGGCGCTTAATCAGCCGGAAGCGGTCGAGGCGCTCCAGAAGATGGCCGATCTGATCAACGTGTACCATGTTGCGCCGTCCCCGCTGCAATCGAAGAACATTCCGGGTACGAACGTGGCGCTCCAAACGAAGAAGGTCGCCATGGCTTTCGACGGCCAATGGGCAACCGCAAGCCTTGCGCAATCCAAATTCAATTACAACGTAGCGCCGATGCCGGTATTGAAAGAACCGGTAACGACCGTCGTGGCCGGCATGTTCTCGATCTTCAAGTCGACCAAGCACCCGCAGGAAGCGTGGGAGCTGCTCAAGGCACTGATCGATCCGGATGCTTCGTTGGACGTTCTGAAGGCCGGCACCTGGATGCCTTCCCATAAGGATTGGTACACGGATGCGGACAAACTGGCCCAATGGACGAAAGATCTGCCGTCCCGTCCGTCCAACTACAAAGGCGCGGTCATCGACATGCTGCTGAGCCACAGTCACGCGACGCCGACGTCGTACGTCAAGAACTTCAACAAAATCATGGATGTCATCAATCCTGCTATGGATAAAGTATGGCTTGGCAAGCAGTCGGCCAAGGAAGCGCTGGATGCGGTTGCCGCGAAGGCGCAGGAGCAAGTACAAGGCCGCCGCGACGTGAAGTAAACCATTCGTTCGCGGCCGCCGGCGAGGAGCAAGGACGCAAGAGGCGTCCGGAAGCAAGCCGCCGGCGGAGTCAAGCAAGGCCGTCCGCAGCTGTGGACGGCCGCTATCGGGGGCAGCGCTCCGACCTGGAGCGCTGCCTTTTTCCATAGACAGGAGGGGATTGGCATGGAGATTTCGGCTGTTGACGGGCAAACCGCTCGCGACCGGAAGAAAAGCACCACGAGCAAGAGAGAGCGAAAGGCGTTGTTTTACGGCCTGCTGTTCACGTCGCCGGCGATACTCGGCTTTCTGATTTACACCCTGGGTCCCATGGTTGCAAGCTTCTATCTCAGCTTGACGGATTATAACGTCTTCAAGGATCAGACGACTTTTATCGGATTCGACAATTACGCGAAGCTGTTCTCGGGGAAAGACGAGCTGTTCTACCCATCGCTCGGCGCAACGTTCTATTTCGTCGTACTGCGCGTGCCGGCGGTCATTATCATCTCGTTCCTCCTGGCGCTTCTGCTGAATATGAACGTGAAGGGCCGTTCCATGTTCCGGACGATTATCTACCTGCCGAGCATCGTGCCGGCGGTCGCTTCATCGATGATTTGGCTGTGGCTGCTGAACCCGGATCTCGGGCTCGTCAACACGGTGCTGGATTGGCTTCACCTTCCGACGAGCAGCTGGCTGTTCGGAGAGAAGAGCGTTATTCCGTCCATCGTCCTCACGACGCTGTGGGGAATCGGCGGGACGGTCATTATTTTTCTAGCCGGACTGTCCGGCATTCCGAAGCAATATTACGAGGCGATCGACGTCGACGGCGGCGGCTGGTTCCATAAGCTGCGGCATATTACCATTCCGATGGTGACGCCGACGATCTTCTTCAATACGATCATGACGATCATCGGCTCCTTCCAGGTGTTCAGCGAGGCCTATATCCTGACGCAGGGCGGACCGAATAACAAGAGTATGTTCTTCGTCTTCTATCTGTGGCGGACGGCGTTCCGCGATACGGAGATGGGCTACGCTTCCGCGCTGGCTTGGATCCTGTTCGTCATTATTCTGATCTTCACCTTCATCGTCTTCAAAACTTCGAAATCCTGGGTGCACTACGAGGGGGATCGATCATGAGAGAATCCAGGCTGAAGCTTGCCGCAGGGTATGTCGCCCTGCTTATCGTGTCCGTGATGTTCATCGTGCCGTTCGTCTGGCTGCTGCGCAGCTCCGTGATGGACTTGTCCCAAATCTTCATCATGCCGCCGGAATGGATTCCGAAGCCGTTCCATTTCGAAAACTTCAAGGAAGCCTTGACGGTGCTGCCGTTCGGTACGTTCTTCAAGAACACGATCACCATCGTCGTCAGCGTGCTGCTCGGCACGGTCATCTCGAGTACGATCGCGGCATTCGGCTTCTCGCGTATCCGTTGGAAAGGGCGCGATATGATCTTCGCCGTGCTCATGACCGGCATGATGCTGCCGGCAGCCGTGACGCTTATTCCGAGCTTTATCGGCTGGAAGGAGCTCGGCTTCTACGATACGTTCTATCCGCTGATCGTGCCCGCGTATTTCGGCGGCGGGATCTTCAATATCTTCCTGCTTCGCCAGTTTTACTTGACGATTCCGCAGGACTTCGACGAGGCGGCTTTCGTGGACGGCGCGAATTATTTTCAGATCTACTGGCGCATTCTGCTGCCGCTTAGCCGCTCTGCCGTCATCGTGGTCGCGTTGTTTACGTTTCTCGGCTCGTGGAACGACTTCATGGGACCGCTCATTTACTTGAAGAGCGACAGCCGGTTCACGCTCGCGCTCGGCCTGCAAATGTTCCAAGGCAGCTACACCGCGCAGTGGGACCTGCTCATGGCAGCTTCGGCAACCGTCGTTCTGCCGTGCGTCGTCGTCTTCCTGGTCGGACAGCGTTACTTCTTGGAAGGAATAACGCTGACGGGCTTGAAAGGATAGAGGCGATTGGTTTGCGTAAGGCGATTGGTTTGCGTTCACCGACGGAGGTCGGGAAATGCAGCATTCGCCAGCTTCCTCGAAAGGTCGGGGAATGCAGCATTCGCCAGCTTCCTCGAAATGTCAGAGGAGTGCAGCATCCGTCTACTACTAGACGACTACTAGACAAGGAGGCATGCAAGCATGTCGAAGGTAGAAAATCAGGTGAAGGGCTGGCAGGGCGTCCCTTTCTCCGCCGTGCATATCGATGATGCTTTCTGGCGTCCGCGGCTGGAGGCGCTGAAGAACGTCACGATCGACGTCTGCCTGCGCAAATGCGAGGAGACGAACCGGATCGCGAATTTCGCGCTGGCCGCGGGCTTGGCGGAAGGCAAATACGAGGGGATGTACTATAACGATTCCGACGTGTACAAGGTGCTGGAAGGCGCCGCCTACGCGCTGATGACGGATCGCGATCCGAAGCTGGAAGCGGAGGTCGACCGGATTATCGGATTGATCGAGGCGGCTCAGGAGCGCGACGGATATCTCTCCACGTATTATACGGTGGAGGCGCCGGACCAGAAGTGGACCGACATGGAGAAGCACGAGATGTACAACGGCGGTCATCTGATCGAGGCCGCGGTTGCTTACTATCAAGCGACCGGCAAACGACAGCTGCTGGACGTTGCGTGCCGGATGGCCGATCATTACGATACGGTGTTCGGGCCTGGCAAACGCCACTGGGCCGAGGGGCATGAAGAGATCGAGCTGGCGCTCGTGAAGCTGTTCCACGCGACGGGGGAAGAACGGTACTGGAAGCTGGCGCTCTGGCTGCTCGAGGAACGCGGCCATGGTCACGGCGTCGGCGCGATCTGGGATAAGCCGGACTGGGGGCCGGCGTATTGCCAGGACGACGTTCCGGTCCGCGATATTCACGAAGTGAAGGGACATGCGGTCCGCGCGATGTACTTGTACACGGCTATGGCCGATGTCGTGCTCGCCTCCGGAGATCCCGCTTATATGGATGCGCTGGATCGCGTATGGGCGCATACGGTGGAGCGGAACATGTACGTGACAGGCGGCATCGGGCCGTCCGTTCATAACGAAGGCTTCACGCATGATTATGATTTGCCGAACGAATCGGCGTACTGCGAGACCTGCGCAGCCATTGCGATGGCGTTCTGGAATCACCGGATGAACCTGCTTCACGGCGACGGGAAGTACGCGGATATCGTGGAACGGGAGTTGTTCAACGGCGCGTTGTCCGGAATCTCCTTGTCCGGCGACCGATTCTTCTACGTCAATCCGCTCGCGTCCAAGGGCGAGCACCATCGGGTCGAATGGTTCCATACTTCTTGCTGCCCGACGAACCTCGCGCGATTCCTGCCGTCCATCGGCCAGTATACGTATGCCAAGGCGGAGGACGGAATCACGGTCAATCAGTATATGAGCAGCGAGACGACGATTGAGCTGAGCGGCGGCCGCAAGGTACAAGTTGCGCAGTCCACGACTTATCCGTGGAACGGACGCGTCACGCTCACGGTTACGCCGGAGCAAGCCGGGGAATTCGCGGTGCGTCTGCGCCTTCCGGGCTGGTGCAAAGGCTACCGCGTAACCGCGCAAGGTCAGTTCGTCGGCGGAGCGGAGTCGTTGGCGGAGAAGGGATATCTCGTCCTGAAGCGGCAATGGGCGCCGGGCGATACCGTCGAGCTGGAGCTGGATATGCCCGTCGAAGCGGTCCGTTCCCGTCCCGAGGTGGAAGCGAACCTGGGACGGATCGCCTTCCAACGCGGACCGGTGGTCTACTGCGTCGAGCAAGCCGGCAATGCCGAGCTTGGTTACGATGCTTTCGCGCTGGATGCGCAGGCGGCGTTTGCCGTTCAGCACCGCGGCGAGCTGCTCGGCGGCGTGACCGTGCTGCACGGCCGAACGGCCGAAGGCGCACTCTGCGAGCTGATCCCGTACTATGCATGGGATAATCGCGAAGCGGGCTTCATGCAGGTATGGCATCGCGAAGCGGAGGACCGGGGGCTTTATCGGTCTTAAGGAAGAGCAAGGGGCAGTTGCTGAGGCGACTGCTCCTTTTTTCGTTGTAGGGAAGTGGATTGAAACAATAGAAGGGAAATGAGCAAATCTAAGATTTTAATAGGCAGGCGGCATCCTGAAACGCTCTTCCAGAATCACGCGCAGCTCGGCGGGAATTCGTTCGAACTCGACACCTTTCCCCAGGAACAAAAGCCAATCCGCATAATACGCCAGCGAATCCGCATCGGTCACGTCCAGTTGAAGATTGAACATCCCGCTCGATTGAAACATCCCGGTGAACGACAAAATGATTCCCGGGGGGTGCATCCGCTTAAAACGCTGAATCCCGATCGCATCAAGCTTCACGACAAGATTGGACTCGCGTGCAAACAGCAGCTTCTTGCTTAAAATCTCTTGTTCCGACCACTTCAGCTCCCGTTCGGAAATTGCCGAATCCCGCAGCATCACGACAGGCAAATAACGAAACTCATTCGTATCCAAATCATAAACCTCGGCCTGCCACTGCGCGTTCGAGTTAAAGACATGCAGCAAAAAAACGTCCATTAATTGCGGCCAGCCTGGGCTGAGCTCGTAAGTCAGGCGCAAGTGTTTATCCCGAACGGCAAGCGAAATCAACTGGTTCAGCTCCTCGGGCGCCGCATCGTCGAGCTCCAATAGATTCGGATTGGAAGGATTCGTGTTTTCGAACAGCAGGATATGATTCAGCTCGATCAGCTCGTCTTGCTGGGTTTGCGAAGCGATGCCGATCAGTTTCTCGGTGATGGAGCGGCGATTGTGCAGATAAGGCAGCTGCGAATTTTTCGAGGCGATAAAGCTGATGAAAATCGCTTTGAGCTCTTCCGGCGTGAAGCGGACGGAGGGCAGATACTGATTTTGCAGGACATTGTATCCGCCGCCGCGGCCAAGCTCGGTCGTCAGCGGAAAACCCATGGACTGAATCTCGTTAATGTCGCGAATCGCCGTCGCGCGGGAAATTTTGAACTCCCGCTGAATCTCGGCAATCGTAAAATGCGCGCGGTTATTGATGTAGCGCATGATCAGGTTCACTCGTTCTGTTTTCTTCATGATTGTATTGTATCAAAAAAGCGGCGGAAAGCGCGAAGCAGAAAGTACGAAGTCGAAAATAAAGGTATCACTTTTTGATACATTCGGAAAATAGAATCAATCTTGTAAAACAAACCCGCAAAGGAGAGAATAAAAATGACTACTTACTCCATCAAAACAATCTCGGAGAATTTCAAAATGACTGGTTACGGTGTTACGCTTGAAGATTATAACGACTGGGCAGGCAACGCAGCCAAAACGGCGGCGAAAAAAGCGGAAATCACTGAAAACAACAAGCTTGCCGAACTTCTCGCGCTCGCGGACGGGCAAGAATACCAAATCAATTACCTAGTTAACGGCAAGGCTTGGCGCGGCTTCGGCGTGATGGGCGAGTTCGACGCGGAAGGCGCGGACGTCCTCGATTTTCTCGCTGGCGAGTACCTCGTCGTGCCTGGAACGAGCGCTGACAAAGACCGTCTTGCCGACGAAATCACCGGCAAAGTGTTCGGCGGCTTGCTGCAAGAAATTACGGACTACAAATACGTTGGTCCTGGTAACTCGACATTCGCGAAAGCAGCCGAAAACGGCGGATTCTACGGCGAAATGTGGCTTCGCGTACAAAAAGTCGAAGGCTAATTGCCCAATAGGAGGAGAACTCGCATGGCAAATTACACGTTGGAACACAAAAAATCATTCACGTTGACCGCTTACGGTTTTTCGATCCAATCGAATTTCCAAGACATGCCGGCGATGCAAAAGGAAAAGGCCGAATTTTGGGGCGGGCTCAAAGCGGACGGACGGTTCGATAAGCTCAAAAGCGCCGCAAAGGACGATCGCGAATGGTCCGTTAACGAGGTTTACCAAGGCAAACCGTGGAATTATTTTGCGGTAGCAGCCGGCAAGTCGGTGACAGACGCAACGCGCCTCATCGAGTTTCCGGAGAGCGAGTACATCGTGGTCGCGGGAAATGGCGACAAGGAAACGTTGTTCGATCAGCTGACTTACCGCGCGTTCGGCGAAGTTTTGTCCCAAATCACCGACTATGCTTACATCGGCGGTCCGAACGCGACGTATCGGGAAGATAACGGAGACGGCACCTTCTACGGCGAATTTTGGGTGCCTGTGGTTAAAAAATAATAAGCATGTCCAATCTTGCCCAAAAAAAAGTCCGCGGTTTCTGCGGACTTTTTCGTTTATCGAATCAAGTTCTTGATAGTTGTTGGTATTAAGGGAAGGCCTTCATTTCATAGACGTTTTGAAGCGTATGGACAAGCTTCGTCTTCTCGTCATCATCCTCTGCGTGGAGATACCCCTCTACAAGTCTGTACCCGAATATGAGAAGGATCATCTCGTAGACGCAATGATCGGCGATAGCGGGTGCATCCGCATGCTCCGAGAAGCCTTTGTAATACGCGGGAACACATCGCCGGTAGTATTCGACCATGTGATCGATATCCGCTTCATCCGCAATCAGGCTTGCGAGATCCTCTCCCAAGTAGCCCCATCCGGATGTATCCCAGTCGATCAGCGCGATTTTCCCATCGGCATAGATCAGGTTGGTCACCCAGAAGTCCCGGTGACAGAGCACGAGGGGCAATTTTTCAATGCGGGCGAGTATCTCGTCCGAGCGCTCGTCGATGTCGATTAGCATTTGCCGCACGTGCTGCGGGAATTCGCAGTCCTCCGAGCGTATATAATCGTAGACGACCGGCCATGACCGGTAATGCAGATACTTATTCTTCATGAAATCCGCATGGCTCAGGTTGGTCAGGCTCTGCAGCACAGCGGGCTGCTCCGCATACAACTTGCCTTGATAGCGTCCCAACTCCAGCGCAGCCTGTTCAAACATATCACTGGTCAAGTCTAAGCCGGTTACGCCGTCGATATATTCCAGCCACAGTTGCCATTCATTTTCCTCGGCATTGATCTCTGCATGATAACATGTCGGCCAGCGGAAGGCGTCCGTGAACGTCGCACCCAAGTCGGACGCATAGAGATCATATTCCCGGCGCCATGAGCCCGGATCTCCGTAACGCTCCCATTTCTTCTGAATTTTCAGCACGATACAGTACGGTAATCGTTCTCCGTCTGCGGTTTCGGCGATCCCCGTTACCTGGCACACGGTTCCCACAGTTCCGCCGCGTAATGGCATGGTTTGGAAGTCTGCTGAAATGATATCCTTCTGGAACCGTCGGCTTAACGTGTAGATAAGAGTTTCGAATGTAATCATCATTTCTACCAACCTCCGTTTGTCTTCGTTTTACTCGCTCTCGCCCTGCCGGGCAATAATTTATTGTTTTTGGACGCAAAAAGGCCACGGACAAGCAGCCTCTAAAGAAGCTGCTGTCGCGCGGCATCGGGACGCCAAAAGATACGACCTTCATCGTATCCTGCAAACAGCACTATTCACGAAAGGTTACTTTGGATGGCATACCAAATAATACGGACGATACCCCGCTTTTTTGCCTATGCCAGCTATTCAGTTTTAAGACCGAACCACCCTATAAGCAGTTGCCATTCAAACACATCTCCCTTCGTTCAGGAATTTGCTTATCGCTAAGCCGTCTATAAAATACCCTTTTTTGGAAATAAAAGCAATGCCGGATTTTAAGGGTAAGCTGTTATTGGCAGCGGCTATTATTGCCGCCAAGATCAGCTCTTTGCATTTGCATCAGGAAGCAGGGCGTGCGGAAACAGAACCAATGACGTTGTAAAATTTGGAAACGGGAGGGGCTGGCATGTTCGTCGGTAATTTGGTTAAATGAATCGAAAGCCGGACTGGGAAGTATCTTAGCTATTTTTGCCGAAGATCTGACGCAAGAAAGGAATCCATCATTTGAACATTGTTTATATGCTTTCGGCCCCCGTGTTTACGGTATTTTTGCTGTTTATTGCGATGAAGTGCTTTTTGCTGATATTCAGAACGGATCTCTTAAGGTGGACAAGACCGGACGTGCCAAGATGGGGACAGCTCCTATCCATATGGATAGGGAGAGCAGGATGCCTTGCGGTGACGGGATTGATTCTATGGTGGGCTGCCCCGTACATGCAGGACGATTATGCACTGGTCACGCAAAAGTACGCGGTGATGGAGGGTTATCCGATGAATGCCTATTCCGAGCATAAAGATCTCAACGAGTACGTGGTCTTCGAAGGCCAGACGCTGGGCTTCGCATTCGATTCGGGAATGACGGTCGGAAAGAAATATAAGGTGAAATATTTACCCCATACGCATACCGGCATATACAGAAAAGCGGTCAAGTAAACGCGGTTAATGGCATAAACGAAAACAGAACCGGCTTTCCGCAGATGATGCGGACTTTCACGGTTTGCGGATGAAATGGGATGGACCTACGATTTCAGCGAATACACCCAACAAGATGTGGGTCACGACAGCCAAGCGATAGCAGCACCTAACCTTTTGGCGGCCAACTGCGACTTCGTATCGAATGAACAAAAAAAGGAAGATGTGTTTATTTCGGCTTTTTTGTATTTCAATGTTAGGTTCATGTATAATAGAAGGTAACGGTTTTTAAGGGGAAGGGGGAATTTTGCTTGGGAGATCAAGTCGCGGACCAACAAGAGAAAACCAAGATGAAATGCTTGAAAAGACTCATCACCCCCGTCATGAAAGAAGGGTTTCAAGCCTTGCGGATGGACGACATCGCCAAGCTTATGGATGTCAGCCGAGCCACGTTGTACAAGCACTTTTCTTCGAAGGAAGAAGTCATCGAAGGCGTCGTTCGCATTTTCGCGGATTACGTCGCCAAGCTCGAGGACTTGGGACCGGAAGACGACGACACCGTCTACGCAATCGGATTCCAACGCTTGTTCGAACAGTCCGTGACGCTTGCCGGGAAAATATCGGATGAGTTTATGAAGGAACTGCAAGCGGTCTATCCGGTGCTGTACGATGAGCTTAAGACCGCTTTGAACGAGCGGAAAGAAGTAATCGTCCGGTTTTACCGCAACGGGCAAAGCAAGGGAGTCTTCAATCCGATTAACGAACACCTGCTTGTGCTCCAAGACGTTGTATTACTAAGGGAAATCGTGAACCCCAAATATTTGCTTTCCCGTAATATTTCGTTTCGGCAATCGCTTGCCGACTATTATCTGCTGAAAAAAACGCAGCTGTTTAAAGCGGATAAAGCGTCGATCGTCGACGATTCGAAAATCGAACCGATTATCGACCATCTCGTGGAGAAGTTCACCAGTACCTTATAGCGCGGAACAATAGCGCAGAACAATAGCCCGGAACAATAAAAAGAAGGAGTCGCAAATCATTCTGCGACTCCTTCTTTTCTTGATTCCAGCCGCCTTCAGGCGGATTCCCGAACTTTGCCTTTCGGTTGCGCGACGGATCTCTTGGTCGGCTTCAGGTCGGGCATGAACCAGACGAGCACCACGACGAGCGCCGCCGTCAGAAACGCAGCCGAACCGAGGATCGCCGTCGAAGTTGCGTGAGCGATAGCGGACTTGGAAGCTTCGCCCCCGCCGATCGCCGTTTCGAATACCGTAACCAAGATCGCGAGCCCTAACGAGCCGCCGGTTTGGTGGGCGGCATTGACGAGCCCCGAAGCCGCACCCGCGTCCCGTGCCTCCACTTCGGCGATGCCGAACGAAGTGAACGGAGAGAACACCATGCCTGCCCCTATTCCCATAATGATCAATGGAACGAACATTTCGGGGAAATATAACGTATGGGACGAAAGCCGGCTGAGCAGCAACGTGCCGATAATCGCGATCACGATGCCCGAGATCAGTACTTTAAGATTGCCGAACCGCGAAACGAGCATTGGCATCAAGTACATCATCCCGAACATCACGACCGACATCGGAAGAAAGGCGATGCCGGCTTGGAAAGCGGTGAAACCGAGCACGTTTTGCAAATATTGGGGCAGGAAAAAAAAGAGCGAGAAGTTTCCGGCGACCATGAGAAACCGGCCGAGATAAGCTCCGGATCTGCGACGGTTGGAAAATAACCGTAGCGGCGTGATCGGCTGCTTCGCCCGGGCTTCGATAAAGACGAACGACGTCAGCATGACCGCGCCGAACGCCAGAGAAATCAAGGTGAGCGGCCGCGCCCATCCTTCGGAAGCCGCCTGGATAAACCCGAACACGAGTGCCGACATGCCCAGAACGGAAGTCAAAGCGCCCATCGCGTCGAATTTGCCCGCGGTTTTGTCCGTTTCGCGAAGGAAACGCGGCGCGAGTATGAGCAAGGCGATGCCGATCGGAACGTTGATGAACATCCCGACTCTCCAGGATACGTATTCGGTCAGCCATCCCCCGAGCACGAGGCCGACGCTGCCGCCCCCGCCCGCGATGGCGCTATAAACGGCAATTGCTTTCGCGCGCTCTTTCGCTTCCGTGAAGCTGACCGATAGCAGGGCCAGCGTGGACGGCGTGGCGAATGCGGCCGCAAGTCCTTGCAGGGCGCGGGAGAAGAGCAGGAATTCGGCCGATTGCGCGACGCCGACCATAACGGACGCGATCGTAAACAAGGCGATGCCCAAGGACAAGGTTCTCCGTCTTCCTATAATGTCTCCGGTCCGGGCGCCTAACAGCAGCAAACCGCCGAAGACGAGAATATAGGCGTTCTGTACCCAAGTCAGGCTTGTCGTCGACAGGTGCATCATCGCTCCGATTTCCGGAAGCGCGGTGACCATGACGGACGAGTCGAGAATAATCATGAGTTGGCAGGCAACGATAAGCATCAAAATAATATTCTTAGATGATTTCAACTCGATCATCCTTTCGCGTTGGTGTCTTTGTCGAGTTGAATCATATCACGCTCCTAAAACAAAGTAAACAAAATATATGTTTTTTGTCTATTTAATTTAATGGTAAATAGTACTCCGATGTTTCGGTACGGCGCCTAACGATTATGGACCGATTCACATAAAAAGCCGGGAACCCTTGGGTCCCGGCGCTTTTTCAAATCGCGAACGACTTGTTGAATCGCAATCAACGTAAAAGCGTAGACTAAATCACATACTCTGAACCGTCGGTCTAATCACGATCTCGTTAACGCCCGTATCTTCGGGTTCGTTGATGGCGTAAGCGATCGCTCCGGCGATCCGGTACGGCGAAATGCCCATGTCGCGGAAATGACCAGCCATCGCTTGCACCTCGGGGCTCGTCACCGTGTTTAGCAGCTCCGACTCCGTTATCCCCGGGGAGATGATAGTCGTTCGAATACGGGAGGTCGGCGACTCTTCCTGGCGCAGCCCTTCCGTAATCGCTCTGACGGCGAATTTGGTCGCGCTGTATACGGACGAGGTTGGGCTGACGGTATGGCCGGCAACCGAAGAAACATTGATAATATGCCCCGACTGCTGTTCTCTCATGATCGGCAATACAGCGGCAATGCCATGCAGCACGCCTTTAATATTCACGTCGATCATCTGATCCCATTCGGCGACCCTTAATTCACTCAGCCGCGACACCGGCATGATTCCGGCGTTATTCACAAGCACGTCGATCCAGCCGTATCGTTCGAGCGCGAACTTCGCAAGCTTCTGCAAGTCTTCGGAGGAAACCACGTCGGCCTTCAGGTATACGGCTTTCCCGCCGGTTTGCTCGATTTCGCTCACGATCGTTTGCAGGCGTTCCTCTCTTCTTGCCGCCAATACGAGCTTGGCTCCCTTCATAGCCAACAGCTTGGCCGTGGCTTCCCCGATGCCACTTGATGCTCCCGTTATAATGACCACTTTCCCGGCTATGTTTTCCAATGCGAATCGATCCCTTCGAATTTCGTTTTCAAACGCCTTGTTCAACACGCGTTGATTAAATGGCATTTGTTGATTATTAGTATATAGAGATACGAAAGGACTTCAATCGCCGATGTGACCGCATTTGTTTCATACTCAACATCCGGAGCGAAAGTGTTCATCTATTGAAGGAGGCCGACCCGGCATGGGCACGGAACTGAAAATCGACAGCAGCTGTGGCGATTGTTCGAGCGAAATGATAGATGAGCACTAGTACGATGAAGAAGAGGGCGGTGAACGCAGGTTCATCAAGAAAGAGGCGCCGGATTGGCGCCTCTTTCTTTACGCTTAATCCCACCTTCGTTCATAGAGGAATTCATAAGTTTCCAAAAGCTCGGTATGGAAATTTCTAGTATGCCGTGGGATACTTGCTAGTAAGAGGATGGCACGGAAAGGTGGCGCCCAAGTGGTTACCGTTACGACGCGGATCGAGATCGATGCTCCGATCAATCTATGTTTTGATCTAGCGAGGGACATTGATATCCATACCCAAACCGTATGGAAGCATACGAAAGAAAAGGCCGTAAGGGGCGTTACTTCGGGACCGATCGGATTCGGGGAAACGGTCACCTTTGAAGCGACTCATTTTGGCATTAGACAGCGGCTGACGTCGAAGATTACAACGTTTGAACGACCGTTTCATTTTACGGACGACATGCAAAGAGGTGCCTTCAAGAGACTAAGGCACCTGCACGAGTTTAGCGAGCAAGATAATAAAACCATCATGACGGATACGCTGCAGTTCGAGGCTCCGCTCGGGTTCTTGGGATGGATGGTCGAACGAGCGGTACTCCGGCGTTATATGAAACGATTCTTGGAACATCGGAATGAGCAGCTGAAGTTGATAGCGGAGGCGATGGTAGAATGAGCGGCATCCTGATTCATACCTGTACGCTTGAGGAAGCGGACCTGCTCGCTGAGTTGAATAAGCAGCTGATCGAAGACGAGAAGCACGATAATCCGATGAACGTCGTGCAACTGAAGGAACGCATGAGGCAGTTTATGGAGACAGGCTACGTGGCCTATACCTTTGTGGAGAAAGAACAGGTCAGAGGTTATGCGCTAGTCAATCACCAGAGAGATCCGCTGTACGTAAGGCAGTTCTTCATCTGCAGGGATAGCAGAAGAAACGGCTATGGAAGGCTGGCATTCTCCAAGCTGCTCGCCTATTTAAACGCCACTTATGTGGACATTGAAGTGCTGCATGGGAATGAAAGCGGCTATGCGTTTTGGAAGTCATTGGGCTTTCGGGAAAGAAGCGTATCTATGCGGTTGGAGAATCCGCTGCAGTCGCAGTAGTCACGGCAAACACAGCTGTTACGGCAATCCTAACTCTACTAAAATCCACGTAAACCGAGGTGCCATATGGATACTCGCGTCATTCAACAAGCTAGGGAACTATCGGAACGCATCATCCGGCAAGCAGGAGCCATTGCGAGAGAGAAATTCGATCAAGTGGGCCAACTGGAGACGAAAGGCGATTTTGGCGACGTCGTTACGGAAGTCGACCATCTAGCCGAAGCGCATCTGCTGCATCACATTGGCTCCGCTTTCCCCGATCATCAAATCCATAGCGAAGAAGCGGGCAGCTTGGGGAGCGAGAGCGACTGGCTGTGGTTAATCGATCCGCTGGACGGAACGAATAACTATGCCATCGGACTGCCGGTGTTTACGGTATCGATCACGTTAATGTACCAGAGGGAAGCGGTTCTGGGCGTTATCTATGAGCCGATGACGGACCGCTTATTCGTGTCCGCCGTTGGCGAAGGCGCATTCTGTAACGGAAAGCCGATGTCCGTGAGAAGCAACCCCAATCTGCTCAAGGGGAACGTCGGCTGGATTCAAGGGCATGTCGTGCGGAATGACGATCGAGCCGTTCGGTTGAGACAGCATATTGATTTGCGTTTCAAACGGATGATGCGATTATGGGCGCCGACCTTGCAATGGTGCATGCTGGCCAAAGGCGATATCGACGGCATTATTTTGTACAACTCCGAGGGGGACGATCTGTATTCCGGTCTGTTGATGGTTAAAGAAGCCGGAGGCATCGTCATCGATTTCGAGGGAAATCCGTTTATGGGGATGAAAGAAGAACCTTACATCATTGCTTGTCATCCGGAACATCGCGATGAGCTGCTAAGTATCGTAAGAGAGGGCTTAGGCTGATTCGGCGGCTCAATCAACCATTCAAGGAGGAGAATGACCATGGAACATATCTCATTCGCGCTTCGCATCGACCCTGCCAACATCGAGGAATATATCAAACGGCATGACAATGTCGATCCCGAGCTGGAGGCCGCTTTCGCCAAATACGGGATCAAGCAGTACCATATCTTCCACATGGGAGACGGCACGTTATTCGCTCACATGCAGGTCGAGAATTACGAGGAAGCGATGCGCGGGATCGCGGCGACGCCGGCCGAGGCGAAATGGCAGCGCTTTATGGCGGATCTGCTGCTTCCGTGGGAGAACGGCCAGTTGTCCAAGCCGCTGCGCCAGGCGTATGCGTTCGAGGCTCGTGGGGATGAGTAGCGTTGAGGGAAGCTGGAGGACGATCACGCCGGAAGAGGCAAAACTAATGGGAACCGACGTGGCCCATAACGAAATGGAAAACGGTCAAAGACGTTTTCGATTAGTGAACGAAGACGGGAGCTCGTATATAAGATCAGAGGGGTCTAATAAAGGCGTTTGGGAAAATAGCCATTATCATAAGCAATTGCATGAACTGTATATTGTCGAGCGTGGATGGATCGTGTTCGCGGACCTTATCGACACGGGTCAAGTAACGTTCACTTATTTGGCGAAGGGGGAGACCATGGACGTTAAGCCCTTCAAGCATCATAACATCTATGTGTCGGCGTCTGCCGTAACTCATGTAGTTAAATATGCGGGCGGCAACACGCTGAATCCGGACTGGTTTGCTTCATCGGAACTAGATAAGGTAACAAAAGGCGTAGCTGAGGATGAACTATTGAAACTCATAAAGTAGGAAACCCCAGCTGTAGAAGGGGTCTTGGAGATTCGGGCAGATCGCGAGATGACTGCGTACCATGTGAAGGCGGAATAAACCTTCCATAAGAATGACGTTCAGTCATCTCGAAGAAACCCCAAACTACAAACCAAAGGAGACGACGCCTATTCCTATCGCAGCCTACTGGCGTTATTTCCTGTACGTCGTGGACCACAAAATAAACGTCCTCGTCGAATGCTGGCGAGAAGGATTATATCTCCAGGGCATCGTGCATGACCTGTCCAAATTTCATCCCAAAGAATTTGTCCCCTATGCTCTCAAATTCTATGCCGACTGCAAGGACGAACAGACCGAATTGCGATGGCAATACGCGTGGCTGCACCATCAGAATCGCAACAAGCACCATTGGGAGCATTGGGTGGTCAATAAGCATGCGAGGGAAGCATTGCCGATGCCGCGAAAGTATATCATCGAAATGGTGTGCGACTGGCGATCCTTCTCGAGAAAATGGGGACGCAAAGTCAAGGAGTCGAGTTTGCTGGAGCGAATGCTGACGTCGGACAGCATCATTTTACATGCAGCGACGAGGCAGGAACTGAACGACTATTTAGAATCCCAAGCCCATGTAGGCAGGTGACTCGATGAACATCAGAAGATTGCAATTTCAAGATATAGCGGCTTACTGGAGCCTGCGATTAGAAGCGCTGCAGCGATTTCCGCAGTCGTTCGGAGCTTCGTACGAAGAAGCTCAAGATACGCCGATCGAGCGTATCCAAGAACGATTTTCCGCAGCGGACGAGAACTTCATCGTGGGTGCTTTTACGGAGACAGGCGAATTGATTGGCATGGTCGGATTCAGGCAGGAGACTTCCCTCAAAATGCGGCATAAAGGCATGGTGTGGGGGATGTACGTGGAGGAACGCTACCAAGGACAAGGAATAGGGAAGCAATTATTAATGGAACTCTTGCATGACGCCCATCGCCTATCCGGACTGGAGCAGATCAATTTATACGTAGTAGATACCAATCTACCGGCCAAACGACTCTATCAATCCTTGGGGTTTCAAACCTACGGCATAGAGATTCACGCCATGAAATTAGATGCGAGCACCTACGTGAACGAAGAATTAATGGTCTATAGACTCGAACGAAACGCAAAGTGAGTCTCAAAGAAGCGTGAACCTCAAGGGGGATCCAAATGGTTGAATATGTGACGCACTACTACAAGTCCGTTCCATTCCGAAGCTTGTCGGCATTAACGAGGCCCGAAGCGATGGCAGTCATGAGTGATCTATGCGACGACTCGGCTTTCTTCGAACGGTTCAAGGAGCCAGCCGACTATTGGGATAATAGAAGAGAAACCGAGATTTGGTTAAGGGAACGATTTATTGCGAAAGGCGGCAAGCCGAAGGATAACTATCCATTCTATGCGGTTTTCGGGTCGTCTACATGGATTGAGCAGTATTCGTTAACCGCAGGGATTGGCCTGGATAAGGTTCAATTGCCATTCTCGATTTTCGATGAAAGCGACGTTAGCTTCACGTTACCGGACAGCATGGTTTCGTATTGGATCGCCAGGGATAAGCCGGAGGCCTATTATCGCCCGCATCTTCATGGGCATGTCTTTACGCTCTCGGAGATCGGGGCGCTAGCTACCAGCGAGTTGATGGACATGATCCCATCCATGCACCCGGAAGGGACCCTTCCTTATGTGGAAGCACAGATTTGGAATCATAAAGCCGCGCGTAAGTTCGTTCGCGATCAGCTCGCGACGGACAAGGGATAACCAATAAGGAGCGTGACGATGACGATGGAATCGCCAATTTACAGTAACCCCGTGCTAGAAACGGAGCGGGTCAGGCTAAGAAAAATCACCTCGGCCGATGTGCCTGCAATCTATCAGTACTGTTCGGACAACGAAGTCGCCCGCTATACGAGCTGGTACGCGCATATCACGCAGGCGGACACGGAGGGATTCGTCAATCATATCATCCAATTATATGAGGATCAGCAGGTAGCCCCCTGGGGAATCGAAGATAAAGAAACAGGAGCGATCATTGGCACGGTCGGCTTCGTGTATTGCAACCCCAAGCATGCTCGGGCAGAGATCGCCTATGCGTTATCGCGCCCCTATTGGAATAAGGGAATCATGAGCGAGGTTGTGGAGCGCGTGATTGCATACGGATTCGAAGTCCTGCAGCTAGTGCGAATCGAAGCGCGCTGTCTGGTCGCGAATACGGGATCCGCGAGGGTGATGGAGAAGTGCGGCATGGCATTCGAAGGAATCCTGAGAAAACATCTCTTCGTCAAAGGGAAGTTCGAGGATATGAATAAGTATGCCATTATTAACGATGATAATTGTAGGCGTATGCAGGGGTTGCCGTGAGCTCCACGATTGCCGCGATTGCCGCGATTGCCGTGAGTGCGGACTCGCTGACAGCCCAGTAACGCAGATGATTAAAAGTCGCACGCGAGGAGAATCCAAATATGCTTCAAATTCTCGATGTTCGTCATCATCCTGAACTCCTGGAAGACGCCATTTCCTATATTTGGGGGCAATGGGGAGCGGAGTCGAATCGGAATTTCTACCGGGATTGCATCGTTCAGTCCTGCAAAACGGACAGCGATCTGCCGCGGTTTTATGTCGCTGTCGAAGAGAACCGCATCATGGGTTCGTATGCGCTCTTAAGAAGCGATTTGAACAGCAGACAGGACTTGTGTCCTTGGTTTGCCTGCCTGTACGTGAATCCAGATGCCCGGGGCAGGAAGATCGGCGAGCTGCTGCAGCATCATGCCATACGGGAGACGAGGGAAAAAGGCTACTCCAGCCTGTATCTCTGCACGGATCTGATCGGTTATTATGAAAGAAATCAATGGTCATACGTCGGGCAGGGCTATTCCTTGAACGATGATGTGACTAGAATCTATGCCTATCACATGGACAAGCCTCTCGGGGAATCAGAAACGGAGCGTAAACGATGAATGCAGCTGTTTATCCGAATAACGTCAATATCATTAACTTCATTCGCGGCGTAGAGCCAAGAGAGCCGATCGATCTGCTCGAGCCGGTCCAAGAGCAGCTTGCGCTCGTGCAAAAGCACGGCCTGCCGGCTAGCTGGCTGCTTCAATATGATGCGTTGATCAATCCGGCATTTACGGATTTGCTGCTGCGCGAAGCGGATGCCTCGCAGGAAATCGGCGTATGGTTCGAAGTCGTGCAGCCGCTGGCGGAGAAAGCGGGCATTCCGTGGAGAGGCCGCTACGCCTGGGATTGGCATGCGCATATCGCCTTCTCCGTCGGCTATACGCCGGAAGAACGAGAGCGGCTGGCGGATGTGCTGATGGAGGATTTCCGCGCGATCTTCGGCTACTATCCGCGATCGGTCGGGTCCTGGTTTATGGATGCGCACTTATTGGCTTATTTGTCCGACCGGTATCATATCGTGGCTTCCTGCAACTGCAAGGATCAATGGGGGACGGACGGCTATACGCTGTGGGGAGGCTACTACAATCAGGCCTATTATCCGAGCCGCTTGAACGGATTCATGCCCGCCCAGACGGAGGAATGCCAAATTCCGGTTCCCGTATTCCGCATGCTCGGCAGCGACCCGATCTATCAGTATGATGCACAGCTGGGCGGCAATGGACAGAGCGTCATTACGCTCGAGCCGGTGTATTCGGGCGACGAAGGGGGAGGCGGCATTCCCGAGTGGGTCCGATGGTTCTTCGACGTCAATTTCCGCAAGGAGCAGGTCTCATTCGGTTACACGCAAGTCGGCCAGGAGAACTCCTTCGGCTGGGATTTGATGAAGGACGGTTTGATTCAGCAAGTCGAGCTGCTTGCCAGCAAACGGGAGGAAGGCGTATTGAAGGTGGAAACGCTGGCGGAATCGGGCGAATGGTTCAGGGCCCATTATCCCGTCACGCCGGCCTCCTCGCTGGTCGCGCTGACGGATTGGAGGCATGAAGGCCGCCAATCGGTCTGGTATTACAACCGCTATTACCGGATCAATCTACTGAACAACAACGGCGACCTCTGGATTCGCGACATTCACTTGTTCGACGAACGTTACGAAGAGCGCTATATGAAGGATGTGGCCCTGGATAAAAACAGCCACTACGATACGCTGCCGGTTGTCGACAGCGCCCGATGGAGCGACAAGCTGACGTCGGCCGGTCTCCGTCCCGTTATTTATGACGACGGAGGCAAGGCCGTGCCGGTCGTCGTACAGGCGGTGGAAACGGATGAGTCCGTGATCGGCGAGCTTGCGATTCGGATTCGTTTGGAAGGGGAGCGCACGCTGCGGATTCAGTGCTCGGAGCGCAGCATGGCTTTCACCGCGAATTGGACGGGCTGGGGCATTCAGCTGGTATGGGGCGATACGCCCGAATTGCCGAAGATGGAGTTGGAAGCGAATGCGATTCGTTATGCCTTCAATGGTTATCCCTATAAGGTGGAATTGGAAAACAATCAACCGCCTGAAGTCATGTCGGAGCTGAGCGGCAAGGCCGTGGGCGGAATCGAGATTCGCGCCGTGGATCGGGAATTGAAGTTTTTGGTTTAATGTGCAGGGTACGAACGGTGAAACGCTGGTCAAATGACCAACTATACATTGAAGGGACAACAACGTTATCGTCCTGACAAGTGGTCAAAGTTGACCGTTAGAACGAACATCGCGTCCATTCCAAGTGATTAATGGACATGGATGACCATTAGAAGATTATTCCACGGTTTAGTCAGAGATTTCGCGCGCTTATGGACATGAATTTCCGTAAGAAAGTTAAACTCCCGAAATATTGACGCTAACGGTCATTCATTGGGCCTAGAATAGAAAGTGGACACCTCTTAAGAGAAAGTGAATAATAACTTCAACAGGAGGTGTTCACATGGGTGAACAACGGAAAAGATTCAACGAAGAGTTTAAAAAG